>CAVUYD010000007.1:0-419495 GCA_963745645.1 uncultured Actinomycetes bacterium
AACGTATCGCTGCCACGTCACGTGGAGCACCGACGACGTGACGACCGGTGATGGGGGCATGTGGGTCAACCCGTGGGGTGTGTGGTGGGAGGAGGTGCGCGCCTCGCAGATCGTCCGCCTCGATGCCGGCGGCGCGATCGTCGCGGGCGAATGGGACGTCACGCCCGTGGTGTTCCTGCACACCGAGCTGCACCGCGCCCGGGACGACGCCGCGGTGATCGTGCACAACCACCCCTACCACGCGACGTTGCTCGCGAGCATGGGCGAGTCGCCGCGCATCGTGCACCAGAACGCGGCGATCTTCGACGGCGAGCTCGCGTGCGTGGACGAGTACGGCGCGATCGAAGGCGCAGCCGACGGCGAGTGGCTCGCCGACCAGGTGGGGAAGGCTTCCGGCATCCTGCTCGCGCACCACGGCGCGATCGTCACCGCGCCGACGCTCGCAGCCGCGTGCTACAAGGCCGCGACGTTCGAGCGCATGTGCCGCATGACCTACGACATCCTGCGGTCGGGACGCGTACCGGTCGAGCTGCCCGCCCCTGAACGTGCCGCGCTGAAGCCCGCGCTCGTGCAGAACACGCCACGCGCGTACTGGGAAGGTGCGGTGCGGCAGCTGCTCGCGCGCGAGCCGGAGGTGCTCGAGTGACCGGCATGTCGATCGACGACCTCGCGCGCTCGGCCGCGTTCGGCGGCGGCAAGGGCCGGCGGGAACAGGTGACGTTCCTCCCCGAGCCCGAGCCCGCCGCGGTGCGCTACACCGTCATCTCCGTCGACGACCACGTCGTCGAGCCGCCCGACACGTTCGCGGGACGGTTCCCGGCGAAGTTCCGCGACGACGTGCCCCGCATCTTGCCCACCGACGACGGCGGCGAGGCGTGGATCTGGCAGGGGCAAGTGCTGCCCAACGTCGGGTTCAACGCGGTGGCCGGCCGCCCGAACACCGAGTTCGGCTTCGAACCGACCCGCTTCGACGAGATGCGACGCGGCACGTGGGATGTCGACGCGCGCGTCGCCGACATGGACATCGACGGCGTGTTCGCGTCGCTCTGCTTCCCCTCGTTCCTGCCCGGCTTCGTCGGTCAACGTTTGACGCTCTGGCCGGACGACGAGGAGCTCGCGCTCGCGGCGATGCGCGCGTACAACGACTGGCACCTGGAAGCGTGGGCCGGCGCGCACCCGGATCGGTTCGTGCCGAACCAGATCACGTATCTGCGCGATCCCGAGATCGCGGCGCAGGAGATCCACCGCAACGCGGCGCGCGGGTTCAAGGCCGCGACGTTCTCCGAAGCGCCCGACAAGCTCGGGCTACCTTCGATCCACTCGGGTCATTGGGATCCGCTGTTCCGTGCGTGCGCGGAGACGGACACCGTGCTGTGCCTGCACGTCGGCAGCTCCGGAACGTCGCCGACCACCTCCGACGACGCGCCGCCCGAGATCCCCGCAGTGCTCTTCGGCGCGTACGGCATGTACTCCGCGGTCGACTGGCTCTACTCGAAGATCCCGGTGCGTTTCCCCGAGATCAAGATCTGCCTGTCGGAGGGCGGGATCGGTTGGGTCGCGGGGATCATGGACCGGCTCGACCACTGCTACAAGTACCAGCTGGGCTATCTGCCGACGTGGCGGGACGTCGACCTCGCGCCGAGCGAGGTCCTGCGCCGCAACTTCTGGTTCTGCGCGCTCGACGACGACTCGGGGATGCGCGTCCGCGATCGCATCGGCGTCGACCACATCCTCGTCGAGTCCGACTACCCGCACGCGGACTCGTCGTGGCCGGACACCCAAGCGATGCTCGTGCGCCAGCTCGAGGGGCAAGGAGTCGACGAAGCCGACGCGCGCCGCATCACCTGGCAGAACGCGTCCGAGCTGTTCCGTCACCCCGTGCCGCCCGACCTCCAGCGCTGAACCGACTGGTTAGACGACGAAGTCGGCGGTGGCCGCAGACTCGAAGACGAGGTGGCCGTCGGGGGCCGCGTCGACGACGATCGTGTCGCCGTCGGCGTAGGCACCCTTCAGCAACTCGAGCGCGATCGGGTCCGCGACCTCGCGCTGCAACACGCGCTTGAGCGGACGGGCCCCGAAATCGGGGTCGTAGCCGACGGTGGCGACGTGGTCGCGTGCCGCGGGCGTCAGCTCGAGGTGCAGGTTGCGGTCGGCGAGCCGCGCCGCGAGCTGCTCCACCTGGATGTCGACGATCCGCGCGATGTCCTCCTGCGACAAGCGGTGGAACACCACGATCTCGTCGATCCGGTTGAGGAACTCGGGCTTGAAGTGCGCGTGCACCGCAGCCATCACCTGCTCTTCCGTGCCACCGGCACCCAGGTTCGACGTCATGATCACGACGGTGTTGGTGAAGTCGACCGTGCGGCCCTGACCGTCGGTGAGCCGGCCGTCGTCCATCAGCTGCAGCAGCACGTTGAACACGTCCGTGTGCGCCTTCTCGATCTCGTCGAGCAGGATCACCGCGTACGGGCGCCGGCGCACCGCTTCGGTGAGCTGACCGCCCTCCTCGTAACCGACGTAGCCCGGAGGCGCGCCGACGAGCCGAGACACCGAGTGCTTCTCCATGTACTCGGACATGTCGATGCGCACCATGGCCCGCTCGTCGTCGAACATGAACTCGGCGAGCGCGCGAGCGAGCTCGGTCTTGCCGACACCCGTGGGCCCGAGGAACAGGAACGAACCGATCGGGCGGTGCGGGTCGGAGAGCCCGGCGCGAGAACGTCGGATCGCGTTCGCGACCGCCTGCACCGGCTCGTCCTGGCCGATGACGCGCTCGTGCAAGTGGTCCTCGAGCCGCACCAGCTTCGACACCTCGCCTTCCATGAGGCGGGACACCGGGATGCCGGTCCACTTGGCCACGATGTCGGCGACGTCTTCCTCGTCGACCTCTTCCTTCAACATCGCACCGTCGTGCTGCAGGTCGTTGAGCCGCGTGCTCAGCTCGGTGACCTCACGCTCGAGCACGGGGATGTGGCCGTAGCGGAGCTGCGCGGCGCGTTCGAGGTCGCCGTCGCGTTCGGCCCGCTCGGCCTCAAGCTTGGCGAACTCCAGCCGCTCCTTGCCTTCCTGGATCGCGCTGATCGCGTCCTTCTCGGTCTGCCAGTGCGCGACCATCCCGTCGCGCTCCTCCTGCAGTGATTGCAGCTCCGCCTCGAGCGCGTCGAGCCGCTGCTTCGAGACGTCGTCGGTCTCCTTCTGCAGCGCGGCGCGTTCGATCTCGAGTTGACGGATGCGGCGCTCGACCACGTCGATCTCGAACGGCATCGAGTCGATCTCGATGCGCAGACGCGAACGCGGCTTCGTCGATGAGGTCGATGGCCTTGTCGGGGAGCTGCCGGGCGGTGATGTAGCGATCCGACAGCACCGCGGCCGCGACGAGTGCGGCGTCCTGGATGCGGACACCGTGGTGGACCTCGTAGCGCTCCTTGAGCCCGCGCAGGATCGCGATCGTGTCCTCGACCGACGGTTCGCCGACGTACACCTGCTGGAAGCGGCGCTCGAGCGCGGCGTCCTTCTCGATGTACTTGCGGTACTCGTCGAGCGTCGTCGCGCCGACGAGCCGCAGCTCACCGCGCGCCAGCATCGGCTTGATCATGTTGCCCGCGTCGACCGCACCTTCGGCACCACCCGCGCCGACGAGCGTGTGGATCTCGTCGATGAACGTGACGATCTCGCCTTCGGAGTCGGCGATCTCCTTGAGCACGGCCTTGAACCGCTCCTCGAACTCGCCGCGGTACTTCGCGCCGGCGACCATCGAGCCGATGTCGAGCGCGATCACGCGCTTGTTGCGCAGGCCCTCGGGCACGTCGCCTTCGACGATGCGGCGCGCGAGCCCTTCGACGATCGCGGTCTTGCCCACACCCGGCTCGCCGATGAGCACGGGGTTGTTCTTCGTGCGACGGGACAGCACCTGGATGATGCGGCGGATCTCTTCGTCGCGGCCGATGACGGGGTCGATCTTGCCGGCGCGCGCGGCCTCGGTGAGGTCGCGGCCGTACTTCTCCAGTGCCTGGTACTGCTCTTCCGGGTTGTCACTCGTGACGCGGTGCGACCCGCGCACCTGCTTCAGCGCGTCGAGCACGGCGTCGTTCGTGACGCCCATGCCGCGCAACACATCGCCGACGCCGCCGGGCACGTCGGTCATGGCGAGCAGCACGTGCTCGCTCGAGAGGTACTCGTCGTCGAGCTGAGCTCGCGCCTTGTCGGCTTCTTCCAGCAGACGGAAGGCCTCGGATGCGAGCTGCGCGTCGCGCACGGTCGCACCGCTCACGCGCGGCTGCCGCTCGAGCTCCTCGTCGACGCGGGTCCGCAGGGCCGCGAGGTCGACGCCGATCCGTTCGATCACCCCGGTGACGACCCCTTCGGGCTGGTCGAGGAGCGCGCGCAAGAGGTGCAGCGACGACACTTCGGTGTTCCCGGTGTCGCGCGCACGCGCTTGCGCGGCGCCGAGCGCTTCTTGGGTCTTGCGTGTGAATCGGTTGGGGTCGAGTGCCATCTTCAGTGCCCTTTGCTAACGACGACGGCCGGCTTCGAAACGAACGACGGTTCCGGAATGGCGCGGCACGAGGTCGCGCCGGTACTCCTTGCGAACGCTTTCGACGCGCCGTTCCATTTCCTCGCGCATCGAGTCGATGCGCGCTTCCAACTCCGCGATGCGACGGCGCGCGCCGCCGAGCTCCTCTTCGAGCCCGAGGATGCGCTGCACGCCGGCGAGGCTCACGCCGTCACCGCTCAGTTCCTGGATGCGGCGCAGCAGCTCGATGTCGCGCTCCGAGTACCGACGACTGCGCCCGCTCGTGCGCGCGGGCTCGATCAAGCCCTTGCGCTCGTAGATGCGCAGCGTCTGCGGGTGCATCCCTGCGAGCTCGGCCGCGACCGAGATCACGTACAGCGCCCGGCCGTCAGCGTCCATCGGACTCCCCCTGCTCCACG
The DNA here is from genome assembly GCA_963745645.1 of uncultured Actinomycetes bacterium. Lineage (GTDB taxonomy): Bacteria > Actinomycetota > Acidimicrobiia > IMCC26256 > PALSA-610 > CAVUFH01. The sequence goes on from CAVUYD010000007.1 coordinate 4,933, forward strand.
TCGCGCGAACAGCGCGGCGCGCGGGTAGCCGTCGAGGACCTTGGTCAGGCCCTCGATCGCCTCGCGCTGCTCGTCGCTGAGCTCGGTGGGCACTTGCACGTCGACGGTGACCAGCAGGTCGCCGGAGCCCTTGCCGTTGCCGCTCGGGATGCCCTTGCCCCGGACGCGCATGACCTTGCCGCTCGGAGTGCCGGGCGGCACCCGCACCGTCACCTGCCCGTCGAGGGTGGGAACCTTCACGTTCGCACCGAGTGTCGCCTCCGCGAACGTCACCGGCACGTGCAGCGTCAGATCACTGCCGTTGCGGCCGAAGATCGCGTGCGCCCCGACGTGCACGATCACGTAGAGGTCGCCGGCCGGTCCACCGTTGTTGCCCGCGCCGCCGCGCGCCTTGACGCGGATGCGCTGCCCGTCGGCGACGCCGGCGGGGATGCGCACCTTGACCTCGCGGTCGCGCACCTCGACACCGCGGCCGTGACACGTCGGGCACGGCGTGGGGATCACCTGGCCCCGACCACCACACGTCGGGCACACCTGCGAGAACGAGAACGGGCCTTGGTCGACGGCGATCGTGCCGACACCGTGGCACTGCGGGCACGTCTCCGGTGAGGTCCCCGGCGCGGCACCGTTGCCGTGACAGGTCGAGCACACCGCGTCCGAGCGGAACCGCACGGTGCTGGTGACACCCTTCACCGCGTCGTCGAACGAGAGGTACAGCTCGGTCTCGAGGTCCTGACCGCGCTGCGGTCCGGTCGCGCCACCTGCGCCACCGCCCCGCCGCGATCGGCGACCGCTTCCTCCGCCGAACATGCCACCGAGCAGATCCGAGAAGAAGCCGTTGTCGCCGTCGGTCTCGAAGCGGAACGTCTGGCCGCCACCAAAGCCGCCCGGCCCGAACCCACCGGGTCCGCTCGGGCCCGCGCCGGACGCGACCATGCGCCGGACCTCGTCGTACTCCTTGCGCTTGGCGCTGTCACCGAGCACGTCGTACGCAGCCGAGATCTCCTTGAAGCGCTCCTCCGCGTCCTTGTTCCCTTGGTTCGCATCGGGGTGGTACTGCTTCGCGAGCTTCTTGTAGGCGCGCGCGAGCTCCTTGTCGGTCGACCCCTCGGGGACACCGAGAACGTCGTAGTAGTCCTTGTCGAACCACTCTCGCTGCGCGGCCATGTGGAGTCGTGTTCTCCTAGTTCCTCGTGACCTTCACCATCGACGGTCGCAACACGCGACCCTTCATCTTCCAACCGGTGCGCAACACGTCACCGACGACCGGTTCGCCGTCGCCGTCGTCCTGCATCACCGCTTCGTGCTCGTTCGGATCGAACGGCGTTCCCAGCGCGTCGATGCGCTCGAGGCCGTTGCGCTCCAACACCGACAGCAACTCGGCGTACACGAGCTCGACGCCCTTGCGGACCTGCTCGTGTTCGGCCGTGATGCCGCGCAGCGCGAGCTCGAAGTTGTCGAGCACCGGCAGCATCTGTTCGATGAGACCTTCGGACGCGCGCTCGACGAGCGCGGTCTGCTCGCGCACGACGCGCTTGCGGTAGTTCTCGAAGTCCGCCTGCAGGCGACGCGTCGTGTCCAGCCACTCGTCCCGCTCGCGTTGCAGCGACGAGAGGTCGGCTTCGAATTGTCGGAGCTCGTCAGGCGCGATCACGTCGTCACTCACTTGGTCGTCATCGGGTGTCACGGTGTCCGGACCCGGCTCGTCCTGCGCCGGGTCCGGAACCGCTTCGTCGTGTCCCGGCATGGCGGGTTAGGCGCTCTGCTGGTCGTCGTCGATGATCTCGGCGTCCGCGACCTCGTCGTCCGAGGGTGCGTCCGCGGAGCCACCGGCGTTCCCGGCACCGCCGGCCGCCTGCTGGTTCTGCGCCGAGGCGTTCTCGTACATCCGTGACGAGAACTGCTGGAACTCGGTGAGCAGGTTCTCGTGCGCGCTCCGCACCTGGTCGATGTCGGTGCCCGCGAGCGAGTCCTTCAGCCGCTTCAACGCCGCCTCGATCTTCTCCCGGTCCTCGGTCGAGACCTTCTCGGCGTGTTCCTTCAGCAACTGCTCGGTGCGGTAGACGAGCGAGTCACCGTCGTTGCGGATCTCCGCCTCTTCCCGCTTGCGCTTGTCCTCTTCGGCGTGCGCTTCGGCGTCCTTCACCATCTGCGCGATGTCGTCCTTGCCGAGCGCGGTGCCGCCCGTGATCGTCATCGACTGCTCCTTGCCCGTGCCCAGGTCCTTGGCGAACACGTGCACGATGCCGTTCGCGTCGATGTCGAACGTGACCTCGATCTGCGGGATGCCACGCGGTGCCGGCGGGATGCCGGTGAGCGTGAACGTACCGAGCGGCTTGTTGCGGTACGCCATGTCCGACTCGCCCTGCAGCACCTTGATCTCCACGCTCGGCTGGTTGTCGTCCGCCGTCGTGAACGTCTCCGACTTCTTCGTCGGGATCGTGGTGTTGCGCTCGATGAGCTTCGTCATGATCTGGCCCTTGGTCTCGATACCAAGCGACAGCGGCGTGACGTCGAGGAGCAGGATGTCCTTGACCTCACCCTTCAGCACACCGGCCTGGATCGACGCGCCCAGCGCAACGGCTTCGTCCGGGTTGACGCCCTTGTGCGCGTCCTGACCGGTCATGTCGTGCACCAGGTCGCTCACCGCAGGCATGCGGGTGGAACCGCCGACGAGGATGACGTGGTCGATCTTGCTCTTGTCGAGCCCGGCGTCGCGGATGGCCTGCTCGAACGGGCCCTTGCAGGCCTGCAGCAGATCCGCGGTCATCTCCTGGAAGCGCGCGCGCGTCAGCGTGAGCTCCAAGTGGAGCGGGCCTTCGCTGGTCGCGGTGATGAACGGCAGGTTGATCGAGGTCTCCTGCAAGTTCGAGAGCTCGATCTTCGCCTTCTCGCCGGCTTCCTTCAGGCGCTGCAACGCCATCTTGTCGTTCGCGAGGTCCACGCCGTGCGCGTTCTTGAACTCGCCGACCATCCAGTCGATGACGCGCTGGTCCCAGTCGTCGCCACCGAGGTGGGTGTTGCCGGCGGTCGACTTGACCTCGAACACGCCGTCACCGATCTCGAGCACCGACACGTCGAAGGTGCCGCCGCCGAGGTCGAACACGAGGATCGTCTGGTCCGAGCCTTCCTTGTCGAGGCCGTACGCGAGCGCGGCCGCGGTGGGCTCGTTGATGATGCGCAGCACTTCGAGGCCCGCGATCTCGCCGGCCTCCTTGGTGGCCTGGCGCTGGGCGTCATCGAAGTACGCGGGCACGGTGATGACGGCCTGGTTCACCGTCTCGCCGAGGTACTGCTCCGCGTCGCGCTTCAGCTTCTGCAGCGTGCGCGCGGAGATCTCCTGGGCCTTGTACGCCTTCCCGTCGATGTCGACCGACCAGTTGGTGCCCATGTGGCGCTTGACCGAGCGGATCGTGCGGTCGGGGTTGGTGATCGCCTGGCGCTTCGCGACCTCGCCGACGAGCACCTCGCCGGTCTTCGAGAACGCGACGACCGACGGCGTCGTGCGGGCGCCTTCGGCGTTGGGGATGACGGCGGGTTCGCCCGCCTCGAGCACGGCGACGACCGAGTTGGTGGTGCCGAGGTCGATACCGACGGCCTTGGACATGTGTTGCCTCCGAGAAACAGATGGGGGGGAACGGGATCGGGATTGATGGGGACGCGAAACGGGCTCAGAAGTTGAGCAGGTACGCAGAGTCTAACTTGAGTCGACCCCGCTCACATTCCCCCAGGAGCCAGAATCTGGGCGCCATGTGCACAATCGGCGGCCGGCGGTTAATTTGCGTGCCCATGGCTCGCCGCGACACCTTCATCGACCACCTCCAAGAGGTGTCCCTCTTCAGCGCGTGCTCGCGCAAGGACCTGCAGCTGGTCGCCCGGCGGGCCGAGGACGTGCGGGTCCCGGCGGGCAAGGTCCTCGTCACCGAGGGCGAGACCGGTCACGAGTTCTTCGTGATCCTGGAGGGGACGGCCAAGGTCACCCGGCAGGGCCGCCGCATCGCGACGCTCGGGCCCGGTCAGGCGTTCGGGGAGCTGGCCCTCCTCGACAAGGCCCCCCGCAACGCGACCGTGGTCGCGGAGAGCGATGTCGAGCTCGTCGTGCTCGGCCAGCGGGAGTTCGCCGGGATCATCGACGAGGTCCCCGGCTTCTCGCGCAAGCTGCTCGCCGGCATGGCCAAGCGCCTCCGCGAGTCCGACTCCAAGACCGTCCAGTAGCCCGGCGAACTCGAGCCGCTCAGACAACCAGCGAGGTGTACGGCTCGGCCGCGAACGTGGGCGCGAACAGCCAGCACTCCAGCGCGTAACGCGCGTCGCGCATCCCCGGCGTGAGATACGTGCGGTGCACGAAGCGCTCGTCGAACATGATGGCGTCGCCGGCCGCGAACTGCGGGTGGATCGGCGGCGTGTCGCCCGCGACGCGTGCGACGCTCGCCTCCGCGATCGAAGCGGAACCCAGACCGCCGTCGGTGGGCATGATGTCGGGGACCCGCCGCGGCACCAGCTCGAGCGCAGGGGTCGGGAGGTCGCCTCCGCAGGCACTCAGCGCCACCCAGATGTTCATGGCCCGCGCGCCGTCGCCGAGGAACGACCCGTCCTGGTGCCAGCCGGTGATGGCGTTCACGGGCGGTGAGCATCGCAACGTCGACTTCTGCAGCGAGAACAGCGGGCGGTCGCCGAAGTGCTCGGCCACCGCCGCGATCGCGCCGGACGCGACCAGATCGTCGAGGACCTGCGCGGTGGCGGCCGGGGAGTCCGCCAACCACGTGCCGCCGTTGCCGGCGACCCGCCGCCGCTGCACTTCGTCCTTGGTCTCACCCGTCGGAAACGGCCGGTACCACTCGTCCGGCGCGAACCCGTCGGGCGCGCTCGCGAGGAAGGCATCGCGTCGCGCCGAGGCCCGTCCGACGGACTCCAACGTCCGCGCGACCTGCGCGCCGTCGAACAGACCGCGCACCACGAGGCATCCGTGGTGCAGGACCGCGCCACCCAGCACCTCGGCCGTCAACCCGCGGCGTGCGACCTCCGGCGTGCACCCGACGACATCCGGGAAGGGGTCGGGCTGGATCGGTGGCCACGGCGTGCGCCCGACCGGGGTGAGCGCGTCGACGGCTTCCCGGCGCAGGCGAACGAGGCGCGCTTCGATCGCCGCACCGCGGGCCCGGCGGTTCACTTCGGCGAGGAGATCCACGGCCTCGAGCGCGCGACCTTGCGCGACGAGCTCGTCGGCGGCCGCGAGCGCGCCGGCTTCATCGAGTGATCGTGCCCGCCCGTCGTCGCGTCGCGAGAACAAGTTCTTGAGCCCCACGGCTGCGCATCCTACGGTCGGCCGTGCGCGCCCGCCCACCGAGCGTGAGACGGCGACAATGTAGATTTTCCGCGGCTATGCGGCGCCTGCGGATCAAACCCCACAACCTCGTACTCATTCTCGGCGTGCTCGTCGCGCTGGGTGCGGTGGCATCGGGCATCGTCCCGCGGTTCACGAAGTGGCACGACGACTCGAGCGTCGCGCGCGAGGTGTTCGTCAACATCCCGGACCCGCTCTACTGGGCCTTCTACATCACGGTCCCGATCATGTTGTTCATGACCGTGTACCTCGTGTCGCTGCGGTTCCGGAACTACGAGCGGGGCGCGCCCGACGATCGGCGCACCACCAAGAAGAACTTCGAGCGGCGCCTCCGCGACTTCCGCAAGGGCGTGTGGATGCAGACGCTCCTACGCGATCCCGCGGCCGGGATCATGCACTCCTGCATCTACTTCGGCTTCCTCTTCCTGTTCGTCGTCACCGTGATCCTCGAGATCGACCACCAGCTACCGGAGTCGCTGAAGTTCCTGCACGGCCGCACGTATCAGGCGTACTCCTTCGGCGCCGACCTCGCCGGCGTCATCTTCCTCGTCGGCATCGGCTGGGCGGTCGTGCGGCGGTACGTGCAGCGCCCGTACCGGATCCGGATCAAGACCAAGCCCGAGGACGCCGCGATCCTCATCACGTTCGGCGTGATCGGCCTCAGCGGGTTCTTCACCGAGGCCCTGCGCATCGCGCTCATCGGGCGGCCCGCGTTCGAGAAGTGGTCGTTCGTCGGCTACCCGCTCTCTGCGCTCGTCGACTCCTGGTCGGTCAGCACGCTGCACGACGCGCACCGCTGGCTGTGGGTGCTGCACGTCCTCGCGTTCGTCGCGTTCCTCGTGATCCTGCCCACCACGAAGCTCCGGCACATGATCACGTCGCCGATGAACATGTATCTGAAGGCGAACGACCGGCCCAAGGGCGCGATGAAGCCCATGCCGAACCTGATGGAGACCGAGCTCGAGACGTTCGGCGCCGCGGTCGTCTCGGACTTCACCTGGAAGCAGCTCTTCGACACCGACGCCTGCACGATCTGCGGGCGGTGCACGTCCGTGTGCCCCGCGCACGCGACGGGCAAGCCACTCGACCCGCGCGAGATCGTGTTGAAGGTCGGAGAGGTGATGAACGCGACCGGCACCCCGCCGACCTCGCCGCCGGTGGGCGTCGACGCGGAGATCACGATCGGCGCCGACAGCGTCTTCGAACGCATCACGTCCGAGGAGCTCTGGGCCTGCACGACCTGCAAGGCGTGCGACGAGATCTGCCCGGTCAACATCGAGATCCTCGACAAGATCCTCGACATGCGGCGCTACCTCACGCTGATGGAGAGCGACTTCCCCGCCGAGCTCGGCAACACGTACCGCTCGATGGAGAACGCCGGGAACGCGTACGGGCTGAACCAGGGTGAGCGCGGCGACTGGGCCGCGTCGCTCGAAGGCGTCGAGATCGTCGAGCCCGGCAGCCCGTTCGACCATGAATACCTCTACTTCGTCGGGTGCGCGGGCAGCTTCGACGACCGCAACAAGAAGACGAGCCGCGCCCTCGCCAAGCTCATGCAACGCGCCGGGCTCGACTTCGCGATCCTCGGCCCGAGCGAGATGTGCAACGGCGACCAGGCCCGCCGCTCCGGGAACGAATACATCTTCCAGATGCTCGCCATGCAGAACATCGAGACGTTCGAGAGCATGGGTGTGAAGAAGATCGTGGCGCAGTGCCCCCACTGCTTCAACGTCTTGAAGAACGAGTACCCGCAACTCGGCGGCAACTACGAAGTCATCCACCACAGCCAGCTGCTCGACCAACTCGTCGCGAGCGGCAAGCTCTCGCTCGCGGGCGCGTCGCTCGAGGAGCGCGTGACGTACCACGACTCCTGCTACCTCGGCCGGCACAACGACGTGTACCTCGCGCCGCGCCGTGTCGTCGGCTCGCTCGCCGGGATCGACCTCGTCGAGATGCCGCGCAACGGCACCAAGGGCATGTGCTGCGGCGCCGGCGGCGCGCGCATGTGGATGGAGGAGAACATCGGCAAGAAGGTCAACGACGAACGCAGCCAGGAGGCCGTCGCCACCGGCGCCTCCCGCATCGCGGTCGCGTGTCCCTTCTGTTACGTGATGTTCGACGACGGCGTGAAGGGCCAGGGCAAAGACGAGGAGGTCAAGGTCCAGGACATCGCCGAGATCCTGTGGGAAGCGCTCGAGAACGAGCCGAACCAACCCGCGCCCGTCACCGCGCAGTTCGACATCGGGATCTGATTCGGGTATCTGATCAGCGCCGCGGTGTCGCCGGCGCCGGCGCGGTCGCCTCGATGCAGGCAAAGCCTTCGTCGATCATCGGCACGAGCCGGTCGGGCTCGGCACCCTCGGCGACCCAGCGCTCGAGCACCGTCCACGTGGTCGACGCGACGGTGGCCGCGAGCACGTGGAGCTTGAGCGAGTCGGTGTCCGCGCCCAGGCGGGTCGCGAACGCGCCTGCGATCGCGTCCTGGTGCGCGTGGATGTGCTCGAACGCGAGCGCGCGCAGGCTCGGTGTCGTCATCACCACGCGGTACTGCCGCGCGCTCAACGACGACGCGTCCGCGAGCGACTGACCGAGCTCGGTGCGAACCACTTGGTGCATCGCCTCGACCGGGCCCTCGGCCGGCGGCCGGGCCATCAGCAGCGTCTCGATGCCGGGGTGGTCCTCGCCCTTCTCCGCCATGACGACGTCGATCTTGGACTCGAAGTAGCGGAAGAACGTACGGGGCGAGATGTCGGCCGCGGCCGCGATCTCCTCGACCGTGGTGGCGTCGAAGCCGTTGCGCTCGAACAGGTCGATGGCGGCGTCGATGATCGACTCGCGCGGTGCGCCTTCTTGCGCTCGCGCAGCCCGAACGGGCTGCAGGACCCCCCGGTCACCACCCGCCGAGTATGCCACGGTCTGTCAGCTTCTGTCATCTGTCGTCACCTGCCTCGGGTCATCGTGTGTCGACTGTCACAAGTTGACAAGTGACAGTCTATGCCACAAACTGGCGGACATGTCTCGCCTCCTGTACCGACTCGGCCGCGCCGCCGTGCGCCGCCGCCGCCTCGTCGTCCTCCTCTGGGTCATCGGAGCGGTGGGCGTCATCGCCCTCGGCTCGCTGAGCGGCGGCAAGACGTCCGATGCGTTCGAGGCGCCGGGCGTCGAGTCGCAGACCGCGCTCGACGTGTTGCAGCGCGACTTCCCGGCCGCCGCCGGCACCTCCGCGCAACTCGTGTTCGCGAGCGACACGGGCACGCTCTCCGACCCGGAGGCCGCGGCCGCCGTCAACACCGCGCTCGCCGATGTCGCGCAGCAACCCCACGTCGATGCGGTCGGCGCGCTCCAGCGCGCGCCCGACGGTCGCGTCGCGTACGTGGATGTGCAGTACGACGTCCCGTCGGACCAGATCCGGACCGCGGCGTTCAGCCGGCTCGAAGCCACGGCCGCCGAAGTGAACCGCTCGGACGTGGTCCGCATGGAGTTGGGCGGCGATCTCCCGTCCGAGGCGGTGCAGCCGGAGTTCGGCGGCCAGGAGTTCGTCGGGCTGCTCGTGGCCGCGATCGTGCTGCTGTTCGCGTTCGGCTCGATCATCGCGATGGGTCTCCCGATCGGCATCGCGCTCGTGGGGCTCGCAACCAGCGTCGGGTTGATCACGATCATCGCGAGCTTCGTCGACGTCAACTCGGTGTCGCCGACGATCGCGACGATGATCGGCCTCGGTGTCGGTATCGACTACGCGCTGTTCATCGTCACGCGGCACCGCGAGAACCTGAAGCTCGGCCTGACGGTCGAGGACGCGGCGGCCGCCGCGCTCGCGACCGCGGGCGCGGCCGTCCTGTTCGCCGGCATCACGGTGATGATCGCGATCTGCGGCCTCGCGATCGCAGGCATCCCGCTGGTCACCGTCATGGGGCTCACCGCCGGGCTCACGGTGGCGGTGATGGTGGCCGTCGCGCTCACGCTCCTCCCCGCGCTGCTCGGCTTCGCGGGGCACAAGATCGACTCGGTGCGCCTGCCGTTCCTGCGCCGGCGCGCCGCCGCGGCCGCGACCCGGCCCGCGCGCGAGTCGATGTGGCACCGCTGGGGCCGCCAGGTGTCCGCGCACCCGTGGCGTAACCTCGCGGCGGGTGTCATCGTGCTCGGGTTGCTGATGGCGCCGGTGTTCAGCCTGCGCCTGGGCATGACCGACAACGGCTCGATGCCCGAGTCGATCACGACCCGCCGCGCCTACGACCTGCTCGCCGACGGGTTCGGCCCCGGGTTCAACGGCCCGCTGCTGCTCTCGGTGGAGCTGAACGGCGCGTCGGTCGCGTCGCTCGACCCGCTCGCGCGCGGGTCGCGGCGGATCCTGATGTCGCCGCGGTCGCGCCGGCGCAGGCGAACGCGAACGGGACCGCCGCGGTGCTGCGCGTCATCCCGCGCTCTTCGCCCCAGGACGAAGCGACGACCGCGCTGATCCACCGCCTCCGCAGTGACGTGATCCCGCAGGCGATGGACGGTGTGCGCGACGCCGCGGTGTACGTCGGCGGCCAGACCGCGACGTTCATCGACATCTCAGACAAGGTGGCTTCCCGGTTGCCGTGGTTCATCGGCGCGGTGATCGTGTTGTCGGTGCTGTTGCTGATGATGGTGTTCCGCTCGGTGGCCGTGCCGATCAAGGCCGCGGTCATGAACCTGTTGTCGATCGGCGCCGCGTACGGCGTGATCGTCGCGGTGTTCCAGTGGGGCTGGCTGAAGGGGCTCGTCGGCGTCCAGGAGACGGTGCCGATCGTGTCGTTCCTCCCGATGATGATGTTCGCGATCCTGTTCGGCCTGTCGATGGACTACGAGGTGTTCCTGCTGTCACGCATCCGGGAGGAGTACCTGCGCCGGCACGACAACGAGAGCGCGGTCATCGAGGGCATCGCCGCCACCGCGCGGGTGATCACCTCCGCCGCGTTGATCATGATCAGCGTGTTCGTCGCGTTCGTGCTCGAGCGACGGACCCGACGATCAAGATGTTCGGCCTCGGTCTGGCGACCGCGGTGTTCATCGACGCCACGGTCGTGCGCATCGTGCTCGTCCCCGCGACCATGAAGCTGCTCGGCGACTGGAACTGGTGGCTCCCGAAATGGCTCGACCGGCTCCTGCCCAACCTCGACATCGAAGCCGGCGCGGGGCTGCCCGCACCCGAGTTCGAGGACGGATACGACCCGCACGCCGAGCCCGAGCGGGAGCCCGCACTCGTCGGCTGACGCGCGTCAGGCCGCGGCTTTGGCTGCGGCCGGCGCGTCGATCGCCTCGTAGCCGAGCATCTCGCGGCCTGCGTACACGGCGATGTGATCGTCCCACCCGCTCCCTGGGAGCAGGTGGCGCCGCGCGTAGCGCAACGCCACGAGTCCTTTGCGGACATCGCCTGCGGACTGCTCGAGCAGCAGTGCGGCCGAGACCGTGTGTGCGAGCGCAGCGGTGAGGGCCGCGCTGCACGCTTCCGACTCGTCGCGTTCACGCCCGAGCACGTCGTCGATGCGCCGGGCGAGCGCGTCTCGGTGCTCGCGCACTGCGTGCCGCGCGGACTCCGTGTGCGGCGCGTCGTCGGCCTCCGCGATCGCGAGCGCGTCGTCGATGCGCGCGAGCACGGCCGCGTGCGCGGCCGTCGCGGCGCATGGCGCGCAGCACGTCGAGCACGCACACGTTCTCACTGCCCTCCCAGATCGGGTGGCACTGCGCGTCGCGCAGCAGGCGCGTGATGCCCCAGTCCTCGCAGTAGCCGTTGCCACCGAAGAGCTCGACCGCCGCGCTCGCGGCTTCGACTCCGAGCCGGCACAGCCGGGCCTTCGCCGCGGGAACGAGCACCCGCCGCAGGAGATCGCCGTCGTCCCGGCGCGACGCGAGTCGCGCACTCGAGCCCGAGCGCGACCGCCGCTTCGAGCTCGACACTGCAGATCGACGAGCTGTTCGCGCACGAGCGGGAGGTCGACGAGGCAGCCGGCCGCGCACCCGCCGGTGGTGCGCCCAGATCGCCGATTCGAGGAAGCTCCGGCGTGCGATTCCGAGCCCCATCATCGCGACGCCGAAGCGGGAGCCGTTCACCATCTCCATCATGCGGTTGAGCCCGCGCGCGTCGGAGCCGGAACCATCTCCGTGCTGCGCGCGCAGCGCGTACCCGATCGCACCGTGGAACTCGACCTCGGCCGTCGGCACGCTCTTGGTGCCGAGCTTGTCCTTGAGCCGGCGGATCGTGAAGTGGTTGCGCGTGCCGTCCTCGAGGTGGCCCGGCACGAGGTAGAGCCCGAGCCCGGCCGATCCTTCGGTGGCACCCTCCGGACGGGCGAGCAGCGCGATCGCTTCACCGTCGACGTTCGAGCAGAACCACTTCTCGCCGTCGATCTGCACGCGACCGTCACCGAGATCGCGCGCGGTGCAATGCACGGTGTTGCCGAGATCGGAGCCGCCGTCGCGCTCGGTGAGGAACATCGAACCGTCGATGCCCGACTCGAAGGCGTCGGCGCGGAATCCTGCGAGCAGTGTCGATCGCACATCAGGTGGCGCGTACGCGTCGACCAGGCCGGCGACACCACTCGTCATCCCGGTGCTGCAGACCAATCCGGTGTCCGCCTGCGACACGAGGTAGTGCGCGGCGGCGATGACGACGCCCGGTGTCGTGCGGCCGCGCGCGGATTCGTCGGCGGCGAACCCGGACACGTACCCGCACTCCCACAGCGCGCGCTTCGAGTCGATCATCGCGGGATGGTGCTCGACGGTGTCGACCTCGTTCGCCCACCGGTCGTAGCGGACGAGCCGCGGCGGGTTGGCGTCGACGATGTCGGCGTTGGGTGCGATGCGCACACCCACGAGCGCGCCCATCTCGGAGAGCTTCGCTTCCGCCCACTCCCGGTCCTCGGGCGGGCAGCCGTCGCGCACGAGCCGCTGCAGCTCCGGGTCGAGGTCGTACCAGTTGTGGCCGACTGCCCCTTCGAACGTCGTGTAGTCGATCACGCGCGCTCCTCGTCTCGACCAGTGTCCGCCCGATCCCACTGTCCGCGTGCTCACAATTCCGCATGCTCATCGTCGCGCGTACCCTTGATGCATGGCGTCTCACCTCTCCGACGTGTGGTTCTCGGTCACCGATCTGCAGGTCGCGTCGGGCAAGGGGTGCTGGATCACCACCACCGACGGTGTCGAGTACCTCGACTTCACCGCCGGGATCGCGGTCGCGTCCACCGGCCACTGCCACCCGAAGGTGTCGGCCGCCATCGCGCAGCAGGCCCAGCGGTTCATCCACGCCCAGGTGAACTGCTACCACCACGACCTGCTCGAGCCGCTCGCCGACCGGCTGGCCGAGATCACGCCCGCGAGCATCGACACGTTCTTCTACGCGAACTCGGGTGCGGAGATCACCGAAGCCGCGGTGAAGCTGGCCAAGCAAGTGACGGGCCGGCCGCACGTGATCGTGTTCTCCGGCAGCTTCCACGGCCGCACGCACCTGACCATGGCGATGACCACATCGAAGTCGGGCTATCGCGCCGGCCACGCACCGTTGCCGCCGGGCATCTTCGTCGCGCCGTTCCCCGACCCGCTCGCGCCGGACACCGACGCCGAGACCGACCGCGCCCTGGCCGGGCTCGACCACCTGCTCGCGGCGCAGACCGCACCGGCCGAGACGGCCGCGATGATCATCGAGCCGGTCCTCGGTGAAGGCGGCTACGTGCCCGCGCCCCGCGTGTTCCTCCAAGGGCTCGCGGCCCGGTGCGCGGAGCACGGCATCCTGTTCGTCGCCGACGAAGTGCAGTCCGGGTTCGGGCGCACGGGTGAGATGTTCGCGGTGACGCACGCGGGCGTCGAGCCCGATGTGTTGTGCATGGCCAAGGGCATCGCTTCCGGGTTCCCGTTCTCCGCGCTCGGCGCGCGGGCGGAGCTCATGGCCCGTTGGCCCAAGGGGAGCCACGGGGGCACGTACGGCGGTAACCCCATGGGCTGCGCGGCTGCGCTCGCGTCGATCGAGGTGCTGACCGAGCCCGGCTTCCTCGAGAACGTCCGCGCCCGCGGTGAGCAGCTCACCGCCGGACTCACCGAACTTGCGGCATCCGATCCGCGAATCGTGCAGGTCCGGGGGCAGGGCTTGATGATCGCGACCGAGTTCGCCGACGCCGCCGTCGTCGACGCGGTGCGCCGCCACTGCCTCGACTCCGGTCGGCTGCTGCTGATGAACGCGGGCACGTACGGCACGGTGCTGCGATGGATGCCGCCGCTGGTGGTCGACGATCGTGAGATCGCGCTCGCACTCGACGCGTTCGGCGACGCGCTCGAAGAACGTCTAGGACAGAACGCCTCGCGTGACCGGCTCGACCGGCGCGACGCCGAGGTCGCGCGCACTCACCACGTACGTCTTCGCGACGAGGTCGCCGACGCGCTGGTGGCCTGTGGTCGACAACGCGGTGATCAGTCCGACCAAGAAGCAGAAGAACGCGTCGACGACGAGCAGCAACCACCGCACCACCGCCCGGCCGAAGCCACACGGCCGTCCGTCTGCGTCGACGACGCGCAGCGCCAGCGCGTGCTTGCCCACGGTGCCACCGGTCGCGCCTTGGAGCAGCACGAGATTCAGGACGCTGACCGCGAGGCCGGCCAGCCACACCGTCGCGACGTCACCACCTTCGAGCGTGTAGATGGTGTTCCCGAGCTGCACGCAGTTGGAGACCTTGGAGCCGATGCGCGCGATGTCGCACGCGTTGTGGAGATAGCTCGGCACTTCGGTGCTCCGTGCGAGCGAGACGTACGCGATCGCGACGATCGCGACGGTGAGGATGACATCGATGCCGAACGCAGTGATGCGGCGCACCATGACCGCGGTCGGATCGCGGTACTGCTCCGCCGCCATCCGCGCGACTCAGGACGGGTCGCGGAAGTTGAGGTAGTAGCGACTCGGTGTGGGCCCGCGCTGCCCCTGGTACTTCGACTGCGCCTCGCCCGATCCGTACGGGTGCTCGGCCGCGGTGGTCATCTGCAGGAACGAGATCTGCCCGATCTTCATCCCCGCGTAGATCGCGATCGGGAGGTTGGCGACGTTCGAGAGCTCGAGCGTCAGGTGGCCGTCCCAGCCCGCGTCGACGAAGCCGGCGGTCGAGTGGATGAGGAGCCCGAGCCGCCCGAGCGAGGACTTGCCCTCGAGCCGGGCGACCAGGTCGTCGGCGAGGGCGACCCGCTCGAGGGTGGAACCGAGCACGAATTCGCCCGGATGCAGGATGAACGCGCGCTCCGCGTCCACCTCGACGAGCTCCGTGAGATCCTCCTGCGGCAGCTTCGGGTCGATGAACGGAGTGGTGTCGTTGCGGAAGACCCGGAAGTAGCGGTCGACCCGCAGGTCGACCGAAGACGGCTGGATCGCACCGTCGCGCAGGGGATCAATCACGATCCGGCCTTCCGCCAGCGCCTTTTGGATCGACACGTCCGAGAGGATCACGCGGGCAGATTACCCAGCGACCCGGCCGGTGCGTTCGGCCCGGTGACGGCATAAGCCCGTGATTAAGGGGTCCTCCCGATGCCCTGAGGTGGCAATGCGATCACGCTGCTCGAGATGCTCACCGACACACCCATATTCGGGCGGCGCGCGGGGTTGCCGTCGGACGACGACCTCGCTCGGCGCTTCGCGTCGGGCGACCAGTCGGTCCTCGACGACCTGTACGCGCGCTATGGCGGGTCGATGCTGACCGCGGCGCTCCACCTGGTCGGCGGGGACCGGACGCTGGCGGAAGAGGCCGTGCACACCGCAGTGCACAAGGCCTGGCAGGCGACGCGCACCTTCGAGCCCGACCGACCGCTCGCGCCGTGGCTGTTCGCGATCGTGCGCCGTTGCGCGATCGACGCCGGCCGCCGCGAGCGCCGCCACCGCACCCAGTCGCTCGACGCCCCCGGCCCCGAGCCGGCCGCGCCACCGAGCGGCGACGTCGAGTCCGCGTGGGAAGCATGGACCGTGCGCGAAGCGCTGCGCACGCTCCCGCCCGACGAGCACTCCGTCATGCGCCTCGCGTACTACGAGCAGTACACGCACTCGGAGATCGCCGCGGACCTCGCGATCCCGATCGGCACGGTGAAGTCGCGTTCCGCCCGCGCACACTCCCGGTTGCGCGCTGAACTCGGCTCACTTCTCGCGCTCGCCGGCTGAGAACCGCGGACGGGCGACGCGCCGTATTGCTGGCGTGTCCACCACCTCGCCCGACTACGACCTCGCACGGGTGCTGCGCGATCCCCATCTGTGGGTCGAGCCGCCCCCGCCGTCTCTGCCCGCGCCGGGTGACGCGAACGAGGCCGACGGCCCGAATTGCAGCTTTGGTAGCGTCGAGAACCGTTCTGCGGGTGTAGTTCAGCGGCAGAACATCAGCTTCCCAAGCTGAGAACGCGGGTTCGATTCCCGTCACCCGCTCTCTCGAACGCCCAGGTCAGACCGCTTCCACCGTTGCCTGGGCGTTGCCGCGTGGGCGTCCATCGCGCGTCCATCGCGCGCCCCGGCACGTTCACTCCCTTTCGTCGTCGTTCGTTGCGCTCGCGCGACGACCTCGTCGAGCCGTTCGGCGATGTCTCGATCGCGCGTCGACGCCGCGTGCTGATACCGGAGCGCGGCTTGCGGTGACGCGTGGCCGAGCCGCGCCATGAGCTCTTTCGTGCTCGCTCCCGTCCAGGCCGCGAGCGTCGCACCCGAGTGCCGCAGGTCGTGGATCGTGAGCGCCTCGATGCCGCTGACCGCCCGTGCCCGGCGCCACGCGGTGTACAGCGTGGCGCGGCGTAACGGTCCACCTTTCGGGCCCGGTGAAGACGATCGCGTCGGCCCGGCTGTCGACGAACACCTCGAGGTGCCGCTGCAGCGCCTCGGCGGCGACCCGCGGCAGGTGCACGGTGCGGCGGCCCGCGGCGGTTTTCGGCGACGTGAGGACACGGGCGCCACTGCGGAGTTGGACCGCTTGCTCCTCGACGATGAGCGTTCGGGCGCGCGCATCGAAGTTGCGGCGACGCAGCGCGAGGAGCTCGCCCAACCGGAGACCACCGAACGCGGCGATGAGCACGAGAGCCCGGTAGCGCTTGTCGATCGTGTCGGCGAAGCGCAGGATTTCTTCGGGCGCCACGAACCGCCGCTCGCCAGTCCGCTCCTTGCCGGCACCCGAGATTCGGCAGGGGTTCTCGGCCAGCAGGCGATCGTCGACGGCGGTCTTGAGGATCCCTCGGAACAGTCGGTACGCCTTCGCGGCCTGCAGCGGGCTCACGCGCTCGGCGAGGTTCGCGTGCCACGCCCGCACGGCGTCAGTTCGGACCTGCGAGAGCGGCACCGCGCCGAAGACCGGCTCGATGTGACGCTCGAGGAGGTCGCGGTAGAGCTCGGCGGTGCGTGGCGCGAGCGGGTGACCGTCGACGCGGCGCGTGGACAGCCACCGCGCGGCATAGTGCGACAGCAGCTCCTTGCCGGCGCGGGGATCGATCGCGGTTCCTGTGACGACGTCGGCGTCCATCGTGCGCGCCCACCGGTCCGCATCCTGACGTCGAGCGAACGTCTTGGTCGCGACCCGGGCACCGATGCGCACCCGCACGTCGTAGCGAGCCTCTCCCTTCGCGGTGATGCGCCGCTTGATGGATGCCATCGGCCGACTTCGTCAGTCGCGCGCGGCGCGGCACTTCTGCACGAACGAGTGCAGCGCCGCGAACGGAACCCGCCGGCAGCGGCCGACGTGGATTGCCTCGAGCTCGCCGGCGGCGATGAGCTCGTAGACCGTCGTACGCCCGACGGCCAAGATCCGCGCCGCCTCCTCGACCGAGACGAGCAGCGGCATGGGGACAGGGCCGCGCTCGGGTGACCCGGTCGACGCGGTGGGTAGTGCAACCACTCCTTCGTCACGAGGCAACATGGAGACCCCTCTCGAGCAAACGCCGTCGCTCGAACTAAGCGCTATCGCGCGCATTCGCGCGCGACACCGCTCGAACTCCGCACGCCTACTCCGCCCACCCAGTCCTCGACCTCGACGAGCTCGATCTCTCGCACCGCTCAGACAGCAGCCCGAACCGTCTCATCACGTTGATCAGGACTCGCACAGACTTGCAGGTTGCGCCGATGGCGCAACCTGCGTCGTCATGAGGTCGACGAGGGTCGAACCTGGCGCGCTCGGGCGGCCTCCTGTCGACCGCGGAAGCTCGAGGCTGAGGCAGCAGATCCGGGCCTTTCAGGGCAGCGCGAGCGCACCGACGACGTGGCCGGCGAAGGCTGCTCGTCGCTTCCAGAGGCGAACGTTCGTAGTCCACGAGCGAGCGCGCAACAAGGCCGTTCGACGCGACCGCACGACCCGGTGCGCTTCGGTTGCGACACTGCTCAGGATCACGCACTGTGCAGTCCTGCGCAGTGCGGCTGTGCAGTCCCCAGCTACGGTCGCGCAGCCGCCCTGACTGCACAAACGCCGCACGGCGAAACGCGACGGCGGGAACTTCTCCTGTCGCCGGAGCGACTACTTCACGCAGCAGTCGACAGATGCGGAGCCTGGATCATGCGCAGAGTGCTGGTGGCATTGGCCGCGGGAGCTGTGGGTTCGTTGCTCATGGGGGGCACGGCGTGGGCCCATGTGACCGTGAGCCCCGAGAGCGCCCCCAAGGCGTCCGATGCTGTGCTCGTCTTCCAGGTGCCGAACGAGCAAGACAACGCCAGCACGGTGCAGGTCGAGGTCGCGTTCCCGGCCGACAAGCCCATCGCCGCGGCGAGCGTGCAGCCAGTCCCGGGCTGGACCGCACAAGTGACCACGGCGCCGGTGAGCAAACCGATCAAGACGGACGAAGGCACCGTGTCCGAGGCGGTGTCGAAGATCGTGTGGACGGGCGGCTCGATCATGCCCGGTCAGTTCGAGCAGTTCCCCATCTCGGTCGGTCTGCCCGACAGCACCGGGCCGTTGGTGTTCAAGGCGTTGCAGACCTATTCCGACGGCACCGTCGTGCGCTGGATCGAGGTTCCGGCCGCTGGGGGAGCCGAACCGGATCACCCGCGCCGACTGTGCAACTCACCGCGGCGTCCGACGGGGCGTCGAGCACTGTGAGCGTGCCGAAGAACATCGCGACGCAGAGCGATGTCGATTCCGCGAAGACGGTCGGAATCATCGGCATCGTGGTCGGTGCGATCGCGCTGATCGTCGCGGTCGTTGCTGTTCATGCGACGACGCGCCACCTGACCGCGGTTACGCGCCGGTCCAGCAGCCGAGGATGGCGCTGCCTACCGCCTGTGCGATCTCCGACGGCGGCGACCCGGGCTTGCCGAACTGCGCGGGCAGGTGCGAGACGTCGACGAGCAGAACCTTGGTGTCCTTGCGCAGCACGAGCGAGCCGTTGCTCGTGAGGAACGAATCCGGCCCGAGCGCGGTCGAGTCGGGCAGCCGACCGAGTTGGGTTCCGAGCGCGTCGTAGTAGCCCGTTGTCTGCGCGGCGTCGTCGAGCTCCTTGACGCTGAGCACGAAGGTCCCGTTGGGATACACGTACCGGCAGGAATAGGTGTGATCGATCCACGTCGGCGCAGTCACCAAGACGTCCGCTGTCCCGACGTTCTTGGCGATGTCCTGCTGCGCCTCGGCGCGCACACCATCTTGGCGGACACCGAAGGATTCGCGCCCGTCGGGAACCCCTTTGACTGTCGACGTCGTCGCACTCTGCGCAGTCGACGACGAGGCTGAAGACCCGCACGCGGTCAGCGCACCAACGCTGACAACAAGCAACACGAGGCACCTACGTCGCATCGGATCAAGGGCTACCGACGGCACGCCGCCGTTAGACCGCGCGGGCGCGGCAGAGCTACCGCCAGAAGTCCGGATCGCCGTCGTCGGCGACCGCTTCCTTCGCCCGGCGGCGACGCCCTGTCGGTGTCGGCGGGGGTGTGATTGCACGCCACCGCTCCTCATCAGCTGCGTCGTCGTCTTCTGGTGCACGGGGTGCGACGGTGCCGACCCTCGATGTTGGGTCCACCGACCACACGCGCTGCGAGCCAGGTCGTGATGGGCACTGCGGCGACGAGTCCGATGCTGCCGACGAGGGTGCGCACGATCTCGGTCGCGACGACTTCGCTGTTGGCAACTGCGCCGAGTGACTGCGCCGACAGGAGAAACAGCAAGAGCAGCGGAAGCGCAGCTCCGGCGTAGGCGAGGGCGAGCGTGTTCGTCGTCGAGGCAATGTGGTCTCGGCCGATCCGGATCCCGGACTTGTACAGCTCCGCGTGTCGCATCGCGGGGTTCGCGGCGCGCGAGTTCCGCGACCGCGGAGGCCTGCGTGACGGTGACGTCGTCGAGCGCACCCAACGCGCCGATCACGATGCCGGCCAAGATCAACCCGTTGATGTCGACCTTGTGCGCGAGCTGACCGAGCACGATGGATTCGTCGGTCGCGAACCCGGAGAAGTGGCAGAGCGCGGTGAAGACGACCGAGAACACGATCGTGAGGGCGAGGGCCGCAAGTGTCCCGAGGAGGGCAACGGTCGTGAGCGCGTTGATGCCGTGTGCCAGGTAGAGCGCGACGTATGCGATCGCGGCGGACCCTGACGACCGCGACGAGGATCGGGCTGTGACCCTCGAGGATCGCCGGCAGGATGAACTCCAGGATCACGACGAGACTGATCACGATCCCACCCAGCGCGGCGAGGCCGCGCCAGCGGCCGAGCAGCACGACGGCGACCGCGAAGACAGCCGTCAACCAGATCAGCGCGGGCCGGCGCTGGCGGTCGGAGTAGGCGTACCGGAAGCCGGCATCGGCGCCGCGTTGATAGGTGAGGACGACCCGATCGCCGCGGCTGAGATCGGGGTTGGTCGGTGCATCGAGCGGGAAGGAGAGCGTCTGGCGGCTGCCCTTGTCAGGCCCCTGGGTCAGCCGCACGTCGGCGAAGTCGCAGGTGATCCGTTCCGCTGCAGTCGTTCCGGCGCACGGGCCGGAGTGCAGCCGAACGACCTTCGCTTCGTAAACCTTGCCCGCGAGAAGGCCCGATACGGCCGGTTTCACGTTCGTGCCGAATCCGATCACGAGCATCCCCACGACCACGAGCAACGCGAGCCCGAGGCTGAGAATCCCCAGCACCCGGCGCGTCCGCGCGGAGACGTCGAGGTCATGGGCATGGGATCCGTGCGCGGTCCCGTGGGACGTCTCCGAGTCCGGCGCGTTCGCATGCCCGTCCGCCGACCCGGTCGTCACCCATTCAGTGTGGTGGACGCGCCGGCGACGGACGCGGACGGTCAATCGCGCGCTAGAGGCTGAGCTCGGCCGGTTCGGCGTGGTGACGGTCGACACCCGCGCGGTGCGCGCTCGTCGGTTCGGTTCCGTGCATGGCTCGACGCCGCTCCCGGGTCGCGACGAGCGTGACGATCCACGCGAGGAACGCGAGACTGACGATGCAGAAGCTCGGCGGCAGGTTGAACATGACGGCGACGACGAGGCCGATCCACACCGCGGCGAGCCCGATCGCGGTGCCGAGCGCGACGACGGCGCGCGGGCCGGGCGGTGATCGCGAGCGCGGTGGCGGCGGGCGTGACGACGAGCGCGAAGAGCAGGAGGGTGCCGACGACCTGCACCGCCATGGTGATGGCGAGGGCGAGGAGCACCATGAACAGCGATCCCGAGGGGACGTACCGGCACGCCCTTCGCCTCGGCGACGTGCGGGTCGACGGAGGCGAAGAGGAGCGGCCGCGCGACGACGGCGAGCACGACCGCGAGGCCGACGGTGAAGACGGTGAACGTTCGGATCTGATCGGACGAGATCGCGAGCAGGTTGCCGAACAGGACGCTCGTGATGGTGCTCGTGTTCTCGGATGCGAGCGACGCGAACAGCACGCCGAGACCGGTGGCGAACGGCGAGGATCGGTGCCGGTCGAGACCTCGCGGTTCGACACCCGCTTGCCGAGCGCGCCGATCGCGAGACCGCCGCTCACGCAGAAGATCGCGAGCCCGAGCGTGACCGGGATGCCGACGAGCACCGCGAAGCGTCGCGCCGGGGAAGCCGATGTGCGCGAGGGCGTGCGCGGCGAACGCGTCGCGCCGGATCACGACGAAGTAGCCGATCAGCCCGGAGGCGATCGGCGACGAGGGTGCCGCCGATGAACGCGTTGCGCATGAAGCCGGCACTGCAGCACGTCGAGCCAGTTCGATTGGTAGCCGACGTCGGCGAGGACGATGCACGCACGGCTCAGCTCCGGGTGAAGAGGTCGCCCTGCGCGGTGCGGACGACCTTGATCGGGGTGTCGTAGAGGTGGGTGAGCAGCTCGCTGTCGACGACGTCGCCGATCGCGCCGTAGTGCGCGTGACCGTCGAGGAGGTAGATCGCACCGTCGAGGATCGAGAGCAGCGGGTTGAGGTCGTGGACGACGACGAGGATCGTCACATCCGCTCGCTCGTGCAGGTCGCGGAGCAGCTCGACGATCTCGTGTTGGTTGCGGACGTCGAGGTTCGCGAGCGGTTCGTCGAGGAGCAGCAGCTCGGGATCGCCGACGAGCGCCTGGGCGATCGCGACGCGTTGCTGTTGGCCGCCCGAGAGCTGCGACGATCCGTCGTCCGGCGACGTCGAGGGCGGAGACCGCCGTCAGCGCGGCGTCGACCGCGTGCCCGGTCGGTCGCCGGATCGGCGTCCCGAGTCCCCACCGGGTTCCGGTCCGGCCGAGCGTGACGAGGTCGCGGCATCGGATCGCCTCGCCGATCTCGGCGGTGTAGTTCTGCGGGACGTACCCGATGCGGGGGTTGCCGCGATGCGGCGCCTCGCCGAGGACGGAGAGCCGGCCCGACGGCGACGGGTACGAGCCCGAGGATCATCTCGAGCAGCGTGGTCTTGCCGGAGCCGTTCGGGCCGATGACGCCGACGATCGCACCTGCGGGGACCGAGAACGTGCCCTCGGACCAGATCCGATGTCGCGCCGCGCGCGGCGGCGACGTCCGTCGAAGCGTGAGGGCGTCGCGTCGGTCACGCGCCCAGCGCCGTCGCGAGGTCCTCGAGCTGGCTCACCTGCCAGCCACGAAGGTGTCGAACGACGGCGGCACGCTCTCGGTGACGTTCACGACCGGCACCTTCGCATCCTCGGCCGCGGCTGCGGACCTGCTTCGGGATCGCGCCCTCGGTCTGGGTGTTGTAGATCAGCACGTCGATTGCTCCGTCCGCCCAGTGCCTGCTCGAACTCGTGGACGTCACCCGGCGCCGGGTCCGACTCGTTGGCGGTGGCATGCTGGTAGCCCGCGGGCGTCTCGTTCTTCAGCCCGAGCGCTGCCGGCCATGTAGTCGAAGATGCCCTCGGTCGCGCCGTAGGTCTTGCCCGCGGCGGCGGGCTTGATCTTCTCGATCTCTGCGTCGTAGGGCGCCATCGACGCGCGCCACGCGTCGTGGCGGCGCGCGAAGTAGCTCGCGTCCTTCGGCTCGAGCTGCTTCAGCTCCTCGGTGACCGCGTCCGCGATCTTGTACACGTACTCCGGGCCGTACCAGAGGTGCGGGTTGTCGCCCGGACGACGGCCCACGACCTTGCCACCGTTCACGACTGCGGGCTTCGAGTCGAGCGTGGCGACGGCCTTGTCGGCCCACGGGTCGTAGTCGAGACCGTTCACGACGACGAGCTTCGCGCCCGTGAACTTCGCCGTGTCGGCCGGCGTCGGCTCGTAGTCGTGCGGGTCGGCCGACGAGCTCTTGAAGATCGTCGTGACGTCGCCGCAGTCACCGGCCAGCTGATCGACGATGTCGCCCCACTGATCCACGCTGACGACGACCGGCAGCGCGGCCGTCGGGCAGTTGCCTTGCGGCGCACCGCTCGCGGCGCCGCCACTGTCCGTCGAACCGCACGCCACCAACATCGAGCGCGCCGATCACCACGGCGACCACGCCCAGCCGGGCTCGCATCATGGCTTGCCACCTCGCCTCGACCACTGTTGAGTATGATAGTCATTCTCAATAGTACTGCCGTACGCAAGCGCCGGACATGCTCGGTGTCGAGGGCGGCGATGGTCTCCTACATTGCCGGAAGTCGAAGTCGGATGCCGTGGAGAGGGGCCTGCTGATGCAGGAATCGCACGCGATGCACGAAGGACACGACCACACCCACGGACCGGGTTGCGGGCATGCCGCGGTGACGCATGGCGATCACGTTGATTTCCTCCACGACGGCCATGCGCACGTCGAGCACGACGGACACTGGGACGAATGCGAAGGTGGCGCGCACGCCGAACACGAGGACCACGCGCATACGCATGGTCCCGAGTGTGGACACGAAACGGTCCAACATGGCGATCACGTTGACTACGTCCACGACGGCCACCGTCACGCCGAACACGACGGTCACTGGGACGAGCACTAGTTGGCGCGAGCCAGCGGGTCGTCAGGCGGCGCCCGGCCGATGAAACGCGACAAGTCGTCGGGCTTGGATGGCGATCTGCGACTGCGCGTCACGACGCGGCTCGACGGAGTCGGTCAGCGATTCACAGCCAGCCGGGAAGCTCTCGTCACCGCGCTCGCGCATGCCGAACGGCCGCTGACGATCCCCGAGATCGCCGACGCAGACTCGTCGCTCGCGGTGAGTTCCACGTACCGCAACCTCACGATGCTCGAAGCAGTTGGTGTCGTCCACCGCGTCGTTACGCACGGCGACTTCGCGCACTACGAGCTCGCCGAGGGCCTCACCGAGCGGCACCACCACCACCTCATCTGTTCCAACTGTGGCGCCGTCGAAGATTTCGACGCTCCACCGAAGCTGGAACAAGCGGTGCGAGATGCAGCGCGGCACATCGCCCGAGAAACCGGGTTTCGTGCTGATCGTCACGTGGTTGATCTGATCGGGCGATGCGCCGACTGCACCTGATGAGTTCCCGGCCGCGGCATCGCGCGTCTATCGCGCGACCGGTCTTGTTCAGGGCTGTTCGCCATGCTGTACACGATCGTCCTGACCAGCAGCTTCGGTTCACTCGGGTCCGTCATCGTTCGTCTTGATCAGCTTCCCAAGCTGAGAACGCGGGTTCGATTCGGTCACCCGCTCACTCGAACCCGAAGGCGCGCGTGCGCGCCGGCGCCGCGTCTAGGTCGCCGTCACCGACAGACGCGCGACATCACTGAACTCGGGCGCGATCCCGGACCTGACGTACACGTCCGCCGCGCCGAACGCACCATCGTTCACAGTCGGAGCGGCGCGGAACTGCACCGCGAGGATCACGACGCCACCGGGCGGCACGTCTTGGAACTTGAGTCCGGGTCCAAGGATCGCGGCCGTCACGTCGAAGTAGCCGATGAAGAATCTCAGTCCGAACGGTGAGTTGCTGCTGAGCGCGGCGAAGGACGTGATCGTGAGATCGTCGGGCCCGTCGCCGTCGTTCTGCACGAGCAGCGCGTAGCCCCATGTGCCGCCCGGCGCGATCGCGTGGCCGTGCCGCGGCGGACTGAACCCGCGCCAGCTGTACTGATTGTCTTCGAACAGTTCGCCTGTACTCCGCCGCTTGAAGATCATGTCGGGCGCGGGCGTACCGGTTCCTTGCGCGTAGTGGATCGGCGCAGTCACGACTTCCGCGAAGTCGAACGATTGACCCACCGCCATGACGCACTCTGACGAGGCGGCAGCGCAGTCGATCCACGCACTACCGCGAAAGATGAACCGCGGCACCGTGTACTGCTCCGAGAACCCACCGTTCACATCGGTGTCGAAGAGGTCGAGGGATCCGAGACAGAGTCCGGCGTCGACGAGCGTTATGCACGTACCGGTGGTCGCTGATGGGTTGAAACCGCTCCCCGTGATCGTAACGACGTCGCCCGACACCAGGCCCGTGCTCGGTGTGACCGTGATCGTTCTCGTCGTCTGCGCGCCGCTGGGTGGAGCAAGCACCGCGAGCGCGAGTTCGGTCGCGAGTACGGCCACGCAGATCGTTCGCAGACGCATGGTCCCCCTCCCACCCGCGCCGCACCGTACGCCCGGGACCGATCGTCCACAAGCGGCGTGCCTCGCTCGACGCCGCTCCTCAGCCGTCGACGGCGAAGAGACTCCACTCGCCGGAGACACCTTTGAGCTCGTGGGGGCCGAGGTCGGTGAACGCGATGCCGGAGCCGGACACGAGCGGTGGCACCGCGGAGGACACGAGCACCTGACCGGGCTGCGCCGCCGCGAGCACGCGCGCCGCGATGTGCACCGCGATCCCCGTGACGTCGCCGTCGGCGCGCAACTCGACCTCGCCGGTGTGCAGCCCGACCGTGAGTTCGACGCCGATGCCGCGCGGCACCTTCGCGCAGTGCACGCGCGCAGGCGATCGCGCGCGCTGGACCGTCGAACGTGGCGAGCACGCCATCACCAGTGCTCTTGATCGCACGACCACCGAACCGGTCCAGCTGACGGCGCACCAACGCGTCGTGCTCTTCGATCAGCGCCAGCCACTTCTGGTCGCCCATTGTCGACGCCTGGCGCGTCGAGTCGACGATGTCGGTGAACATCACCGTGGCCAGCACGCGATCCGTCGGGTGGTAGCCGCGTTCGCCGGTGAGGAACTCCTCGATCTCGTCCGTGTACGCGTCGACGTCGCCCAGGAACGGGAAGTTGTCCTCGCCCGGGCACTCGACCATGCGGGCGCCGGGGATGTGCTCGGCGACGTAGCGACCCATGGCGATGGGCACGACCCGGTCGCCCGTGCGGTGGAGCACCAAGGTCGGAACCGCGACGAGCGGCAGCAGATGCCGCACGTCGTGGTCGAAGCCGCGTTGCACGAGCGCCTGCGCTTGTCCGGGGCTCGCCGAGCTGAGCTCGAATTGCGCGAACCGTTCGCGGAACGGCGTGTCAGCGACGCTCGGACCCATGAGGTCGAGGAACGAGCCCGTACCCCAACCCTCACCGACCGCCGCCGCGAACCTCCGCAGCACAGCCGGCGGCAATCCGATGGGATAGTCGTCGGCGACGGCGAGGCGCGCCCACGGCGAGAGCAGCACGAGAGATTCGACACGATCGGGATGAGTGACCGCGAGCATGATCGCGACCGGGGTCCCGCTCGAGATGCCGAGGCACGTCGCCCGGTCGATCCCCGCCGCGTCGAGCACGGCCAGCACGTCATCGACGCGTTGCTCGAGTGTCGGCAGATCCGAGAGCGCAACTGGGTCGGACATCCCCGCGCCGCGCTCGTCCATCAGCACGATCCGGGAGAACGTCGCGATCCCGCGCTCGCACGCGCCGATGACCGGATCCTCGATCCCGAGGCGCAGGTGCGTCATCGCGCCGATGACGCGCATGACGTACGGCGGCCCGACGCCCAACTCGGCGTATGCCAGGTGCAGCCCTTCCCGGGACCGTGCGTAACGGATCTCGGGTGCGTCCGCCACGAGATCGACCCTACCGGTTGTCCGTGTTCCGTGAAATCAGTGACGCCACCGCGACGCCACCCATGACGTCATGGGCGGCGGCATCGGCGCTCGACGCCGGCTGTTCGCTCAATTCGTTCGCGCTCCAGGTGCTCGCGTCAGCCGCCGGCCATCGGGCGCGCTTCCGGGCCGTCGGACAACACGAGTTGACCGCCGAGGAGAAGCGGGTCGAGCTCCGAGAGATCCCTCGCAGGACGGACGGCGTCCCGCGCGAGCGATCACACCAATACGAGCACCTCGTCGCGCGGGACAGGAGACCCGTGGTTCTTATCGAGTGGCTGCACGCGCAATAGGTTGCGCACATGACCACGCTTCCGTTCGATGACACGACCGACTTCGAAGACGCCGACCGGGGGCTGATCGGCACGCTCGTTCCGTGCGTCGTGACCGCCGACGACGGCCGGGTGGTCTGGGACAACGACGCGTACGCGTTCCTCGCGGGCGAGTGCCCGGACACCGCGAATCCGAGCCTCTGGCGCCAGAGCCAGCTGTGCGCGAAGCAGGGGCTGTACGAGGTCACCGACGGGATCTACCAGGTGCGCGGCCTCGATCTGTCGAACATGACGCTCGTCGAAGGCGACGAGGGCGTCATCGTCATCGACCCGCTCATCTCCAAGGAGACCGCGGCGGCCGCGCTCGCGCTCTACCGCACGCACCGGGGCGACCGGCCGGTCACCGCGGTCATCTACACCCACGCGCACGTCGACCACTTCGGCGGTGTGCACGGGGTCTACCGAGATGGCATCCCGGTGGTCGCGGGGCACGGCTTCATGGAAGCCGCCGTCGCCGAGAACGTGTACGCCGGCGGCGCGATGAACCGTCGCGCCGAGTACATGTACGGCGCCAAGCTCGCCAAGGGACCACGCGGTCAGATCGGAGCCGGCCTCGGTCAGACCACATCCCTCGGCGCGGTGGGCGTCATCACGCCGACGATCGAGATCACGCACACCGGCCAGGAAGAGACGCTCGACGGCGTCCTGATCCGGTTCCAGATGACGCCCGGCACCGAGTGCCCGGTCGAGATGAACTTCCTGTTCCCCGAACGGCGCGCGCTGTGCATGGCCGAGAACGCCACGCACAACCTCCACAACCTGCTGACGCTCCGTGGCGCGGTGGTTCGCGACGCGCGGATCTGGGCGTACTACCTCAACGAAGCGGTCGCGCTGTTCGCGGACGAGACCGATGTCGCGTTCGCGTCGCACCACTGGCCGATGTGGGGCCGCGAACGCGTCGTGACATACCTGTCGCAACAGCGCGACCTGTACGCGTACCTGCACGACCAGACCCTGCGGCTCATGAACCAGGGCTACACCGGCATCGAGATCGCGGAGGTGCTCGAGATGCCGCCCGCGCTCGAAGCGGCCTGGCACACGCACGGTTACTACGGCTCCGTCAACCACAACGTGAAGGCGATCTACCAGCGCTACCTGGGGTGGTTCGACGGCAACCCCGCGCACCTGTGGCAGCACCCACCGGTCGCGGCCGCGACGCGGTACATCGACGCGTTCGGTGGTGCCGACGTGGTGACCACCAAGGCGCAGGGCTACATCGACGCCGGCGACCTGCGCTTCGCGGCTGAGCTCCTGAACCACGTCGTGTTCGCGGACGAGAACAACACCGCGGCGCGGGAGCTTCTGGCCGGTGTCTACGAGACGCTCGGTTTCGGCGCCGAGAATGGGACGTGGCGAAACTTCTACCTGCAAGGCGCGGAGGAGCTGCGCCACGGCGTCGCCGCGGCCGCGGTCGACCTCGCCGGTGCGAGCGACATGGTGCGCGCCCTCACGGTCGACCAGCTGTTCGACTCGCTCGCCATCCGTGTCAACGGTCCGAAGGCGTGGGCCGAACACCTGACGATCGACTGGGTCTTCACCGACCTCGGGCACACCTACCGAACGGAGTTGACCAACGGCGTGCTCATCCAGCGCGTCGACCCGCGCGGCGGCACGGCCGACCTCACGGTCACGCTCACGAAACCGCAGCTCCTGGCATTGCTCGGTGGCGCCGGCTTCGACGGCATCGACACACAAGGCGACCTCGGCACCGTGCCACGACTTCTCGCCGTGCTCGATCCCGCGGGATCGACGTTTCCGATCGTCACGCCGTAGCGGCGCCACCCGGTTCGGGGTGCCGCTCGACGAGCTCGACCTGGTAGCCGTCCGGGTCGGCGAGGAACGAGATCGTCACCGGCCAGCGCTCGGGTTGCAGCGGATCCATGATCGACGTGTGGCCCGCGGCGACGGCCGTGCGGTGCCGCGCTTCGCAGTCATCGGTGTTGACGTACAGCTTCCACATCGCGGTGCCCATCGCGATCGGCGCGTCGTTGTCGAGCTGCTGTGCGAGTTGGATCTTGCCGCCGCGTTCGGTGTTCTCGACGATGGCTTCCTTCGCGTGCGGGATATCGGTGCGGCTGGTGCACTCGAGGCCGAGCAACTCGTAGAACGCGATCGTGCGGTCGAGGTCGCTCACGTAGATGCAGTACTGGTTGAGCCATGCGTACGTGCTCGTGTCGCCGTCCTTCCACGGATGCCGCTGCGTCAGCTCGACGAGGTAGCCGTCGGGATCCTTCACGAACCCGACCGACATCGGCCATTGCTCCATGCGCACGGGCGCGGCCGCGACTTCGCCACCGGCTGCGACCGCGTCGGCGAACATCCGCTCGATGTCATTGGTCGCGATGTACAGCTTCCAGAACGCGTTGCCCATCTCGATCGGCTCGTCGACGTCGAGCTTCTGCGCGAGCTGGAACTTGCCGCCCTTCTCGGGGTTCTCGACGATGGCTTCCTTGATCGTGTCGAGGTCGGTGCGACTCGTGCACGCGAGGCCGAGCGCCTCGTAGAACTTGACGCTGCGCTCGAGATCCCGGACGTAGAGGCAGTACTGGCCGACCCACGCGCTCACTGGTCACCATCGAGGTCCGAATAGAACTGCTTGGCCCACTCGCGCTGCTCGAGCAGCTTCTTCTCGCTCTTGGTGAGCACCGGCCGTTCGACGTAGCGCTTGTTCTCCCAGATCGGGCAGGTCCTGGCTCACGCCGGCGGAGAAGTTCACCGCGGCGTGTTGCGCGGCGTCGGGCCCGTTGGCGACCGGCGCCGTGAAGATCCAGCGGACCTTGACGTTCTCCTCGTCGATCGGCGTCGTCGAGGAGATGAACGTGGTGTAGCCCTTGATGCGCAGCACGCCGAGCCCGAGGCCGAAGCCCTCGCGCACGAAGTTGCCGTCGGCGCCGACGGTGCGCTTGTAGGAGCCGTCCATCGAAGAAGTCGTCGTCGGGGATCGCGTCGGTGCCGTGCACGTACATGAAGTGCGCGAAGTCGACGTTGTTCTCCGCCATCTCCTGGCAACAGGTCGCGACGTCGAACTCGACGATCTCGTACGGCAGCCAGTCGGGGTCGAACAGCTCGGGCACCTCGGGCACGTCGTAGAACGGGTCGCCCCGCTCGCCGTGGTGCCACGCCCAGATCATCTGGTTGCGCTCGATGCACGGGTACGAACGGATGCGCGCCTGGCTCGGGATGCGATCCATGTTCCCGTAGGGGATCTCCTGGCACTGGCCGGAGTCACCGTCGTAGCGCCAGCCGTGGAACGGGCAGCGGATGCAGTCGCCCTCGACGCGTCCCGCCGACGCCGATGTGCGCGCCGAGGTGTGCGCAGTAGGCGTCGACCAAGTGCGGCTGCGCCGTCCTCGCCGCGGAACAGCACGACGTCGCTGGCCGAACACGTGGAACGTCTGCACCTCGCCGGGCGTCAGGTCCCGCGCCTCGGCGACGATGAACCAGCCGTTCGGGACGGGGAACGGGAAGCGTCGTCTCGCGCGTCTCGGTGCGCACGATCGGGCGGCGGCCCCGGTCGACCAACGCCTGCGGGTCCTTCGGCATCGGGAACCCGGTGAACGTCTCGTAGCGGTGCTCGCTGATCGACATGGTGCTCCTGTGCTCAGACGCCTGCGGGAACTCGTGGCAACGGCGCGTCGCCGTGTACTTCATCGAGGGTCGGACCGATCCGTTCGGCCAGCGGCCGGAGCGCATCGACATCGACGCCGTAGACCGCGGCCGCAGTGAGGCCGAGGATGCGACGCGTCTCGGCCTCGGGCACGTTCTTGAAGCGTTCGCGGATCCAGTAGCGCGTGTACGGGAACGTGCCTTCCGGATGCGGAAGGTCGTTGCCCCACATCAGGTTGCCGATCCCGATCAGGTACCGGCGTTCGATGTCGTCGGCGCCCGGTGTCGACGCGGCGAAGAAGCAGTTCCGGTTCAGGTAGTCGCTCGGCTTCATCGAGAGTCCTTCACGGAACGCGTTGCCGAACTTGCGGGTGTTGTGGCCGCCGATCCACTTCTCGTCCATCTTGCGGATCTGGTCCGGGACCCACCACGCCGCGTTCTCGGCCATCGAGTACTTGAGTTCCGGGTGGCGTTCGAAGATGCCGCCCCAGATCAACACGGCCAGCGGCCGCGCCGCCCACCATCCCGCTTCCGAGGCGTAGATCGGCAACATGCCCGGGCCGAGGCCGATGTCGCTCGGGCCCGCGCCGGAGTGCGTGTGCAGCACGAGGCCGAGCTCCTCGGTGAGCGTCCAGAGCGGTTCGTACCAGGGGTCGTGGTACGCGGGCCGGTCGAACCAACGGGTCGGGATGAGGATGCCGCGGTGACCGAGCTCCTTCGCCTCGCGCACCAGCGCGAGCACGGTGTCCATGTCGGGGATGATCGCGGGGATCACCGCGACGCCGAGGCGCCGATCGGGGTCCTCGCGCACGAAGTCCGCGAGCCACCGGTTGTGCGCGCGGCTCCCGGCGATCGCCTCGTCGGTGTTGTCGGCCGCGCCCGCGAGACCGGTCCCGAACGGCGACGCCGCGATCCGACCCGTCCCGAGCACGTCGGCGTCGGGGAACAGCACCTCCGCGACGACGCCTTCGGTGTCGAGGATCGCGTTCGCGCGCGGCCGAGTCGAACGCGGCCGTGAGGCCGCCGTCGCCGTCCGTCTCGGCTTCCCACTCCTCGCGGAACGTGCTGTCGTTGTTGCCCATCGCTTCGCGCAGCTCGGTCATCATCTGCTGGTGCTCGTCGAAGCGGTCGCGGAACCCGGGATCGAGGTAGTCCCGGTACACCGATGCGGGCGGCCCGGCGTGGCCGTCGGCGGAGATCACGAGGTAGCGGTCCATCAGCCCAACACCCCCGCGTGCTGCTCGGGGAGCTCACCCCGTTCGAACGCGGCCGCTCGCTCACGCATCGTGACGCCGATCGAATCGACACCGATCATCATGATGAAGCGCTCGGCGCGGATGCCGTCGACGACCACCTGCGCGAGCTCATCGAGATCCTGGAACTTCAGCTCGTGGCCGCCCTGCTTCGCCATGGCTTCGAGCTTCTCGATCGTCATCGCTTCCGTCGCCGCGGGCGCTCGCGCGCGAGGTCGGCCGGCCGGTTGCGATCGGCCGTCCACAACCCGGTGCGAAGCAGCCCGCCGGACGGGTAGAAGATGCCGGCGCGCAGGTTGGTGCCTTCGGAGAGGAACTGCATCGCGAGGCATTCGGTGAGGCTCGTCACCGCGGCCTTGCTCGCCGCGTACACGGACGCCGATGGCATCGGCGCGATGCCTCCGTCGCCCGACGACGTGTTCACGACGAAGCCAGGCTCACCCGCCGCGATCATCCGCGGCACGAAGGACTGGATTCCGTGCACGACGCCCATCACGTTGACGCCGTGCACCCAGCGCCAGTCGTTCACCGTCGTCTCCCACACCGTCGAGGACGGCGCGCCGACGCCGGCGTTGTTGCACAGCACATGGCACGCGCCGAAGCGATCGAACGTGGCGTCCGCCAGCCGGTCGACCGACTCGGGATCGGTCACGTCGGTGTCGACGCCGATGACCTCGCCCGACCCGCCGAGCTCTGCGCACGCGGTGTCGAGCGCGGCGGCCTCGACGTCGGCGATGACGACCTTCATCCCCTCCGCGACGAACACGCGCGCCGAGCGCGAGCCCGATCCCCGACGCGCCGCCGGTGACGACGGCGACGCGCCCTTCGAGTGTGTCCATGGATTTTCCCCCGGTCGTGTTCAGACGGTGATAGGGACGTGCACCGGCCCGCGCACGGTGGAGGTGCGCACCATCTCGACCGCATCCTCGTCGACACCCCACTCGGGGAAGCGCGCGAGCGTTTCCTCGAGCACGACGCGACCCTCGAGGCGAGCGAGGCTGGCACCGAGGCAGAAGTGGATGCCGTACCCGAAGGTCAGGTGGCGATCGAACTGCCGGGCGACGTCGAACCGGTCGGCGTCGGGGAACTCGCGCTCGTCGCGACCCGCGCTGCCGGTGAGCAGCGCGATCTTCGAGTACCTCGGCACGGTGCGGCCGTACCACTCGACATCGCGCGTGACGAAGCGCGCCTGGATCGGTGACGGGGCTTCGTAGCGCAACAGCTCCTCGACCGCGTTCGGGAGCGAGCTCGGGCGTGGCGACGAGCTTCGCCCGTTGTTCGGGATGGCGCGCGAGCAGCACCGCCGCCCAGCCGAGGAGGCGTGCGGTGGTCTCGCTCCCTGCGAGCTGCAACAGCGAGAAGAACGCCATCACCTCGGAGAAGCCCAGGCGGCGGGTGCTGCCGTCGGCGCGCGTCACCTCGGCGGCCAGCAGATCCGAGACCATGTCGTCGCGCGGGTGCTCGCGGCGATCCTCGACCATCGCAGACATGTACGCGTTCGATGCTCGCGATCGCGCCGGCCTTCTCGTCGCTCAGCCCGAGCGGCTCGTACCGCATGAACAGGTCGCCCCAGATGCGGAGCTGGTCCTGATCCTCGTTCGGCACGCCGAGCAACGCGCCGATCAGCATCGCCGGGATCTTCGCGGCGAAGTCTTCGACGAAGTCGAAGCCCGGTACCGCCGCGCTGCGGGTCGAGGAAGTGCGCGCACAGATCGCGGGTCCGCGCTCGAGGGCCGCCACCCGGCGCGGGCGTGAACGCGCGGCTGACCAGACGCCGCAGCTCGTCGTGGCCGGGCGGGTCCATGAAGATCATCATCCCGAAGCCGTCGCCGCGGTCGCCGTCGCGAGACCGGCGGGCGTCGTGTCGATCAGCTCGAGGACGGTGCCCCGCGCCGAGCTGTAGGTCGGCCAGTCGAGCGACGCCGCGAGCACGTCGGCGAACCGGCTCAGCGCGTAGAAGTCGTACTGCTCGTTGTAGTACAGCGGTGCCTCGTCCCGCAGCCGCCGCCAGACCTCGTGCGGCGCGGCGTCGATCGCCGCGTCATAGGGGTCGTAGGTCGAGCTCCGTGAGCGGCGACGGCACCGGGCGAGTCTTCCCGCCGGGCCACCGGGGTTTCAAGTACCTTCTTCGAAAAGTCGTTCGGAAGTGCCGCGGTGCGCCGCACCGACCTGGTGGATGCAGGCCGCGGTACGCTCGGATTCGTTCGGAAAGGCGGAGGGCGGTGACCAACACAGCGCGACGCCGACCCGTGCCCAGCTCACGGCGACCGACCTGGCGGCGACCGATCTCGCCGATCGACCCAAGATCGGCCGGCCGGCCCGCATCGACCGAGCGATGATCGCCCGGGCCGCGTACGAGATCGGCCTCGACCGGGTGACGATGAAGGCGGTCGCCGATCGCCTCGGCGTGAGCGTCCCCGGGCTGTACCACCACGTCGAGGGCCGCGACGACCTCATGCGGCTCGGGCGCCGAGTACTCCGCCGCGCAGATCCAGGTGCCGGTCGACCACGGGCAGCACTGGACGGCGTGGCTGCTGGAGTGGGCCCGCTACAGCCACGACGCGTTCGTCGCCCAACCGGCGCTGCTCGGACAGTTCCTCAACGGTTCGCTCGGAGTCGAGCGCATGGTCGACGCACGTCGACGCGGTCGTCGGCGTGCTGACCCGGCAGGGCTTCAGCCCGTGACGGATGCCGTCGACGCCTACGAGATCGTCAGCGACTGCGCGCTCGGCGCCGCGGTCGCCGAGATCCGCGCAGGCGAGGCCGCCCGCGCCGGCCGGCCGGTGCTCGCCGAGTACCACCGGCGTGCTCGCGACGCAGCCGCCGGACGCGCTGCCGAACCTGCGCAAGCTGGTCGCGACGCCGCGTGAGGCGACCGCCGACTTCACCGAGCGCGTGCTCACCGTGCTCGTCGGCATCGCGGTGCGCCGCGGCGAGCCCTGGCACCGCATCGTCGAGTTGGGCGGCGATGCGGAAGAGCTCTCGCCGAACGTCGGGATGATGCATCCGTAGCTCGCTACGTCAGGCCGGTGCGGCGCCGCTGCGCTGGATCGCGCGCTCGTCGGTTCCGAGGTACGACGCGATGACGCGCGGGTCGTTGCGGACCTCGTCGGGCGTTCCCTCGCACAGCATCGTGCCCGCCTCGAGGCAGTAGACGCGGTCGCTGATGCCCATGATCACCGGCATGTCGTGCTCGATGACGAGCAGGCTCGCGTGCAGCTCGTCGCGGATCCGCAGCATCAGCGGGCCGAACGCCTCGCTCTCGCGCTGCGCGATACCGGCGGTCGGTTCGTCGAGACAGAGCACCTGGGCACCGGACGCCATGAGGCACGCGAGCTCGACCACGCGCCGCGTTCCCGTCGACAGCTCGTTGATGAACCGATCGACGAAGGCACCGAGCCCGAGGAACGCGATGACTTCGTCGGCCTCGCGCGCACGCGGTGCGTTGCCACGGCCGGACGCCGGGCACCGCGAGCCCGACGGTCTCGCGCACCGTGAGGTCCTGGAACAGCTCGGCGCCCTGGAACGACCGCCCGAGCCCGAGCCGCGCCCGCTTGGCCGGACGACAGCCGGTGCGCGTCGTGGCCGAGGATCTCGACGCTCCCCGGCTGCGGACGAACCCGCCGATCGCGTTCATGAGCGTCGACTTGCCGGCACCGTTCGCGCCGATGAGCCCGACGACCTCGCCCGGGCCGACGTGCAGTCGACGCCTTCGAGCACGAGGCGCGGACCGAACGACACTGACAGCCCCTCGACGCGGATCACCGCGTCGAGATCGGGCCGGATCTCGGCGCCGCACGACGCGGGGACGGGTCGGCAGCGGCGTCCGGACGGTGATCGGCGGTGCCGCCTCGGGCGCGCGGCGCGGCCAGCCACGAGAACAACGCAGTCGCGGAGCGCTGTAGAGCACCTGCACGAGCCCGCCCGGGAAGTAGAGCAGCAGGATCAGCAATCCCAGCGCCGCTGGTCAGCAGCCCGATCTCGACACTGTCGTCGAAGAGCTTCGGGAGCCCGACGACCCAGAAGGCGCCGAGCATCGCGCCCGCGACCGACGACAGCCCACCGATGACCACGATCGAGATGACGCGCAGCGACTCGGCGGCGGGGAAGTCGCCCGGCTGCCGCGCGTGTGACGCAGTCCGACGAACAGGCCGCCGGCCAGGCCCGCGATCCACCCGCCGATGCCGAACGCGGTGATCTTCACCGCGCCGGGCGAGATGCCGAGCGACGCGGCCGCCCGTTCGTTGTCCCGCACCGCGATCATCGAACGGCCGAGGCGGCTGCGTTGCAGCAGCGCGACCGCGACCAGGACGACACCGAGCGCGATGAGGCAGACCACGTAGTAGCTGCCTTCGCGCGCGCAGCGACCAGCCCTCGTCGAAGAGCGCGGCCGGCAGCGGCAAGACCTGGCGCGGCAGTTCGGCCTGCGTGCCGACCGTCGAGGAAGACGTTGCGCCACAGCAACCACGACGACGTCATCACCGCGAACGCGAACGTCGTGACCGCGAGGTAGAGACCCGGGCGCCGCAGCGCCGGCGCGCCGACGATGATCGCGACCAGCGCGGTGATGCATGCCGACAGCACGAGCGCGGGGATGAAACCGACTCCGTTGCGCACGAGCGCGGCCGTCGTGAGCCCGCCGACACCGACGAACGCGAACTGCCCGAGCGAGAGCTGGCCCGCCCAGCCCGTCAGCACCGTGAGTGACAGCGCGACGAGCGCGTACAGCAGCACACGACTCCACGCCTCGCGCTGCGAGGGGAGGTGCAGGAACACCAGCGGGAACAGCGCGACGAGGGCAACGAGGCCGACGCCGAACGCCGGCAGCGATCGCACCCACCACTTCGACTGCAGCGCGGCCGGGATCGGTCGGATTCGCGGCGCGAACGACCACCGGCCGGAATCGGCTTCCGCGAGCCCGCGCCGCCGCCCACTGACCAACAACGTCACGAGCACGACGACGAACAGCACCAGGTCGAGCAGGCCGCGCTGGTCGTTGTAGTTGTAGTTGATGACGCTCTCGCCGATCCCGATCGCGACACCGCCCGCGAGCGCGAGTGGCAGCGATGCCATGCCGCCGATGAGCGCGGCCGCGAGCACGCGCAGCAGCATGCCCGGGCCGACGCCGAGCGCCGACGCACCGGCGGGATTGAGCGGCGCGAACAGCATCGCGGCAGTCGCCGCGAGCGCACCGGAGATCACCCAGACGATCGTCGACATCTTCTTGATGTTGATGCCGGCGAGGCGCGCGGCATCGGCGTTGGCGGCCGACGCGCGGATCGCGAGCCCGTACTTCGTTCGGTTCATGAACAGCGTGAGCGCGATGACGAGGAGCGGGATGACGACGATCACCGTCAGCTCCTGCCCGCGCACCAGCACGCCGCCGATCTCCCACCGGCCCGAGAACGCGGTGGGGTACGGGCGCACACGCGTCACATCCGGCAGGATCAGTTGGAAGAACAGCAGCACCTGCGCGGCGCCGATCAGCGCGACGAGCAGGATCACGCGTGGCGCGGAGAACAAGCGCCGCACGACCAGCAGCTCGAGCGCGGCGCCGACGACCGCGCCGACGGCGATGCCGGTGACGAACGAGAGCCAGAACGGCGCGTTCCAGTCGATGACGAGCCGGTAGAGCAGCGCGGCCGCGAAACCACCCATCTCGCCGATCGCGAAGTTGATGACGCGCGTCGAGCGGAACACGAGGATGACGCCCACCGCCATGACGCCGTAGGTGAGCCCGGTCATCGCGCCGGAGAAGACGACCTGCTTCGGGAACCCGATCGCCACGACGGTCGCGAACATCGGTCAGCGGCCCAGGAACACGGCGCGCGCGAGGTCATCCCGTGCGGCCAAGTCGGCGGTCGAACCCTCGAAACGGATCTGACCCTTCTCCATGAAGATCGGCGCGGTCGGCGATCGCGAGCGCGACGTTGAGCGACTGCTCGACGATGATCATCGTGATGCCGGCGTCGCGCAGCCGTTGGACCACTTCGAACACCTGTTGGACGACGACCGGCGCGAGTCCGAGCGAGAGCTCGTCGATGATCAACACCTCGGGTTCGTGCACGAGCGTCATCGCGAGCGCGAGCATCTGCTGCTGGCCGCCCGAGAGCTCGCGGGCCGGTGTGTCGAAGCGCTCGCGGAGCACGGGGAACAGCTCCACCGCCTTGGCGATGCGCCGTTCCTGTTCCTTGCGGCTGTACAGGAACGCGGCGGCGCGCAGGTTCTCGTGCACGGTCAGCGGCGCGAACGTCGCCCCGCCGCCGATGAGCTGCACGATGCCGACCCGAACCCGGAGATCAGGATCCGCGTACGTGACCGTACGACCGCGGAGCCGGACCACGCCGCGGTCGGCCACGCCGAGGCCGCTGATGACGCGCAGCAGGGTCGACTTCCCGGCACCGTTGGTGCCGAGCAGCGCCAGGGTCTCGCCCTGGTGGACGTCGAAGCTCGACGTCGAAGAGCACCTGGACCTTGCCGTAGGAGAAGTCGAGGTTCCGCACTTGGAGGACGGGCACGACGGCGTCCGACTGCTGCATCCGTGTGCGTTCTTCCTGCTCCTCGCGCAGCTCCTCCACGACCATCGTCATGTCGTGGCGGATGTGCCGCGCGCCGAGCGCGATCAGGGCGCCGCCGATGAGCGTCGCGGGCAGCACGATGATCGCGAGCGCGGCGCGCGTCCCGTACGCGTCGCTCAGCAGACCGGTGAGCACGGCGCCGAAGAACGAACCGAACAGGAACACGTAGATGCCGATCATCGCGGTGCCGCGCGCACGGAGCCGGTAGGGGATGATCGTCGACACGACCGCGGGCAGGATGGTGAACGCAGCCTGCGCGCACGCCGTCGCCAGCGCGAGCACGGGCACGACCGCCCAGATGCTCGGAAGCCAGATCGCGCCCACCAGTCCAACGCCGAACAACGCGATGAGCAGACCGACGAACGCCATCGCCGCGGGCGGGCTGCGCCGGAACAGCGCATCCGCGCGCCGTCCCGAGACCGCGATGGCGAGCAAGGTCGGGATCGCGATGATCGTCGCGATCACGCCCCGTTGGAACGCGTCGAGACCGAGCTCGTCGTCGAAGTAGAGGTTGAGGAACAGCGGCGCGGTGAAGAGCGCGAAGCCGAGCGCGGCCATGCCGACGAGGAAGTAGTAGAAGCTCTGGATCTTCCGCAGCCGCTCGAATGCGACGGAGAGCGAGATCGGGAGCTCGTTCTCCTCGGGCGGCAGCTCCTCGCCGAGCACCGAACGCATCTCGTGCCGGCCGCGCCTCGGCTCCTTGATCGTGTTGGCTGAAAGCGCGATCGGCAGCGCGAGCAACCCGAGCAGCACGAACGCCCAGCGCCATCCGCTGTCGCCACCCGCCAGCGCCGCGATCCCACCGGCGAGGAAGGGCGCGCACATCGTTCCCACGGCTTGCGCGCCGCCGAGCACCGCGAACACGCGAGCCCGCGCGGTGATCGGATACGTGTCGACGAGCAGGGGTGCGCTGACCGGCAGCTGCGCGGACTGTCCGAGCCCGGCGCCGAAACGGGCGAGGAACATCTGGAACGCGTTCTGCACCGCGCCGGTCAAGGCAATGACCACCGACCAGGCCGACATGGTGATGGCGATGAGCCGCTTGCGCGACGTGCGATCCGAGAGTGACGACATCGGGATCGCGCCGAGCACGAACAGCACGCCCGTCGCGCCGGCGATCGCGCCGAGGACAGCGTCGGAGACGCGCAGTGACTTCTGGATGTCGGGCGCGAGCACGTTGAACACGCCGCCGTCCATCAGCTGCAGCGCACCGAGCAAGCCGAGGATCGTTATCGTCCGCGCGCCACCGAGGCGCAACGCATCGCGCAACGACATCGCGTCCTCGTCGACGCCCGGGAGCTCGGCGTCGGCCAGCAGGACCTCGGGCGACGACGGATGCGTCCGTCCGGCGGATCTCCGCTTCGAGCACTGCCGCGGAGAGTTCCGCGACATCGCGGGACTCGGCGCACGATGCCTCAGCCGCCGACCCTGATCGGCTTCCGGTCGTCGACGGGCTCGAACTGCTCGCTCTTGGCCGAGTAGCGGGACAAGAACACGGCAGTGCCCTCGTAGTGCTTCTCCTTGCTCAACGAGCCCTGCGGCCCGGTGATCATCACGATCGGGTGCAACTGCTCGAGCGCGGCGATCACCGACGCTTGGTCGATCGTGCCGTCGACCGCATCGATCGCCTGCGCGAGCGCCTGCATCTGGATGCAGGTGACACCGGTGAAGCTGTAGCCGTCGGAATCCTTCGGGAACTTCTGTACGCCGCCGGCCACCGCGATGCGGTTGCATGCCGCCGTCGCGGGCGTGAGGTCGGTGAACGCGATGTCGAGGCCGTACGCGCCGTCGTAGTCGTCCTTCGCGTTCGTGTAGAACTTCGCGACGGTGTCCGTGACGTTGTTCCCGACCGTCGCCCACTGCGGCTTGTACCCGAGCGTCTGCGCGGCCTCGACCGTCGCGGCCCCCGCGAGCGTCTGCGCGACGAGGAACACGAAGTCGACGCCGGCATCCTGCATCCGCTGGATCGCGACCTGCTGCTGATCACACGTCTGTGAACCTTCCGGACACGGGAGCACGGCTTCGGCCGCGACCTTGTACCCGAGCGCGGCGATCCCCGGCTTCAACGACTGATCCGTCTCCTCCTGTTGATCAGCGACGTCCTGCCGGATGATCCCGATCGTCTTGCCCTTCAGCAACGCGGCATCGTCGAGGATCCGCGGCCAGGCGCGATAGAGGCGCGTGCTCTCGATCGAGATGTGCGACGCGAGCGAGAACAGCCGCCCTTTCGCGTTCGAATACAGGCTCTCGGGCCAGCTGTCCATCGTGATCGTCAACACGTCGTGGTCGACGGCCACGCACTGCACCATCGAGGCCGGGATCGCGGCCGCGATGATCACCGCGAACGGCTTGTCGTCCTCGGTCGCCTGGATGCACGCCTGCCGCCCGAGGTCCGGGTTGAGGATTGCGTCGGCACCCGCCAGCACGTGCGGGATCAGTTCGACCTTGCGCCCGGCGATTCCACCCTTCGCGTTGATGTCGTCGGTAACCGCCTGCATTGTCGTGCCCGCGTTGCCGATCTCCGGCGCCAGGTTCTGTGCCGCGAGTTGGGACAGGTCAGTCGCGATCAGCGAGATCTTGATGGTGTCCGCGGTGATGCCGACGGTGTTGCCGCGGCCGGTCGCGCCGGCAGTCGTGCCACCGGAGCCGCTCGCGGTCGTGGCTGACGACGCCGAGTCGTCGTCACCCGCCGGTTGGCTGGTGCAGGCACCGAGCACGACACACGCGGCGGCGATCGCCCAGCAACGACGGATGCTGATCATCGTCATCCCCCCGGATCCGACGTCGAGCGACTTATCGAGCGTGGCTCTGAAACCTACTCGTCCCGGGGAAGGGCCGACAAGCGCCGGTCGCGGACGCGGGTGAGGATCGATGCGAGCCGCGCGTGCTCGGCCGGGTCGAGGTGGCGGCCGAAGGCATCGCGCAGCGCGTCGACGTAGACCGCGTTCGCGGCGCGTGAACTGCCGGCGGCCGGCGCGCGTCGTCACGACGATCGTCGCCCGGCGGTCGTCGGGATCGGGCCGGCGCTCGACGAGACCGTCGGCCTCCATGCGCTGCACGAGCCGGCTGAAGCCGGGCTGGCTGTAGCGCGGGTGCATCGCCCGTTGCAGTTCGCTCATCGGCAACCGGTGCGGCGGCTGCGGCGCGCTCGAGGTACGCGAGCGCGGAGAAGACGCCGGAGTCCATGCCCGCGTCGCTCGTCGAGCGCGGCGACGACGTCGTGCAGCACCGACTGGTACACGGCGACGAGCGCGCTCCAGCTCGGGACGGGATCGTCGGTCGTCCGTACGTCGGCGGCGCGCTCACTGATCCGGCGCGGATCGTCGAGCACGAGCTCGAACTCACCCGGGATGCGCCGCTGCGAGCGCGGCGCTGATCGTGTCGCGGAGCTCGTCGGGCGGGAGGACGCAATCCGCGCACGTGACGTCGTCGAGCACGAGCGCGAGGTGGATGCGCGCCGTCTTCGGGTTCGCCTCGCGCACGCAGCAGGTCGGCGCCGTCGGCGCGCAGGAACCCGGCGAGCTCGTCGACCGCCGCCGCCACGCGTTGCCGGGTCCATCGTCATACCCGGCCGCACGACGGGCTTGCTCTGCATCGTGCTCTCGCCGAAGCTCGGGCAGCCCGATCGCGTGCAGGCTGCCGAGGCCGCCGCACACGATCGGGACGATCTGATCGGGACGCTCGACGAGGTGCACGCGGCCGCTGGCCGTCGACGCGGCCGCGATCGCGCAGCAGCTTCGCGTTCGCCTCCGGCCACAGGTCGATCGGCTGCCACGCGTTCTCCTGCAGGTACGCGGTGAGATCGTCGACGTCGGGGAACGCGGCGCCGAAGCGTTCGGCCCACATCGGGTTGAACGCGACGACGACCTCACCGTTCTCGACGTTGCCGAGGAACATGTTCGCGAGCGGGTACGCCATGCTCTTGGCGATGAGGTAGAGCAGATCGCGCGGGTCGTCGTTGTGGATGTCGGCCATCGGGAACGTGCCCTTGCCGCCGTGCACGGTCACGACGTCGTCGTCGGCGGTGAAGCCGCGGCGCTCGCGCGAGCGACGGCCACGGCGACCGTTCCTCCCATTCG
This sequence comes from uncultured Actinomycetes bacterium, assembly GCA_963745645.1. GTDB lineage: Bacteria > Actinomycetota > Acidimicrobiia > IMCC26256 > PALSA-610 > CAVUFH01. The sequence goes on from CAVUYD010000007.1 coordinate 47,453, forward strand.
CCGATGCAGAAGCCGAACCGTGCGGGCTGACCGAACACCGACTTCGTCGTCTCGCCGGCGCGCTGACCGCCGATGTTGCGCAGGCAGAGCGCGACCGCGCGGCCGATCGTCATCGAACCCCGGCCCGCGGCGCCGCCCATGCAGCTCGCGCGGTAGTCGATGCCGAGCATCGTCGCGGCACGGCCCGTTGACGATGAGCATCGGGAACACGCTCGACGTCGTGGTGGTGAGCCCGAACGCGTTCCACTCCGGCTCCGACAGCGCTTCGAGCGCGGCGAGCACGAGCGCCGAACGCGGCGGGTTCGACGCCGGCCATCGCGGCGTTGATCGCGACGAGCTCGACGGTCGCGACGCCGTTGACCGGCGGCAGCACGCACACGACGTGATCGGCGGGGTACGGCGACGCGGCGAGCAGCGCTTCGATCGCGTCGTCGGTGGCCGGGAGTTGCGGGACGCCGTCGCCCCAGTGCTCGGCGAGCGACGAGCTCGTACTGCGCGCGCGGGTCGGCCGGAACCTCGATCCGTTCGCTCGCGAGCGTCATGCCGTCACGCCCAGGAGCTCGAGCACCTTCGGGTAGTAGTCGCGTGCGATCTGCTCGCAGCTCTTCGGTCGGGCCGCGCTTCGAGCGGGTAGGGGAGCACGAGCACGCTTCAGGTCGCCGTGGCCGACGTGCCGGGCGACGTTGTGCGCGTGCACCGTGAACTCTTCGCACACGATCGCGACGACCGGCTTCTCGTGCTCCTCGACCGTGACCGCGTCCTTGATCGTGAACGTGGTGCACGAACCGCACGTGCCGAGCCCGACGATCGCGGCGTCGACCTGGCCGGCGAACTCGTCGATCTGCTTGCGGTCGCTCGACGCGGGTTGGCCGATCTGCGCGCCGGTCTCGACCGCGATCGTCTGCGCGCCGTCGCGCCGGAGGTACTCGTCCCAGATGCTCGCGATCAGCTGCCACGATCGCCAGGCGCGGTCGGTGCGCAGGCCGATCGTGAGGCCGGCCAGCGGTCGGTCGAGGCGGAACGTCGGTGCGCTGACGTCGCCCGCCGGTCGGCGCCGTCGGGCGCCGGACCCAGATCGTGTCTGCCGGTGTGCTCATGCCGTCGACCGTAGCAGATATATGCGCCCGCATACAATCTCTCGCTACCATCACCAGGTGTCGTGGTGGACCTCGGGCGTAGTCCGCTGCGCCTCCGCGCGTGGGAAGGCTTCGTGGCCGAGCTCCGGTGACGCGGCGCCTGCTACTTCCCGTCGGCGGCTGCCTGCAACGCCGCGATGTGAAGCCTCCATCCCGAATCGTGGGAACGACGCTCAGCAGGCCGGATACCCGGGCGCGGCACCGCACACGGTGGCGGACGCCGGCGCCGCGCCCGCCGCGTTGTAGGCGACGATACGGAAGTACCGCTGGGTGTGTCCCGGCTCGGCCTCGACGTATTCGAACGACGGCGATCGATCGGGCGCGCCGACCGCGCCGCGCGCCGGGACGTACGAGTGTTGCTGTGACCAGAGATTGACGACATCAGCCGCAATCGTTGTCTTGCCGTTCGTGATGTCGAAGTCCGCCGCGACCACGAACGGACCGCCCGGTGCATCGGCGCGTAGGACTCGATACCCGGTCGCGGCGGTGACTGCGTTCCAGTCGAGCACGATCTCTCCCGAGCCGCCGCCGGAACGCGCGCTGACAACGGCGACCGCAGTGGGGACGGTCACGCGCGGTCGTGTCGTCGCGCTCGACGGCGGGCGACTCGTCGACGGGATCGGAACGGTTGGAGCAGTCGTCGTCGCTGCGAGAGCCGTGGTTGGCGTCGTCGCCGTCGGAGTGGACGTCGATGTCGTCGACGTCGTGGAGAGCACCGTCACTCGCGCCGAGGACTTCGCGTTGTCGTTCCCGCCCCAGATCGCGGCCGCGACCCCGGTCAGCGCGACGGCGGCCAGTACTGCGACTGTCACGGCCCACCATCGCCTGTCGTTCATCCTGGTGCCCGCCTCGGTCGATGAATGCGTCGAGCGTGCACTCGGTCGCAGGCTCCGAGTAGGGGATTTGGACTCATTTCGTCGCGTCCGACCGCGCCGCCGGCGCGCCCCGGTGCGCGGCTCGCGCCCTTGCTCCCCACCAGATGGTGGGCGATAGCCTCCTCCGGACGCGGGTGCCGACGCCCGCCGTTCCAAGGAATGGAAGCTCATGCGTGCGCTCGACCGGTTGCGGCGACGGCCAAACGACGAGGTCCCCGCCCGACCCGCGATCGACGGGCCGGCCGCGCGCGCCGACGTCGCCCGCCTGGAGGAAGCAGGCCGGTTGGTCGAGGCCCTCGACCTGCTCGCGGCGGTCAACCGTGCCGCGCGTTCGTCTGACGTCGAGATCGGGCTGATCGATCTTCGGGGCCGCGCCGCGCGTTCGTTCGTGTCGCAGCCGCGCGCGCCGTGGCCGCCGACCTACGCCGACCCGTTCCCCGAAGTGACGGGCACGCTCCCCGAGATCGACGCGCCCGAGCTCACGAGTGAAGTGCTCGGCGGCGCGGTCGCGCACCACGGCGCGCTGATCTTGCGGGGTTTGCTCGACGAGTCCCAAACCCACCAGGGCATCGACGCCATCCACCGCACCCAAGCGCAGCGCGACCGCTACGACCCGGCGGCGCCGGCAGACTCCTGGTACCAACCCTGCACGTTGCCCGGCGGCACCATGGTGCCAGGGTTGCGCAAGCGCACAGGTGAGCGGGGCGGCACCTGGCTGGCCGACTCACCGCGCAGCACCGCGATCTTCCTCGAGTGGTTGCAGGCGGCAGGTGTCGTCGACGCGATCGCGGGCCACCTCGGCGAGCGTCCGTTCTTCTCGTTGCAGAAGTCGACGCTGCGGCGGATGGAGCCCGCGTACCAGCTCGCCGACTGGCATCAGGACGGGTCGTTCCTCGATCACGACGTGCGCACGATGAACGTCTGGACCGCGCTCTCGCGTTGCGGCGGCGACCACCCGTCCCCCGGTCTCGAAGTTGCCGCGTTCCGCGTGCCCGAGATCCTCTCCGTCGACGGCGGCCTCGCGAAGCACGGCATCGCGACCACGCTCGTCGCCGACGTCACTGCCGCCGGACCGGTGCTGCGGCCGGAATTCGCGCCCGGCGACGCGATCATGTTCGACGAGCGCTTCCTCCACCGCTCCTACTTCGACCCCACGATGACCGAGCCTCGCTACACGCTCGAGTGCTGGTTCTTCGCCCCCTCGCACCCGTCGAGCGACTACATCCCGCTGCTCGTCTGATCGGCGGTGCGCCGCCGCGGCGGCCGGAATTCGACCGCGCCGCGTGGCCTCGACGGGTCCGGGATCTCGACTTCGCGTGAACCGGCTCAAGCCTCGGGCACCCGAGACGATGAATCACCAGAGTCCGACTGACTGTGGCGGGCCATCTCACACGAACGCGGGGTATTTCTGCAATGACTGACAACACCGACCGCAAACGTCGCCGGCGGATCGTCGCGGCGATCATCGCCGGGGCGGCAACGCTCGGCGTCGTCGGCGCCTCGGCCGCCAGCCTGGGCGGCATCACGAGCAACAGCCTCGGCGCTGACACGGCCGTCGTCGGCTCGTGTGACACCGACGGAGTCACGCTCGCGTATACGAACGCCTACGACGCGACACTCGGCCGCTACCAGACGACGAGCGTCAACGTGACCGGCATCAACGCCGCGTGCGCGGGCAAGACCCTCAGCCTGACGCTGAAGGACAGCGGTTGGCGCGTCACTCGGTGGCGGCACCGTCGCCTCGATCGTCGGCACGACCGCCGCGGTTGGCCTCACTGCGCCGGGCGCCAACGCCAACGCCGTTGTTGGTGCGGCCGTCGTCATCAGCGGCTGACCGGCACTTGATCCAACGAGTCCCGGCGGGGTCGGACCCGCCGGGACCGCCATCTTCGACGTCATGGGATGAGCTCCCCATGCAACGTGTGCGCAAGTCTCTCGCCACCATTGTTCTCGTCACCGCGCTGACGTTCGCCGTCGGCGGCGGTGTCGCGTCCGCAGCCCCCATCGGCGGCATCACTTCCGCCAAGCTCACGGCCCTGACCATGGCCGCGAGCACGGGTGCGCCGACGGTCGTCGCGTGGGAGAACTTCAACGGCGCCAACGGCACCAACCTCAACGGCACCGTCACCGACGGCGGTGCGAAGACGTGGTCGGTGAACCCGGCCGGAGGTACCTGGACGATCCAGGGCAACGCGGCGCAGTCGACGACCGCGAACACGTCGCTCGTGATCGACGCCGGCGCGCCGAGCCGGACCGTGGCGGCCACGCTCTTCCGCAACGGTGCGACCACGTTCGACGTCGGCCTGACGATCAACCGCAACGCGGCCGGCACCGAGTTCCTCACGGCGGAGTGGACGAACACGGCCAACGGCTCGATGGAGCTGTGGAAGTTCAGCGGGGGCGCCTGGACCGAGGTCAACGTCATCAGCAACCTCTATCCCGGTGGCATCGGCACCGCGCCCGCGTCGATCACACTGACGCTGTCGTCGCTCAGCACCGGCGCGCTCACCGCGTTCATCAACGGTGTGCAAGTGGTGACCTACACGCTCTCCGCCGCGGAACAGACGCTCTTCAAGAACGCGACGCACCAGCTCGCCGGCCCGTACCAGTGGACGAGCAACGGCTTGCGCTTCGACGACTTCCACCTGGACAACCCGTGAGCGCGCGGAGAGCTCGCCGGGTACTCGGAACGGTCTTCTCGATCCTGATCCTGGGCGGGCTCGCGTTCGTGCTGTGGCCGGCGCGCTTCGGCGGCCAGGCCCTGTTCGTCGTCGTGCGGGGCGAGTCGATGAAGCCGCTGTACGAGCAGGGTGACCTGCTCTACGCCCGCAAGTCGGGCGACTACGAGGTCGGCGACATCGCGATCTACCGCATCCCCGACGGCCAACCCGGCGAGGGAAGCCTCATCGTCCACCGCATCAAGCGGATCCTCCCGAACGGGACCTACATCTTCCAGGGCGACAACAAGAACGACATCGACGACGTCACCCCGGATCGTGCGCATCTGGTCGGCAAGCCGATCGTCGACCTGGGCGACGTCCCGACACGCACGCTCATCCTGCTCCCGGTCCTCCTCACGCTGTTGGCGGCGATCGCGGTGACCATCGCGCTGTGGCCCGAGAAGCAGTTGGCGACGCCGGAAGCAGCCGCCGACGAGGCCGATAAGAGCGACGAGCCTCAGCCCACGTTCGTAGCGAGCGCGGCTCCGAGCGCGACCGCGCCGTTGGTGACCCAGTCGGGACCCGACGCAGCGGCGCGCGACACCGTGTCGTCGTCGACGTCGTAGACGGCACGCGCGTTCCCGCCGAGGATCCGTTCCTTCGTCGCGCGCGTCAACGCGGGGTAGCCGAACTGCTCCTGCATCGACTCGGGGATGCAGAACGCGCGGAACGCGTCGATGAGCGGTTGCGGCGAGCCGTACCAAACCGAGTCCGTGCCCCACAGGATGCGCTCCGGTCCGAGCGCGCGCAGCAACTTGCCCAACACGTGCGCGGCCTCGCGCGGTCGCCGCAACATCAGGAACCACGTGCTGCCCAGCTCGGCGTAGACGTTCCCGCCCGGTCCGACGCCCGCGTCGGACACGCTCTGGACGAGACGGTCGACACCGCCGGTGCCACTTCCGGCGCGGTACTCGCCTTCCTCGCCGTGGGGATCCCGCTCGTAGCCGGAGTGGTAGACGAGGAACGTCAGGTCGGGGAAGGCCGCGGCGGCGGGGCCGATGTCGCGCGGCGAGGCCGCCGCCCGTGCCGCGCCGGGCACCGGACCACTCAGCCCCTTGTGGGTGGCAACGACCCGCGGGCCGAGCGTGCGCACGTGTTCGAGGAACGGGAAGCCGATCTCCTCGTCGTCGAGGAACCAACCGCCGGTGGGCGACGCCGCGGTCGGCGGCCCCCACAACGTGTACACCTTCCACCCGGACGGCGCGAGCGCGGCGCGCGTCTCGGCCATCGTGTCGAGCTCGCCATGCACGTTCGGGTGCACGATCGCGTGCGTGAGCACGCGACCGGTCCCTGCGTAGCGGTCGACGATCTCGCGTGCGGTCGCGATCTGCGGGTTGGTGAGCACGTTGGTCGCCGCAGTGCCCGGTGTCGACGTGAGCAACGCGATCGCGGTCTCGCTCGTGCCGAACACGAGGCTCACCCATGCTGCGGCGTCGATCGCGCGCGGGTCGACCGGACCGGACCACCGGTCGGGGTCGACCATCCGCAGGAAGCCGTCGAGCGCGCTCGCCGCGGGCAGCTCCCAGCGCCCCGGATCGACCAGGTGCGTCTGCACGTCGATCACGGGGACGTCGGTGCGGAACGTCTCGGCGGCGGCCTCGAGGTCGAGTGTCGCGGTTTCGGGCACGTCGTAGAACGTCTCGCCGTGCGCGGCGTTGATCATCCGCAGCGACGCCGCGGTCGTGCGCCGGTCGGCGACGTACGCCGCAGTCGCGAGCCCGAGCCGGCGCGCAGTCTCCGGCGCGATGCCGGCATAGCGCGCGATCGCCTCGTCGTCCCGCCGCGTGTACGGCAACGGAAGGTACTCATCGCTCGCGAGCGGTCGGAGCAGCGGCGGCAGGAGCGGGTTCAGGCGGCTGATCGAACCATCTCAGCATGGTTCCGGCGGGCGTGTCGCGCGGCGAGCGAGCTCGCGCGCACGATGAACGCCGAACGCCTCGCGGGGACCACGGCGCTCGTCGAACATCTCGCCGCGAGCGGTGGCCTGCGCCCCGGACTCGCGAACGACCACGCGCGCGATGTGATCTGGGCGCTCATCTCGCCCGAGCTCTATTTCCTGCTCGTCGGTGAACGGGGCTGGAGCGCAGACGAGTACGAGGCGTGGCTCGCGCGGTCGATGATCGACGGGGTGCTCGGGCCCGACTGAACGAGCCTGCCGCGATCTGTTCATCTCCCGGCCACACGAAAGCGCGCGTCGGGCCTGTTCGCGCCGCCGAGCGGTCCGTAGGGTGACAGGTGGTTGCACGGCTCGGCGTCGCACCGGCGGTGGGAGGTGGCGTGAGCATCGACACACTCGCGGCCGCCGCGACCGTCCGGACGCGGCGCCGGCCGCGATCCCGGGCCGCGCTGCGATCGATCGCCGTCGTCGCGGCGATCGCGGTGGTCTGCGGCACGGCCGGCGTCGGCGCGCACGCCTGGATCGCGCGGCGCAACGAGATCGACCGCACGGTCGCAGCCGTCGGTGCGACACGACTCGACCTCGCGCACAGCCGCACCGATCTCGCGCTCGCACGACGCGGACTCGTGACCGCGCAGGAGATGCTCGACGTGACGCGCGCCGCGCTCGGAGTCGGGAAGCGCGATCGCGACGCGGTCGCGCAAGCGCTCGTCGCCGCGGGGGCCCAGCTCACCAGCCTGCAGGCGGAGCTCGCATCCGCCACCGCGGACCTACGCGCGCGGCGGACGCAACTCGACGGGCTCGGTCGGTGCCTCCTCGGCGTGGCCCAGGCCTTGAACCAGGCCGGGGTGGGCGACCTCAATGGTCTCGCCCGCACGGTGCGGGGTACCGAGAGCACCTGCGCGCAGGTCGGCGCGTCGTTGTGAGGGCGCGTGCCGTCGTCACGATCGTGATCGTGATCCTGGTCGCGCTCGCGATCACGGCCGGCGCCACCTTCGGTGTGCAGTACCACCGCGCGGGTGCGCGCCTGCACGAGCATCGAGTCGAGCTCGCGGCCGGGCGCGCGGCGTTGGCGCGATCCGAAGCCGGCATCGACCACGCTCGGGACGTCACCGGGATGACGGAGAAGGCGGTCGCGGCAACCCGCTCCGAGATCGCGGCCACGACCGCGGCGCGGACGTGGATGGATGCCGTCACGCAGAACACCCGAGCCGACATCGCGTCGGTGCAGTCCGCTTTGGAGCAGGCGAACACCGGCCGCTTCCTCCTCGCGACGAACGCGGCGCAGACCAACCTGTGCCTCGCCGGCGTCTCGAGCGCCGTGGCCGCGAACCGCGCCGGAGACACCGCGACGGCGGTCGCCGCGCTGCGGTTCTCCGCCGACTCCTGCACGCGCACGCTCGCGTACGCCACGGGTGCGCGGTTCCCGTACGACTTCCCCGATCCTTTCGTGCTGCGCGCCGGCGACATGTACTACGCGTATTCGACGAACTCGGGCGCGGGCGACATCCAGGTCATCAGTTCGAAGGATCTGGTGACGTGGCAGCTGGTCGGGAACGCGTTGCCGGCATTGCCGGCATGGGCCCGAGCCGGCACCACGTGGGCACCGTCGGTGCTCGCGCGCAACGGTTCATTCGTCCTGTACTACGCGACGCGCAACAACGTCACCAACGGTCAGTGCGTCACACGCGCCGTGTCGAAGTCGCCGACCGGCCCCTTCGTCGACGACTCGTGGGGCCCGATCCTCTGCGCCGGCGGCGGCGCGATCGATCCGAGCCCGTTCGTCGACCACGACGGTCGCGCGTACCTCCTCTGGAAGGAGGAGGGGGCGGTCGGTGCACTGTGGTCGCAGGAGCTGACGGCCGACGGGCGCGGGGTCACCGGCGTGCCGCACCGGCTGCTCGGTGCCGACCGCGCGTTCGAGCGGCGGGTCGTCGAGGCACCGTCGCTCGTGCTCGCAGGTGGCACCTACGTTCTCCTGTATTCAGCCGCCGACTGGCAGTCGCCGGCGTACACGACCGCGTACGCGATCTGCGCCGGGCCGGCCGGCCCGTGCACCAAACCGGCCGAGAACCGGGTGCTCGGCTCGGGTTCGAAGCTGGCCGGGCCGGGCGGGGCCGAGGTGTTCACCGACGCCGGCGGCCAATTGCGGGTCGCGTTCCACGCGTACTCCCAACCGAACGTCGGCTACCCGAGCAGCCGCTACCTCCACATCGCGCCGATGCGCGTGGTCGACGAGCGTCCGGTGATCGACGCTGCGACCTGAACGGCGCCTCAGACCCGCGACTCCGGCCGATCGAAGCCGATAAGAAAAGCGCAGTACCGTCCCCTGCATCGGGGCTGGTCCCGGCAGACGTTCTGAGGTCGGTTTGGCGCATCCGATGACGAGATCCCGGATCGACGCCCGGACGCGGGCGCGATTGCTCGGATGCTTCGTCGCCGCCGTCGGGCTCATCGACATCGGCTCCGCGCTCACACCCGCGGTCGACCACCGCTTCGAGCTGATCTCCGGCTACGTGACGCCGTCCGTGCGCGAGACGGCCGCCGGCGCGACCGCGCTCGTCGGCCTCGCGCTGCTGCTCATCGGCCGCGGGCTCGTGCACCGCCGCAAGCTCGCGTACCGGATGGCGCTCGTCCTCCTCGCGATCTCGACCGTGACCCACATCGTCAAGGGCCTCGACATCGAAGAGGCGATCATCGCGTGCATCGCGGCGGTGACGCTCGTGCGCTGGCGACAACTCTTCACCGTTCCGGTCGCGCCCCGTGCGGTTGCACTCCGTCGCGCGCACGGTCCCCGTGGTCGTCGGCCTGATGTTCGCGTACGGTCTCGCCGGGCTGCTCCTGCGCCGCTCCAGCGTCGTGCAGCCGTTGACGGTCACGAACGCGATCCAGGACGTCGCGGCGCGACTCGTCGGTCTCAGTGGCGGGCTGCAGATGCACGGGCGGTTCGGCCAGTGGTTCCCCGCGTCGATCACGGTCGTCGGCATCGCCGGCGTGCTCCTCCTCTTGCTCATCGTGCTCGCGCCGGTCGCGGAGCGCGCGGTCGCCGACCCGTTGGCACGCGAGCGGGTACGCAACCTCATGGACCGGCCCGACGGCGACACGCTCGACGCGTTCGCGCTGCGCCACGACAAGCACTACGTGTTCTCGTCGGACGGGCGCGCCGCAGTCGCGTACCGCTACGTGCGCGGCGTCGGGCTCATGTCGGGTGACCCGGTCGGCGATCCCGAATCCTTCGCGGACGCGTTCCGGATGTTCCACGACCTCTGCCGAGGGCAGGGCTGGCGGGTCGCGGTGCTCGGCGCGCGCCGGGACCGGCTCGATGTGTACGAAGCCGGGCGGTTGCGGGACCTCTACCTCGGTGACGAAGCGATCATCGACACCGCGACGTTCACGCTCGAGGGGCGCCACATGCGGCCGGTGCGCCAGGCCACCAACCGCACGACCAACCACGGCATCACGTGCGAGGTCTATCGGGAAGGCGGCCTCGACCCGACCCTGCGCCGGGCGCTGATCGGCATCGCGGACCGGCACCGGGGCGACCACGCCGAGCGCGGCTTCTCGATGGCACTCGACGGCCTACTCGAAGGCCGGCACCCGGATGCGCTCGTGACCGTCGCCCGCGACGCGAGTGGCGCGCCGTTCGCGTTCCAGCGCTACATCCCGTGCAAGGCCGGCCACGCGCTGTCGCTCGACGCGATGCGACGCGACAACGTCGGCGTCAACGGTGTGAACGAGCGGATGATCGTCGAGACGATCACGTGGGCGCGCGCCAACGGCATCGACGAGGTGTCGCTCAACTTCGCGGTCGCCCGCGAAATCCTGTGCGAGGACGCGAAGCTGTCGGCCGCCGAAGCCGCCGAGGCGTGGGCACTGCGCCGGCTCAGTCCGTATTTCCAGATCGAGTCGCTCCTGTCGTTCAACGCGAAGTTCCACCCACGCTGGGTGCCGCGCTACCTGCTGTTCGGCTCGCTCACCGAGATCGTCCCCGTCGCGATCGCCGCGCTCAGCGCCGAGGCGTTTCTCCCGCTGGACAAGAACCGAGATGGCCTCCCGCTGGACAAGAACCGCGACGGCGCGCCCGCCGACTGCGACGGCACGGTGGAAGCGGCACCGGAGCGGACCAAGAGCCACGCGTAGGCCGCGCGCCCAAGAGATGACGCGCGCGCCGAGGGGCTGGCGCGTCGACGGGCAACGGGATACGAAGGTGGCGTGGCCAAGCCGATGCATGTCACCCAGCAGCTGTCGTTCCGCGGCGCGGTCGATGCCGACGGGCACATCCTCGAGCCCCCGGATCTCTGGGAGACGTACCTCGAACGCGAGTACCGCGATCGCGCGCTGCGGTTCGTGCGCGACGCCGACGGGCTCGAGGCGCTGGAGATCGGCGGTCAACCTTCGATCATGAGCCGCAAGGGGTTCCCGTCGACGCTCGGAGCGATGGGGGATCCCGACCTGCGCGCCATGCAACTCGATCCTGAGCGCACCTACTTGCGGGAAGCGCCGTACGGAAGCATGGACCCGGACGAGCGATTGGAGGTGCTCGACGCCGAGGGCATCGACGCGGTCGTGCTGTACACGACCGTCGGACTCCTCTGGGAAGCCGAGCTGGACGACCCCGAGCTCGCGCAGGCCTATACGCGCGCCTACAACCGTTGGATCTGTGAGTTCTGTGCCTCCAGCCCGCGCTTGGTGCCGACCGCCCACCTCTCGCTCGCCGATCCGGTCGCGGCGGCGCGCGAGCTGGAACGCGCGGTCGCCGAAGGCGCGCGCGGCGCGTACGTCGCGCCGTTCACCCACGACGGCCGCCCGCTCGGTCATCCCGACAACGACCCCGTGTTCGCCGCCGCGCAGGACCTCGACGTGCCGTTCGCGATCCATCCCACGTTCGAGCCGCAGTGGACGAAGGGCGCGCGCATGGGCGTGTGGGAGAACGTCAAACAGCTGCGCTTGCTCGCGTCGGTGACCGCCTCCGACGGAGTGCGGCACCAGTTCACGACGCTCTTCGACTACGGCGTCTTCGACAAGTTCCCCCGGCTGCGCGTGCTGGTGCTCGAGTCCGGCGGCGGTTGGATCGGCTACTGGCTCGACCGCATCGACGCGGTCTACGGGCACACGTTCATCGGCACCCGCGTCCCGCTCGAGCACCGGCCGAGCGAGTACTTCCGTGAGCGCTGCTGGATCTCGTGCGATCCGGACGAGCGGACGATCGCCGCGCTCGTGGAACGGTTCGGCGACCGCTTCATGTGGGCGTCGGACTTCCCGCACGCCGACCACACGCCCGAGTACGTGCACGATCTCGACGGACTCGTCGCGTCACTGCCGCAGTCCCACCGCGACGCGTTCCTCGGCGGCAACGCCCGCGACCTCTTCCGCATCACCGCGTAGGTTCTTGCGACAATCGGCGACCGTTCCGGTCGCCGTAGGTCGCCAAAACCTTCAGTCGAGGAACTCGTAGTCGTCGGGATCGACGCGCAACGTCTGCTGCCAGTACTCGAGCAGGGTGAACGGCCAGTTCTGCGCGACGTGGCCGTGCTCGTTCTTGTACCAGCTGTTCACGTCCGACCAGCCCCACGCCATCAGCTTGTTCTCGCGCGTCGACCCGCTCGTTGAACTCGTCGTGCACGTCTTTGCGCACGTCCGCGGCGCGATGGCCGCCCGCGAGTGTCTGCTCGAGCAGGCCGAGGATGTACCGCACGCCACATTCGGAGAAGTAGACGATGCTGCCGTTGATGACGATGTTCGTGTTCGGTCCGTAGAGGCAGAAGAGGTTCGGGAAGCCGGGGATCGTCACACCGAGGTAGGCGCGGGCGTCACCGGCCCACTGCTCGTGCAGGTCGATGCCGGCGCGGCCGGTGACCTTCATGGGCGTGAGGAACTTCGACGCTTGGAAGCCGGTGCCGTAGATGATCACGTCGACCGTCGTGCTCGACGCCGTCGGCGGTGACGATGCCGTTCGGTGTGATCTCGCGGATCGCGTCGGTCACCAACGTGACGTTGTCCCGCTTCAGCGTGCGCGCCCACACGCCGTTGTCCCGGAGAAGGCGCTTCGCACCGGGCGGGTACGCGGGCACCACGTGCTCGAGCAGGTCCGGCCGGTCGGCGAACTCCATCCCGAGGTAGCCGGTGAGCACCATGCGCACGAGGTCGTTCGCCGCGCTGACCGCGGCGCCCTTCGGCTCCCAATCGGGATCGACGCGCACGCCTTCGAGCGCGCCGTCGCCCATGCGCCAGAAGATCCAGAACCGGTTCCACTCGCTGTAGGAAGGCACGTGTCCGTAGAGCCATTGCAAGCCGGGCGACACACGGTCGTGGTAGTCGGGGGTCGGGCCCAGCCACGGCGGGGTGCGCTGGAACACGAGCAGCTCACCGACGTCGGGCGCGATCTCGGGGATGAACTGCACCGCGCTCGCGCCGGTGCCGATGACCGCGACGCGCTTGCCGCGGAGATCGAGGTCGTGGTTCCACTGCGCCGAGTGGAACGCCACGCCCGCGTACGAGTCGCGTCCGGGGATGTCGGGGAACGACGGGCGGTTCAGCTGGCCCACCGCGCTCACGACGGCGTTCACCGTGATCGTCGCTTCGTCGCCCTCACGATCCCGCACGCGCACCGACCACGCTGCGGCGCTTCGTCGGACCAGTCGGCCGCGACGACCTCGGTCGCGAAGCGGATGTGCTCGCGCAGCTGGAAGGCGTCGGCGCAGCGCCGGAAGTAGTCGAGCAGCACGTCCTGCGTCGAGAAGTGGAAGGGCCAATCGTGTCGCTGCGCGAACGCGTAGCTGTAGTTGTGGTTCGGGTTGTCGACGCGGCAACCGGGATAGGTGTTCTCGAGCCACGTGCCGCCGACGTCGTCGTTCTTCTCGAGGATGACGAAGGGCACGCCGGCCTGCTGCAGCCGGTGCCCGGCCAGCAGCCCGGACATGCCCGCGCCGATGATGAGCACGACGAAGTCGACGCCCGGCGCGAGATCGTCGGCCTTCCACCCCGGCGCGCGCCGGTCCTCGCCGCGGTAGGCGAGCTCCTCCTCCAGCAACGGGAGGTAGTCGGTCATCTCCGCGCCACCCACCGCGTACCGCATGATCTCGAGCAGCTGGTCGTCGGCGGGCGGCGGCGCGGGCCGGCAACCGCCGTCACGGAACGCGACGAGCGCACCGAGCGCGAGCTCGCGCGCTTCCGCTTGCTGCTCCTCGCTCAGGCCGCCTTGCGGCATCCCGACGAGCATCGGGTCGGGTCGGAGCTCCGGCTTCAGCACTGTCATGTCACCGGTCGCGTAGGCGATCGCAGGGAGGAGCGGCGGGATCTCGGCGTCGGCGAGGAACGCCCGGATCTCGTCGTCCGATGCGGTGATCGGCTCGTTCGCGGCGACGAACGGACTCGACGTGAACCCGGCGCCGACGTCGTCCTCGCTCACGCGTCGACCCCCTTGGGTGCCTGCTGCTTCATGAAGCCGAACAGGTAGCCGGCGACTCGGCGCATCTGTATCTCCTCGCTGCCCTCGGTGATGCGATAGCGGCGGTGGTGCCGGTAGATGTGCTCGAACGGTGTGTGGCGCGAGTAGCCGAGTCCGCCGTGCACTTGCATCGCGCGGTCGGCCGCCTCACAGCACAGCCGGTTCGCCCAGTAGTTGCACATCGACACCTTGTCGGACACGGAGAACGCACCGTACGTGTCCATCGCCCACGCGGTCTTGTGGATCAACGCCCGCAGCATCTCGCACTGCGTGTGCAGCTCGACCAGCGGGAACTGGATCGCCTGGTTCGACGCGAGCGGCTTGCCGAACGGTGCGCGCTCGCTTGGCGTACTCGACGCTCCGGTCGATGCAGAACTGCGCGGCACCGAGGCTCGACGCGGCTTGCCGGATCCGGTTCTCGTTGAAGAAGTGCTGCACCACCCCGAGCCCGCGTCCTTCGCCGCCGAAGATCGCCGAATCCGGCACGCGCACATCGGTGAGCCGGATGTGCGCGTGGTCGGTCGGCATGTTGAACGTCCACAGGAATTCGAGGATCTCGAAGCCGGGGCTGTCGGTGGGGACGAGGAACGCGGTGATGCCGTGTCCATCGCCCGCGCTCCCGCCGGTGCGGGCGAAGATCAAGTCGTACGGCGCGGCGTGGATGCCGGTGTTCCACGTCTTCTCGCCGTTGATCACCCACTCGTCGCCGTCCCGCACGGCCGTGGTCTCCATGTGCGTGGCGTCGGATCCGTGATCAGGTTCGGTGATGCCGAACGCGAACCCACCACGACCTTCGGCGAGCACGTCGATCCACTCGGCCTTCTGCTCGTCGGTGCCGTAGTTGATCATCAATAGCAGGCCGACGTTGTTGCCGACGATCATGTGCTCGTTCTGCAGGTCGCAGTGCAACCCGAGGCCCTTGCGCGCGAGATGTTCGCGGATCACGGCCATGCCGAGGTTGGTGCCGTCCTGGCCGCCGTACCGCTTCGGGAACGGGTAGCGGTAGTGGCCGGCGGCGTCGGCCCGGCGGCGGGCTTCGCGCAGCAACGCCTCCCACTCGGCGTTCGGCAACCCGCCGCGCTCCCAATCGGTGCGCGTGTCCTCGCGGCGATGATCGAAGAAGCGGATGTTGTCGTCGGCTTCCTCGAGCGGCGTGATCTCCCGTTCGATGAAGTCGTCCAGCACGACGAGGTAGTCGGCCAGCTCGCGGTGGAGCTCGAAGTCCATGCGTCGAACGTAGCGACCGGCGAGCGCCGGCCGCCACGCTCACGCTTTCGCGTCGGGCGCTTCCTCCACGACGACGGTCTCGCCCGGCTCCGCCTCGACGACGGTGCCGCCCGGCTCGGGAACCACGATCGCCGGCTTCCCGCCCCCCTTGCCGTTGCCGTTGCCGAAGGTGCGCATCAGCGTCGCCGCGAGACCTTCGAACGCGCCGCCGCCGTTGCCACCGGTCACGAGGACCTCGGGCACGACCGTGATGTGACCGTCGGAGACCGCGTTGGCGACGGCGACGATCGCGGTGGGCATCTGGCCGAGCGCCTGCGTCTGCGCTTCGAAGCCGGCCGCGGCGCGCGAGGCCGAGGGCCTTGACCGCGGCCGCTTCGGCGAGACCGACCGCTTCGACCTTCGTCGCCTCGGCTCGCCCGGTGAGTTCGACGTACGCCGCCTGGCCGCGCGCCTTCCGCTTCGCGCGCCTGCGCAGCATTGGCCGCGATGTCGATGGTCACCTGTGACTGCGCGAGCTGCGCCTGCATGTCCGCGGTGCCCTCGGGCCCGCTCCATCTCGATGCGGGTGATCTCCGCCCGCTCCTTCTCCGCGAACGTCGCCTTCTCCTGGTTCGCGATCTCGCGTTGCGTCAGCACCTCGACGAGCTGCGGCCGGGAACTGCACGTCCTGGATGTAGACGCCGCGCGTCTCGACGTCGTAGGCGGCCAGGTACGCGGTGATCGCCTCGAACGCCGACACCTGCACCTGCTGGCGGGTCTCGATGAAACGCGACCGCGGCCAGGCTCTGCAGCTTGTTGCGGAAGTGGTTGCCGACGGCCGACTGCAGCACCTCGTTGACGAGGTTCTGCATGGTGCCGACCATCGAGATCACCTGCGGCGCCTGGTGTCGGGCACGTGGATCTGCACCTGCAGGTCGATCTTGAACACGAAGCCTTCGCGGCTCTTGGCCACGATCGGCGACAGGTTCGCGTCGAGGTTGTGCGCCTGCGAACGACGTCGGCCCAGTTGAGCGTCAGGATCGCCGTCGGCACGATCTCCGGCCGTGTAGCAGCGCGGGTTGATCGGGTACTTGCCGGTGCGCAGCGGCTCCTGCCAGATGCCGCGGTGGCCGGGCCGCACGATCGAGCCGAACTTGAACTCCGCGCCCGAGGTGTCCTGCGTCGGCAGCCCGACGTAGGCCTTGATGACCGCGACCTGACCCTGCTGCACGACGAGCATCGGCACCATCTCGACGCGGACGAGGAACGGGTTCAGCAGGTACGCGCCGTAGAGGAGCGGGTCGTGCTGCAGGCCGATGCGCCCTCCGTTTTCGAGGAACGCCTGGAAGTCCTGGTAGTTGTTGTGCAGGTCGTTCTTGCTGCCGAGCAGCAACTCGATGATCTGCGAATCGGTGATCGCGGGCTCCGTCTCCATCGCGACGACGTCCGCGAACTCACCCAGCCGGCTGGCGATGTCGCCGGACGGAAGCGGCTTGCCGTCGAGCGTGGTGACGATGCCGATCATGTCCTGGGGACCGTTCGGCGCGATCACGACCACTTGCAGCTGTTCGGGTGCGAGCCCGAACGACTCGGGCTGCAGCACGCCGCCGGTCGCCTTGGCCCGCTGCACCATCTCCGGTGAGACCGATTGGCCGTAGACCTTGCCCGTCGTGATCACGAGGAACGCGACCGGGTGGATCGGCAACAGCGTGCCCGGAGGGAGCACCGGCCGCTGCACACCCTTCTGGCCGCCGCTGTCGACGAACGTGCGCAGGTCGGAGAAGTTCGCGAACTCGGACTTGTAGGTACCGCTCTTGGCGCCGATCGGCAGCGGCGCGCCCACTTGCGCGATCACCACGCCGATGTGGCCCGCGGGCACCTGCACCCACGGGAACTTCTTCACGCCGTAGAGCGGCCACAGCTTGAAGCGCAGCCCCGGCATGAGCAGTTCGGCCTGGTATCCGGCCTCGCCGTGGAAGGCGACCGGGTTGTCCTCGCCGAGCTTCTTCAGCGAGAACCGCTTGGTGACGAGGCCCACCTCCGTCGCGCCGATCGAGTTGAACGACGAGAAGACGGTGATGACGAGCAGACCGATGACGACGATGACCAGGATGATCCCGATGAACGACACGTTTGCCTCACTTGTAAGGACGCCCACCTCCTCGGTGGACGGGCGTCCGGCCACGCCGTTCCGGCGCCGCGTCGTGTCCCAACGTCACCGCTGACAGTACGCCGCGCGGGCCCGCGCGCGTCCCTGCTTGCTGCTCGCGCCCGTGGCGTGGGCTCAGGCGTCGGCAAGGCGGGCGTGGACCCAGGTGAGGATCGCGCCCTGGTAGTCGGCCGGCGTCGCCGGGTCGGTGTTCACCGTGCCCGCCCGTGGCGTGGTGACGTGCATGGAACAGTCCTTCACCGGATCGTCCTTGGCATCGACGCACACCGGCAGGTTCACGGACCGGCTGGTCGGGCCCTGTGCCGCGATCGCTGGCGCGGAGCGGCTCGTGCAGGCAGTCGGTGAGGCCCATGGTGACGACGGACCCGTCACGCAGCGGGCACTGCATCGGCGGCGAGCCGCACGTGTTCTGGTCGCCGTGGTTCCACACGTGCAGTGATCGGCACCGTCAGCCGTCCGGTCGCGACGAGCTTGTCGACCTCGTTGTCGATGTTCGCGAGGTCGGGGTGGACGCGAGCCGCGATCGCCGCGCCCGGGCGGGGTCGTTGTCGTCGACGCACAGACCCTGGTTGAAGGCCGCGTTCCGTGCCTTCGATGTTCACGAGGCTCGCGTCCGCGACGATGCCCGCCGGTGCGATGCCCTGGAGCTGCATCGACCAGGCGACCGAGTAGGTGCCGACGGAACCCGCGCTCGTGCCGTGCAGGAACGTCTTCGTCGTCGGGTACCGGCTCTGCGCGTACTGGATCGCGGCCTTGGTCGCGAGCAGGCCGTTCGTGAGGCGGGGCTTGCCGTCGGGCGTGGTGTTCGGGTTGTTCGGATCCGGTGAGTTCGCACCGGCGTAGACGTCGTGGCTGCAGTACGACACCGAGACGGTGCGGAACGCGGCCGGGTCGTTCCGGACGAGCAGCAACAGTCCCTTGCCGCCGACGCCTTGGTCGACGAGACGCGTCACCGGCTCTTCGGACTTCTGGCCCGCGGTCGGGCTGCGGGTTGCCGTTCTCGTCGAAGTAGCCCGCGCCGCCGCCGTGCATGAACACCCACAACGGCCGCGGCGTCGGTGTTCGACGAGCCGACCTTGGTGCCGATGACGAAGGTCTGGTAGCCGGAGATCGCGCAGGGATACGCGGTGTTCCGGTAGTAGTCGTACTTCCACCCGTCGGTCGTCGACGTGCTGACGAACTGGATGGCAGTGGTGCTGCCGGGGGTCGAGAGCGGCAGGGTGCACGCCGCGGCGAGGACGACGAGGGCGAGCACCGTCAGCACGCGCAGACGAAGCATGCCGCCGACGCTAACGATTCGTTAGTACCTGTGCAATCACGGTGGCCGTGGGAGCCTCTCGGGATGGCCGGTCGCCCGGAGGACGCGCCCACCCCGTCGACTCGGGACGCGCTGATGGACGCGGCGCTGGACCTCCTGACCGAACGGGGCGTCCTCGCCGGGCTGAACCTGCGGGAGGTGGCCGACCGCGTCGGCGTCACCCCCGCGAACATCTACCACCTGTTCGGGTCGCGGCAGGGGCTGCTGCGCGCCGCGCTCACGCGGGAGCTCGCGCAGATGCGCGCCGCGCTCGCGGCGGCCGGATCACTGCCGTTCGTCGCGCGGCGGGTGCGCATGTTCGACGTCATCGGCTCGCGCCCGCGCCTCGCGTTGACCGCGCTCCTCGCCCTCGACGACGATCCGGACTACATGCCGCTGCCGTTCATCGAGGCGACACGCGCGCAGTACCAAGAAGAGATCGCGGCGGGTGAGCTCCCCGCCGGCATCGACATCGACGCCGCCCACGTGTTCAGCCTCGCGACGTCGATCGCGGTCGCCATCTACGGCGACTCCGCCGCGCGTCAGCTCGACGTTCCGACCGACGAGCTGCGCGCGCGACTTCGCGCCATGCTCGAACAGATGCTCGACGCGCTCGTCAGCGGCGCGAGCGACGAGTGACCGAAGTGAGTCGCGCTCACTCCGGGCCGTAGAGCGCGGTACCGCTCGTCGCGAGATCGCCGGCCACGGTGAACACCTCGACCACGGCGCGGCCGGCCTGGTTGCGGTACTGGATCGCAACCGTGTCGACGCCCACGTAGACGCCCGTCACTTCGAACTGCAGGTCCGGGAAGCGGTCCAGGCCGGCGCGCCAGTAGCTCCGCAGCGCGTCCTTGCCCCGTACGGTGCCGCTCGGATCATCCGTCAGCTGCGCGATGAACGGCGAGCTGAACACGACGTCTTCGCTGAAGTGCTCGAGAATCCGTTCGAGATCGTGGCTGTTCCACCCCTCGACCCAACGCTGTGCAAACGTATTCGCTTCGGCGATGTCCATCCCGTCATCTTGGCGCGGTCGTCAGTCGAGATCGACGGAAATTCCGCCGCGCGCCGACGAGTCGAGCGCGGCCAACACCGCAACCAGCACCTCACGGGCCGCGTCACCGTCGAGCAACGGCGTTCCCGTTGCGGCGCGGAAGAACTCGACGCCGGCGGCGGCCGAAGCCGCGAACGCGTCGGGGGGCGCATCCGCGATCGCGTGCAAGCTGCGCGTCTCGCCATCGCGGTACACGACCACCGACGGTTCCTGCAGCCCACACGCGCTGATGCGATTGCAGCGGACGTACCCGCGCGTGCCCGTCACCTCCACGCGCTCGTCACCGGTGTAGTAGTCGGAGTGGAAGTACATGTCGCGCGCCAAGGTGATGTCGAGCACGCCCCGCACGCCGTTGCCGTGCTCCCACACGATCGTCGCGGGGGCGTCGATCATGATGTCGGGTGCGAGCTCGGGTGCGGCCTGGGATGCGCCGATCCAACCGAAGATGCGGCGGATGGGTCCGAACAGCCAGTGCGCCACCGCGAGCTGATGCCAGCCGTGGTCGAACGCGAGGATCCCGCGGCCGTCGCGTGACTGCTCGAACTGCCAGACGTAGCTCGACAGCGGTACGTCCCAACCACCGCGGCCGGAGGCGACGATCTTCATGTGCAGGCCGACCGCGTCACCGACTTCGCCCGACGCGACGATCTCCCGCAGCTGCACGAGCGGCGGGTAGTAGAGGTAGTCCTCGAGCACCCGCAGCCGCGCGCCCGTACGGCGCGCGGCCGCGAGCATGCGATCGGCGTCCTCGAGGGTGCGAGCGAGCGGCTTCTGCACCTGCACGTGGAACCCGGCGTCCAGGACGCGCGTCGCGACGTCACCGTGCATGGGTGTCGGTACCAGGATGTCGACCACGTCCGGACCGGTCTCGAGCAGCGCGTCGATGGTGTCGGTCGCCACCGCGTCCGGGAACTCGGCGCACCAACGTTCCCGGCGCGCCGGTTCCACGTCGCAGAGCCCGACGATCTCGACGTCAGGGCGCGCTCGGTAGGGCGGTAAGCACAGCTCCGCGATCTGACCGAGCCCGATGACCGCGATGCGGACCGGGCGGCCGGTGATGGGCAACGGTGTCGGCACGGCCGGGAGTCTCGCCGATCCGCGCCACCGGCGCGCGCGCTCTGCGCCGTCAGCCGATCGAGACGAGCACGAGGCCGATGAGCGCGCAGACGAGACCGACGCGCTGCGCGCGCCCGAGCTGTTCACCGAGTACGGCCCAGGCGAGCACGACGGTGAACCCGGGGAGCGAGCGCGGCGAGTGGCGCGACGATGACGATCAGGCCGTGCCGGATCGCGAGCAAGAGGAATGCGCTGCCCGCGACGTCGAGCAGCCCGGCGGCCAGCGCGATCCAGATCATGCGGCCGTGCGGCACCGGTTGCGGGTGGTGCCGGACGAGCAGCACCAGCGCGAACGCCCACACGAGGAGGGCTGCCGTGCCGCGTGCCGCGAGCACCGGCCACATGCCCGAGTCGGGCGATGTCTCGGAGAAGAGCACGAGGGACGCGCCGAGCGCGAAACCGGCCACCGCCGCGATCGGCGCACCGGCCGCCCAGCCGCCCGCGACCTCGCGCTGGTCACGGGAGATCAACGCACCGGCCGAGATCGCGAGCACGATGCCGCAGAACGACAGGGCCGACGGTCGCTCGCCCTGCAGCAATCCCCATGTGACGGGCACGAGGGAACCGACGACCGCCGCGATCGGCGCGACGACGCCGACTGCGTGCTCCGCGAGCGCTCGGTAGAGCAGTCCGAGGCCGACGACGTTCACCGCACCCGCGCAGACGCCCAACCCGATATCGTGCGAGGCGACGGTCGCCGCAGTCGCGAGCGCGAGCACCACCGCGGCTGCGAAGCCGCAGGCCTGCGAGATCACCAAGGTCCCGACCGCCGACGACCGACCCGTCGCGCGGCCACCGAAGAAGTCGCCGGTTCCGAACGACAGCGCCACGAACACGCCCAGCAGAACGGCCACGACGGCGCATCCTACGGTCGACGTGGAAACATCACGCCGTGACCGTGCTCTCCCAGGTGCAAGCGCGCAACCTCGCGACGACATCGGCCAACAAGATCCATGACGACGAGGTCGCGCGTCGCTTCGGCTTCGCCGGTGGACTCGTTCCCGGTGTCGACGTGTACGCGTACGCGACGCACGCCGTGGTTGCGCACTTCGGGACGCAGTGGCTCGCGAACGGCGCGGCCACGGTGCGGTTCGAGCGGCCGGTGTACGACGGGCGGTGGACGACGGTCGAGCGCGACCCCGCGGCGCCGATCGGGGAGACGCTCGCGCTCGTCGTGCGTGACGAAGCGGGAACGCAGTGCGCGATCGCGAGCGCGCGGATGGACGCCGGCGCGCCGCCGGCACTCGACGACTCGCCATCGCCTCCACTTCCCGATCCGCGTCCACTCGCGACGGCCCAGAGCCTGCCGGCCGGCGCGCGGCTCGGCGCCATCACGACGCGGTTCGACGCACGCCGCGCGACCGAGTACCTCGACGGGATCAGCGAGACGCTTCCCGTCTACCGTACGGATGGAGTCGCGCATCCCGGTTGGCTGTTGCGACGCGCGAACCGCGTCCTTGCCGCGAACGTCACGCTCGGACCGTGGATACATGTCGGGAGCGACGTGCGCTTGTTCGACCGCGTGCACGACGGCGAGCGGGTCTGTACCCGCGCGCGTCCTTCGGACCTGGGAACGACGCGGGCACAAGTTCGTAGCGCTGGACGTCGTGGTGAGCGCGGGCGAAGTACGCGAGGAGCGCGTCGTCATGCAGACCGAGCACACCGCGATCTACGAGCCGCGCTTGCGCGCACCGGAGGGATGACCGAATCGGACCTACGGTACGGCCCGGTTTCGCAAAAGATCCGAAACGGTTAGCGTTCGGGCCATGCTGACAATCCGGCGGGTCTGTGTGACACTGCCGGTCGTCGCGTTCCTTGCCACGTCCCTCACGTGGGTCGTCGGCACCACCGCCGCGAGCGCGGCACCCGCGACCGTGCTCGTCAACGAATCGTTCACCGGCGCGACCGTGTCGGACCCGCTCATCCGAGGCACCGGCGCGACGTGCCTCACGGGCGCGACCACGAGCACCGCGCAACTCGCCGCGTGTCCGACATCGCAGGCCGGGCCGGTACCGCCGCGCGGCACGGTGCCTGGATACCTGCAACTCACCGACGCCGCCAACAACAAGGCCGGCGCGGTCTTCTACAACCGGCCGATCCCCGCGAGCGCGGGGATCGACGCGACGTTCGAGATCTATCAGTACGGCGGCACCGGCGCCGACGGCATCACGTTCTTCCTCGTCGACGGCGCGACGCAACTCACCGCGACCGGTGGGCTCGGTGGCAGCCTCGGCTACGCGCAGCGGAACGCCGAGCCGGGGATCCTCGGTGGATACGTCGGCATCGGCTTCGACGTGTACGGCAACTTCTACGACGACGGCGAAGGGCGGGGCAACGGATGCCCGCCGGGTCAACGATCGCCGTCGACCCAGAGCGGTCCGATCGCGCCGAACACGGTCGTCGTGCGCGGGCCGGGATCGGGCGTCGTCGGCTACTGCTACCTCCGCAGCACGACCGACCCCGCGTCGGACCCGAACCGGCCGACGTCCACGCTCCCGGGCGTGCTCGCGGGCACGACGCTTGCGAACGCGAAGCGCACGGTGCATCTCGTGATCTCGCCCGGCACGTCACCGACGATCACGGTGCAGATCAATTTCGGTTCCGGGTTCCAGACCGTGCTCGGGCCCATCGCCGCGCCGCCGGGAACGCCCTCCACGTACAAGTTCGGCTTCTCCGGATCGACGGGCGGATCCACCGATGTGCACCTCCTGCGGAACGCGGTGGTCGGCACCGTCTTGCCGCTCGACACCCTGAACCTCGTCAAGCAAGTCGACCGCACGAACCCGTTGCCGCCCGTCTTCGCGCTCGGCGCTTCGATCCCGTACCAGTTCGTCGTGACGAACGCAGGCACGCAGACCCTCACGAACCTGACGATTACCGATCCGTCGGCGACGAACATCGTCTGTCCCCCCGGATCGATCCCACCGGTGCCGACGACCGGGAGCACGGTCGTGTGCACCGGTGTGCACGTCGTGAACACGGCAGATGTCGCGGCGGGACAGGTGACGAACACCGCGACCGCGTCCGCGCGCGACCCCGGCAACCTCGCGGTGACGAGCCCGCCTTCGTCGGTGACGGTCCCGCTCACCTCGTCGATCGGCATCGTCAAGTCGGTGACGACTCCGGGTCCGTACCGGATCGGACAGTCGGTCGGGTACTCGTACCGAGTGACGAACACGGGCGGATCGGCACTGGCGAACGTTGCCGTCACCGACAACCGGGTCGCGACAGTGACCTGCCCGACGACCACCCTCGCGCCAGCGGCGTTCACGGATTGCACCGGCGCCTATGCGATCCGCCAGCAGGACATCGCGGCCGACGGGTTCCTCACGAACACCGCGACCGCAGTCGGCACCACGCCGATCGGTCAGAAGCCGGTGTCTCCGCCCGCGACGGCGACGATCCCCGTCGCCGCCGACCTCTCGCTGACCAAGACCGTCGACAACGCCGCGCCGGTCGTCGGGAGCAATGTCGTGTACACCGTGACGGTCGGCAACGCGGGGCCGAGCGAAGCGCGCAACATCGTCGTGAGCGACCAGACCCCCCTCGGCGCGACGTTCATCTCCGCGACTCCGTCGGTGGGCACGTACAACTCGGCAACCGGCGCATGGAACATCCCGGCCCTCGCAGTCGGCGCGTCTGCGACCCTGGTGTCCACTGTCCGCATCGACACCGCGAGCGCCGTCGTCAACAGCGCGACGATCACGACGCGCGACCAGCCCGATTTCAACCCGGGCAACGAGAGCGGGTCCACCACGCTCAACCCGGTCGTGCCGACCACCGACATCGCTGTCCTGAAGTCCACGGACACACCCGCGGTGCGCGTCGGGCAGACGTTCACCAGCACCGTCACCGTCAGCAACCTCGGACCGTTCCCCGCGACCGGCGTCACCGTGCGTGACCCCATCCCCATCGGCGTCGACTTCGTCGGCGCAACCGGCGCGGGCTCGTACGATCCCGTCACCGGCATCTGGACCGTCGGCGACCTGCCGTTCCCCGGCTCGGCGTCCATCCAGATCACCGAGCTCGCGGTGTCGGCCGGCTTCGTGATCAACACCGCCGCGCTCGCGAACGTCTCGCCCACCGACATCAATCCCAACAACGACGTCGCGACCGCGAACGTGGAGGTCACGCCGCCGCTCGCGGACCTCGGCGTTGCGAAGATCGTGCGCCCGAGCGACAACGCGCTCGTCGGTGACCAGGTCGCGTTCGTGATCTCCGCGACGAACTCGGGCCCCGACCCCGCGCCGGCCGTCGTCGTCAACGAGGCGCTGTCGCCCGGGCTCACGTTCGT
The DNA here is from genome assembly GCA_963745645.1 of uncultured Actinomycetes bacterium. GTDB lineage: Bacteria > Actinomycetota > Acidimicrobiia > IMCC26256 > PALSA-610 > CAVUFH01. The sequence continues at coordinate 72,662 of CAVUYD010000007.1, forward strand.
GAGCGCCAATCCCGAAGTCGGCTCCTACGACCCGGTGGCCGGCGTTTGGACCGTCGGCCCGCTCGCGGTCGGCGTGTCGGTGCGGCTCGAGCTCTTCACCACTGCGAACGCGACCGGCTTCCAGGCCAACGGTGTCGCCATCACCGATCCGAACGTCAGCGATCCAAACGGTGACAACAACGCGGCGTCGGCCGGGGTGCAGGTCTCCCCACTCCCGCCGCCGCCCGTCGACGTCGGGATCACCAAGGTTGTCGCGGGCGCGACCCGCATCGCCCGGACATCGACCGTGACCTTCGACCTGACCGCGTCGAACTCCGGGCCGAACCCCGCGACCGGTGTCCGCTTCACCGACGTGCTCCCGGCCGGGCTCGACTTCGTGTCGGCGACACCGAGCCAAGGCGCGTTCGACAGCGCGACGGGCGTCTGGGACGTCGGGACCATCGCGGTCGGTGCGACGCCGACGTTGCAACTGCGCGCGCTCGCGAACGGCGGCGCCGGCACCTACACGAACGCGGTCGCACTCTCGGCGGTGAACGAGACCGACACGAACGACCAGAACAACGCGGCGAGCGCGTCGGTGGAGGTGTTCGCGGAATCCGATCTCAGCGTGACCAAGTCCGTGTCGCCGACCGTTGCCCAGGTCGGCGGGACCGCGACGTACACCGTGACGGTCACGAACAACGGGCCCGACGACAACACGAACGTGCAGCTCGTCGAGACGAACCGCACGCCCGCGACCTTCCTCTCGGTCGTGACATCGCAGGGAACGTTCGATGCCGCGAGCCGCGTGTGGACGATCGGTTCCCTCCCCGACGGCGCCACCGCGACGATCACGGTCGTCGTCGCGATCACGACGCCGCAGACGGTCGTGAACCAGACGGTCGTGTTCACCGCCGACCTGCCCGACCCTGACCTCACGAACAACCAAGCCTCGGCCACGCTCGTCATCCCCGGCGCGGACGTATCGGTCAGCAAGGTGGTCGACGTTGCCGCACCGGCGCTCGGGAGCAATGTGACGTACACGGTCGGCGTCGCCAATTTCAGGACCCGACACCGCGGAGGGTGTCGCGGTGAGCGATCCGCTCCCGGCCGGTCTCGCGTTCGTGTCGGCGACGCCATCGGTCGGGACCTATGACGACGCAACCGGCGTGTGGACGATCGGCGACGTGATCCCCGGCGACACCGCCACGCTCACGGTCGTCGCGACCGTCGTCGCGGCCGCGCCGGCGACGAACACCGCGACGGTGAGCAGCACGGGGCCGCCGGACATCGTTCCCGACAACAACACCGCGAGCACCACGATCACGCCGATGCTGGCGCGCGTCACCGTGACGAAGACCGTCGACAACACCGCGCCCGCGGTCGGCGACACGGTGCGTTTCACGATCTCGGTGCAGAACGCCGGGCCGGGCGCGGCCGGTGACGTCGTCGTCACCGACAACCTCCCCGACGGTTTGACACCACTCACCGCGTCACCGACGTGCACGATCACCGGGCAGTCGGTTGTCTGCCAGCTCGGCGCGCTCGCCGCGAACGCGAGCACGTCCGTGTTCGTCGACGCGCGCGTCGAGCGCGCCGGACCGTTCACCAACGGCGCGACGGTTGCGGGCGTTGCCATCGATCCGGGCACCAGCGTCGAAGGTGCGACCGTCACCGTCCAAGGCGCGACGGCGCCGACGGGTACGGGTAAGGGGCGGCGGCGGCGAGGAGAGCGGGCTCCCGTTCACCGGCGCCACACCACGCCCGCTCGTGTTCGGCGGCTTCGCGATGCTCGGGCTCGGCGCGGTGTGCGCGAGCGCGTTCCGACGTCGCCGGCTCGCATGATCCGCGACATCTGATGTACGGCTGAGGCGCGGCAATGCGCGTCGCGCCGCACATCTGATGTTCGCCTCGAACGCGATCGCGTAGCGTCGCGTCATGGCCGACTGGACCACGATCTCGTCGCTCGCCACCGCCACCGGAACTCTGGTGCTCGCGTGCGCGACGTTCGCGTCGGTGCGCTCCGCCAACCGGACCGCGCGGGCCGCCGAGCGTTCGCTCCAGGTCGGGCTGCGCCCGTTGCTCATCCCGTCGCGCCTCGACGATCCGCCGCAGAAGGTCCTGTTCATCGACGACCACTGGGTGCGCCTGCCTGGCGGCATCGGTGCGGCGGAAGTCGCGGAGGGTGTCGTGTACCTGGCCCTGCCGTTGCGGAATTCCGGGAACGGGATCGCAGTCCTCGACCGCTGGATGTTCTACCGGGACCGGTCGCCCGACATCGGCCCGCCCTCCGATGCGACCGGCTTCCGCCGGCTGACTCGCGACCTGTACATCCCGGCCGCCGGGGTGGGCTTCTGGCAGGGCGCCATCCGCGATCAGGACGATCCCTGTTGGATCGAGGCGTCCGCGGCGATCGAGGAGCGCCGCCCGATCACGATCGACCTGCTGTACGGCGACTACGAAGGTGGGCAGCACACGATCAGCCGGTTCGCGCTCATCCCCTTCGACGAAGGCAAGTGGCTGGCCCAGGTGTCCCGCCACTGGCACCTCGATCGGGACGACCCGCGGTAGACCACGATCCGCCGATATGAGGGATTGACTCAAATACTCAGTTCCTGTGTAATCGACGGAATGGCGATCAACCTCCATCCCCGCACGACGGGCGCGGACTCCCGCATCGAGCGCCTGTCGACCCTGAGCCTGAAGCGCGTGATCGAGCCCGACGAGGCGCTCACGGGCGCCATCGGTCCCGGGCAGGTCCTCCCGGACGAGCTCCTGTCGGTGGCCGGTCTCGACCTCGACCTCACGCCGGAACAGCGGGCGACGCTGTCGCGCGAGGAGGTGGCATCGATCGCGGCCAACGGCGTGCGGTTCGAAGCCGTGCTCGCGGCCGGGTTCGCGCTGGAGATCCTGCGGCGCCAGGACCTCACCGATCCGCGGATCACCTACATCCTGCACGAGCTCGGCGAGGAGACGCGCCACTCGCGCTTGTTCATCCGCATGATCGAGCAGCTCGCGCCGAAGGCGCGCAACCCGATCGACCAACGCATCTTCCTCGCGCTGCAGAAGCGCGTGCTCCCGCGGCTGATGTCACGGCCGTCCGTGTTCTGCGTGCTCGTGCTGAGCGGTGAGGAGATCCCCGATCTCTTCCAGAAGCTCGCGTCCGAGCACCCGGACACCGACCCGTTCATCCGCGAGGTGAACCGCTACCACCGTCAGGAAGAAGCGCGCCACATCAACTTCGCTCGCATCTTGTTGCCGGAACTGTGGGCGCGCGCCACTCGGTTCGAACGCTTCCAGGTCCGCCACTTCGCACCGCTGCTCCTCGAAGGTATGTTCGACATGCTCGTGCACCCCGGCGTGTACGAAGTGATCGGGCTCCCCGGCTGGCCCACGTGGCGCGCCGCCAAGGCCACCTCCGCGCGGCTGGACCTGAAGCACCGCGCGCTGCGGCCGGTTGCGCAGGCGTTGATCGACGGCGGCGCGCTCGTGCCCGGCCGGATCCCGACGCGCTGGCAACGGGTGTGCGGCATCGACCGCGACGGCGCTCCCACCGGCTGAGCCCGTGCCGACCGACGAAGACCTCGACATCATCCCAACGAAGGGTGCGCGCACGCGGCGCGTCCTCCTCGAAGCCGCGATCGCACGCTTCGCGCGCGACGGCTACCGCGGCACGTCGGTCACCGACATTGCCCGCGACGCGCAGCTGAGCAACACCGCCGCGTACGTCTACTTCCCGAACAAGGAAGCGCTGTTCATCGCGGCCGTGGACGAGGACGCCGACGGTGTCGTCAAGGACGGCCTGGGGCTGATCCTGGATCCCGAGACGTCGCACGAATGGCGCGAAGGCCTGCTGCTCACGTTGCTCGACTCGCTGCAGCACCACCCGCTGGCGCGGCGGGTGCTCGCCGGGCTCGAACCGGACTTCACGGTGCGCCTGCTCGACATCCCGGTGCTCGCCGAGCTGCGGAAGGCCTCGGCGGACCAACTGCGGACGCAGCAGCTTGCGGGCGACGTCCGCACCGACATCGACCCCGACCGCATGGCCGGTGGGTTGCTGACGATCGTGCTCTCGATGCTGATGTCGTTGATCCAAACCGGCTTGGATCCGGGCGAACCACGCGTCGCCGCCGTGCACGCGGTGTTCGACGCCGCGCTCGGCGTGCCGCCCGATCGCCGCGCCTGACCCAGCGCGCGCTCATATGGAATCGCCATTCCGGTTTGCTAAAATCGGAAGGACCATTCCGTTACGGCGGGAGCCGCCATGACCGCGGACGCGCACACGCACACCAGCACCACCGACCGGCCGATGCGCAGCGACGCGCGGCGCAACCGGGAGCGGGTGCTGGCCGCGGCCGAGGCCGTGTTCGCCGAGATGGGCCTGAAGGCGCAGGTCGAAGAAGTGGCCCGGCGCGCCGGAGTCGGGGTCGGCACCGTGTGCCGCCACTTCCCCACCAAACAGGCGCTCATCGAAGCGGTGCTCGAAGCCATGTACGAATCGCTGCTCGCCGACGCCCGCGCCACGCTGACCGAGCCCGATCCCGGTGCCGCGTTCGAGACGTTCTTCCTCGCGCTCGCCGCGTTCCAGGCCCGTCACCGCGCGCTCGCCGAGCAGATGGCGACCGCGCTCGACCTCCCCGCGTCCGCGCAGCCGACAGCGCCGAAGCGCTGCGCCACGCGATCACCGATCTCGTCGAGAACGCGCAGCGGGCCGGCGCGATCCGCTCCGACATCGGCCCGGCCGACATCGCGCTGTTGTTCTCCGGCGTCGCGCACACGACCGCACTCGCCGGCGACCTGCAACCCGTGCTGCGCCAGCGCTACCTCACGATCATCCTCGACGGGTTGCGCCCGCTCAACGCGACCGAGCTCCCGGGCACCCCGCTCGACTTCCCGCAGCTGGACCGCGTCAAGAAACCGCACGCGGCTCGATGAGCTCGATCGACAGCCCCGACTACGCCGACGCGGTCGACACCGATGCGGTGTCGACCGACCCGACGCGGTGGGTGACGCTCGCGATTACGATCGTCTCCGCATTCATCGTCGTGCTCGACAACACGGTGCTGAACGTCGCGATCCCGACAATCCTGCGCGAGTTCGACACGTCGCTGTCGAGCCTCGAGTGGGTCATCACCGGTTACGCGCTCACCTTCGCCACGCTGCTCATCATCGGCGGCCGGCTCGGTGACGTGTACGGCCACCGCCGCGTCTTCATCATCGGCGCCGCGTTGTTCGGCGTCGGATCGCTCATCGCGGCGTTGTCGCAAGGCGTGCCCGAGCTCATCCTCGGCGAAGCGATCATCGAAGGCATCGGCGCCTCGCTGATGCTGCCTGCGACGCTCGCGATCCTTTCCGGCACCTTCCACGGCCGCGAACGCGCCACTGCGTTCGCGGCGTGGGGTGCGACTGCCGGAGTCGCGGTCGCGGTCGGCCCCGTCGTGGGCGGCTTTCTCACCACCAACTACTCGTGGCGGTGGGCATTCGGCATCAACGTGATCATCGCCCCGCTCGCGATCGTCGGCGCCCTCTTCTTCATGAAGGTGCGCCGCGTCGCCGGTCGCAAGATCGTCCTCGACGTCCCGGGTGCGGGTCTCATCGCCGCGGGGATGTTCCTCCTCGTGTTCGCATTGAGCGAAGGGGCGATCTACGGCTGGTGGCAGCCGATCAAGGACTTCTCGATCGCGGGCCACGACGTGTGGCCGGCGACGAAGCCGATCTCGATCATCCCGATCATCTTCCTCACGTCGGTCGTCATCCTCACCTGCTTCTACTTCCTCGAACGATGGAAGGAGCGCAACCAGCGCGACCCGCTGTTCGAGTTCGAGCACCTCCGGTTGCGTACCTACCGGTACGGATTGCTGACCGGTCTGATCGTCGCGATGGGGCAACTCGGCATCACGTTCGTGTTGCCCGTGTTCCTCCAGGAGGGCCGTCACCTCACCGCGGTGCAGAACGGTTGGTGGCAGTTGCCGACCGGCATCTTCGTCATCATCGGCGCGCAACTCGGTGGCCGGTTGATCCGCTACCTCGGCACGACGGTCGTTGTGCGCATCGGCTTCCTCGCGTACGCCATCGGCATCGTGTTGATCTTCCGTGCCGTCTCGGTCGACATCACCGCGATGGAGCTGTTCCCGGGTTTGGCGTTCTACGGCATCGGGATCGGGTTCGCGCTCGCGCAGCTCACCAACGTCGTGCTCTCCGAGATCCCGAAGGAGAGCTCGGGCGTGGCGAGCGGCGCCAACACGACCGTGCGACAGGTCGGCGCCGCGCTCGGCGTTGCCGTCATCGGCGCGATCCTCACCACCCAGACGATCAGCCGCTCGACGACACAGCTCAACGGTTCGCAACTTCCGGCCGGCACGAAGTCCGACGCGATCGCGGGCATCCACGCGCTCGGCGCGAACTACGCGCCACCGGCGGGGACGAGCCGCAACGTCGTCAACATCATCGAGGCTGCGGTGGAGCACGGCGTGGTCAACGGCACGCGCATGGCACTCGTGTTCGCGTTCGTCATGATCACGATCGGCGGGTTCATCTCGCTGCTCATCCCCAACATCAAGGCCGCGCCGGAAGTCGAACAGGCGATGCGTCCGGTCGAGGGCTTCGAGCCGGTCGAGCCGCTCGACGTGGATCCGGCGCTGATCGAAGGCGCGACGGAGCGGGCCGGCACGAACCGCGCGGGCAACACAACGCGCCACCGGCTGACAATTCGCGCCATCCAGGAACTGGTTGATGCGCGAACCATCGCGGTGATGCAGCCGCGCTCGCGTTAGGTTCTTCGCAGCGACGCGGGGGTGGAGCCGATGGCGCGAGCGCGGGACTCGCAAGGATCGTCGCGGCGCGCGTTCCTCGTCGCGTTGCTCGCGTTCGTGTGCGCGACCGCGTCGGCGATCGCGTGGATGTCGAACGAGAGCTCCGATGCGGCCGGCCCCGACGTCCTGGTCGGCGCGGGCGACATCGGCGTCTGTGGGAGCAGCGCGTCTGCGGCGACCGCGGCGGTGCTGGACGGCATCGACGGCACGGTCATGACGCTCGGCGACAACGCGTATCCCGACGGGTCGGACGCCGACTACGCCTCGTGCTACGACCCCACCTGGGGGCACCTCAAGTCGCGGCACGCGTCCGGTCGCCGGCAACCACGAGTACGTCACCGAGAGCGGGCGGCCGTACTACGACTACTTCGGTGACGCGGCCGGCCCGCGCTCGAAGGGGTGGTACAGCTACGACCAAGCGGGCTGGCACATCATCGTGCTCAACAGCAACGTCGACATGTCGCCGAACTCCGAACAGCTCACGTGGTTGCGCAGCGACCTGGCCGCTCACCCGACCGTCTGCGCGGCGGCGATGTGGCACCATCCGCGGTTCAGTTCGGGCGAGTACGCACCCGGCGTCGCGTCCGTTGCCGACGCGTGGAACGCGCTCTACGACGGGGGCGTCGACGTCGTGTTGAATGGGCACGAGCACTATTACGAACGCTTCGCGCCGATGAACCGGATCGGGACCGCCGATCCGACCGGCATGCGCGCGTTCACGGTCGGCACCGGCGGCGCACCGTTGCGGACGCCGGCCGCGGGGACGCCGCGCTACCCGACGAGCGAGGTCTTGCGTTCGGACACGTACGGCGTGCTCGCGCTCACGTTGTCGCCGAGCGGGTACGACTGGGACTTCCGTCCGGTCGCGGGCAAGACGTTCACCGATCACGGCACCGGCACGTGCACGGCCGGCGTGCGGACCGCGCCGGACCCGACCACCACTGCGCCACCGGTACCCGACGGACCGATCGCACTCGACTCGTTCACGCGGTCGGTACCGGTCGGGCTGGGCAGCGCCGAGGTCGGCGGCGCGTGGCAACCGCAGTCGGGCGTCTCGAGCTTCAGCGTCGGCGGCCTGCGTGCGTCGATCGTGATCCCTGCCGCCGGCCAGTTCCGCGCCGCGGTACCTCCCGGCCGCGACACCACGCGACGTGAGCCTGCTCGCCGACTTCAGCACCGACAAGCCCGGCACGGGGCGCGGCGAGAACGCGTTCCTCGTCGCTCGCCACGCCGGCGCGAACATGGAGTACCGCGCGCGGCTCCGGCTCGCCGGAAGCGCGGCCTACCTCGCGATCACGAAGCTCGCCGGAACGAGCGGCGAAGTCGAGATCGCACCCGAAGTGCGCGTGACCGGGGTCGTCGCGAGTCCTGGAGTGCCGATCCGCGTGCAGCTGGACGTCAGCGGGACCGCGCCGACGCAACTGAACGCGCGCGCCTGGACGTCGGGGTCCGCCGCGCCCGCGACCTGGACGGTCACGACGACCGACGCGACCGTGGGACTGCAGAGCCCGGGCTCGATCGGTGTGATGGCGTACCTCTCGAGCAGCGCGACCAATGCACCGGTCACGTTCGGCATCGACGACGTGGCCGCCAACCCGCCGTTCTCGTCGCCGCCCCCGACGACGAGCACCACCACGTCAACGACGACCCTGCCGCCCACCACCACGGAACCACCCACCACCGCGACGACCGAACCTCCGACAACGACGGCAACGACGACCACGACGACCACGACGACGACCCTGCCGCCCACGACCACGGAACCGCCCACGACCACCACCGCGACGACCGAAGCCCCGACGACCACCGAACCGACCACGACGACGACCACGACCGCACCACCCACGACGACGACGACCACGACCGCGCCACCGACGGTCACGACGTACGCGTCGGATGCGTTCGCGCGTACCGTTCCGGCCGCCTGGTCGACCGCGGAGGTCGGCGGCGTGTGGCAGACGACGCCCGCGACCGGATACGCGGTGAGCGGCACGCGCGGCACCGTCAACCTCGCGGCCGGCATCACGTACACGGCTGTGCTCGCGCCCCAGTTCACCGACGGCAACGTCTGGGTGACGTTCAACGCGAACAAGAACCCGACCGGGTCCGGTCAGTACGCCTACGTGCTGGTGCGGCGCGTCTCCAGCAACGTCCAGTACGCGATCCGCATCCGGCGGGTCACGACCACCAGCACGACCCTCTCGATCTCGCGCCGGACCGGCGGCGCGGAGACGCTGCTGACCCCGGAGGTCACGATCCCGAACTGGTCGACCGGAGCAACCCTGCGCGTGCGCGGGCTCGTGACCGGCAAGAACCCCACGCGGATCTCGGCGCGCGCGTGGTCGTCGACTGCGACCGAGCCGAGTTCGTGGACCGTCACCGCGTCCGACAGCTCCGCCGCACTGCAGCGCGCCGGATCGGCCGCGCTCGAGGCCTACATCTCCAGCGCGTCGACGAACGTGCCAGTCGCGCTCAACGTCGACGACTTCCTCGTCACATCTCCGTAGGTTCAGGGCTTTCTCGCCAGCAGGAACGCCTGCTGGGTCTTCTCGGTTTCGTCCGGCTCGCGCAACAGCTGCGCGGACGAGGCCAGCCCTGCCTCGGTCAACTGCTCGGAGACGACGTTCGGTGAAAGCCGGTACGCGTCGAGCACCACCGGGTGTCCGTACGCCTGCTGCAGGTGCACGCGGGCATCACCGACCTGGAACGCGAGCAGGGCGTAGCCGCCCGGCGCGAGCACGCGGTGGAACTCGGCGAACAGTCCAGGCAGATCGTCGGGTGGAGTGTGGATGATCGAGTACCAGGCGACGACGCCGCCGAGGCTGTTGTCGCCCTGGTCGAGCGCCGCCATCGACCCCACTTCGAACCGAAGGTCGGGATGCGCCCGCCGGGCCTCGGCAACCATCGCCGGTGACAGATCGACACCGAATGTCGTCAGGCCGAGGGACCGCAGGCGCTCCGTCACGCGGCCCGGACCACATCCGAGATCCGCGACCGGCCCACAACCAGATGTCCGCGCGAGCGCTGCGAACGCATCGAGCACCGCGTGGTCCCAGGGCTTGCGATCGAGCTCGGCGCGGAGCAACTCGGCATAGTCGGCAGCAACCGTGTCGTACGCCACGCGCTGTTGCGCGGCAGGTACGCCGGTTCCGTCACGTCGTGGGCCGTACGCCGTGCCAGTTCGGTTCAGCCCTCGGCTTGGTAGGTCGCGGCGTCCTGGCCTTGCGCGTTGAGCAACGTGAGCTTGTTGCCGGTGGTCTCGAACTTCACGACGGTCGCGAGCGCGGCGGCGTAGCCCTGCTCCTGTTGCGCGACACCCTCCGGTGTCGTGCACGTCTTCGTACCGAGCTGCACCCCCGCGATGGTCAACGCGCCGCTCGTGTCGTTCCCACCGGTGTAGGTCGCGGTGTAGTCGTTGCAACCCGCATTGCCGGTGAGCTTGCCGTCGGCGAACGTCGCGGTCACATCCGCACCCGCGATCGACGAGGTCACCGCCGTGGGCGTGCGGAAGTCGAGCAATCGCCAGTCGACACCTTCGAGCTCCTGCCCCTTCACGGGCGAGAAGATCAGCAGCGGGTTGCCGCCGGCTCCGAGCAGCTGGAGCGCGCCGTCGTTGATCACGGCCTTGCGCGCTGCGCCGTAGCCGTTGATCAGCCCTTGCTCCTGCGCGGTGAGATTGCCCGGGCACGCCGCCTTCGTCGCGGCGATCGGTCCGAACTTGATCGCGCCGTTGCTCCTGAGCTCGTAGGTGACGGTGTAGTTGTTGCAGCCGGTCGAGCCCGTGGTCGTGCCCCGTCGAACGCGGCGGTCGTGGGTGCGGCTTCGGACCCGGTCGAGAGCGTGCCTCCCGACCCGACGACGAATGACTTCAACTGCCAGTGCTGGCTGGACAGGTCGCTCGCGGACGCCGGCGTCGTGTCCACCTCACCGGAGTTCGACCCGGAGTTGCTGCTGTCGTCGTCGTCGCCACCACACGCGGCCGCGACGAGCACCAAGGCGACGGCCAGGGCGAGCAGCGGGAACCAGCGCCCGCGCGAAGCCTTCAGATCGTCGGTCACGGGTTCGTTCCTCCCTTTCCGGCGCCACCTTCGGCACCGAACTCCTCGTACGCAACCGTGCGCACGAGCTCGATCAGGCGTTCGTTCGTATTCTGTCCCGCGGCGCGTTGTTCCTGGATCAATCGTTCGAGCACCGTTGCCGCCAAGCTGCGATCGGCGGTCTTGTGCGTCTGCATCCATTGGCTCCGCAACAGCTCCCGCGCTTCGAGCCAGTTCCCGATGCGGTCGAGCTGTTCCGGGGATGCATCGAACCCCAGCAGCGCGTGGAAGAACGGGAGGAGGTCGGCGCGGTAGTCGTGGCCCGGCGGCGAACACACCCGGCACGACGTTCGCCGCGTTCTTCATGTCCACGAGCACCTGGAAGAACGTCGAGCTCGGCATCCACCGCATGCCCTTCGGCACCGGGCCCGGCCGGGACTCGGGGTCGCCGAGCCAGTCCGGTGCCTGGACCGCGAGCTCGGGTCCGAACACGGCAACGCCGTCGTCGTAGTGCGTGATCATCATGTACCGGATGCGCCCGCGCGTCTCAGGGTCGAGTGCGTGCCATTCGCCGATGTCGTTGCACACGCCGACGAGGCTGCGGTCGACATCGGGACGGTCGTCGTAGAGCACGCGCTCCTTCCACTTGCTGAAGTGTGGAGTGCCGATCCAGATCGCGTAGTCCACTCCGTCGTCGACGAGCCCTTGCGTCCCCCGATCCGCGTAGGCGTCCTGGCTCGTCCAGGCACCGAGGCTCTCACCGAACAGCACGAGCGTGGGCCGTGTGCCTTCGGCACATTGTGCGAGCCGGTCGCGGAGCGCGGCGAGGAGCATCCGCGCGTGGTGCCGCCCTTCGGCGACGCGATCCAACGACAGCGGTGACGGGCGGGCGGAGTACTGCATCGCGACCGTCGCGCAGTCACCGCGGGAGAGGAACTCGAGAATCGACGCGGCGGCGTAGTTCACGTAACCGGTCCCGGTCGGCGATGCCACAAGGATGTACGCGCGGTCGAAGGCACCGGTGCGCTCGAGCTCCCGCAGGGTGAGCGCGACGCGCTCCTCCTCGGTGTCGGCGCTCTCGAGGCCGACGTACGCGCGGATGGGCTGCGCGCGTGCCGGCTCGTCCATCACGTCCGCGATGACGCTCTCCGGTGTGACCATCCACACGAACCGGCGCCCCGCGGCGACAACGTCGCGAACGGTACGAGGCTCTCATAGCTCCCGCTGACGAGCTCGTTCGGGGGCGCGATGTCGAACGCGGCTTCGACCGATTCCTGCACGTTCTCGATGCGATGGAACATCGCTTCCGCGGCGTAGCGAGCAGCCGCGCCGAACGCGGCGAGCGACGCGGCGTGGGCGAGCGGTCGCCACACCTCGGCGTTCCCGGGCAGCACGCGCGACACGCCGCGTGACAACACGTCGGCGAACCGCCGCTCGACGGTGCCGAACGCGGTGAGCCCTCCCGCGACCGCGACTCCGTACGCGAGCGACTTGGCGAGCGACGCCTGCACGTCCTCGGGCGGCAGGTCGGCGTCGGCGCGCTCCCGGCGCCGGACCAGCCATGTGTTGGCACCCATCAGTGCGCCCGCGGCCGGCGCGATGTACGCGAGGGTCCGGCCGCGGCGTTCGCCCCCGGCGGCGAAGCCTTCTTGCAGCGCACCGACGACGGCCGCGGCCGTCCCGGTCGTCGACAGCCAGAACCCTCCGGTCCGGATGCCGGCGCGGGTCAGCGGTTCGCGCTCGCGCCGGGCGAACGCGCGCTGCACGACGATGCCGGCGCCGATCGCGGCGAGATCCGCACCCAGGACGGTGCGCCCCCACCGCGCTTCGTCGACCGCGCCGGCGTGGGCCTGGCCGGTCAGCGCGAGGACCGCGGCCTGGATCGACTCCTGCAGCAGCGCCACGAGCGCGTGATTCGACGACGCCGACAGGCCGGTGACCAGCGCTTGGTCCATGGTTGCCCGCGGCATCAGCGTGCGCTGGAAGGTCAGCGGGGCGTTGGCGGCGGCGAAGAGGAGCCCGGCCTGATCGGCGCGCGCGCCCAGGGAATGACTGCGTTTCCTCGGCATCGCACCATTCTTCGCGCGCGCGTCGCTGCGTACATCATCCTGCCAGGATGAACGCCTCGGCAGGGGGCCCGCTCGAGGTGGATCAGGACTGCAGTTCGTCGTCACTCGAACCGGACGCCGCTTCCGTCGCGCGCGCCGTGGGGAATTGGTTCGGCTCGATCACCGCCCGCACCGTCGCGGGCGTGCTGAGGTCGCCACCAGTGTGCGCGACGCTGAACACCCGCTCGACGCGGTTCCGACCGATGAGCCAGCGCAGCCAGCGCAGCATGGTGGTGAAGCGGTTGCCCCAGCCGGTCAGGAACGCGAGGTGGACGAACATCCAGACGACCCAGCCCGCGAAGCCGCTGAGCCGCAACTTCCCCACGCTGCAGATCGCGCTGGAAACGGCCGATCGCGGCAACGCTGCCGAGGTCGCGGTACTTGAACGGCAGGCCGTCGGGTTCGCCCTTCAACCGGCGCAGGATCGTGTTCGCCGAATGGAGACCGCCCTGCATCGCGACCTCGGCGACGCCCGGGAGGCGGTCGAGCGTGACCATGTCTCCGACGGCGAACACCTCGGGATGACCCGGGCAGGGTGAGGTCCGGAAGCGTGGCGATGCGCCCGGCGCGGTCGACCTCCGCGCCGGTCGCCTCAGCGAGCATCGCCGCCAGCGGTGACGCCTGCACGCCGGCCGCCCAGATGACGGTGCGCGCGGCGATGCGCTCGGTTCCCCCGTCGGTCTGCACGTCGACGCCGAACGCGTCGACGTCGTGACGCGTGCACCCATGCGCAGCTCGACACCCAGCGCTTCGAGCTCGCGGGCGGCCTTCGTCGAGAGGTCGTCGCCGAAGGTCGCGAGCGGTTCCTTGCCGCCGTCGAGGAGCACGCACGCGGACCGACGTCGGGTCGAAGGACCGGAAGTCGCCGCGCCAGGAACGCACGGCGAGCTCCCGGATCTGCCCGGCCAGCTCGACGCCGGTCGGTCCCGCGCCCACGACCACGACGGTCAGCCAGTGCCGGCGCTCGTCCTCGTCGACGCGGTCTCGGCCAGCTCGAAGGCGCCGAGGCAGCCGCCGGCGCAGCTCGAGCGCGTCGTCGATCGTCTTCATGCCCGGCGCGAAGAGCGAGAACTCGTCGTGGCCGAAGTACGACTGCCCCGACACCGCCGGCGACGATGAGGCTGTCGTAGGGGATGTCCAGGATCTCGCCCGGGATGGGCGTGAGGCGTGCACGACCGGCGGCTCCAGGTCGAAGCCGGTGACCTCGGCCAGCTCGACGCTCACGTTCTGTCGCCTTGCGCAGGACGTGCGCAGCGGGGCGCGATCTGGCCGGGCGAGAGCATCCCGGTCGCGACCTGGTACAGCAACGGCTGGAACAGGTGGTGGTTGCGGCGATCGACGAGGGTGACGTCGACGGGCATGTCCGACAGCAGCCGGCTGGCGGGCAGCCCGCCGAAGCCGCCGCCCACGATGACGACGCGATGCCGTCCGCCGGGGGGCGCGTCGGGGACGCCGCGACCGGGTCCGATGTGACGACGAAGACGGACGCCCACAGCCGGCTACGTCGTCGCCTGCGCGGCGCGTCCGGCCGCGGCGCGCCGGTTCAACGCGGCATCGAGATCGACCGCGGCGGTGATCAGTGCCAGGTGCGTGAACGCTTGCGGGAAGTTGCCGAGCTGCTCGCCCGTCTGCGCGATCTCCTCGCCGTACAGCCCGAGGTGGTTCGCGTAGGTGAGCATCTTCTCGAACACGAGCCGCGCGTCGTCGAGCCGGCCGGTGCGCGCGTCAACGCGTCGACGTACCAGAACGTGCACATCGAGAACGTGCCCTCGGAACCGCGCAAACCGTCGGGCGACGCTTCCGGGTTGTACCGGTACACAAGGCTGTCGGACACGAGCTTGCCCTCGATCGCGGCGAGCGTCCCGAGCCAGATCTCGTCGGTCGGGACGAGGTAGTGGAGCCGGAGCGCGGCGAGCACCGACGCGTCGAGCACGTCGCTGCCGTAGTGCTGCACCAGCCCATGGATGTCCGCGTTCCAGCCTTCCGAAACGATCTGCTCGTTGATCTCGTCGCGCGCCTTCGTCCACTTCTCGAGCGGGGCGGGACGGGCGCCGGTCTCCTGCGCCATCCGGATGGCGCGGTCGATCGCGACCCAGCACATCATCCGGCCGTACACGAACGGCTGCCGGCCGCCGCGCGTCTCCCAGATCCCTTCCTCGGGCTGGTCCCAGTTGTCGCACAGCCAGTCGACCATGCCGCGGAGGTCCTTCCAACCGCGGTGGCCGATCGCCGGTTGCTCACGCTCCACGTGCCAGATCGCATCCATCATCTCGCCGTACGTGTCGAGCTGGAGCTGCGAAGACGCGCCGTTGCCGATGCGGACGGGAGCTGAACCCATGTACCCCTCGAAGTTCTCGAGCGAGTACTCGTCGAGATCTTCGCTGCCGTCGACGCGGTACATGATCCGCAGCGGCCCGTTGTCGTCCAGCTTCGTCTGCTCGACGCGGTCGCGCAGCCACGCCAGGAAGGCGATCGCATCGAACGTGAACCCGAGCCGGGTGAGTGCCTGCACGGTGAGCGACGCATCGCGCAGCCACGTGTAGCGGTAGTCCCAGTTGCGCTCGCCGCCCACCTGCTCGGGCAGGCCGGTCGTCGCGGCCGCGACCGGCGCGCCGGTCGGCGCGTAGGTGAGCAGCTTCAACGTGATCGCGGCGCGATTGACCATGTCGCGCCACCGCCCCTGATACGTCGAGCCCGCGAGCCAGCCGCGCCACGCGGCAACGGTCGCGCGGAAGCACTCGTCGAGCTCGTCGGCTCCCACCTGTCGCGGCGGCGTTCCCGAGGCGGACTCGAGGATGAACCCGCCGACCTCACCGGCACGCAGCGTGAACGTACCGACGACGTCGTTCCCTTGTGTTCCGAGCGGCACGGTCGAGTGCAGCGTGAGCGTCGTCTTCCCGCTCGTGAACACCGCGCCGTGCTCGGTCGACTCGAGTGTGTGGCTCGCGCGCCCGTAGTCGAAGCGCGGCGCGACCTCCATGCTCAGCTGCACCTCGCCGCGGGGAACCTTCACCATGCGCACGATCCGGTGGCGTTCCGATGGCTGGCCCGGGTTCTCGATCGGCATGAAGTCGTGGATCTCGGCAACACCGCATTCCGCCATGAAGCGCGTGATCAGCACTCCCGTGTCGGGGAAGTAGAGCTGCTTCGTCGTGAAGTCGGTGCCGGCCGGAGTGATGGTGAACTGCCCGCCCTTCTGGTGGTCGAGCAGCGACGCGAAGATGCTCGGCGAGTCGAAGCGGGGCGCACAGAACCAGTCGATGGTGCCGTCGGTGGTGACGAGCGCACAGGTCTGCAGGTCGCCGATCAGGCCGTGGTCGGCGATGGCGGGATACGTGTCGGGCATGCCGCACCTCCGGCGTGGGAGCGTCCTGTTCGGGCGTCGCAATTTCATGCGTTCGGCGGCCCGCCAACATCATGCCATCGGCATGATTCCCCGGGCCCGGGCGCGCCCTAGGGTCGGCGGGTCCGAGGAGCGCGTTCGCGCCGGGACCCGGCCGGAGGAAGACATGACACTGAACGGCAAGGTCGCCATCGTCACCGGCGGCAACAGCGGCATCGGCAAGGCCATCGTGCTCGCGCTCGCCCGCGAGGGCGCCAACGTCGTCATCGACTACGTCGCCGACGAGCGAGGCGACCGAGGACGCTCGAGCGCGAGGTCGCGACGCTGGGCGACCAGGCGATCGGCGTCGACGCCGACGTCAGCAAGGTCGCGGACCTGCAGACGGCTCGTCGACGCGGCGGTCAAGGCGTTCGGCCGCCTCGACGTCATGGTCAACAACGCCGGCGTCGAGACGCGCACGTCGATGCTCGACACGACCGAGGCGCAGTACGAGCAGGTGCTGGCGATCAACCTGAAGAGCGCGTTCTTCGGCACCCAGCTCGCGGCGAAGCAGATGATCGCCCAGGGCGGCGGCGGCGCGCATCGTCAACATCACCTCGGTGCACGAGGACTGGCCGATGCCCGGCAACACGCCGTACTGCCTGTCCAAGGGCGGGATGCGGATGCTGACCCGCACCGCGGGCGTCGAGCTCGGCCCGCACGGCATCCGCGTCGTCGGCGTCGGCCCCGGCGCGGTCGCGACCCCGATCAACACGTCGACGATGGACGACCCGGCGAAGATGAAGGCGCTCGACGCCGCGATCCCGCTCGGGCGCATGGCCGAGCCGGCCGAGATCGGCGAACGTCGTCGCGTTCCTCGCCGGCGACGGCGCCGCCTACCTCACCGCGACGACGGTCTTCGCCGACGGCGGGATCATGCACAGCAGCCCCGGGCTCTAGTCACCGAGAGAGGACGGCAATGGCCGAGCGCTACGACGTCATCATCATCGGCACCGGCGCGGGTGGCGGCACGCTCGCGCACACACTGGCGCCGTCGGGCAAGCAGATCCTTCTCCTCGAGCGCGGCAACTTCCTCCCGCGCGAGATGGAGAACTGGGCGCCGGAGCCCGTCTTCATCGACGGGCGCTACATCTCGGACGAGACCTGGCACGACGCCGACGGCACGGCGTTCCAACCGCAGGTGCACTACTTCGTCGGTGGTGCGACCAAGTTGTACGGCGCCGCGCTGTACCGCCTGCGGCCGCAAGACTTCGGCGAGCTGCAGCACGTCGACGGCACGTCGCCGGCGTGGCCCTTGAGCTACGACGACTTCGAGCCGTACTACACCAAGGCCGAATGGCTCTACGAGGTGCGCGGCAACCACGGCGAGGACCCCACCGAAGGTCCGTGGAGCAAGCAGTATCCGTGGCCGGCGGTTTCGCACGAGCCGCGCATCCAGCAGCTCTCCGACGACCTCGAGCGGGCGGGCTACAAGCCGTTCCACGCGCCGTGCGGCATCTTGTTCGACGAGGCCGAGCAGCCGAAGAGCACGTGCATCCGCTGCACTTGGTGCGACGGCTATCCCTGCCTCGTGCACGCCAAGTCCGACGCCGAGACGATCGCCGTGCGCCCGATCCTGGACGAGCCGAACGTCACGCTGCTCGTCGATGCCAAGGTCACCGCGCTGGAGACCGACGCGTCCGGCGGTGCGGTCACTGGTGTCGTGGTTACGCGCGTGGGGCAGCGCGAGGTCTACGAGGCCGACATCGTCGTCCTGACCGCGGGCGCCTCGAACAGCGCTCGCATCCTGCTGGCGTCGGCCAACGACCGGCACCCGAACGGGCTCGCCAACGGCTCGGACCAGGTCGGCCGGAACTTCATGTTCCACAACAGCAAGGCGGTCGTCGCGCTGTCGAAGGAGCGCAACGACACCGTGTTCCAGAAGACCCTCGGCTTGAACGACTTCTACCTCGGCGCCGACGAGTACCAGTACCCGATCGGCAACATCCAGATGGTCGGCAAGTCGAACGCGGCCGCGATGAAGGGCGAGGAGCCGCACCTCACGAAGCTCGCGCCGCACTGGAGCCTCGATGATGTCGCGCGACCACGCGGTCGACTTCTGGCTGACCACCGAAGACCTCCCGAAGCCGGACAACCGGGTGACGCTGCGCCCGGACGGCGACATCGCGATCGCGTACGAGATGACCAACGACAAGGAAGCCGACCGGCTCTACCACGAGCTCAAGAAGATCCTGAACCACACCGGCCTGGCCGACCACCACGTCCTCGACAAGAACTTCTACATGGACATGTCGATCGCGATCGCGGGGTGCGCGCACCAGTCCGGCACCGTGACGCTTCGGCACCGACCCCGCGACTTCGGCGCTCGACCAGAACTGCAAGGCGCACGAGGTCGACAACCTCTACGTGGTCGACACCAGCTTCTTCCCGAGCATCGGCGCGGTGAACCCGGCGCTCACCGCGATGGCGAACGCGATCCGCGTGGGCGAACACCTGCTGTCCCGCCTCGGCTGAACGCGCAACGCGTCGTTAGGTGAGCAATCGCGTGACTGCGTCGCCCAGCACTGCGTCCGTCGCGCGGCCGCGAGTCCGCAGGCCGACGGCGTCGGTGAGGAAGTCGCCGAAGAGGTGCCAGCCCAGCACCAGCGCGCTCACTTGCGCGGCGCGCTCACGAGCGTCGCGATCCGAGAGCCCGCGCTGCTTCATCGCCGCGACGAGGCGTCGTTGCGTCGGGAACTCGTGCTGGATCGCAGCCGGGTCTTCGGCGCCGAGGATCACATGCGCCAAGATCCGCGTGTGGCGCACCACCGCTGCTCTCGGATCGGGTGACGAGCGCGGCGCCATCGACCTGGGCGAGCTCGTCGGCGACATCCGCGGCGCAGCGGTCGAGCACCGCCGCGAGCAGGCCGTCCTTCGAACCGAAGTAGTAGTGCACGAGTCCGTGGTTGACGCCGGCTCGGTTCGCGATCTGTCGCACCGAGACGCGCTCGGGGCCGAGCGTCGCGAACAGCTCGGACGCGGCCTCGAGCAACGATTCCCGCACCTCGTCCTCTCCGTGGGGCGCGCCCTGTGGCGCCGGCGGCCGGCCCGGCTTCGCGTCAACTCATCGATGCGATCGGCTGCTTCGGTGGGTACTTGCCGAACGTCACGAAGTGCTGGCGGATGCCGTCCGTGAACGTGTCGATGTAGGCGAGCTTGCGGATCATGTAGCTGCGGCTCTCCTTCGGGTCGAGGTAGAGGTTGTAGAGCCGCCCGTGCGTGTAGCGCTGGGTCACGCCCGTGAAGCCGCCGAGGTTGAGGCAGTCACGGTCGTCGTCGGAGGTGGACGCAACCATGAACTTCCACTCGCCGACGCGCAACGCGGAGAACACGTTGACGAGCCAGTAGTAGAGGAACTTGCGGTTCGAGACGCCGTCGGGGTCGAGCAGGAACGACGTCTGGTCCACGCCGTCGATGTAGCGGTCCGTCGGGATGCGATCCTCGGCCGCGGCGAGCTGCAGGATCGTGTTGAACAGATCCATCTGCGAGAACAGGCCGTCACTGACCCGGTCGGGTTCGATCATCCCGGGCCACGCGACGATCGCCGGCACCCGCTGGCCGCCTTCCCAAGTGCTTCCCTTCGCGCAACGGAACGGTGAGTACGCGGCGTCGGGCCACGTCTCCATCTCCGGCCCGTTGTCGGACGAGAGGAAGATCATCGTGTCGTCGAGCTGTCCGGTCGCTTCGAGCTCCGCCACGAGTCGCCCGACGATGTCGTCGAGCTCGAGGATCGTGTCCTTGTACGGATGCTTCGCCGGCGACTTCCCGAGGAACCGCTCGTGCGGGTAGTTGTCGAAGTGCGCGCCGCGCGTGCAGTGGTAGAGGAACCACGGTTCCTCCTTGCCTGCCCGCTCGCGGATGAACGCGCGCGAGTAGTCCGTCCACTTGTCGTCGAGCAACGAGAGCACGGGGATCGTCACCTCTTCGACGTTCTCGGCGTCCTCGCCGCGCGTCGCGTGCACGAAGCACTTGTTGAACGGGAGGTTCTGCACCCACTCGGTGCGTTCGGCGCTGTAGACGATCTCCGGGAAGAAGTTCGGGTCCCGCCATTCGGTGTACATGTCGGAGACGGACAGGAACCCGTAGAAGTCGTCGAAACCGACATGCTGCGCTTGTGACTCACGGTTCTCACCCATGTGCCACTTGCCGACGGCCTGCGTCACGTAGCCCGCGTCGTGCAACAGCTGCGCGAGCGTGACCTCGCCTGCGAGGCCGCCGGGCTGGCCGTACATCGGCGGCCGCAGCAACCCGTGCCGCATCGGCAGGCGGCCGGTCATCAGCGACGCGCGCGAAGGCGTGCACGACGGTTCGGAGTAGCAGCTCGTGAGCAGGAGCCCGCGCCGGGCGAGCTTGTCGATGTTGGGTGTCGGCGCCCCGACCGCCGC
This sequence comes from uncultured Actinomycetes bacterium, assembly GCA_963745645.1. Classification (GTDB taxonomy): domain Bacteria; phylum Actinomycetota; class Acidimicrobiia; order IMCC26256; family PALSA-610; genus CAVUFH01. The sequence continues at coordinate 93,365 of CAVUYD010000007.1, forward strand.
GCCGCCCCCGTAGCAACCGAAGTCGCCCCAGCCGACGTCGTCGAACAGGATCACCAGCACGTTCGGCCGTTTGCCGGCCGCGCCGCGATACGCGTTCAGCCGCGCGGTGGCGCGTTCCTCTTGGTCGGTGAGGACGAAGCGCGGTTCGAGGTGCTCGGCGGCGCGGACGGTTTCGGCGACGACCGGGTCATGAGTCATCGCCCGATTATTAGTCGGTTGACTGAAATCGTCAACCGGCGGGCGCGCCCGGCGTCAGCGCCGCCGGTCTTCGCGTCGATCCGTGCGGCGGGCGACGCCGTGCCCGACCACGGCCGCGGTTCCGACGACGGCCGCGGTGCGAACCACGGGTGCGGGACCGATGACGCTGCGACGGGCGACTCTTCGTGCGAGCATCTCAGGCTCCTTCAGCTTCGTCGTCTTCCAGGGAGGCAATGATCGCCTGGACGGGGATGCGGCCGCTCGCGACGAGCTGGCCGCCCGATCGCCGGACCGCGGACGCGGAACGGCGCAGCCCACGTGTTCTCGTACACGAGGATCCCGGCCGAGCTCCCGGGCTCCACCGCCTCGGCCAGCGCGAGGACGTCCTCTTCGCTCAACAGCTCGGCGATGTCGACATCGAGCTCGTGGATGCCGCCGTGCTCGTCCGGATCCAGGTCGCTCACCTCGAATCCCTCGACCGTGCCGTCCTCGTCCTTCTTCACCACGAGCAGGTCGAGCACGCGGATGAGGCCGTCCTCGACGAGCTTCGCGAGCTCGGGTGCGATCTTGCCGTTGAACCTGCTGCCGGGGAACTCGATCACGAGATAGTCGATCGGTCCGAGCTCGTCGATGCTTTCCGCCATGCTCCACCTCTGTGGTCGTCCGTTCCATCGGACCACGCACCCGGCGCCGCAACATCGTCCCGATTGGATGAAGCCCGTCGCCTACGCCGTCACGGCGCGGGCGCCGGCACCGCGGTTGCTGTCATCGGCGCGAGCCGTGCGGACGCCACGTACGAGACCGCGACGGCGACGATCACGACGGGCATGAGCGTGAGGCCGTCGGCTTCGAGAAACAGCGTGGTGAGCATGACCGACGTGAGCGGGAGACCCAGCATGGCCGTCATCAGCGCGCCCATGCCCATGGCCGCGCCCGCGATCATCGGCAGACCGGCAAGGTGGGACAGCGCGATACCGCCGGCGGCACCGATGAACAGTCCTGGGAAGACGGGCCCGCCGCGGAAGCTGCTCAGCGAGATGCCGTAGGCGAGCCCTTTGCAGATGATGAGGAGCAGCGAGTGCGCCGACCGTCCAACTGGAGGCGTTCTCGATCAGCGAGGGCAGCGAGTCCTGTCCGGAGAAGAGCATGAACGAAGCGCTTCGATTCGAGCCCTCGACGAAGACGAACGCGAGACCACCGATCGCCGAGCCCGCGAGCGGTGTGCGCACGCAGGCTCTGCCGTTCGACCACGGGCCGGATCATGAGGGCCATTCGCTTGATCGCCGGCGCCGACCACCGCGGCCGCGATGCCGATCGCGATCGCCCAGAGGAACTCGGCTCCGGTCGGGGAGCTCGCGGGCGGGATGTTGCGGGACCGCGAGCGAGAACGTCCCGAAGCCGGTCCAGGCGTCGAGCCCGACAAAGATGAGCGAACCGACACCGGCCGCGATCAAGCCCGGGTACCAGGACCACGCCCAGCAACGCGCCGCCCGAGCCCGGCCGCTTCCATCAGGAGGAACGCGCCGACGATCGGCGAACCGAGCAGGGTCGAGATCGCGGCGAAGCTCCCGGCCACCCCGACGACCACGACCGCCATCGGCGGCGCGTCGCGCTTGAGGAGATGGATGGCCAGGACACCGAGACCGCTGCCGATCGCGATCAAAGGCGCCTCCGGGCCGAGAACCACTCCGAGGCTCAGGGTGGCGAAGGCAGCCAGCACGATTCCGGGGAGCTCGATCGGCGGGATCGCGCCGCTGGCCTTGAAGCCGTCGGCCGGAGAGTGCCCACCAGTTCCGGGGAGGTACTTGATCGCGAGCGCAACGAGGAGCCCGCTGAGCGCGAGCAGCGGGGCGGGCCACCAGGACGGCGTGCCGTCGAAGCCGAGGTCGTTCGGAAGCGTCGTGAAGACGTACTGCTGCGTCTCGGCGACGAGCTTCAGGAAGAAGTACGCAACGGTGGCGATCGGGACACCGATGATCGCGCCCGATCGCGAGCAGCCCGAGATAGCTGTTGCGTCTGAGAAGCTCGACGGGATCAGGAAGCGCCGCCGGTTCCGGTGGATTCGTGGAACTCGTCACTCCTTCGTCCTCGCTTCCCGGCGTGCCGTACTCGTCGATTGCCGTACGAGGATCGGACGCGTCAAGGATCGGACGCGCAACGGCGGCTGCCGCTTCGGGCAGCCGCCGTGACGCGAATTCCGGCTTCCGAGCACAACCTCAGGCGAGCGCCTTCGCCTTCAACCGCTGGAACTCGGCGTCGTCGATCACGCCGCGGTCCTTGAGGTCGGCCAGGCGCGCGAGCTCGTCCGCGGTGCTCGTGGAGCTTCCGACCGCACTCTGGATGTATTGCTTCGCGGCCGCGTCTTGCGCTTGCGCGGCTTCGAGCGCGTGCTCCTGCATCTTGTGACCACGCGCGATCAGATAGATGAACACGCCGAGGTACGGGAAGATGATGATGCCGATCACCCAGATCGCCTTGGCGAATCCGCCGAGGTCGTGGCTGCGGAAGATGTCACCGAACACGATGATCAGCAGCCAGATCCAGATGAAGAACATGGTGAACCACAGGATCGACCAGAACACCTGGCCGGTACCGAAGTCGGAAGCGAGTGTCACGTATCTCTCCTGATTCTCGAGGCCAGCACTGCACCGGCCTCATTCGTTGGCATGAGTCTCACCCGAGTCGCCGCATGTGTGCCGCGTCCTCGGCTTGGTTTTCGGCTTGGTAGGGCAATGATGCCAGCCGCACCGGCTCGGCGTCGGTGATGGTGGGACGCTCCTACGCAAACGCAACTTGTTCGAAGACGCAATCTCGCATGGTCCCCAGGATGTCGCCACGGCGCCGACCGCGCATCACCCGAAGGGGATGAACGTGCGCCGCGGCGTTCCGATCCTCGATCACGTGAACACGTTCACGGCCCGGGCGATGACCAGGCCGAGGATCAGGAGCGACACCAGGGACTGGATCGCCATCGCGATCTTCGCCCACGGCGCGAGCGGCATCGCGTCGGTCGGGCTGAACGCGGTCGCGTTGGTGAAGCCCAGGTACAAGTAGTCCACGAACCGGGGCCGCCAATTCTTGGGCGCGAGGTCGGGGTTCAGCTGCTGCGGAAAGGCGAAGTCGGGGTACTTCGGGAGGCGGTGGGCCCGCGCGGCCGCGCCACCGCCGTCGAGCTGCCAGAAGAGCAGGGCGAACGCGATGTTGTTCGACAGCCACACGATTCCCCCGACCGCGAGCAGCTCACCGGCCGAGTTCGTCGCCTTGTTCCCTTCGATCAGCCCCGCCGTGAGCAACGCGGTGGCCCACAGCGCGGCGATGACCAGCACCGCCACGAGCACGATCGAGACCGCCCGCAGCACGTTGGAGCGGCGATCGATCTTGCCGGGATCGCCGATGATGACGGCGAGCAGCAGTCCGCCCTCGATGGCCGGGAGGAGCCACACGGGAAGGTGCCGGAACTCCGTCGGGAGCAGGATCGTGAGCACCATCGCCGTGAGCACCGCGCCGGCCATCGGCCACCGGGATTCGCCGACGACACCGGCGCCGGATTCGTCGGCGTTCACGGGTTCGTCCGGGCTCACGGCAGCCCCGGCAAGGTGGCGAGCGTCACCACCGCGACGCCGAGGACGACCACGCCGACGACGACGAGACCGATGCCGCGCGCCGCGGACGCGGAAGTGGCCGCTGATCCCGACGAGGAACAACACGGTGGCCAGGTAGACGGTCGTGCGCACGTAGTCGTCCACGTTCTCGGCTGCTTCTTGTCCGGCCGCGAACTTGTCGTCGGCCCGCTTGTCGAGCTTGGCCGCCTCCTGCACCCCCGGGAGCTTGTACTCGGGCATGTAGCTCGGGCCGGGTGGAGCGTCGGGATTCGTCGCGGGGTTCGTCGCCTGCCAGGCGTCGAACGCGACCCGGTACTCGGGCCGGAAGCGCCGCTCGGCGAGCGCCGCGGCTTGCAGGTCACCGAACGTGTAGGCCGCGAACCAGGTGTTGAAGGTGGACACGTCGAAGTTCTTGGCTTCCTCAGCCTCGCCGAGCGCCCGGTTGGCCTCGGTCCGAGCCGTTGACGCCTCCGCGAGGTCGAGCCGCGACTCCGTGCTCCACTTCGAGGACGCGAACCCTGACCACGCGGCGAGCAGCGCGACGATCGCCAGCAGGATCGCCTCGATGATCGTGATGACGCGGTCGTGCCCCTGCGCCTCGCCACCGGCCGAGTGGTGACGGTGCTCCGAGATCTCCTTGCCGACCTCGGCTGCAGAGAGTCCGGCCTCGCCCATCGGGACATTCTGACCGACCGACGCTCACGAACATCGCCCGGATCGGGTGATGTCGAGGGCGCAACTGGATTCATCCGAACGGGATGACGACCAGTGGCGGCAGACTGGTCAGAATCGCAGGACCGCCCGAACGGAGGACGACCCGATGCTCGCCGTGGACCCGGTCCCGTGGGCGCGTGCGCAGATGGCGTTCACGCTCGCGTTCCACATCATCCTGGTGCCGCTGGGTGTGTCGTGGGCGTGCATGGCGCTGATCGCGAACTACCGCGCGATCAAGAAGGGCGACAACGACGCGCTGCTGCTCGCGCAACGCTGGGCGAAGTACATGGCGGTCACGTTCGCCGTCGGTGCGGTGACGGGCACGGTGTTGACGTTCGAATTCGGGCTGCTCTGGCCCAAGTTCATGGGCAAGTGGGGCGCGGCGTTCGGCATCCCGTTCGCGGTGGAGGGCCTCTTCTTCTTCACCGAAGCGATCTTCATCGCGATCTACATCTTCGGCTGGCGCCGGCTGAAGCCGTGGACGCACTTCTGGACCGGTGTGCCGATCGTGATCGCCGGCATCGGCGGCACCCTCTCGGTGGTCGCCGCCAACGCATGGATGAACGAACCCGCCGGGTTCACGCTCAACAGCAACGGTGACATCGTCGACGTCGATCCGTGGAAGGTGTTCTTCAACAAGGCGTGGCCGTACGAAGCCAGCCACATGCTGCTCGCCGCGTACCTCGTCGGCGGTTTTCTCATCGCATCGGTGTATGCGTTCGCGATGCTGCGGGGCCGGCGCGACCGTTACCACCGCCTCGGCTTCATCATCCCGTTCACCGTCGCCGCGATCGCGACGCCCATCCAGATGGCTGTGGGGGACACCGTCGCCCGCTGGGTGTTCAACAACGAACCGATCAAGTTCGCGGCGATCGAGATGGTGCCGAAGACCGAGAGCGACGTGCCCGAGACCCTGTTCGGCCACTTGAACTCCGACGATCAAGTCACCGGCGGCATCCCGATCCCCGGGCTCGCGTCGTGGCTGTCGGATCCGAAGACCGGGAAGAACACGGTGATCCAAGGGCTCGACACGGTGCCGACGGACGATCAGCCGACGATCCGCGAGGTGAACACGGTGCACCTCGCCTGGGATGTCATGGTGGGCATCGGCACTGCGTTGTTCCTGCTCTCGGTCTGGTACGGGCTGTGCTGGATCTTCCGGCGCGACATGCCGAAGTCCCGGTTGTTCCTCTGGATCGCATCCGGCGCGGGCATTGCTTCCGTGCTCGCGTTGGAGGCCGGGTGGACGGTCGCCGAGGTAGGGCGACAACCGTGGATCGTCTACAACCACATGAAGGTCGAGAACGCCGCGACCGCGAACGAAGGCGTCTGGATCACCTTCGTCATCGTCGTCCTGCTCTACATCGCGCTCGGTGCGACCGCGATCACCGTGCTGCGGCGCATGAGCCGTCGCTTCCGGCGCGAACGCACGGAGGACGCCGATGAACGTGACGTGCCGTACGGGCCGCGCCCGCTCGGACCGATCGACGATGAAGTGAGGGTCGGGTGACCGAAGCGGACGTCGTCGCCGGCGTGCTCCTCTTCGGGATCACCGCCTACGCGCTCTTCGGTGGCGCCGACTTCGGTGCGGGGTTCTGGGACCTGATCGCGGGCGGCGCGCAACGCGGTGCCCGGCCGCGTGCGCTCATCGACCACTCGATCGGGCCGGTGTGGGAAGCGAACCACGTGTGGCTGATCTTCTCGCTCGTGGTGGTGTGGACCGCGTTCTCGCGGGCGTTCGCGTCGATCATGCTCACTTTGTTCGTCCCGCTCACGCTCGCCGCGCTCGGCATCGTGCTGCGCGGATCGAGCTTCGCGTTCCGGAAGTCGCTCGTGCGCACCTCTGAGCAGCGCGTGTTCGGCGCGATCTTCGCGATCTCCTCGGTGATCGTGCCCTATTGCATGGGCGCGGTTGCCGGTGCGATCGCGTCCGGGCGCGTGCCGGCGGGTGGCAAGGCCGGCGACCCCTGGACGAGTTGGATCAACCCGACCTCGATCCTCGGCGGCGTGCTCGCGGTGACGGTGTGCGCGTATCTCTCGGCCGTGTACCTCGTGTGGGACGCCCGCCGCCTCGCCGACGAGAACCTCGCCGAGTACTTCCGCCGGCGCGCGGTGATCGCGGCGATCCTGGCCGGCGCGGTCGCCTTCGTCGGGATCTTCGTGCTCGACGCCGACGCGACGTACGTGTTCCACGGTCTGACTTCGCGCGCGCTCCCGTTCGTCATCCTGTCGGGGGTGTGCGGCGTCATCTCGTTGGTGCTGCTGGTGCGGGGCTCCGCACGTGGTGCACGGGTCCTTTCCGCCGGCGCGGTCGCCAGCGTCATCTGCGCGTGGGGCGTCGCACAGTGGCCGTACCTGCTGCCGACATCGTTGAAGGTGGCGGACGCGGCGGCGCCGTCGGGCACGCTCACGGCCGTGCTCGTCGTGTTCGGCGTCGCCGCGGTGACGATCGTGCCGGCGCTCGGTTTCCTCTACGTGCTCGACCAGAAGACGCTGCTGCCGGGCGAAGGCGTGGCCGACGCGCACCCGGCTTCGATTCCGACGAGTTGAACCCTTACACGTAGTCGTTGCGCCGCAACCACTGCAGCGCGAACCAGCCCCAGATCGGCGGCAGGTACGCGGTGAAGAGGCGCGCGGTGAACGTCGCCGCGACCGCCTGGGTCTGCGGGATGCCCGCGGCGGTGAACCCGCCGATGAGCCCGGCCTCGACCACACCCATGCCACCGGGAACGGGTGCCATCCCCCCGAGGAGCGACGCGAGCGAGTTGATCAGGATGACCTGGAGGAGCGGCAGCGACTCGCCGTACGCGTGCAGCGCGGCTTCGAGCACCAGCGCGAACAGCACCTGCGTGACGAGGTTGCCGCCGAACAGCATCGCGGCCTTGCGCGGCGTCGTGAGGATCCCCTTGAGGTTCTCCTTCGCCGCACCCAGCTGCGGCGCGACCACACCCTGCAAGCGGCGCCGCAGCTTCGGCACGACGAGCGCGACCGCGAGGCCGATCCCGCCGACGACGATCAGGATGATCACGAAGCCCGCGATGTTCTTGCCGCCACCGCTGTCCGAGGGCGTGAACTCGCTGCTGGTGAAGATCAGGGCGGTGATCACGAGGATCGCCTGTACGACCATGCTCGCGAGCGAGTTCAGGACGCCGGAGCTGGCGGCAACCGCGACCTTCTGTCCCTGCTTCTGGAAGAACCGGATGACGAGCGCAGTCGTCGCGACGGTGCCGCCGACGAGTCCGGTGAAGTTGTTCGCGAACTGCTCGCCGACGACGGCCTTGTAAGGCAGCGGGATCGCGACCGATCCCATCATCGCGACCGCGCTGCTGAACGGCGTCGTCCACGAGAGCAGGAACGCGATCGCGATCCAGCCCCACTCGGGGTTGTTGAACGTCGTGGCCCAGTCGATGCCCGCCAGTTCGCCGATCAGGAGGTAGACGCCGAGGATCGCGCCGGCGGCGAGGAGGATGTCGGTGGGCGCGATCCGGCGCAGCTCGACCGGCGCCGCGACCTCCTCGCCGGTCATCTCCTCGCCCCGCTCACGCAACCGCTTCAGGAGCCCCTTGGTGTCGGCGACGTCGTGCCGGGCGGCCCACGTGAGCGCGGCCGGTTCCAGCATCGGCAGCACGTCGGCGAGTCCGCGGTGGCCGAGCGCGCGATCGGCGGCCGCGAGCGCACGGGCTTCGCCGACGAGCGCGGCGCTCGTCACGAGGAACTCGACTGCGTCGAGGAGGGATCTCTCGGCCGGCGCACCCGATGACGCCAGCGCGAAGTCGACGAACGCGGTGCTGCCGTCCGATTGCAAGAGCACGTTGGCGGCGCGGAGTCCGCCGTGCGCGATGCGCATGTCGTGCAACCGCCCGATGTTCCGCCACACGTCGTCGAGCACCGTGTCGGTGATGCGCGCCGGCGCGACCGCGGTGAGGGGCGCGCCCTGCGGCTCGCGCAGCACCAGGAGCGCGGTGGCATCCGACCCGGCGACGCCTGCGATCACGACTTCGCTGACGGGAACTCCCGTCCGCTCGGCCAGCAGCAACAAGTAGGCGCGGTGCTCCAGTTGCTGCGCCCGCGTCAGCGTGAGGGTTGGGCCCGAATCCTTGTACCAGAGCAGACGCCACGCCTTGGCGAACAGGCACGCGTCGTTCGCGTCGCGGCCGATCACTTCGATCGCGACCGGGTCGCCATCCGGCGCCGCCGCGACGAACCGCGTCTCACCCCAGACCTGTTCCGTCGCGAGCGCGAGATCGGAGACCGTGACACCGAGGCCTGACAACGCGCGACCGACCTGCTCCAGCGACGGTGTCGCCGCGGGCGTACCGACCACGAGGTGGAACGCCGCCGCGACGCCCCACGCCGAGCGCGATGCTCGCGAGCACGTCGTCGGGCATGCCGACCAGCGCCACGAGCGCGCCGATTGCGCCGAGCGTCAGGAGCGCGACCACCAGCCGCCGCGCCGGCCGCAGCAGGTACGGCGCGGCGACCAACAGCACTGTCGTCGCGACCGCGAGCACGATGACCGGGTACTCCGGGCTCGCGCCGTGCACAGTGAGGCCCGCGGCACGGCGCGCACCCGCCACGTTGACCCACGCCCGCAGGCCCACGCTTGCCAGCCAGCCGAGCGCGCCCGCGCCGACGAGGAGCAGCAGCAACCGGAACCGGCGCGTGAACAAGAACGCGAGTGCGAGCACCACGACCGTGCCGACCGAGCCGACGTGGTACAGCACCTCCGCGCTGGAGCGGATCCACGAGGGCAGGTCCGCCAAGACGTCGAAGATCGCCTTCTCGAGTCCGCCGATGTCGTCGGCACCGAGCGCGGTGACGACGACGACGAGCGCCGAAGCACCGAGCCGCACGAAGTCGCTCGGCCGCCGCCGGTTCGCGCCTTGGGGCACGACACCGAACACGGCCGGCGCCCAGCGTCGGGGCGCGACGGAGGTGAGGAGATCGAAGTCGGTGGTCCGCTCCTCGACGGTCACCCGGTCAGTCTGCTTGACCGATGGCTCAACCTCGCGGAGCGCCACGCCCACCGAACGACGGGCTACGTCAGCTGCACTTCTCCTTGTCGATCGCGTCGCTGAGCTTCTGCGCCGACGTCTCGACGTCCGATGCCGCATCCTTCACCGGATCGAGCCCGTTCGAGGGGATGTCCTTGATCGACGACCCGAGCTTCTGCAACGACGACTGGAGATCGTCCACCTCGGGCTTGAAGTCGGACTTGGCCGAGTCGATCAACGTGGACGCGCTCTCGGTCACCTTCGTCAGCGCCGCGCTGAGTGACGACGTGCCGTTCTGCACGATGTCGACGTTCTTCAGATCCTCGACCGACGACTTCAGGGCCTGCGAGTCGTCGCAGAGCGTCTTCGAGGCCGTCGTCGACGACGAACTGTCGTCGTCGTCACCGCCACACGCCGCGATGCCCGTCACCGTCAGCACCAGCACCGCCGTCGCGGCGGCGAATCGCTTCTTCGAGGTGAGGTTCATGTTGGCTCCTGTTCCCTGACGGGTCGATGATTCGGTCAATGTTCCTCGAACGCGGCCTCGATGTCATAGCCGAGCACGATCGCGACGCCGCCGGACGCCGAGACGACGCGCGCGGAGCCCACCGTCGCGCTCACTGATACGAGCGTTGCCACGATCTCGTCGGGTGACGCTCCGACCCCCAACGCGGTGCGGATGGCGCCGAGGTAGGCCGTCGGGGTCGCGCCGAGCGCGACGAGCGCCCCGACCCGCACCAACGCAACGGTCTTCGGTTCGAGCGCTGACGCGGCGTTCCTCGGCCCCGGCGCGGACGTGGGACAGTCGACGAGCGCATCGACGCTTCGGGCGAGGTCGCGCAATTTGGCAATGCTCTGGTCCACGGGGGCTCCCCATCCCTGACGGCGCGTACGTGTTGCCTGCGCTCACCCCGCACCGGCTGAGCGTCAATGCGCGAAACCGCTGCGATTGGGTGATGACGGCAGCGGCGCCTGCAACTTCGCGAAGAAGTCGACGTGGCGTTGCAGGTCGGCCATCAACAGGTCGGCGAGATCGCGCGAGAAGCCGTTGCGCACGACGATGCGCAACGCCGCGAGGTCCTGGCGGTTCTCGGGGAAGGTGTACGCGGGAACCGTCCAGCCGCGGTCGCGCAACCGCTCGGAGAGATCGAACACGGTGAACGGCGCATCCGCCTCCTTCAGCGTGAACGCGAACACCGGAAGCTGACTGCCGTCCGTGAGGAGCTTGAACGGACCGAGCGCCGCGATCGCGTCCGCGGTGTACCGAGCGACGTCTCGCGACGTCTGCTGGACCCGGCGGTAGCCGTCGAAGCCGAGACGCAGGAAGTTGTAGTACTGCGCCGCGACCTGGTTGCCCGGCCGGGAGAAGTTCAACGCGAACGTCGGCATGTTGCCGCCGAGGTAGTTCACGTTGAACACGAGGTCCTCGGGCAGCGCATCGGGGTCCCGCCAGATCACCCAGCCGACACCGGGGTACACGAGCCCGTACTTGTGGCCCGACGCGTTGATCGACTGCACGCGCGGGAGCCGGAAGTCCCAGACGAGCTCCTCGTCGATGAACGGCGCGATGAAGCCGCCCGACGCGCCGTCGACGTGCACTGGGACGTCGATGCCTGACTCGGTCTGGTAACGATCGAGCGCGGCGCAGATGTCGGCGACGGGTTCGTACGATCCGTCGAACGTCGACCCCAGCACCGCCACGACGCCGATCGTGTTCTCGTCGCAGTACTTCACCGCGGCTTCAGGAGTCAGGTGGTACGTCTCGCCTTCCATCGGCGCGAGCCGCGTCTCGACTTCCCAGTAGCGGCAGAACTTCTCCCAGCACACCTGCACGTTCGCGCCCATCACCATGTTCGGGCGGTCGGCCGGCTGGCCTGCGGCCTGGCGCCGGGCCCGCCAACGCCACTTGAGCGCCATGCCCGCGAGCATCGCGGCCTCGCTCGAACCTGTGGTCGAGGTGCCCGTCGCCTGCTCCTCGTCCGGTGAGTTCCACAGCCGGCTGAGCATGTTGACGCAGCGCTGCTCGAGCTCGGCGGTGCGCGGATACTCGTCCTTGTCGATCATGTTCTTGTCGAACGTCTCGGCCATGAGCCGGTCCGCCTGCGGCTCCATCCACGTGGTGACGAACGTGGCGAGGTTCAGGCGGGCGTTCCCGTCGAGCATGAGCTCATCTTTCACGACCTGGTACGCGGTGTCGGGATCCATCTCCAGTGCCGGCAGCGTGTGCCGCGGCGCGCGACCGCTGTCGCCGGGCCGGGAGTACATCGGGCTGAGGATCAGGGGCGTCAGGTCCTCGACGAGCTTCTTGTGCAGAGCCACTGGTTGATCCTTCTGGTCGCGTCCGTCCTGATCCCACCGTAGATGGACGACTGATACATCACCCCGACGGCATGAACTGGACCCGACAGCATGAATCCGTCAGGTGTCGAGCAGTCCGACCTCGCGCCGGCGCGCGATTCGCCTGCTGGGTCCGGGGCAGCAATCAGGGCGCTGCCCTCAGGTGGACAGCAAGCCGATCTCCTGCATGCGCTCGATGGCCTCGCTCCGGGAGGAAACACCGAGCTTCTGGTAGATCGAGATGGCCTGGGTCTTCACCGTGTGTCGCGAAACGTGCAACCGCTCGCCGATCTCGGGAAAGCTGAGGTGCGTCGACAGAAACGGCAACAGGCGGAGCTCGGCGGTCGTGAGCGATGACGCGCCGACCGTTCCCATGCGCATCGAGTCGAGCCGGGCGTGCGCCACGTCCGCCTGCGCGGGCAGCACACCCAAGTCCGGACGTTGCTGCAGGATGTCGCGCACCTCGCGCAGCACCGCCCGCGCCCCGCTCGTATCGGCGAGCGCGATGTACACGCGCGCGAGCTCCAGCAACGACTGCACCGAGAGGTGTGGCACCGCGTACGACAAGAGCGGCCGGAGCCGAGCCGCATGCGCCGCGAACTCCCGCGCCCGATCGACATCACCCTCGTGGAGCGCGACCCGCGCCACGACCGCATAGGTCAGCGCGCTGAGCGAGTACTCGGCGAGGCGCGCCGCTTCGACCGTCGCGAGTGCCTCCTCTGCGAACTCGGCGGCGGCGTGCCAGTCGTCGCGCTCGATCGCGATGATGCTCCGCTCCGCGAGCGCGACGGCGACCGCCCCGGTCGCGCCGGCCGCGTTCGCGGTGTCGACCGCGTGGGCCAGGATCGTGTCGGCCCGATCCGTGTCGCCCTCGAGGAAGAAGGCCACCGCCTCGAGCACGAGCACGACCGGGCGGGCCATGCTCGTCGGGCTGAGGCCTTCGCGCGCGACGGCGGCTTGCGCCAAGAGGTCCGCGACGCCGTCGCGACAGAGGAGCATGCGCATCCAGGCCTTGAACCCGTCGAGCGTGCTGCCGTCGGGGAGCGCATCATCGGCGGTGGTGGCCTCGGCCGCGGCCGCCCACCGTTCGGCGGCGGAGGGTTGGCCGTCGAACGCGTACATGAGCGCACCCAACGCCGCCGGCGCCGGATACCGGTCGAGGTGTCCCTCGCGCTCCAGCCAGCTGAGCCAGCCCTGCGCGGTCTCGGCCCGACCCTGTGCGTACGTCGGCTGGGCCCACAGGAACACCAGGCGGGCGGCACGGTCGACATCGCCGCCGGCCTGGGCGTGCTCGATGGCCATCTCGGATTCGCCGTGCGCTTCGCACCAGGCCGCGGCCCGACGGTGCAGCACGACCTCGATCCCCGGTTCGCGCCGCTGCAACTCGGTGCGCAACAAGTCGCGGAACAACCGGTGGTACCGGTACCACTCGCGGCGCCGGTCGAGCGCGACGAGCAGGAGGTTCGACCGTTCGAGCGCCTCGAGGACGCCGGCGGAACCCGTACGGTCGAGCAGGGCGTCGCACAGACCGCCGCTCATGCGGTCGAGCACCGACGTGCGGGTCAGGAACGTGACATCGTCGTCGGACAGGCGCGCGAGCAGTTCCGCGCGGAGGTAGTCGGCCATCAGCCGGTCGTCACCACTGAAGGCCATCCCGCTGCGCAGTTCGCCGCCGCCCGCCTTGAGGGCCAAGGCCGCCAGGTACAAGCCGACCGGCCAGCCTTCGGTGCGCTCCAGCAACGCCGCGGTCGCGTCGTCGGGGAGCTCGAGGCCGGCGCCCGCGAGCAGGGCCCGGGCCTCGGCTTCGTTCATCGCGAGCTCGGGAACCCCGATCTCGAGCACGCTGCGCCCGGCGCGCAGCCGCGCCATGGGCAGCGGCGGGTCATTTCGGGTGGCCATCGCCAGTTGGGACCCGGCCGGCAGGTGCAGCGCCAGTTCTGCGATCGCGTCGAGGCACTCCCGGTTGTGCAGCAGGTCGACGTGGTCGAGGAACAACGAGACCGGCTGCGACATCGAGTACATCGCCCCCGCCAGTTGCGGGACCACGGACGACGCCACCGAAAGGCCGCGTGGCGCGGGGCGGTGGAACCACTCGAGGTCGATCGGCTCGACCCGGTCGAGCGCGGCTGCGGTGTACGCGAGCAGGCTCTCGGGGTCGTTGTCGCCCTCGTCCAGGGAAAGCCACGCGACGCGCGCGGCGCTGCGCTCGGCCCACTGCGTGAGCAGCGTCGTCTTGCCGTAGCCGGGCGGGGCCACGACCGAGACGATCGGGCGGTCCCGATCGGCGTCGAGGCGGTCCAGGACACGGGTGCGGTGCACGCTCTCGGACCGGGCGTTCGGCGGGGCGAGCTTCGAGTCGAAGAGCTTGCGTCCCGAAGCGAGTCGCGCAGCAGCGTCTTCGTCCACCACCTGCACCCCGGCCGCCTCCGCGCTTCGCTGTCCCTCGTAGACAAAGAGAAAGCTACCGCTTCGAGTCCTGGTGGCAGCCGGGCGAGGTCGGTGAAATCGAGACCGCGGACCGACGAATTCGGGGGGTCAGGCGCCCCGCGGTTCGTACCCGAGGGCGCCGGCGAGCGCGGCCGCAGCCGAGTGCACCCGGGCCGCCCCGACCACGGGGGCCACACTCAGCACCACCCCGACGATCTCGTCCTCGGTGACACCGGCCGCCAGCGCGACGCCGACGGCCCACTGATAGGAGGCGGGCGCCGCTTCCAACGCGACGAGCGCAGCCAGTCTGACCTGCGCATTCGTCCGGTCGCTCAGCTCGGCACCGTCGAGGTCGGCCATCGGGGGCCCGAGGAGGGCTCCGATCGCGGACTCGTCGTGCAACGCCAGCCGCCGCAGCAGGTCCTCGGGTTGCCGTTCGGCGCTCGTCCCCATCCTCCCCGTCGGGCCCGCGACACGCGGCAGGACTCCCGATTCAACGCCCTGGCACCGGCACCCGCATCGCCCCGTTGGGATGACGTCATCCGCGCGCGGGGCGCTCGGACGGGATACTTCCCGGGCGGGGAGCCGGCAATCGCCGTGGTGACACTCGCGAACTCCGAGAGGAGCGGTCCATGACAGCGCCCACCGAGGCTCCACCGAAGCCCACCGAACTGCGGATCTTCGCGGCCGAGCTCATCGGTACCGCGGTGCTCATGATCGTCGGGCCCGGCACCGCCATCATCGGCATCGACGTGATGGGCACGTTCGGCATCGCGTTCGCGTTCGGCCTCGCGCTGCTCGCGATGGCGTACACGATCGGCCACGTGTCGGGCTGCCACATCAACCCGGCCGTCACGCTGGGGTTCCTGCTGAGCAAGAAGATCACGCCGGTGCAGTCGCTGTACTACTGGGTCGCGCAGTTCGCCGGCGCCGCGCTGGGCGGCCTGATCATCTTCGTCATCACCAAGAGCGGCGACCTCGACAAGACGACCGCGGGCCCGAACGGTCCCCAGATCTTCGCCGCGAACGGTTGGGGCTCGAAGATCGGCAGCCAGTACGGCCTGAGCTCGGTGATCGTCATGGAGATCGTGTTCACCGCGCTGCTCGTGTTCGTCGTGCTCGCGACGACCACAGTCGGCTACCCGAGTGGGTTCGGTGGGCTCGCGGCGGGCTTGACCCTCGGCATGATCCACCTCGCGACGATCCCGGTCGACAACACGTCGGTGAACCCGGCGCGGAGCTTCGGCGCCGCGATCTTCAGCGGCTCGGACGCGCTGAGCCAGCTGTGGGCGTTCTTCGTCTTCCCACTCATCGGTGGGGCGGTCGGCTTCGCCGTGTGGCTCGTGGTCCATCCACAGCTGCGCGAACGCCCGTACTGAGGCGGACAGCGCACCGCCCGGCCGGCGTGCCAGCCTGTCGGGCATGACCGATGATCTCGCGTTCCTCGACGCGACCGCGCAGGCCGAGCTCGTCGCGCGCAAGGAGCTCTCTGCGCGCGAGCTGATCGACGCCGCGATCGAACGCATCGAACGCGTCGACCCGGCACTGAACGCCGTCATCCACCGGCGCTTCGAGCGCGCGCGGGAAGAAGCGGACGCCGACGCGGCCGGTCCCTGGCCGGCCGGTCCGCTGCAGGGCGTGCCGTTCCTCGTCAAGGACGCGGTGTGTCACACCGCCGGCGATCCGTTCCACTGCGGCATGCGCGCGCTGAAGGCCGCGGGCTGGACCGAACCCGACGGACACCTGGCTCGCGGCCCGCTTCCGCGCCGCCGGCTTCGTCTTCGTCGGCAAGACCAACACGCCCGAGCTCGCCACGAGCTGCACCACCGAACCGCTCGCGTACGGGGCGACGCACAACCCGTGGGATGTCGACCGGAGCACGGGCGGTTCGAGCGGTGGCTCCGCGGCCGCGGTCGCCGCCGGTCTGGTGCCGGTCGCGCACGGCAACGACATGGGCGGGTCGATCCGGTTCCCTGCGTCGATGTGCGGCATCGTCGGCTTGAAGCCCAGCCGCGCGCGCACCACGCTCGGTCCCGATTTCGGGGAGTACTGGGGTCCGCTCACACACGAGTTCGTGCTCACCCGCTCGATCCGCGACACCGCCGCGGTGCTCGACGCGGTCGCGGGTGCCGGCACCGGCGACCCGTACACCGCGCCGCCACCGCTGCGTCCGTACCGCGAGGAGGTCGGCGCCGCGCCCGGACGGCTGCACATCGGTTTCCGCACCCGGCAGCGCAACGGGGAGCCGTCGCACCCGGACTGCGCCGCCGCGGTCGAGCAGGCGGCGCAGCTGCTCGAGACGCTCGGCCACGACGTCGAGGCGGTCGACATCCCGGCACTCGACACGCCGATCGACCACGCGTTCGGCACGGTCATGGGCGTCGCGATCGCACGCGACGTCGCGCGCTGGTCGTCCCGGCTCGGTCGCGACATCACGCCCGAGCTCGAACCGACGAACGCCTTCATCGCCAACAGCGTGCACGTGGTCACGGCCGCGAGTACGTCGACGCGCTCGACGACGTGTCGACGTGGTCGCGCGCGCTGTCGGCGTGGTGGGACGACGCCGAGGTGTTGGTGCTGCCGACGAGCCCGGAGCCTCCCGTCCGGCTCGGCGAGCTCGCCCCCGACAACCTCGAAGGGCTGGCCCGGATGGGTGCGCTCGTGGGCTTCACCTCGCCGTTCGACCTGACCGGGCAACCCGCGATCTCGCTGCCGCTGCACTGGAACGCCGACGGCCTGCCGATCGGCGTCCAACTCGTCGCGCGCGTACGGCCGCGAAGACGTGCTGCTCCGGCTGGCCGCGCAGCTCGAAGCGGCCCGCCCCTGGGCCGATCGCCGCCCGCCCGTGCATGCCTGAATCAGTTGATGCCTGACTCAGTTGAAAATCGAGGCGAGGGCCCAGATCATGACGACGAGCCCGATCGCCATGTAAGCGACGCGTGCGGGCGATCGGTGCCTGCGCGAGGTCTCGGTTGCCCGGCTCGCCGGTGCCGCGGACGGGGCTCCCCGGCCGGGTGCGCGCCACCGTGCGAGTCTTCGCCTTCTCGGCGTCCGTACGCCGGCGGAACAGGGCCAGCAGGTTGCCGAGGAACAGCGCCGCGCCGAGCGCGAGCACGAGCTCCTTCAGCACCTCGTCGTAGCCGAGCATCGCCGCAACATCGGAGGGTAGCGACCGGTTCCGGCGGGCGTGCAGACTCAGCACGTGCGTTTGCTCGTTGCCCGCTGCGCGGTCGAGTACCAGGGACGGCTCGGCGCGCGGCTCGCGCCCGCGACGCCGCCTCATCTTGTTCAAGGCCGACGGCTCGATCGCCGATCCACTCCGACGCCAAGGCGTACAAGCCGCTCAACTGGATGAATCCGCCGTGCACGATCGAAGAGATCGCAGGCGTGATCACCGCGCGCACACCGAAGGGCGAGACGCTTCGGATCGAGCTCTTCGAGGTGCTCCACGACTCGACCGTGCCGCTCGGCGACGACCCCGGGCTCGAGAAGGACGGTGTCGAAGCCGAGCTCCAACAGCTGCTCGCGGCGCGCGTCGCCGCGCTGCGCGAGGACTTCACGCTGATCCGCCGTGAGTACCCCACCGACATCGGCCCGGTCGACCTGCTCTGCCACGACGACGACGGCCACACGATCGTGGTCGAGGTGAAGCGCGTCGGCGAGATCGCGAGCGTCGAGCAGTTGCTGCGCTACCAGGAGCGGCTCGATCGCGATCCGCGGTTCGCCCCGACGCTCGGGATGCTCGTCGCGCAGTCCATCAAGCCCCAGGCCAAGGTGTTCGCGGAGAGCAAAGGCGTCGCGTGGGTCGAGATCGATCTCGATGTGCTGCGCGGCGGCGTCGACCCCGACGCTCAAGCTCTTCTGAACCCGCGCGCGTACTCGCGCGCGAGGTTGGCGAACTGGGTGAACTGATCGCGGAACACGAGGCGGGTCGACCCGGTCGGGCCGTTGCGGTGCTTCGACACGATGATCTCCGCCATGCCGCGCTGGTCCGAGTCGGGGTTGTAGTACTCGTCGCGGTAGATGAACAGGACGACGTCGGCGTCCTGCTCGATGCTGTTGTGGGCGACGATCCCGTTCGCCACGAAGTTGTGCGTCCCCGCGACCGTGGCGTCGAACACCGGCGCCTTCCCCTTGGGCTCGACCGCAACGACTTCGTCCCACAGCACGTCGGAGACGCCGAGATCGGCGAGGTACGCGTCGGGGAGCTCGTCGGCGATGCGGCGCATCAGTCGACGCGACACACCGTGCTCGTACACCCGATGACATCCTTCGTCGGCGCCGAGCCGGTCGATGAGATCGTGGGCGCGCATGCCCATCACCATGAGGCCCTTGCGTTCGATGTAGTCCCACACCGCAGGTGGGATCGTGTCGTGGCGCGGGTGACCGCGCGGTCAGCCGGACGCGTCGACGCGATGCGGGCACCGGGCGTGAGCGCGCCGACCTGCACCCAGCCGTCGATCGTCAGGAATGGGTGGTTCGCGCTCGCGGTGACGCACCGGCCCGACGCGAGCCGGAGGTCGAACACTTCCTTGACGCCGCTCTCGAACACATGGCTCATGGATCCCGGCACCAGCCGCAGGTGCTCGTCGAGGGTGAGCACGTCGATGTCGCGCGCGCCCGGCCGCGAACAGCGCGCCCATGGTCTCGGTGGTGCCGTCGGCGAGCGTCATCTCGGTGTCGGCGGTGAGGCAGCCCGGATTCGCGCAAGTCGGCGAGCATCGGGCGCTTGTCCTGGCGGTACTCGAGTTGCCGGTTGAGCTGCGACAGGCAGAGCACCGGCGTGTCGAGCTCGCGCGCCAGGATCTTCAGGCCGCGCGACATCTCCGACACTTCGATCTGACGGCTCTCGACCCGCTTGCTCGACGACATCAGCTGCAGGTAGTCGACGACGATCAGGCCGAGATCACCGAACCGGGCGCTGATCCGGCGCGCCTTGGCTCGCATCTCCATCACCGTGCAGTGCGGGTTGTCGTCGATGAAGAACGGCGCTTCGGCGAGCCGGCCGACGGCCTGGTGCAACTTCGGCCACTCGTGTTCGCTGAGCCGGCCCGTCGACAGCTTGCGCGCTTCGATGCCGGCTTCGGCCGCGAGGAGCCGCTTCGTGAGCTCGAGGTGTCCCATCTCCATCGAGAAGAAGAGCACCGGCTTGTGCGCCACCAGCGCGCAGTGCAGCGCGGCGCCGAGCGCGAGCGACGTCTTGCCCTGACCCGGGCGGGCCGCGAGCACGTTCAACGTCGACGGCTGCAGCCCGAGCAGCAGGTCGTCGAGGTCGTGGAACCCGGTGGGCACGCCGGTGATCGACGAGTCGCGGTCGTACAGCGCCTCGAGCTGGACCAGCGTCTGCTCGAGCACCGGATAGAGCGGCACCAGCGAGTCGGAGACGCGCTTCTCCGCGACCTCGAAGATCATCGACTCGGCCCGGTCGAGGGTCTCGTCGACGTCGTCGTCGACGTCGAACGCCATGTGCTGGATGTCGGCTGCGGTCTCGATGAGCTTCCGGAGCATCGACAGTTCGGAAACGATGTTGGCGTACTGCGCGGCGTTGGCGGACGCCGGCGTCGCGGCTTGGATGCGCAGCAGTGCCGGCCGGCCGCCGATCGCATCGAGCTGCGCGCTGCGCCGGAGCTCCTCGGACACGGTGACGGGGTCCACCGGCTCGCCCCGGCTGTGGAGCATGAACGCGGCGTCGAAGATGACGCCGTGCGCGGGCTTGTAGAAGTCGCGCCCTTCGATGTGAGCTTCGACCGCGGCGGTGAGCGCCTCGCGGCGACAGCATCATCGCCCCGATGAGCGACTCCTCGGCCTCGAGGTTGTGCGGCGGGATACGCCCACCGTCGCCCTTGCGCCGCGAGTCACCGCCCGCGTAGTCCCGGGCGTTCTCCCTCGCGCTGTCGAGCGACTGAACCACTTGCGCTGACCCTCTCCCCGCTGACTTCCCCGCGACTTCCACCCTGCGCCCACCCCTCCGAGCGCCGTCGCAGGCTCGCATCCCGAGCCTGTGGGTTGGAAGGGGAACAACCCTGTGTCTTTGTTGTGGACAACGCGGCCGCGCTTCCACAGCCATGGGGATTGTGACGGTTGGGTGCGCCAGGAACGCGGATGCACACGAGCGCGCGCGGTCAGGCAAACCATGTGGAGGAAGCTGTGGATGACCCTGGGGACAACGGCCCCGGGTCGATTACGGCCGGGCCGTCACCTCGACGGTCACCATCGCGGTGACCTCGCTGTGCAGCCGCACCGCCAGCTCGGCCGGGCCGAGCTCCTTGAGCGGTTCGTCGAGCGTGATCCGCCGCCGGTCGATCGTGACCCCGAGTTGGGCCTGCACCGCGTCGGCGACGTCGGCCGAGGTGATCGAACCGAACAGCCGGCCTCCTTCGCCCGCCGCGCGCCTCGACGGTCACCGTCCGACCGGACAGCTGGGTGGCGATCGCCTCCGCGCTCTCGCGGTCGCGCCGGTCCTTGGCATCCCGGTTCCGGCGCATCGCGTCGGCCTGCTTCTGGATACCGGGCGAGGCCGGCAGCGCGAAGCCCTTCGGGACCAGGTAGTTGCGGGCGAAACCGTCCGCGACCTCGACGAGGTCGCCCTTGTTGCCGACGTTCTCGACGTCGGTGCGCAGCACGATCTTCATCACGCGTCCGCTTCGACTTCGACGTTGTCGGTCCGCCGTCGCCGTTGCCGGTGATCGGGGCGTCGACACCGGCGAACTCGTCCGCGGTCACGTCGGCATCCGGTTCGGTCACCTGGTCCTCGACCGGTGCCCGCAGCTCGCCGCGGTCTCCCCGATCACCGCGATCACCGCGGTCGCCACGATCGCGGCGGCCCTTCGAGCGCTGCGTCACCTGGCGCACGCTGTAGGGAAGCAGCGCCATCTCCACGCGCGAGCTTGATCGCGCGCGAGACCGCGGCCTGCTGCTTCTGGTCGTTCCCCGTGACGCGCCGCGCCCGGATCTTCGCCCGCTCGGACATGAACCGCCGCAGCAGGTTCACGTCCTTGTAGTCGATCCAGTCGATGCTCTCGGTCGTGAGGATCGAGGTCTTCTTCTTGAGCGGGCGCCGGTCCTTGGGCGACCCGCCCTTCTTGTTGTCGTTCCGTCGTTGCGCCATCAGAACGGTTCCTCGCCGTAGTCGGCGTAGTTCTCGGTCGGCGCGGATGCACCGACGGGTTGCTGCGGTTGGTTGCGCACCGGAGCACCTTCGCTCGGGCCGCTGCGCTCGATGCGGTGCACATCCGCGGTCGCGAACAGCAGGCTCGGTGCGACATCGTCGGCGACGATCTCGACCACCGATCGCTTCTCGCCCTGCTCGGTCTCCCAGCTGCGCTGCTCGAGCCGGCCGGTCGCGACGATGCGCGTGCCCTTCTTGAGCGAGGCGGCGACGTTCTCGGCGAGCCCGCGCCAGCACACGATGTTGAAGAAGCTGGTGCGCTCCTCCCACTCGTTGGTCTGCTGGTTGCGCCAGGAGCGGTTGACGGCGACACCGAACGTCGCGGTCGACACACCGCTCGCGGTGTAGCGCATCTCGGGATCACGGGTGAGGTTGCCGACGACCGTGATGGAGTTGGTGTTGTTGGCCATTGTGGGATCCTCCCTACGAGTGTTCCGCCGCTGCGGCGCCGGCCACCTTCGGAGGTCCGTAGACCTTCTCGGGGATCCGCAACACCTTGTGACGGACGACTTCATCTGCAAGGGAGAGCGTCCGGTGCAGCTCTTCCATCCCTTGGGGCTCCGAGCGAGCCTGGAAGACCACGTAGTAGCCCTCCGTGCGGTGCGCGATCTCGTAGGCGAGGCGTCGCTTGCCCCACCAGTCGATGTGCCCGCGCTCGGCACCCCGGGATTCGATGAGCTGCAACCACCGTTCGACGGCGGCGCGGATCGTCTCCTCTTCCAGGTCCGGCTCGAGGATGATCATGACCTCGTACGGCCTTGCGCTGGGCATGGGCCAGTACCTCCTTTGGACCGCCACCCCGTGCGGAGCGGGCGGGCCCTCACCGACATCCCGGATCTCGGTCGTGAGATCTGTGGGCGCGAAAGGGCAGAATCTTCGGTTGTCGAACCGGGAGAGGCTACCAGCAACGCCCCCGACCCGAAGGCTGGGAGCAGCCGGTGTCCCCGAACCGTTCAACCGTTTCCAGTGACCTCGACCGTCCTATCGCTGCGCAACCTAGTCGCGGGGTCGGACAGCTACGCAGGGCGCAACCGCTATCCCGGGCACACGCTGATGGCGCCGGCCCCGCCGTGGCCGGCCGCGGTCTCGAGCGCGTACCGGTACTTCCGGCTCGCCGCGTACACCGGGCAGGTGGCGTCGGAGCCTTCGACGCACGGGCGCATCGTCGTCGAACTCACGGGCTGTCCGTCCGCGGTGTACCACGCGATGTCGAGCGGCAGCGGCGTGCCCGCCATGGTGAAGCGCGCGTCGGTGTCGGAGCCGTACACGAACAACATCCCGTCGTAGTCGCCGAGGTCGGTGACGTCGCGCAGGCCCTGGATGCGCTCGGTGTTCTCGTCGGCGATCGCGACCTTCAAGCAGCGGTCACCGAGCGCGAGCCGCGCTTCGGTCAGCCCTGCGAACGGCGGACTCGCCGCCGTCGCGCCATCGAGCGCCGCCGCGACACCGGTGCCCGGTTCGGCTTCCGACTTGAGGCTGCCGACCGAGCTGCGCATCATCACCGCGCCGAGCGCGGCGAGGAACACGACGACGATCGTGATCGCGATCGCGATCCCGAGACGGTTCGACACGCTGTCGACGCTACAACGAGAGAAGCGTCAAAATGGCTTCCTCACTGCGCGCCACAGTGGCGGCTGCGCCGCGAGCGCGGCTTCGCTCCGTCCGCACTATTGCGTGAGCTCGGGCTCGCGCGTGGTTCCGCCGTAGAGGCCGAGCGCGTCGGCCATCTGGTCGGTCATGTGGTACGTCTCGGCGCTCGACGGGAACCGGCCTTCGCGCACGTCGGCGACGAACTCCGTCACCGCTGCGGTCGCGTCCCGCTCGAGCGACGCGTACGCGCGCACGAACTTCGGCAGCTTCCGGCCTTCGCCGGTGAAGCCCAAGAGGTCGTGCCACACGAGCACTTGGCCGTCGCAGTGGCGGCCGGCACCGATACCGATCGTGGGGATCGACACGGTCTCGGTGACCATGCGGGCGACGCCGTCGGGAACCGCTTCGAGCACGAGGGCGAAGCAGCCCGCGTCGGCGAGCGCGACCGCGTCGTCGACGAGCTTGCGGGCCGCGTCGAGCTGCTTGCCCTGCACCTTGAATCCACCGAGCGCGTGGATCGACTGCGGCGTGAGCCCGATGTGGCCCATCACCGGGATCTCGGCGTCGAGGATCGCCTCGACGGACTCGATCCGCTTGCGTCCGCCTTCGAGCTTCACCGCGCTCGGCGCCGGCGCGGATCAACGCGGCCGCGTTGCGCACGGTCTCGTCGCGGCTGACGTGGTAGCTCAACCACGGCAGGTCGCCGACGACCAACGCGCGCGGATTCGTGCGCGCGACCGCGGCGACGTGGTGTGCCATGTCGGCGGTCGTGACCTGCAGCGTGTCGGCGTAACCGAGCACGACCATCGCGAGGGAGTCGCCGACGAGGATCATGTCGGCGCCGGCGGCATCGACCACCCGCGCGCTCGGCGCGTCGTAGGCCGTCACCATGACGAGCGGTTCGTCGGATCCCTTGCGGGCGAGCACGTCGGGCGCGGTCAGGCGCGTACCCGTGGCCATATCGGCACCTCCACCGTCCAGGGCTCGTTCGGCTCCCGGCAGCACACGGGAGGGTAGCCAAACCGACCCTTCGCACACCACCGGGCGACCGGCGAGAATGACGCGGTGGACAGGCCGAGCGCATGACCGATCGCGCGTGCGAGAACTGCGGGTTCCCGGACGAGGAATTGGTGCTCGTGCGACGCGTGTACGTCGTACCCGAGACCTGGGATCAGACCGCGTCGGAGACCGTGGTCGAGGAACCCGAGCTGTGGTGCGTCTCGTGCTGCTCGCAGTATCCGCACAACGTCGTCGCCGACGAGGAGTCCGGCGACGACGAGAAGTAGTCCGCCGCGTCAGCGGGCGTGGAGCTTGCCGTGCAGGGACTGCCGGCGCAGGTGGTTCCACCGGCAGTCGACGCAGACCTCGACGTCGTAACAGGCGAACTCGTCGTACGTGCGGCCGAGCCGCGCCAATTCGTGGTCGTTGGCGATGCAGCGACCGTTTGCCTGCTTCAACTTCTCGCCGTAGACGTAGGTGACGACCCGCATCCGGCCGGTGCCGCAGACCGGGCAGTCGTCGTCGAGTTCGGTGCCGAGGTAGGTCGCGGCGCGGAGCAGCTCGGGGTGGGCGTCACAGACGTCGAGGCGGGTGAGCGCACCCTGCTGGAAGTCGCGCAGGACCGCCCGGCGAGCGAGGGCGTAGTCCGTGACGGAACGCACGGGAGAAGTGTAGGTGCGCGCCATCACCGGATCCGTCGCCCTCGGTCCCGGCGTCCGGAGGTTGGCGAGTCCGGCGTCCGGCGTCCGCCGGCCGCCCGCCGCACCCTGTGAGCACCGGCTCCGGTGATGCAGGCCCGTTCAGCTCGTCGCGAGGGTGACCAGGAGGGTCGCCGGCGCCCAGACCCCGCCGAATCCCGTCAGGGTGATCGCGTTCGGATCGATCGCAACGGTGTCGGCCTCGAACCAGAAGGCCCGGTCGAGCGTCGCCCGGTCCTGGTCGGAGATGTCGCCGAGGGTGTCGAGGATCTCCTGCCACTGGCGGTCCTTGGCCGCAGTCGCCTCGGCCGCAACCATGGCGGCGACCCTCTGCTCCACGACGTCGCGGGCGATCGGCCGCACGACCGCCTCGACGGCAGCTACGACCGCGGCCCACCCTGAGAGCGCCGGCGCGAACGGGGCGATCGCGATCCACACCCACGCCGGCAGTTCGTCGATGTCGGTGCCGGGGAGGGCGTCGACCTTCGTCGACGTGGCCGTGACCTCGAACAGGGACGCGAGTTCGGACGCGACGTAGGGCAGGCTGCTGCGGTTGCGCAGCGTCAGGCCGACCTCCACGTCGAAGCTGGCGATGGACGCGATCGCGGCGTTCACTCCGGTCCCGACCGCGGCGGTGCCCCGAACGCGGATGGCGTCGTCGACAAGGTCGACGTCGATGTCCTTCATCACGATCGGGAAGTTGAACTCGCGTTCGTCCACCTCGCCCGCGACGGTTCCCGCGCCGACCTCGATGACCAGCTTCTCGACGTACCCGGCGGTGTCGGTCGCGACGTTCGAGGTGACGATCGGTGCGGTGCGGACGGCGGTCCGGGTGTGATCCTTTCCTCGGACCTCGTAGTGGTACTCGCCGACGTCGGCCCCGGCCTTCGCGAACGCGTACCCGCTGAAGAACGTGTCGGCCGAGCGGAGCAACGGCGTTACCGACTGGACCGGCGCCGGCAGCCGGACCGGCTCCTGGAGGGGCATCGGGATCGGGTTGGCCGGCTGGTAGTGCAGCTCCACGTCGAACTCGTCGTCGGCGAAGTAGTCCTCCGTGAGCTCGGCGGGGCCGAGGAAGAGCAGCACGGCGACGCGTTGCAGCTCGTCGAAGTCGATCTTGTACGTGATGTCCGAGAGCGCCGTGCTGAGGTCCTCGATGATGTCGTCACTGCTGTCGTCCCACGCGCTCACCTCGACCGTCCGAAGGTGCGCACCCGGGACGTGCGCCTGCATTTCCACTCGGCACACGACCCGCGACGTCAACAGCTCGCGGACCCGATCGCTCGGGTCCCACGAGTACTCGAACGAGCCGTCCGGGCCGGTCAGCACCTCGGCGACACGCGTCGCGTAGACCTCTCGCTCGGGTTCGGAGTCGGGCGGCGGCACCGGCGGGTCGTCCTGCTCGTCGTCGGGGCGCGTCCCCGACGACGCCGACCCACCTGACCCCGACGAGCCGTGCCCGGAGACGTCCGAACCCGACGAAGCCTGCACGTCGGGTTGGGAGATCAGCCTCGCAACCGTGCGTGCGGTGGGTGGTCGGGCGGCGCCGAGGTCGCCGGCGCCGATCGGCGTCTCCGTTGCGACCATCGTCAGGCCACTTTCCAGCGTGATGGTCATCGTCAGAGAGACCGGTGCCTGGACCGCGCCTTCGCCCTTCGGCTCGACGTTGCCCTTCACGAGCAGGTCGGGCCGGACGAGCGGCGGGTGGGCGGCCGCGTCGACCGCATCGCCAGTCTGGACGCCGGCGGTCGTCGCAGTGACGACCGGATTGCGTCGTTGCCGGGTGGTCATGTTCGCCTCCTGAGTCTCGGCTGCCGGCAGCGTGCGTGACAGGTGTTAGCGGCGCGCTAACGAGCACCCGTGTGGCCGATCGCGCCTGAATGCTTGATCGATATATCGATTCGATATATCGTGGAACACTCATGTTGGAACTTGCCGTGCTCGGCCTCCTCGCCGAACAGCCCCTCCACGGGTACGAACTGAAGAAGCGCCTCGGAGAGACCCTCGGGCCGCTGTGGGGCATCTCCTTCGGCTCGCTGTATCCGGCGCTGCGGCGCCTGGAGAAGTCGGGCGCGATCGAGGAGACCGACGCACCGGAACCGGTACGCGCCGGCTTCGTTCCCACGGGCTCGGTCGACGGCGACCTGGCCGCGGCCCGGCAACGGCGCCGGCCCCGACCCGGGCGGCGCACCCGCAAGGCCTATCGGATCACCGATCGCGGCCGGGCGACGTTCGCCGAACTGCTCACCGACGACCAGACCGACGACGAGCGCACGTTCGCGCTGAAGCTCTCGTTCTGCCGGTACCTCAGCCGCGAGGACCGGCTCGCGCTGCTCGAACGGCGGCGCAACCAACTGTCCCAACGGCTCACCACCGCCCGGCGGGGTCCGAGCCGGACCATCGACCGTTACACCCGGTCGCTCCTCGAGCACCGGGCCCGTTCCACCCAGCACGACCTCGAGTGGATCGACGAGCTGATCGCCGAAGAGCGCGCCCAGATCATCGAGCCCACCGAAGGCCTGCGCACAGAAGGAGCAGCATCCGCATGAGCGACCCCACCGCCTCGAACAAGAATGCCCCTCGCGGAACAAGGAAGGTTCGCGTCGCGATCGCCGGCATCGGGAACTGCGCGAGCAGCCTCGTGCAGGGTGTCGAGTTCTACAAGGACGCCGACCCCAACGAGCGTGTGCCCGGGCTCATGCACGTCGACCTCGGCGGCTACCACGTCGGGGACGTCGAGTTCGTCGCCGCGTTCGACGTGGATGCCGAGAAGGTCGGCCTCGACCTCGGCAAGGCGATCTTCACGAGCATCAACAACACGATCAAGTTCGCAGAGGTGCCGAACCTCGGCGTGCTCGTGCAGCGCGGCCC
Source organism: uncultured Actinomycetes bacterium (assembly GCA_963745645.1). GTDB lineage: Bacteria > Actinomycetota > Acidimicrobiia > IMCC26256 > PALSA-610 > CAVUFH01. The sequence goes on from CAVUYD010000007.1 coordinate 120,963, forward strand.
CACGTTCGACGGTCTCGGCAAGTTCTACCGCGAGGTCGTCGAGGAGTCGCCGGCGCCGGCAGTCGACGTCGCGCAGGCACTGCGTGATGCCAACGCCGACGTGCTGGTGTCGTACCTCCCGGTCGGTTCCGAGGACGCGCAGCGCCACTACGCGCAGGCCGCGATCGACGCCGGGGTCGGGTTCGTGAACGCGATCCCCGTGTTCATCGCGAGCAACCCCGAGTGGGCGCAGAAGTTCACCGACGCGGGTGTCCCGATCGTCGGCGACGACATCAAGAGCCAGGTCGGAGCCACGATCACGCACCGGTTGCTCGCCCGTTTGTTCGAAGACCGCGGCCTCGCGATCGACAACACGTACCAGCTCAACTTCGGCGGCAACATGGACTTCAAGAACATGCTCGAGCGCGAGCGGTTGCTGTCCAAGAAGGTGTCGAAGACCCAGTCGGTCACGAGCCAGATCGACCAGGGCATCTCGTCGGAGAGCGTCCACATCGGTCCGTCGGACCACGTGCCGTGGCTGAACGACCGGAAGTGGGCGTACATCCGCCTCGAGGGCCGCAACTTCGGCGACGTGCCGCTCAACGTCGAGCTCAAGCTCGAGGTCTGGGACTCGCCGAACTCGGCCGGCGTCATCATCGACGCGGTGCGGTGCTGCAAGCTGGCCATGGACCGCGGGATCGGCGGTCCGCTGCTCGGTCCATCCGCGTACTTCATGAAGTCGCCCCCGGTGCAGTACCACGACGACGAGGCGCACCGGATGGTCGAGACGTTCGCCCTCGGCGAGTAAGCGCTGGGCTGGCGCAAAGAGCGAGGGGCGCCCGAACGGGCGCCCCTCCTTCGCGTTCGGAGCCGTCCAGCCGCGAGAATGGGCCCCATGACCAACAGCCAGGCATGGGATCGCGTCGCAGACAAGTACGGGGACCCGTCCGAGGCCGAGGTCGTGCAGTACGGCGTCGACCTGCCGACCGAAGCCGAGCTCCGGCTGTGTGGCGACATGACCAACAAGCGCGTGCTCGATCTCGGCTGCGGTCGGGGCCAGAACGCGGTGACGTTCGCCCGCCAGGCCGCGCACGTGATCGCGATCGACAACGCCGCGAGCGTGCTCGCCGCGGGCCGCCGCCTCGCCGACCTCCACGAGGTGCGCGTCGAGTGGCACGAGGGTGATGTCGCCGATCTCGCGTTCCTGCGCGCGGATTCGATCGACCTCGCGTTCGCCGCCGGCGTGCTGACCGAGGTCGAAGACGTCGACCGGCTGTTGCGGCAGGTGCACCGCGTGCTGCGCGCCGGCGCACCCTTCGTGTTCTCCTACGACCACCCGATGGCGCTCGCGGTCGGACGCGACGACGTTGCTCCCGGCGGTCTCCCGCTCGGTCACCTGGAAGTGCGCCGCTCGTACTTCGACCCCGGGCCCGTCACCGTGATGCGCGACGGCGAGGAGATACAGGTGTGGCCGCGCACCACCGGCGACGTGTTCGCCGCGCTTCACCGCGCCGGCTACCGCGTCGACGCGCTGCTCGAACCCGAGCTCGTGCGTTCCGCCGACCCCGGCCCGTCGGTGCCGACCGCGATCATCTGGCGCGCCCGCAAAGAAGGCGTTTAGGCCCGGCAGCCGACGGGCTCGCGGTCACCGAGGTAACGCTCGCGCGCGCGGCGATCGAGCGCGCCTGCCCCGAGCTCGCATCCCCGATCGACGTCGAGCACGTCGAGCGACCGTACCGAGCCGTCCTCGCTCGCGCTGACGACCGTCGCGTCCGACGTCACGGCGACGCGCCACACGGCATCGCTGTGGTACTGGAAGCGAGGACCGATCGACTGCCCGTTCGCGGTGTTCCACAGCGTGATCGTGCCCACGCGCGTCGCGCTGACGAGCGCGGTTCCATCGGGGACGAACGCGACGTCGATCGGGTCGATCGGCTGCCCATTGAGCTCGCTCCGCCTGGTACGAGTGGAAAGGTCCCAGAGCGTCAGGCCGTCGGTTGCGGTCGCGGCGGCCAGCGTGTGCCCGTCCGGTGACACCGCAACGCTGAACACTGCGTCACCATCGTCGTCGACGGAGAGCGGCTTCCGCGCCCGTCCACCATCAGCATTCCAAAATCGGACCTGCCCGTCGTTGTAGGCGGCCACGAGCTCCCCGGACGGAGCGAACACGACCTTGTTCGCCCCCGCCGTAACGCGAGCGGTCTCCGCTGTCGGCTCTCCGACGTCGCGCGTCGAGTAGACGCGCACGACACCGTCGGTGCCGGATGTCGCCACCCTCGTGCCATCGGCCGCGACCGCGAGGCTCGTGATCGCCGCGCGTGTGGCCGCGCTCGCGGAAAGGATCCGGCGCGTCTTCACGTCCCAGACGCGAACCGTGCCGCCATCGTCGCCGGTGACCAGACGACCGTCCGGGAGGAACGCGACGCCGAAGACCCGGCCGGCGTGGCCCGTCAGCACCGGCGGCGTCTCGGCCTCCGCGGAGAACGTGCACCGTGCCGTCGCCGTCACCGGCCGCGATCGTCGCGCCGTCGGGGGAAGTGGCGACGCCGAACAGCGCAACGTCGAGATCAGCAAGCGGTGCCGCGAGAGGCGGCCGATCCGCGGCGTCCCACACTCGGATGTCTTGATCGCGGCCGAGCGTGACGAACACGCGGCGATCGGATGACGCCGCGGCATCGACGATCCGGTCGTCGTGGCCGACGGTCGACGTGCTCACCTCGGTCGCCGACGCGAGGTCCCACTCGTGGATCCGGCCGTCCTGTCCCCCGGCGTACAGCGACCCGCCGTCGGCCGACCAGACGACGCCGGCCGCGGTTTCGACGGAGCGCGTGCCGCGTTGATCCATGAACGGCGTCGCAACGAGCGAGCCGTCGGCCATCGACCAGACCCGGACGGTGCCGTCGCTGCTCGCAGTGGCGACGCGTTGGCCGGTCGGGTCCATGGCCAACTCCCAGACGTCGTTCGTCCCGTGGGCGGCAATCGGTGCACCCAACTGTGCGCGGGTGGCGAGGTCCCAGGTGAACACGCGACCGTCGCCGGTCCCGGCGAGCACGCGCGCGCTGTCGATGGTGAACGCGACGCTCAGAAAGTCGACGTCGACCGTGAAGGGATCGCCTTGGCGACTCCAGGAAGCCGTGTCGTAGAGCTGCACGACGCCATCCTCGGCTGCCGTCGCCAGGCGCCGGCCGTCGGGCGAGAACGCGACCGACCACAACGCACCCGAAGGACGATCGATGAGCTCGCCGTTCGTCGACTTCGAAGTGAGATCCCAACGCCACGCGCCACCCGGGCCGACCGCGACGAGCCAACGACCGCCCGGATCGATTGCCGCCTCCTCGATGCCGCCGTCCGCTCCGACCAGCGTCGAGATTCTTTCTCCGGTCGCGGTGTCCCACAGTCGTACCGTGCCGTCGCGCGCGCCGGTCACCGTCGTCTCGCCGTCCGGCGTGACCAGTGCCGTCAACACATCCCCGACCGGGATCGGCTCGATGCTTGACACGACATGCGTCCCGGAGAGCGCGCACGTGTGCGTTCGCGAGCGCTTGTTGGGCTTCGGCGCTCATCGGCGCGACGCGAGCCGCGCTTTCGGCCGCGAGGAGCATCGCCAACTTCGGCTGGGTCGGGGCGAGCGACTCCGCTTGCGTCCCCAGGGCGTGGCCGAAACGATCTTCCGCCTCCGCCTCTTTGTCCTGAGAACGGCGCAACGCGACATACGCAACCGTGCTCGCCACGATCGCTGCGATCGCGAGCAGCGACAGCGCCCCGAACGCGAAGCGCCGCACCTGCCGGCGTCGCCGCTCAGCCGTCGCGAACGCAGCCGCCTCGGCATCCTGCGCGGCGACGCTCGCGTCGAGGAACTCCGATGAGGGCTCGGGGAGCCCGATATTTGCGCGTGCGCGCCACTCGACCGCGGTTGCCAGTCGGGCGCCGCGATAAAGCAGGTCCGGATCCTTCCGGTGCGCGGACCACTCCATCGCGCTCTGCGTGATCCGCTGCCGGGACCGGAGCTCGTCGCGATTCTCATCGATCCACGCGCGCAACCGGGGCCAAGATCGAATGAGCGTCTCGTGCACGAGCTCCACGCCGCGATCGTCGACCGTCAGCAGCCGGTCGGTCGCCAAGGTGTCGACGAGGTCGCGCGTCTCCGAGTCGTCGATCTCGTCCCATGAGAGCCGGCGCCTGGTGTCCGGTGAGTCCTCGCCGGGCGTGACGAGCCGCATGAACAAGCGCCGGGCTGCCGCCCGTTCGGGTTCGTCGAGTCGCTCGTATGCGTGCTCCGCGGACTGCGCGATGGCGCCGACGACTCCGCCCGCGGCGCGGAACCCGTCAAGCGTCAGTACGGTGCCGCGCCTCCGCATCCACGTTTCCATGAGCGTGTGCGAGATGAGCGGAAGGCCGCCGGATTCGTCGCCGGCCTCGTCGAGGAGTGCCTCGGTCAATCCCGCCTCGAGGCGAAGTCCGGCTCGTTGCGCGGGCGCCTCGATCGCACGTCGCAACTCGCCCCGTCGCATCGGACCGACCAGCACCTGGTTGTCGCTGATGCGATCCGCGAGCCACGGAAAGCGCGGCGCACGCCGAGTAGAAGTCAGAGCGGAGCGCGATGACCATACGGAGCGGCGCATCGCCTCGCGCCGTCAGAGTCGCGAGTGCGTCGAGGAACGCGTCCCGACGCGCCGGATCGACGTCATGAGTGAAGATCTCCTCGAACTGGTCGATCGCGATGAGGACGGGCTGCTCCGAGGCGAACAACCCGCGTGCGCGTCGTGGGTCGGCGGCGAGTTCGCCGGGCGCGAGCGTGGGTTGATCCGGAACGAGGCGTGCGAGCTGTTCGGTCAACGCTTCGAGAGGATCGGCCCCGGGGTTGAACACGGCGACGGGCCAGTGCTGGCTCCCCGGCAGCGCGCCGCCCGCGATGGCGGGGACGAGCCCGGCGCGCAACAGCGAGGACTTTCCGCTCCCGGAGGGTCCGCCGATCACGAGAACGTTCGACGCTTGCAGCCGCGCGACCAACTCGTCCACGAGCGTTTCACGACCGCAGAAGAACGCGGCATCCTGTGCCTGGAACGCGGCGAGTCCCTTGTACGGGCACGTCGCACCGGACGCGACCGCATGGAACCCGACGCCGCGCGCGCCTGAATCGTCGGCGAGCGCAGCCAGGGCGGCAGCCTCCCATTCCGCCATGCTCGAATAGCGGCGCTCGGGCTCGGGCGCGAGACCACGCTCCAGAACTGATCGCCAGGCAGGCGGCACCGTCGCGAGCTGAGCGTCCATGTCGCCGGCACCGCCCGGCACTTCTCCAGTGAGAAGGTTCCACAACACGCCGGTCGCGCCGAAGACATCGGCTTCCGGGCCGACGTCTTCTCCCCGGCGCATCTGCTCGGGCGCACGGAAGTACGGCGAGCCACCGACGATCGTCGGCCCGGCGGAGGTGCGTTCCTGATCCTTGGCGAGCCCGAGATCGCCGACCGCGATTCGTTCGTGATCCGCGAGCAGGCCCCGCCGCTGCTGCGTCGCATCTCCGGTCTCCGGTGTCGGAGCATCGTCGATGATCAGCAGGTTTCCCGGCTTGATGTCGCGATGGATGATGCCGGCGCCGTGTAACGCACCCAGTCCTCCTGCGAGCGCGGTGATCACCGCGCGCACGCCCTGCTCATCGACGGGGTGCCCCGGACCGATGCGCTCGGCGAGCACGCCACCGTTCGCCAAGTCCATGACGAGGTACGGGCGTCCGTCGGCGGCCTCGCCGACGTCGTGGACCGCAATGACGTGCGGGCTGCGCACGCGGCGCAGCAGTTGCGCCTCGCGAATGAAGCGCTCGCGTGTCACCGGGTCGCGTGCGTGTTCGGGAGCGAGGATCTTCACGGCGACATGCGTGTCGAGCGCTTCATCGAACGCGCACACGACGACACCGAAACCGCCGACACCGAGGACCGACCGCACTCGATACCGGCCGATCGTCTCGGGCAAGCCGTTCACGATGGCGATCGCGGGCGAACTAGAGGAGGGCGGAAACGTCGCGACAGTTGACGATGCTCGAGTCGATCACGTTGTGATCACGGTCGCCTGCCGTCACGCAGATCGTCGTCGATTCGCCGCGAACACCGGTCGAGACGGCGCCTTCCGTTACGTACTCGGGATAGTCGGCCGTCGGTACCCACTCCCCCTGGGTCACGCCGCGCGCCGCCGCGTCGTTCGAGACCTGGTCGGCGGTGTACGTGTTCCAGAAGACGTGAATGTGGTTCTTCGAGAAGTCGGGCTCGTAGTTCGCGCTCCACGTCACCCGGAGCTCGTCGCCTTCTTTCGCGACGTCGGTGATCGTGACCTCGCAGCCGTCGACGGGGCATGCGTTCTGCGTCGCGTCGCTCGTCTGTGTCGCGTCGCGACTCGATGATGTCGGCGTCGCCGCGTTGTCGTCATCGTCGCCGCCGCAGCCCGACGCGAACAGGACCAACGCCACGAGGCCCGGGAGCAACACACCGGCTACCCGCATTGGTCGCACGGTATCAAGAAACGCCGGACGGAGACCCGTATCCGCGCCAGTCGACACTCCAGACCGTTTGCGGGTCGCCGATCCCCCGGAGCTCGACGGCGCGGGGCGAGTGGAAGACGATGTCTCCTCGAGCCTCGGCGATCTGCTGGAGGACCGAGGACACCAGGATCTCCCCGCCGGCCGCGAGCGCACCGATTCGCGCGGCGACGACAACGTGCTTCCCGAACAAATCCCCCTCGTCGTCGACCAGCACCTCACCCGTGTGCATCCCGATCCGGACTCGCAGCTCTTCCCCGGGTGGTGACCACGTGCTGCGCGAGAGATCGAGCTCGATACCGATCGCACAAAGGAGCGCACTGCGCGCGCTCCGGAAGCAGAACATGTAGCCGTCGCCCTGATGCTTGACGATCCGGCCTCGGTGCGCTCCGACGTGCGCGGTCACGAGACGACCGTGGCGCTGCAGCACTTCGAACCACGCGGCGTCGCCGAGTGCCAGAGCGAGCTCGGTCGATCGCTCGATGTCACTGAAGGCGACGGTCAAAGTGCCCGGCTCGTCGTCGACACCGAGGACGTGCGCATTCAAGTCTTCGACAACCGCGTCCGCGACGACTTCGATCGACGAGTGCGTCGTGTGCGGCGCGCCTGCCAACTCCGTGTGCAGACGCGACGCGGGTTGCCGGGCGAGGCTCACCGATCTCGATGCGCGTGTCGCCGATCGCGACGACCGAACCCGCGCGTGCTTGCGTCGATTGCTGCACGGGGATGCCGTCGAGCGTGGTGCCGTTCGAACTTCCGAGATCGGTGACGATCACGCTTGCACCCGGCCCGGGCTCGAGCGCGACGTGCCGACGCGAGACCCTGCTGTCGACCACGACGACGCCATCGGCCTCGCGTCCCAACTCGACGCGCCGATTGACGACGAGCGTGAACGGCTGCCGGTTGGGCGCGCGGACGGTTGCGACGGGATGTTCCACCGGCTCCAGCGTGGCAGGCCGGGGCGCCACGCAGATAGCGCAAACGTGAGGTTTCTCGCCGCGGCTACAAATCGTCGAGGGTGACGCCGCTGTTCGCCATGAGCGCGAGAAACGTGTCGCCGCGCCATTTTCCACCGGCCGTCGAGGCGAATGACGCGGCCGGCCATGGCAATCCGCATGCCGCCGGGCGACACGATCGCGGTGTAGCGCACCTCGGCTCGCTCCCGATCGAGCGTGCGCACCCGTTCGACGATGAACTTCGCCTGCATTCCGGGGTGCCGCGTGGACGCGATCGGCACCAGTGCGACGAGTTGGTCACCGTCCTCGACCGTGTCGGCCGAGCTCAGCCCGGAGGCGAACAGCTGCTGGATCTCGAGCAGGTCGTCGGGAGTGGGTGGCGGCGTGCCGAAGCCGCGTGGCGGCATCGTGACCGCGCGTTCGGAGGCTTCGACGTCGAGCGCCGCATAGGCGACGCTTACGCACTCGTCGCAGATCGCGAGTTGCGACGTCTCGACGTAACGCAGGACGTCCCACAAATCGCGCCCGCACAACGCACACGTCTCGCTCGGGCGGGTCGGATTGACGGGTCCGGTCCCCGTGAAACGGAGCGACGACGAAGGTGATCCACCCGGCTGATCGTCGGTGAAGCCACCGGAGTGCAGGATCTCGATGACGCGTTGCCGCACCACGCCGAGGTCCGCGCCCAACTTCGTGAGCACCTGTGCCGCCACACCTTCGCCCTCCCGGATCAGCCCCAGGAGCACGTGTTCTGTCCCGATGTAGTTGTGCCCGAGTTGCAGCGCTTCGCGCAACGAGAACTCCAACACCTTCTTCGCGCGCGGCGTGAACGGGATGTGCCCGGACGGTGCCTGCCCACCGCGGCCGGTGAGCATCTCGACCTCGTGCCGTATTGCGTCGAAGTCGACGTCGAGCGACTCCAGTGCGCGCGCGGCTACTCCTTCGCCCTCGTGGATCAAGCCAAGAAGGAGGTGCTCAGTGCCGATGTAATTGTGATTCAGGAGGCGCGCTTCCTCCTGTGCGAGCACGACGACGCGGCGGGCGCGGTCGCTGAAACGTTCGAACATGCGGCAAGTGTTGTTCGCCCGGCCGCGCCCGTCGACGGGTTATTCAGCCTCTGGGATCGCCTCGGACGCGGCCGCAGCTTCTCGGGCGCGCAGAAGGTGCCAGCGGGTCGCGTTGAGGTTCGCGGACGCGACGATGAGGCGGCCCAAGAGGTAGGCCCAGAAGAGGAGCGCGAGGGAAGTGCCGAGCGCGCCGTAGGTGTCGGACTTCGTCGAGATCTCGCGCGCGATCCAGTACACGGTGAAGACGTGCAGCGCTTCGACGCCGACTCCGAAGACGATGGCGCCCGGCAACATGTCCCACCAGTCACAGTCTCCCGCGCGCGGAAGGAACCAGGAGACGATCAGCCACATCCCGGTCGGCACGACGATGTACAGGATCGTGCCGACGAGGCCACCGATGAACGAGCGATCGCGCAACCAACTCACGAACGTGGCCAGCGCGAGCGCGATGGTGACCAAAACGATGAAGATGCCGGCTTGGCGGGAGAGGTGCTTGGCCCGCACGACGGGAACGGCCCACACCAACGAGTGGATGATCCGGAGCACCTTCACGGCCGAGCGCGCCGCGAGGAACAACGCGAAGCCGCCGACGGCGAGCGCAGTGACGCGGCCCCACACGGAGATGTTGCCGAAGTCACCGATCGCCTGCGCAGTGAGGCCGCCGATCCCCGCCTCCCGGGCCAGATCCGATGGATCCTTGTGGTCCGCGCTCGACGCCAGGCCGAGCCCGGCCACGAGGACGAACACGTACGGGACCTGGAACAGGAACACCCGGAACGCGACTGCACCTGCGAGCACGGGTCCGCCCGCGGCGGAGTCGCGCTCGAACAGTGAGAACGCCGTGTTGATCGCGAACGAGTCCGCGCGCCGATCGTTCAACTGATCGCGCGTGTCGATCACGCGCGCCGTCAACCGTTCGCGTTCCGCCTTCAGGCGCGCGATGCGCCCGTGCTTCTCGAGCGCCGCGTTTACAGCGGTGTCGGGGGGTTCTGCCTCAGGTGGTGTGGCGTTCGGGTCCACTACGAGGCGGGTTCGAGGCCGCGCTCGCGCGCCCAGACCGCGAGTCGTTCGTACGCAGCTTCCTTGCCGAGCGGACCCTCTTCGAGTCGCAACTCGAGCAGGAACCTCTTCGCCTCACCCACGACCGGGCCCGGCGTCACGCCGAGGAACTGCATGATCTCGTTGCCGTCCAAGTCGGGCCGGATCTTCTTGAGCTCCTCCTGTTCCTGCAGCGCGGCGATGCGCGCCTCGAGCTCGTCCATGCGGTTCGAGAGCGCTTGGGCCTTGCGGGCGTTGCGAGTCGTGCAGTCACACCGCGTCAGCTCGTTGAGCTCGTCGAGCAGCGGCCCCGCGTCGTGCACGTAGCGGCGCACCGCGTTATCGGTCCACCCCATCCGGTAAGTGTGGAACCGCAAGTGGAGGTAAACGAGCTGCGTGACGTCCTCGACGATCTCGGTCGAGTAACGCAGTGCCAGCAACCGCTCCTTGGCCATGCGCGCGCCGACGACCTCGTGGTGGTGGAACGTGACGCCGTTGTCGTTGAAACCGCGGCGTCTTCGGCTTGCCGACATCGTGCAGCAGCGCGGCGAGACGCACCTTCAACTCAGGACGCGTCTTGGCGACGACCGCGATCGTGTGCGCGAGCACGTCCTTGTGGTGGTGGATCGGATCCTGTTCGAGGCGCATGGCATTGAGCTCCGGGAGGAACTCGTCCGACAACTCCGTGTGCGCGATGAGCCACAACCCCGGCGAGGGATCGTCGGCGAGCAGCAGCTTCGACAGCTCGTCGCGGATGCGCTCGGCGCTGATGATCTGCAGCCGCTCCTTCATCGCCGTGATCGCGGCGACCGTCGCGGCATCCGGCACGAAGCCGAGCGTGGCGACGAAGCGGGCGGCGCGCAGCATGCGCAGCGGGTCGTCGGCGAAGGAGACCTCCGGTGCCATCGGCGTGCGGAGCCGGCGGGTCGAGAGGTCGGCGAGGCCGCCCGAGGGGTCGACCAGCTCGGGCTCGGCGAGGTCGAGTGCGAGCGTGTTCACCGTGAAGTCGCGGCGCAACAGATCCGTCTCGATGTCGTCGGCGAACGTGACCTTCGGCTTGCGGCTCTCCGGGTGGTACACGTCCGCGCGGAACGTCGTGACCTCGAAGGTCTGGCCGTCCTTCTCGCCGCCGACCGTCCCGAAGCGCTGCCCTTGCAGCCACACCGAGTCGGCCCAGCCCTGGACGATCCGAGCCACTGCGTCCGGGCGCGCGTCGGTCGCGATGTCGATGTCGTAGCCCTCCTCGTTGCGATCGAGGAACGCGTCCCGCACCACGCCGCCGACGAGGTACGCGCGGAAGCCTTCGGCGCGCAGCAACCCGGCGAGCTGCTGGGTCGCGGCGCCCGGCTCGAAGAAGCGCGCCAGCCGCGGGGGAAGGTCCACGTCCGTATTCTCGCGGCCGCGGGCAGTCCCGCCCGAGTTGTTACACGCCGAGTGGCCCGGGCCGAGCTGATCCGGAAACGTGTGCGATCAGGAACCGGCGGCCGCGGCCTGCTGCTGTTGCGCAGCCTGTGTCATCGTCCACTGCTCGATCATCAGGCGCAGGTCGTGCGGGCTGGTGGAAGCGGACATCGCCTCGCGCAGCTCGATGACACCCCGACCGTAGAGGTCCAGCAGGCTCTGGTCGAAGGTCTGCATCCCGTAGAACTCGCCTTCGGCGATGATCGTCTCGATCTCGTGCGTCTCTTCGGCGTTGACGATCTTGTCGAACACCCGACCCGTGGCGACGAGCACCTCGACCGCCGGCGCCCGACCACCGACCCGCTTCTCCACGAGGCGCTGGCTGACGATGCCGCGCAGCGAGGCGGCCAGCGACATGCGGGTCTGCTTCTGCTCGTGGGGCGGGAAGAAGTCGACGACGCGGTTGATCGAGTCGGTCGCGCTGATCGTGTGGAGCGTCGAGAACACGAGGTGGCCGGTCTCGGCGGCCGCGAGCGCGGTGCGCACCGTCTCGGAGTCACGCATCTCGCCGACCAGGATCACGTCCGGGTCCTGACGCAGGACCCGCTTCATCGCGGCGTGGAAGTCGGCGGTGTCGGTACCGACCTCGCGCTGGTTGACGATCGAGGACTTGTCGGCGTGCAGGACCTCGATCGGGTCTTCGATCGTGATGATGTGCCGCTGCGAGGTCGCGTTGATGTAGTCGACCATCGCGGCGAGCGTCGTCGTCTTGCCGGACCCGGTCGGGCCGGTGACGAGCACGAGCCCGCGCGGGTGCTGGGTGAGCTGACGCACGGCCGGCGGCAACCCGAGCTCTTCGAAGTCGGCGATCTCGCTCTGCACCTTTCGCATCACGAGGCCGACCGAGCCGCGCTGGCGCAGCACGTTGGCGCGGAAGCGCCCGAGCCCGGCAACCGAGTACGCGAAGTCGGCTTCGCTCGACGAGATGAACTCCTCGGCCCGTTGCTTCGGCATGATCGCGAACGCGATGCGCTCGGTCTCGACGGGCGAGACCGGTTCGTAGTCGGTTCGCTCCAGCCGCCCATCGATGCGGATGAACGGCGGCGATCCGACCTTGATGTGCACGTCCGACGCACGTCGTTCGACGGCGAAGCGAAGCAACTGATCGAGGTCCAACACGGGCCAAGCACCTCCCTGACAAGACCTGATCGGCAAATGCAGGGGGTTGCTGGAGGGCTATCGCGAAGTGTGCAGATCCCGGGCTGCATGCACGATCGCGGCGCCGGGCCCTCCGGAAGTGGCCGGCTCCGGCCGCAGCAAGCCTCCGACCAGGGCCGATGCGGTCGCAGCGACCGAATCGCGGAGCGCGTCGAGGTCGTAGCCGCCTTCGAGGAACGCCACGGTTCGCCCGCGAGGGCGAATTCGCTCACTCGGGCGGCAAGGTCTGCAAAGTCCCCGGATCGCAGCCCCAAACCGGTCAGCGGGTCGGCTCGGTGCGCGTCGAACCCGGCGGACACGAGCACCCAGTCCGGGGCGAAGCCCTCGGCGAGCGGCGCAACCACGGTGTCGAGCGCTTCGAGGTAGACGTCGCCGGTCGTGCCCTCGGGGAACGGGAAGTTGACCGTCGTGCCCACCCCCGCGCCGTGGCCGACGTCGTCGAGGCGACCGGTGCCGGGATACAGCGGCCATTCGTGCAATGACACGTACATGACGTCGGGGTCGGTGAAGAACATGTCCTGGGTCCCGTTGCCGTGGTGCGCGTCCCAGTCGACGATGAGCACCCGCCCACCGTGGTCGCGGAGCGCGGCGGCCGCGATCGCGACGTTGTTCAACAAGCAGAAGCCCATGGCGTGGCTCGGCTCCGCGTGGTGACCCGGGGGGCGCACCGCGCAGAACGCGGCGTCGCCCTCGCCCCGCTCGAGCGCCTCGATCGCGGCGAGCCCGGAACCGGCGGCGAGGACCGCCGCATCCCACGACGCGACGGAGGCCGACGTATCGCGATCGAGGGCGCCGCCGCCCCGCCGGCAGAACGACTCGAGCTGGTCCAGATAGGCGCCCCGGTGGACGCGCTCGATCTCGGCTCGAGTCGCGACCCGCGCCGGGAGCTCGGTGACCGCACCGTCGAGGGCGGCGGCGCGGAGACCCTCGAGCACGGCCTGCAAGCGGGCCGGGCGCTCCGGATGACCGCGACCGGGATCGTGCTCCGCGTATCGCGGGTCGGTCGCGACCAGCAGCATCGGCGGAGGCTACCCACCCGAGCACCCATCCCACCGTCCGGCACGTGGCAGTACTCCGCCGAACGGCGGATGCATCACTACGCTTTCGCCTCGAATGAAGACGCAGTCGTTCCGTTTTCACGGCGGCGTCGTTCGGATCGCGGCCTGGCACGGACGGGCCGACGTCGCCTCGCTCGCCCTCCGCGGTCGGGGGACGCTCGCGCCCGCATCCGTGGATCGGCTGCTCGAACGCGTCCGCGCCGCCGGCTACCGCGAGGTGGTCACCAATGCCCTCGCGCCCGCCGCCACCCTCCCGCTCGTCGACGCCGGGTTCGCGGTGCGCGGCCGGCTTCGCGTGCTCGCCCACGACCTCCAACAACTCCCGGCCGAGACCGGACGGACGCGCCGTGCCCGGCGCCGTGAACGGGCGGTGCTGCTGGCGACCGACCAGGCGGCGTTCGACGAGTTCTGGGCGTTCGACCGCGACGGGCTGCGGCAGGCCGCGCACGCGACTCCGAGCGCACAGTTCCGGATCACCCGTGACCCGGGTCCGGTCGGGTACGCGCTGTTCGGCCGCGCGCACACCGACGGCTACGTCCAGCGCCTCGCCGTCCACCCGGACCTCCAGGGCCGGGGCGCGGGCGCCGCGCTGCTCACCGACGGCCTGCAGTGGTTGCGCACGCGCGGTGCGACGCGCGCGTACGTCAACACGCAGTCCGACAACGACCGCGCCTACGCGCTCTACGAGCGCGTCGGCTTCGTACCGATGCCCGTCGGGCTCTGTGTGCTCGGACGCACGCTGTGACCGGGTCGCGGCGCGCGTGCGCGCTGCTCCTCCTGTTGCTCACCGTCGCGATCGCGCTACCGGCCGCGACCGCGCGGCCGGCGCACGCGGCCGAACCGCAGTTCGCCCTGCTCGCCCAGCCGGCGTGGACGCCCGTCCACGGTGACGTCACGCTCCGCCTCGACATCCCGGCGTCTCTGCTCGCGCAGGAGCAGGACGTCCAACTGCGGATGCGCATGCACCAACCCGTGACGACCACCAGCGCCTTCGACCGCACGATCGAAGGCGACCGGCTCGGGAACCGCATCGACACGATGACGGTTCCGGTCGGCGACCTGCCGCGCGACACGCAAGGCGCCGCGTACATCACCTTCGGGCTCCAGGGCTCGCTGACGGAACCGCACTTCGACGCGTCGATGCCCCCTGGCGTGTACCCGCTCGAGCTCGCCTTGCGCACCGACACGACCCTCGCGTCGTTCGTGACGTGGATCGTCGTGGCGGATCCGGCGACCACGCCAACTGACACGGACCCGGTGCGCTTGGCGTCGATCTGGAACGTCGTGGCCGCGCCCACGCGCAATGCCGACGGATCGACGAACCGGAGCGTGCTCGAGGAGCTCGCGCCGGGCGGCCGCCTCGCCGACGTCGCCGACCTGCTGCAGAGCGCGGGCCCGATGCCGCTGACGCTCCAGGTCGGCCCGGAGACGCTCGAGTCGTGGGAGGCCCTCGCGCAGGCGGACTCGCGCCTCGCGGCGGGCTTCGCGAGCGTCAAGGCCGCGGTCGAACGCCCGTCGAACCAGCTCTTGCCCGCGCCCTACGTCCCCATCGATCTCACCTCCCTCGAAGCGGCCGGGCTCGGCGCGCAGCTCCCCGACCAGTTGCGCACCGGCTCGTCGGTGCTGAACCAGATCACCGGCGTCTCCCCCGACACCCGCACGGCATTCGTCGACCCCATCGACACGCCCACGCTCGCGCGCGATACGCGGCCTGCTCGTCGACCGCGTCGTCGTGCGCGCCCCGTCGATCGCCGATATCACCCGTGAGGACGAGCTCGCTCCGTTTGCGTTGAGCGCGAGCAACGGCACCATGCCCGCGGCCGCGACGAGCCCTCAGTACGAGGATCTGCTCACGAGCGACGCGTCTCCCGCACTGCGCGCGCAACGACTGCTGGCCGCGCTCTCGGTCCTCACGTTCGAGCAAGACAACGCCGCGGGTGTCGTGCTCGCGACGCCGGCGCGCTGGACGCCGGACCTCCCGACCGAGCGCACGCTCCTCGAAGGCTTGCGTGGCAACCCCTACATCCGGCCGGTAACCCTCGACCAGCTCTTCACGTCGGTTCCCGCGGCAACGCGGGACGACAACCCGGTGGTGCGGAACCTCGCGCCGCACGAACCCGCGCCGTTCCCCGTGAGCGCGGCGGCCTACTCGACCGCGCAGGAAGAGCAGGCCGCGCTGCAGAGCACGGTCGGCGCGAACGATCCCGACATCGCGGTCGGCGCGCAGGGCCTCCGGCTCGCGCTGAGCACCGACAACACACCTGCGCAGGCGAACGCCGACCTCGCGGTGATCAGCGATGCCCTCGCGGCCGTGCAGAACGGCGTCTCGACCACCGGCCGGCGCGTGACCGTGACCGCCCGGCGCGCCGACATCCCGCTCAGCTTCCTCAACCAGACCGGGAAACCGGTGACCGTGCGCGTGCACCTCGCGAGCGAGAAGCTGCTGTTCCCCGACGGCGCCGACAAGGTGCTCGACCTGCCCGAAGGCACCACGACGCAGCGATTCGCGGTCGAGGCGCGCACGTCGGGAACGTTCACGATGACGGTGTCGCTCGCGACCGGCGACGGCGTGGTGCCGCTCGGCGAACCGGAGAGGGTCTCCGTGCGCTCGGCCGTGTTCAGCGGCGCCGGTGCCGCGCTCACGGTGGGCGCGCTGCTCTTCCTCGCGTTGTGGTGGGCGAACCACTTCCGGCGCACGCGGCGCGCCCGCCGCGCCGTCGCGGCACCGTGAGCACCGCGGCGGTCGAGCCCTCCTCGGCGTCGCGCCTGGTCCGCTCGAGCTCGGTCGTCGCGCTCGGCACGCTGCTCTCGCGTCTCACCGGGCTCGTGCGAGTCGCCGTGCTCGCCTACGCGCTCGGTCAGGCGACGCTTGCCGACACCTACAACCTCGCGAACACGACGCCGAACATCGTCTACGAGTTGCTCATCGGCGGCGTCCTCTCCGCGACGCTCGTGCCGGTGTTCGTCGATCACCTCGAACGTCGCGACGAGCGTGCGATCTCCGCGGTCTTCACCGTGACGATGACGGGCCTTCTCGTCCTCACCGCGGTTGCGATGTTGTTCGCGCCGCTGATCGCCAAGCTCTATTCGCTCGACGCGACGGGCGCCGAACGGGTGTCACAGCTGGAAGCGATGACCTTCCTCATCCGGTGCTTCCTGCCCCAGATGTTCTTCTACGGCTTCACCGCGCTCGCGAGCGCGCTGCTCAACGCCCGTCGCCGATTCGCCGCCGCTGCGTACGCGCCCGTGCTGAACAACGTTGTCGTTGTGTGCGCGCTGCTCGCATTCGCGCGCGTTGCCGCCGGCCCGCAGTCCGGTTGGACGAACGTCGCGCGCATCCGCGGTGACACCGGACTCCTGCTCATCCTCGGGATCGGCACGACCGCCGGCATCGCCGCGATGGCGCTCGTACTGGTCCCGGCGCTGATACGGGCCGGAACGCACCTTCAGTTCGTCTTCGACTGGCGACACGAGGCGGTCCGTCGCGTGGTGCGCTTGTCGGGATGGACCGTGGCGTACGTCGTCACCAATCAGCTCGCACTCCTCTTCGTGTTGATCCTCGCGTCCACCGGCGACGCCGGTGACGTCTCCGCCTACCAGTACGCGTTCATCTTCTTCCAGCTCCCGCATGGTCTGTTCGCGGTCTCGATCATGACCACGACCACACCTGAGCTCGCGCGTCGGGTATCAGCGGGCGACGAAGAGGGAATGCGCGACGACTTCACACTCGGCCTCCGCTATCTCCTGTTGGTCGTCATACCGTCGTCCGTCGCGCTTGCCGTCCTCGCGCAACCGGCCGTTTCCGTTCTGGTACGGGGTGGCTTCGATGCGCACGACGCAACGGTCACTGCCGACGTGCTGCAAGGGTTCGCCCTCGGACTGGTGCCGTTCTCGGTGTACTTGTTCACATTGCGAGGGTTCTACGCGCGTCAGGACACGCGCACACCGTTCATCATCAACGCGATCGAGAACGCCGGAAACGTGCTCCTCGCTCTCGCGCTCTTCCCCACGCTCGGCGTACGCGGGCTCTCGCTCGCGTACTCGGGCGCGTACGCGATCGCGGCGGTGCTCGCCCTGGTGTTGTTGCAGCGACGAGTCGGCGACCTGCTGCCCGGCCCCGTGCGAACGACGGCTTTGAAGTCTCTCGTCGGCGCGGCGGCGCTCGGAGTCGTCGCAGCCGTCGCGGCGGGCTGGATCGGCCACGCAACTCCGGTACAGGCCGCCGTCGCCGCCGCCGTCGGTGCGATCGCGGGCGGCGCCGTGTACGTCGCGATGCTGGCCGCGCTCCGGTCCGACGAGCTCCGTGGCGTCGCCCGGGTGCTCCGGCGGCGCGGCACGACCCCTACGGACGTGTAACCATGGGCCGGTCCGGAGTATCGGAAGCAAGCACCCCGCGCCGACGAGGAACCCCAGGAGGACATCATGGTCGTTCGCATCGTCACCGACAGCGCTTCGGACCTGCCGCAGGAAGCGTGCGACGAGCTCGGGATCGAGATCGTGCCGCTCACGATCCGGTTCGGTGACAAGGAGTACGTCGACCGCAAGGAGCTGAGCACCGCCGACTTCTGGCGCGAGCTCGAGAAGTCCCCCGTGCTCCCGGAAACCGCCGCGCCGTCGGTCGGTGCGTTCGAGGAGACCTTCCGCCAGCTCGCCGACTCGGGTGCAGACGGCATCGTCTGCATCAACCTCTCGGCCCAACTGTCGGCCACGATGCAGTCCGCGCAGGTCGCCGCCAAAGCGCTCGACGGTTTGTGCCCGATCACGATCGTCGACTCGAAGAGCGCGTCGATGGGCATCGGGAACTTGGTGCTCGACGCGGCCCGCCGAGCGGCCGATGGCGCCGATCTTCCGACGATCGTCGCGGAGGTCGAGAACCGGCGCGACCACCAGCGCGTCCTGGCTGCGCTCGACACGCTCGAGTACCTGCGCAAGGGAGGCCGCATCGGCGGCGCGCGTGCCCTCCTCGGATCCATGCTCTCGATCAAGCCGATCATCACGGTCGTCGACGGCGCCGTCGACGAAGCCGGGAAGGTCCGCACCCGGAGCAAGGCCTTGCGCTTCATCATCGACCGGGTGCCGGAGCAGGGCGTCGAGCAGATCGCGGTGCTGCACGCAGGTGCCCCCGACATCGACGAGTTCCTCGCGCTCCTCCGCCCGCGCGTCCCCGACGCCGACATCGTCGTCGGGAGCATCGGGCCGGTGATCGGCGTGCACACCGGCCCCCGCGTCCTCGGGATCGCCTGGATCGAAGCGGGCTGACCCCAGCCTCCTGCTCGCGGTGGCCGCGCCCGACGATCAGCGAAGCGACCGCGAGCTGGCAACCGCGGCCGGGCGCGGAGAACGTGGGGCCATCGACGTCCTCTTGGCGCGCCACGTCGACCGCGTGCACGCGGTCTGCCGGCGAATCCTCGGCAACGACCAGGACGCGCTCGACGCGACCCAGGAAGCCCTGATTGCCATCGCGCGCGGCATCGCGTCGTTCGACGGGCGGGCGCAGTTCGCCACATGGTGCTACCGAGTGGCGACGAACGCGGCGCTCGACGAGTCCCGAAGGAGGCAGCGGCGGCCCCGCGCCGTCGAGGTCGTGCCGGAAAGCGGTCTCGACCGAACCCGCGACCGACGCCCGGGTTGCGGACGTGCTCGACGTGGACGCCGCGCTCGCGACGCTGCCCGAAGAATTTCGCGCCGCCGTCGCGCTCCGCGACCTGGCCGGCCTGGACTACGCCGAGATCGCGACGGTGCTCGGCATCCCGGCCGGCACCGTCCGTTCGCGGATCGCCCGGGGCCGGGCCGCGCTCGCGGACGCGCTCGGGAACCGTGAGGGCGCCTCGGATCGTCCAACGAATCGAAGCCTGTGACCGCACCGATGGAACCCCTCTCCCCCGAGCTCGTGGACGAGCTGTTGAGCGCGGAGCTCGACGGCGCCTTCGACGCGGCTGCCCGCGAGCACGGGTACGCCCCCGCGATCGCGCGCGAGCTGCTCGCCGGCATCCCGGGTGTTGCGGTACGGCGCGACGCGCTCGCGGCCGCGCGCGCCGCGACCGCCGTGACCCCGCTTGCCGCGCCGGAACGCGACGCGCTCCTCGCCGGTGCGCGGCGAGCCGCGCACGTCGACGCGCTCGCGGATGCCCGCGCCGCCCGACGGCCGCGGCTGGCGAAGTACGCCGCGGTCGCCGCGGCGTTGCTCGTCGTCGTCGGTCTCGGCGTGGCCGTCGCGAACGTCTCGAACGGTGGTGGCGGCGACGACAGCCGCGCCGCGTCGGGTGGCGCGAGCGTCTCCACGAGCGCGTCGAAGTCGGTGCAGCCCGATGGAGCCGCGAGCGACGCGTCCGGGTCGGCACCGTCCTCACTCGAACCACCGCGTGCAGCGCGCAACTTCGGCACCGTCGACGACGCCGACACGTTGCGGCAACGCGTCGAGGCGGAGCTCGGGCGGGCGGACGCACCGACCGCGCGGCTCGAGGAGAACCGCACGACAGCCGACTCGGCGCCACCAGCCGCCTGTGTCACCAAGCAGGCCCAGTCGCTCGGCGTCGACCCCGCGCTCGAGCTCTTCGGATCGATCGTGTACGACGGGACGCCGGCCGAAGCCCTCGTGTTCCGGCGGGGCAACGACACACTCGTCGTCGTCGTCGCCGATCCCGCCGACGCCTGCCGGCTGCTCGTGTCCCAGCTGCTGCACCAAGGGACGTGATCGCGCGCGGCATGTACGCTCCGTTGCCGGGGAACACCGCTCGGGCCGACGACCCGCGGCCCGCACGAGTGGAACTGGACGAGATGAGCGACTGGACGACCGACGCCGCCGATGCCATCGATCGCGCGGTCGCGCTCGCCCGCGACAAGACCGTCGAGCCCGCTCGCGCGGTGGCGAAGGCCGTGACCTACGGTTTGCTCGCGGCGTTGCTCGTCATCCCGGCCGTCGTGCTGCTGATCGCGGGAATGTTCCGGGCCCTCACCGAGCTGTACCAGGGCGAGGTCTGGGCCTCGTGGCTCACGCTCGGCGGAATCTTCGTGGCCGTCGGGGGGTTCCTGTGGGCCAAGCGGAACGCGTGAGCACCCGGCAAAACGAGCCCGCATCGACGAAGCCCGCTCGCACCCGAGCGGCACAGAGAGTGACCAAGTGAGCACTGAGCCTCGCGAGATCGTCATCATCGGATCGGGCCCGGCGGGGTTGACCGCGGCCGTCTACACCACGCGTGCCAATCTGCGTCCCGTCGTGATCGAAGGCATCGGCGCCGGCGGTCAGCTGATGTTGACCACGGACGTCGAGAACTACCCCGGCTTCCCCGAAGGGATCATGGGCCCGGAGCTGATGGCCCGCTTCCGCGAGCAGGCCGAGCGCTTCGGCGCCGAGTTCGTGACGGCCGACGCCGACCGCGTCGACCTCACCGGCGACATCAAGAAGGCCTGGGTCGGTGATTCGCTGTACGAGGGTCGGGCCGCCATCATCACCACCGGGGCCAAGGCGCGGATGCTGGACCTTCCGTCCGAGCAAGCGCTGCTCGGGCACGGCGTCTCGACCTGTGCGACCTGCGACGGCTTCTTCTTCCGCGGCCAGGAAATCGCCGTCGTCGGCGGGGGTGACTCCGCGCTCGAAGAGGCGACGTTCCTCACCCGCTTCGCCGACAAGGTGACGCTGGTGCACCGGCGCAAGGAGCTCCGCGGCTCGAAGATCATGCAGGACCGCGCGTTCGCGAACCCGAAGATCGACTTCCGCTGGAACAGCGTCGTCGAGCACGTGATCGGTGACGGCCGGGTCGAGGGCCTCGAGGTGCGCGACGTCGAGACCGGCAACACCGACCGGCTCGCCGTCAACGGATTGTTCGTCGCCATCGGGCACGACCCGAACACCCAGCTCTTCCTCGGTCAGCTCGAGCTCGACGAGAACGGGTACATCGTGACCAAGGCGCCGAGCACGCAGACCTCGCTGCCGGGCGTGTTCGCGGCCGGCGACGTGCAGGACCACGTGTACCGCCAAGCGATCACCGCGGCCGGCACCGGCTGCGCCGCCGCGCTCGACGCCGAGCGGTACCTCGAAGCACTCGGCCACGCCGGCCCCACCTCGTAGACGAAGGGACTCCCTGTGAGTGACGGAATTGTGACATTGTCGGACGCCACCTTCGACGAGTCGATCGGCAGCGCGGACACCGCGATCCTCGTCGACTTCTGGGCCGAGTGGTGCGGGCCGTGCAAGATGATCGCCCCTGTGCTGGAAGAGATTGCCAGTGCACACGGCGGGAGCATCCAGATCGCGAAGCTCAACGTCGACGACAACCCGAACATCGCGCGGCGGTTCGACGTGATGAGCATCCCGACGCTGCTGGTGTTCCGCGACGGCGAGGTGCAGAAGCGACTTGTCGGCGCGAAGGGCAAGGCGCAACTGCTCGAGGAGCTCTCCGAGTTCATCGGCTGAGCGGGCGGCCGGGCCGAGGCACCGCGAGGTGGACGGGACGCTGCTGCGACTCGGAGCACGCGGCGCCGCCGTTGTCGAGCTCCAGGACCGCTTGAACCGCGCCGGCGCCGCGATCCCCCGTACCGGCACCTTCGACGCCGCGACCGAAGCCGCGGTGCGGGCGTTCCAGGACGCGCGCGGGCTCCTCGTGGACGGCATCTGCGGACCCGAGACCTGGGGCGCGCTGGTGGAGAGCTCGTTCGCCCTCGGGGACCGTTTGCTGTACCTGCGCCGGCCGATGCTGCGCGGCGACGACGTTGCGGTGCTCCAGCGCCGGCTCAACGCGCTCGGTTTCGACGCCGGCCGAGAGGACGGCATCCTCGGCCCCGAAACCGAAGCCGCGCTGCGGCAGTTCCAGCGCGACGCCGGCATCGCGACCGACGCGGTGTGCGGCCCGGCCACCATCGCCGCGCTCGAGCGGCTCGGCTCGTTCGCCGCGGGTTCGGTGGCGCACGTCCGCGAGAAGGAATCGATGCGCCGCGACCAGCGCCGGCTCGAGGACCGCAATTGCTTCGTGGTCGCCGATCCCGGCCTCGACGTGCTCGCGGTCGAGGTCGCGCGCCGGCTCCGGGAAAGCGGCGCGGTCGTCGCACTCGAGGTCTCCGGACCCGACCCCGGCACCGTCGCGAGCGAGGCCAACGAGTTCCACGCCGACGTGTTCCTCGCGCTGGGTACCGGCGCGTCCCCCGGCACCCGCTGCGCGTACTTCGCCACCGAGCACTTCCGCTCCGAAGCCGGCTTCGCCATCGCGACGCACCTGTCCGCCACCCTCGCCGAGGTGCTCCCCGAAGTGCACCCGCCGGTCGCGCGGACCTACCGGCTCCTGCGGGAGACCCGCATGGCCGCGGTCGTGTGCGAGCTCTTCTCGCGTGACGATCCCGAGGGTGCGGCCGCGCTCACCACCCGGGTCCCGCGCCTCGCGGTCGCCATCGTCGAAGGCATCCGGCGCGGCGTCGAGGTGCCGCTCGACGTCACACCCTGACGATCGCGGGCTACTCGGCCGGACGGTTCCCGTCGGTCATCGTCCGGTAGATGCGCTCGAGATCCTCGAGGGTGGCGAACTCGATCTGGACCTTGCCGTGTCGGGGTCCCATCGAGATCTGCACTCGGGTCTCGAGGTAATCGCCGAGCAGCTCTTCCAGCTCGAGCAAACCGGGCGGTCGCAGCTTCGGCGCTCGGGTCTCGACCCCACGGGTCGCCGGTGTGTCCGTGCGGGCGCGGATCGCTTCTTCGACCTCCCGCACCGACAGATCCTCGTTGACCGCGCGGCGGGCGAGCTGCTCTTGGAACGCGCGGTCCGGGGTGCCGAGCAGCGCCCGGGCGTGGCCCATCCGGAGCGAGCCGTCCTTCAGGTAGCGCTGGATCGCCGGCGGCAGCTGGAGCAGCCGCAGCATGTTGGTGACCGTCGCCCGGCTCTTGCCGACCCGGTTGGCGACGTCGTCGTGGGTGAGATCGAAGTCCTCGATCAACTGCTGGTACGCGGCGGCTTCTTCGAGCGGGTTCAGCTCCTCGCGCTGGACGTTCTCGACGATCGACTGCTGGAGGACCGCCGCGTCGTCCGCGTGGCGGATGATCGCGGGGATGGTCTGCAGTCCGACCCGGCGGGCGGCGCGCCACCTGCGCTCGCCGGCGATGAGCTCGAAGCCGTCGCCCTGCTCGCGAACGAGCACGGGCTGGAGCACCCCCACTTCGCGGATCGACTCCGCCAGCGCGGCGAGCGTCTCCTCGTCGAAGTACTGGCGGGGCTGCTGCGGGTTGGCCCGGATCGCGGACGTCGGGATCTCCTGCAGGCTTGCGCCGACGTTGATCGTCCCCGTGGGGATGAGCGCCCCCAGACCCTTACCGAGCCCGCCCGGCCGCGCCATCACTCACCTCCTTGGCGAGTTCCCGGTAGGCCACCGCACCCCGCGACGACGCGTCGAACACCGTGACCGGCTGCCCGAACGAGGGTGCTTCCGAGATGCGGACGGTACGGGGAACGACGGTCC
This sequence comes from uncultured Actinomycetes bacterium, assembly GCA_963745645.1. GTDB lineage: Bacteria > Actinomycetota > Acidimicrobiia > IMCC26256 > PALSA-610 > CAVUFH01. Next base: position 144,646 of record CAVUYD010000007.1, read on the forward strand.
GGTACACCTTGGGGCCGAAGTGCTCCCGCACCTCGCGCTCGACCTGCTCGGCGAGCTTGGTGCGGGCGTCGTACATCGTCAGCACGATCCCCCGCAGGTCGAGCGTCGGGTTCAGGTTGGTCTTCACCAGCGTGAGGTTCCGCAGCAACTGGCCCAACCCTTCCAGCGCGTAGTACTCGCACTGGATCGGGACGATCACGTCATCGGCCGCGGCCAGCCCGTTGACCGTGAGCAGCCCGAGGGACGGCGGGCAGTCGATCATCACGAAGTCGTACTCGTCCCGGGCGGCCTGGATCGCGCGACGCAGCTTCAGCTCCCTCGAGAACGCGGGAACGAGTTCGATCTCGGCGCCGGCCAAGTCGATGGTGGCGGGGACGACGAACAGGTTGCGGACCGAGGTCGGCTCCACGCAATCCTCGACCGGGACGTCGTTCATGATCACGTCGTAGATCGAGCCTTCGACGTTCCGGTGGCTGATCCCGAGCCCGGTTGTCGCGTTGCCCTGCGGATCGAGATCGACGACCAGCACCCGGTAGCCCAGCTCGGCGAGCGCCGCGCCGAGGTTCACGGCCGTCGTCGTCTTGCCGACGCCACCCTTCTGGTTGGCGATGGCGAGCACGCGGGGGAGCGTGATCGGCTCGGCGGCTGCCATCGGCTCGGGCGCGGGCGCGACCTCGTCGGCCTCGGGCTCGGGTTCGGTGTCGGATTCGCGAGCAGGCGCGCCGGCGTCCGCTTCGGCCGGCGCGGCGTCGGTCTCGGCACCCGCCTCCGGCTCGGTCTCCGTTTCGCGGTCGACGGGGGCGTCACTTTCGACCTCGACGATCAGCTCCTCCGTCGACGATTCGGGGTGTGGCTGGCCGTCGCCGAGGTCCGGGTCTTCGGTCATGACGTCGACTGCACCCGCCTCTCGCTCGCTCGGTTCCGCGGCCTCGCTCGATCCCAAGATGCCGAACCAGCGCCGACGGCCGCGCCGTTCGGCGTCTTCCGATGCCATTCTTGCCTCCAGGTCCGCGACCGGCCGCCCGTACGGGTCCCCATGGCACGGGAACGGGTCTCGGCGTGGATCTTTGTCGAGACGTTCCACGTGGAACAACGGCGCGTGATCGTACTACCCCACGCGCGTTGACGCACGGATGCGCGCCGGTTTCTCGCGTGGCCGTCCGCGCCAGCCCACGGAGCACCATGTTCCACGTGGAACAACGGCCGCGCCGCCACCCTCACCATGCCGGGCGCTTCACGAGGCGGCGGGTTGCTCGGGGCCGGTCGGCGGCGGTCGTCTCTACCTTCGGAATCGCGGCATAGTGGGCGTTGCCCTCCAACCGTCGCCGTGCGGGCCCGAACCCGAGGCGGGCCAACCCCGCCACCGGCCAGCGCGCGTCATCGGGATCGGGAGGCTCGGAGACGACGAGCCAGCCCCCGACGGCGAGGAAGCCGGCCGCGATCTCGGCGGTCAACGCCGGGGTGCCGAAGCTGCGAGCGGTCACCAGCGCCGCTTGGTCTCGCTGGTCCGGGTCATGTGCGAGCGTCTCGGCCCGCGCCTCGATCACGGTGACGCGGCCGGTGCCGAAGCATGCCGCGGCCGCGGTCGCGAGATCCTCGGCGCGGCGGTGCCCGGCCTCGACGAGCGTCACCCGGGCGGTGGGCCAGGTCGCGGCGAGCACCAGCCCGGGAACCCCGCCGCCGCTGCCGAGATCGACCACTCGGCCGGGGGGCCGGCCCAACACCGCGGCGGCAACCGCGGCGAAGCCACGCGCGTGGACGAGGTGCGGATGGACCGGACCGGGCCCGAGGTACCCGCGGGCGCGGGCCCGTTCGAGCACGACGAGGAGCGCGTCCTCGTCCGGGAGTGGGAGTTGCGTACCGGGCCCGTTCAAACGGGCTTGATCACGACCCGCCGGCGCGGTTCCTCGCCGACCGAGGTGGTCTCCACCCCGTCGAGATCGGCGACCGTGTCGTGGACGACCTTCCGGTCGGGCGGGCTCATCGGCTCGAGCGCGCGCTCGCTCCCGGACTCCCGCACCTCGTTCGCGACCTGCTCGACGAACGCGGCCAACGCCTCGCGCCGACGCTCCCGGTAGCCGGCCACGTCGAGGTGCAGGCGCGCACTCTGCCCGCCGGCCGCGTGCTGGACGACCGCCCGCACGAGCTCTTCGAGGGCCTGCAAGGTCGCGCCCTTCGGACCGACGAGGACGCCGAGGCTGGATCCCTCGCCGTTGATGCGCAGCTCGATGTCGTCGTCCACCACCTCGGCCGCGACGTCGGCCGACAGGCCGAACGCCCGGACGAGCTCGTCGGTGAAGCGGGTCGCCGCTCCGGCCTGTTCGTCGATCGTGAGCACCGCTGTGCTGTCCACGTTGTTCGCCTCCGCCTCGCTGTCGGCAACTCTCGTCTCGTTCGATCCGTTCGGCCGGCTGCCGCCGGCGCGGCTGCGGCTGCGCGAGCGCCGGCGCCGGTTCCCACCGGACGTCCGTTCACCCGCGGCACCGGAATCGTCGCCGCTCGAGCCCTGGGCGCTGCCCCCGACCGGGGCCTTCGACGTCTCGCGGGTGCGGCCACCGTTGCCCGAGCGGTGCTCGTTGCCGCGGCGTCGACGCCGCTTGTCGGCCGGCTTCTCCCGCGAGATCGGCTTCACCCGCGCCCGGATGCGCGCGTTTCCCGCCCGAGCCGGCCGAAGAGCCCGGTACGGGGCTCGTCGATGACCTCGTACTCCAGCTCGTCGGCGACGACCCCGAGCCGATCGAGCGCAAGCTCCACCGCCTCGTCCAGGCTCTTCGCTTGGACCTCGATCCACTCCATCGGTTCAGCGCCTGCGCTTCCGCTTCTTGCGAGACGCGTGAGGCGATGGCTGCGCTTTGGGACCCGCGCCGTTCCCCGCGGCCCCGCCGCCGTTCGTCCCCGCCTTCGACACCGGCGGTGGCGCGGGTTTGTTCGGTGGCAGCTCCTTCTTGGTGCCGCCATCGGAGACTTCCTTCGTCGCGCCACCGGACGCATCCTTCTTCGAACCCTTTGCGCCGGTCGCGTGCTCCTCGTAGTACTTGTTCAGCACGAGGTGCTGCTGACCGATCCGCCACAGGCTGCTCGTCACGAAGTAGAGCACGATTCCCGAGGCCGCGATCCAGGAGAACCAGCCGAAGAAGATCGGGAACACCCGGCTGATCATCTGCATCTGCTTGTTCATGGGATTGTTCTGGTTGTTGTTCCCGAGCTTCTTCTGCCGCAGCTGGGTCTGCCACATCTGGTACCAGCCGCTCGCCACCACGCAGGCGACGGCGATGAAGTAGGGGAGTCGCTGGATGATGTTGTCGGTGACGCTGCCCGAGTTGGCCGGCGACACCATCAGGTTCAGCCCGAGGAAGTACATGCTCTTCGGGTGCGTACACGCGGCCGCATTGCCGGCGTTGCCGCACAGGTCCCGGAAGAGGTCGTTGAAGGGGCCGCTCGTGGGGATGTGGTCCTGGATCGATCGGAGCACCCGGAACAGGGCGAACAGGACCGGCATCTGCACGATGAGGGGGAGACAGCCGGAGAGCGGGTTGACGTTGTTCTCTTGGTAGAACTGCATCAACACTTCGTTTTGCTTCTGCTTGTCGTCCTTGTACTGCGCCTGGATCTTCTTGATCTCGGGCTGGATGCGCTGCATCGCGATCATCGAGCGCGTCTGCTTGGCGGTGAGCGGCAGCAGCACTGCCATCACGGTGCAGGTGAGCAAGATGATGGAGACGCCGAGGTTCGGGACCACCGAATAGAAGACGGCGAGCACCCACCCGATGGCGGTTTCGAAAGGCTCGAGCGGATTCATCTAGCGCCCCTCCGGCGCCGCGCGAGGGCGGAACCGGATCGAATCCGAACCCCCCGAACGGATGGCAGCGGCAGATGCGCCGCACGGCGAGTGTGCTGCCCCGCACCGCACCGTGGACCTCGACGGCCTCACGGGCGTACTGGGAGCACGACGGGATGTACCGGCACGGCGACGGCCGGTGGACGGTGGCGTGCTGGTACAGGGTGATCGCCTTCAGCACCCCGCGTTGGGCGCGGCCGCGACCGCCCACGACCGGCGCGCTCACGACCACGCGCCTTGGCTCGCGGCGAGATCGCCGAGGATCGCGCGGAACGTGGCGCGAAGTTCGCTGAACGGAGTATCGAGCGCGGCTGCGCCCGCGCTGATCAGGTACGCGCACGCCGGCTCGAGGTGTGCCGCTTCGTCGCGCACGACGGCACGGAGACGCCGACGGATGCGGTTGCGCGTCACCGCACCGCCGACCCGACGGCCGACGGCGTAGGCAACACGCGGCGGACCGCTCTCATCCAGGCGAGCGCACGTCACGGCGAGGACTCCCTGCCGGCGGCGCGCACCGTTGGCCAGTGCACGGAAGGACGCACGGTCTCGGACCGGCCAGATCAGGCCGACAGGCGGTCGCGGCCCTTGGACCGCCGACGCGTGATCGCGGCGCGACCGCCACGCGTCCGCATGCGGAGTCGGAAGCCATGCTTCTTCTTCCGCTTCCGGTTGTTCGGTTGGAACGTCCTCTTCACGCATGGCCTCCTCGAACGCCCGGGCCGGAGGAAAAGGGCCCTGGGGGCGGCGCGGCACCACGATCAGACACACGCGATGACGTGTGTGAACGGGGGCGGCGCGACGGTGCAGTGTACGGCGTCCCGACCTGGTGAAACAATCCGGTCGCTCCGACCTGCGACGTTGGGGATCCCTCCCCTGCGGTGGGTTTTCCGGCCGATGACGGTGTGGACGACGCCCATTGCCGGGGCTTGTGGGGTTCTCGGCGGCGCTGTAACGTCCGCGACCCCAACGTCCGGCCGGCCCCGGGCGTCGGGAACTTCCCCGAAGCGCCCCATTGGGCAGAGGCCGCGGAGTGGGTGGTCGCACTGCGCGGCTGCTTCTCCACACTTGTGGATACGCCTGTGGACAACCCGGGGGAGCGGCAGCGTGGGCACGCCAGCAGCGGATGATCTGTGGGCCAAGGTCGCACCCGCGGTCCGGGCGCAGCTGTCCGAAGCGACCTGGAACACCTGGTTCCCGGGCGTGCATGCGCTCGATCTCACCGAGGACACCATGGTCCTCGGCGTGCCGAGCTCGGTCGCGGTCGAGCGCATCCGGACGAGCTACCTCGGGTTGCTCGCGGATGCGGTCCAGGCCCTCACCGGCGTCCCGCTCGCGGTGGAGCTGATCGTGGACACCGCGCCCCGACCCGACGAGCACCTGGCCGTCGACGTGCTCACCGCCACCGTGCCCGCCGCGGCCGTCGAGGAGCGGGCCGCGCCGCCGGAGAGCGAGTTCCTGCGCGGCAGCACGATGTCGCTCAATCCGCGCTACACGTTCGACGACTTCGTCATCGGCGCGTCGAACCGGTTCGCGCACGCGGCCGCCCTCTCGGTGGCCGAGAGTCCGGCCCGTTCCTACAACCCGCTGTTCATCTACGGACCGGCCGGGCTCGGCAAGACCCACCTGCTGCACGCGATCGGCCATCACGTGCGGGCACTGTTCTCGTCCAAGCGGGTCCGGTACGTGTCCACCGAGACGATGATGAACGAGTTCGTCGAGGCGATGCGGTCGAAGACGATGCCCGGCTTCAAGCGCCGCTACCGCGAGGTCGACGTGCTCCTCGTCGACGACATCCAGTTCCTCGAGCGCACCGAGCAGCTCCAGGAGGAGTTCTTCTACACGTTCAACGACCTGCACAGCCGGGGCAGCCAGATCGTGATCTCCTCCGACCGGCCGCCGAAGTCGATCGCCACCATCGAGGACCGCCTGCGCAGCCGTTTCGAGTGGGGCCTGATCACCGACATCCAGCCGCCGGAGTTCGAGACCCGCCTCGCGATCTTGCGGAAGAAGGGCGAATCCGAGCACCTCGACGGCATCCCCGACGCGGTGCTCGCGTTCATCGCCGAGAACGTGGTCGACAACGTGCGCGAGCTCGAAGGCTCGTTGATCCGCGTCGCGGCGTATTCCAGCCTGCACCGGGTGCCGCTCACCGAGGAGGTCGCCCGGCAGGTCCTCGCCGACCTGCTGCCCGCCTCCCGGCCGCGCGTGATCACCCCCGAGCTGATCCTCGAGGAGACCGCCAAGATGTTCGGCTGGACGGTCGAGGACCTCTGCGGCAAGAGCCGGCGACGACCGCTCGTGACCGCCCGGCAGATCGGCATGTACGTGTTCCGCGAGCTGACCGACTACAGCTACCCCAAGATCGCCGAAGAGTTCGGGGGACGGGATCACACCACCGTGATGCACGCGTGCGAGAAGATCCGGGCTCAGATGGCCGAGCGGCGGGTGGTGTTCGAGCAGGTGAACGAGCTGATCAACCGGATCAAACACGGTGCGACGGGTTAGGACCGGTGGATAAGCCTGTGTACAGCTGGGGAAATCTCGCGCCGCGCGTGGGACGCGCCATCGGTCGTTCACGGTGGGTGTCCGACGCCTGTGGAAAGCTGGGGACGGCGCTCCCCATGCCGATCGCCCGTCCCACCTGGGCAACGAGTGGGTTCTCCACAATCCACAGGCCCTACTACTACGACGACGAAGTCTTCAGTCCCATTGTGTTGAGGAGGGCCCAGTGAAGTTCCGGTGCGAGCGTGACACCCTCGCCGAGGCGGTCGCCACCGCCCAGCGGACCGTTGCCAGCCGCAGTGGCGCGCTGCCGGTCCTCCAAGACCTGCGGATCACCGCCACCGACCGCGGGCTCGAACTCGTCGGCTCCGACCTCGAGATCACGAACCGGGTGCAAGTGCCGGCCGAGGTCGAAGAGCAGGGCGTCGCGGTCGTTCCGAAGCTGCTCGGCGAGATCGTGCGCCGGCTCGAGCCCGGACCGGTGACCGTCGCCGTCACCGGTGACGAAGCCGTGATCAGTGCGGGGCGGTTCACCACTTCGTTGCGGCTCAAGCCGGCCGAGGATTACCCGCGGCTGGCATCGAGTGACGGCGAGGGCGTCACGGTCGACGCGGCCGCGTTCGCCGCCGCCTTGCGGCAGGTGGTGCGGGCGGCGTCGAAGGACGATCTCCGGCCGATCCTCACCGGCGTGCTGCTCACCGCGCACGCGGGTGGCTTGCGGCTCGTCGCGACGGACTCGTACCGCCTCGCGGTCCGGGACCTCAAGGGTGTGAGCATGCTCCAGGAGGGCCAGCGGGTTCTCGTGGCGGCGAAGGGTCTCGCCGAGGTGCAACGCCTCGCCGGCGACGGCCAGATCGAGGTCGTGCTCCGCGAGCGCGACGTCGTGTTCCGCACTTCGCGCGCTGAGGTCACCGCGCGGCTGATCGAAGGCGATTTCCCCAACTACGAACAGCTCATCCCGAGCGGGTACCCGAACCGGTTGACCGTGCCTCGAGAAGCGTTCGTGGAAGCGCTCGATCGGGTCCAGATCGTCGGGCAGAACCGCGACAACGCGGCGGTGCGGCTCGCGATGAGCGGCACCGGCCTCGAGCTCTCGATGTCGGCCCAGGACGTCGGCAACGCGCAGGAGAACCTCGACGCCAAGTTCGAAGGCACCGAGCTCGCCGTGGCGTTCAACCCGACGTTCCTGCGTGACGGCATCGACGCGCTCGAAACGACTGAAGTCGCGTTGGAGACGATCGACCCGCTCAAGCCGGCCACCTTGCGCGCGGCCGACGGCGGCGACTTCTTGTATCTCCTCATGCCGGTCCGCACCTCGTGAGTGCTTGACCCCGTCGAGACCCCCGCGGCCCACGTGGGCCGGTTGTGGCTGACCGACTTCCGCTGCTTCCACGACGTCGATCTCGCGCTCGCTCCCGGCCTCACGGTGCTGCGCGGTGACAACGGTCAGGGCAAGACGACCGTGCTCGAAGCGGTCGGGTGGGTTGCCCGCGCCCGTTCGTTCCGCGGCGTGGCCGACGCGTTGCTGGTGCGCCGCGGCGCCGAGCAGGCGATCGTCCGCGCGGAGGTGACCACCGGTTCCAGAACGACAATTGTTCGAAGCCGAGATCCGCGTCGCGGGCCGCAACCGGATCATGTCGAACAAGCAGGTGGTCGCGCGCACTCGCGATCTCCACGGCTTGCTGCGCGTCACCGTGTTCGCCCCGGACGACCTGGCGCTCGTGAAGGAGGGGCCGTCGGAGCGCCGAACGTACCTCGACGAGCTCCTCGTGATGCTGGCCGTGCGCTACGACGCGGCCCGTTCGGACTTCGAACGGGTGCTGAAGCAGCGCAACGCGCTGTTGCGGGGCGGCGTCCGTGACGACAACGCGCGAACGACGCTCGCGGTGTTCGACGACCAGCTCGTCACCGCGGCTGCCGAACTTGTGCGCGGGCGACTGCGCTTGGTCGAGCGGCTGGCACCGGCGACTGCGGCCGCCTACGCCGCGCTCTCCGGCGACATCCGGCCGGTGACCTCGGTGTACGAAGCGGAGTGGAGCGATGCGCCGCTCGCGAGCGACGAGACCGCGGATCTCGAGGATCAGCTCCGGCGCGCGATCGAACGGCGGCGGCGGGTCGAGACCGAACGCGGCATCACGCTCGTGGGCCCGCACCGCGACGAACTGCGCTTCGAGATCGGCGGCCTCGAAGCCCGCACGCAGGCGTCCCAGGGCGAACAGCGCACGTTCGCCCTCGCGTTGCGTCTGGCGGGCCACCAAGTGGTGACGGAGATCACGGGCGCGGCACCGGTGCTGCTCCTCGACGACGTGTTCAGCGAGCTCGACGGCGCGCGCGCCGACTCGTTGCTGCGCAACCTCCCCGTCGGGCAGACGCTGGTGACGACCGCGGGCGTGTTGCCGCCGGGAATCGCACCCGAACGGCGCTTGCGCGTCGCATCCGGGAGCATCACCGAGGACGGCACGTGACGCGCAAGCGAGACGAGCCCGTGCCGTTGCGCGACGCGCTCGAGCGCGCTCGGTCGCGACCTCGGTGTGCCCGATCCCGACGTGCTCGCGCGAGTCATCACGCTGTGGCGCGAGGTCGTGGGAACGGTCGTCGCCGAGCACGCGCGCGTGCGTTCGGTGCGCGACGGCGTGTGCACGGTGACGGTCGACGCGCCGGTGTGGGCGACGCAATTGCGGTACCTCGAACAGGGTCTGATCGAGCGGGCCGCGACCGTGCTCGGGCCCGGTGTCGTGGCGTCGGTGAAGGTCGTCGTGACGCCGCCCGCAGAGCCCGGTTGAGGGGCGCCGGTCTGGTAAGATGAGAGGACCGAAAACAGCCCTCTGACCAGGACTTTCGCGTTCGAATCGGCGCCACGAACACCGGTTTCGACGGGCTCGCTCCACCCCTCTCTGACCACAGCCGATCGAAGGACCCACGCGTGGCGTACGCGGCGAAGGACATCTCAATTCTCAAGGGCCTCCAGCCCGTGCGCGAACGGCCCGGTATGTACATCGGTTCGACGGGCCCGTCGGGCCTCCACCACCTGGTGTACGAGGTCGTCGACAACGCAGTCGACGAGGCGTTGGCGGGCTACGCGACGCGCATCGACATCACGTTGCTCGCCGATGGCGGGTGCCGCGTCGTCGACGACGGCCGCGGGATCCCCGTCGACGCGCATCCCGAATACCCCGACAAGAGCGCGGCGGAGATCGTCCTCACGATGTTGCACGCCGGCGGCAAGTTCGGCGGCGATGGCTACAAGATCTCGGGTGGTCTCCACGGCGTCGGCGTCTCGGTCGTGAACGCCCTGTCGAGCCGGCTCGAGCTCGCGATCGACCGCGACGGCGGGCACTACGAGCAGACCTTCGTCGACGGCGGTGAGCCCGCGGGCCCGCTCGTCCGGACCGGCGATTCCGACAAGTGCGGCACGTCCGTCACGTTCTGGCCCGACGCGTCGATCATGGAAGAGGTCGAGTTCCGCGCGCAGACGCTCGTCGAGCGGCTGCGGGAGATGGCGTTCCTCAACAAGAGCCTCGAGATCGTCTTCCGCGACGAACGGCCCGAGGAGCCCGTCGAGCAGATCTTCAAGTACGACGGCGGCATCGTCGACTTCGTGATGCACCTCAACGCGTCGAAAGAGCCCTTGTTCGAGCAGGTCGTTGCGATCGGTGACACCTACGACGCGGGCGAAGTCGAGATCGCCATGCAGTGGAACAACGGGTACTACGAAGGCATCCACTCGTTCGCGAACAACATCGCGACCACCGAAGGCGGGATGCACGAAGAGGGCTTCAAGAAGTCGCTCACGAACGTGCTCAACCGCTATTCGCGCCAGAAGGGTCACCTGAAGGAGAAGGACGAGAACCTCCAGGGCGAAGACATCCGCGAAGGCCTCACCGCGATCCTCTCCGTGAAGCTGCGCAACCCGCAGTTCGAGGGCCAGACCAAGACCAAGCTCGGGAACACCGAGATCCGCTCGTTCGTGGAGAAGGTCACCAACGACAAGCTGGCCGAGTGGCTCGAAGAGCACCCCACCGAAGGGCGCACGATCGTCCAGAAGGCGTTGCAGGCGGCGCGGGCCCGGATGGCCGCGCGTCAGGCGCGCGACCTCACGCGGCGCAAGTCACTGCTCGAGTCCGCGTCGATGCCGGGCAAGCTCGCCGACTGCTCGTCGCGCAACCCCGAAGAAGCCGAACTGTTCATCGTCGAAGGTGACAGTGCCGGCGGCAGCGCGAAAAAGGCTCGCAACCCCGGGTTCCAGGCGATCCTGCCGATCCGCGGCAAGATCCTCAACGTCGAGCGGTCGCGCATCGACAAGATGTTGCGCAACGAGGAGATCCAAGCGTTGATCTCGGCGGTCGGTACCGGGCTCGGCGAGGACTTCGACCTCGAGAAGCTGCGCTACCACAAGATCATCGTGATGACCGACGCCGACGTCGACGGCTCGCACATCCGCACGTTGCTGCTCACGTTCTTCTACCGCCAGTTGCCGGAGATCGTGCGCGCCGGCCACGTGTTCATCGCGCAACCCCCGCTGTACGGCGCCAAGATCGGCAAGGACGAGCGCACGTACCTGAAGGACGAAGCGGCGTTGCGCGCGTTCGAGGAAGCCCACGAGGGGCGCAAGATCGAGACCAGCCGCTTCAAGGGTCTGGGCGAGATGGACTGGACCGAGCTCGGCGACACCACGATGAACCCCGCGACGCGCACGCTCCTGCAGGTGTCGGTCGAGGACGCCGCGATCGCGGACGAGATGTTCTCGACACTGATGGGCGAGGACGTCGAAGCCCGCCGTGGGTTCATCCAGGTGAACGCCAAAGACGTCCGCTTCCTCGACATCTGATCTTTCGTCACACGAATCCGAGATACCGAAACTCCGAGGCCCTCTATGCCCGATGAACCACTGACGCCGCTCGGCAACGTCGAACCGGTCGAGATCCAAGAGGAGATGGAACGCTCCTTCCTCGACTACGCGATGTCGGTCATCACCGCGCGCGCGCTGCCCGACGCACGCGATGGGTTGAAGCCGGTGCAACGCCGGATCCTGTACGGCATGTACACGGAAGGCATGCGCCCGGACCGTCAGCACCGCAAGTCCGCGAACGCGGTCGGCAACGTGATGGCGAACTACCACCCGCACGGCGACCAGTCGATCTACGACGCGCTCGCCGCGCATGGCCCAGGACTTCTCGCTGCGGTACCCGTTGGTCGACGGGCACGGGAACTTCGGCTCGCCCGACCCCGCCGACCGACCGGCTGCGCCGCGCTACACCGAAGCCCGGCTCGCGCCGCTTGCGATGGAGCTGCTCGGCGAGATCGACGAAGACACCGTCGACTTCACCGACACCTATGACGGGCAGCACCAGGAGCCCGCGGTGCTCCCGGCCCGCTTCCCGAACCTCCTCGTCAACGGGGGCGGCGGGATCGCGGTCGGCATGGCCACGAACATCCCGCCGCACAACCTCCGCGAGGTCATCGACGCGACGCTGCACCTCATCGACCACCCCGATGCCGGTTCCGAGGACCTCATGCAGTTCGTCCTCGCCCCCGACTTCCCGACGGGCGCGACGATCCTGGGCCGGGTCGGCCTGACCGAGCTGTACCGCACCGGTCGGGGCTCGATCCGCATGCGCGCGGTCGCCGAGATCATGGAAGCGACGCGCGGCCTCCAGATCGTCGTCACCGAGGTGCCGTACCAGACGTCGGTCGAGGTCATCGGGCAGAAGATCGCCGAGCTCGTCAACGACCGCCGCATCGAAGGCATCCGTGATGTCCGCAACGAGTCGGCCGGCGACACCGTGCGCCTGGTCGTCGACCTGAAGCGGGATGCGAACGCGCAGGTGGTGCTCAACCAGCTGTACAAGCACACGCCGATGCAGACGAACTTCGCCGCGGATGTGCTTGCGCTCGTCGACGGCGTGCCCCGCTTGCTGAACCTCGCGCAGGCGTTGAACGTCTACGTCGCGCACCAGATCGAAGTCGTCACGCGGCGCAGCGAGTACCGACTGAAGAACGCGCGCGAACGCGCGCACGTCGTCGAGGGCCTCTTGCGCGCACTCGACATGATCGACGCGATCATCACGCTGATCCGCGGCTCCGAGTCGGCCGACACCGCGCGCACCGCGCTGATGGCCGCGCCGTTCGAGTTCAGCGAGGTCCAGGCGCGGTACATCCTCGACCTGCAGTTGCGGCGCCTGGCCGCACTCGAGCACCAGCGGTTGCGCGACGAGTTCGAGGACCTGCAGAACACGATCCGCGAGCTCGAGGCGATCCTCGCCGACGACCAGCGGTTGCGCGGAGTCATCAAGGACGAGCTCGGCGAGGTTCGGGCGAAGTACGGCGACGAGCGGCGCACGCTCATCAGCACCGACCCGGGTGAACTCGCCGACCTCGACCTCATCGAAGACGAAGAGCTCGTGGTCGTGCTCTCGCACCGCGGCTACGTGAAGACCGTGCCCGTCGATCAGTTCCGTACGCAAGGTCGCGGTGGCAAGGGTGTGCGCGGCGGCAACCTGCGCGACGAGGACTACGTCGAGCACCTGCTCACCAGCACCGCGCACTCGTACCTGTTGTTCTTCTCGAACCGCGGCCGCGTCTACCGGCTCCGAGCCCACGAGATCCCGATGAAGGACCGCACCGCGCGCGGCACCGCACTGGTGAACCTCGTGGCGCTGCAGTCCGACGAGCACATCGAAGCAGTGATCGACACCCGCACCTACGAGGACGGCGCGTACCTGTTCTTCGCCACCCGCAACGGCATGGTGAAGAAGACGCGGATGTCGGAGTACGACTCGTCGCTGCGCTCCGGGCTGATCGCGATCAACCTGAACGACGGCGACGAGCTGGTCCGGGTCATCCAGACGAACGGCACGGACGACGTGTTCATGGTGTCGCAGCAGGGCATGACGATCCGTTTCTCGGAAGCGGACGTACGTCCGATGGGCCGCGCCACCGCCGGCGTCCGGGGCATGAAGCTCAAGAACACCGACGATGGCGTCGTCAGTTCTGACGTGGCCCGGGACGACGCAGTGCTCTTGTTCGTGTCGTCGAGTGGCCACGGCAAGCGAACCCCGCTCTCCGCCTTCAACCGCCAGGGACGCGGCGGCCAGGGCGTACGGGGCATGCGGGTCACCGAGGCTCGGGGTCGGGTCATCGCCGCGTTCACCGTCGTGCCCGGCGACGAGATCCTGTTGTTCTCCTCTGCCGGCAACTTGGTGCGCACCGCGACCGACGAAATCTCCGAGCAGGGGCGGGACGCCACGGGGGTACGCGTCGCCCGTGTGGGTGAGGGCGATACCGTTGTGGCCGTGGCACGTGTGCTCGAGGCCGAGAACGGAAACGGCGACGGTGCCGACCCGCTGGAGGGCGGTCCGGTGGAAACGCCGGACGGCGAGTCGGTGGGCGCGCCAAGTCCGAGTGATCCGGTCGAGGAGGCATAACGGTCGTGGCGCGTGCCGACGCCGAGCTCGAGCCGGTCGCCGAGCCGCTCAGCGCGCCACCTGACGGCAACGGCACCGCGCCCCGGACGCCGTTCAAGGCGCGGCTGCCCCAGCGCAAGGAACGGCGCGCCAAGACTCGGAAGCTGAAGCCCAGCTATCAGCGCAGCTACCGGCAGACGGTGCAGCGCGTCGACCTCTGGTCCGTGCTCAAGATCTCGATCTGCTTCTACCTGACCGCACTGATCGTGGTGTTGTGCTCCGGCGTCGTGCTGTGGTGGATCGCCTCGGCGGTCGGGATCATCAGCAACATCGAGAACTTCGTCGGTGATCTCGTGAACTCCAACGACTTCCAGTTCCTGTCGTGGAGCGTGTTGCGTGCGTCGGCACTCGTCGGGCTCGTGGTCGTGAGCCTCCTGGTCGTGTGCACCGTGCTCGCGGCCGCGTGTCTACAACCTCTTCTCGAGCGTGCTCGGCGGTATCGAGATCACGGTTGTCGAAGAAGAGTCCGTCACCCGCAAGTAGCGACACGCAGCGGGCAAGGAGTCGCGCGCACGGTGCGGCGCGGAGACGGTTGGCCGGGGTGGGGCTAGCTGGAATCGAACCAGCGACCTCATCGTTATCAGCGATGCGCTCTAACCGACTGAGCTATAGCCCCGGGGAAGGCGTCGATCGTAGCAATCCGAGTGCGCGCGAGCCGGGCCGGTTCGCCGATCGAGTCCGCTCGATACACTCCCGCGCTGTGAGGGCCTTCCGCCGCGTGCTCCTCGTCTTCGGCTTGGCCGGTGCGATCGGGCTCATCGCGCGACTTCGTGGCAAGGGTGGCGTGCCACCGACCAGCGGTGGTTGGCGCGAGCTCGAGGCGCCCGAGTTCCGGTGAAGGCGCTCGTCGCCGGCGTCGGCGCGGTCGGGACGCGCGCCGCTCGTCAACTTGTCGACACGCCGGGCGTCACCGAGGTGCTGCTCGCGGATCTCGACACCGACCGGATGGCCACGGTGGCCGAGGCACTCGGCGACAAGGCGTCGGTGCACGCGTTCACGCCGGGTGATCCGCTGCCGGAAGGACTGGATGTGGTCGCGTGCGCGCTGCCGGCCGGTCTCGACCACGCGGTCGCGAACGTGGCGATCGGCGCCGGGGTCCCGTTCGTCTCCACGGATGACGATCACGACGCGATCGAAGCGCTCCGGGCTCTGCAGCCCAACGCGTTGAGCGCCGGCGTGACGCTCGCGCTCGGTTGCGGATTCGCGCCCGGCCTCGCGGACGTGCTCGCGCGCCACGCCCAGGACGTGTTTCACTCGGTCGACGAGATCCGCGTCGCCCGGGTCGGTTGGGCCGGCCCGAGCAGCGTCGCGACGGTGCGTCACGCGCGCCGTGCGTCCGTGCGTTCGTGGCAGGACAACGGTTGGCGGGAGCAGCATCCACACGGTGAGACGCTCGTGTGGTTCCCCGATCCGATCGGCGGCCACGACTGCAGCATCGTGACCGGCGGTGGCGCGCTGCTGGTCGACGCGTTTCCCGGTGTGCCTCGCATCAGCATCCTGATCGGCGAGCCACCCAAGCGCACCTGGCTGCGCCGCCGCTTCGGCGACGACGGCGAGTGGGGCGCGGCCCGGGTCGAGGTGTGGGGTCAGCGCGACGCCGGCCACGACTGTGTCGTGTACGGCGTCGTCGAGCGCACGTCGGTCGCGGCGGGCGCAGTTCTCGCGGTCGTCGCCGCGCAGCTCGGTGGTGGGTTGGGTGCACGAGTCGTGCGGCCCGGCGTCCACGGTCTCGGCGGCCTCGTCGACGCGAAGCCGTTTCTCGCCGAACTCGCACAACGCGGCGTGCGCGCTGCGGTGTTCGAAGGCGTGCCCGTCGGCTAGCGCCGTTGCGGCCTGGGATGGATCGTCTCGCCGTTCTTCAGCATCTCGAAGAACTGCTCGGCTTTGCGTTCGCGCGTCTCGGCCGTCTTCACGATCGCGATGCGGTGCAGGACCGCGAATCGGTTACGACTGTCGAGCGACTCGAAGAATTTGCGCGCCCTTGCGCTCTTGCGGAGCCGGCGCTCGAGCTCGGGCGGGATCGCCGCGGTCGCCGGTGACGCGTAGGCCGCGTCCCAGCGGCCGTCCGCTTTTGCCCGCTCGACCTCGCGCAGCCCGGCCGGGTGCATTGCACCGGCGTCGATCAGCGCGGCCGCCTTCGCGCAGTTGATCGCCGACCAGATGCTGCGCGCGCGGCGAGGTGTGAAGCGCTGGAGGAAGTACGCGTCGTCCAGGCGGTTGCGCTGCCCGTCGATCCAGCCGTAGCGCAGCGCGACCTCGAGGGCCTCGGCATGGGTCACCGACCGGATCCCCGAGTCCTTCTTCGCGATCTTGATCCAGAGGCCGTCCGACTTCGCGTGGTTCTTGTCGAGCCACGTCGCGAAGGCTTGCTGGGACGCGAACGGCTTGATCGGCGCACCGGCCGGCTGCGCCATGTCAGGGGTGCGAGGGGCTCGGACCTTGCCCTTCGACCTCGAAGCCGAGCTCGTCCACGTAGCACCAGAACCAGTCCTCGCCAGGCTCGAACGACTGGATGATCGGGATGCGTCGTGGACTGGAAGTGGCCAGTGGCGTGCTTTCCCCGCGAGTTGTCGCAGCAGCCGACGTGACCGCAGTCGGTGCAGCGCCGCAGGTGCACCCACTGCCAGCCGAGCTCCAGACACTCGACGCAACCGTTCCCCGAAGGGGCGACGTCGCGGATCTGGTCGAGGTGGGTGCAGGTGTCAGCCATGCCCTCAGTGTCGCGGAACAGAAGCGGCTCGTGGTCCTCCCGCTACGCTGGACGCCGCTCGGGGACGTAGCTCAGCTGGCTAGAGCACCTGCTTTGCAAGCAGGGGGTCGTGGGTTCGAGTCCCATCGTCTCCACGAATGTCCGTGCGGGATTCCCGGGCCGCGTGTGTGTTGGTCCTCCGCGTGTCGTGCTCCCCGCGTGCCCTTCACATCCTCGGCCGCGCGCTGCGCTCGATGTGTGCGGCGAGCTCGTCGACTACGACATCGGGGAGCAAAGCTCACCGCCGCGTGGTCCGACCCCCGGCCCATAACCGCGCGCTCGAGATCCCGCCAACCGGCCCGCCATCGGTGCGCGCGCTCGGCGTGTAGGGAGCGGCGACCTACGCATAACGCGCGTCCCCGAAGACACGGCTGGCCGTATCACCGAACGCCGGCTCCGAGGGACGCGCGCCGCGAGGGGGTGTTGGCCAGCTAGGCCAGGAAGGACGCGACGAGCGCGCGGAGCTGCTCCGATCGCTGCATGACCTCGGTGTGCTTCGTGCCGGGCAAGACGGCCAGGCGGCAGTCCGCGAAGAGGTCGAGCATCTCGGCGGCGTGGTCGAGGCGGACGAAGTCGTGGTCGCCGATCACAAGGAACGTGGGGGCGGTAACCGAGCGGATCTCGTCGTCGGTCCAGCCCGGCCAATCGTGGACGACCGGCTGCAGCCGCTCGAGGAACGGGAGGAAGTCGTCGGGGTCGGGCGCCACGGCCGCATAGGCGCCTCGCCAGGCCGCGAACTCCTGCTCGGTGGGGAGGCGAGGATCGTCCTGCTCCGGTGCCGTGATCTCTGGGTGGTAGCCATCGGGCCGGATGTTGACGGCGGCGAGCACGAGACGCCGGACCTTCGAGGGGTGCCGCACGGCGACGCCCGTCGCGGTCAGGGCCCCGAGGCTGAAGCCCCAGAGGTCGGCCGGTCCGCCGCCGGCCACCCGGTCCACGAGCTCGGCGACGTCGTCGGCGAAGCGCTCGATCGACATGGGCCGGCCGGTGTCGCGCGTGTGGCCGTGGCCCTGAAGCTCGACCCCGATGACCCGGCGGCCCTGCGTGAGCCACGGCAGCACGTCGCCGAAGCTGCCGTCGAAGGTAAGCATCCCACCGTGGAGGGCGACGAGCGGCGGCCCGTCGGGGTCGCCGTGCTCCTCGTACCAGATGGGAACGCCGTCGATCTCCTCGTAGGGCATGGCCCCCACGCTGTCAGAGTTCCGGCGTCCGCGCCGCCACGCGGCAAGGGAGGCGGGCGCTCCGCAAGGAGATCCGTCGCGCGCATCGGGACTACCGACGAGCGCTTCGAGCGAGCGTTCGCCGAGGCGAAGGCGAAGGCGATCATCGCGTCGATGTCCGACGTTGGGTCGCTCGCCCTTCGTCGATGCATCGAACAGCCCTCGCGCTACCTGCTCCTCGTCCATGACCCCTTTCCCGTCGGTCGAGCACTACGAGTCGCTCGTCCAAGCTTGACCGGGCGCCTCGAAACGCCGGCCTGGTGTCATGCGAAACCACAGCGTCGTCGGCCGATTGCTTGCAAGCAGGGGGGTCGTGGGTTCGAGTCCCATCGTCTCCACGTTTGTCATGGTTTTGCACCGGATTGCCGCAGGAACACTCCACCCATGACGGATTTCGCCGGGACCGAATTCGAAGGCGTCGACCTGCGGGGCGCGCAGTTCCGCGACGTCGATCTGACCGGCGCACGGTTCGAGGGCGCCAACCTGACCGACGTGAAGTTCTCCGAGGTCTGGTTCGTGGACGTCGAGATCGACGGCATGCTCGCCGGCATGAAGATCAACGGCGTCGACGTCACCGCGTACGTGACCGCCGAGCTCGCGCGCATCGATCCGGAACGAGCGCTCATGCAGCCGACGGATCCCGAAGGGATGCGCGTGTCCTGGCGTGAGATCAGCTCCCGCTGGGACAAGACCATCGAACGCGCGCAACAGCTCCCGGAGGAAACGTTGCACGCGTCGGTCAACGGTGAGTTCTCGTTCGTGCAGACGCTCCGGCACCTGGTGTTCGCGACCGACAAGTGGTTCACCGCGCCGATCCTCGGTGGCGAGTACGACCCGATCGGGTTGCCGAACACGGGCAGCCTCGACTTCCCGTGGCCCGGCCTCGACCGCGACGCCGACCCGTCGTTCGCCGAAGCGCTCGCAGTGCGACGCAATCGCGGCGCGCGCTTCTCGAAGTACCTCGAAGACCTTCAGCAGGCAGACCTCACCCAGCCTCGCGAGGTGCTCGAGAACGGAACCGCGCCGATCCAAGGTTGCTTGCACACGGTCTTCGAAGAGGAGCTCGGCCACCTCGGCTACGCGACGCGCGACCTCGACCTGCTCGAGACCGTTAGGTGAGCCGGTACAACACGAACTGCGGGTGCTCCACGTCGAGCGTCTCGACGGTCGAGAAACCGGCGCGGGCCGCATAGTCACGAACGGTTTCGGGGCGCATCACCGTGCCGGTGCCCGCGCCGCCGTCCTGCATGCTGACCGCGAGGCAGTGCAGGGTGCTGAACGAGTAGAAGAGGCGCTCCATCTCGCTGGCCGGCACGGTGAACGATTCCTCGGTCCGTTCGTCGACGACGAGCACCGTGCCGGCGGGGCCGGCGAGGGTCCTCATGGTGCGGAGGATGCCAACGGGGTCGGGCACGTCGTGCAGCATCTCGATCGCCATCACGAGGTCGTAGTCGCCGCTGATGGTCGGATCGGACGCGTCACGCCGCTCGAACCGGGCGCGATCCGCGACGCCGGCTGTGGTAGCAGCGTTCTGGGCCGCGGCGATCGATGCGTCGTCGAGGTCGTAGCCGTCGACTTCTGCGTTCGGGTATGCGCGCGCGATCGTGATCGCGGCGAGACCTTCGCCGCAGCCGACCTCGGCGATCCGAACCGGTGCGCCCGAATCCAGTTTGCGTTGCACGTCGGGCAGCGCGGGCAACCAGTTCTGCGTCAGGTGGTTCACGAAGACCGGTCGCGTGAACGCGGCTTGGACATCGTGCAGATCGAACAAACCGAAAGCCGCGCCCGTGCCCTGACGGAACTCTTCGACCATGATGTCGATCGCCTTGGCCAGCCACGGCACCACCGCTGCGCACGGCTTCATGCAGGCTTCGCTGTCGTCGTCGAGCAGCACGTGCGCGTGCGCGTTCGGCAACTCGAACCGCCGGTCGTCCGGGGTCCTCGCTGGGTCGTCGACGTCGACGACACCTGCGACGGCCTGCTGTTCGAGCCACTCGCCGCGCGTAACGCGGTGCGATCCCGGCGCGCTCCGCCAGCTCGGCGGCAGTGAGTGGTCCCGCGCCGGCCAGCGACTCGTACAAACCGAGGCGGACACCCAGCTCGACATTGGCGAGCTCCATGGTCGCCAGGCACGCGTCGAAGAGCCGCCCGGCGAACACCTCGACCTGTTCCTCGTCACCTTGCGTCAACGCGATCGCCGGCATGGCCGCCCCCCTGCACACCGAGTCGATCCCGCCTGTTTAGCGCCGAACCGGGACGCGAGCTACCAGCGCGACACGACCATTGGTCCGTGGCCGTTCAGGCGGCGCGTGCGCTGGCCGGCCGCCGGTGCTCCTCTTGTGCCCGGACGCCGCGTGCCTGCCAGTTCCAGATCGGAGCGAGGCGCACGTCCTCGTCGAGGATGCGCACGAGCAGCTCGCAGTGCTCGGGGTCCAGACCGGGCAGTCCGCGGTTCCGGAGCGCGCCCTGTGCGCGCCCGGCGCCGTTTCCGGCCGCGGCCGCGGATGCCGGCCACGCCTTGATCAGATCGGACGCGGTGCGGATCCCGCGCGCTTCGAGCGCGCGACGCGTGAGACCGTCGTTGTCCTGCACAGCCTCGTCGTGCGGTTCCTGCCGCGGCGGGAGGTGCAGCGCGAGGTAGGCCTGGTCGAGCCAGTCGACGAGCCGCCCCACCGGGACGCGCGTGTGGAGGATGACGTCGACGAGGTTCGCCGTCGCCAGGTTTTGCATGTCCTCGATGCCTTCCTCGACGAGCCGCGCCTCGTACCAGATGTTGACGCCGTCGAGATCACTGAGCGGATACCGCGGCGTCACCTGGGGCACGACCGTCTGGAGCACGCGTGACGCGGCGCGCTGGAGGGCCTGTAGCGCGACGAGCGGGAACACACCGACGACGAATGCGACGGTCGCCTGCACGTCCGGCGCGAGCGCGCCGATCAACTGGAGCATTGCGGCCATCGTGATGAGCACGAACGCGATCCTGAGCAGCGCGGACGCATACGCACTGGGGCGCAGGTCGCTCTGGAAGAAGCGCCGCACGAGATCCTGCGCGATGAACGCGTACGCGCCGAGAAACGCGTACTTGAGGACGTCGGCCGCCGAGGTGGCGCCGTCGATGAACGACGTGTCCCAGAGCACGGCGATCCAGCCCGCGGCCAGCGTGGCAGTCATCACGAACACGGGGAACAACGTGTCCACCCGCACCATGAAGTTCGTCTCGCCTCGACGCGCCGCGAGCCCGCTCGTGGTCGAACGGCCGTAGTACGCGTCGAACTTCTGCAAGTAGATGTTGTGGCTGCTCGAATGGCTCGGGCCGCCCGCTTTGCGCCACTCCTCGTGGAACGGTGAGGTCTCGAGCGGCTCGGGCAGGTACTGCGGCGCGTCCCAGCCCAACCGGTGCAGGTTGAGCACGTACTCGGACATCAGCGCACCCGCCCGCTGACCGAGGAACCGGATGTACAACCACCCGGGAAGGAACGCGAGCGCCCAGACCGCGAACGCCTTCAACGCGGCGAGCGCGACTTCGTCCTGCGTCGCTTCGGCGTTGAAGCCGCCCCACAGGGTGAAGAACGCGAGCGCCAGCGCGCCCCCGATGAGGAAGTTCATCCAGAGGGCAGCGGCCTGCCGTTGGATCCAGCCTCCGCACAACAGTCGACTCATGACGCCCGAGCTCCTCGTCGTCGAACAGGTCTCCTGTTCGGAGTACTCCTCGGCGCGCACGGTGACAAGGTCGACGGACGCAGTTCCGTGTGTGTATTCCTACTCAGCAACGACCCGTGTCCGCGTCAGCGAACGCTTGCGCGCGCGACCTGCGCGTCCGCCGGGACGTACTGCGCTTCGAGATCGCGCAGCCGACCCGACAGTGCGATCAGCATCTTGCGGTCGACGGACGGCATCGTCTTGACGACCGCGTCGAAGTCGCGTGCGTTCACCACCAGCACCGTCGTGGGTTCGAGCGTGGTGACGGTTGCGGTGCGCGGCTTGCGTTCGAGGAGCGACATCTCGCCGAAGAACGAACCCGGCCCGAGCACGCCGACAGGAGTACGTCCGCGTGTCGCTTGCGCGCTCCCGTCGACGATCACGAAGAACTCGCGGCCGGTTTCGCCCTGCGTGGCGAGGACCTTGCCGGCCGGCGCATCCACCGCAGTCGCGACCCGCTGCAACGCGTCGAGCTCCTTGCGCGTGCACCGCTCGAACAACCACACGCCCGCAAGCAGCTCGATACGGTCCGGTTTCTTGAGACGCATTCGATACCACCACCCCGCGATGTTTGGGTATCTGCGGGCCCGAGTCTCCCGCTTGCGGGCTGCGCTGTCGAGAGCCGACTCGCGGTTTGTTGCGTCCACGACTCGACCCGCGCGGACTGAATGCGCCGCTTACGTCTCTTCGACGGGTTGGAACGCGTCGCGCAGCGTCAGGTCGCGGGCCGGCGGCGGGAGGGCCGGGCGCGCACCGGGTGTGAGCATCGTCCTCGTCGCCACCGCGGACGAACCGCCCGACCGGCCCCGGGTCCTCGGCGAACACCGGACCCGCGCACGCGCCGATGAGGACGCAGATCGCGGCGCCGGAGAACCAGGTGACGAGCGCGAGCGCGACACCGAAGAAGCCGAACTGCGCTTCGTTGCCGCGTGACGACGTTCGGCATCCAGATCGTGGCGGAGACGCCGAAGCCGGCCATCGCGATGCTCGTGATCACCGCGGACGGGAGGAGGACCCGCCCGCGCACTTCGCCCAGCAGGAGGAACCAGCCGGTGAACCACCACAGCGCCGGAGGTCGTGGCGAGCGAGATCACCGCGAAGAGCGCGAGCCCCGGTCCGTTGCCCAGGACGCCACGCACCGCGCCCAGGAGCGCCATCGACGCCAGGACCACGATCAGCCACGCGGGTCCGCGCGTGTACGCGCCGGCCTTGCCGCCCGGCGGTCGCCGCCAGGCTCGCAGGTACACACGCTGCACCGCAGTCGTGAACGAGCTCGCGAAGAAGATCGTCAGCACGAGCCCGAGCAGCCCGGTCGCCTTGCGTACGTCATCGGACGTCGCGAACGCCTCCTTCGCGGTGGTGAGCGCGTCGCCGCGAATCCCGAGCCGCGCGGTCAGGGTGGTGAAGATCGAGTTGCGAACGCTGGACGGGCAGAACGCGGCGACGACGATCACCAACGGGAAGAACGAGACGAACGCCTTGCCCGCGAGCGCGACGCTGCGATCGACGAACTCGATCTCGAGCAGGCGTTCCCACACGCGCCAGAGCAGCATCCGTTGCGCACGGTCGCGCACAGGATCGACGCGACTCCGCACGTCTGCCACTCGTTGGGGAATGGACCGATGTTCGTTGGCCATGGCTCTAGCCTCGCACGGGGCGCGATCTCAGGGAACGACGCGGATGCGGCTGACGCACGGGAACGCGCAGTAGTACAGGTCACGCTCGAAGCCCGGCGCGAGGAAGACGACCGACTGCAACGGGCTCTCGGTGTCGACGCGCGCGCGTTCTCGGCCGGTTTCGATGTCGAGCACGACGATCTGGTCCATCATGCGTTCGCCATCGTGGTCCGCCGTCACGACCTCCCCGGTGTCTGCGAACACGATCGGGTGGCACGCGTGGTTCTGCGCTCGTGCCCAACGCACGGAGGTGTTGCCGTCGGTGTCGAAGTCGAAGGCCGCCAGCACACCGTTCGCGCTGTCGTATCCGACCGCGATCGCACGGGATTCGTCGATGGCCGGCGGGTTGGCGACGATCCCGTTGGGGAAACCGCAGATCTCCGTGAGACCAACGGCGCCCGACGCGAGGTCGACGCGCACGAGGTGCAGCGGCGCCGCGGAGACGCCCCGGCCGACGAACGTTCCCGCGTACCCTTCGCTCCCCGCGCCGTTGTCGAGGAACCAAGCGGCCCGCTCCGTGAGCACCGCGTCCCAGCCGTAGGTCTGGCCGGTCAGTGTGCGGTAGCGAGGTCGGAACGCGTCATCGAGCGCGAGCGCGTGGCCGTCCCACTGGACTCGGAACAGGCACTCGTCACCGACGACGTAGATCGTGTCGCCGGCCGCCGACAGCCGCGCGATCGAGGCTTCGGGCAGCTGCAACCTCGCCGTGATCTCGAGGGACTCCGGTTCGAGCACCAGCAGTTCGGAAGCGGCGCCGGCGTCGTTCGGGATCCCACCCGGCAGCGCACCCGCGAAATCCTTCAGTGCGATCGCGCCGTCCGGCAGGATCACGAAGCTGTTGTAGGGGCGGTCGCGCGGTAGCACGCGGCTCGTGACGATCTCCAGATCCGGCGTGAGTCGGTGCACGTGGCGCCCGAACGCGACGTAGAGGGAGCCGTTCGCGTGCGCGGCGACGCCGCCCGGCCACGTCTTGCCACCGGGCAGATCGGGCGAACGCGTCACGACCTCGAGCGTGACCGGGTCGATCTGCTCCACCCAGCTGATCGCGTCGGTTCCGGTGGTGTGTCCGAGCAGGAACACCTCGCCCGGTTCCCGCAGCACGACCATCGTCGAGAGCGGCACGGCGCGCGACACGACGTCGAGTCGTTCGCCCGTGCCGATCGCGAGCCCGGATCCTGAGCGCGGGATCGCGAGGCGGCGCGGGCCGCCGTCCTCACCGGGCCAGCGACTCGGCCAGTATCCCGGCGCATCTGTGTCCGTCGGCATCCGATGATGGTACGAGTGCCCCGAACCGGCACCGCCGAGCGGGTGACCGGGTGAGGCGCGGCAATCGACGCGTGGCGCGCGCCTGTTCCTTGCGGGCTAGCGCGCCCGCGAACGGGTTTCGATCAGATCCCAGGCATTGCCGTAACAATCCTCGAACACGACGACCGTGCCGTATGGCTCGACGCGCGGTTCGCCGCGGAAGTGCACGCCGGCCGCGCGCAGGCGTGCGTGGTCGGTTGCGAGGTCGTCGGTGTACAGGAAGAACGCGACGCGTCCACCGGTCTGATCCCCGACGCGGGCCTGCTGTTGTGCGGTGTCCGCGCGGGCGAGCAGGAGGCCGATCTCGGATCCCGGCGGCCGCACGACGAGCCAACGCTTCGTCTCGGTGAGACGCGTGTCCTCGACGAGCACGAAGCCGAGGACCCCGGTGTAGTAGGCGAGCGCTTCCTCGTAGTCGCGCACGACGAGCGTCACGAGCTCCAGTCGCATGGGATGATCTTGCCTCCTTCGGCGTAGCGTCGCCGCATGGCGGAGGTCGAGCGCGCGGACGTGGTGATCGTCGGCGCAGGGTTGCTCGGGCTGGCAACCGCGTACGCGTTGCGCAACCGGCGGGACGTACTCGTCGTCGAGCGGGAGACGATCGGGCACGCGCGCGGCGGTTCGCACGGGCCGTCCCGCATCTTCCGGCTCGGCTATCCGGACCCGATCTACGTGCGTCTCGCCCAGCTCGCGCAGAACGGCTGGCGCGCGCTCGAAGCCGCGACCGGCACGGCGCTGCTCACGACGACCGGTCAGCTTTCGTTCGGGCCGGGCGCGGGCGAGGTGTTCGGCGCGCTGACCGCGGCCGGCGCGCCGGTCGAGCAGCTGGACCCGGATGCCGTGGCGAGGCGATTCCCGATGTTCGCGGGACACGGACCGGCCGTGTTCGAACCCCAATCAGGTGTGCTCGCCGCCGACGCGGTGCTGGAGGCGTTGCGGACGGCCGCGGCCTGTGAAGTCCGCGAACGCGTGCACGTGTCGCGTGTCCTCGATCACGAAGCCGGCGTCCGTGTCGAGACGAGTTCGGGCGTGATCGAGGCGCGCGTCGTCGTGGTGACCGCCGGGCCGTGGACGCAGGGCCTCGTCGCCGGCACGCCGACGTTCGCGACACTCGAACACGTCGCGTACGTGCAGCCGGGTGGCGCGGCGGTGCGCCCGCCCGTGTTCATCGACCATCACGAACCCGCGATCTACGGCCTGCCGACTCCGGGCACCGACCAGTACAAGATCGCGCTGCACCACGCGGGTGCGGTCGTCGATCCCGATGTGACCGATCTGAGGCCCGATCCGCGCGCAGTGGACGCACTGATCGCCGCGACCCGCATCTGGCTCCCGGACTTCGAGGCGGATCGCGCGGTGATCGACACCTGCCTGTACGACAACACGACCGACGAGGACTTCATCCTGGACCGGGCCGGTCACGTCGTCGTCGGCGCGGGCACCTCGGGTCACGGCTTCAAGTTCGGGGTCGTGCTCGGCGAGCTGCTCGCCGGGCTCGTGTTCGGCGCCGATCCGCTCGTGGATCTGGCGCGGTTCCACAACCGCCGGCCCGGAGTGCGGAGGCGTCAGGACTCGGCCTAGGAGCGCGTCCAGTAGACCTCGGGGCGCGTGGCCTTGGCCGCTTTCGCCGTGCCGTCGGAAGGTGCCTTGCGCACTTCGTCGGCATCGAACAGGCGACGCGAGACCGAACCGTCGGACACGCGGCGGAGCCGGTAGCGCACGATCTCGGAGTCCTGGACGACGTCGAGGACCTCGAAGCCGTCGACCCAGCGTCCGTCGAGGAAGCACTGCACCTGGTCGCCGTTGACGGTGTGATCGCCGTTGCCGTTGCCGTTCGCACGCGCGTCGTCGGCGCCGTTTCCGTGCCGCGTGGCCGTTGCCGTTCCCGTTGCCATTCGGCTCGATCTCGTCGAGCACGATCTCGACATCGGTGGTCGGAAGGCCGGGCGCGCGTCCGATGACACGCCCGCCGAGCAGCCGTTCGGTATCGGCGGCCGCGGCGACGAGCGACGGCGGCCGCGTCGTCGTCAACGACTTCGTCAGGCCGGTGACTGCGTCCACCAGCGCGGCTCGCTCGACTCGTTCGGCCTCGATGCGGTCGGCGGTGTGGTCGAGCGCCTCACCGAAGGCGTTCAGCGCGCGCGCGAATTCCTTGTCGCGTCGCGTCAGGTCGGTGCGGAGCGCGTTGACCGCTTCGACGAGCGCGACCTGTGTGCGCCGGCTGCGGTCGAGCTCGTCGTGCAGCCGGATCTCCACAGCTGCCGCGAACTCCGCCAAAGCCGCGTGTACCTCGGCTTGGACCCGTGCCCGACGTCGTCCACCCCGCCCCATGCCAACCCGCTCCCCGCACCCCTGTCACGATTGTGCAACCGGTGGAACACCACCGAGAGTGCTCCAGTGCCGCGCATTCTAGGGGGAAACACCCTGATCGCGACAGTCGGGTGTCGGTATTTTGTCGAAAATTCTCCCGCTCAGTGGTCAGGCGGACGCGGGACCGAGGTCCCGGTGGTGGTGGCGGATCTCGTGGACCGTGTGCCGCCCGATCCAGTCGACCGACCGTGGCGCTCGCTCGGGGGAGTTGTAGACGCCGGTGCGGTCCCAGCCGGCCGGCCCGGCCTGATCAAGCGCACAAAGCGTGGCCATTCACCGGCCCCGCGATCCGACCGATACATGAGATGTGACTGATCTCGGGCGGCATCCGGACCCGCTCGTGCGGGCCCTCGTGCGAGGCGCGAGCGGGATGGTGTTCCTGCTCGACGACGAGGGCTGCTTCCTCGGCTGGCACGGGGTGGACGGCGCGCGCCTCGCGGATCGGACCATCCGCGACACCTTGCCGCCCGACCAGGCCGACATCGCGATGCGCGCGCTCCATGGCGCGCTCACGAGCGGCACCGGAACCGCGTACGAGTACGAGTACGAGGTCGACGGCGTCGTGCGCACCTACGAGTGCCGCATGGAACCGGTCTCCGATCGAATCGCGATCTCTGTCGTGCAGGACATGACCGAGCACGCCGACGCGTACCGTGACTACCTGGCGAACGCGGCGCGCTTCCGCGCGATCGTCCACAACTCTTCTGAGCTCGTGGTCGTCACCGACGGAGCGGGCTCGATCACCTACATCAGCCCGGAGCCGGCGCGCCGCATCGGCTACGACGCCGAGCAGCTGATCGGCGTGAACGCGTTCGACCTCCTGCATCCCGACGAAGCCCCCGAAGCGTTGGAAGCGTTGGGCGGATCGTTGTCGGGGCCGGGCGTGAAGGAGACCGCCGAGGTCCGAGTGCGCACGGGTGACGGCGGATGGCGGCTGTTCGAGGTCGTCCCGACGAACATGACCGACGATCCGGATGTCGCCGGATTCGTGTTCCACCTGCGCGATCTCACCGAGCGCTACGAGCAGCAGCGCGCGTTCCGGCTGATGTTCGAGAACTCGCCCGTTCCACAGGTGCAGTCGTATCCCGGTGGCGAAGGGATCCACGCCAATCTCGCGTTTCGCGCGGCTCATCGGCTACAGCCGCGAAGAGCTGCTCACGCATTCGCTCAACGAGTTCGTCCACGAGGACGATCGCGCCGAGCTCATCCGTGACCGTGAACGGCTGACCCAGGGTGCGCCCCAGATCAATTCGATGCGCCGCTTCATCCGCAAGGACGGCTCGATGTTCTATGCGCGCGTGCAGGCGACCGCGGTGCACGACGCCGAGGGGTCGGTGCAATACTTCTACGGCGCGTTCGAGGACGTGACCGCCGAGGTCGAGGCGAGGAGCGCCCTCGAAGCGAGCGAAGCACGGTTGCGCGCGATCATCGACAACTCTCCCGACATCGTGGCGGTGCTCCACCCGAACGGCCACTGGGAAGCGAGCAAGCAGGCGAGCCGGCTGCTGGGCTACGACCCGAGCGACGCGCCGACCGGCGGCCCCTTCGCACTTCTGCACCCCGACGACGCGCCCATGGCGGCCGAAGCGTTGCGCGAAGTCCTCTCGGGCAGCCGGACGCCGATGGAACCGATCGAGCTCCGGCTCAAGGCCGCGAACGGCAGCTACTGGACGTTCGAGTGCGTCGGCCAGAACCTCGGTTCCAATGTCGAGGGCGGCGGCGTCGTCATCACTGCCCGCAACGTCGAAGAGCGCAAGCGGGCCGAGCGCGCGCACCGGGAAGCCGAAGAGCGGTTCCGCACCGCGTTCGAGCACTCGCCGCTGTGCGTGTCCCTCGTCGACCTGGACGGCTTGATCCTCGACATCAACGCGGCCGGGGCCGAGCTCATGCAGAGCACCGCGAGGCATTGATCGGTACCGACGCACGAGCGTGCGTGCACCCGGAGGATCTCGACCGCTGCATCGAGGCGACCTCCGATCAGATCAGCGGACTCGACGCCGTCGCCGAGTTCCGCATGGTCCGACCCGACGGTTCGATGGTCTGGGTCATGTCACGCGCTGCCTTGTTCACGCCGGACGAAGACCGGCCGCCGTACGTGATCACCCTGCAGACCGACATCACCGCACGCCGCAACCTCGAGGAACGACTCGCTCGCGAAGCGACGACGGACCCTCTCACCGGCCTGCTGAACCGCAACGCATTCATGAGTCATGTGCAACTCGCGCTCACGAGTCGGGCCAAGGCGTCCGTGGGCCTGCTGTTCGTCGACCTGGACCGGTTCAAGGCGGTCAACGACACCTGCGGGCACGACGTCGGTGACGAGGTGCTCATCCACGTCGCGCGCGCGATCGAACGGGTGACCCACGGTGGTGACATCGTCGCTCGACTCGGCGGCGACGAGTTCGTGGTGCTGTGCCACGGTGTCGACACCGGCACGATCGCCACGGTCGGGTCACGAGTGGTCGACGCGGTGTGCGCACCGATCGCGGTCGGACCGCACATCATCCAGGTCGGCGCCAGCGTCGGCGGCGCGCTCGCGACGTCCACCGAGGAAGTGACGGAGCTCCTGCGCCGCGCCGACGGTGCGGCGTACCAGGCGAAGCGGCAGGGCGGGTCACTGATCGTGCTCGCCGAAGTCGACGCCTGAGCCAGTTCGTCACATCCTCGCAACCGTCGTGGCAGGATCTCGGCCGTGGAGCCGCCCGGTCGCATGCAGCACCAGCCTGCGCTCGACGGCCTGCGCGGCGCGCGCCGTCGCGGGCGTGCTGCTGTTCCACGGCGGGCACCTGCCGGGGCGGATACCTCGGCGTCGACGCGTTCTTCGTGCTGTCGGGCTTCCTGATCACGTCGCTGCTGCTGGTCGAGGGCACCGCGCACGGGCACGGTCGCACTCGGCGCGTTCTGGGCGCGGCGCGCGCGTCGCCTGCTGCCGGCGCTGCTCGTGCGTGCTCGCCGTCGTCGCGGTGTACGCGCGTCGTCGTCGCGAAGCCCGACGAGCTCGCGACGATCCGTGGCGACGGTCTCGCGACGCTCGGCTACTTCGCGAACTGGCGCGCGATCTTCGGCGGCACCGACTACTGGGCGCTGTTCCGAGCGCCGTCGCCGCTCGAGCACACGTGGAGCCTCGCGATCGAGGAGCAGTTCTACCTCGTCTGGCCGTTGCTGCTCGTCGCGATCGTCGGCGGCGCCGAAGCGGGCGCTCGCGCCTCGCGTGGCGTGTCTCGTCGCGCTCGCCGCGTCGTTCGTGTGGATGCATGGTCCTGTACGACCCGGCCGACCCGTCGCGCGTCTACTTCGGCACCGACACCCGGCTCGCCTCGATCCTCGTCGGCGCCGCGCTCGGCGGCGTGGGTCGCGCTGCGGGGGCACGTGCCGCGGCGGACGCCCGCGTGCCACGCTCGAAGTCGCGGCGTGGTGCTCGGTCGCGCTCCTCGCCGTTCGCGTGGCTCGCGCCTCGACGGTTCGTCGCCGACGCTGTACCGCGGCGGGCTGTTCCTGACCGCGCTCGCGGTCGCGTGCGTGATCGCGGCCGCGGTGCACCCGCAGCGCGGCGGCGTCGCACGCTCGCTCTCGTTCCGGCCGCTGTGTGCGCTCGGGCTCATCAGCTACGGCGTCTACCTCTGGCACTGGCCGATCTACGTCGTGCTCGACGAGCAGCGCACGCATCTCGACGGCTGGGCGCTGGTCGCGCTGCGCATCGCCGTCACGCTCGCGATCGCCACGCTCTCCTACTTCCTGCTCGAACAGCCGATCCGCCACGGCGCGATCCCGTCCCGCGCGCTGCGACCCGCGGTACCGGCGCTGGTCGGCCTGCTCGTGGTCGGCCTGGTGTTCGCGACCGCGTCGTCGTCACGGGAGGAGCGGGTCGTCGCCGATCCGATACGCGTCGCGACGCCGCAACCCGATGTCGAGCGGGTGTTGGTGGTCGGGAACTCGGTGGCGCTGTTCCTCGCCGACGAGGGCTTCAAGACGTTGCCCACGAACCCGCGCATCGATGTGCTGAACCGGGGCCGGATCGGCTGCACGATCGTGCCGATCGATCGCGTACGCGACGCGAAGGGTGAGATCCTGCACGTACCCGCGACGTGGTGTCGCAAGGACTGGGACGAAGCCGAGGCCGCGTTCAGGCCCGATCTCGTGGTGCTGACGTTCGCCGAGCCCACCGACTCCCAGGCCGAGATCGACGGGTCCTGGACCGCACCGTGCGAGCCGTTGTACGACGCGCGACTCGAAGCGGAGCTCCACGACGCGATCCATCTGTTCGCGTCCGGTGGCGCGCGGGTGGTGCTCACGACTGCGGCGTACGCGAACTACCCGATGAAGACCGCCGACTGGTTCCATCACAACGACTGCCAGAACACGATCATCCGGCGCGTGGTGGCTTCCGAGCCGGCCGCGAAGCTCGCGGACCTCTTCACCTGGTACTGCGGCGCGCCCGAGACGGAATGTCACAACACCGTGGACGGCGTGCAGCTGCGGCCGGACGCGGTCCACTACCGCGGCCGCGGTGCGCAGATCGTGGCCAAGCGGATCCTGCAGGTCGCCGGAATCCAGACCGGCGTGCCGGCCCGGCCCCACGTGGTCTAACGCGCCCACGTCCACGGATAGTCGGGATCGGCGACCACGCGCGCGGCGTCCGACACACCGAGGGGCGCGAACGTGTCGATCATCACCGCGACTTCTTCCGTCTTGAGCGCGTCGCGCGACGCTTCGACACTTCCCGGCTGCGGCCCGTGCACGAAGCCGGCGGGGTGGTACGACATCGAACCGACGCCGATGCCGCTGCCCGAGCGGCTCATGAAGTCGCCCTCGGAGTAGAAGAGCACTTCGTCCGAGTCGACGTTCGCGTGGTGGTACGGCACCTTGACCGCGTTCTCGCCGAAGTCGAACGGCCGCGGCACGAACGAGCACACGACGAAGCCCGCCCCTTCGAACGTCTGGTGCACCGGTGGCGGTTGGTGGCGCGCACCGACGATCGGTTCGAAGTCGTGGATCGAGAACGCGAACGGCCATACGCAGCCGTCCCATCCGACGACGTCGAGCGGGTGGGTCGAGTGCACGAGTCGGGTCAGTCCCGCCGCGTGCGCACGAACACCGGCACATCGGCGCCGTCGCACACGAGCGGCGATTCGGGCCCGCGCAGATCGCGCTCGGAGAACGGCGCGCCCTCGCGGAATTGGCCCCGGTCGGTTAGGTACTTGCGCGGCACGCGGACATGGCCGCGCGCTTCGAGCACGAGTGCCGCGAGCGGGTCGCCGGGAGCGACGCGCCAACGGTGCGTCGTCGCGCAGGGCACGCTGACGTAGTCACCGGGCCCGACTGCGATCGCGCCGAAGCTGGACTCGAGCACACCATGGCCGGACTGCACGTAGACGAGTTGGTCACCGGTGGCGTCGCGGTAGAGCTCGCTGTCGGTCGTCGCGACGAACCATGCGATGCGCACGTCCTCGTTGGCGAGCAGCACGACCCGTCCGCGGCACCGCGTCGCTGCCGGTGGCGATCGCATCGGTCCGGAAGTGGCGCGGCAACACCGGGAGATCGGGGGTCACGGCCGCCGGCGCGCCGTGCACGACGTCCGCGGCGACGATCGCGCTCGGTGAGCCGCGGTGGTAGAGGAGCGAAGACTCCTGCGCGAACCCGTCGTGGCCCATGAGCTCCTCGAAGCGCAGGCCGCCGTCGGCGGGCACGTAGGAGTGACGCTTGCGGGGGATGTCTCCGACCTGGCGGTAGTACGGCATCGATCAACCCTCCGGTGGGCGCGCCGCCGCGACCACGGTTCCCTCGACCTCGCCGAACCCGACGCGAGCGGCACCGCTTCCGCACCAGCCTCGCATCACCACGCGGTCGCCGTCCGCCAGGAAGGTTCGCGTCTCACCGCCGGGAAGTTCGAGCGGTCGCGCGCCGCGCCAGCTCATCTCGATCAGGCTGCCGCCTTCGGTGCGCGGCATCGGTGCCGGAGAGCGTGCCGGTCGCGAAGAGGTCGCCGGTGCGGATCGACGCGCCGTTCGACGTGGCGTGCGCCAGCTGCTGCGCAGGGGACCAGTACAGGGCTTCGGCCACATCGACGTGCGAGATCGTGACCGGCGGTTCGCGTCGCGCGCGCATCGCGGTGGACTCCAGTGCGATCTCGAGCTGCAGCGGCGGGATCCACGGCCGCTCCGAGCGCAGGTGGGGTGCGGGCGGCGGATCCTGCGCCGCCGCGAGTCCCGGCACGAGCGCGGGCGCGAGCGCGTCGAGGGGAACGAGCCACGGTGAGACCGACGTCATGAACGACTTGCCGAGGAACGGCCCGAGCGGCTGGTACTCGAATGCCTGGATGTCGCGCGCCGACCAGTCGTTGACGAGCAGCAACCCGAACACGCGCGCATCGAAGTCGTCGATCGCGGTCGGCTCGCCGCGGCGACTCCCCGTGCCGACCACGAAACCGAGTTCCAACTCGATGTCCAGCTGCGTGCTCGGGTGCCACTCGACCCCCGCGGCCGTCGTCACGTGCCCCGAAGGCCGGACGACGTCGGTTCCCGACACGACGATCGTGCCCGCGCGGCCGTGGTAGCCGACGGGCACGTGCCGCCAGTTCGGGAGCAACGGTTCACCCTCGGGCCGGAAGAGCCGACCGAGGTTCGTCGCATGATGAATCCCCGCGTACATGTCGACGTAGTCGCCCACGGCGACGGGCAGCTGCAGTTGCAGTTGATCGCGCCGCACGACGAGGTCAGTGTCGATCGCCGCGCTCGCCATGGCGGAGACGACCTCGCGCACGTTCGACCACGTGTCGTGACCCAGCGCGAGGAAGTCGTTGAGGCTCGACTGCGCGAACACCGACGCCGGCGCGCCGATGTCGGTGCGCGATGCGAGCGCGAACAGATCGAGGGCGTGGTCGCCGATCGCCACGTAGGCCCGCGGTCCGGTCGCGGCGGTGCGACCGATCCCGAACGGCAGGTTCGCCAACGTGAAGTCCGAGTCCGCGGGGATCCCGGTTTCGATCGTCACGTGCTCCTCCGAGGTTCCCGCCCGGCGCTCCGACGTACTCGCGCGCGTCGCTCAGAGGTTCCCGCGCCGGGCCTGCTCGGCCTCGATCGACTGGAACAGCGCCTTGAAGTTGCCTTCACCGAAGCCGCGCGCACCCTCACGCTGGATGATCTCGATGAATGCGGTCGGCCGGCTCGCGACGGTCTCGGTGAACACCTGCAGCAGGTAGCCCTCGTCGTCGCGGTCGACGAGGATGCCGAGCTCGGCCAGCTGCTCCCACGGGAGATCGACGTCCAGCCCGGCCATGCGCGCGGGCGCGGCGTCGTAGTAGTCCGCGGGCACGTGCAGCAAGCGGATGCCGCGCTCGCGCAGCGTGCCGACCGTCGCCACGATGTCGTTCGTGCGAAGCGCGAGGTGCTGCACACCCGGGCTGTCGTAATAGTCCAGGTACTCCGCGATCTGGCTCTTGCGCCGGCCTTCGGCGGGCTCGTTGATCGGTTGCACGACGCGGTCGCCGTTCCACACGACGGTGGACCGCAGCGCGGAGAACTCGGTCGAGATCGCGTTCTCGTCGAAGTGCTGCAGCTCGCCCAGTCCCCACACGCGCGCGTACCAGTCGACCCACTCCGACAGCCGACCGTCCTCGACGTTCGCGACGATGTGGTCATAGCGCGTGAGCCCAACGTCCGCGCCCAGTGCGAACGGGATCGACGCGGCTTCGAACCCGGGCAGGAACACGCCCGTCGTACGCATCGCGCTCCACGAGCGCGTGCACCGTGTCGCCGTAGGCGGCGATCGTCGCGATTACCGCGGAACCCTGGTCGTCGCGCGACACCACCGGTGATTCCACGCTCACGCCGCCACGCGTGACTGCACGCGCATGTGCTTCGCTGGCGTTGCCGACCCGGTAGGCAACGACCCGCACGCCGTCGCCGTGCCGGCGGACGTGCTCGGCGATGTCGGAGGTTCCGTCGAGCGCACTGGTGACGACGAAGCGGATCTCGCCTTGTGTGAGCACGTACGAGACGCGATCGCGCCGGCCGGTCTCGGGGCCGGCGTAGGCGGTGACCTCGAAGCCGAACCCGGAGGTGAAGAACTGTGCGGTGTGGCGGGCATTGCCGACCCACCATTCGACGTGGTCGAACCCGAGGAGCTCGGGTGCGGGCCCCCGGTGCGCGCCGAGGCGAGGATCAGTGATGACAGCCATATGGGAAGTGTTCTCAGCGGCGCACAGAGAAGCGATCGGTCCGCCGCATCACGAGACGTTCTTCCGGATCAGGTCTTCCTACTGCGCAGAAGGTCCAGGATCGGTGGCCGGGATCGGCAGCGAGAGGCGCTGTTCGTCGAGGACGAAGTTGGTGTGCGTCGTGCGGACGTGCGGGATGCTGTGCAGCCGCACCAGCACGATGTCGCGCAGCGTGTGGATGTCGGGGACCCGCACGAGCAGGACCATGTCGAAGGAGCCGCTCGTGAAGGCGAGGAACTCGAGGCCGGGGAGTGCCTGGATGTCCTCGCGGACCTGCTCCCAGTACGCCTGGTCCACGTTGACGAGCACGAGCGCGGCGACGGGGACGCCGACCTTCTCGGGGTCGACCGTGGCGGTGAAACCGGTGATCACGCCGGTCTCGCGTAGCCGGTCGAACCGGGCGTAGGCCGCGGCGCGGGAGATGTGGGCCCGGGTCGCGAGCTCGTTGACCGAGATACGCCCGTCTTCGGCGAGGAGCCGGAGCATGCGCCGGTCCACGTCGTCGAGGGCGTTGCGTGCGGACGATCGTCCCGCCATGGGCGCCAACCTCCTTGTGGGGCGACGCATCGTCGTCGAACCGCCCGAACCCCGGAAGAACGTCTCGATCACCGGGCCGAGACTGTACGTACTGCCGCCTCGCAGGGAATGGTAGGTCGATGGACCGGACTTCCGTAAGGGCGGGTTCGGCGCGCGGGGAATCCGAACCCGAGCGGCTCGACCTCCCGCTCGACCATCCCGGCCGCTCCGACGAGGAGTACCTGGCCCGGCGGGCCGCGATCGCCGCGGTCGCGTCTGCATACGTGCCGGGCCAGCCGATCCCGGCGGTCGCGTACGTGCCGGAGGAGCACGCGTTGTGGGCACTCGTGGCGCGTGAACTCCGCGTCAAGCACGAGAAGTACGCCTGCGCCGAGTACCTGGCGGCAACCGACCGCCTCGCGCTGCCGACCGACCGGGTCCCGCAGCTCGGGCAGGTGACCGGCCGGCTGCAATGGCTCACCGGCTTCCGGCTCGAGCCGGTTCCGGGCCTGGTGCCGACCCGCACGTTCTACGGCGCGCTCGCGGAGCGGCGGTTCCTGTCGACGCAGTACATGCGCCATCACTCGGTGCCGTTCTACACACCGGAGCCCGACATCGTGCACGAGCTCGTCGGGCACGCCAACATGCTCGCGAGCCCGATGTTCGCCGCGCTGTACCAGGCCGCCGGCCTTGCGTCGCGGCGCGCGACGACAGCGGCCGCGCTCGAGTTCTTCAGCCGCGTCTTCTGGTTCACGCTCGAGTTCGGCGTCCTGTGGGAGGGCGGCGAGCTGCGCACGTACGGCGCGGGCCTGCTCTCGTCGTTCGGTGAGCTCGAAGTGTTCCGCGACGCGCAGACGCGACCGCTCGACATTGCCGCGATGGGCACGCTCGACTACGACATCACCCAGTACCAGCCGGTCCTGTTCGCGGGTTCGTCGTTCAACGAGATCGTGGACGTGGCCGGTGCGTTCTTCGAGTCGTTCGACGACGAGGTCGCGCTGAAGTACCTCGCGTCGGCCGGGTAGTTCGCGCTCAGACGCGGCGCGATCGCGCACGGTGACCGGGCGTGTCGCGTCCCGCCGCGTGTCGCACACCGCAGGTACGATCACCGCGTGGCGAGACGGCCGACGGCAACCTCGAACTTCGGCGTTTCCCGGCGCGAGAACCACGACGCCACCGCGTTCTACGCGCGCTTCGTCACGCCCGAGCTGAGCGACGACTCGGAAGTCAGCCGGGAGCCGCGCGACATCGACGCGATCTTCGAGAAGAGCGCGACGCGCATGGACGAGATCCCCGACGCGTCGGTCGCCCTCGTCGTCACATCGCCGCCGTACTTCGCAGGGAAGGAGTACGAGGAAGCACTCGGGCACGGTGAGATCCCCGCCACCTACCTGCAGTATCTCGACATGCTCGGTGCCGTGTTCGCGGAGTGCGTCAAGAAGCTCGAACCCGGTGGCCGGATCGCGGTGAACGTCGCCAACCTCGGGCGGCGCCCCTACCGGTCGCTGTCCTCGGACGTCGTCGCCATCCTCGAGCGGGACCTCAAGTTGTTGCTGCGCGGCGAGGTCATCTGGCAGAAGGCGCGGGGCTCCGCCGGCTCGTGCGCGTGGGGTTCGTTCCAGAAGGCGACGAACCCGGTGTTGCGCGACCTCACCGAACGGGTCGTGATCGCGAGCAAGGGTCGCTTCGACCGCGCGCTCGACGACCGCGCAACGCAAAGAAGGCAACCTGCCGTTCCTTTCGACGCTCGCGCGCGAGCAGTTCATGGACGGCACCACGGACGTGTGGGAGATGGCGCCCGAGAGCGCGCGACGCGTGAACCACCCCGCCCCGTTCCCGATCGAGCTCCCCCTGCGGCTCATCGACCTGTACACGTACAAGGGCGATCTCGTGCTCGATCCGTTCATGGGTTCCGGCACGACTGCGGTCGCGGCCGTGCGCGCCGGGCGCCATTTCGTTGGCTACGACACCGATTCCGAGTACGTGCGCGACGCCCTCGCGCGCGTCGAGAAGGAGCGCGAGCGCGCGACCTCGCCCCTGTGGAGCGACCTCCCGCTCAGCGTGCTGCCGGCCAAGCCGAGTGCCGACGACACCGAGAACATGTTCTTCCAGACCCGTTCGGTGCGTGAGGGCAAGGCTGCGAAGGAGGTGGCGAAGCATCTGCTCACGGAATGCGGGTTCCGAGACCTCGAAGAGGACCAGAAGCTGCCCGGCGGCCTCGAGCTCAACTTCCGTGCCGTCGACCAGCACGATGGCGTCTGGTACTTCGACGTGTCGGGCGCGTTCTCGAGCACGCGACCCGGGCTCAAGCGCACCGACACGCTGTGGAAGGCGCTCGGGAAGGCGTTGGTGCTCTCGTCGGTGCAGCCGAACGTGCCGTTGGTGCTGATCACGACCGACCTGCCCGCGCGCGCGAGTGCCGGCGACGCCGCGCTGCAACAGGTCACGGGTCCGGGTCAGGCGATCGCGGACGTCGTCGAGATGTCGGACGCGAAAGCACTGGCGCGGCTGCAGCGGTACGCCCGCGAGGGCCACACCGCGCTCGAGGATGGTGCGCGCTGACCTCGTTCCAGGCCTACGGAACGCAACAAGGGCGTCAGTTCGCGGAGCAGTGCGATGCGCTGCTCGTGAGCCGCGGCTTCGAGCTCGGCGGCAGCCTGCAGATCATCGAAGTCGGAGTCGAGATCGACCGAGTCGCGGTCGCGCCGTCGGGCGCGACCGTGTGGTTCGAGTACAAGGGCAGCGTGCAGGGATCGCTGTCCGGGGCTGATGCGCACCGACACGTTGAAGAAGGCCGTCGCCAACGGCGCGCTGTTGCAGCGTCTCGTCGAGAGGCCGGCCTACATCGTGCTGACGTCGCATCTGCCGAACAGCGGCGCCGGCCTCGCGATGCTCCAGACCGCGACCGAGCTCCAGTACTTCGACGACGTGATCTGCGTGTACGACCCGTCGCAGACCGGCCGTCTCAACGGGCTCTGACGCGCTACTCGCCGGTCGGCGGGTCGATGTCGAGCGCGAGCGCGCCGAGCGGCTCTGGTTCGGTGAGCTCGCCGCTCGCCACCGCGAACCAGTAGCCGCCGAGGTTGGGGATGAGCGTCTGCGGGTCGACGCCGGCGCGGACGAGGAGGGTCCGCAGCACACCGTGATGCGTCACGACGACGAGCTCGCCCGCGCCGACATGATCGAGCGCCCGCCCGAGCGCGGCGTCGACGCGGGTCAGCAGCTCGGCGTCGGACTCGCCGCCGGGCGGTGCGGTGAGTTCGCCCCGCCGCCACGCGTCGCGCATCCCCGGCCATCCCGCCTCGATCTCGTCCCGGGTGCGGCCCTGCCACTCGCCGCCGTTGCGCTCGCGAAGGCCAACGTCGGGCACGACCGGACGCTCGAGGTGGGCGCCGATGATCTCGGCCGTCCGGCGGGCTCGTCCGAGGTCGGACGTGAAGATCGCCCGAGGGTTGACGCCGTTGTGCGCGAGCTCGCGGGCGCGGGCCGCCGCCTGCTCCTCACCTTCGGCGGTCAGCGGCGCGTCCAGCCAGCCCTGCCATCGGCCCTCCGCGTTCCAGGTCGAGGCGCCATGACGGAGGACGAGCACGCGATGCACGGCGGGCAGTGAACCACGCGCTGAGCCCTCGCGCCCGCCATTTCGGAACAAGTGGTGGGCCGCGTGGGTTTGACGATCCGCGGTCTCGGCACCAAACTTGACCGCCCGGTCTAGTTCTCGCTTCTCGGCGCCGCAGGTGGCGCATCGTTCAGTCTCTAGGAGGCACCCATGGCGACGGCCGTCATCGTCGACGCACTACGCACGCCGCTCGGACGTCGGAACGGCGGACTCAAGGACGTCCACCCGGTCGATCTCGCGGCCCACGTGGTGCGCACGATCGTCGAGCGCAACGGCGTCGACCCCGAGCTCATCGAAGACGTGATCATGGGTTGCGTCATGCAGGTGGGCGAGCAGGGCATCAACATCGCCCGCAACGCCGCGCTCGCAGCCGGCCTGCCCGAGTCGGTGCCCGGCACCACGGTGGACCGGCAGTGCGGTTCGTCGCAGCAGGCCGCGCACTTCGGCGCGCAGGGCGTGATGGCCGGCGCGTACGACATCGTGATCGCGGCGGGCGTCGAGAACATGACCCGTGTCCCGATGGGCGCGTCGGTCGCCGACGGCAAGTACGGCTTCCCGTTCGGGCCGGAGATGACGAAGCGCTATCCGAACCTCGTGCCGCAAGGCATCTCGGCCGAACTGATCGCCGAGAAGTGGGGCATCACGCGTGAAGAGAACGACGCGTTCTCGGTGCAGTCGCACCTGCGCGCCGCACGCGCCCGCGAAGAGGGCCGCTTCGACCGGGAAATCGTTCCCGTGACGGTCACGGGCGAGGACGGCGAACACGTCGTCTCGCAGGACGAAGGCATCCGCCCCGACTCCAACATCGAGAAGCTCGCCACGCTGAAGCCGGCGTTCAAGCCCGACGGTGGCGTGATCACGGCGGGCAACTCGTCGCAGATCACCGACGGCGCGGCCGCGGTCCTCATCATGAGCGAAGAGAAGGCGAACGCACTCGGCCTGAAGCCGCGTGCCCGCTTCCACACCTTCGCCCTCGCCGGCGTCGACCCGGTGATGATGCTCACCGGCCCGATCCCGGCCACCACCAAGGTGCTCGAGCGGGCGAACATGAAGATCGGGGACATGGATCTCGTCGAGATCAACGAGGCGTTCGCGCCCGTCGTGCTCGTGTGGGAGAAGGAACACCACCCGGACATGGCGAAGGTGAACGTCAACGGCGGCGCCATCGCCCTCGGCCACCCGCTCGGCGCGTCCGGCGCGCTGGCTCATGGCGACGTTGCTGAACGAGCTCGAGCGCACCGGCGGCCGCTACGGCCTGCAAACGATGTGCGAGGGCGGCGGCATGGCCAACGCCACCATCATCGAGCGGCTGTAGCCGACCCGACTCCGACTGTTTGCACCGGAGCCGCCCCGCTGGGGCACGCTCCGGTGCAAACATTCCTGGGTCGTAACCTGGTCTGCGTGATCGCGGTTCTACGTCGTCGGTGCGGTGTTGATCGCGCTCGTGATCTACCTCCTCGGCGCGGCCATGGTGCGCAACCTGGCTCGAGGCGAGCCGCCGCCCGAGCCCGAAGACGTCGAGCTCGAGGACGTCGACTATCGGTACCAGTGCATCGTTTGCGGCGCGGCAGGCGGTGCTCTACGCGGCCCCCGAGGGTGAGGTTCCCGAGGCGCCGCGGCACTGCCGCGAGCCGATGGTCCTGATCACGCCGGTCGAGTAACCACCCGGCTCGACGAACGTATTCGCCCATGATGTGGTTCACGCTCGGGTGGTCCGTGAACTTCCATCCGATGTGTACGTAGCGCTGGCGCGCGCTATCGGTGTGGAGTGTCGCGTTCGGCATGTCCACGTTTTCCGCGAGCGCCGCCTTCAACGTCGCGCCCTTGACGTTCGGCACGACCCGCGATCGGACTTCGCCGGTCTCGCGGTGGATCAAGCTGAACACCGGGGTCTTGTCGGTGTTCGGTGCGCCGACGGGACGCTCGGCGTAGCGAACGTTGCGGTGGCGATTCTTCGGCTGGCCACCGATCCATGTCTCGTCCGCGATCACGACGCCGGATAGCACCCCGGCCAATGGATCGCGCTTCATCGCCTCGCGAATGCGCATGGTCATGAACCAGGCGCTCTCGGCGCTGACCTCGTACTTGCGCTCGATCTCACGGGCGCTGACGCCGTTCTTCGATGCGCTCATCTCGAAGATGACGAGCACCCACGTGCGGACCGCGATCTTCGACCCGTGCATGACGGTGCCGGTGAGCACCGCTGAACTGCTTCCGGCAGGCGGAGCACTTCCATACACGGCGTGGGGAGTCCGATCCGGTGCGGGTCACTGGCACGGGTGACGGCCGTTCGTCGGGGTTGAGGAAGTAGATCTTCTCGGTGTTGCCGCAGTGCGGGCACATCGGGGCCATCGGGCCACCGCATCTCTTCGAGAAACTCGTAGGCACTTGCCTCATCGGGCATCACGCTCGAGCGATCGAGATAATGGAGAGTCGAGACTTCCGGGCCATGCCTCTAATTCTCTGACCTACTCAGGTAGGTTTGTCAACCTGCACATCACCGGCTGTCCACAGACTGTGGAAAAATCTGTGGGTAGTTACACGTTTGCGATTCGGCCAGGCGCTGGTCAGCCGCCGTTCACCGAGGTTCAGCGCGCGGTCACTCGCGGTACGCCCGTGGCCGGATCAGCGGTACGCCCGTGGCCGGATCAGCGATACGTGGTGGCGAGGATGAAGCCGCACACCACGAGCAGCAGGCCGAGCATGAGGTAGCGGTTCGAGGTGTCGCCCGGCAGCAGGGCCATGTAGTTGCCCACGATGACCACCAGGCCGGTGAGCAGGAGCGTCGCCATGACCACCGGGACCCACAGCGGACTCGGCGGCGCCTTGGTGGGTGTCGGCGGCGTGTAGCGGGAGCGCTTGGGTCTTCGACTGCGGCATATCCCGAACAGTATGCACGCGCGTCACGTTCGACATGGCCGCTACCGTGACACCGTGGGCACCCGGGTCCTCGTCATCGACAACTACGACTCGTTCGTCTACAACCTCGTGCAGTACCTCGGTGAGCTGGGCGCGGAACCGGTCGTGCACCGCCATGACGCGGTGACGCTCGACGAGATGGACGCGCTCGGCCCCGACGCGGTGCTCGTGTCACCCGGCCCGGGTCGTCCAGAAGACGCCGGTCTCTCGAACGCGGCGATCGCGGCACTTCGGCGAGCGGGACGTGCCCGTGCTCGGTGTGTGCCTCGGCTTGCAGTGCATCGGTGAGCTGTACGGCGGCGAGGTCGTTCGCGCGCCGCGGGTGATGCACGGCAAGACCTCCGAGATCCGCCACCAGGATGTCGGTGTGTTCGCCGGGCTCCCGAACCCGCTCACCGCGACGCGGTACCACTCGCTCGTGGTGCGGAAGGACTCCGTGCCGGCCGTCCTCGAGATCACGGCCGAGTCGGACGACGGCCTCGTGATGGGCCTCCGTCACCGGGAGTACCCGATCGAAGGCGTGCAGTTCCATCCGGAATCGATCCTCACGGTCTCCGGACACGACCTACTGCGGAATTTCCTGGCGCGCGCGTCAGGCGTGGCGCGGTTCAGCGCGCGGGAAGGTGTGCCCGCGTGCCGCTGACCTCGGCGAGGCCGTCGCGCGACGAGGGTGTCGAGGGCTTCCCGGTCGAGGTCGACGACCGCGACATCGTCGTGGGCGCGGAGTTCGGCCAGCACCCGGCCGCGGCGCTGGCGGAACGAACCCTCGTAGCGCGGCTGGCGATGACGGGTCTCGCCGGCGAGCTCGCCGCGCGTGGC
The DNA here is from genome assembly GCA_963745645.1 of uncultured Actinomycetes bacterium. Lineage (GTDB taxonomy): Bacteria > Actinomycetota > Acidimicrobiia > IMCC26256 > PALSA-610 > CAVUFH01. The sequence continues at coordinate 187,553 of CAVUYD010000007.1, forward strand.
GCACCGGCGCGCGATCGGGCAACGTTCGCATGCGGGCTTGCGCGCGGTGCACACGGTCGCACCGAGGTCCATCAGCGCGAGCAGTCGGTCGCGACCACGCAACGGTGCCGCGATCGCGGCCGCCTCGAGCTCGGCTGCGCGCTCGGTGAGCCGCCGTCCGGCGACGCGTTCGCACACCCGGCGGATGTTCACCTCGATGCCGACGGTGTCGGCGTCGTCGACCTGGGCGGCGATCGCGGCGGCGGTGTAGCGCCCGATGCCCGGCAACGTGCGCAGGTCTTCCGGCCAACCGTGCGCGGCGACGTAGGCCGCGTCCTCCCACAGCCATCGGGCTCGGCGCGGGTAGCCCAGCCGGTCCCACGCGGCAATCACCGCGGCCGGACCCGCGGCCGCGGTCGTGGCCACGTCGGGGAACTGCGTCATGAACGTGGGCCACGCGCCGAGCACGCGCGGCACTTGTGTCTGGTGCAGCATCACCTCGGACACGAGCACCGCCCAGCGGTCGCGCGTCGCCCGCCACGGCAGCTCGTGCCGACCTGCGCGCGAGTACCAATTCGCGAGGGCGGGCGCGCGGACGCGACTCCGAGTCAGGGCCCGCCGGCCGGCGCGGCCGTGGTCGTCGTCGTCGAGGGCGCGGCGCCGCCGATCGTGAGCGTGACGTTGCTCCCGGGGTTCACGGGTGAGCCGCCACTCGGAGTCTGCGCGATCACCTTGCCCTCGTTCGCGGGGTCGATCTGCGTGATGGTGCTCGCACTCAGGCCCTTCGCGCTGAGCGCGGAACGTGCTTCGGCCTCGGTCTGCCCGATCACGTTCGGTACCGACACCGAAGGATTGCCGGTCGACACGAACATGCGCACGGTCGAACCGCGCGCGGCGAGCGTGCCCGCGGGCGGGTCGGTGCGCGTGACATTGCCTTTGCTCACGCTCGAGCTCGGCTCGCTCACCGTGCGCACCGCGAACCCGGCTTGCCCGAGCTGCGCGAAGCCGTCGTCCTCGCTCAGGCCGCTGACGTCGGGGATCGCCTTCTGCTCCTTGCCGGTGGACACGAACACCTGCACGGTCGAGCCCTTGTCGGCGGGGGTGCCGCCGGCCGGGTCGGTACGGATGACGAGATCCTTGTCGACGGTCTCGCTCGCTTCGTCGTGGCGCTGCACCTTGAAGCCCTCGGATGTGAGTGCCTGCTGCGCGTCGGTGAACGACGTGTTGTCGACGTCGGGAACGTTGACCTGACCGGCGCCGCCGCTCACCGTCAGGGTGACGTCGCTGCCCTTCTTCGCCTTGTCGCCGGGCTGCGGATCCTGATCGATGACGCTGCCTTCGGGCACGTCGGTGCTGATCGCGGTCTCGGTCGTGACCTTCAGACCCTTGGCCTTGAGCGTCGCGGTGGCCTGGGCGATCGGCTGGTTGCGGACGTCGGGGACGGTCACTTCGTTGCCGTCACCGGCGAGTGACGCGAACAAGATGATCAGCCCGACGACCACGACGAGACCCAGCACGATCAGTGTCCACATGAGCGCGCGGTTCTTGCGCTGCCGGCGGTTCGTCGGGAGGCGGCCCGGTGTCGACACCGGCGGCCGCGACCGCCGGTTGCTGCATCGTGGCGGCCGCGGCGACACCTGCGCCCACGGCGGCGGCGCCGACCGCGGGAACCTCGGCAATGAGCGCGGTGACGGGCGCGGCGGCGAGCGGACGACCGCGCCGGAAGCGCAGGAGATCGGCGCGCATGTCGTCGGCGGTCTGGTAGCGGTGGTCCGGATCCTTCGCGAGCGCGGTGAGGATGATCTGTTCGAGGTCGGTGGGAACGTCGGGGTTGCGTTGCGACGGTGGCATCGGTTCTTCGCGCACGTGCTTGTACGCGACCGCGACGGGTGAATCACCGGTGAACGGCACGACGCCGGTGACCATCTCGTACAGCACGACACCGAGTGAGTACACGTCCGAGCGGCCGTCGACCGCGAGGCCCTGGGCCTGCTCGGGCGAGAAGTAAGTCGCGGTGCCCATCACCGAACCGGTCTGCGTGAGCCCGTCGCTCGTGCCCGCGCGCGCGATGCCGAAGTCCGTGACCTTGACGTTGCCGGCGCGGGTGAGCAGGACGTTGCCGGGCTTCACATCGCGATGCACGACTCCGGCGCGGTGCGCGAACGCGAGTGCCGAACCGATCTCGGCCGCGATCTCGGACGCCTGGTTCGGGTCGAGCGGGCTCTCACTGCGGATGAGATCGCGCAGTGAGCGACCTTCGACGTACTCCATGACGATGAAGTACGTACCGGCCTCCTGGCCCCAGTCGTAGATGCCGACGATGTTGGCGTTGTTGAGGTTCGCGGCGGCTTGCGCTTCCCGGCGGAACCGTTCGACGAACGAGGGTTCGCGCGCGTACTCCGGGAACAGGGCCTTCAGCGCGACCGCCCGGTCGAGCAGCCGGTCGTGGGCCAGATAGACCTCGGCCATCCCGCCCTGGGCCAATTCGCGTTGGATTTCGTAGCGGTTGGAAAAGACCCGTCCGACGAGTGACATGCGCGTGCAACCCTATCTTTCGCCCCGAGCGAGGCTCGGGCTCGCGGTACGACTCCACAGCATCTTCATCGAGTTCTGGTTCATCGAGTTCTGGTTCATCGAGTTACTGGCTCAACAATCCGCCGAGCACCTCGGCTGCGATCGGTGCCGCGACGCGTCCGCCCGTCGCGTTGTCGCCACCGCTGCTGTTGCCGCCGTTCTCGACGAGCACCGCGATCGCGTACTGCGGCGCGGCCGTGGGCGCGAACCCGATGAACCACGCGTGCGCCTGCTTGCCTTGCACCTGCGCGGTACCGGTCTTGCCCGCAACCTGGATGCCCGGGATCTGCGCGTGCGTGCCGGTGCCGTTGTTGACGACATCGATCATGAGGTCGCGCACGGTTGCCGCGGTCTGGGGCTGCATCGGCGTCTGGTACACGTTCGGTTTGAACGCGGTGCCCGGAACGCGTTCGCCGTCGTTGTTCTCGACGTGATCGAGCACGTGCGGCGTCATCATCACGCCGCCGTTCCCGACCGACTGCGCGACCATCGCCATCTCGAGCGGCGTGACCGCGACGGTTCCCTGGCCGATCGCGGACTGTGCGAAGTTCGGTTGGTTGAACTTGAACGAGCCGACCTCGGGTCCGATGCTGCGGACGACTCCCGGGCGGAGGTCGGTGTTCGGCGCCGCGGTGCTGACGCCGTAGCGCTCGATGCCGGAAGCGAACGTCTCACCGAGGTCGAGTCCGATCTGTGCGAACGTCGTGTTGCACGACACGCGGAACGACTGCGCGAGCGTGCCGCCGCACTGACTGTCGCCGAAGTTGTGCAGTTCACGATTGCTCTGCGGCAGCGGGATCTTGCGCACGTCCGGGTACTTCGGACTGTCGACCGTGAGTTGGTACGGCGGACCCGGAGGGCTCGGCGGATTCGGTACCAGTTGCGGCGCTTCCAGACCGACGCCGGAGGTCACGACCTTGAACGTCGAGCCGGGCGCGAAGATCTCGCGCCATGCGCGTGCAAGTCCGGGCTTGGTCGGGTCCGCGTTGAGTGCGGTGAAGTAGGCACTCGCCGCCTTCGTATCGTGGCTCGCGAGCGGGTTGGGGTCGAACGTCGGGTTCGAGTACGCCGCGACGATCGCACCCGTCTTCACGTCGAGCACGACGACCGACCCGCGCTGACCGTTCAGAGCCGTAGCCGCGAGTTGTTGTGCTTTCAGCGTCATCGACAGGACGACGTTGCCCCGGGTGTCCTTGCCGCTGAAGAAGTCGCTCAGGTTGTTGATCGTGATGTGGAAGTCGCTGTCCGACGAGCTGGTCGTTGTACTCCGCCTCGACGCCCGTGTTCCCGAGGTTCACGGCCTGGTAGCCGACGACGTGCGCGAACAGCGCCGCGGTCTGGGGCGGATACACACGGATCTGCTCGAGGTCGTCGTTCGTCTTCTGCGACTCGGCCAGGATCGTGCCGTCCGCGGTGAGGATCAGGCCACGCGGACGCGAGTAGTCGCGCAGGAACACGCGCACGTTGTTCGGGTCGTTCTTCAGGCTGTCGGCGCGCACCATCTGCAGGTACGTGAGCTGCGCGATGAGCCCGAGGAACAGCACGAGCATGCCGATCCCGACCTTCCGGATCGTCAGGTTCATGCGTTGACCCGGGATTTGGCCGTCTCGTCCGAGACGCGCAACAGGAGCGCGAGCACGACGAAGTTCGCGACGAGCGACGATCCGCCGTACGAGACGAACGGCAGCGTGATTCCCGTGAGCGGGATGACGCGGGTGACGCCGCCCAGGATGATGAACGTCTGCAGCCCGATGATGGTCGCGAGCCCGGCCGCGAGCAGCTTCGAGAAGGGCCGCACCGCGTCGACGGCGATGCGGAACGAGCTGCCGACGAACAGCATGAACCCGATGACGACGCTCAGCGTGCCGATCAGTCCGAGCTCTTCGCCGATCGCGGAGAAGACGAAGTCGGTGGCCGCGTTCGGGATCTTGTCGGGATTGCCGAGGCCGAGCCCGGTGCCCGCGAATCCGCCGGTTCCGAACGCGTACCAGGACTGGATGATCTGGAAGCCCTTGCCCGCGGAGTCCTTCCACGGGTTGATCCAGGTGTCGACGCGCACCTGTACGTGTCCGAACAGCTGGTACGCGATGAACGCACCGATCACGAAGAGGATCGCGCCGACGATCAGGTAGTACGCGCGCCCGGTCGCCATGTAGAGCATCGCCGCGAAGACGCCGAAGAAGAGCATGCTCGACCCGAGGTCCTTCTCGTAGACCATGACGAGGATCGAGACGCCCCATGCCAGCGCGAGGGGGCCGAGGTGCCGCAGCGCGGGTACGAAGAACCGACCGATCCGCACGCTGCCGGCCGCGAGGAGGTCCCGGTTGTCGGCCAGGTACGCCGCGAAGAAGATGACGAGCAGCACCTTCGCGATCTCGCCGGGTTGGAAGTTCAGCGGGCCGATCGACGCCCACAGCCGCGCGCCGTTGATCGTCCGTCCGATGCTGGGGAGCAACGGCAGCAGGAGGAACAGGACGCCCAGCAGCGCGAACGTGTACCGGTACTTCTCGAGGAGCCGCGTGTCGCGTACGAGGAGCAGCGTCACCACGAACGCGATCACGGCGACCGCGACCCAGCCCGCCTGGATGCGCGCCAGCTCGCGATCGAGACGTGAGATCGTGACGAAACCGATGCCGTTGAGCGCGGCGGCGAGCGGGAGCAGCGTGGCGTCGGCACCCGGCGCGAACCGCCGCACCGCGAGGTGCGCGACGACGTACAGGCCGAGGACCGACGCGAGGAACGCCCACAGGTCAGGGGGCAGCTTCGGCCCGTCCGAGAGCGCGACGAGGATGTAGCCGCCGCTGGTGATGATGACGACGAGCAGGCCGAGGGCGAACTCCGAACGGCGGCGCGTGCGGTTGACGATGCTCGTCGTCATGGCACCGGCGTCACGGGCGCGACCGGCGCGACCGTCGGGGGGAGGAGCGGGAGCGTCGTGGTGGTGGGCAGGGTCGTGGTGGTGGTCGACGTCGTCGTGGTGGAAGTCGAGTCGACGCGGGTCTGCAACCGCACAACGTAATCCTCGGCCTTCTGCCGGGAACCGCGGGCCGCACCGTCCGCCACCGCTTCCCGGTCGACCGGGAGCAGTTCGTCCACGGTGAGGGCGCTGCGCTGATCGACCGTCGGGTTCCAACCGAGCACGCCGCCGGGTACGCCGCGGAACACCACCACTTGGTTGTTGTCGGTGCCGACGTAGAACGATCGGCGGGCGTACCAACCGACCGCGCCCACTGCGAGCCCGATGATGACGAGCAACGGGATCAGCAGCAGCAGCGCACCGCGGACGCGCCGCCCGAGCGGGGTGCGCGGTTCCGGAGGGGTGGGCGCGGGGACTTCCGGCGCGATCTGCGGCACCGGCGTGGGCGGCGGGTCGGCGTCGACGAGCAGTGCTCCGGGGTCGAGCGCGGCGTCGGCTTCGACTTCCTCGACATCGAGCACGACAACGGTGATGTTGTCGACGCCGCCGGCCGCGTTCGCGGCGTCGACCAGCAGTTCGGCCGCGCGCTGCGGATCCGACTCGCTGCGCGCGATGCGTTCGATGTCCCGCTCGCGCACCATGTCGGTGAGGCCGTCCGAGCAGAGGATGATCCGATCGCCGGCGACGACGTCGAGCGTGTACACGTCGACATCGACATCGGCGTCGACGCCGAGCGCGCGCGTGACGATGGCGCGCTGCGGGTGCGACTCCGCTTGCTCCGCGGTGAGGCGTCCTTCCCGGACGAGCTCGCCGACGAGGCTGTGGTCGTCGGTGAGCTGGCGCAACGAGCCATCGTGCAGGAAGTAGGCGCGCGAGTCCCCGACGTGGCCGACGAGCAGGCGGCTGCCGCCGGCGACGACGACCGCGGTCATCGTCGTTCCCATGCCGGTGAGCTTCGGGTCGCCGGTCGCCCGTTCGAGGACCGCCTCGTTGGCGAGGGTGATCGCGTCGTTGATGGGCCGGCCGTTCGCGACCGCGGCGCGCAACGCCTCGATCGCGGTCCACGAGGCGACTTCGCCGGCGACGTGGCCGCCCATCCCGTCGGCGATCGCGAACAGCGCGAGTCGATCGTCGACGACGTGCGCGTCTTCGTTGTTGTCCCGAACGTGCCCCGCGTCCGAGAACGCGCCGGCCGAGAGTTTCATGCTCGTTCGGCGCGCAGCACCGTGTGGCCGACCTGCAGCTGGTCGCCCTTGCGGACACGCGCCGGCTTCGCGACCGGCTTGCCGTTCAGGAACGTCCCGTTCGTGGAACCGAGGTCCTCGAGGAAGAGCTGACCGTCTCGCTCGACGATGCGCGCGTGCACCTGGGACGCGAACGTGTCCGCGGGGAGCGAGATCGTGCAACCGCCGCCGCGGCCGATCGTCGCCTCGCCTTCGATCCACTGGTCGCGACCGCGCTCGGTGTCGGGTTGCGTGATGACGACCCGCCATCCCTTGCGCGCGGCGCGCGGCGTCGGCGCGCTCGCGACCCGCGCCGCGGCCGGAGTGCCGCGCAGCTCGCGGCCGACGACCCACACGACGCGCGCGAGGAACAGGTAGAGCAACGCGAGCAGGCAGAACTTGAGGACGGTGAGGACCTGTTCCGACATGCGGCGTTCAGGACTCCTCGTAGCGCACGGAGGTCCCGCCGATGACGATCACGTCGCCGTCGCGGAGCGGGTGCTCGGCGATGCGCGTGCCGTTGACGAGCGTGCCGTTCATCGAGCCGAGATCGACGACGCGGTACCCCCCGTGGTCCGGGCGCACCTCGGCGTGGTGTCGGGAGACCTGAGGGTCCGAGAGCGACACCGCGCAATCGGGCATGCGCCCGATCACCGCGGTTTCCTGGCCGAGCTGCACCCGCCGTCCGTCGGGGAGCACGAGCGCTCCGATCAACCCGCCTTCGGCCTCGGCGATCTCGGCGACGACCTTCATGTCGCCCCGCTTGCGGCGTTCGTCGACGTCGATCAGCACCTCGACCGGTCCGATGAAGTGGTAGCCCTCGTCGCGCGCGTGCTCGCGCACCGCGTCCTGGAGCTCGCGCTGCAGGACGTCGGTGAAGCCGGCGAACCGTTCGGCATCTTCGGGCGAGAGGTACACGGCGAAGTGGTTCGGGACGACGGTGCCGCGCACGCCCAGCGTGCGACCGGCGTCGACCTCGCGCACGAGCCGGCGCCCGATCTCGACGGGCTGCAGGCCACTGCGGAACGCCTTGGTGAACGCCCCTTCGACGAGTCGCTCGAGCCGTCGCTCGAAGCGCTGGAGTCCCATTGATCGACGTTATACCGCCTGTGTGTCGCTTCCCCCGTGACCCAAGCTCCGACTCCCGAAATGCACGACTGGTAACCTGCCGAGCTTCGCGCGAGTGGCGGAATTGGCAGACGCGCAGGATTCAGGTTCCTGTGCCCGCAAGGGCGTGGGGGTTCAAGTCCCCCCTCGCGCACGCGTTTGCTCGGCACCGGCTCGGCACCTCGCCCGGTCGCCTCCGAACGACCGGCGGAGTGCTCACGTGCGACTGGTGCTACTCGGAGTCCCTGGTTCGGGAAAGGGACACAGGGCGCGGCGCTCGCGGCGCACTACGGCGTCCCCTTGGTGTCGATGGGGGATCTGCTGCGCACGATCGCGGCATCACCGACCGAGCGCGGGGAACACGTGCGCGCCTACCTCGACCGCGGTGATCTCGTCCCGGATGAATTGGTGAACGACGTCGTGCGAGACACACTGGCCCGCGTCGGGGCGCGCGGGTACGTGCTCGACGGATACCCGCGGACCGCGGCCCAAGCGCGTGCGCTCGATGCGATCGCGCCTCCCGACGCGGCGGTCCAACTCGTGGTGCCCGACGAAGTCGCGCGTGGGCGCATCGCGCGCCGCGCCGGTGCCGGCCGCACCGACGACGAGAACCGCGCCGCGGTCGAGCGCCGGCTCGAGCACTTCCACGAACAGGTTGGCCCGATCCTCGACTTCTACGGCCACGCGGGGCGGCTGCGGACGGTCGATGCCGACCGGCCGGCCGAAGTGGTGACGGGCGCGATCGAAGCGACGCTCGCGGAACATCCGAACGCGACCTGAGGTCAGGCGACCTGGAGTGCGCCCGGGTCGGTGCGCTCGGGGACGAGTTCGCCGCGTGTCTTGAGGTGCGCGCGGCGCATGGCGGCGACGCCGAACACGGCTGCGACCAGACATGCGAACCCACCCAGCGCGATGCCCGCGCGTGGGCCCCACACCTGGCTCACGACCCCGACGATGGGCCCGCCGATCGGGGTGCTGCCGAGGAAGACGATCGCTTGGAGCGCGAGCACGCGTCCCCGCATCTCGGGTGCGGCCTTCACCTGCACGATCGCGGTCGACGCGGTCAGGAAGGCGATGCTCGCCCAACCCATGGCCATGCCCAAGGGGAACGTGAGCGCCAGGCTCGGCGTGAGCGACAGCGCGAGCATCGTGATGCCGAACGCGGTGCTCGCCACGATGATGTGGCGGATCGTGATCTCCTTGCGCCGCGCGGTCGACAGCGCGCCGATCAGCGAACCGACACTGATGATCGAGAACAGCACCGTGAACGTCGCGTCGCCGCCGTGGAACGTCCGCTGCACGAGGAGCGGCATGACGACCTGGAAGTTGAACGCCAAGGTCCCGACGATCGCCATCATGACGAGCGGGATCCACAGTTCCGGCTCGCGGCGGGCGTAGGCGAGGCCGGCCCGGACCTGCCGTTTGCCCCGCTCGGCCACGGGCGAGCGCCGGATCTGTGCCGGGTTCATCATCCAGAGGCCGACGATCACCGCGATGTACGACAGGCCGTCGAGGGCGAAGGCCCACGAGTAGCTCCCGACGGCGATCAGCAGGCCCGCCAGCGCGGGCCCGATGATCCGCGACGAGGTCATCAGCGCGCTGTTGAGGGCGACGGCGTTGTTCACGGCGTCTTCGGGAACCATCTCGACGACGAACGCGCGGCGCGCCGGGTTGTCGAACGCGAGCGCACAGCCACCTGCGAACGCGATCGGCGTAGATCGCGACGAGCGGTGGGTGGCCCATCAGCGCGAGGCCGGCGAGCGCGAACGACTGCGCCATCGCGAAGAACTGCACGATGATGAGCAGCTTGCGCTTGTCGGAACGGTCGGCGATGAGCCCGGCGAAGGCGCCGAACAGGAGCACCGGCGCGAACTGGCACGCGGTCAGCAACCCGACCGCGACGCCGCTGCCCGTGAGATGGAGGACGAGCAGCGTCTGCGTGATCAGCGTCAGCCAGTTGCCGATCTGCGAGATCCCCTGACCGAGGAAGAACAGGCGGAAGTTGCGGATCCGCAGCGAGCTGAACGTCTCGTTCGAGAAGCGGCTGATGGCTTTCATGGCGCCTCGCGCGGCGGTACCGCGGTGAACCGCTCGAGGACGTCGAGGGCGGCCATGATCCGCGCGCGGTCCGCGTCGGTGACGCCACCCAGCTGGGTCGCCAGCCATTCGGTGCGGCGGGTGCGGCTGCGCTCGAGTTGCCGCTTGCCGCGAGTCGTCGCCTTGACGCGCCAGACCCGACGGTCGTGCTCGTCACGGATGCGCTCGACGAAGCCGTGCCGCTCGAGCGTGTCGACGACCTTGGTGATCGTCGGCGGCGACACCTGCTCCTGCGCGGCGAGCGCGCCGAGCGTGAGCGGACCTTCACGGTCGACGACCGCGAGTGCGGTGAGGAGCGCAGGTGCGTACCCGCTGTCGTCCTGTTGGCGCAGCAGCCGGGCCATGCGGAACACGGTCTGGCGGAGGCGGCTCGCGACCGCGACGGCGTCCGTGGTGGGCGCATCGGTCGGGACGGCGAGGGGCGGATCCGTAAGCACCGATCCATTGTACCAAATATTTAGTGTGGCTAACTAACTGTTTTGGCGCGGCCCGGAGACGCGACGAAGGGCCCTGTCGGGGGGAAACAGGGCCCTTCCGTCGAGTGCTGCTGCGAGGTCTTGGGGGGAAGCAGCAGCAGGGGGAGATCTATGCGGCTTCGTTGAAGGTCGAGCCGTGGAGCACGGTGTCGACCGGGACCGGCGCGGTGCGGAGCGCGCCCAGCCAGGCCGCGAACTTCAGCTCGGCCGCCCGGCGGCGGTACGCCGAGGCCACCATCGGGTGAACCGTCCGAGCGCCCTGGTTGAGGCTCTCGGCGCGGGCCAGCAGCGTCACGACAGCCGTGCGCATGTCGTCTGACCCGATTTCGGGGGTGCTCATCGCTGCCAACATGGTCGCTCCTCGCGTCCTCATCCGCGTTTCGTCGATGGGAGCATCTTGCGGAAGGGACCTTGGGAGTCGCTTGGGAGTGGCTGAGGGTTCTCGGAGAACCGCTCGCGACTAGTAGTCGATGCCCTTCTTGGCGGCGATGCCGGCGTCGTAGGCGTGCTTGATCTTGCGCATCTCGGTGACCGTGTCGGCCACGTCGATCAGCTCCGGCGGGGCATCGCGGCCGGTGGCGACGATGTTCACCCGATCGGGCCGGTTGCGGATCGTCGCGACCACCTCCGTCGGTGTCGATCCACCCCCACGTCATCGGGTAGGTGATCTCGTCGAGGACGACCAGCCGGTGCGCACCCGCCTCGATCACGGATCGGGCCTGCGCCCAAGCCTCCGCGCGCCACTGCCTGATCCTGGGTGAGGTCCTCGGAATCCCAGGTGAACCCCTCGCCGAGCGCCCACCAGTCGACGCCGAGGCGCTTCGCGACCTTCTCCTCGCCGACGTGCCACTCGCCGGACTTGAGGAACTGGACGACCGCGACCTTCCAGTCCGGGCGACCGCCCGGAGCATCACGCCGAACGCCGCGCGTCGACTTGCCCTTGCCGTCGCCGGTGTTGACGAGCACGAGCGACCGCGCCACGTGCAGCCCCTCCGGGAGCGCGTGTTCAGTGGGCGGTTGTTGCGTCATGGCGCCGTCACCGTATCTTGCGATCCGTGAAGATCCGTCCGGCGGTTGTCATCGTCGCGCTCCTCGGCATGGTGGGCGCCGTGTGCGCGAATCCCGGCTACGACGCGGGTTCGACGCGGCGCGACCTCGTCGAGGCCGGGCTCACCCCGACGCAAGCCGGTTGTGTGGTGCGAGCGATGGATCGGCGCTTCGGGGAGCAACGACTGAACGCCCACGACATCCTGAAGGCATCCGAGCGCGAGCGCTTCGCGCGCGATCCTCGACACGCTGCAACGTCGACGTCACGAAGGACGGAGCTGCTCATCGTGAAGAGCGCGAGCAGCTCGAGGTCCGTCGGCGCGCGAGCTTCTCGACGCCGCCCGACTCGCGGTCGATCACACAGATGACCGGGCCGAGCACCGCGCCCGCGCGCGCGCAGCTCCGCGCGCCGCGTCGAGGATCGCGCCGCCCGAGGTGACGACGTCTTCGACGATGCAGAGGCGCGCGCCCGTCGATGCTCGGCGCCTTCGGCGAGCTGGCAGGTGCCGTAGGTCTTCGCCTCCTTGCGGACGAACACGCGCGGGCAGGCCGGTGACCTGCGAGATCATCGTCGCGAGCGGGACGCCGCCGAGCTCGAGGCCGGCGAGCGCGTCGATCCCGTCGGGCACGAGCGGCGCGCACGCGGCGGCGATGTCGGCGAGCAGCTGCGGGTCGGACTCGAAGCGGTACTTGTCGAAGTACTCGTTGCTCACGACTCCGGAGCGCAGCGTGAAGGTGCCGGTGAGGTGCGCGGCGGCGTAGATGCGGCGGGCGAGCTCGGTGCGGTCCACGGGCCGAAGGTACCTCCGCCGAGACGTCGGGACAGAATCGTCCCGTTGACCGCTCGGCCCTCGGCCACCTACCGTTCACCGTGCGGAAGGGGAAACACCGCGCCGGCCTGCGTCTGATGCTCGCATCGGTGCGCCGGCTCGGAAGCAGAGGCACGGGATGACGGGGCCGGGGGGAACCGTCATCCCGGCGCCTTCGCTCCGGGCCACCTTCGCCGGCGCTGCGCGCGGCGAGCCGCCGCAGCGCCGCGCATCTCGTCGGGCGCCATGTTCGTCGTCGAAGCACTTGAGCTCGGCCATCTCCGCGACGCGGCGCGTCGAACTGCGGGCCCGAGTACCGCTTCGCGAACGCGCGGCGCACGAGCGGCGCGCGCACCGGTTCGCGACGCGGCGCGCGACGCGGCGCGGCAGCGGGATGCGTCCGCACGTGAGCAGCGCGTAGGTGACGCGCGACGTCGGCCATCGGGTCGCCGCGGCGCGCGTTCGGCCAGTCGATGACGACCGGACCGCTTCGGCGACATGATCACGTTCAGCGGATGCAGGTCGAGGTGCAGCAGCCGGTCGCCGCCGTCGGGCATGCCCGGCAGCCAGTCGGGCGCCGGCGATCGCGGTGCAGCTGGTCGTGCAGGTCGGCGAGCAGCCGCAGGTGCTCGCCGAGCTTCCACGGCGGCCGCACCATCGCGTCCATCATGATCGGGCCGTCGATGCGCTCCATGACGATCTCGGTGCCGTCGGCGCGCACGCTCTTCGATGCGCGGGACCGGGTAGCCGTGCTCGGCGACGTACCGCATGATGCGCGCTTCGTGCGCGATCGAACGGCCGTCGCGCGTCTTGCGCAGCACGAGCCCGGGCGCGAACTCGAAGATGTCGCCGTCGCGTCCGCTCGCGAGGATCTGGCGGCCGGTTCGCGCATCAGACGATGCGGCTCGTCTTGTCGCCCCAGTAGCGGTCGCGCAGCAGCCGCTTGTAGAGCTTGCCGGTCTGCTCGCGCGGCAGCTCGCGATCGAAGTCGACGGCCTGCGGGCACTTGTAGTGCGCGAGGTGCTCGCGGCAGTACGCGAGCAGCTCCTGTTCGAGCTCGGGCCCGGCGTCGTCCCAGTCGGTCGGCTGCACGACCGCGTGCACACGTCTCGCCCATCTCGGGGTCGGGGATGCCGAACACCGCGACGTCGTAGACCTTCGGGTGGTCGATGAGCAGGTTCTCGGCTTCCTGCGGATAGATGTTCACGCCGCCCGACACGATCATGAACGTGCGGCGGTCGGTGAGGAACAGGTAGCCGTCGGCGTCGAGGTAGCCCATGTCGCCGACGGTCGACCAGCCCTGGTCGTTGAACGAGTCGCGCGTCTTCTCCGCGTCCTTGTGGTACTCGAAGCCGGGCCGGTTCGGCAGCGGCTCGAACCACACGGTGCCGACCTCGCCGGCGGGCAGCGTCGTTGCCGTCCTCGTCGAGGATGTGGATCGGGCCGAGCATCGACCGGCCGACCGAGCCCGGATGCGCGAGCCAGTCGGCGCGAGTTGATGTAGGTCGCGCCCGTGCCTTCGGTCGCGGCGTAGTACTCGTCGATGATCGGGCCCCACCAGTCGATCATCTTGCGCTTCGTCTCGACCGAGCACGGCGCGGCCGCGTGCAGCACGACCTTCTGCGACGACAGGTCGTACTTGTTGCGCACCTCGTCGGGCAGCTTCAGCATGCGCACGAACATCGTCGGGCACCCACTGCGCGTGCGTGACGTGGTACTTCTCGATCAACGCGAGCGTCTGCTCGGGATCGAAGTGCTCCATCATGATGACGGTGCCGCCGAGGCGCATCGTGCTCATCGAATAGAACAGCGGCGCCGAGTGGTACAGCGGCGCGGGCGACAGGTAGACGCTGTCGCCGTCCATGCCCGCAGACCGCCGTCATCATCGCCCATCTCGACGGGCTGCTCGCCGACGGCTTGCCGCTGTGATCTTGTACTTCACGCCCTTCGGCCGCCCCGTCGTGCCCGACGAGTAGAGCATCCGCGTGCCCTCGAGCTCCTCCGCGAGCGGCTCGGCCGGGATACCGGTCGCGCGCGTCCGCGTAGGGCTCGTAGCCGTCGACCAGCGTGTCGCCGACCATCAAGCCGGATCTTGACGCGCGGCATCTTGTCGACGAGCTCGCGCCGCGACGTCGCGAAGCGCGTCGCTGACGACGAGCACCTGCGCGTCGCAGTCGTCGAGGATGTACGCGACCTCGTCCGCGTTGAAGTGCGAGTTGATGCACGTGAAGAAGAGCCCGGAGCGCTGCGCCGCCCAACACGGCTCGAAGTACTCGACGCCGGTTCTCCATGAGCACCGCGATGTGATCCCCGAACCGCAGCCCCGCGTCCCAGAAGAGCTGCGCGAGCTGATTCGAGCGATCGTTCAGCTCGCGGTACGTGACCGCTGTCACCGGACCCCGCCATGACGTAGGCGACGTGATCCGGCCGTTCGCGTGCGTGCTTCCCCGGCCACATGGCAAGGATTGCCCGTGCGCACGGAGGTGAGTTGGCGACCCGCAGCGCGTGCGAGCCCTCCACCGACCTCGACGTCAGAAGGACGTGATGACCGAGCGAATGACTTCGCCCGCTCTCCATCGCGCGGAACGCTTCGTTCACCTCGTCGAGCTTGATCGTCCGCGACACCATCGACTCCGGTGTCGAGCCGGCCGGTCTCGATGAGGTCGGCGAAGCGCTGGAAGTCGCGGCGCACCTGACCCGATCCGTACTTGCAGCCCTTCAGCGTCTTCTCGTTGAAGAAGAGGTCGAACGTCGAGAGCGTCACTGTCGCCTCGGCGCGGGTCATGCCGACCATGACCGCGGTGCCACCCTTGCGGATCATGTTGAACGCCTGCAGCGTGGTCTCGGGGAGACCGATGACCTCGAACGAGTAGTCGACGCCGCGACCGCTCGGTGAGCTGCTGCACCTGCGCGACCGGGTCGCCCTCGTTGGGGTCGACGAAGTCGGTGGCGCCGAGCTGCTCCGCTTCTTGCGCTTCATCTCGACCGGGTCGACCGCGATGATCCGCGACGCGCCGGCGATGCGCGCGCCCTGGATGACGGCCTGGCCGACACCGCCGCAACCGATGACGGCGACGGTCGCACCGGGGTGCACCTGCGCGGTGTTGAGCGCGGCGCCGACGCCGGTGGTGACGCCGCAGCCGATCAGCGCGAGCTGGTCGTCGGGGACGCTGGTGTTGACCTTGACGATCGACGACTGGTCGCACGTCATCGCTTCGGCGAACGTGCCGAGCCCGGTCATCGTCGTGTACTCGGTGCCGTCGGTGCGCTTGCCGCGCATCGCCATCATGACCTCGAACTCGGTGTCGCACAGGTGCGACTGGTCGTGCAGGCAGAACCAGCAGATGCCGCACGCGGGGATGAACGAGGCGACGATGTGGTCGCCCTTGGCAGGCCGGTGACGTCCTTGCCGACCTCGACGATCGTGCCCGCGCCCTCGTGGCCGAGGATCGTGCCGGGCATGATGCCGACGTAGCCGTTCTTCAGCGACAGGTCGGAGTGGCAGACGCCGCTGGCGCCGAGCTGCACCACGACGTCGCGCGGGCCGGGCGGGGCGGGCTCGATGTTCTCGATCGAGAGCGGCCCTCCGGTTTCGGTGAACACTGCAGCCCGCATGGGCTTCCTCCTTGACCTGCGTTCGGACGTGCTGCGTGCGTTCGATCCGTGCGCGACGCTACGATCGGGCCACGGTAGCGCCTCGCCGTCCGAGGGCGCTCGGGTGCCGTCGTTTAGCATCTCGCCGGTGCAACGTTGCGTATTTCGGTCCGGCCGGGACCTTCACCGAGGAGGCGCTGCTCATCGCAGCCCGACCTCGCGGCGGGCGAGCGCACCGCTTCACGGCCGGTGCCCGAGGTGATCGCCGCGGTCGAGCGGGGCGACTTCGACGGCGGGGTCGTGCCGATCGAGAACATGATCGAGGGGTCGGTGTCGGTCACGCTCGACACGCTCGCCTTCGACAGCGAGCTGTTGATCCAGCGCGAGATCGACCTGCCGGTGTCGCTCAACCTGTGCGCGCGGCCCGGCGTCGCGCCTCGCCGACGTGCGGACGGTCGTGTCGTTCCCGCACGCGATCGCGCAGTGCCGCGGCGTGGCTCGCCAAGAAGCTGCCGGCCGCGGAGACGCGGGCGTCGCACTCCACCTCCGACGCGGCGCGCGAGGTGTCGAAGTCGAAGCGCACCGACCTGGCCGCGATCTGCAACGCGCTCGCGGCCGAGATCTACGGCCTCGAACGTGCTCGCGACGCGAGATCGAGGACCATCCCGAGAACGAGACCCGCTTCGTGCTCGTCGGGCGGGGCGTCCCCGCGCCGACCGGTCACGACAAGACGTCGATCGTCTGCTTCCAGCGCGAGGACCAGCCCGGTTCGCTGCTCGCGATCCTGCAGGAGTTCGCGGCGCGCGCGATCAACCTCACGAAGCTGGAGTCGCGGCCGACCAAGCGCGGCCTCGGCGACTACTGCTTCTTCATCGACTGCGAGGGCCACGTCGCCGACGAGGTGGTCGCCGACGCGTTGCGCAACCTCGTGGCGAAGCAGGCCGAGGTGAAGTTCCTCGGTTCGTATCCCGGTCGGCGGACCGATGGAGGCGGGCGTCGAGCGCCGGCGCGGCCGCGGGCACGGCGTGGAAGCACGCGGCCGCGTGGGTCGAGACGCTGCGCGCGCAGATCCGGGACGAGCGAACGGAAGTGATCGACCTCAAGCGGCTGCGCGACGAGCCGGAGTACCGGCGCGGCATCGAACGCAAGCGCGTGCGCGCGGGCTTGATCGACGAGGTGCTCGCGGCCGACGACGCGCACCGCGCGCTGCGTCCAGGAAGTCGAGGCGTTGCGCGCCCGGCAGAACGCGGCGCGCAAGGAGATCGGCAAGGCCGCGCCCGACGAGCGGCCGGCGAAGATCGCGGCGGCGCGGACCGCTGAAGGACGAGCTCGGCGCGCAGGAGAAGGAGCTGCAGACGGTCGACGCGCGAGTTCCGCGAGCTCGCGCTGCAGGTGCCGAACCCGGCCGACGCGTCGGTGCCCGACGGCGGCGAGGACGACGGCGACGTGCTGCGAGGTCGTCGGCGGCACACCGGCACGCGCCGCCGCTCGACCACGCCGCGTTCTCGGAGGCGATGGGCTTCGTCGACACGGCGCGCGGCGCGGAGGCGAGCGGCTCGCCGCTTCGCGTACATCATGCGCGAAGGCGCGCTGCTCGAGCTCGCGCTCGTGAACTACGCGATGAGCACGATCGTGCGGCACGGCTTCGTGCCCGTGATCACGCCCGCGCTGGTGCGCGAGCGCACGATGGAGGAGGCCGGCTTCTTCCCGACCGACCGCGCCCAGGTGTACGACGTCGACGACGGCGAGCTGTTCCTGCTCGGCACGAGCGAGGTCGCGCTGTCGGCGCTGCATCGCGGCGAGACGCTCACGCCCGAGCAGCTGCCCGCGCGCTACGGCGGCTACTCGACGTGCTTCCGGCGCGAAGCCGGCACGTACGGCAAGGACACGCGCGGCATCTTCCGCGTGCACCAGTTCGACAAGGTCGAGATGTTCTCGTACTGCGAACCCGAGCGACTCGTGGAACGAGCACGAGCGGATCCTCGCGATCGAGGAGGAGATCGTCGGCGGGCTCGGGCTGCCCGTACCGCGTCGTGAACATCGCGGCCGGCGATCTCGGCCCGGCCGCGGCGAAGAAGTTCGACATCGAGGCGTGGCTGCCGTCGGAAGGCGCGTACCGCGAGATCACGTCGTGCTCGAACTACACCGACTACTCCGCGCGCCGGCTCGGCACGCGGGTGAAGGGTGAGCGCGGCAGCGCAGCTCGTGCACACGCTGAACGGCACCGCGTGCGCGGTGAGCCGCATGCTCGTGTTCCTGTTCGAGCACTACCAGCAGGCCGACGGCAGCTTCGAGGTGCCCGACGTGCTGCGGCCGTACACCGGCTTCGACCGCGTCGCCCCCGCAAGACCGTTCGAACGGATCGCGCCCCGCTGGGGCACGCCGAGGTCAACGCGGGTAGCCTCCGCACTCGGAGGGATGCCGGAGCGGCCGAACGGGACGGTCTTGAAAACCGTTGTGCGCAAGCAC
Source organism: uncultured Actinomycetes bacterium (assembly GCA_963745645.1). Taxonomy (GTDB): domain Bacteria; phylum Actinomycetota; class Acidimicrobiia; order IMCC26256; family PALSA-610; genus CAVUFH01. Next base: position 205,845 of record CAVUYD010000007.1, read on the forward strand.
CCTGGGTTCGAATCCCAGTCCCTCCGCTCCGTTCGAAAGCAGTGGTGATGTATCACTCGGCCCATGGTGGGGTGAACAGCTCCCCGCCGGGGTAGGCGGCGCGGCCGCCGATCGGGAGTACGCAGATCGCTTCGAACGGCCGCGGGCCACGGTTGCGCACGCGGAACTCGGTGTGCGGCGGAACGACGACGACCGCGCCGGTGGTCAGCTCGTAGTCGCGTCCGGCGATGGTGACGGTCGCATCGCCCGCGAGCGCGACGAAGATCTCCTCGCGATCGACGAGGTGCGGCGCGCCCTCCGTGCCCGGAGCGAGGGCCAGTCGCCACACGCTGGTCTCCTTCGATCCACGGCTCGGTGCCGCGAGGCCCGTGACGGTGAGGCCGTCGAGCTCGAAGGTGGGGCAGTCGGGTCCGGTGATCAACATCTCGTTTCCTTCCGTCGGATATAGACAAGGTAACTTGTCCAAGTGGGCTTGTCTAGTGTGCATTCGATGGCGGAAACGATCGACTTCGGGATCCTGCTCGGCTTGGGCTACATGCGGTTCGTCGAAGAGCTCCGGGCCGCGCTGCACGACCAAGGCTTCGACGACCTGGGCGCAAGCGACGGCTACGTCGTGCGGATCCTCGCCGAGCGCCCGATCAGCACCAGCGACCTCGCGCGTGAGATGGCGATCACGAAGCAGGGCGCGGCACTCGTCGTCGCGGACCTCGAAGCGCGTCGCTACGTGACGCGCACACCGCACCCGGTCGACCGGCGCACGCAGCTCGTCGCTCTCTCCGAGCGCGGTGAGGAATTGCTCACCGCCACACGTCGTTTCCACCGTCGCTACGAGCGCGAGCTCGGTCGTCGAGTCGGGGTCGACGCCGTGCGCGCGACGAGGCGAGTGCTCACCGGGGTGGTCGACGGTGACGGCAATGGTCCGCCCACCGCGCGTCGGTTACGGCCCTTCTAGGTCAGGTTGCCGTTACGCGCGTTGTGGGACCTCTTGCACTGCCCAGCCGTTGCCGTCGGGGTCGCTGAAGAAGACGAAGCGCCCCCACGGGAACTCTTGGACGTCGCTCACCTCGACACCGCGGCCGCTGAGCTCCTTGCGCGCCGCGTCGATGTCGCTGACCACCACCTGCAGGCCCTGGACCGAGCCGGGCTCGGTGGTCGCGACGCCCTTGCCGATCGCGATCGAGCACGCGGAACCGGGCGGTGTCAGCTGCACGAAGCGGATCTCGTCGCTCACGGTGTGGTCGTGATCCGCGTTGAAGCCGGCCTTCACGTAGAAGTCCTTGGCGCGGTCGACATCCGAGACCGGAACCGCGACGAGTTCGAGCTTGAAGTCCATGCGTGCCTCCTGGGCGAGGGCTCCACGAGCGGAGCCGGTTGCGATGTACCCAGGATCGCAAGGTGAACTGGCCAACGAATGGCCGCTTTACGCGGAATTCTCCGCGCTCAGGCCGCGGGTGGGCAGGTGCCGCCCGGCGTGACGTGGACCGACGCCGCCGGCACGCCGAACCGGGTGGCGAGCGTCAGCGTCGGGGCGCACGGGCTGTGAGGTGACGCGCGCGCCCTGCACCTGCACCGTGTACCCGTTCGGATAGTTCAGCGTCGGGATGCTGACGGACGTGACGGTGCCGGGCAGGAAGAAACCGCCGCCCGCCCGCCGTGCGCTCCAGGCGAAGTCGAACGCCTTGGTCGGCGCGTCGTAGTGCATCGCCGTGGGCGTGCCCGCGACCGCGATCGGATGCGGCCGGACGATCGCGCTCGTCTGCGGGGTGAGGTTGGCACCACCCGGTGTGCGGTGCAGATCGGGGACGATCTCTTCGTCATAGGACCAGTACATCCACGGGATCAACGCGCCGTCGAGCAAGTCGGCCTGGCGCGTGATCGCGGCGGTGTCGGCGGTCGCGCCCCACTCGGTGTTGAGGAGCGCGCCACCGGTCGCAGCCGACCAGTCGAGCGCGCGCTTCACGACGTTCGGTTCGAACGACGGGTTCGCGGCGTAGAGGTGGAAGCTCATCCCGCTCCACGCGTCGTCGCCCGGCAGGCTCATCGAGGTGGCCACGCCGAAGTTGAACAGCACGAACGGCTCGCCGAACACGAGGTGCCGGCGATCGGACGCACGGATGGCGTTCGTGACCTTCGCGTAGAGCGGGTCGAGCGAACGCGTGGTCCTGGTCCGGGCAGCCCGCGGGCGGTGTCGCGCAGGGGGCCCAGTTCGGACCGGGCCACGGTTCGTTGAAGGAGTCGTAGCCGAGCACTCTGGGGTTGCGACCGAAGCGATCGGCGAGCGCGCCGAACATCTTCGCGACGGATGTCTGCAGGGACACACCGTCGGGACCGTCGACGTCGTCCCACAGGCTCTGGAACGCGGCCGGGATCGCGGGGTTGGTCACGTAATAGAGGGGGAAGCCGGTGTGCGTGTTCGTCGCGCCGTTCGTGAGCGTCATCCATTCGGGGAACCCGTCGCTGCCGAGCGGTTCGCCGTTCGCGCGCTCGCCCCAACCGTCTTGGTGGAGGTCGAGCAGTACGTACAGGTGGTGCGCAGTGAGCATGTCGACGGTCTTCGCGGACGCGCTCGAGCAATTGCTCGTCGATGACACCCGGTTGCGGCATGAGGCCCGTGCCGGTGACGCCGAGGCGCACCGCGTCGAAGCCGTTGGCCTTCAACCAGATCGCGTCGTCTTCGTCGAAGCCGGAGGCGGCCGGGTAGTACGGGCGCGTTCTTCATCACGAAGTTGGCGCCACGCAGCAGCACGACCCGGCCCGTCGCGTCGACCATCCACCGGCCGACGTGGCCGATCGAACCCACGGGATCGGGATCGCGGAACGCGGGGCCGTGTCCGCCGCCGGGCGGAACACGCGGCCCGCAGGACCACGCGAGCAACGCGAGCGTGATGACGAGCGTGACGAAGAGGGCCGGGCGGGTCGGACGACGCTTCGGGCGCAGACGCATCGCCGTATCCTCGCCGATCCGGCCCGGCGACGTCCTCCCGGCTCGCACGCCGCCGGATCGCGCGCTGACGAGCTGTAAACCGGCGGTAAGACCAGGAGGTTTGGCACCCCTCCCGTCTGGGTTACGCCTGTGATGCATCGCACGGGGGTCGCGCATGTCTGAGGGGGGCAAAGATGCGTCGGCGCAGTCTTTCATTGCTCGTGAGCACGATGTTGGTGTCGGGGTTGACCGTCGGATTCGCGGCAGTCGCCGGCGCCGACAGCCAGACCACGACGAACGCGCCACTGACGTGCCAGACCCGCTTCGGCGCGCAAGCCGGCGCGTACACGGTCACCTTGACCGACGACGTCGATCCGGTGCCCACGAGCGGCGCGGTGTCGTACCGCATGACGTCGCCGTTCAAGCAGACGCTCCCCGGCGGCGTCACCGGGACGTACAAGGGCGGCCAGGTCTACTGGCACATCCCCGCGGGCCTGAATGTCACGTCCGTTTCCACGCAACAGCCGACTGGTGGGAGCACGCTCACCGCCACCGCGGCGAAGCAGGGCAACGACATCGTCGTCACCACTTCGGGAAGCATCCCGATCAACAGGCCGCGTCGCACCCGACCCCCGACCTGCTGGTGCAGGCGACGACCGCGGCCAACGCGGGCGGCACGCAGGTGAAGTGGCTCATCCCGTACCACATCGTTGCCAACGTCGACGTCAACGGCCTGGGGCCGGTCGACGCCGATTGCGCACCGAACAACCCGAACACCGTCGTGGGCACGACGACCGTGCAAGTGCCGGGCAACCGGTCGCCGGTGGTGAGCGCGCAGACGGTGCCGGTCACGCAGAACCTGGCGAAGATCGTGACGCTCGCCGCGACCGACGCCGACGGAGACCCGATCACGTTCTCCGCGACGACGCCGCAACACGGAACGGTGAGCATCAACGCGAACAAGGCGACGTACACACCCGACAACGGGTACCTCGGCCAGGACCGCGTTCGCGTACACCGCATCGGACGGCCGCGGCGGGAGCGCCACCGCGACCGTGACGCTGACCGTGCACGCGACCGCCGAAGGCGACACCTATCCGCCGACGATCACGCTCACGACGCCGGCAAAGGGTGCGGTGTACACGCCGGGCCAGGTCGTGAACGCGCTGTTCAGCTGCGCGGACGGTGACACGGGAGTGCAATCGTGCACCGGCACCGTCGCCAACGGCGCCGCGATCAGCACGACCGCGGGGCACCACACGTTCACGGTCACGGCGAAGGACAACGGTGGCAACACGACGGTGACGAGCGTGAGCTACAACGTCGTCTCGCGGACGCCGGTGAACCAGCCGTACACGGCGATCTCGGGCCAGCCCAACGTCATCCCGATCACGTGCAACCAGGTCGTGGTTCCGTTCACGCAGCAGATCCCCACGGTCGTCGCCGCACCCGCGCAGGTTCCGGAAGCGGACACGTTCGTGTTCCGGATCAGCCCCGGTTCGATGTCGGTGCTGCCGTCCACGGTCGCGACGAACACGAAGTACATCGTCGCCGCGCCCACCGGCGGGACCATCACCGATGTGCGCGTCGTGCCCGGCACCGGCTCCGCGAACGCGGCCAACTCGACGGCGTCCATCGTCAGCGGCAAGGCCGTGTTGACGGTGCCCGCGGTCGACGGTGGGCTCACCGGAACGACGTTCACACCGCGGCAGATGGAGGTGACGATCCGCGCCGCCATCGCCCCGACCGGGCAGGTCACGACGAAGTTCGATCGCTTCCAGGTTCGGCTCACGACCGGCCAGGCGGGCGTCAACATCCTGACGACCGATTACGACTGCCCCGGCGGGAGCGCGAGCGCCGCCAACCCGACGCTGACACGCACGACGGCGATCGATGTGACGCCGCCGAACGTCACGCTGACGACGCCGGCGCACGGCGGCCGCTACCAGACGGGTGAAGTCGTCCCCGCCGGGTTCGCGTGCGCCGACAACCACACGGTGGCGACGTGCGTCGGGACGGTCGCCAAGGGTCAGCCGATCGCGACGTCGTCGACCGGTGCGAGGCAGTTCACCGTGACCGCGACCGACCCGGCCGGCAACGTCGGCGCCGCGCAGGCGTCCTACAAGGTGTTCGCACCGGTTGGCATCACGACCGGGTTCAGCGACGCCGACGCGGCGTCGCTGCAGTCGGCGGGCCAGTACTTCGGCATCCCGGTGGACCGGTTGCCGCTGACCGTCGTCTACTTGCTGAGCCTGCAGCTGCAGCAGAACTTCAACCCGGCGCCGGGCACGGCACCGCCGGCCGGGCCGCGGCCGTTCTTGATCACGACGAACTACCTCCCGAACGACGCCGCGCTCGTGCGCTTCCAGGCGAGCCGGTTCGGGCTCAGCGGTGAGGACTACCACTGGTACGCGGGCCGGCTCGCGATCGGGGTGTGGGCGCTGTACACGGCGCACTGATCACACCTCGCATGCAGCTTCGGCGGTTTGTGGGTTGTCGCGGCGCCGCGCACGCGTGACACTCCCCGAGTGCCGGGCGGACTTCTTGCAGTCGAGAACGCCGGACGCGATCCCGTGGCTGATCGGCGCCGTGATCGTGCTCGCGGCGTGGTCCGTGCTGTTCGCGGTGGTCGCGACGGCAACCATGCCGAAGCTGCCCGACGCGGGCCCGCCGACGATGGACGGCGGCTCGGAGCCACCGGCCGTCGTGAACTTCCTGAGCAACCGGTGGGAGGTGACGACGTCCACGATCGCCGCGACGCTGGTCGACCTGGCCACGCGCGGCCACCTCGGGATCGATGCGATCGGTGACGGTGAGAACCTGATCCGGATCCGTTCGAACGCGCGCGACGAGCCCAACGCGTACGAACGGCAGGTGCTCGCGCTCGTGCGGGATCGAGCGAGCAACGGCACCGTTCCCGCGCACGAGCTCTCGCTCGGTTACGGGGAGACCGCCGACCGCTGGTGGAAGAACTTCCGGGCGCGGTCATCGACACGGCCCGTGCACTCGGCTTGACGCGTCGCCGGTTCAGCCCGACGCAGGCGGCGCTGCTCGCGGGAGCATTGCTCGCACCGTTCGCCGTGGCGGGCGTCGGGCTCGAGTTCTACGGGCACACGCAGCGCGCCGCCGGCAAGGACTTCGACACCGGTGCCGGCCTGATGATCGCGGGGTTCGTCTGGCTCGTGGTCGTGGTCTTCGGCGGCCGCCGCCTGCGAGGTTGGCGCGACACGCCCACGGGTTCGGCCGCGGCCGCTCGCTGGCTCGGTGTCGCGGACTACCTGCGCGCGAACGACTCCTTCCGGGACACGCCGCCCGCGGGTGTCGCGATCTGGGATCGGCTGCTCGCCTACGGCACCGCGCTCGGCGTCGCCTACGCGACCGCGGCGGCCCTGCCGATCGGCCCGACGCGTGACGACGCGGGATGGAGCCCGCAGCGCGGGCTGTGGCGCGAAGTCCGCATCGAGTACCCGCGCCGATTCGCATACGGCGACACGCCGAAGCGCGCGGTTGCGGTGTCGTTGTTCGTACTCGTGGTGGCGAGCGCCGCGCTCGTCGTCGTCGCGCGCGGCGTGCTGCCGGCGGTGCTCGACGGTGTCGACGAGCTGACCAAGGAGGAGAACGGGCCGGGTCGGTGGCTGTTCGCCGTCGCGATCGCCGTGTTCTCGGTACCGCTCGCCTATCTGGCCTTCCAAGTCGTGCGCCGCATCGTGATCCTCTGGCGCGCGTTCCCCGATCTCCGGCAGACAGAGACGTTCGACGGGTACGTCGTGCGCGTGCCGTGGCACTACGAATCCGACGGCAACGGCAACGGCCAGTGGGAGCCGACGGGCTATGTCGCGGTCGACGACGGGAGTGACGACGAGGTCCACGCGATCCGGTACGAGACCGACGGCATCAAGGAGGGACGGCGCGTGCGCGTGACCCTGACGCCGCGGCTGCGTCATGTCGTGCGCATGGACGTCATCGGCCGCTCGAGCTGAGCGCCGCTACATCACTTCGCGTTCGCTCCCGGCCTCGGCCTCGCGCAGCCGGCGAGCGACGAACATCAGCAGGGCAGGCGCGAGCTCCGGAATCGCCGACAGCGCGAGCAGCAGCGTTTCGCGAGAGAACACGCTGATCGTGCCGTCGGAAGTCATGACGACATCGGCCGAACGCGGCGCGGGGTCGAGCAGCGCGAGCTCGCCGAAGTGTGCGCCGGGTGCGAGCTCGCCGACCCCCTTCCCGTTCCGCGCAACCGAGGCGGTTCCGGAGAGCAGGACGAAGAACTCGTCGCCCATGTCGCCCGCCGCGATGAGGGTGGTGCCCCGCGCGACGTCGCGGATCTCGGCGCGCTGGGCGATGATCGCGAGGTCGGGTGGATGACACCCCGCGAAGAGCGGAACCTCCGCGAGGCGGCCCCGCAGTGCTTCGACGTTGGCTTCGGTCATGCGTCCTCCGGTCGGTGCGAGCGATTCTGAGTTGTCCGAGCGCTGCCGCGCCGCTCGTTCACCGAAGCGCAACCGTGTCGACGTCCATTCGTTGCTCGGAGGCGCACGATCGTCCCGCGGTCCATTCGGGCAACATGACTGCGTGCTGCGACCAGGATCGGCCGGGCTGCCCTCGCGATCGGCCGGGCTGCCCTCGCGATCGACCGGGCTGCCCTCGCGGGCGCCCCACAGTCGACATGGTGATCCGGCTCGCGGCGTGTGTGGTCGTGTCCGGCGCGCTCGCGTTCGGTGCGCTGGCGTTGCTCGAGGCGGTGATGCGACGGGCGCAGCGGCGCACGGTGGCGCGCTACCTGCTGATCCAGGTGGCCGGCACCGTCGTGCTCGGTTTCGTGGCGGTCGTTCCCGCGATGTTGTGCGTCGGTGAGGCGTGGGCGGTGTTCGTCAGCGGACCGATCCTGCTCGGGCCGTTGATCGCCTGGGACGTGATCGGCGTGAGCCGCGTGCGGCGGGCCCGAACGGGGGTGGGCGCTGGTTCCGGGGATAGTTCGGGTCCCTAACCATTCGGTAGTCTTACCGACGTGACCGATCCCGACCTGCGCCGGGCGGTCCGCGCGCTGGCGCTCGCGGCCCGCAAGCTCGAACGCGCAACCGGCGACCTCACGCTGGCCCAGTACCGCGTGCTCGCCCTGGTGGCGGGCGGTGACGAGCGCTCCTCGCTCGTCGCCGAGCGCCTCGCGGTCGCCCGCCCCACCATCACCGCCGTCGTCGACGGCCTCGTCGAGCGCGGTTGCCTCACCGCGAGGCGGTGGCCGGCGACCGGCGATCCCAGCGCCTCGTCGTGTCCGACGCGGGCCGGACCGCACTCGCTGCGGCGGAAGCGGCGATGGCCGCCGCGGTCGAGGACGTGCTCGGAGACGCGCGCGATCCGGACGCGATCGTCGCGGCCCTGCTCGACCTCGACGACGCGCTGTCCGCCTACTACACCCGCCGCCTCGCGGCCCGGACACGCGCATGAGCAAGACGGTGAACGCGAAGCCCGCCAAGAAGCCCGCCAAGAGACGGGGTTGGATCCGCCGGCTCGTCGGCTACATGCAGCCGCACAAGAAGCACGCGTACATCGCGTTCGGCGTGGCCATCGGTGGCCAGCTCATCCAGTCGGTGCTCCCGCTCGTGCAAGCCGTGATCATCGACGACGTCATCATCAAGCACGACCGGCCGCTCGCGCCGTGGCTCACGTTGATGATCGTGCTCGGCCTGTTGATGTTCGTGTTCGCGTACAACCGCCGGTACCGCGGCGGTCGCATCGCGCTCGACGTCCAGCACGACATGCGCACCGCGGTGTTCCGGCAGTTGCAGCAGCTCGATTTCGCGCGGCATGACGAGCTGCAGACGGGCCAGCTCGTCAGCCGCGCCTCCTCCGACGTCGCGCTGATCCAGGGGTTCTTGCAGTTCCTCCCGATCGGCGTGGCGAACGTCCTGATGTTCCTCGTGTCGATCATCGCGATGTTCATCCTGTCGCCACTGCTTGCGTGCGTGATGCTGCTCGTCGCGCCGGCGTTGCTCTTCACCGCTATCCGCCTGCGCACGTCGGTGTTCCCGGCGAGCTGGGACGCGCAGCAGAAGGCGGGCGACGTCGCCAACGTCGTCGAAGAGGACGTCACGGGCGTGCGGGTCGTGAAGGGCTTCGGCCAAGAAGCACGCGAGCTCGACCGGCTGACCGGTCGCTCCCGCCGCATGTTCGCCTCGCGAGTCCGGCTCGTGAACCTGCAGGCCCGCCTGCAGCCGGCGATGCAGACGATCCCGGCCCTCGGCCAGGTCGCGGTGCTGGCGCTGGGTGGGTACCTCGCGCTGGAGGGTCACATCAGCCTGGGCGTGTTCCTCGCGTTCTCGACCTACATGCTCCAGCTCACGCCGCCGGTTCGGCAGCTCGCGGCCATCCTCACGGTCGGGCAGCTCGCGCGCGCCGGCGCCGAACGGATCTTCGACCTCCTCGACTCGACCCCGCTCGTGCAGGACAAGCCCGGTGCCGCGCCGCTCGAGGTGACCCACGGAGAGGTCCGCTTCGACGGCATCACGTTCGGCTACACGTCGACGGAGCCAGTGCTGCAGGACTTCTCGCTGTCGGTCTCGCCGGGCGAAACGGTCGCGCTGGTCGGGACTTCGGGCTCGGGGAAGTCGACCGTCGGCCTCCTGCTGCCACGGTTCTACGACGTGCACGGCGGCCGCGTGACGATCGATGGCACCGACGTGCGCGACGTCACGCTCCAGTCGTTGCGGCGCGGCATCGGTGTCGTGTTCGAGGACTCGTTCCTCTTCTCCGACACGATCAGTGCCAACATCGCGTTCGCCCGGCCCGACGCGTCGGCCGAGGAGATCGAAGCGGCCGCGCGCGCGTCCGAGGCGCACGAGTTCATCCTTCGGCTGCCGCACGGGTACGACACGGTCGTCGGCGAACAGGGACTCACGCTCTCGGGCGGGCAACGGCAACGCATCGCGCTCGCGCGCGCGCTGCTGTCCGACCCGCGCATCCTCCTGCTGGACGACGCGACCTCGTCGGTCGACGCTCGCATCGAGGAAGAGATCCACGCGACCCTGCGCCGGATCGCGGCGGGGCGCACCACGATCCTCATCGCGCACCGCCGGTCCACGCTGACGCTCGCCGATCGCATCGTCGTGGTCGACAAGGGCCGGGTCCTCGACACCGGGACGAACGAGGAGCTCTGGGAACGCTGCACCCTGTACCGCATGCTCCTCTCGGGGCCGGGCGACGACGCCGAAGGCATCGACGCGCGAGCCGAGGCGGTTGCGGCCGAAGCCGCGGCGACCCGCCAGGTCGACGGCATCACGCCGGACGCGTGGAAGGGGCTCGACGCGGACGAGCTGCGCAGTGAGCAGATCGCGGGGCGGACGCAGGTGTCGGCGCAGATCCGCGTCGGCGGCGGCGGCGGAGGCGGCGGCAACTGGATGGGCGGCATGGGCGGCTCGCTCGCCCCGACGCCGGAGCTCCTCGCGCAGGTCGATGCCCTGCCGCCCGCGACCGCGGATCCGCGCATCGACCTCGAGGTGGAGAGCGCGGAGTCGCCGAACTTCCGGTTCCTCCACTTCATCAAGCGGTACCGCGGCGGTTTGTCGCTCGGCTTGCTCCTCGTCGCAATCGACGCGGTCCTCACGCTCGCGGGGCCGCTGCTCGTGCGCTACGGCATCGACCACGGTGTCGTGGAGCAATCCACTGAAGCGCTCTTCGCGGCCTCCGCGGTGTTCCTCGGTGTCACCCTCTTCGACTGGTGGGTGATGTGGGGCAACTCCCGTGTCATGGGGCGTACGTCCGAACGGCTGCTCCACACGCTGCGCGTCAAGGTGTTCGCCCATCTCCAGCGACTCGGCGTCGACTACTACGAACACGAGATGGCCGGGCGGGTCATGACGCGCATGACGACCGACATCGACGCACTGTCGCAACTGCTCCAGAACGGTCTGGTGAACGCGCTCGTCAACCTCGTGACGTTCGTCGGTGTGGGTGTCGCGCTCGTGTTCATGAACCCCGAGCTCACGCTCATCACGGGCTGCATCCTCCCGCCCCTGATCATCGCGACCCTCTGGTTCCGTTCGCAGTCCTCGAAGGCCTACGAGTCGGCGCGCGAGCAGATCGCGGCGGTGAACGCCAACCTGCAGGAGGGTCTGTCGGGCGTTCGCGTGTCGCAGGCGTTCGTGCGAGAGGAGCGCAACGAAGAGGTGTTCTCCGAAGTCGCGGCGGGTTACCGCGATGCCCGCATCCGCGCCCAGCGGCTCGTCGCGATCTACTTCCCGTTCGTCGACTTCCTCTCCGACATCGCGGCCGCGATCGTCCTCGGCGCGGGCAGCGTGCTCGTGGCGAACGGATCGGTGAACGTCGGTGAGCTGATCGCGTTCCTGCTCTACCTGAACCTGTTCTTCGCACCGATCCAGCAGCTCTCACAGGTGTTCGACTCGTACCAGCAGGCCCGGGTCGCGATCTCGCGCATCACCGAGCTGCTCGACACACCGACGACGGTGCCCCAACCGCTGCATCCCGTCTTCCCGTCGCGGTTGCGCGGCGATGTGGTGCTCGACGACGTGCGCTTCAAGTACGGGAGTGCGATCGACGAAGCGCTGCGCGGCGTCGACATCCACATCCAACCCGGTGAGACGGTCGCGCTCGTCGGCGAGACGGGTGCCGGCAAGTCGACGGTGATCAAGCTCGTCGCCCGGTTCTACGACGCAACTTCGGGGCGCGTCTGCGTCGACGGTGTGCAGGTGGACGACTACGACCAGGTCGCGTTCCACCAGCAGCTCGGTGTCGTCCCCCAGGAGGCCTTCCTGTTCACGGGCACGATCCGCGACAACATCGCGTACGGACGCGAGTCGGCATCCGACGCCGAGGTCGAAGCCGCGGCGCGCGCCGTCGGCGCCCACGACTTCATCGCCGGGTTGCCGGGCGGCTATCTCCAGTGGGTGAGTGAGCGCGGACGCTCGCTGTCGTCGGGGCAGCGGCAGTTGATCGCGCTCGCCCGCGCGCACCTCGTCGATCCCGTGATCCTGCTGCTCGACGAAGCCACGTCGAACCTCGACCTGCAGACCGAAGCCAAGGTGCAAGCCGCGATGGGTGTCGCGGCCCAGGGCCGCACCACGATCCTCATCGCGCACCGGCTGCAGACAGCTCGGCTCGCGGACCGGATCATCGTCATCGACCACGGCCGGGTCGTCGAAGACGGCTCCCACGACGCGTTGGTGGCGAGCCGCGGGCGCTACGCGGAGATGTGGGCGTCGGCGGAGGGGCAACCGGCGGCCGCCGCGAACTGACGCGCCCACCCGCGCCGGGGTTACGTTGCTGCGCATGCCCGAGATGCCCGTCGACGAACCCGGCCGCACGTGGTGGCGAGACGGAGTGCTGTACCAGATCTATCCGCGGTCCTACATGGACGCGAACGGCGACGGCGTCGGCGACCTGCGCGGCATCACCGAACGCCTCGACCACCTGCAGTGGCTGGGCGTCGACGGCATCTGGCTCGACCCCATCAGCGTGTCCCCGAACGCCGACTGGGGATACGACGTGTCCGACTACTGCGACGTCGATCCCGCACTGGGGACGCTCGCCGATGCCGACGAGCTGATCGAGGAAGCGGGTCGGCGCGGCATCCGCGTCGTGCTCGACATGGTCCCGAACCACACGAGCGACCAGCATCCGTGGTTCGTCGACGCCCGCTCGTCCCGAACGTCCGTCCATCGCGACTGGTACATGTGGGGCGACGCCAAGCCGGACGGCTCGCCACCGAACAACTGGGTCAACACGTTCGATCCGCGCGCCGCGGCGTGGACGTTCGACGACGCGACCGGCCAGTACTACATGAACAACTTCCTGCCGTCGCAGCCCGACCTCAACTGGTGGAACGAGGACGTACGCGCTGCCTTCGACGACATCTACCGGTTCTGGTACGACCGTGGTGTCGCGGGGTTCCGCCTCGATGTCGCGCACACGATCATCAAGGACCGCGAGTTGCGCGACAACCCGCGCGCGACAAGGGCCGACCACCCGTACACGCGGATGCGCGGCCAGCGCCAGGAGTACAACGCGGGCCGGCCGGAAGTGCACGAAGTGCTGCGGCGCTGGCGGGCCATCGCGGATTCGTACGATCCGCCGCGTGTCCTGGTGGGCGAGACCTACGTGTTGGAACCGGAGCTGCTTGCGTCGTTCTACGGCGCCGGCGACGAGGTGAACCTCGCGTTCAACCTGATGTTCCTGCACGCGAAATTCGATCCGGCGGAGATCCGCGCGACTGTCGACGCGGCCGAGCGGCTCATCCCGGCCGGTTCGCAACCGACGTGGGCGGCGGGCAGCCACGACAACCGGCGGTTCGCGACGCGGTGGTGCGGCGATGATCCGCGCAAGACGCGCGCGGCGATGGTGATGCTGTTGACGCTGCGCGGCACGCCGTTCCTCTACTACGGGGACGAGCTCGGCATGCCCGAGACTGACATCCCGCCGGACCGCGTCCTCGATCCGGTTGGAAAGATCCACGGGCCGCGGATCGGTCGCGACGGCGAACGCACACCGATGCAGTGGGACGATACGCCGGGTGCCGGCTTCACGCGCGCAGGAGTCGAACCGTGGCTCCCGTTCGGCGACCCCGAGACGTGCAATGTTCGGCAGCAACGCAGCGATCCGGACTCGATGCTCTCGCTGACGCGCGATCTCATCGGGCTGCGGAGCGCGCTCCCGGAACTTCGGCGCGGTGCCTACCGCATCCTGCCCGCGACGAACGGCCCGCTGTGGGCGTGGACACGCGGCGACCGCACGCTGGTCGCGGTCAACTTCGGGGACGAGCCGGCGTCTGTGGCCGACGTGGCCGGCACGATCCGACTGTCGACCATCCACGCGCGCGACAACGAGACCGTGAACGGCGCCCTGGCACTCGAACCGTGGGAAGCGGTGGTCGTCTGGCGCGAGTAGCTCGCGTCGAGCTCGCGCGCGTTCGACCAGGCGAGCAGGTCGTCGGCGGTCATCGTGTTGACGATCTGCTCGGCGGTGACGCCGCACTCGGCCGCGCGGTCGGTGCCGTACGGCTGCCACTCGAGCTGGTCGGTCGGCGTGCGCGTCGGTGCTGATCGCGATCTTCACGCCCGCCGTCGACGGCCTTGCGCAGCATCTCCTTGGGCGGATCGAGCCGCTCGGGCCGGCAGTTGATCTCGAGCGCGGTGTCGAACACGCGGCACGCCTCGATCACGACGTCGACGTCGAACTCCGACTGCGGACGGCCCCGCCCGACGAGCAGGCGACCGGTGCAGTGCCCGAGCACGTCGACGTGCGGGCTCGCGATCGCGGCGACCATGCGCCGCGTCATCGCGTCCGGCTCCATGCGCAGCTTCGAGTGCACGCTCGCGACGACGACGTCGACGCGCGCGAGCAGCTCCTCCGACGCCGTCGAGCGCGCCGTCTTCGAGGATGTCGCACCTCGATGCCGGTGAGGATGCGGAACGGCGCCAGCTCCTCGTTCAACTCGGCGACGACGTCGAGCTGCTCGCGCAGCCGCTCGGCGGTGAGCCCGTTCGCGATCTTCAGCCGGGGCGAGTGATCGGTGAGCGCGAAGTACTCGTGGCCGAGCGTCGCGCGCCTTCTCGGCCATCGTGCGGATCGTGTCGCCGCCGTCGGACCAGTCGGAGTGCACGTGCAGGTCGCCCTTGAGCTGCGCGCGCAGCGCCTCGCCCGCCGTCGGTTCCCGGCGTCTCCGCGTGCTCGAGCAGCTTCTGCAGGTACTGCGGCGTCTCGCCCGCGAGCGCCTCCGCGATCACGGCCGCGGTCTTGTCGCCGATGCCGGGGAGGTCCTGCAGCCGGCCGGTCGTCGGCGAGGAACTGCAGCTCCGATCGGCACGCGCGACGACCTCGCGCGCGGCGCGGCGGAAGGCCTGCTGGCGGTGGGCCGGCTCGCGGCCCCGCATGAGGAGGTCGGCGATGCGCTCGAGGGCCTCGACGGGCGTCACGCCCCGACCGTACCCTCTCGCCATGGGCTTCTACGGCGAGCAGATCCTCCCCCGGGTCATCGACAAGTCTGCTCGGCAACCGCGAGTTCGCGAAGGTCCGCACGCGAGGTCTGCGACGGGCTGCACGGCGACGTCATCGAGATCGGCTTCGGCTCGGGGCTCAACCTTCCGTTCCTGCCGCCCGAGGTCACCGGACTCTGGGCGGTCGAACCGTCGGCGCGTCGCGTGCAAGCTCGCGGCGCAAGCGCATCGCGGCGTCGTCCGTGCCGTTGCACGAAGCCGGCCTCGACGGCGCGCGCCTCGACGCTGCCCGACGACGCGGTTCGACGCCGCGCTGTCGACGATGACGCTGTGCACGATCCCCGACGTCGACGCGCGCGCTGCGCGAGCTGCGCCGCGTGCTGAAGCCCGGCGCCGATGTTCCACTTCGCCGAACACGGTCACGCGCCCGACGACCGGGTCGCGCGCCGCAGGATCGGTTCAACGGCTTGCAGCGCCGCGTCGCCGGCGGCTGCAACCTGAACCGCGACATCACCGGCGCTGATCGACCGACGCCGGCTTCGAGATCGAGACGCTGCGCAACTTCTACCTGAAGGGGCCCGAAGCCGTGGAGCTACATGTACGTCGGCCGGGCCCGGAACCCATGACCGACCCGTCGCCGCGCCGGGTGCGCCCGTATACTCGCGGCTCCGGAGGGCTGACCGAGTGGCCGAAGGTGCTCGCCTGCTAAGCGAGTAGGGGGTGATAAGCCCCCTCGAGGGTTCAAATCCCTCGCCCTCCGCCACTGAACTTCGCTTCGATGACCGACGACTACGCCGCCGGCGTTCGCCGCGCTGGGCTCCGCGACGCTCGGCGAGAGCGGTGGGCCGACCGATGGCGCCGCGCATGCGGCCGTGTGGCCGGGCGCGCGCGTCAGCGCGCCCGCGTTCCCGGTCAGTGCACGCACGGCCGACAACCTCGCGATCCACGTCGCGGTCGCGGAGGCGCCGGCCGGCATCGGTGCTCGTCGTGAACGTCGGCCACGAACCCGCGCGCGGCTACTGGGGCGAGGTGCTCACGACGGGCGCGGAGGCGCGCGGGCATCGCCGGGCTCGTGATCGACGGCGGTGTGCGCGACGTCGACGCGCTCGAAGCGCACGGCTTCCCGGTGTTCTCGACGATGATCGCGTTGCGCGGCGCGACGAAGCAGGAGCCGGGCGCGATCGGCGGCACGTGCGATGGTCGGTGACGTCGAGGTGGAGACCGGCGACTGGATCGTCGGCGACGCCGACGGTGTCATCGTCGTCCCGCGTCGCGCACCTCGACGACGTGCTCGCCGCCGGGCGGGCGCGCGCCGAGAAGGAGCAGCGCATGTTCGATGCCTTGCGCGCCGGAAGGACGACCGTCGAGCTCCTCGACCTCGACCCGTCACCCATCGACCGCGCCTGATCGCGCGGTCGCCCCGCGCGCGCTCTGCGGTCGCCCCGACGCGACGATTTGCCATCAAAGTCGAATTCGTCGCGCTTGCCGCAAGGAATTCGACTTTGATGGCATTCGCACGCACGCACGCACGCACGCCCGGGCGGGCGCGATGTGAGTGCTACGACGGGACGACGTTGGGTGGGGTGCCGCCCGCGAGGACGGTTGCAACGGCCGCGGTCGCCATCGTCGCCATGCGGGTGCGCGTCGCCAGCGACGCGGATCCGATGTGCGGGAGCAGCACGGTACGCGGCGCCGCGAGCAGGCGGGGGTGGAGCTCGGGCTCGCGTTCGTAGACGTCGAGTCCGGCCGCGAACAGGGTGCCGGCGCTGAGCGCGTCGGCCAGCGCGGCTTCGTCGACCACGGTGCCCCGCGCGGTGTTGACGAGCACCGCCGTGGGCTTCATCAGCGCGAGCCGGCGGGCGTCGATCAGGTGGTGCGTTCCGGCACCACCGGGCACGTGCAGGCTGACGAAGTCGGCGTGCGCGAGCAACGTGTCGAGGTCGGCCACGAAGCCGGCGATGCCGGTCGGGGTGCGGGCGTGATGGATGACGCGCATCCCGAACCCGAGCGCGCGGGCGCCGACCGCCTGGCCGATGCGCCCGAATCCGACGAGGCCGAGCGTGGCGTCGTGCACGTCCTGGCCGAGGTACTGGTTGATGCCCCAGCCCGGCCAGGCTCCGGTGCGCAGGTCGTGTTCGGCTTCGGATGCCAGCCGCGCCGCGGCCAGGATCAGCAGGAACGCGAGGTCGGCGGTGGTCTCGTCGAGGACGCCGGGCGTGTTGCACACGGTGATGCCGTGCGCGGCCGCCGCGCGCACGTCGACGTTGTCGTAGCCGACGGCGACGTTCGCCACGACGCGCAAGCGACCACCGCGCGCGCCGGCCTCGAGCACCTCGGCATCGATGCGATCGGTGAGCAACGCCACGATCGCGTCGACCGCCGCGGCCTGCGCGACGAGCTCGTCGTGCGTGTAGGGCGCGTCGTCGGCCTTCGGGCCGACGAGCTCGTGGCCGTCGAGCGGTGCGAGACCGCCGTCCGGCAGACGCCGGGTGACGAGGATGCGCAACCGCGACTCAGTGTTCGGTGTAGTTGACCGGCCCCGCGTCGGCGACACCGACCGCGAAGCAGAAGCAGTGGATCGGCGCGTTGTCGCTCACCGGGCGCAGGCTGTGCACCGCCATGGGCGGGATGTGCACGAGGTCGCCCTGGCGGATCTCGCGCTCTTCGCCTTCGATCGTCATGAGGCCACGACCCGCGGTGACGTAATAGAACTCGTGCGTCGGGTGGTTGTGCGGGTCGACATAGCCGCCGCCCGCGACCTCGAACTCGCTCACCAGCTCGAGATGACCGCCCCTGGTGATCTCGAACATCTCGCGCGGGTTCACGAGCCACCACACCGGGACGGTGCCGTTGTGCTCGACGACCGGGTTCACTTCCTCGATCGAGCGAACGTCCATCTCTCACCCTCTCGACCCGGCCGACGCGATGTGGCCGTTTCCTACACTGACGTGCGCGTCAGGTTACGCCACCCCGACGAACGGAGCACCCGTGCGCACGATCCCACTCCCGTTGGTGCCGGTGACCGCGGAAGCGTTCGCGCGCTTCGGTGTGCTGCCGCCCGACGAAGGTGACGGACGCGCGACCGCCGACCTCGAGTTCACCCGCGCCGACGGTTGGGTGAACTACATCGGCCACTCGCTCGCCGAGATCGACACCGTCGACGGCGCGTTCCGGTGCGACCTCCTGAACCGGCACGACACGCACACGCAGACGCTGATGCCGATGAGCGGCGACGCGCTCATCGTGGTCGCTCCGGCCGACGTCGACTTCTCCGACGACGCCGACTTCGACACGGTCGTTGCGTTCTTCCTGCCGCAGCACACGTGCGTCCATCTCAACCGCGGAACGTGGCATTGGGGGCCGTATCCCGTCGGCGCGGACACCCTCCGCATCTTCAACATCCAGGGCCGGGGCTACCCGACGGACAACGCCGTGGTGCGTTTCGCCCAGGATTTCGGAGTTGCCTACGAGGTGAAACCGAACTTGGACTGAAATTTCTCAAGCTTGGTCGCGGATCTCTCGATCACCTTCCTACGGGCACTCTGAGTACGGGCACGAGAGGGAAGGGTCAACCCATCATGCAGCCCAGCATCACGACGATCGAGAAAGAGATCGCCCGCGAGGAACGCATCGTCGGCATCCGATCGGGTCAGCGCTTGACGCCGGCCAAGATCAGCCGCCGGCAGTTCCAGGTCGCGATCGTGGTCGTGCTCGTGACGATCGCACTGCTCGGGGTCGCGTTCTCGCCGAACGGCAGCTTGTTGTTGCGCGGCTTGACCGTCGCGCTCTCGGCGTCGATCGTCGCCTACGCGCTCGAGCAGAACCGCCACCTTCGCCGTCTCTACCGGCTCACGTGCGACTCGCAGAAGATCACGCTCGCCGTCGTCGACGTCCTCGCGCACAACGGCGCGCTGCGTCTCGACGAGGACCTGCTCTCGTACCAGGCCGGCTTCGAACGGTCGGCGACGCTCGTCGCGACCGGACTCGCCGACGTCCTGCTCGCTGACGTCGCGCGCGTGCGCATCGCCGGACCGTCGGGCGAGGTGCCGATCGTGGCGACGCACATGGGCGCGATCGACGCGCCCGACGATCCCACCGTCGCCCGCCACGCGTTGCGCCGCGGTCATCCGATGAAGGGCATGATCGCCGGCGATCGTACGGTGCTGGCGATCCCGCTCATCCACAACGGAGAGCCGATCGCCGTCCTCGAAGCCGTCTCGCCTGCCCACGTTCCCTACGAGCCGCGCGATGCCGCGCTGGCCGACGCGTACGCGAAGGGAGCGCTCGCCTCGCTGCGCGCTCTAGCGTGAACGTTCGTGGCCGAGCTCGTCGGAGAGGTCGCCGTCGTCACCGGCGGTGGTTCGGGGATCGGGAAGGCGACTGCGGTCGCGTTCGCGGACGAGGGTGCGGTGGTCGCGATCATCGATCGTGACGACGCCGCCGGCCGGGCAGTTGCCGACGAGATCGACGGGCACGCGTTTGCCGTCGACGTCCGCGACGGCGAGCGCATCGCCGCGACGTTCGCGGACATCGCCGATCGCCTCGGCGGTCTGCACGTGCTCGTGAACAACGCCGGGCTCGGTGACCTGCGGCCCATGCACACGCTCGATGAGAAGCTCTGGCACCGGCTGATCGACGTGAACCTCACCGGCACGTACAACACGATGCGCGCCGCGGTACCGATCATGCTCGAGCAGGACGGCGGCGCGATCGTCAACAACGCGTCGGTGTCCGGCATCACCCCGACCCGGAACGAGGCCGCCTACTCGGCGGCCAAGGCCGGCGTCATCGCGCTCACCAAGAGCGGCGCGCTCGAGTACGGGCCAAGTGTGCGCGTGAACTGTGTCGCGCCGGGCTACGTCCGCACCCCGCTCACCGCGATGTTCGAGCAATACCCGGACGCGTTCGCCGAGATCGCGAACCGGATGCCCGCGGGCCGCATGGGCGAGCCGGAGGAGATCGCCGAGGTGATCCTGTTCTTGGCGTGTGGCCGGTCGAGCTACATCACCGGCCAGACGATCGTCGTCGACGGCGGCGTCTCGTTGCCCCAAGCCGGCACCGACGCCGCGCTCGCCAAGCTGTTCGAGCTGCTGCAGAACGAATGACGCCGGACGCGCAACGGCCGCCCGTGCGGGCGGCCGTTGACGAGTGCTGGGACCCGAAGGGTCAGACCGCTTCGAGGAGCTCCCGGGCGCCGATGTCGGCGGAGGGGTGGCGCAACTTCGACATCGCGCGCGCCTCGATCTGACGGATCCGCTCCCGGGTGAGGCCGAAGTGCTCGGCCACTTCCTCGAGCGTGCGCTCGCCGGCGCCGTCGAGGCCGAACCGGAGGGTGAGGATCGTCTTCTCGCGGTCGTCGAGCACGGCGAGGACCTTGGCGATCTCGCCCGGCAGCAACGATGTGGCCGCGTAGTCGAACGGGGCGACCGCGTTGCGGTCCTCGACGAAGTCACCGAGCTCGGCGTCGCCGTCGTCGCGGACCGGCTCGTCGAGCGAGACGGTGTCGACCGCGTAGCGGAGGACTTCGACGACCTTGTCGAGCGGGAGCTCGGCCTCGCTCGCGAGCTCGGCGAGCGTCGGCGTGCGGCCCATCGTGCCCTCGAGCTGCGCGCGCATCTTGAGGAGCGCGGTGAGCATGTCGCCGGCGTGGACGGGGAGGCGGATGACCCGGGCCGAGTTCGCGATGCCGCGCTGGATGGCCTGACGGATCCACCACGTCGCGTACGTCGAGAACTTGAAGCCCTTGCGCCAGTCGAACTTGTCGACCGCGTGGATGAGGCCGAGGTTGCCCTCCTGCACGATGTCGAGCAGCGGCAGCCCCGAGGACTGGTACTTCTTGGCGATCGACACGACGAGGCGCAGGTTCGAGTTCACGAACTGGCGGTGCGCCTCTTCCCCCTCACGGATGGCGCGCTTCAGCGCCCGGCGCTGGGTGGGCGTCGGCTTCTTCGTCGACTCGAGCTTGGTCCGTGCCTCGAGCCCGGTCTCGATGGCCTGGGCGAGGCGGATCTCGTCGTCCTTGGTGAGCAGGTCGTGGAGACCGACGTCCTCGAGGTAGAGGCGGACGAGGTCCTCGTAGTCACGATCTTCTCGGCGGGACTTGACCTTTGCGGGCATAGCTTCCTTCGGTTTGGGGGTCAGCGACCGGCTCCGCTTGCAGGGCCGATGGGCACACAGACAAAACGCCGTGGGCACGGGGGATGTTCCCCGCAGCAGGCGCTGTCGCAGGGAAGACTTCCGAATTTCGGGAGAGGTGGCGGGGGGAAGGGCGGTCTCTCCGGCAAAGCCGGTCCTCAAGACTACCGAATCCGGCGCCCGTTCTCAAGCTAAAAAAACGCTGCGACCTGGGCAAATACAGATCATGCGGTCTGACGCGTCTGTGCCGGCGCCACCGTGGGCGCGCACCACAGGTACATCGCCGCGTAGGCGCGCCACGGGTGCCAGAGATCGGCTGTCGCGAGCGCGTCGGCGCGCGAACCGCCGAGCGCGTGGCGCAGGCCCAGGTCAGCGGCGGGGAAGGCGTCCCGCTCGCCCGCGCCCCGCATCGCCACGTACTGCGCGGTCCATTCGCCCACGCCGCGGAGGCTCCGCAGCTCGCGCACGAGGTCGTCGAGCTCGATCGAGCCGTCGAGCGGGACGGTCGCACCCGCGAACGCCCGGATCGCGTCGGCCCGGGTCGTCGTGATCCCGATGTCGTCGAGCGGGGCATCCCGCAGCGTCGCCGCGGTCGGGAAGAGGCGCGCCCAGCCCGAGCGCGTCGATGCCCGGGACCGCGGTGCCGTAGCGCGCGACGAGCCGTCCGGACAATCGGGTCGCCTGGGCCACCGACACCTGCTGGCCGAGGATGGCGCGGACCCCGATCTCGAGCGGGTCCACCGCGCCGGGGACGCGCAGCCCCCGGTTGGCGCGCACGAGCGGGCGCAGCCGCGGATCGCGAGCGAGGTGCGTGTCGACGGCGTCCGGGTCGGCGTCGAGGTCGAACAGCCGGCGAACCTGCGCGACCACGTGCACGAGGCCGTCAACGTCCGGGAGGTGCACGCGGAGCAGCAACGCGGGCCGGCGCGCGTCGTCGTCGTTCGCGACCTCGATCACCGCGGGGCGGTCGACGCCCATCCTCCGCCCACCCATTCGGAGCGTGCGGCGGTACACCGCGGCGTCGATGTCGACGTGTTCGACGCCGGGGATCGCGCGCGGCGCGAGGAACTGGAGGATCGCGTCCCAGGCGAGCGGCGGCCGGTAGGGGAGCCGCAGCTCGAGCCCGCCGTCGGCGACGAGCCGGCGGGGATCGCGCCGGCGGGCGCGGAGCTCCTGCGGGGTGAAGGAGAAGACCTGCTTCACGACGCGGTTCATGTGCCGCACCGACTGGAACCCGGCCGCGGCCGCGATGCGGGTCATCGGCAGGTCGGTGTCGTCGAGGAGGCGACGGGCGAAGTGCGCCCGGCGCGACCGCGCCACCTCGCTCGGGGTCGCGCCGATGTGCTCCGCGAACAGGCGCCGGAGATGACGGGCGCTCACGCCGAGACGGATCGCGAACGCGTCCTCGGTATCGGAGTCGAGCGCGCCGTCGGCGATGAGGCGCAGGGCGCGGCACACGAGCTCGGGCGCGTCGACCCAGCCCGGTTCCGGCTCGCGGTCGGGCCGGCACTGCAAGCAGGGCCGGAAACCGTCCGCTTCGGCGGCCGCGGCGAAGGTGTACGGCCGGGTGTTGCGGCGCAACGGCCGGCCGCCGCACCCTTCGCGGCAGTAGATGCCGGTGGTGACGACTGCGGTGAACTGTGACTGCATGCTGCCTTCGTACGACCAACCCGATGGACGGATCCGGACACGCTATGCCCTTGTCCGGATCCGTCCGGTCGCCGGCGCGTAGAACGGTGGGCATGGATGTTGTGCAGATCGAAACGCCCATTGGTTGGTTCCGTTGTCACGCCGAGGACGGCCGCGTGCGCGAGGCGCGGTTCGTCGACGCCACCGGCGAGCGGCGCGACGACGAACGCCTCGCCACCGTGCTCGACGAGTACTTCGACGGTGCGGTGACGGCCATCGACGCGGTGGCGGTCGACGCCCGCGGCACCGCCTTCCAGCACCGGGTCTGGGCCGCGCTACGGCGCATCCCGGTCGGGGAGACCGCGTCGTACATCGACATCGCGCGGGAGATCGGCGCGCCCGGCGCGTCCCGCGCGGTCGGCACCGCCAACGCGTCGAACCCCGTGAGCATCATCGTGCCCTGCCACCGCGTGGTGCGGGCCGACGGATCGCTCGGCGGTTACGGCGGCGGCGTCGAACGCAAGCGCTGGCTCCTCGGCCACGAACGGTCCGGCACCGGCGCCGACGTGGGCCAGCTCCTCGCCGGCTGAGCCGCATCGAGGAGTGAGGCCCTGAGGTCGCGCAGTTGCCGAGTGGCCGGGGGCTCGGTCAGCATGCCGCATGGATCGGCGTGACTTCCTCAAAGCTGGGCTCGTCCTCGGTGGTGCGGCCGCGCTCGGCGCGTGCCGGGTCATCCCCATCGACCCGACGCCGAGCGCGCGCATCCACTCGGTGCTCGACGGTGCGCCCGGTGACAGCGGGATCGACACGATCGTCATCTGCATGATGGAGAACCGGTCGTTCGACAGCTACCTCGGCTGGCTGGCGCGCGACGATTGGTACATCGAGCACGGGCGGTCGCTCTACGGGTCGAACTTCGCGGTCAACGGGAACTCCTTCCAGAGCTTCCCCGGACCGGGCGGTACGCCGGTCGACACCTACCGGCGCGTGCTCTACCCGGACATCGACCCGTGGCGCGCGTGCGGGCACCCCGACCCGTCGCACAGCTGGAACGGCGGCCGGGCCGAGCGCGACGGCGGCTTCCTCGCGCCCGGCAGCGGCAACGACCTGTTCGCGCTCGGGTACTTCGAGGCCGAGGACCTGCCGGTGTACCAGCGGCTCGCGCACCGGTTCATCGTGTGCGACGACTGGCACGCATCAGTGCTCGGGCCGACGTTCCCGAACCGCGAGTACCTCATGTCGGGGCAGTCGGGCGGGAACATGACGAACGCGCTCCCGACGACGCCGGACGGTTTCGAGTGGGACAACATCCTGCTGAAGCTGGCGCGCGCGGGGGTCACGGGCGGCGAGTACTACGGCGACCTCCCGATGTTCGCGTTGTTCGGTTCGCAGATGCTCCCGTCGCTGCATCCGGTCGCGAACTTCCACAATGACGCGGCCGCTGGGAGCCTGCCGCAAGTGTCGTTCATCACGCCGAGCTCACTCGTGAACGAGACGCGCACCGACGATCACCCTCACGGTGACCCGCGCGCCGCGCAGCGGTTCGTGAGCGACGCGTTCGAGTCGTTCGTAAAGTCGCCGCACTGGCACAACGGGTTGTTCATCCTCACGTACGACGAGTGGGGCGGGTTCTTCGACCACGTCGCGCCGCCGCACTTCGCCGACGACCGTGGCAGCACGAACGACGCGTTCGACTTCAGTCAGGCCGGCTTCCGGGTGCCGACGATCATCGCGTCGCCGCGCGGATTGCCCTCCGCGGTCGATCACCGGCAGTACGACCACACCTCGATCCTGCGGTTCCTCGAATGGCGGTTCCTGGGCGCGCCTCCGCGCGGCGCGGGCGGCTCGAACGATTGGTCGCTGACCACACGCGATCGCAACGCCCGCAACATGGGCGAGATGTTGAGCCCGCAGTACTTCGACCCCGAGCTCTACTTCAACCCGCACGTGCCGGTGCCGCTGCCGACCGGCGCCTGCCCCACGACCCTGCAGGGGTTGGCCGCCGCGCCGTCCGGTGGCGGCGACGAGGATTCAGGGTGGGTCGCCGGACTGGAGAATGGCTACTGGGACCGCGTCGGCGTCAAGGTGCTCGCGACCTGAAGTCTGGGTGACTCACAGACAGCTCTGAGGCGATTCGGAGCCCGCTCGCACCATCGGGGCGGACAGTGGTGGACATGGAGCCACCTCTCGAACCCCCGTACGAGCCGCCGCTCGAACCCCCGTACCAACCGCAGTACGACCCGCCGTATGAGCGCTCGTACGGGGGGTCGACGTACGAACCTCCGAACGATGACCTGCTGCTGTCGCTCACCTGGCCGCCGGGCGCGTCGACGTCGTCCCCCCACGACGCGCGCCCGCCGGCCGACGACCGTCCGCGCCGATCCCGCCGTGGCCTCGCCGCCGCGGGCGCGACGGTCGTCGCGTTGTCGCTGGGCGCGGGCGCGCTCGGCGGCTGGTTGACGAGCGACCCGTCGTCGGGCAGCAGCTCGACGCGTGTGAAGGCCGAAGCCGCGAGCCTGGCGCTCAGTGGCGAGACGCTGAACGTCGCGGGTGTCCTCGCGCGCGTCGAGCCGTCGGTGGTTTCCATCGAGACCGAGATCACCGAGCGCCAGGGTCCGTTCACGCAACAGGGCACGGGCGCGGGTTCCGGCATCGTCGTCAACAGTGACGGCACGATCCTGACCAACGCGCACGTCATCGCGGGCGCCACCTCCATCACGGTGACGGTCGCGGGCGAGACCAAGGCCCGCACCGCGAAGGTGATCACCTCGGACACCCGCGCGTGACCTCGCGCTGCTCAAGGTCAGTGACACGTCCGGGCTCGTCGCGGCACCGCTCGGCCAGTCCTCCGACGTCGCGGTCGGCGACCAGGTGGTCGCGATCGGCAACGCGCTGGCGCTCGAGGGCGGCCCGACCGTCACTGAGGGCATCGTCTCCGCGCTCGGTCGGTCGATCGACACCGATTCCGGCACGCTGCACGGCCTCATCCAGACCGACGCCGCGATCAGCTCGGGCAACTCCGGCGGCCCGCTCGTGAACGCCGCGGGCCAGGTCATCGGCATGAACACCGCCGTCGCGACGAGCAGCGGTTCGGTCGCGGCGTCGAACATCGGCTTCGCGATCTCGATCGACGCCATCCGGTCGTTCATCAACGGCGCCGGAGGCATCACGATCTAGCGCGACGATCTGACGCGACGATCTGACACGATCTGGGCCCGCCGGGGGCTGCCCCCCACTCCCGGCGGGCTCTCAGGAAAATCTCGGTTGGTTCTCGAACTCTTCGCAGGCACTTCCCGTTGAATGGTGAGGACCGACGGAGGAGCTCGATTCCATGCGCAACCGGCCGTGGCTGAAATGGGTGCTGATCGGCGTCGGGGTGGTGGTGATCCTCGTGGTCGCCGTCCCCTTCGTCTACATCAACTTCATCAAGAAGGACCGCGCCGCCGAAGCTGTCGCTCTCGGACGTGCCGACCGCGACGACCCAGCCGAGCGCGAACAGCACGGCCGACCCGCCGGAGCGAACAGTTCGATCGACGGGACGTACAAGGTCTCGAGCGGCAGCCAGGCCGGGTACCGCGCCAAAGAGGTGCTGTTCGGCCAGAGCGCCGACCGCCGCCGGCCGCACGAGCGACGTCACCGGTGAGGTGGTCATCGCCGGCACGACCGTGTCCAAGGCGGACTTCACCGTCGGGCTCGCGACCGTGAAGAGCGACGAGGACCGGCGCGACCAGCAGTTCCAGGGCCGCATCATGGACGTGGCCGACTTCCCGACCGCCACGTTCGCGTTGACGCAGCCGATCACGTTGCCGTCGATCCCGGCGCAGAACGAGGAGATCAAGGTGCCGGCCACCGGCAACTTGACCTTGCGCGGCGTCACCAAGCCGGTGACGTTCGAGCTGACCGCGAGCCGCAAGGGCTCCGACACCATCGCGGTGCAGGGCGACATCCCGATCACGTGGAGCGAGTGGGGCATCCCCGAACCGAGCTTCGGCCCGGCCCAAGTGGCCGACAATGGTGAGATCGAGTTCCTGCTCGTTCTCACTCGGTGATCCGTCATGGCCAAAGAACGACTCCTGCTCGTCGACGACGAAGAGAACCTGCGCTCGATGCTCGAGGCCGCGCTGCGGCACGTCGGCTTCGAGGTGCACCCCGCGGCAACCGGCCGTGAAGCGCTCGAGCGGGTTGCGGAGGTGCGGCCCGACCTGATCGTCCTCGACGTCATGCTCCCCGACCTCGACGGCTTCGAGGTGTGCAAGCGGTTGCGGACCGAAGGCGTGCGCACGCCGGTGCTCTTCCTGACCGCGCGCGACGGCACCGACGACAAGGTGCGAGGGCTCACGCTCGGCGGTGACGACTACCTCGTCAAGCCGTTCAGCCTCGAGGAGCTGGTGGCGCGGATCAACGCGGTGCTGCGGCGCGCGGGTCTCGCGCAGTCGGAGGCGGTGATGTCCTGCGGTGATCTCGAGATGGACGACGACGCGCACCGGGTCCTCAAGGACGGGCAGCGACGTCTCGCTCTCACCGACCGAGTACAAGTTGCTGCGCTACCTGCTCATCAACAAGGGCAAGGTCGTGTCGAAGGCGCAGATCCTGGACCACGTGTGGCAGTACGACTTCGGTGGCGACGGCGGTGTCGTCGAGACGTACATCGGCTACCTCCGGCGCAAGCTCGACACGGCCGACCCGCGGCTCATCCAAACGATCCGCGGGGTCGGGTACACCTTGCGCGAACCCGCGGCCTGACGAGAGCCGGCCGAGATGTCACTGCGCGCCCGCCTCATCGTCGCCATGGCGGTCGTGGGCGTCGTGCTCGTGCTCGCCGCGATCGCGATCACGACCACGACCGAGTCGCACCTGCTCGGGCAGCTCGACGACCGCCTGCAAGAGGTCGCATTGCGGCAGCAGGGCTTCGGGCCCGGGCCGCGTCCCGGCGGCGACTTCCGACGACGACGGACCGGTCAGCTCGTTCTACGTCGCCTCCGTGGACGAGACCGGCGCGATCAGCCCGCACGACCGGGCCGTGTCGAAGGACGGATACCAGCCCGATCCGAAGCTGCCGGTAAACGACATCGCGAACCTCGCGCCGGGCGAGCATGCGTACTACTCCGTCAGCAGCGCCGGCGGCCCGCGCTACCGCGTGCTCGCGGTGCGCCCGACCAACGCGTCGTTCGCGATCGTCGTCGGCACCGACACGCAACGACGTCGACAACGCGATCCGGCGACTCGTGACGGTGGAGGTCCTCACGACCGCGGCGATCGTCGCGGTGCTCGCGCTCGTCACCTTCTGGGTGATCCGGCTCGGCGTGCGCCCGATCAAGCAGATGACCGAAACCGCTTCGGGTATCGCAGGCGGTGATCTCGCCACCCGTGTTCCCGAAGCGCCCGCGGGCACCGAGGCCGGCGAGCTCGGTGTCGCGCTCAACCAGATGCTCGGCCGCATCGAGGAGGCGTTCGACGAGCGCACGCGGCTCGGAGGACCGGCTCCGCCGGTTCGTCGGCGACGCGTCGCACGAGCTGCGCACGCCGGTGACGACGATCCGGGGCTACGCGGAGCTGTACCGCGCCGGCGGGCTCGAGGAGGGCGACGAGCTGCGGGAGGCGATGCGCCGCACCGAGCAGGAAGCGATCCGCATGGGCCTCCTGGTGGACGACCTGTTGCTTCTCGCGCGCCTCGACCAGGGCCGCCCGCTCGAACAGGCCCCGGTTCACCTGGAGGTGCTCGCCGAAGACGCGGTGCGCGACGCGCGCGCGGTCGATCCGCACCGCGAGATCACCGCGGCGATCGACCATCGCGCCACCGTGCTGGGCGACGACGGTCGCCTCCGTCAGGTCGTGGGCAACCTCGTGCGCAACGCGCTCGTGCACACGCCGGAAGGCACGCCGGTGCGCGTGCGTGTGGACCGCACCACCGACACCGCGATCCTCGAAGTGCACGACGACGGGCCCGGCATGTCCGACGACGTCGCGGCGCAGGCGTTCGATCGCTTCTACCACGCCGATCCGTCGCGCGTGCGCCAGCCGCGGTGGGAGCGGCCTCGGCCTCGCGATCGTCGAGGCGACCGTGAACGCGCACGGCGGCACGGTCGTCCTCGACACCGGACCCGGCCGCGGCACGACGGTGCGCATCGAGCTACCCGTCGGCGCCCGAACGGGGACGCTCCCGGACCCCCGCGTGACACGCGGCCGCGGAGCGCGTACATTCGGCGCCTGACGATCACGGCCGCGGTGCGCCATGGTCGGTTGAGGGGGGAACCGTGGCTGCATCTCCGCGCGCGTGCGACGCGTCGCCGTGCTCGCTTGCTTGGCCGTGTTCATGTCCGGATGCGTGCGAGGCGACCTCGAGTACCTCGCCTCCGACGCAACCGACGGACGCGACAACGCCACGGCCGGGTCCGTCCGTGCGCAGGACTACATCCTCGGCTACCTCACGACGTTGACCATGGGCGCGAACTCGGCGTCCACCGGCAACGACGCGTACAAGCAGGTGTTCACCGGCGGGACGAACATCGTCGGCATGATCCCGGGGACGGATCTCGCCGACCAGTACGTCGTCATCGGCGCGCACTACGACCACCTCGGTCACGCGTGCCGGGACCTCCGCGCCGGCGACGACATCTGCAACGGCGCCACCGACAACGCCGCCGGCGTCGCCGCAGTGCTCCAGCTCGTGCGCGCGTTCGGATACGCACCGCAGCACCCGCGCCGCACGATCGTGTTCGCGTTCTGGGACCGCGAGGAGGACGGCCTGCGCGGCTCCATGTTCTACGCGCAGAACCCGCTCGTACCGCTGGCGCAGACGGTCGCGTACGTCAACCTCGACATCCAGGGTGCGAACCTCCGTCCGAGCCTGCGCAACCTCAGTTTCGCCGTCGGCGCCGAGACCGGCGGTGCGCGCTTGCAGCAGATCGTGCAGTCGGCGATCGATCCCGGCACGCTCGACACGCGCGAGCTGAGCTCGGTGTTCGGTCAGGGTCGCAGCGATTACGTCAACTTCATCGGCGCCGGCGATTCCGACCGTGTTCTTCTCCGACGCGACCGGCCCCTGCTACCACACCGACTCCGACGACACCGCGGTGGTCGACTACGGCAAGCTCGACCAGCAGATCGCGCATCCTGCGGCGCGTGGTGTACACGCTGGCTTCGACGAGCGTGCTGCCCACGTTCGTCAGCGGTTCACCGCTCGCGACCTACTCCGACGCGATCGTGCTCCGCGACGCCATCGACGCGCTGCAAGCCGACTTCGCCACGTTCCCGGCCGCCGATGCCGCGAAGCTCGTGACGTTCCGCGACCAGCTCCACCAGATCGTCGCCGCCGGCCCGGCCGCGTTCGACAGCACCGTCGCTCGCCACCCTGCTCTCGATCGCCGTCGCGACGGTGGGCTACTTCACCCACGGACCGTGCAACGGGTTCCTCGCCACACCGTGAACCGCACTCGGAAGGCCGCGGACGCCTCGTCTACACTGGTCGCCTTCCCGCGCTCGTAGCTCAATGGATAGAGCATCTGACTACGGATCAGAAGGTTGGGGGTTCGAGTCCCTCCGAGCGCGCTGACGGCAGCACGCGGACGTTGCCCGGGCTTCAGACCGAAGGTTCCACGAATTCTTGGGGGGCGACGTGGGACCGGGTCGACGCGCCGCGCGAGCCACAAACGGAGTGGACCACCGCGAAGACGCCGATCGCGATGACGACGTCACCGATGCTGAACACGTTGGCCAGTGGCCAACCCCGCGGGATCGCCCAGATGTCAGCCAGGAACAACAGGCGCGGGTGGTCGAGCAACCCGGAATTCGTGAACTTGTCCGCGTTCGAGGCGAGCCCGGCGGATCGCACCGCTGCCGGTCCGGCCGGCATCACGCCGGCGTTGGCGGCGATGGCGATCAGGTTCAACGCCCCGCCGACGGCAACGATCCAGATTCCCGAGATCCGGCGGTTCACCCAGAGGAACGTGAACAACATCCCGTAGGTACCGAGGTGGACGGCCCGTAAGAGCGCGTCGTTCCAGCTGGGCACCGCTACGACGATGACCATCTGGAGCGCCAGCGCGGCGAACAGCAGCGGAGCCCACCCGAGCCGGACCTCGGCCAGGCGGCCGATTCGCCCGCCCGCGAACGGCACCGTCACCAGGGCCAGAACGACCGCGAGCACGAGGAACACGCCGTCGTATCGGCCGGCTCCGATGGCTCCTGTTGTGACTTCTCGAACATACGCGATCAAGGAAGCCAGGCGGCCGCCCGAAACAACCGGAGCAACACTTCACGGAAGAAGGTTCAGCCATGAAGGCTCGTTACGCTCGCATCGCCCTCCTCGTCGGCTCGCTGATGGCCCTCGCCGTCGCGATCGGGGCTCCGCACAAGGTGAGCTAGGAGCTAGACATAACCTCGGCGCAGCGCCTCCGAGACGGCTTCGACTCGGGACGCGGCGTCGAGCTTCCTGAGAATGTTCGACACGTGCGCCGCCGCCGTGCGGCGGGTGACGAACAAGCCTTCGGCGATCTCGGGATTGCTGCGCCCGTCGACCAACAGGCGCAGCACTTCCAATTCTCGCACCGACAGCGCAGCGTCGCCGTCGACGTTGGTGCGCGCGGGCCCGAGACGCAACTGGTGTCTCCACGCGAGTTGGTTCATCGCGGTCTCCAGGCCGCCGAAGCCCTGTTCGAGCGCGACCGCCCACGCCCGCTTCAAGACGTCGGTCGCGGCGACGCGCTCCCCTGCGCCGAGCATGGCTTCGGCCGCGCGCCAGCGGAAGTAGGTCGCGTGGTAGCGCATCGTGAAGGCTTCGAACTGGTCGGCGGCCCGGGTCGCAGCCTCGGCCGCTGACTCGTTCGCGAGCCGAGCCTGCTCGGCGTCGATTCCGAGCGAGAACGCCTCGACGATGCCAGCCGAGCCGTGCAGTTCGGAGACGGTCGTGTGCCAGCTCGCGAGGACCGCGCGCCGCACGCGCGTGTGCCTCTTCGAGTCGATCGAGCAATCCGGAAGCGGATGCGGCGGCCGCGGCGTCGGCTTCGCTCCGCATGGCCGACAGCGCGAACAAGCCGTGGAAGTAGGCCTCTCGGTGTTCCTCGAGCGCGGCCTGGCCTTGGTCGACCGCGTGGCGCGCGGCGTCGATGTTGCCGAGCCATGCGAGCGCGTCGGCACGCATCGTGATCCGGTCGAGGATGGTCTCTCGGTCCTCGAGCTCCGCATCGCTCACCGACGTCAGTTCGGCGAACGCCGCGTCGTAGTCACCCGCGGCCAGCGCAACCCGAGCTCTACAGGTTGTACGCGTCCAGCGGTCGATTCCGCGGAGGTGGAGCTCGTCGAACGCATCGACGGCCACGCGTGCCGCCGCCAGCTCGCCCACAAGGCACAACGCGACGTTGCGCATCGCGTTGACGAGGA
Source organism: uncultured Actinomycetes bacterium (assembly GCA_963745645.1). Lineage (GTDB taxonomy): Bacteria > Actinomycetota > Acidimicrobiia > IMCC26256 > PALSA-610 > CAVUFH01. The sequence goes on from CAVUYD010000007.1 coordinate 237,852, forward strand.
CGCGATAGCGCGACAGGCCGTAGCGCTCGATCAACTCGTCGGCGGCATCGAGCAATTCGATGCTGCCTTCGAAGTCGGGCGTCCACTGCTTCGACGCGGCGTGGTTGGCGAGTACGGCGACCAACATTGCGTGCGCCTCCGCGTGGCGCGCGAGATCGGCGGCGCGCACGTACTCCGCCTCGACTCGATCGAACTCGCCGTACGCCTCGTGACACCACGCGTTCACCATGTGGCCGCGCGCTTCGAGAACCGGATCGTCGACGAGGTCCAGCGTGGCGATCATCTCTGTGGCCGGGCCCCGAATCTCCTTCGGCGTCGCGTTGACGGCGAGGTACTGCACGTACCCGACGAGAAAACGCGCACGCGCCTGAGGCTCGACGCGATCTAACACTGGGAGCACTCGCTTCTCTGCGAGCGCCGACAGTTCGTAGGAACGGTTTGCGTTCCACAGATGTGTCCACGCCCGGCCCGCCGCTTCGACACCGCGGTCGACACCGAGGTCGAACGCCTCGTCGATCGCCGACCACGCCAACTCACCCGCCCGGTCGAGGGAGCCCCCTTCGCGTGCAGCGTCGGCCGCCCGGAGGAGCACCGCCGATCTGTCCGCGCCAGCGGCGACGACCGGGTCGGCTACGGCGTCCCACCAGACCAGGGCGCGCTCGTAATTGGCAACCGCTGCTTCGTATGCGTAGGCCTCGTGTGCTTGCTTCCCCGCGGTTACCAGCCAGGTGAGCGCGAACGTGGGCTCCTGCGCGGCGTCCCAGTGACGGGCGAGTTCCGCAACACGGTCGAGGCCGGGGGCGGCCTCGGGATGTTGTTCGAGCGCTTGCGCGACTGCGGAGTGGAACTCGACCAGCTCGTCGGGCAGCAGCTCGTCGAGGACTGCTTGGCGCAGGAGCGTGTGCCTGAACTCGTACGCGCCTTCCTCGGCGACGAGCACGCCGGCGTCGGCGGCCGCCCGCGTGGCCACCCGGGCTCGGCCGGCCGGCAGCCCGCATGCATGGACGAGCCAGGCGCGCGGCGACCGCGCGCCGATGACCGCCGCGACCGAGACCAGGTGCCGGGCGTCGTCATCGAGCGACATGAATCGCGCCAGCATCAGGTCGCGGAGCGTCGGGGGGATGCCTTTGGATCCAGCGGCCGCCACCAGTTCCTCGACGAACAGCGGGTTCCCGTCGGAGTCGTGCGCGATCCGGTCGAGGTCGGCGGGCGCGGCTGCGTCGCCCAACAGGATCGAGGCGATCTCGAGCGTCCGGTCGGCGGGGAGCCGGTCCAGGACGACGCGGTCCGCCGCGAGGCGACCGAGCTGCGCAACGAGGTCGAGTTCGGTGATGCTGTCCTCGGGCCGGAAGGCGGCAACGAGCAGCATCGGGATCCGGCGCAGGTTGGAGGCGACGTAGCGCAGGAGGTCCCGGCTCGCGGGATCGATCCAGTGCATGTCGTCGACGATGAAGACGAGCCGACGGCGGCGCGCGACGTGCCGCAGCAGATCCGCGACGGCATCGAAGAGGAGATGCTGCCCGTCGTCCGCGGTTGTCCCGGTCAGGTCGACGGACGTCAGCGACGGGATCAGCCGGGCGAGCTGTGGTCCGGCATAGCCGGGGAGTTCGCCGATGACTGCGTTGCCGACGGTTTCGAGCAGCCACCAGAGGGCGTCACTCCAGGGCGCATAGGGCACCCCGGCGACACAGCCTCCGCGAGTTACCAGCGCCTCGGGTTCCCGGGCCGCGAATTCCTCGAGGAGACGGGTCTTCCCGATGCCGGCATCGCCGCTCACGAGGACCAGCGCCCCCCCGGTAGGGGTCACGCGTTCGAGGGCGGCCGACAGCCGGCGCCGCGAGTCGTCGCGCCCGATCAGATGAGGTGTGCGCTGCCGTCCCGCCACGCCGAGAGATTGTGCGCCCAAATGGGCTCGCAGCGCCAACGCGTGTGCGTTTGACCACTCTTCGCGAACTGTCAGGGTGACCAATAGTTCGGTCGGGTCGGTGTCCCGCAGACTCGCTCCAGTCCACCGGACCCGGTGGCTCGAGCGGGAGGGACACCCATGAAGAAGTACGCGTACCGAATCGCCGCCCTTGGCGGCGGCCTGGTGGCGATCATGCTGGCGGGAGGCGCCGGTTTCGGTCGTCGCTGAGCATGTAATCAGCTGAGAGCATCCGTCCTCCCTGCTCTCAGGGTGGTCCCGGCGACTGCCGACACTCAAAGGAGCATGTCGCCGTTTCCGCGCCAACTCGCTTGGTTCACAGTGAGCATCTTCAGCGCCGCGATCACTGCGGCGCTGATCTTGTTGGCGCGGGAAGGGTTCCCCCCGCTGAAGGAACTGATCGTGTTCGCGATCCTCGTCGCGTTCACGGCGCACCTCCCGGTCAGGCTGCCGGGCGGTGTCTCGGTTTCCCCGGGCCTGTTCGTCTGCATGGCCGCCCTCGTCGCCTTCGCGTCGAAGGGCTCGATGTTGGGCGCGGCCGCGGTTTGTTCCTTGACGCTCGTTCACGTCGGCGACCTTCGCCGGGACCGTTGGGGCTGGATACCGTTCAACGCCGGGTTGTCGTTTCTTTCATTTCTCGCGGCGGCGGTGGTGTTGGGTTTGACCCAAGCCATGGAAATCACCGCGACGCCGCTTGCGGTTCTCGCAATGGTGCCTTCTGCGTTGGCATATCTCGTCGTCGCGTGGACGTTGATCACGCTCTCGTACCTTTGCGAGGGCACTCGACAGCCGCGTGAGGTTCTCGAAGGGTTGGTTCCGGCCAGCATCGAGATCTTTCCGTTCGCAGTGCTGGGCTTCCTCGTCGGCCGGCTCTACCTCGCGCTCGGCGTCGGCGCGCTCGTCTTCTTCTTCGTGCCGATCCTCATCGTGCGGGAGGTCTTTCGCTCGTACACGCGCATCACCGAAGCGCACGACGAGACCGTGCACATGCTGATTCGCGCCCTCGAGTCGAAGGACCGTTACACCGCCGGTCACGCCGAGCGGGTCGCGAAGTACGCCGGCTACATCGGCCAAGAGATGAACTTCAGTCGCGCGCGCAGGGAGCGGTTGCACTACGCCGCGCTGATGCACGACATCGGCAAGCTCGTCGTACCAAACCAGATCCTCAACAAGCCCGGGAAGCTGACCGCGGAAGAGTTCGGCCGGCTGCGGACACACGAGACCGTTGCAGTGCAGATGCTGAGCCACATCGACTTCCTGCGGCCGGTCGCCGACAGCGGACACAGTGACAACACGAAGTTCGACGTCGACGACCCCGACCGCCCGATCGAGCCCTACATCGTCATGGTCGCCGACGCCTATGACGCCATGACCTCGACCCGCTCGTACCGCAAGGCGCTCCGGCAGGAGGTCGCCTTCCAAGAGCTGCGCGACAAGTCGGGCACGCAGTTCCACCCGGAGTGCGCCGCGGCGCTGATCCGAGCGATCGAGAAGCGCGGGGAGAAGCACGGCGCCGGTCACGAGGAGGACGTCGCCCACGAGAATGCGCCGGTCGTGGGTGTCGGGTCCGTGGACTCGGCGACCTCATCGATGCATCCGACGCTGCTCTCGAATGAGCGAGAAGCGGAGGCGACAGGCTCGACCGTCCGGGCCTCGACCTCTGTCTCCAGGTCCCGGTGGGAGATGGCGGCGTCGCTCGACGGCCTCGATGCGCCCGGGTTAGTGATGCTGAAATGGATGCGCGGTTCGACCGGAGCAGGCAGACGTCCGGCAGAGCAACTCTCGCCCCCGTGGCCCATCGCAACAGCGTTCAACCAACCGTCTCGACCAGGAGGGCACGCAGGACAGGGCCAGACCGCAACACGCAGACTTCGGTCCAGGACGGATGCGTCGCTCTACGGATCAGAAGGTTGGGGGTTCGACTCCCTCCGAGCGCGCTGAGTTGGTGCAGGTCAGAGCCGGTTGGCGGCTCGCCCGACCTGCGCTCTCCCGGCCTGCTTGCTAACGGTTGCTAACAAGCGGTCCGTAGGTCACCCGTCGCGTCGAGCCCTTCGCAGTGCGCTTATCCCATGTGGAGGAGCGAATGCGAGGCAGCGTCGTCAAGCGCGGGAACACGTGGAGTTACGTCGTCGACGTCGGTCGCGACCCGGTCTCGGGTCGCCGGCGGCAGCGGTGGAAGGGCGGGTTCGCGACCCGACGGAGGCGGAGCAGGCGCTCGGGCGCGCGTTGGCGGCGGTCGGCGCGGGCGAGGTCGCCGACGCAGGCGGGCTCACGGTCGGCGCGTTCTTCGACCAGTGGCTGGCCGGGCACGTGCCGTCGCTGAAGCCGTCGACCGCGAAGAGCTACCGCGAGGTCGTGCAGTGGTACGTCCAGCCGCGGCTCGGCCGGGTGAAGCTCGTCGACCTCAACGCGCTCCTCATCAGACGCGGCGCGTCGTACCGCGACGAGGCCGCACGCCAACTCGCTCGCGCCGCGGCGAGCGAAGACTCCGAGCAGTATCGGCGGCGTTGGCTCGAGCACCTCCTCGACCAAGCGCGCGTCACGGAGGAAGCAGCCCGCAGCCAGGAACACGCGCTTGCTCTCGCGGTTGAGGCGATGGAACGTCGCGAAAGCGCACGACGCGCGGCGCGTCGCGCGCGTGACGAGCACGCCGTACTTCTCGCGCGAGAAACGCCTGCCGAAGCCGAACGCCTCCGCCGCAACGCCCGCGAGCGAGCGCGCGACCGCGCGCGACGCGAAGGAGGCGTAACGCGCACCGACCGCCGAAGGGGCATGCACGCAATCGCAATCGTTGTCGATCCGGCCACGTATCAAGCGCTCAAGCTCGAAGCGCGCCACCGATCGATGCCGCTCCCGTCGCTCCTCGGCGAGTTTGTCATCGCGGATCTGCGCAGCGTTCCGGCGTCGCCGATGACCGATGCACCGCGCTGGCGCCGGACAGGCGAAGGTCGTCAAGCCAACAAGCACACGCGCATTGATATTGACGATGAGGCCTGGGAAGAACTCCACGCCGACGCGATACAGCGCTCTCTAACGGTCGGCCGGCGAATCGGCGTGGCGATCGAGAAGTGGTGAGCGCGCTGCCTGTGGGCGGCATCAACGTCATGCGAAGCGGCGAGAACGACGAACTGGGCTCGGACTGCTGACGAGATGTCACCGGCCGTTTGACGCGCGCTTAGGCAGCCCACGAGCCTCGACCGTTCATCCAGCCTTTGTACGCCGAGCTCTTGCAGCCTTCGCGGAGCGCTACGGAGTTCCGAACGACGAGACCGTCACGGACGAGCAGTGGCTCAGGGATGTTGGCGACTGCGGCGAAGCCGCGTTGATGATGGCGCGACGAATGAGGGCCTCGTAGTCCTCGATCGCTCCGGGCAGAACCCGCAGGTGCACGACCGAGCGCCATCAGCTCGGCGGCTGACGCCGTATGGCACGACCCGGGACGTGCCACAGCGCGCACGCGGGCACCCGTCGGGCCGGATCGACGGTTCCTACACTCGGCCGCCGGGAGCTGGCGACGGGATGGGAAACGACGCAGAATGGTCGGATACCGTCGCGCCTCGAGGCGCTCGGGCAACTCGGAGGTTCTCGCTCGCCTCCCCATGACGAGTGGAGACGTCCCAGGAGACTGACATGCCGCACATCGAGCTCGCCAACGACATGCCCGGCATCGTCGGACTCATGATGTTCAGGCCAGCGACAGCCGAACCGCTGAACGCGCTTGCCGAGACGCTCCTCCGCGCCGACAACTCACTCAGTCGCGGCGAGCGCGAGTCGATCGCGGCCTACGTCTCCTCGCTCAATGAGTGCCGGTTCTGTGAGTGGTCGCACTCGGCCTTCGCCGCTCGCCAGCTCGACGGCGGCTACGACGTCATCGACAGCATCAAGCGGGATCGTCGACGAAGCGCCGGTGAGCCCGAAGCTCCGTGCCCTGCTCGGGATCGCGGCAGCGGTTCAACGCAGCGGTCGCGACGTGACCGAGGCCGACATCCGCGCCGCTCGGGAGGCGGGCGCCAGCGACGTCGAGATCCACGACACCGTCCTGATCGCCGCTGCCTTCTGCATGTACAACCGCTACGTCGACGGCCTGGCGACCTGGGCCCCCGACGCCCGCGAGGCCTACGACCAGATGGCAGAAGGCATCGTCGAGCATGGCTACGGCGCATCGCTCCGAAACGCGTCCGACATCATCGGGTGAGCGAGCGGCCGACGGACGCGGCCGCATGAGCAGCCGGACCCTGACGCTCGGCGCGAGGGCGTACCCGGTCACGCTGCCGAACATCCGTGACGCCCGGCTGCACGTCGCGGCGGTCATCGTGACCATCCACGTCCTCGGGCAGGTCGCGCTCGGCTTCCACGTCAGCGTCCCGCAGATCCTCGCCGCGATCCTCACGTGCGCGGTCCTCGAGGTGGCGCTGACCTTCCGCCGGCACCGCGAGCTCGTCTGGCCGGCCAGCGCGATGCTGACCGGGAGCGGCGTGGCGCTGATCCTCCGTGTGCCCAGCACGCCGCAGGGCGATCACTGGACGACGCACGCGTGGTACGTGTTCGCTGGCGTCGCCGGCGTCTCGTTGCTGACGAAGTACGTCATCCGCTACCGCGGCTCGCACCTGTTCAACCCGTCGAACATCGGGCTTGTCGCCGCCTTCCTCCTGCTCGGCAGCACCCGAGTCGAGCCGCTGGACTTCTGGTGGTCACCGCTGGACGGGCCGATGATCGTGGCGTACGCCGTCATCCTGATCGGCGGCGTGCTGATCACGCGCCGCCTCGAGCCTCGCTGGCCGCGGCGGCGATCTTCTGGGGCGGGCTCGCGGGCGGCGTCGGGCTCGGTCGCCCTGTCCGGGCATTGCATGGTCGCCCGGTGGGCATTCGCGCCGGTGTGCGGGTTCGACTTCTGGCGAGTGATCGTCACCTCGCCCGAGGTGTTCATCTTCGTGTTCTTCATGCTCACCGACCCGAGGACGATGCCGCCCGGCCGGGTCGGCCGGATGCTGTTCGCGCTCGTCCTGGCGATCGTGGCCACCGTCCTGATCGCACCGCAGACGAACGAGTTCGGGACCAAGGTCGCGCTGCTGGGCAGCCTGGTGATCGTGTGCGCCGCCCGCCCGCTCCTCGAGCGCGTGGTGCCGGTGGCGGGCTCGGACGAGGACGACCCGGTCCGGTTCGCGCGGCGGCTCGTCGCGGGGGGCACGGCGCCCGCGCTCGCTCGCGCCGGCGCGCTGATGGTCGCGGCTCGACGCTGCTCGGCGTCGGCATCGTGGCCGCCGGCGGTCCGGCCCGTGGCTTCGTCGACCCGTCGGCGGAGGACGTGCTCGGCCGGCTGCCGGGCGACATCGACCCCGCCACGCTGCCGTCGATCACCGTCTCGCAGGACGTCGTGGACTGGAACCACGAGATCACCGGCGCGGGCGCGCGGCAGATCGTGCTGACGCTCGCGGAGAACCTCGAGCTCGAGCACGAGGCGTTGCGTCGCGGTGACGCCGCGCTCCTCCCCGCGGTCGATCACGGCGACCGGCTCGACGAGCTGCGCCGGCGGGTCGACGAGGCGGCGGGCGGCATAAGGGTCGCCGAGCGTTACTCGATCGACGACGTGCGCATCACGCTCGTCGTCCCGTTCGGCAGGCAGACGCGGTCTGAGCCTCGGCCTCGAGTCGCGCGGGACCGTCACCACCGAGGCCTATCGCGGTGACGGAGACCTCGTCTCGCGCTCGTCGTCACCGTTCGCGAAGTCGTTCGTCATCGGCCGCCCGACCGGCGGTCGCTGGCTGAACGTCGCCGTCCTGCCGCTGAAGTCGCGATGAGCGAACCGCTGCGCTTCGGCGTGCTCGGCTGCGCTTCGATCGCGGTGCGCAAGGTGATCCCCGCGATAAGGCGGTCGCAGCGGTGCGAGGTCGTGGCGATCGCATCGCGCGACGCGGGCCGTGCGGCGGCGACCGCCACCGACCTCGGTATCGCGCGCCACCACGGTTCCTACGACGAGCTGCTCGCCGACCCCGACGTCGAGGTGGTGTACATCCCGCTGCCCAACCATCTGCACGCGGCGTGGACGCTGCGCGCCGCGGAGGCCGGGAAGCACGTGCTGTGCGAGAAGCCGCTGGCGCTCGACACCACGGAAGCGGCCGGAATGATCGAGGGTTGCCGGCGGGCGGGCGTCGTCTTGATGGAAGCGTTCATGTACCGCGTCCATCCGCTGTGGACGCGTGTCCACGAGCTCGTGAACGCCGGGTCGATCGGTGAGCTGAAGGCCATCCAGGCGTTCTTCTCGTACCGCAACCTCGACCCCGCGAACATCCGCAACATCGCCGAGTACGGCGGCGGCGCGCTGATGGACATCGGGTGCTACCCGATCAACGTCGCTCGGTGGCTGTTCGCCGAAGAACCGTCGGACGTCGTCGGCTCGGTGCGGTTCGACCCGGCCTTCGGGACGGACGTGCTCTCGTCGGCGGTGCTCGACTTCGGCGGGCGCCACGCCACGTTCACGTGCTCGACGCAGGTGGAGGACGACCAGCGGGTGCACATCGTCGGGACCGAGGGCCGCTTGCTGGTGGAGATCCCGTTCAACATCCCGCCCGACCTCCCGACCCGGATCATCCGCGCCGCCGGCGGCGACCCACCCGTGGCCCCGGGCCTCGAGGTGATCACCATCCCGCCGGCCGACCCGTACGCGGTCGAGGTCGACGCGTTCGCGGCAACCGTCCGCGACGGTGCACCGGTGCCGATCCCGCCCGAGGACGCGATCGGCACGCTCGCGGTGATCGAGCGCATCCTCGCCGGCGCCCGCCGGCGACAGCGGTGACCGCAACCGGTACGTTCGCGCGGAGTCGAGTCGGACGGAGCGAGGTGGTCATGAGCGAGCCGTTCTTCACCGACGTCGAGTCGCCGATCCGCTACGAGGGCCCCGACAGCGACAACCCGCTCGCGTTCCGGTGGTACGACGCCGATCGCGTGGTGGCCGGGCGACGCATGGAGGACCACCTGCGCCTCGCGGTCTGCTACTGGCACAGCTTCGCGTGGGACGGGTTCGACGTCTTCGGTGCCGGCACGCTCGACCGCCCGTGGCACCCGACGTTCGCCAAGAGCGTGGACCCCATTACCGCGGCCCACCGGAAGATGGACGCCGCGTTCGAGTTCTTCGCCAAGCTCGGGGTGCCCTTCTATTGCTTCCACGACCGCGACATCGCTCCCGAGGGGGCGAGCTTCAAGGAGTCGGCGGCGCTCCTCGACGAGATGGTCGACGCCGCCGCCGGCCACCAGGCACGCACCGGCGTGGTGCCGCTGTGGGGGACCGCCAACCTGTTCTCCAACCCGCGCTACCAGGCCGGTGCCGCGACGAACCCCGATCCGGAGGTGTTCGCGTATGCCGCCGCGCAGGTGGCGCACTGCCTGGAGGCGACGCACCGCCTCGGTGGTCACAACTACGTGCTGTGGGGCGGGCGTGAGGGCTACGAGACGCTGCTCAACACCGACATGCGCCGCGAGCTCGACCACCTCGGCCGGTTCCTCGCCATGGTGGTCGAGCACAAGCACCGCATCGGCTTCACGGGCACGATCCTGATCGAGCCGAAGCCGTTCGAGCCGACCAAGCACCAGTACGACTTCGACGTAGCGGCCGTGTGGGCGTTCCTCCAGCACTACGACCTGGCCGACGAGGTGAAGGTCAACATCGAGGTCAACCACGCCACGCTCGCGGGCCACGACTTCGCGCACGAGATCGCCGCCGCGGTCGGCGCCGGGATCTTCGGTTCGGTCGACGCCAACTCCGGCGACGACCGCCTCGGGTGGGACGTCGACCGCTTCCCCGTGTCAGTGGAGCAGATGACGCTCGCGATGCTCGAGATCATGCGCGGTGGCGGGCTCGGCAGCGGCGGGTTCAACTTCGACGCCAAGCTGCGGCGCCAGTCGATCGACCGCACCGACCTGTTCCACGCGCACATCGGCGGGATGGACACGTTGGCCCGGGCCTTGCTGGCGGCGGCGTCGATCCGCGAGTCCGGCGAGCTCGATGCGGCCCTCGACGGCCGCTACGCCGGTTGGGACGGCGAGCTCGGCCGCTCGATCCTCGACGGCTCCGCCTCGCTCCCGTCGCTGCACGAGCGTGCCCTCGGCACCGGTGAGCCGGCGCGCGTGTCGGGGCACCAGGAGGCGCTCGAGAACCTCGTCGCCCGCCACGTCGCCCGCGTTCGCTGACCGCTCACGTGGCCGGGCCCGACCGCGCGCTCGTGGCGGGCGTCGACTCGTCGACCACCGCGACGAAGGTCGAGGTGCGCGAGCTCGAGCGCGGCCGGGTCGCGGCGCGCGGTTCGGCGCCCCACCCCCCGACGCAGCCACCGCGATCCGAGCAGGACCCGGCGGCATGGTGGGCGGCGTTCGAGGCAGCCTGGCAGCAAGCCGGCGCGCCCGACGTGGCGGCGATCAGCATGGCCGGGCAGCAGCACGGAATGGTGGTGCTCGACGAGGACCGTCGCGTCGTCCGGCCCGCCAAGCTGTGGAATGACACGGAGTCGGCCCCGGACGCGGCGTGGCTGATCGACCACCTCGAGGGCGGGAGCGCAGCGTGGGCCGACGCCTGCGGCGTGGTGCCGGTGGCGAGCATCACGATCACCAAGCTGTCGTGGTTGCACCGCACCGAGCCCGAGGCGTGGCGGCGGCTCGCCCACGTCGCGTTGCCGCACGACTGGCTCACGCTCCAGCTGACTGGCCGGCTCGCGACCGACCGAGGGGATGCGTCGGGTACCGGCTACTGGTCGGCCGCCACCGGCCAGTACCGCTTCGACCTTTTGGCGCTGGTCGACCGCGAGCGCGACTGGACCGACGTCGTGCCGCCGGTCCTCGGGCCGGGCGACGCCGCGGGCGAGTGGCATGGCGCAGTCGTGGGCCCCGGGACGGGCGACAACATGGCGGGAGCGCTCGGCGTCGGGCTCCGTCCCGGTGACGTCGCGGTGTCGATCGGGACGTCGGGCACCGTGTACACGGTCAGCGATTCGCCCACCGCCGATCCCTCGGGCGCGGTCGCCGGTTTCGCCGACGCCTCCGGGCGCCACCTGCCGCTCGTGTGCACCCTCAACGCGACGAAGGTCAGCGACGCCGTCGCCCGCTTGCTCGGCGTCGACCACACCGGGCTCGACGAGCTGGTGCTCGCCACCGCGCCCGGAGCTGGCGGGGTCAGCCTGCTGCCGTACTTCGACGGCGAGCGCACGCCGAACCGTCCGGCGGCGACGGGCGTCCTGTCGGGGCTGCGCAGCGACGTCACCCGAGAGCAGCTGGCGCGTGCCGCGGTCGAGGGCGTGGTGTGCGGCCTGCTCGACGGCCTCGACGCCCTCGCCCGGTTCGCGCCCGTCGACGGCCGGTTGCTCCTGGTCGGTGGTGGCGCGCACTCGCGCGCGTATCGCCAAGTGCTCGCCGACCTGAGCGGGCGCCCCGTGCTCGTGCCGCGCAGCGACCAGCAGGTCGCCACGGGCGGGTGCGTGCAGGCGGCGGCGGTCGCCACGGGCGACGAGCCGACGGACATCGCCGACCGGTGGCGCCTGGGCGAGGGGGACGTGGTCGAGCCCGGCGCCGGTGCGTCGGCCGCAGCCGACGTGCGCGGCGCGTACGCCGCGCTTCGCAACGCGTCGTCCGGCTAGCGCTCGTCGTCAGTCGCGGAGCTCGGCGATGTCCTCGCTGGAGACCTCGCCGGGCCTCTTGCCCATGATGATCATGGCGAGGACCTCGTCCTTGGTGACGTCGTGCTTGTTGACGGTGCCGACGAGCTTTCCCTGGAGCATCACGCAGATCCTGTCGGCCAGATCGAACACGTCGTGGATGTCGTGGCTGATGAGGAAGATCCCGATGCCCTCGGACTTGAGGTGGGTCACCAGATCGCGCACTTGAGTGGTCTCGGCCGGGCCCAGGGCAGCCGTCGGTTCGTCCATGATGAGGATCTTGGCGTCGAAGTAGATCGCTCGGGCGATTGCCACCGTCTGCCGCTGTCCACCGGAGAGCGATCTCACCGCGGTCTTGAGGTTCTTGAACCAAGGGTTGAGGTTCGCCACGACCTTCTGGGTCGCCGCCGCCATGGCCGGGTCGTCGAGCGAGCCGGCACGCGTCCGCAGCTCGCGCCCGAGGAAGACGTTGCCCGCGGCGTCGATGTTCTCGGCCAGCGCCAACTTCTGGTAGATCGTCTCGATGCCGAGCTTCTGCGCGTCACGCGGCTGGTGGATGGTCACGGCCTGGCCGTTGATCAGGATCTCACCGGAGTCGGCCGGGTGCGCACCGGACAACGTGTGCATCAACGTCGACTTGCCCGCGCCGTTGCCGCCGACGAGGGCGACGACCTCACCGGGGTAGAGATCAATGCTCATATCGTCGACTGCGTGCAGTCCGCCGAAGGACACAGAGATGTTCCGCATCTCGACGAGCGGGGTGGGCTTGGACTCGGACGCGGTCGTGGCGGGCTGCAGGTCGGTCATCGTGCTGCCCTCGCTCAGGGTCGACCCGTCTGGATGACGAGGGCCGCCACGGCGAGGCCGGCTACGAGTGCGCCCACCGCCGCCCTGCGGCGCCCGGCGCGGATTGCCGCGTCGATGGCGACCGCGGCGACGAGCACGACGCCGACGACGATGTCCTGTGACGGCGAGTCGATTCGCAAGAGCACCATGCCGGAGCGAAGTGACTGCATCACGATCGCCCCCAGGACGGCGCCGGCGATCGTCCCGATCCCGCCGGAGAACGAGGTGCCGCCGATGACGGCAGCGGCGATGACGTCGAGCTCGTTCTGGACCCCGAGGTTCGTCACCGCCGCGTTGAGCCGTGCCGTCTGGATCGCCGCGCTCGACCGCGACGAGCACGCCCATGAGGGTGTACGTGAGCATGACCGTGCGACGAGTGTTGATGCCGCTCAGCTCGGCAGCTTCCGGGTTGCCTCCGAATGCGTACACATAGCGGCCGAAGCGACGTCGCTTGGCGAGGTAGGTCATCAACAGGGTCACGACGACCAGGATGACCACCGGGTACGCGACCCCCGTTGGCTTGCCGGTGATCGGCGAGTCGTAGCCGTTGGCGATCAGGGCGACACCCGCGATCGCGGCTGCGCAGCCGGCGACGCCCAGTCCGACCTCGACCAGGATCGGACGGACGGCGAGGCCGTAGCGCATTCGGCCGCGGCGGGCGAGGTAGATGCTGAGCACCACGCCGGCACAGCACAACGCCGCGAACCCCCAGCTCCGCCACTCACCGAGCGAGCCCTTGGCTCCGCCGCCGATCAGCTGGAAATTGTGCTGGAGGGGCGCGAGCGTCTGCCCCTGCTTGCCTCCGGTGCGGAAGATCGCGCCGCGCCAGACGAGGAAGCCGCCCAGCGTAACGATGAACGCGGGGACCCCTCCGTAGGCGACGATGTAGCCCGTCACCGAGCCGGCCAGGGCGCCGAGCACGACGCCCACGACCAGCGCGACCACCCACACGTACGGCTTGTCCGCGAGCCCGCCGATCGTGACGTTGAGGCCGAAGAACGCGATGACGCCGTCGGTCTGCACCAGGGCCATCGTGTAGCCGAGGAATCCGAGCAGCGAGCCTACGGACAGGTCGATGTTGCGCGACACGATGATCAGGACCATGCCCGTGGCCATGATCGCGATCGACGTGCTCTGGACCGAGAGGTTCCAGAGATTTCGGGACGTGAGGAAGGCGCCGTCCGACAGGCCGTTGAATGTGATCCAGATGGCCGCGAGGGCCACCACCATGCCGAGCAAACGGGTGTCCAGCTCGGTCGCGAGCAGGAACGAACGCCACCGGTGCTCGCGCGGTGGGTTCGGGCTTACGGATGGGCTCGGGCTGGTCCCGAGGACTGTTGGAGCGTCAGTCTCTGTCAACGTCCACGCCCGTCGGACCGGTTAGCAGACGGGTACCGAACCGGCCGTCACGCCCTTGCACACGTTCTCCTTGGTCGTCCAGCCCGCGTCGATGACGATGTTGAGGTTGTCCTTGGTGATGGGCTGGGGCTTGAGGAGGATCGACGTGACCTCGGCGCCACCCGGGGTCGTGAACGGAGCGGTGCCGCTGACCTTCTTGACGTCCTTGTCCTTGCACAGCGCGGCAGCCGCCTTGCCGGCGGTCGTGCCCAGCAGGCGAGCGTCCTTCCAGACATCGACGGTCTGCGTGCCGAGCGCGACCCGGTTGAGGGCCGCTTGGTCACCGTCCTGACCGGACACCGGGACCGTGCCGGCGAGACCCTGGGCCTCCAGTGCGGCCACGACGCCACCGGCCATCCCGTCGTTCTCCGACAGGACCGCCTGCACGTCGTTGTTGGCCGCGGTGAGGAATTGCTCGGTCTCGGTCTGGGCCTTGGACGGGTCCCAGTTGTCCGTGTAGGTCTCGCCGACGATCTTGATGTCACCGGACGTCACGGCGTCCTTGATGATCTTGTCGTAGCCGGAGCGGAGGAAGTCGGCGTTGGCGTCGGCCTTGTTGCCCTTGATGATGATGTAGTTGCCCTTGGGCACCGCGTTGAAGATCGCGTCGGCCTGGAGTCGCCCGACCTCGACGTTGTCGAAGGTGATGTAGAGCGCGCCGGGATCCTCGATGAGTCGGTCGTACGCGATGACCGGCACGCCGTTCGACAGCGCGTTCGCGACCGACGGCTTGATGGCGGTCCCGTCCTGGGCGAGGATGATCAGCACGTTGGCGCCCTGTGAGATCAGGTTCTCGACGTTGCTGGCCTGCGTCTCGGCCGACGACTTGGCGTCGTTCGACACGTAGCTGCCGCCTGCGGCCTCGACGGCCTTCTTGATCGCCGGCTCGTCGAACTTGGCCCAGCGCTCCTCCTGGTAGTTGTTCCAGGAAACGCCGACGACGCACTTGCCGCCGGCGTTACCGCCGCTGGCAGTGGTGTTCGACGCGCTGTCGTCGTCGTCGCCACCGCATGCCGCGAACACCAGCAGCGAAGCGAGCAGCGAAACGAGCAGGACCGCAACAGGACGTAGGCGCATGTGAGGCTCCTCATCGGGTCAGGCAGAGCCTGAAACGCACCCTATTTACCACACCGTGGCCGTTCGTGTCCTTGCCGCCGCGGAGGAATCTCGTTCGCTGTGGTTCAATCCGTGCGTGCCCCTCGGGACGACCTTGAGCCGGCGGCGTCGGTCGATGGCGGTCGTCGTCGTCGTGCTGGTCGCGCTCGTCGGGACCGGGCTGGTGGCATCGACTCGCGGTGGTGGCTCAGCGACACCGGTGGCTCCGCGGTACGTAGACGAGACCAGTACCGCGGGCATCGTCCACCGGTACGACGGCGGCTACGACTTCTTCGTCGGTGGCGGCGTCGCGGCGTTCGACTGTAACGACGACGGGCGCGACGACCTCTACTTCGCGGGAGGTTCGCAGCCGGCGGCGCTGTACCGCAACGAAAGCCCAGTGGGTGGTGCGCTCCGCTTCGGTCGCCGAGCGTCGCCCGTCACCGACCTCGCGTCGGTCACGGGTGCGTATCCCCTCGACATCGACGGCGACGGCCACACGGATCTGGCCGTCCTCCGCCGCGGCGGCAACGTCATCCTCAGGGGGCTCGGGGGCTGCCGGTTCGAACGCGCCAACGACCGCTTCGGGTTCGACGGCGGTCGCGCGTGGACGGTCGGTTTCAGCGCCACGTGGGAGGGCACGAACGCCTTGCCCACGCTGGCGTTCGCCAACTACCTGGTAGCCGGCACCTACGACTGTGATATGAGCGAGCTCGTGCGACCCGCGCCGGCAACAGGGCGTTACGGACCGCCCATCATGCTCCGCCCCGGCTACTGCGCGCTGTCCGCGCTGTTCAGCGATTGGGCCAGGTCGGGAGAACGTGACCTCCGCTTGGCCAACGACCGGAACTACTACCGCGACGGATCTGAGCAGCTGTGGCACGTCACCCCCGGTGAAGCTCCCCGCCTTTACACCGAGCGGGAGGGCTGGCGGCCACTACACGTCTGGGGGATGGGCATCGCCAGCCAGGACCTGACGGGAGACGGCCGACCCGAGGTATTCATCACCAGCCAGGGCGACAACAAGCTCCAGACGCTGAGCGGCCGTGACGCACGACCCGCGTACGCGGACATTGCCCTCAAGCGTGGCGTCACCGCCCAACGGCCGTACGCGGGTGGCGACGCGTTGCCATCGACCGCGTGGCACCCGGAGTTCGCGGACGTGAACAACGACGGCTTCATCGACCTGTTCATCACAAAGGGGAACGTCGAAGCACAGGTCGACTACGCCCATCGCGATCCGAACAACCTCCTGATGGGTCGTGGCGATGGCGCGTTCGTCGAGGGCGCGCGTGACGCGGGCATCGTCGGATTCGAGCGGAGTCGTGGTGCGGCGCTCGTCGACATGAATCTCGACGGCATGCTCGACCTCGTCGTGGTCAACCGGCGAGCAAACGTCAAGGTGTGGCGCAACGTCGGGCGGGGTGACGCCGAGCAGCCGCGGCCCGAGGGCCACTGGATCGCGCTGCGGCTCCAACAGCCGGGGGCGAACCGGGACGCCATCGGTGCGTGGGTGGAGGTGAAGGTCGGCGATCGGCGCATCGACCGGGAAGTCACCGTCGGCGGCGGCCACGCGGGTGGTCAGCTCGGCTGGGTCCACGTCGGCCTCGGCGATCACGACTCCACTCGGGTCCGCATCCAGTGGCCCGACGGCGAGACCGGGCCGTGGATGGATGCGCGCGCCGACGAGTTCGTGAAGATCGAGCGAGGCGCGACCCAGGTCGACCGCTGGGACCCAGAGGTTCAGCAACGGTGAGGAGGACGCCGACGACCACCGCCCGGATGGCCGAGCTCTTCGGCGGTGAGCTTGGTCTCGGATGCCTTGGCGCTTTCGGTCGGGATGGTGCGCGTTGTCACCGGTCGCCTTCGCCCAGACGTCCTTCTCCCGCTGGCGCGATTCCGCTTCCTGCGCCGGTCGCCTTCGACCCAACACGGTGGCCGGGTTCGCCCGGCCACCGTGTCGGTCCTTCATGCAGGCGTGCCGGCGAGGACCGCGTCGATCTGCGAAAGGACCATGCGCATGCCCTCCTCGACTCCCATGGCGAGCACCTGCTCCATGCCCGTCTGCGAGTCGAAGTGGGTGCGGATCGCCATCACCGCACCCCCACCGTCGCGCTCGTCGATGGTGATGACCATCGCCGTCATCGCGTTCCCGTCGTTCGGGCGGCCGTCTTCGTCGACGTCGGCATCCCGCAGCTCGAGGTGGCGGGGCGGGTCGGCGACGACGACCTCCCACGTGCTGTCGTGGCGCTCGCCCTCGGTCCCGGTCATGAAGAAGGTGACCCGCCCGCCGGCCCGCAGGTCGTGGTCGACCACGGTCGCCGGGTAGCCCGGGGGCCCCCACCACCGCTCGAACTGGCGGGGGTCGGCCCACAGCTGCCACGCCCGTTCGACGGTGGCATCGAGGTCCGCCGTGACCGTCATGGTCAGGGCCTCCGGGTCCTTCTCGACGCTGGTCACGCTCATCGCTTGCCTCCAGTGGTTCGCTTCTCGGTTGCCAGGAGGTCGTCGATCCGGTCCACCCGCGCCCGCCACAGCTCCTCGATACCGTCCAGGAGCACCCGGGCCCGGTGGACGGTGTCGACGTCGGTGCGCACGAGCTGCTCGCGCCCTCGCCGCTCCTTGGTGACGAGCCCGGCTCCCTCGAGCACGGCGACGTGCTTCTGCACGGCGGCGAAGCTCATCGGGTAGCGCTTCGCCAACGCCGACACGCTGTACCTGCCTCCGACGGCGAGGGCGACGATGTCGCGCCGAGTGCCGTCGGCCAGGGCGTGGAAGATGCGGTCGACATCGGCGTCGGGTACCTGACCTACAACCATCTGGTTGTACGTTCGCACAGAACGACGAGGTGCGCAAGACCTCGGTACGACAGTGCTCCGGCCGGTTGACGCATGCCGATATCAGCATATGATGGCTGCCATGGCACGAGCAGCGACGACGTCGGACGTCTTCAACGCGATCGCCGAGCCGCAGCGCCGGGAGATCCTGGTACTGCTGCGGGCGGGTGAGCGGCCGGTGACCGAGTTGGCCCAGGAGCTGGGGATGGCCCAGCCGGGGGCGTCCAAACACCTGCGGGTGCTCCGGGAGGTCGGGCTGGTGCGGGACCGCAAGGCAGGCAAGCAGCGCCTGTACGGCCTTGACGCCCGCGGTCTGCGAACGGTCCACGAGTGGACCGGCGGGTTCGAGCGGTTCTGGAACGAGAGCTTCGACCGGCTGGACGCGTACGTGCAGGACCTCAAGCAGGCACGGCAGGAGGAGTGACCGATGGCAGCGACAGGACGGGACGCGCCGGCGCAGTCAGCGACGGCCGACCGCGAGATCGTGATCTCCCGGGTCATCAGTGCTCCACGGGAGCTGGTGTTCGAGGCGTTCACCGAAGTCCGGCACCTGTCGCGATGGTGGGGACCGGAGGGGTTCACCACGACCACGCGGGCGTTCGAGTTCCGCGTCGGCGGGGAGTGGGACTTCGTGATGCACGGACCGGACGGGACGGACTACCAGGAGTGGATCTCCTGGACCGAGATCGCCGCCGCCGGAGCGGATCGCGCTGCGGCACGGTGAGTCCCGCGGCGACCCGAACGCCTTCGAGTCGGTCCTCACCTTCGCGCCCGACGGCGCGGCGACCCGGATCGAGATGCGCACGGTGTTCCCCACCAAGGAGCTGCGCGACGAGGCGGTCGAGAAGTACCACGCGATCGAGGGTGGCCAGCAGACCCTGAGCAACCTGGCTGCCTACGTCACCGAGATCGTTCGGAAGGGAGTTGAGGACTGATGGCCGGGAAGGTGTTCTTCAGCGTGTCGATGTCGCTGGACGGGTTCATCGCGCCCGAGTCCATGGGGGACTTGATGGGGCAGCAGTGGATGGAACTGCAGCAGTGGATCTTCCCGCAGCGGTTCTTCCGGGAGAACCTGAAGCTCGGCGAGGGTGGCGAGGAAGGGCGCGACAACGACATCGCGCGAGAGACGTTCGAGCGCACCGGCGCGAGCGTGATGGGCAAGCGCATGTTCGAAGCCGGCGAGCAGGGGTGGCCGGAGGAGGCGCCGTTCCACACGGCGGTCTTCGTCGTGACGCACACCAAGCGTGACCCGTGGGAGCGGCCGGGTGGGACCACCTTCCACTTCGTCAACGACGGCATCGAGTCCGCGCTCGACCAGGCCCGCGAGGCCGCCGGCGACCGGGACGTCCGCATCGCGGGCGGCGGCGCAACGATCCTGGAGTACGTGAACGCGGGCCTGATCGACGAGTTCTCGATCGCGCTCTCACCCGTGCTGTTCGGCTCCGGAATCCGCCTGTTCGAGGGCGTGGACGCGGGCCGCGTGGCCCTGGAGCCGGTTCGCGCGGAGCCGACGCCGCGGGTGACGCATCTGACCTACGCAGTCCGGGAGCGGTAACTGTCTCGACCTCAGCGCTCCCCCGCCGAGGTCAGCAGCGCGGCGAGATCCTCGACGCTCTGGGCGTCAGGAAGGGCGAGGATCTCGGGTTCGCGTTTCCGGGAGTGGTGGCGGCCGGCCCGAGAGGACTGCGATGGCATCGGCGATGGTCGCGGCGAGAGCGACCGAACCGCGGCCTGGATCGAATCGCGCAGTTCGGCGAGCGCTCGGATCACCTGCATGCCTCGGCAGGGCGGGCAGAATCGATTGCCGACCCGCGCACGCGGCACGGGCGCGTTGATCGCGCGTGGAGGACGTGATGGGCGAAACCCGAAGCAGGGTGTATCGACAGGGTGTTCTCGAGGCGGAAGATTTTCCCGTTACCGAGGTGTCGGAGTATCTCGAACAGCCCGACACGATGGTGTGGGTCGACTTCTGCGGACCGACCGAGGAGCAACTCGACGAACTCGCAGCAGAGCTCGGCCTCCACGAACTTGCTGTCGAAGATGCCCTCGGTCCCCATCAGCGCCCCAAGCTCGACCACTACGCGACCCACCGGTTCCTGTCCTGCCACGCGGTCACGGTCGACGCGGATCGCGGCGAACTCGACGCGTACGAGATCGACGCGTTCGTCAACAGCCGGTGGATCATCACGGTGCGCAAAGACGAAGGCTTCTCAATGGATCCGGTGCTGCAGCGCTGGGACCGTTCCCCCGATCTCGCAGGGCGGGGCGTCGGCTTCCTGCTCTATGGACTGCTCGACGTCGTCGTCGACGGTTACTTCGACACCGTCCAATCCTTCGACGAGTTCTACGACCAGGTCAGCGAAGGGATCTTCTCCGAACGGCCGCTCGACGCGGCGCAACAGCGTCATTGGTTCGAGATGCGACGCGCGCTGGTCCGTTTCCACCGTCTCGTGGTCCCCATGCGCGAGGTGATCAGCGCGCTCATGCGGCGTGAGCACAGCATGATCTCCGAAGATCTGTACCCGTACTACCAGGACATCTACGACCACATCCTGCGCGTCAGTGAGTCCACCGACTCGTTGCGGGACCTCGTCGCGACCATCGTCGAGACCAACCTCAGCCTGCGCGACTACCGCCAGAACCAGATCGTGAAGAAGGTCAGCAGCTGGGCCGCCATCATCGCCGTGCCCGCGCTCATCACCGGCTACTACGGCATGAACGTCCCGTACCCCGGCTTCGCGCGGCACTCCGGCTTCGTCACCTCGACCGCGCTCATGGTGATCATCTCGGGCGCGCTCTACGCGCTCTTCCGGCGCCAAGACTGGCTCTGAGGACGTGCTCGGGCTGCCGTCCGAGCACGCCGCTGAGGTGGATGCGTGCGGAGCACGGGACGACCCCTCCCGGACGACGCACGGCTTCCTCCGGATCGAAAGGTGGACGAGCCGAAGCGTCCGATCATCCTCGACGCACTCGTAGGCCGTGACGGGTCTGGGTTACGCGGTGACCTCGTCGACCTCGATATCGGGCACGAGCTTGCGGAGTCGGGAGGCGACCGAACCCCGCACCAGCTCACCGAGACGAGAACGGTGGCGGGCGACGACGACGTGACTGGCGCGCTTCTCTCGGGCCGTCGCCGCGAGCGCTTCGACGACGCCCGATGCGGTGACGGCCGCGTAGGAACCGCCCGCCTGTTCGACCAACTCCTCGTAGTCGGTTGCCGCGGCAACCGCGCGTGGTCGCAGGCCGTCGGCCACGTTGACGTGCAGGACGAGCAAGTTCGCGTCTTCCTCCGCGGCGAGCGTCGCGGCCCGGCGGATCACACGAGGCGCCCACTTCGCGCTGGACACGCCGGCGACGATCGTCGGGCGCGGCGTCGCTTCCTCGAGCCCGGCTTCCACGAGCAGGGCCGGGCCGACCACGTCGACCGTTCCCGCCATCCACGCGCCGGCCAGCGTGCTCAGCCGGGCAAGATTCGATGCGCGGTAGTAGTCCGACAGCGCGCCACTCGCCTCGCTGGGCGAGAACACGAGCCCGGCCGCGATCCTGCGTCGCAGCACCTCGGGAGGGAGGTCGACGAGCACGACCTCACCCGGGCGTACGAACTCGTCGGGGACGTACTCGACCGTTCCCGCGCCGGTGACGCGCGCCGCGTAGTCACGCACCGAGAGCAGGTTGCCCACGTTGAGGGTCGTCATGACGGCGAGCCCCGCTTCCAACAGGTCGTCGACATCCTCCCAACGGCGCCGGAGCCCGTCGGCGTTCGTGTGGGCGAGCTCGTCGACGAGGACGACATCAGGCCGGCGGGCGACGATCGCATCGACGTCGAGCTCCTCGAACGGACGACCACGATGATCGACGGTTCGCGGCGGGATGATCTCCAGATCTCCCAACTGCGCGCGTGTCTCGGCTCGACAATGGCGTTCGAGCCAACCGACGACGACGTCCTGTCCGGCCACGCCGCTCGCCGTCCGTCGTTGAGCATCGCGTACGTCTTCCCGACGCCCGGCGCCGTTCCGAGATACGTGCGCAGCACCCGTCCCGAACGCGACGGCGGCGCAGACGTGTTCAGGTCGTCCACGAGGAAGCGGTGTGAGCATCGACGCGCTCGATCGTCACATCCGCACCGTACCCACGGAGCACCTGTTGCTCACACGACGTCGAGCGGGCGTCGGCGTGTCAACCCCTGAGCGCGTCGAGCGCGAGGTTCAGCTCGAGGACGTTGACGGCCGGCTCGCCGAGGATCCCGAAGGCGCGGTCCTGTGTATGTGTCGCGATGAGATGGCTCACCTCGTGGACCGTGAGCTCGCGCGCGCCCGCGACCCGTCGCATCTGGAGATTCGCGTTCGCAACCGAGATGTGCGGGTCGAGCCCACTGCCCGAGGCGGTCACCGCATCGACGGGCACGGGCTCGGTCGCCCCGAGCCCGTTCTCGTGTCGGTACGCCCGCACGAGATCGTCGACACCCGTCGTCTTCGACTCGTCGACGTCGGGTGTCGCGGGGTCGTCCTCCCCGTAGAGGAACGCTTTGTTCGTCGGGCCGTAGTTCGATCCGTAGCTGTACCCGGGACCGGATGCGTAGCCGGCCGCGGACGGGCGAGGGTGGAAGTACTTCGTCGCCGTGAAGTCCTGGCCGATGAGCGAAGACCCCACGACGCGACCGTTCGGCGCGCTCACGAGCGAACCTTCGGCTTTGTGGTGGAAGAGCACTTCGTTTGCGAGCGTCGTCCCCGCGCCGTACACGAGCGCAAGGAACGTGAAGAGGACGATCGCGACGACTGCGGGCATCAATTGCCGGCGCATCAATGCACTCCCAGGTTGGAGATGAGCAGGTCGATGAGCTTGATCCCGACGAACGGAGCGATCAGTCCGCCGACCCCGTAGATGAGCAGGTTGCGACGAAGTACTTCCGTCGCGGTGAGGGCGACGAACTTCACGCCCCGCAACGCAAGCGGCACGAGCATCACGATGATGATCGCGTTGAAGATGACCGCGGAGAGGATCGCCGAGCGGGGCGTATCGAGATGCATGATGTTCAAGCGATCGAGTGCAGGCAGCACACCGGAGAACATCGCCGGGATGATCGCGAAATACTTCGCCACGTCGTTGGCGATCGAGAACGTCGTCAGCGATCCGCGGGTGATGAGCAACTGCTTGCCGATCTCGACGATCTCGATGAGCTTCGTCGGATCGGAATCGAGATCGACCATGTTCCCGGCCTCGCGTGCGGCTTGGGTGCCGGTGTTCATCGCGACGCCGACGTCGGCCTGCGCCAGCGCGGGAGCGTCGTTGGTCCCGTCGCCGGTCATCGCCACGAGGTTCCCACCGCGCTGTTCGCGCTTGATCAACGCGAGCTTCTGCTCAGGGGTCGCCTCCGCGAGGAAGTCGTCGACGCCGGACTCGGCCGCGATCGCGGCGGCGGTGAGCGGATTGTCGCCCGTGATCATCACCGTGCGGATTCCGAGCCGTCGCAGTTCCGCGAATCGTTCGCCGAGGCCGTGCTTGACGATGTCCTTCAGGCGGATCACGCCGAGAATGCGCGTGCCGTCCGCGACGACAAGTGGCGTGCCTCCCTCCGTCGAGATCGACTCGACGAACTCCGTCAGTTCGGGCGGCACGGCACCGCCCTCGTCCGCGACGTAGTGCCGAATCGCGTCGGCCGCGCCCTTCCGGATGCAGCGCCCGGAGTCGACCAGGTCGACACCGGACATGCGCGTCTGCGCCGTGAACGGCACCAGGGCCGCGTCCCGCGGTTGCAGCGGCGCGATGCCGTATTCCGTCACGCACAGGTCGACGATCGACCGGCCCTCCGGCGTTTCGTCGGCGAGGCTGGACAGCAGCGCCGCCTCGGCGAGCTCCTGCACGGAGACGTCGTGCACCGGGATCAACTCGGTTGCATGGCGGTTGCCGACCGTGATCGTGCCGGTCTTGTCGAGCAGCAGGGTCGAGACGTCTCCCGCGGCTTCCACCGCCCGGCCCGACATCGCGAGCACGTTGCGCTGGACGAGCCGGTCCATGCCGGCGATGCCGATGGCCGAGAGCAGTCCACCGATCGTCGTCGGGATCAGGCACACGAGGAGTGCCACGAGGACGATGACCTGCTGCTCGGCACCCGCGTAGATCGCGAACGGCTGCAAGCTCGCCACCGCGAGGAAGAAGATGATCGTGAGGCCGGCGAGCAGGATCGTCAACGCGATCTCGTTCGGTGTCTTCTGCCGATCGGCACCCTCGACGAGCGCGATCATCCGATCGAGGAACGTCTCGCCCGGCCTCGCCGTGATCCGCACGACGATCTCGTCCGACAGGACCCTGGTGCCGCCGGTCACGGCCGAACGGTCACCACCGGATTCCCGAATCACCGGAGCCGACTCGCCGGTGATGGCCGATTCGTCGACGGTCGCGATGCCTGCGACGACGTCGCCGTCCGACGGGATCACCTCACCGGCGCGTACGACGCATTCGTCTCCGACTTGCAGCGCGCTCGAAGGCACCGTCTCCATGCCGCCGTCCGCACGCCGTCGGTTCGCGACGGTCTCACTGCGCGTCTTGCGCAGCGCCGCAGCCTGTGCCTTCCCGCGACCCTCGGCCATCGCCTCCGCGAAGTTGGCGAACAGCACGGTTGCCCACAGGAACAGCGCGACGAGGCCGCCGAAGACGTTCTCGGCACGGGTCGAGGAGCCGACGTCGCGAATGAACAGCACCGACGTGTAGATGCTGCCGATCCACACGACGAACATGACCGGATGCAGGACCATGGCGCGCGGGTCGAGCTTGCGGAAACTGTCGACGATCGCCGGCCCGACGATCGCGCGATCGAAGATGCCCTTCCGTCCGACGCTGCGCTCGGGCGACGGAGAGGTCGGAAGGGGTTCGGGTGTCGTTTCGACGGTTGTGGTCACAGATGCCTCATTCACGCGGAGAGGTGCTCGAACAACGGGCCCAGCGCGACGGCCGGGAAGTAGGTGAGCCCAGCGATGACGACGATCACCGCGACCACGAGCCCACCGAACACCGGCGTGTGCGTCGCCAACGTGCCCGACGAGATGCGAACGGTCGGCTTGCGGGCAAGCGATCCCGCGATCGCCAACACCGGGATGATGAGGAAGAACCGACCGACGAGCATCGCGATGCCGAGCGTCGTGTTCATCCACTGCGTGTTCGCCGTGATACCGGCGAAGGCCGAGCCGTTGTTGTTGGCGGCCGACGAGAAGGCGTACAGGATCTCGCTGAATCCGTGGGTGCCGGAGTTCCAGATCGTCGTGTGGAACACGGAGCCGACGAACATCGACGCGCCGGCGAAGCCGAGCAGCACCGTAGGCACCGCGAGCAGGTAGAGGACGATGAGTTTCGTCTCCGCCGCTTGGAGCTTCTTCCCCAGGTACTCCGGTGTTCGTCCGATCATCAACCCGGCGATGAACACTGCGAACAGGACGTTCACGAGCAAGCCCATGAGCCCGACGCCCACCCCGCCCGGCGTCACCTCGCCGGTGAGCATCCCGAAGAACGGCACCACCGAGCCGGCGGCGGTCCAGCTGTCGTGCATGGAGTCCACGGAGCCGTTCGACGTCAGCGTGACCGACGCGCCCCAGATCGCCGATGCGGACGCGCCGTTGCGAACTTCCTTCCCTTCCATGTTCCCACCGCTCGAGTCAGCGGTGACGGCCTGGCTCGCGCCGACCCGGGAGAGGTTCGCGTTGCCGTTGGTCTCCGCGAAGTTCGCGAGGAGACAGCCGGCGAGCCAGAGGCTGGCCATGACGGCGAGCACCATGCGGCCCTGGCGCTTGTCCTTGACGAGCACTGCCGAACGCGACCGCAAGTGCGAACGCGAGCAGCACGGTGAGGTACAGCTCGATGAAGTTGGTGAACTGCGTCGGGTTCTCGAACGGGTGCGCGGAGTTGACGTTGAAGAACCCACCTCCGTTGCTCCCGAGCTGCTTGATCGACAGGAAGCCCGCCACGGGCCCGCCCGGGATCAGCTGCTGGGTGCCTTGCACCGTCGTCACCGTGCGGAATCCGTGGAAGTTCGCGATGACGCCCTGGCTGCCGAGGATGATCGCGAACAGGACCGAAAGCGGAACGAGGATGCGGGTCGTGCCGCGCACCAGGTCGACCCAGAAGTTGCCGATGGCGTGTGTGCGGCTGCGGGCGATGCCGCGAATGAGCGCGACGACGACGGCCATGCCGACGGCCGCAGACGCGAAGTGCTGCACCATCAGCCCACCGATCTGGGTGAGATGGCTCATCGTGTCCTCGCCGCCGTAGCTCTGCCAGTTCGTGTTGGTCACGAAGCTCACGGCGGTGTCGAACGAGAGGTGCGGGCTGACAGCACCGACGTTCGTCGGGTTGAACGGCAGCGAGGCCTGCATGCGCTGGATGCCGTACAGCACCACGCACGAGACGAGGCTGAATGCGATCAGGCTCAAGGCATATGGTGCCCACGCCTGCTCGCGCTCGGGATCAATCCGGAGGAGTCGATACGCGCCGCGTTCGACAGGAAGGAACACGCGGTCACCGGGCGCGCGCCCGTCCGGCTCGGAACCGTAGACCTTGGCGATGTAGCGACCGAGCGGTCCCACCGTCATTGCGAGGACGGCCAGCAGCGCGAGGAGTTGGAAGAAGTTCGCGGCGGACATGGCTCAGAACCTCTCGGGGAGGAGCAGCGCGAGCACGAGATACGCGACGAGCAGCACGGCCAACGCGAGCGCGACGACGTTGTCCGCAGATGAAACGGCTGTGGTCGCGATCACGCGGCACGCTCGGCAGGCGCCGGCGGCGTTGCGTCGACCGCATCGTCGCGTGAGTGCTCGTCGAGATCGATGTAGGTCTGGTCGCCGATGATCCGGCCGCATGCCCACACGTATCCGGCACACAGGAGAAAGAACGCCACGATGGTGGTGAGGAACACGATGTCTGCCACAAACCCTCCGCGTTTCGTGTAGAGCGGATCCCGCTGCTCGGCTCGGAGGGATACAGGACGCTTCGCGCGGCGTGAAGCCCCATTTACGTTTCGTTGACGCGGCAGAGACCACTCTCTACGGCCCGTCGCGTGTGTGTTTCGAACGGCGTCGCGCACCTTTCCCGTTTCTTGCAGGCGCTCCGGGACACCGCGAATCGTGCACCGTGTGCCGTGAGCTGCGATGCGTTCGACCTGACTCGAAAAGACTCGGGCGCGCCGAGTTGAGATCGCGTCAAGGCTTCGATCCCGTGTACGAGCGGGGAGTACTACAGGCCGGTGACCCGCGAACCTCCTCCGAGATCGAGCCTTTCGGCGACGGGCGTGCAGCGCCTCGTCTGCGCGCTCGTTTCCGACGTCGACTCGCGCGCGCTCGAAGCGGTGCGGTACGCGAGAAGGGTTCAGGCCCGGCACCACTGCGCAGTTCACATCGCCGAGGACAGTGCCCGAGCCGAGGCGCTCGGTCTCGCATGGATGCAAGAGGGCATCGACATGCCGCTGGTCGTCGTCGACGATGTCGGAGGGATTTCGTCTTCGCTCGTCTATTGGCTGGGGGCGAACCGGGGTGAACCGTTCGACGATGTCGTCGTCGTCGTACCGCGGTTTGTCTTGCGGTCGCGCTGGCGCGGCCTGATGCACGAACGCACGTCCGATCGGATCGCGTTCGAACTGCGCGTGCTGCAAGACGTGTACGTCGAGCTCGTGGGCGTCGAGGCCGGCTGAGCGCATTCCGAGATGGCGGCACTCGCACGCGTGGGTGCTTCGTGGTGGCGGTGAGCCCGTCGAGTGCCATCTCCCACCCCGCGGCGTCGGAGCGCCCTCGAGCGAACGGTGATCGCCCGGAACACCACGCACAGCAGTTCGTCACCGTCGGGGTTGGACCTCGCCACCATGGGGCGCATCGCGGGTAGGTCCCGGTCCCGACTGTGAAGCCATCGGGTGCGTCCCGGAAGTGTGGGAGTATGAACCGTTGACTGAGGCGGGGCTCGTCACGATCTTGTTCACCGATCTCGTCGGCTCGACCGAACTGGCGTCCGACCTCGGCGATGTCGCGGCCGACGAACTTCGGCGCGAGCACTTCGCGCATCTCCGCGAGGCGATCGCCGCGACCGGCGGCACCGAGGTGAAGACCATCGGCGACGCGGTCATGGTCTCGTACAAAGGCGCGGCCGACGCGCTCGGCGGGCGGAGTGGCGATGCAGCGCGCGGTCGAGCGTCACAACCGCGGCCGTCGAGGACCACCGCCTCGAGATGCGCGTCGGCGTCAGCGCGGGCGACGCCACCTTCGAGGACGGCGACTGGTTCGGCACGCCGGTGGTCGAAGCCTCGCGCCTCTGCGCAGAGGCGGCCGGTGGTCAGATCCTCGTGAGCGATCTCGTGCGCGCGCTGGCGGGATCGCGGTGCGAGTTCGACCTCCAATCACTCGGCACGCGCGAGCTCAAGGGCCTGCCCGTGCCGCTCGCCATCTGCGAGGTCGATTGGCGCCTCCCGATCGACACGACGCTCCTTCCGCTGCCGGCGTTCGTCGACATCGACCCGGGTTTCCCGTTCGCGGGCCGCGCCGCGACGTACGAAACGCTGCTGCTCGCGTGGAAGGAAACGCTCGAAGGCGCGCGCCGCGCGGTGCTCGTGTCGGGCGAGCCCGGCATCGGCAAGACGCGACTCGTCACCGAGCTCGTGCGCTACGCGCACGAGGTCGGGACGACCATCCTCTGGGGCCGCTGCGACGAGGAGCTCGGCGCGCCGTTCGAGCCGTTCGCCGAAGCGTTGCGCCACTATGTGCGTGCGTCGCACCTGAGCGGCTCCGCGCCGAGCTCGGGCCGCTCGGCGGCGAGCTGACGCGAATGCTTCCCGATCTGACGGGGCGCGTCCCCGGGCTCGCGGCGCCGATGGCGGCCGACCCCGACACCGAACGGCACCGGCTGTTCGAAGCGGTGACCGATTTCCTCGCCGAGATGTCGCACACCGATCCGGTGATCCTCGTGCTCGACGACATCCACTGGGCCGACAAGCCGTCGCTGCTCCTGCTGCGCCACTTGCTGCGTTCGGCGACGCCGATGCGATGCTTCGTGCTCGCGACCTATCGCGACACCGACCTCGATCGCACGCATCCGCTCTCCGACGTGCTCGCCGATCTTCGCCGTGAACCCGGTGTGTCGCGGCTCGACCTCGTCGGCCTCGACACGTCGGAAGTCACCGCGCTCATGGAGTCGACGGCCGGCCACGACCTCGACCAGCCCGGTACCGACCTCGCGCTCGCGCTCCAGCGCGAGACCGAGGGCAACCCGTTCTTCGTCGGCGAGGTGCTGCGCCACCTGGCGGAGTCGGGTGCGATCGTGCAGCGCGACGGTCGCTGGACGAGTGACTTCAGCCTCGGCGAGGTCGGACTCCCCGAAGGCATCCGCGAGGTCGTCGGCCGGCGCCTGTCGCGCCTGTCGGACGCCGCGAACCACGCGCTCGCACTCGGCGCCGTCATCGGTGCGCAGTTCGACCTCTCGACGATCGAGGCCGCCGGCGGCCCGCACGGCGACGAGCTCTTCGACGCGCTCGACCAAGCCGTGCAGCACTCGATCGTCCGCGAGGTTCCCGGCGCGGTCGGCCGCTACACGTTCGCGCACGCGCTCATGCGGTCCGCGCTGTACGAGGAGCTCACGACGAACCGGCGCGTCCGCATGCACTGCACAGATCGCGACGGCGCTCGAAGCGCGGCACGCCCATCGCCTCGACGAGCATCTCGACGAGCTCGCGTACCACTTCACCGAGGGCGCGTTGGCCGGTGACGCGGAAAAGGCAGTGGAGTACGGCCGCCGCGCGGGCGAACGGGCCGACGACGAGCTCGCGTTCGAGAGTGCCGCGACGCACTACGAGCGCGCGCTCGGCGCGCTCGAACTCGTCGACGTGCCCGATCCGGTCGTGCGGTGTGACCTCCAGCTCGGGCTCGCGACGGCGCTGTTCAACGCGAGCGACGAACGTCGGCGCGAAGCCGTGTTCGCGGCCGCCGCGGGCGCACGCGCCCTCGGCGACGGCGAACGGCTCGGCGCCGCCGCGCTCGTCCTCACGATGACCGGCGGTACGAGCGACGCGGTGTTCGACGCGGAGTTGGTCGCGCTGCTCGAAGACGCGCTCGCCGCGGTCGGCGACGAGCCGACGGGACTCCGTGCGCAGTTGTTGTCGTCGTTGTCCGTGGAACTGCAGTGGAGCCCGCAAGCCGAGCGGCGTATGCAGCTCGCGCGGGAGGCGCTGATGATCGCGCGTGAATCGCAGGATCCCAACGCGCTGCATCTCGTCCTCACGCGCAGTTGGGCCCTGCTCGACGGCTCGCAGCCGATGGTCGGTCCCGTGGAGACCCTCGCCGCCGAGGCCGAGGTCGTAGCGCGCGCGCGACGGGCGACCCCGCGCAGCTCGTCGGCGTGTTGCAGGTCAAGGCCTTCATGGCAGCCGTGCGGGGAGACGGCGCGGCGTGCGCCGCCCACTTCGACGAGCAGAAGCGGCTCGCCGACGGCATGCGGCGGCCGCGGCTCGCCTGGTTGACGCGGTGCAACGCGGCCGCACTCGCCGCCTACCTGGGCGAGCTCGATCGGGCCGAGCAGCTCGCGAACGAGGCCGTCGAACTCGGCCAGCGTGCCGGCTTGAGTGAAGCGACGATCATCGCCTTCTACGGCACGTACCTGTACCAGATCCGCACCGCCCAGGGACGCGTCGGCGGAGTTGATCCCGCTCCTCGAATCGCGCGTCGCGGGCAATCCCGACGTCCCGGTGTGGCGGATCGCGCTGGGCGGCGCGCTGCTCGAGAGCGAACGCTACGACGAGGCGATGGAGCACCACCTCTGGCTCGCCGAGAACGGTTGCGCCAACGTGCCGCATGACGCCGAGTACGCGGTGACGGTGTGCGGTCTCGGTCGCCAGTCCTACTTCCTCCGGCCGCCCGAACCCATCGTGCGCGATGTCTACGAGCGTCTGCTGCCCTTCGCCGGCCTCTTCGGATACAGCGGACCGGGCATGAGCGACCTGGCCGATCTCGGGCTCGCGATGAACGCGGCGGCCCTCGGTCGCGCGGACGACGCCGACCGGCACTTCACCGAGGGCATCGCCGTGTGCGAGCGCGCCGGCGCCCGTTCGTATCTCGCCCGTTTCCACTTCTTCTGGACGCAGGTGCTCGCCGACCGCGGCGACGCGGCACGTGCGCGAGAGCAAGGTGAGCTCGCGATCGCGCTCGGGACCGAGCTCGGCATGACCGGCCCGCAGGGCGTGGTGCCGCGGGCGCAGGCGATCCTCGCCGCGCGCTGACGGCCTCACTCGGCCCGGCGGGGCGGGAGGTCGAACGCGGTGAGGACGCCGGCGACGCTGGCGCGGGAGTGTGGGAGGATTTGGCAATGAACCGCCGGCGACGGCGCGGGGGGACGATCCTCTTCCTCGTCGCGGCGATCGTGGCGGTTCCCTTCCTCCTCGCGCGCCACGTCGAGCCCGCGGCCGGTGCGCCGATCGTCGCGTTCGCGCCGCGCTTCACGACGAACGACAACGGGACGATCGCGATCTTCGGCAACAACCTCTTGTCGTGCCCGACTCCGACAGTCGTTGCGCCGGCGCGCGCGCGGGAACGCTGAGCCTCAACAACAACAGCTTCAAGGACGCGAGCCCTATGTCGAACCGGGATATCGACGGAGTCGCGGGCACCTTCAACTCCTCGAGTGCGATCGTGACGGGTCCGGACGATGCCGACGGTCCTGTGGGCCGGTCTGTACTGGGGCGCACGCGTGAGCGCCGGCGACGGGCGGTGTTGCCGGCGCGGGCAACCGGCGCGCGATGTCATTCCGCCCAGCCGGTGCCGCGGCCTATCAAACCGTGAATTCCCAAGCCGCGTTCGGCCCGACGTCCGGTGACCAGGCGTATCAGGAGTTCGCCGACGTCACGAGTGTCGTGCGCGCGGCGGGACCGGGGACGTACTGGGGTGCCAACGTCGTCGCCGGTACCGGCGAGGACCGGTACGCCGGATGGTCACTCGTCGTCGTGTACCGCTCGGCGGACCTGCCGTTGCGGAACCTCACGGTCTTCGACGGGTTCGCCGATGTCGGGCAGGGCAGTCCGCAGCAGATCACGATCTCGGGATTCCTCGCGCCCGCCGCGCCGGCTCCGGTGGAGACGCAACTCGGCATGGTCGCCTACGAGGGTGACTTCGCGACGTCGGGCGATCAGGCGCAGCTCAACTCCACCCTCTTGTCGACGTCGCCGCTTTCGCAGAGCAACAACTTCTTCAACGGCACGAACGACAACAACGGGTCGAGCGTCACGACCCGCAACCCGGCCGACCTGAACATGCTCGGGTTCGACATCAAGAACCTCGGTGCATCGGGTATCCAGAACGGTGACACGAGCGCGACCATCAATCTCAACAGCACCGGTGACCGCTACTTCCCCGGTGTGGTGACGACCGCGATCAAGTTGTTCGCGCCCGACTTCTCGACGAGCACCAAGACCGTCGCCAACCTCGCCGGCCGTACCCCTGCGCTCCCGGGCGACGACCTCGAGTACACGGTCACCTACCCGAACACGGGACAGGACGCGGCGACGAACGTGACGTTCCGCGACACGCTGCCGCCCGGCACGACGTTCCTCGGCGCGACCCCGAGCAGCGGATCGTGCAGCGCTTCCGGGAGCGCGGTGTCCTGTTCGATCGGCACGATCGCGGTCGGCGCGGTGTGGCAGGCGACGATCCGGGCGCGCGTCGAGGCTTCGGCGAGCAACACGACGCTGACGAACGCGGCGCTGCTCGACTACACCGCGCAGACGCTCGGCCGTCCTTTCACCTACCGCGTCGCGCCCGCGTCGATCGACGTCGGCGCGGTCGCGGATCTGTCATTGACGAAGGCGAGCGGCCCGGACCCAGGCGTGGCCGGTGGTCAGGTCACGTCCACGCTCACGGTGCAGAACGCGGGACCGAGTCCGGCGGTGGATGCGGTCGTCACCGACGAGCTGCCGGCGGGCGTGACGTTCGTCGAGCGCGACACCTGGCTGCGCGGGGGCGGGCGGGACGGTGACGTGCGCGGTCGGCACCCTCGCGCCGGGCGCGACCGCGACGGTCACGGTGACGATGGCGGTACCGCCGGGTTCGACGGCGCTCTCGCTCGTCAACGTCGCGTCGGTGTCGTCCAGTACCGCGGACTCGAACCCCGACAACAATGCGGCGGGCTCGACCGTCGGCGTCACCCGCGCAGGCGGATCTGACCATCACGAAGACCGCGACGCCCGCCACCGTCGTGCCCGGTCAGAACCCGACGTACACGGTGACGGTGCACAACGACGGGCCGTCGGACGCGGTGAACGTCGTCGCGACCGACACGGTCTCCGACCCCAACCTCGAGCTGCTCAGCGCGGCAGCGCCCGGCGCGAATTGCACGGCGACGGGCGACGTCGCGCAGTGCACCGCGCCGGTGCTGGCATCGGGCGCGACGACTGACGATGACCGTCGTCGGACGCGTCGGCGCCGACGCACCGGGCGGCCTGGTGTCTCGCCAACACCGCGACCGTCACGTCGAACACGAGCGATCCCGACGCGGACGACAACACCGCGTCGGCGTCGATCGCGACCGCGTCGCCGCAAGCCGACATCGCGACGACCAAGACATCGGGAGACGCGGTCGCCGGCGGCCAGGTGACCTACACGATCACGGTGACGAACAACGGACCGTCGGCCGCGACGTCGGTGTCGTTGGCCGACGTGCTCCCGGCCGGGCTCGTCCCGACCAGCGCGGTGTCGTCACGAGGGACGTGCACGGCCGACGCGACCACGACGTGCGACTTCGGCGACATCCCCGGAC
This sequence comes from uncultured Actinomycetes bacterium, assembly GCA_963745645.1. Lineage (GTDB taxonomy): Bacteria > Actinomycetota > Acidimicrobiia > IMCC26256 > PALSA-610 > CAVUFH01. The sequence goes on from CAVUYD010000007.1 coordinate 271,355, forward strand.
CCGACGCATCCGGCCAGTCGTCGAGCGCGATCGTGACGATCACGGCGAACGTCCCCGCCGACTTCCCCGCCGGACCGGCCACGAACACCGCGACGGCGGCGACGACGACGAGCGACCCGAATCCCGGCAACGACGCCGCGAGCGTCGTGACCGACGTGACCGCCGTCGCCGACCTGTCCGTGTCGAAGACGGCCACGCCGGTGCAACCGGCGGCGGGCGACAACGTGACGTTCACAGTGACGGTCTCGAACGCGGGGCCCTCGAGCGCACGCGACGTCGTGCTCACCGACACGTTGCCGGCGGGTTCACGCTCGTTTCGGTCGACCCGCCCTCGTGCACCGGCACGACCGTCGCTCTCGTGCCCGATCGGCGACCTCGACCAGGGCGCGACCGCGACCGCGACCGTCGTGATGAACATCCCGAGCAACTTCGACCTGTCGACGGGTGCGGTGAACACGCGCGACCGTGACGAGCACGACGCCCGATCCGGCGCCGGGGAACGACACCGCGACCGCGACGGTCACGACGCAGGCGATCGCGGACATCTCCGGCGGTGAAGTGGGAGGGCGACGGGCTGCCGCCACCGCCGCCGGGCGAGCCGCCGCGCCCGCTCACCGCCGGCAGCACCGTCGTCTACAACATCGCGGTCGTGAACAACGGGCCATCCGACGCCAGCAGCGCGCGCATCATCGACACCCTTCCGCCCGGGGTCACGTTCGTGTCGACCGATCCGCCCGACTTCTGCACGCTGACGCCACCGGACCAACTCGTGTGCGACATGCCGTTCGCGATCCAGCCCAACGTCGGGATCTTCGTGCCGGTGACGGTTCGGCTCGATGCGGATCTCGCCGACGGCTCACTGCTCACGAACACCGCGCAGGTCCTGCTCACGGATCCGACGCGCGTCGATCCGGTTTCGTCGAACAACTTCGCGGCGCTGACCAATCCGATCGTCACCGCCGCCGACCTGAACGTCGTCAAGAGCACCTACTCGCTCGACCTGCCGTCGTTCGGTTTCACCACTCCGTCGGCCGCACCCGCGGGGACACCGACCGGTTACTTCATCGACGTGCGGAACGATGGTCCGTCGGTCGCCCGCGACGTCACGGTCGTCGATTCGTCGACGATGACCGACTTCTTCCTCAACCAGGTGCGCCTCATCCGCCCCGGCCTCGATCCCGAGTCCATCGACATCACCGCGCAGTGCTCGTTCAGCGGCGGCAGCCTCCAGTGCCCGCTCGGTGATCTCCCGGTGTTCGCGTCGGGCGAGGCGAGCTGGCGAATACAAGTCGACGGCGTCACGCTCTCGGACGCGGCACCCGGAACCTACGAGAACACCGCGACGCTCACGTCGACGACGCCCGACACGGACGCGTCCGACAACTCCTCGACCGCGCCGATCACCGTCACCGCGCCCGTCGCGACGTTGACGATCGACAAGACCAACATCACTGACAACGGGCTCATCCAGCACACCCTCGTACCCGGCACCGACTTCGGCTATCAGCTCAGCGTCGAGAACGTCTTCGACCCGAACCGCGAGGGCGCCGCCGACGCCGACGGTGTCATCGTCACCGACACGCTGCCCCCCGGGCTCACGCCGACGGCGGTCAGCGGCTCGCAGGGATCGTGCACCATCACGCTCCCGAGCACGGTGACGTGCAACCTCGGCACCGTGCTCGGACCCGGCCGGGTCCCCGCACCGCCGCCCGCGCTCATCACCATCAGGGGCACCATCGCAGCGAACGCTACGGGACCCGTCACCAACACGGCGACCGTCACGTCGCCCATCTCCGCGCCCGCCTCAGACTCTCTCGAACTGCCGGTGGTCCCCTTCGCCGACATGGCGATCACCAAGATCCCCGACAGCACCGAGGCCGCCGCCGGTTCCGCGGTCGGCTTCAATCTCGTGGTCACGAACGCCGGGCCGTCCGATGCCCTCGACGTCGAGGCCATTGATCTTCTGCCGCCGGAGCTGACCCCAGATGCCGCCCTCACCGACCCATCCTGCGGGTTCGAGGTCAATGGAGACTTCCGTTTCTTCCGTTGTCCGATCGGGGATCTGGCGATTGGGGAAACCCGGACCGTCCGCGTCGTCGGCCGCCTCGACCCGGCCCAGCCACCCGGGACTTTTACGAACTCTGGCTTCGTCGTCTCCTTGCCCACCGGCGACGCGATCCCCGAAAACAACGAATCCGCGGTCCCGATAACGATCACACAGGCCGCCGATCTCGTCGTCACGAAGGTTGCCGACGCGCAATCGGTCGCGGTCGGCAACCAGGTGACGTACACCGTGACCGCGACCAATGCCGGGCCGTCGAACGCGAGCGCGGTGGAGGTGACCGACGAGATCCCTCCGGGCCTGACGTTCGTCGACGCGCGCCACCCGAATGCACCGCGACTGCGACCGCGGTGACGTCGCGCGGTTCCGACCCTGACGGCCGGCACGGCCGCGTCGTTCGCGATCGTCCTCGAGCTCCCGCCCGGCCTCGACCCCGGCAACATCACGAACACCGCGACCGCGACCTCGCCGACGCCGGATCCTGACCCGGCTTCGAACACCGCGTCGGCGACGGTCAACGCGTTCGTGCTCGCCGACACCGTCATCACGAAGTCGGTGCTCACCGCGGACCCGATCCGGGGCCAGCCGGTGCAGTTCGCGCTCGACCTCGTGAACAACGGACCGCAGGACCGCGCCGCGGGTCGTGCTCAGCGATTCGCTCGCGCCCGGGCTCACGTTCGTGTCCGCGCAAGTGGAAGGCGGCGCCGCGTGCAGCGTGACGCATCCCGAGGACATCGACGTCATCACGTGCGAGGTCGGTGCGGTGCCGGTCGGCGGCACTGCTCGCGCGATCGTCACCGTGCAACCCGATCCGGGCATCACCACGTTCGAGAACGGCGCGTCGGTGGGTTCTGCCGCGCTCGACGCGGTCAGCGACGACAACTTCGACGTCGCCGGCGTCACGCTCCGCGAAGTTGTGGAACCGCCCCCCACGACAACGACCACGACGACCACGACGACGGCGACCGAACCGACGTCGCCGACGAGTCAAGGCGCAGTCGTCGGCGGAGTGTCCGAGGAGACGGGAGCGGGTGACGGATCACTCCCGTTCACGGGCATCGAGCTCGTCGTCATCGTCGCCGTCGGCGTCGCCGCAACGCTCACCGGTATCGCGCTGCGCCAGGCCGGACGGCGACGCGCGCCGCGCACGCGCTAGCCCACGCCTTCGCTCACAGACCGAGGCCTGCCTCGCGCTGTTGCTCGAGGAAGGCGCGTTCGGTCGGGTTGGTGCTGAGCTCGATCGCGCGGTCGTAGGCGGCACGCGCGGCCGACGGTTGGCCGGCGCGGGCGAGGAGGTCGGCGCGGGCAGCGTGGTACGGCTGGTAGTCCTCGAGCGCGGCGGCGTCGAGCGTTCCGAGTGCGGCGAGACCGGCCGCGGGCCCGTGGAGCTCGGCGAGGCGACCGCCCGGTTGAGCGCGACGACCGCGTTCGGACGCAGCGCGTAGAGCTGGTCGTAGAGCGCGACGATCTGGGACCAGTCGGTGTCGTCGGCGGTCGGGGCGTCGGCATGGACGGCGGCGATGGCGGCTTGGATCTGGAACGGGCCGGGTTGGTCGCGGCGCAGACAGGCGCGAACGAGCGTCGTGCCCTTCGGCGATGCAGCGCGCGGTCCCATCGCGTGCGGTCCTGGTCGGCGAGGCGGATCATCGACCCGTCGGTGGCGGTGCGGGCCGGCTGCCGGGCTTCGGTGAGCAGCATCAGCGCGAGGAGGCCGACGGCTTCGGGCTCGTCCGGCATGAGCTCGACGAGCACCCGGCCGAGCCGGATCGCCTCGCGCGAGAGGTCGACGCGGATGATGGTGTCGCCCGTCTTGGCGGTGTGTCCTTCGGTGTAGACGAGGTAGATGGTGGTGAGCACCGCGTGCAGCCGGTCGGGGAGCTCCGCGGCGCGAGGCACGCGGTAGGGAGCGTGGTTGTCGCGCAGCTTCCGCTTCGCGCGGACGATCCGTTGGGCGAGCGTCGCCTCGGGCAGGAGGAAGGCGCGGGCGATCTCGGGGGTGTCGAGACCGCCGAGCAGCCGCAGGGTGAGCGCGACCTGCGCGTCGGCGGCCAGCGCGGGATGGCAGCAGAGGAACATGAGCCGGAGCTGGTCGTCGGGGACCACGTCGACGAAGGCGTCGACATCGTCGAGTTCGGGATCGTGGTCGGGTTCCACATCGTCGCCATGCAGTCGGTGGGCCGCGAGGTGGCGGTCCGTGCGGGTCGATTCGCGTCGCAGCCGGTCGATGGCGCGGTTGCGGGCCGTGGTGGTGATCCAGCCGCCGGGGTTCGGCGGCACACCGTGCGCCGGCCATTGCGCGGCGGCGATGGCGAACGCCTCCGCCACCGCATCCTCGGCGAGGTCGATGTCGCCGAGGACGCGGATCAGCGTGGCGGTGCAGCGGCCGGCCTCGCGGCGGAAGATCTCCTCGAGCGGGTCAGGCATCTTCCGTCGGGCGCACTTCGACGGGTCCTTCACAGGCCGCCGCGGCCTTGCCGGCCCAGTCCAGGGCGGCGTCGAGGTCGGCGGCTTCGATGATCCAGAACCCGCCCATCTGCTCTTTGGTCTCGGCGTAGGGACCGTCGGTCATCGAGACGTCGCGTGCCGGTGGCGCGCACCACGGTCGCGGACGACGCCGGACGCAGGCCGGTGCCGAACACCCACGCCCCGGCTTTTTCGAGCGAGGCGTTGAACGCACCGACCTGCGCGCCGAGGCGTTGCATGTCGGGGGAGGAGAAGTCGAGGTCGTCGTAGGGCTCGTCGTGCCAGACGGACAACAGGTAGTGCGGCATGTTGAGAGTCTCCTTCTTGGGTGGGTCGAGTGGACGGGCCGGCTCAGGCGTCCGCGTGGCGGACGAGCACCGGGACGATCATCGCGGCGGCGAGCAGGTGCAGCGCCACCAGCGCGGTCTTGGTCGCGGCGTCGGGCGGCAGGGCGACGGACGGAACGCACGACAGTACGACGAGTGCCGTCGTGATCTGCAGGAAGCGGCGACGCGGGGCGACGCTGCGCCGGTTGCACACCGCGAGCAGCACCCCGCCGATGACGGCACCGAGGAACGTCATCTGCGCGAAGCCGGCGAGCGGGATCATCTCGCCGTCCACCGCGAGCGGCACACCGGCGGCGTGGATCGCGGCGGCGACCGCGGTGGTGACTGCTGCGGCCGCGGCGCCGACGGCGATGGTGGCGACGACGAGGGATCCGCCGAGACGGCTGACGGGATCGGTGGCGGTGGTCGGGCTGGTGACGGTCATCCTGTGCTCCTTCGGGTCGGCGGCGCCCGATGCGCTGCTCACCTCCTCCACGAACGACGGCACCCGGATCGACACCCGACCCGAAAAAAAACCTTCTTCGGGTTCGGGTGTCGAAACCGCGGTGCCCGTTCGTAGCCGGTGCAGCAACCCGGCACCCGCCGGGACCGGCACGAAAGGACACGTCATGCGCAAGGTCACCGCAGGTTTGTTCAGCTCGATCGACGGTGTCGTCCAAGCCCCGAACGAGTGGCAGTCAGCTTTCGACGCAGAGATGGGCGCGACGTTGTCGAGGATGCTCGACGAGCAGGACGCGGTGCTGCTCGGCCGGGTCACGTTCGTGGAGTGGGCCGGCTACTGGCCGACGTCCACCGACGAACCGTTCGCGAGCTGGATCAACGGCACACAGAAGTACGTCGCGTCCACCACCCTCGACTCCGTCGACCACTGGGCGAACAGCACGCTGATCACCGGCTCGGTCGCCGACTTCGTCGCCGGCTTGAAGCAGCAGGACGGCGGCACCATCGGTACCGCGGGCAGCCCCTCGCTCGTGCGCAGCCTGATCGAGCACGGACTGCTCGACGAGCTCACCCTGATGATCAGCCCCGTCGTCGCCGGCGGCGGTCGCACCCGCCTCTTCCCCGACGACGCGCCGCTCACGAACTTCGAGCTCGTCGAAGCGCAACCGACCAGCAGCGGCACAGTGATCGCGACGTACCGACCGAAGCCGTAGCCGCGTCGGCGAAGGTCCGCCACGCGTCGTGGTCCACCCCAACCGGTGAAACGAGGCGGGCGAGTTACGCGACGACGACGCGCACGCGGCCGAGGTTCTGGATCCGCGCGTGCGGCGTCTCGGTGTCGCCCTGGCGTTGGGTGGTGACGCGCAACGCGGGGAAGTAGGTGCCGGGCGCGTCGAACGTGTGCGTGGCCGTGAGCGCGAGGCGGTTGGCCGAACCGTCGACGTCGGGCTCGACGAGGGGATACTCGGCGTTTCCTTCGAAGTCCCATTCGGCCGCGACGATCGTGCCCGCACCCGGCGGGACCTCGACGTGCGCATCGAAGGTGACCCGCTCACCCGGTGCGACGTCCGCCCGGCTCGCGCCGTTCGCGGTCAGGTCGACGACGGCTTGGACGCCCTTGCGCGCCTTCGCCGTCGCCGGCACCCGGATCTGGCCGTCGACGAGTTCGAAGTCGGTGCTGGCGGGCGGGACGACGTCGTGCTCGACCCAGTTCGCCAGATCTCGCAGCGCTTGCTGGAGCACGCCGAGGTAGCTGACCATCCGCGTCTTGCCGCGCGGGGGTGGTGTCGGCGACGGCCATCCCGGGCATCGGCTCCGCGCCCGTGTGCATCGCGTGGTCCACGTACCAGATCCGGTACCGAGACTCGAGCGGTTCGGTGCCGAGCACCTCGGCGACCTTGGCCCGGTACGGCACCGCTTGCCACGGGAACGCGGCTTCGTCCATCAACGTCTGGACCACGATCATCTTGCCCGCGAAGCGGCCGGTGTCGTTCGACCCCGAGCCTTGGCGCGCGTAGCGCGGCCCGATCGCGTTGGGCCGGCGCGGGTACACGGACTGGCCGCCGACACGGAATTGGTCCCACACCGGGAAGTCCGGGTTCACGTGGTGCCGGTGGTAGGTCTGGAACGCGAGGTACACCGAGTTGTCGATGAGGATCTCGTCGCCGGCCGCGATGCCGTGCAGCCCGTCGACGTTCGCCTCACCGACTCCGGTGATGACCAGATCGTCCTGCACGCCGACGACGTACACCGCGCGGTCGGCCGCCTTGCCGCTCGTGATCGTCAGCGTTGCACCGAGCAGGTTCGCGTCCGGCAGATCGGCGACGCGTAGCGCGACGGGGATGTCGTCGGTGGTGGTACCGCGCGGCATCGCCATCGGCATGGGCAGTCCGAGCTGCTTCGCCTCCTCCGCGAACAACACGGCATCGACGGTCGTCTTGTGCTGGACCCGCGCGAGCGAGTGACTCGGGTGCGTCCATGCCGAGATAGCCGGGCACCGTCCAGAAGTCCTCGAAGTAGCCCGGATCCCACTTGACGAGGTTGTCGGCCAGCACCGACCACACACCCGTGTACCCGCGCGAGTCGCTCGACGTCGAACCACGCGCGCGGTGGGAACCCGAACCGGGTCACCTCGGCCAGCGCCTCGCGCTGCTCGGTGGTCAGGCCCTCGTACATGTCGCCGCTCCCGCCGGGTTCGATCGCGTCGACGATGCCGGGGAACTCGTCCCAGAGCAGGCGCATCGCGTGCGCTTGCACGGAGAACACGTTCGGCATGCTCATCGACGTGCCCATGACGAACGGAACCGCGCCGTCCCAGACGTCGACCGTGTTCTCGATGCAGCTCACGGTCTTCAGCGCGCCGCCACTACCCCCGAACACATAGCCGTACGGCCGGTGCTCGCCGTACATCTCGGCCGCGAGCACGCGCGAGTACCGCGCGACCGCGGCGCTGGCGCGGTAGCCCGCCATCGTCCAGTCGTCGCCGGGGAACGGCGACGTGCGGCCCATGTTCGACTCGACGAGGTACGCGCCGCTGTCGACCGCGAACTCGACCGAACCCGCGACGCCGTACAGCACGCCGATCGTCGCCGCGAACTCGATCCCCGACATCGGCAGCACGGGATGGAAGAACCGACCCTCGTACCGCTCGGCGGGTGGGAAGTAAAACGAGAACCGCGTCTCACCGTCCTCGAACCCACCGTGCACGTACCGGTGGCGGACCGGGGCGTCACGCCATTCGTCCACGTCGATGAACGGCGACCCGAACGACGGGTCCTTCGAGCCGATCGGCGCAACGGTCATCGTCGTCCCCCTCGTCCGCGGGCGTCAGCGCACGTGCGCCCGGCCCGAGCACCGTAAGCGTTCGCTATATCGCGTACAACAGCGCCGGTTCGAGTTGGTCGTGCGGGCGTTGATCGAAGGGCTGCACACGCGGTTGCTCGGCGCGGCTCGCGGGACGCGTCCGCCCGGCGGTTCGACCGGCGCGCCCGCGCCATCTGACGACGCCGGGTTGCGTTCGCCTGGTCAGGAGTCGTCGGCGCGGCAGAGTGTGCGTTCGGCGGTCGCCGCGAGGATGCGCGCGACTTCGTCGGCCGGTAGCCCGCGGTCGGTGTAGAGCGTGTCGAAGCTGGCGAAGCTCGCCAGCATCCAGAGCACGTCGGCCGCTTCCTCGACGGTGACGTCGCGACGCAGTTGATCCTGTTCGGCGAGCCGGTTCGCGAGATGCTGCATGCCGCCCCACCGGCGTTCCTCCAGTCGGGCGATCGCGCCGCCGACGGACTCCGGATCGACCGCCGACATCGAGAACAGCGCGTGCGCGATGTCGCGGATCGCGGCGTAGATCGCGACGCCGGCGCGCATGCCACCCCGGAGGTGCTCGCGCGCGTCGGGGTGGGCGACGGCCTCGGTCAGGTTCGCCAACCCCGCGCGCGCCCAGAGGTCGGTTGCGAGCGCGTCGTAGAGCCCCGCGCGCGATCCGAAGACGAGGTACACGGTGGTACGCGCGACCTCGGCCCGCTGTGCGATCTCGTCGACGCTGACGGGCTGGGCCGGTGCCTCCCGCAGCCGCTGCTCCAGCGCGTCGAGGATGCGGCGGCGGGTGGCCTCGGAGCGGTCGGCCCGCAACCGTTGCTCGTACTTCCTCGGGGCCACGAGCCGATCGTAGCCTTTTCACTTGACACCATGTATTTCAAACTACATGCTGTTGTGTCGAACAGTTCCTCGGGCACGGAGACCCTCATGGAAGACCACTCGGCCGACCTCGAATGCGACGTCGTCGTCGTGGGCGCGGGCGCCGCCGGGCTCGCCGCGGCCGCCGCACTCGGTCGCCACGACGTGTCGACGCTGCTCGTCGAGCGGCGCGTCGAGCCGTCGACGCTGCCCCGCGCGACGGTGATCAGCACTCGCTCGATGGAGTTGCTGCGCGCCTGGAACCTCGAGCACGAGATCCTCGCGGGCGGCGTCGACGCCGACGTGTGGCTCTGGGAGTGCCCGACCCTCGCACTCGCCGCCGAGGGGCACGCGCACGCGGTTGGCTATCCGAGTCGCGAGCAGGCGGCCGTGATCAGTCCGACCGCGCCGGGCACAGTGCCGCAGGACTGGCTCGAGGCGGTGCTGCGTCGCGACGTCGCATCGTTGCCGGCGGTGCGCTTCGAGTTCGGATCGCAGCTCGTTGCCGTGGACAATCGTCCCGACGGGGTGCGCGCGACGTTGCGCGACGCAACCGGCAACACGCGCCGTGTGCGCGCCCGCTACCTCGTCGGCGCGGATGGCGCGCACAGCACGACGCGGCGATTGCTCGGCATCGCGATGCAAGAGTGGGCAGGGGTGCACAGCGGAGTGCAGGTGGTGTTCCGCGCGCCGTTGTGGGAGCTCCTCGGCGAACTCAGGTACGCGTTGTACGTCGTGACGACGCCGGGCGCGCCGGGTCTGTTCCTCCCCGCCGGTCCCGACGACCGATGGGTGTACGGCCCCACCGCATCCGAGGACGTCGAACGGATGCCGGAGTTCGGCGAAGCGCGCATCGCGGCGTTGATACGCGAGGGTGCCGGCGCCGACCTCGACCCGCGCGTCGAGCGCATCGGTCCGTTCCACTCGCCGGGCCAGCTCGCGGACCGGTTCCGTGCCGGCCGCGCGTTCCTCGCCGGCGACGCCGCCCACCGCGTGACGCCGCGCGGCGGCACCGGTATGAACACCGCGCTGCAGAGCGGTTACGACCTCGGCTGGAAGCTCGCGTGGGTGCTGCAGGGCTGGGCCGACGACGCGCTGCTGGACAGCTACGAATCGGAACGCCGGGTCGTCGCCGAGCACAACATCATCCGATCCACGGACCCGAACGGCAGCCGCCGGCCGGTCGTCGACGAGCTCTCGGTCGACCTGGGCGGCCGCATCGCCGCACGCGTGGTTGCCGGCTGCGTCGGGCCGGGTTTCCACGCTGGATCTCCTCGGCCCGGGCTTGACGCTGTTCACCGGTCCGGCGCGCGCAGCTTGGGACGCAGCCGGCACGCGGTCACGCGTGCCGTTGACCGTCAACGCGCTCGATCCCGTGACCGCGCGCACTCTCGGCGTGCGCGGCGACGGTGCGCTGCTCGCCCGACCCGACGGTGTCCCCGTCGCGGTGTGGGCGTCGTCGAGAGGAGCGGACGAGCTGCCGCGCGCGATGGAGCTCACCGGCGACCGCGCGGCGCAACGCCGCGCGGTCGCGTGAGTCATCGATCAGCCGAGCGCGTAGAGCTTGCCGTCGCCCGAACCGACGTAGACGTGCCCGTTCGCCACCGCCGGGGAAGCTTGGATGAAGCCACCGGTGGGAACCTGCGCGATCGGTGCACCCGTCGTCGCATCGAAGGCGTAGAGGTCGTGGAACGAGCCGACATAGATGACACCGTTGACGACCGCGGGCGACGACATGAAGATCGTCAAGCCGGCGGGTGACGCCCACTTCGGCTGACACACGACCGGGAAGGTGGAACAACCGACCGTGCCGGTCGCGTCGAATGCATACAGCGCGCCGTCGCTCCCACCGACGTAGACGAGACCGTTGGCCACCGCCGGCGACGAGGTCACGCTGACGTCGATCTCGCCGCGCCACAGTGGTGCGCAACGACGTGGGCTCCCGGCCGTGCAGTTGGTGTTGCCCGCCGCGTCATACGCCCAGAGGTCACCCCCGTCCGAGCCGACGTACAGGACGCCGTTCGAGATCGTCGGTGACGAATTCACGCCCGCGCCCGACGCCGTCGTCGCGAACCAGATCGGCGTACAGACCTTCGGCATCCCCGAACAACCGGTCGTGCCGGCCGCGTCGAACGCGTAGAGGTTGCCGTCGCGCGCACCGACGTACACGAGGCCGTTGGCGATCGCCGGTACCGAGAGCTGTTCGCCGAGGATCCCGGGTGCGGTACCGACCCACAGCGGCGCGCAGATCTTGGGCGTGCCGGAGCAGTTGGTGTTGCCGTTCGCGTCGAACACCTCGATCGTGTTGTGTACCGAGCCGATGTAGAGCATCCCGTTCTCGACGGTCGGTGACGAACGCACGTTGCTCGTCGTCTGCGCGGCGAAGAGCGGTGCGCACGTCTTCGGCGTTCCGGAGCAGTTCGAGTTGCCGTTGGCGTCGAATGCGTACACCAGGCCGTCGTCCGAACCGACGTACACGATGCCCTGGTCCACCGCCGGCGAGGAGTAGATCTGGAAGCCGCTCGGCGTCGACCCGCGCCACAGCGGCGCGCAGTCGACCGGACTGCCGCTGCAGTTGGTGTGCCCGGTCGCGTCGAATGCATACAGGAAGCCATCGAGCGAGCCGACGTACGCGACGCCGTTCACGATCGCGGCCGACGAGAACACCGGACCGCCCGTGGTCACCGTGAATCGGGTCGAGAGCGCGGCCGCGTCGGCCGGACCGTCGCCCAGCGCAACGAAGCCGGAATGGGCGTTGTCGTGATGGAAGGTCGTCCAGTCACACGCGCTCACTGCGAGCGCGAACACCGCCACGAACGCGACCAGCGCCAGTCGGGATGCTCGCGTACGAGTTGCTCCACTGCTCGAACTGCGCATGTCAGCCCACCCCCGTGCCCAGACGACTGATGCCGCGGGTCGCGCGACGCGACACCGCTCACCCCGTACGCGTGACACGGCTGTGCCACGGCGAGCCACGCGCTCCGTTCGGGTTCCCGCCTGGTCGTCGATGCCGTCGCGTGGACGATCGGCTCGACGGTCGAGCGCGCTCGTCGGCGGGTCCGCACCGTGACCCGGCGTGGCACGGCGGCGTCACGCGTACGGGGGTGAGAGCGATCGTCCTGCGATGGGGCGCGCTGGCAACCCTCGGAGGACCCTCTCATGAGTCTCACGCACGCCCTGCCGTACGACTACGACGTCGTGACCCGCCGGGTGAACCAACGGGCCGCGTCCTTGCGGAACGCCCTGCTCCACCTGCCTTTCTGCGTCGGCTCCTTGTACATCGACGAGCCGTTCGCGATGAGCGGCGACATCACGAAGCCGAGCTGGCACGCACGCGGTCGCCTCTACGGACGCGGCTTGCGGATCGTGCGCTACACCCGTGTCGAGATCGAGGTGCACGCGTGGTCGCAGTTCGCGAGCGAGCTGCGCCTGCGTCCGGTGACCCGTCGCGTCGTCAACTGGGGGTCGCGCCGTCAACGCCGGTACTTCCGCGCCGCGCACTACGTCGCCGACGACCTCGTCCGCTCGATCGACAATGCCGCCCGCCGGCGCGACGCCGAGACGATGTTGAACCAACGCCGCTTCGTCGACCAGATCACGCGTGCGCCGCGGGCCTCGCTCCGGTTGGTCGAGGGTTCCTGACGCGTCGCGATCAGAGATCGTTCTCGGCGCGCAGCACGGTGTCGAGCAGCCCGGGGAAGCGCGCGTCGATGTCGTTGCGCCGGATCGTGTAGTACCGGCGGGTGCCTTCGACGCGGTCCTTCGATCAGACCGGCTTCGCGCAACACCTTGAAGTGATGGCTGCGCGTCGACTTCGTGACCGGGAGCGCGATCTCACCGCACGCGACTTCGCCGTCGGCCTCGTCGAGCTCGCGCAGGAGCTGCAAGCGGACGGGGTCGGCGAGCGCCTGGAGCACGTCGACAAGGGTGATGTCGGCGCGGGCCGGAGCATCGAGGTCGGGGCCGGTCGTCGTGGGCTCCACTATGCCGCCTCGAGCTCCATGACGTCCTCCTCGACGGCAACCGCCGGATGGGGCCGGAGCAGGAAGGCGATCAGCCCGCTCGCGAGCAGGGCCACGGTCGCCGCGATCACGAGCGTGGTGTCGAATCCGTGGACGTACGAATCGCGGGCCGCGCTCGCGACGACCGCGCCGCGACCGCCCGGCAGTGTCGCGGCGTGCTCGAGCGCCCCGCCCAGAGAACGAGTGGCCGCGGCCGGGAGACCGCTGACCTTGTCGACGATGGCGACGTGGAACCTCGACGTCACGATGCTGCCGAACACCGCGACACCGAGTGCGCCACCGACTTCGCGCGTGGTGTCGTTCACCGCGGAACCGACGCCCGCCTTCGGCAACGGCAGTGACTGCATGATCGCGCCGGTCGACGGCGCGGTCGTGAGGCCCATGCCGCCGGCGGTGATCATCAGGCCCAGTGCGACGATCGCGTAGTTCTCGCCCACCGTGCTGCCGCGACAGCACCAAGAGCCCGAGCGCGACGATCGCCAGCCCCGAGCTGACCACGCGGCGCTGGCCGAAGCGCGCGACCAGGCCGGCCGAACGCGTCGTCGACACCATGTACACCGCGGCCCACGGGAGCACGCGAATGCCGGCTTCGAGCGGCGAGTAGCCGAGGACGAGCTGCAGATACTGGGTGATGACGAAGAACGTCCCGAACATCACGAAGAACACGAGCGTGATCGTCGTCGCGCCGGCGGTGAAGCGCGGGTTGCGGAAGAACCGGAGGTCCAGCATCGGGTCCGAGGCGCGGAACTCCCATGCCGCGAACGCACCGAGGATCACGACGGTGAGCGCGAACGTCACCACGGTGGAGGGCGAGAGCCAGCCGCGGTTCGGCGCTTCGATGATGCCGTAGATGAGCGTGCCCAATCCGGCGATCGACAGCAGCGCGCCGAGCGGGTCGAGCGGGGCGCGGCGCTTCTCGTTCGCGGACGGTACGAGGAAGAAGCCCGCGATCAGCGCGATCGCGACGACGAACACGTTGGTCAGGAAGATCGAGCCCCACCAGAAGTGCTGCAGCAGCCAGCCGCTCGTCACTCCACCGAGGCCGGCACCGACACCTGCGAACGCGGCCCAGATCGCGATCGCCTTGGGTCGCTCGTCCGGAGGGAACACGTGCGCGAGGACCGACAACGTCGCGGGCATGACGAACGCAGCGCCGACACCCATGAAGGCGCGAGCGACGATCAACGCGTTGGCGGAGCTCGAGAACGCGGCGAAGGCCGACGCGATGCCGAACAGGATCAAGCCACCGTTGAGCGCGAGCCGGCGCCCGAAGCGGTCGCCGAGGGCACCGGCGGTCAGCAACAGCCCCGCGAACACCAGGCTGTAGGCGTCGACGATCCACTGCAGCGAGCTCGACCCCGCGTTGAGGTCGCGCACGAGTGTGGGGAGCGCGACGTTCAGGCTCGCGTTGGCGACGACGATCATCACCAGGCTCAGGCAGAGGACCGCGAGGGTCCACCAGCGCCGTTCGTAGTCCCGGGCCGCGACCACGGCGACCCCGTCGCCCGGCGATGCGGCGATTTCGACTGCTGCGTTCGTTGGTTCAGTCCTCATCGAAGGCTGAACAACGTTCGATGCCGCGTCGAACTATTCCGGGATCCCCGATCGTGTCCGGATCTGACCGACCGCGGGCCGGATCAGGCCGAATCGGGCCGCCCCCGGCCCGGCGCCACGGTTCGGGCGAGGATCCCGAGCGTGGCCCGCAGCGCGCCTTCCGACAGGATCGGGAAGATCCCGGCTTCCCGCCAGACCGGGTCGATCTCCGACCAGTCGTAATACGAGGTCACGAGCGTGCCGCCGGGCGTGGGCTCCAGCGTGTATCCGTACACGTGCCCGATGTTGGGTTTGAGCTGGCCCAGGATCGTCCACGCGATCTCGCGGTCCGGCGTGAGCCGGGTGATCTCCACGGTCACGTCGTATTCACCCAACGGGTAGTCGTTCAGCGCCTCGCGATCCATGTGTACGACGAACGTGTCACCGACCGCGCGCGGACCGGCTCGCCGCTCGCGTCCTGCAGCATCCCGGAACTGTCGATCGCCACGTGCCCGTGGGGATCCGACAACACCCGGAAGATGTCGGCCGGATCCGCCGCGATCTTCCGCTGCACTTCCAGCCGTTCGGTCGTCTGTTCACTCGTCATGCCCGGCATCCTGCCACCGCTCCGGGCTGACTGCGACGGTGCAGCTCACTGACGCCAAGGCTGGCCCACGCGGTGCCCGGGTCGATCCGCCCGCGGTGATGTGGACGCGGCGCGCGGAGGCGGCCCGACGCATCGCGACCACGCGTGCTAGTGACGGTGTGTGCAATTCCGCGTCGGTGAGTACCAGCTCGTCTACGACCCGTCGGTCGGCGAAGGCGAACCGTGGTACATCAACGATCACACGTTCGTGCGTGACGCGACCGGAACCTGGCACCTGTTCGGTATCACGCACGCGGAGCCGATGGCGCCGTTCGAAGAGGTCGACTTCGCACATGCAACTGCGCCGGCGTTGCTCGGGCCGTGGACCAAGCAGTCCGCGGCGCTCCGTGCGGATGCGGCGTGGGGTGAGACGCAGCTGTGGGCGCCCCATGTCATCGAACACGACGGCAGGTATTGGATGTTCTATTGCGCGGGCGGCGCGTCACCGAGCGAGTACCGGATCCATCTCGCGACGTCGCGCGACTGCGTGCACTGGGAACGCCACGCGGCCAACCCGTTGATCGTCGACGGATACGAAGCGCGCGATCCCATGGCGCGGCGCGTCGGGGATCGCTGGATCCTGTACTACACCGCGACGGCCACGCCCGATGGCGGGCACTTCGTCGTCGCCGCCGCCGAGTCCGACGACCTCGTGCACTGGGCCGGGCGCCACGTCGTGTTCCGCGACGCGATGGAAGGCACGATGGCAGGGCCGACCGAGTCGCCGTTCGTGTTCCATCGCGACGGTCTCTGGTACCTGCTGATCGGGCCCGACTGGGACGCGCTGACGCGCTCGTTCGCCGAAACCGGGCGCTACGACCTCGCGGCGTACCGCCGCACGCGCGTGCTCGTGAGCGACGACCCGCTGTCCTTCGACGTTGCCGATCTCGTCGTGACGATCGAGTCGCATGCGGCCGAGGTCGTCGTCGACGAACGCGGCGATTGGTGGGTCAGCCACGCGGGGTGGGGACAGGGCGGCGTGTACGTGGCGCCGTTGCACTGGCACGATTGAGCATGGTTGCTCCGCCGTTCGACGCATACTTGGCCCGGCTCGGCGTGGACGCCGAGCCGCCGTCGGCCGACGCGTTGTTCCGCATCCATCGCGCCCATCTGCAGCGCGTGCCGTACGAGACCCTGTGGATCCACATGGGTGAGCGTTGGAGCGTGGATCCCGGCGCCTCGGTGGCACGCATCGCGACACAAGGGCGGGGCGGCTATTGCTTCCACCTCAACGGTGCGTTGAGCGAATTGTTGCACGCGCTCGGCTACGACGTCGTGCGCCACGTCGGCGGCGTGCACGGTCCCGGCGGACCGGGTGATGCCGAGATGACCAACCACCTCGTGCTCACCGTTCACGGACTGAGCACCGACACCAACCCCGGCGGCGATTGGTACGTCGACGCCGGGCTCGGTGACGCGTTGTACGAGCCGTTGCCGTTGCGGACGGGAACATACGAACAGGCGCCGCTCCGTTTCGCGCTGGACGCAACGCCGGGCGCCGTCGGCGACTGGCACTTCACCCACGATGCACACGGCAGCTTCACCGGCATGTCGTGGCGCTCGGAGCCGACGTCGATCAACACGTTCGCGGAGCGGAACGTCTTCCTCTCGACGTCGCCCGAATCCGGGTTCTTGAAGGTGCTCACGGTCCAGCGCCGGGATGCGACAGGGGTCGACATCTTGCGCGGACTGACGCTGAAGCGCGTGGGAGCCGGCGCGTCGGAGACGACCTTGACGACGGAGGCCGAGTTCGAGGAGGTCCTCCGCGAACTCTTCGGCTTCGACCTCGACCGATTCGGCGATGACGCGCGCACCGCGGTCTGGGCCAAGGTGCACGACGCGCACGAGCGGTGGATAGCCGCGGGCCGGCCGTAGCGTCCCTTCGCTGCATGGAGTCAGCGCGGGCTGACAGACTCGGCGGATGGACGCACCCGATCTGCTCGCGCCGACGTTCTACGCCGACATCGACGGCATGCACGACGCCTTCCGCGCGATGCGTGCCGCCGGGCCCGTGTGGCGCGACGAGAAGAACGAGCTGTGGGCGGTCGTGCACCACGACGCCGCTGATCGACGTCGAGCGGCGCGCCGAGGTCTTCTCGAGCCGCGGCTGCTACCGATCGCGGGTCGCGCCGCAGGAAGAGGACATGATCGCCAAGGACGATCCCGCGCACCACGAGCAGCGCGCGCTCGTCGCCCGCCGCTTCACACCGAAGGCGGTGCAGCGGCTCGAGCCGGTGATCGACGCGGTCATCGCCGATCTCGTCGACGCGTTCGTCGACCGCGGTGAGTTCGAGGTCGTCGACGACCTCGCCGCGCCGTTCCCGGCGCGCCTCACCGCGCAGCTCCTCGGCTTCGGCGCAGGAACACGCGCCGGAGCGTGCGTTCGTGGTCGGAACGGCTCATGCGCATCGACGGCATCCTCGATGACGACCCGAGCGCTGATGATGGACATGATGAACGCGATCATGGAGTTCGCCGCCGAGCTCGCGCCGCTCGTCGAGGAACGGCGGCGACGCGCCGCGCGACGACCTGGTCTCGATCTGGGCGAACGCCGAGCTCGGCGGGTGCCCGATGGAGCAGTCGGTGCATGGTGCAGGAGACGGGTCTGTTCATCTCGGGCGGCGCCGAGACGACGCGCACGGTCATCGCACGCGGGCTTGATCGAGCTGACGCGCCATCCCGACGCAGTGGGAGGCGATGGCGGCCGATCCCGCGCTGATCCCCGGCGCGGTCGAGGAGCTCATCCGCTGGGTGACGCCGCTCAACAACTTCTTCCGCACCGCGACGCGCGACGCGATGATCGCGGACACCGACGTGCAGCGCCGGTGACCGGGTGATCCTGCTGTACCCGTCGGCCAACCGCGACGAAGTCGGTGTTCGACGATCCGTACACGTTCGACATCCGCGCGCAACCCGAACCCGCACGTCGCGTTCGGGTTCGGAACGCACTTCTGCCTCGGCGCGTCGCTCGCCCGGCTCGAGCTGCGCATGCTCTTCGCGCACCTGACCCGGCGCATCACGAACCTGCGCGTCGTCGACCGAGCCCGACATCGAGCCGAACATCTTCGTCGGCGCGGTGCGATCGCTGACGCTCGGCTTCGACCGGCGCTGAGCGAAGCCGGGCGGAGGTCAGCTCGGACGGACCACCGCGAACTCGATGAGCTCTTCGATGAAGTGCACGTGGAACCGGCTGCGCGCCCGTTCGAACGCCGGTGCGAGTGCGGCGCGCGCGCCGGCCGCAAGTCCGTCGGCCCACGCCGACGCGGTCTCGACGCAACCGTGCTCCTGCATGAGCGCGTACACCGTGTCGATGTCGGCGGCGGTCCGGTCTTCGGGGGGTTGCCGCAGGAACACATCGAGCCACGGGCGCTCGTCGGCGGTCGCGGCCTGCTTCAAATGGATGAGGAGCAACGTCTGCTTGCCCTCGCGCAGGTCCGAGAGTCGTTCCTTGCCGTGCGTGCCCGGGTCGCCCGCCACGTCCAGCACGTCGTCGCGAACCTGGAACGCGGCACCGAGCAGGAACCCGAACCGGGTGATCGGACCCAAGCCCACCGAGCCCCGACTGCCGATCAAGCAGCCCGCCCGGAGCGGGTAGATGGTCGTGTACCAGCAGCTCTTGTTGAGCACGAGTCGCAGGTAGTCGTCGAGATCCAGCACTCGGGTCGCATCTCGTCGCCACGCCAGCTCCATGCTCTGGCCCTCGAGCGTGCGCGACGCGGTGTCGAAGAACTCGCGCGTCACCCGTTGCACGAGGGAGTGACTCAACCGCGGTTGGTCGAGCAACGGGAGAACCGCCCGCACCGCGAGCGCGTCGCCGGCGTGGATCGCGACCGGGATGCCGTGTTCGACATGCAGCGTCGGTGCGCCGCGCCGTCGGCGCGCTCGCATCCTCGATGTCGTCGTGAACGAGGAACGCGTTGTGCATGAGCTCGAGCGACGACCGCGGCCGGCAACGCGTCGCGAACGTCGCCACCGAAGGCTTCGCAGGTTGCGAGCAGGAGGGCGGGGCGGAGGCGCTTGCCCGGTCGGGACGGGTAGTTCGCGACGACCGACCCCAGCTCGGACCCGTCGCCGCGCAGCGCGCGTTGCATCTCTTCCGCGACGAGGTCGCCGTACCGGGACAGGAGCCCGGCGGGTACCGAGGGCAGCGACGCGTCGAAGGGGTCGGCCGCGTCGCGGCCGGCGACGCGCCGGCTCAGCCGCGGTCATCCGAACCTTCATCGTCGCGACCGGCGGCATCCGCGGTGACATCGACCGAGATCGCGCACGCGACGTCGGGGAGTCCGGCGAGGAGCAACAGCCCGTGATACCGGCCGGGTTCCGCGGCCGGCGGCAGCGTGACGTCGATCTCGACGACCGCGCTCTCGTGCGGTTGGAAGTCGAGCAGTTCGGGCCGCACGGTGACCGTCGCGTCGAGCACGACGCCGAGATCGGATGCGAGCTGCGCGACGCGGGGACGCACCCCTGACACCGGGTCACGGTGCGGATTGCGGACCGTGACCCGCAGGCGCGTGACTCCGCCACTCGCGTTCCTGGCGGTCGGCCGCGGCGCGGGTTGGCGGGCGAGCTCGTCCATGGCGTCGAAACCGACGTCGAGAAGCGCGCGCATGAGGTCCGAGAACGTCTCGGCCGCCCGCGCGACATCAGTGCGCAGTCGACCGACATCGAGCGGTCGCCGGGCACCGTTCGCCCCGTTCGCTTCGCGCGCGTCGCGAGTCGGGCGGGGCATCCTCGGTGCGCGCCGCGCCGCCGAACGCGTCACCGAGCCACGATGCGTTGGCGAGGTCGCCGGTGAGCGCACTGAGCTCACTCGCCACGCGCATCGCGGCATCGAACGCCTGCCGCTGCACCTCGTCGAGCATCTCGAGCGGACCGAACGGACCACGCGATCGCGCACCGTTGCCCCCGTCGTTCGAAGCAGTCATCGCCAGTCCCAGGTGAGCGGTCCGAGAACCCGGTCGCACAAGGGTCGCCCTTCGACTGCGGCCGCGGCCTGCACGCCGGAGACGACCGCGGCCTCGATGCATCCCGCGTTGAGCCCGCAGTCCGTCCAGTCGCCTGCGAGCACGAGGTTGTCGATGCCGGACTCGTCGACGCGCAATCGGTGCTGATCGGAGCCCGGCAGTGACTGCACGTAGCGGTCGGACGGATCGGTGTTGGCGACCGCGTAGTGCGCCCGCACCTCGGGACCGTCGAGGGTGACGGGCTCGCGACCGGGCCAGAGGGTGGGCGACCACTCGCGGACGAACGCATCCGCTTGCGCGCCGATGTCGACCGTCGAATCGGGCAACGCGCTGCACAAGTACGCCAGCGAGTGCGGCGGGTCTGCGGCCGGCCAGCACTCGAGCTCGATGAGGTGGCTCATCGACGCGCAGGTGTCGAAGGTGGCGTCGAGCCCGGCGATCGTCGCTCCGGGATGACGCCAGCCGAGCGCGGACTCGTCGGGCCGCAACCACACCTGCACCGACCGGGTTGCCACCGTACGCACGTGCTGCATCATTGCCTGCCAACGGTCGTCGCGCCGCACGATCTCGGCCGCGATCTGCTCGAGGCTCCCGAGCGAAGTCGCGAGGACCACCTCGTCGAAGTCCGTACCGCGGCGGAGCGTGACCGGTGCACCGGGCTCGGCGCACGGCTCGGCCTCGGTCGGCGTGGCGCGGCACGGTGCACCGCGCGCGTCGAGCGCCGGCCGCGGGGAAGCAGGGGATCCCACAGACGCCGACCAACGGCTCGTAGCCGTCGGCGATGCCGGCCGGCACTTGACGGACCAGCCGCACCGTGTCGATCGAAGTGCCGTCGGCGTCGAGCCCGAGCGCCTCGATGCGGTGGAAGTAACGGATCTCGACCCCGCGCCGCACGAGCGCTTGGTGCAAGGGCGCGAACACGACGTCGCCCATGCCTGCCGTCATCTTCCAGAAGAGCGCGCCCTTGTAGTCGAGGAACAGTCGGATCGGCGAGGAACACGCCGAGGCCCGCGGCGAACGCGGGCTGCTCGCGGTTGCCTTCTCGATATCCGAAGACCAGGTCGTACATGCCCCGGACCAGTCCGCCCTCGACCGTCTCGGGGCGGGCGCCGTGGCGGCGCAGCCACGCGCGGAAGTCCTCGTCGTCGACCCGCCCGAAGCCGCCCGGCGCCCGCAGCAAGCCATCGGCGGACACGCCGCGCATCACCGTGGCGACGAGGTCGATGACGGTGCCGAAGCGGGCCGGTCCGCGCCCGCGGCCGGAGCCGAACGCGGCCGCCGCGAGCGCGACGCCGCGTCGTATGACGTCAGCGAGCGTCGGCGTCGGGTTCTCCGGTCGCGCCCGGCACGAGCTCGTTGGTGGGGAACCGGGCCAACCACGGTCTCGACCCGGCCGTCGACGTGTTCGAAAACGCCCACGTCCGGCGCGGGGACGAAAGCGTCGCGCCACGTGCGTATCGGGCAGGACGGATCCGTGCGCGCGCGGTCGAGCTCCGCGTAGCAGTCGCGCAGGAGTCGGAACGCGTTGTCGTAGTAGCCCGGCCACACGTGCAGGCCGTGCTCGAGGATCTCGCCGTGCGCGCCGCGCGTGCTCGCGCCCTTCCCGCCGAGCAACCAGCCGCGCTGGTACACCGTGATCGCGTCGAACCGGTCCCGCCAGCCCGGCCGGCTCAGCTCCCACGCCGCGGTGACCCCGGCCATGCCGCCCCCGAGCACGGCGACCCGCCTTCTGCGGTCGGTGCGCACTCGCTAGGGCAGACCGTCGAGGAAGATCACGAACGGCGAGTCGATCGCGCCGGTCGCGTCGGTCACCCGCCCGAGGTACAAACCGGTGGGCACCGCCTGCCGCGGCCTCGATCTCGACGAGGATGTAGTCGAGACCGACCGGCAACTCGTGCGGCGACTTCGTCGGGATCCCGCCGACCGCCGCGGTGAGCGCGGCGTACTGGGGCACCGGGTGCACCAGGAGTGGGTTGGAGAGCTGCACGTCGAAGTTCTGGGCGGGCAGGCCGACACGAACCTGCCCGAGTGTGCCGGTCGCGGCCGGCTCGCAATGCGTATCGATCCCGATCTCGTAGTGCGGGGGCGCGTCCGGATTCGGGTGCGATTTTGAAGTACCGGTCAACGGCGAGTGGCTCGCTTCGCACACGCTGACGACCGCGGCGATGCAGTGGTGCGTGAGCCGCTGCCACGACTGGAGCAGTCGCTGCTTGGCCTCGCTCATGCGCACCACCATCCCGACATCACGACCTGCCAGCACCACAGCGCGCACACCCAGTGATGGGGCGTGTTGAGATCCTCGATGCGGTACACCTTCAGCGTTCGGAAGCGACGGTGGATGCCTTCGTCCGTCACCGAGAGGAAGCCCCGGTCGACCGACACGCGCCCGTCGTCGTTCCGGCTCGGGGCGAGGTCGAAGGTGACGGCCGCGAGCTTGGGGTTTTCCAAGTAACGCACGGCGAGATCGGTCGTGTACACCGAGAGGTTGAGCGCGGGCCCTACTTGTTCTCTGACGACGGCGCTCCAGCCGCCGTCTGGGTAGCTCGTCGTGCTGCCCACCGGTTGGACGCTGAGGAAGTACGGGTTGCACTGCGGCCAATTGAGTGGGTTGACCCCGTGGACGCAGTGCGCGTACGGGGCGTGCGTGCACACGTCGACCTCGACGAGCGTGACCTCTTTCAGTGTGCCGTCGACGAGGACTTTCGCGTACCTCGTGCGACACGAAGGGAGGTTCGTCGCCAGGTCGAGGAGCATCGTCGCCAGGCTCGCGCCGGGGCCGTCGAACGCGACCGTGGTTTCGCTGGCATCGCTGATCGCGAGCGCGGAGCCGAAGGCCGCGGTCAGCTGGTCGCGCACACTCGTCACCGGCTCGCCATGGATGAGCTGATCGATCGCGCCGATAAACGGTTCGGTCGCGTCGTCGCCGGAGCTATCGAAGTGTTGGAGGAGCGCGTCGCCGAGTTGCTTGAGCTCAGTCCTCGCGTCGTCCGAGTTGCTGCGGCTGTAGTTGACGCCCAGCACGAACGCCTGCGCGGCGGCGAAGCGGTCGACCGCGGTCGTGACCTCGGCGCCGTCGGCGCCGCTGCTGGCACCTCCCGGACGGGCGTACTCCGCCGCCGCGAGGAGCGCGTCGTTGACCGTGGTGTCGGTGACTCGGGCGGCGTCGCCGTGATCGAAGAGGAGCTGCTCCAGCTCGATGTGGCTCGTGCGCGAGTGGAGCACGAGCAGCGCCTCTTCCATCTCCCTCGTCTTCACGATCGGACCCTCGCTCTCGCCGGGCTCGCACGCGTAGGCTCACGCTCGTGGTCGACCTCACCGAACGTCCCGAGACCACCGCCTTTTCCGAGAAGGTGGGCCTCTGCCGCGGTGCGGTATATGGAGTCGGTGAACCTGTGCTTGTTCCGCCTGTCGAAGGGCCGTACCGGCGGAACGATCTTCGGCGTCCCCGTGATCCTGCTGACGACGAGCGGCCGCCGCACGGGTGCGCGCCACACGAAGCCGCTGCTCGCGCTGGAGGACGACGGATCGTGGATCGTCGTCGCGTCGCGCGGCGGCACTCAGCACGACCCGGACTGGTACCGGAACCTCGAGGCGTACGCGGCGCAGGTCGACAGCGGCGGACCGGAGGCCGGTGCAGTCGAGCTCGCGCCACCGGAGGTCGAACCGGCCGGCGCTGCACCCGTCGCGGTGACCGCCGAGCGGCTTCAAGGCGCGGAACGACGCGAGTGGTGGGATCGCCTGCTCGAGGTGTACCCGCGTTTCGCCGCGTACCAGGCCGCGGACGCGACGCACGATCCCCGTGCTGCGGCTCACGCCCACGACGCACTGATCAACCTCTCGATCTCGCGCAGCTCACCGGCGGCGGTTCCCGGGAGTTGCACGCGCCATCGGGTCGCGACGTCCTCGAACTCGTGACTGTGACGCCCGTCGAGCTCACGGGCCGCGTCGCGCACGGCGCGCGCGGCGAGGCGCACCGAACCGTGCGTCAGGGCGAGGTCCGCGGCGGCGAGCAGATCCTTGACGACGGCATCGTCGGCCGCACCGCTCGCCGCGTTCAGCCGCGCGCTGATGCGGAGCACCTCGGGTTCGACGCCGCGCTGACCGGTTTCTTCCATCATCGTCGCGGCCGCATCGATCGCGGTGCGGGCGCGCCCCGTGTCGCCGGCGCGCAACCAGCCATCGGCCAGCTCGGCGAGGAGCGCGGGGACGGCGAGCCCGCCGCCCGCCATGCGCCACATCCCGAGGACGTTCTCGAGGCCCTGGCACGCCGCGGGGTCACCGGGGATGGACGATGCCGCGAGTTGGAGGAGCTGACCGAGCATCGAGTGCTCACGGAACCCGTAGCGATCACCGATCGCACCGATCCTCACCGCGTCGCGCGTCGCCGCTTCGACGTCGCCGCGTAGGCGCCCGACGTACGACGAGTACACGAGCACGACGGCTTCCGAGAAGGGCCCGAGCGGGAAGGGGAGTGTCGTCGTGCGCCGAACGGCGTTCGCGATCGCGTCGTCGGCGCCGGTGTCGTCGCCCACGAGCGCGAGCCCGGCGGCAAGGAGCGCGTGCACCGCGGCGACGTAGTCGTGAGGTGTACCGAGGGGGACTGCGACGGGCCCGACGTCCATCGTCGACGCGGCGCGCAGCGTCGCGACCGCGTCGGTCGTCTGGCCCGCGAAGAGCTGCTCGAAGCCGCGGCACCCGAGGGTGAAGCGACGGATCTCGGGCGCGAGCTCTGCGGGCGCGACCGGCACGACCCGCTCGAGTCGATCGGTGACGACCGCCGCCTTGGCGAGGTCGCCCGCGACGACCTCCTTCGACCACAGGCCGCCCAGCGCGGAGATGAGCTGCACGTCGAGGCCGGCGAAGCGACCTTCTTCGGCGCTGATGAGATCGCACAGCTCGAGCGCGCGGAGGTACGCCTGTTCGGCTTCGTCCCGCGCGTAGCTGAACGACGCCGCGGAAACCGCGCCGATCTGCATGCAGCGTGCGAGCTCCAGTCGATGCGCATCGACCCCGTCGAGCCGGACGATGATGTCGCCCGCGGACCCGAGATGCGTCAGTGCGAGCTCGAACTCGGCCCGGTCGCTCGCCGCCTCCGCCGCCCGCAGGTACGCGCTGGCCGCCGGTTCGAGGTCCCCCGCTTGTTCCAAGTGGAACGCGAGTGCGGCGGGGTCGGTGTCCGGGCCGTACAGCTCGACCATGGCGCGTGCGACCGCTTGGTGGCGCCCGGGCCGCTCGGCGCGCAGTTGCATCTCGTAGGCGACATCGCGCACCAGCGCGTGCCGGAAGCGCATGACCGCGTCGCTGTCGGCCTCGACCAAGCCCGCGCGCTCCAACGCGCGCAGAGCGCTCCCGACGCCGGTGGGCGGGAGCGGCGCGCGGTCCCCGAGCTCGGTCAGCGCCCGCGCGACGAGCTCGACCGGGAACTCGCGACCGATGGTTGCCGCGACCTCGGCGACGCCGCGTCCGGCCCCGCTCGCGGCGAGCCGGACCTGGAGGAGGCCTTCGAGCGTCGCCGGAAGCGACGCGCTGGCCGCGCCGGACGATCCGGAGCTCGTGGTGGACGCCATCACGAGGTGTTCGGTGAAGAGGGGAACGCCCTCGCCCCGGCGCGGCGAGCGCGTCGATCATCTCGTCGTCGAGCTCGCCGCGTCCGGCGAACACGCGGACCATGGCGCGCGCGTCTTCGGCTCCGAGCGGGCCGAGCTCGATCGCGTCCTTCTGGAGACCGGCGAGCGCGGCCGGGAGCTCGGCCGGCCGCACCGTGATGAGCAACAGCAAACCGGTGGGCAGCGGGCGCGCCGTCAGGCGCCGCAGTGCCTCGACCGCGGTGTCGTCCGCCCAGTGGACGTCCTCGACGACCACGGCGAGCGGCGCCGTCTCCGCCTCCGCCGCGATCCAATCGATCAGCGCGGTGATGATCGCCTCGCGCAGCCGATCGGGGGTGAGCTCGGGCGCGGGATGGGCGGGGTCGCTGTCACCGACGAGGGACTCGAGGACGCGTCTCGAGTCCTCGGACAAGCCGACGTACTCGCCCCGTGTGCACAGCGCGGCGCGCATGTCGCCCGGCTGGGGCGACGGACCGATCTCGAGCGCCTTCTCGATCCCGCGCCGCACCGCGCCCAGCCCCACATGGCGGTAGTCGCGCCCGCAGTTGATCTCGATCACGTTGCCGTCGTCGCGGGCGAGCTCGATCGCGTAGCGGGCCAGGCGACTCTTCCCGATGCCCGGGTCACCGGTGAACACGAGCAGACGCGGCTCGTCCCCGCCCTGGCGCACGGCCCGCCACGCGTCGTCGACGCGCGCTCGCTCCGCGGACCGACCGACGAGCGGTGAGCTCAGGCGGGCATCACCCATCGTGCTGCGCGGCCTCCGTTCGTACACGCGGAACACGCGCACGTCCTCGGTCACGCCGCGCAACTGGTGCGCGCCGATGAGTGCCAGCTGGAAGAACGGCGCGACCGCGTCCGCGGCGGTCTCGCTCACGACCACCGCGCCCGGTTCGGCAACGCCTTGGATCCGCGCCGCGACGTTGGTCGCGAAGCCGATCGCGGCGCTCTGGCCCCGCAATCCGAGCGTGGACGTGGTCAGGATCGTCTGCCCCGTGTGCACACCGACGCGCGACTGCAGATCGACACCGACCCGCGCGCCGGCTTCGGGCACCGCCCGTACGATGTCGAGGCCGGCTTCGACCGCGCGCACCTGGTCGTCCTCGCCGGCGATCGGGAACCCGAAGTACGCGAGCACGCCGTCGCCCTGGAACTGGTCGAGGATGCCGCCATGCCGTGCGATCACCTCGCGCACGACTTCGCGGTAGGCCGCGATCACGGCGAAGTAGTCCTCGGCGTCGAGACGCTCACTCAGCGGCGTGGACCCGACGACGTCGGAGAACAGGACGGTGAGGTAACGACGCCCCTGGTCGGCCGCGCCTTGCCGGCCGTGTGCCTCGGCCGTGGCGAGCAGCGCGGCGGCCTGCGGCTCACCCGGCACGACGTCGAGCACCTGACGGGCGAGATCGGCGGCGTCGTCCCACTGACCCTGGTCGATGGCGCGCTGCGCCGCTTCGAGGATCGTCGTCACCAGACGTTCGATGCTGGAGGCCCCCGCCACGACGCCGGACCGCTATCCCGAGGCGGCGGGTTCGCCACCGTCATCGTCGTCGGGCGCGAGCAGCGGCGCGATCGCGTCGATCACGGCCGCGCTGACGCGCGCGGCGTCGCGCACGCCCATCCCCCACAGCGTCTGGAGGTCGCAGAGCCAGTCCTCGGCGGCGTAGTCGTCGGCCGCGTTCCGGTCGATCGCCTCGCGCCAGACGGTGACGTACTCCTCGAGCCGTCCGCTGACGTCGGCCCAGACCGCATTCAACTTCTCGGAGTTCGTGTCAGTCATCGGTCGGCGCCGGTGCGGGTCGGTACGGAGGGAAGGACTTGGCCCACGGCCGCAGGAGCTCGATCGTGAGATCGATGCTCTGCTCCACGACCGGTGTGAGGTGTTCGAACAGATCCGTGTGGTCGCCGACGACGTCCTCGGCACTCCACACCTTCTTCTCCCGTGCACGGGCGTGCCAACGCTCCCACTGCGAGGCCCACACGTCCATGTGCGCCGACGCGATCGACGCGGCTCGGGCCGCGATGTCAGCCGAACGCGCGCCTCGAGTGGTGTTGTCGCCGTCGGAAGTGTCGCCTGCGGACGTGTCGTCGTCCGGAGCCGGTTGGGCGTGGTCCACGGATCCCTCCAACCCTCGCGCTCGCCGGACACAGTGTCGCAGAATGACTGCTCCCGGTCGACCGGGTGCAGCATGTTCCTCGCGCCCGGCCCGCAACGCACGACTTCACACGGAGTTCAGGTCGACGCCGAACCGACCGCGGCCTTGGTGGACGCGGCCGGGCGGACGCAAGCCGTCCCGGGCCGCGATCGGATCCAGATCGCGCGCGCGGCACCGGCGCAGCGCCATGAGGTGTTCCGACGCGGCGGTCACGAGGTGCTCCTCGACGCCGTGGAGCCGGAGCGATCGCAGGGTCGCGAGCTCGGTCCGCGACATGACGAACGCCCGTACGTCGGTCGCGCAGATCACCGTCGCGGTACGCAGGACGTCGTGCATCATCGCGATCTCGCCGACGATCGAGCCGGCCACGGCGTGGCCGACGATCGCGCCGCTGCGTTCGACGACGGCCTGGCCCTGCATCAGCACGAAGCACTCGTTCCCGATCGTTCCCTGCCGGGTGAGCACCCGCCCTGCGTCGATCGAGACGTCCGTCACCAACGCGGATGCTCGGCGGAGCTCCTTGTCGGTGCAGTCGCAGAACAGCGATGTGCCCCGGAGTCGTTCGATGACGGTTCGGCTGTAGTGGTGACGTCGCCCCATGATGCGCCCCTCACGAGAACCGGTGGGTTGCTCGTCCGAGCGTGACGGAGCGGGCGGCCGGACACAGGGTCCTGGTCTCCAGGCGCGCTGGGTATTGCTACACACCAGGGATTACCAGTTCGCGCCTTGCACTTTGCACTTCGGCGCGCCGGCCGCCCCGCCGCCGCGGCACGTGGACGCCGCGGCGGCACCCCCGCAGCGGGCGGTCAGGTTCGGCCCGCACCGATCCGCTCGGTGGATGGCGCGGCGACTCGCGCGAGCCCGACCCGGTGGTCGGTCGCCACCGCTTCGAGCCGGCGGTCGATGCTGCGGATCCCGAGCCCTCGCAGCGACGCGAACTCGGTGCGCGACATGACGAGGAGCTGGAGGTCGGTCGCCGCGGTGACGGTCGCGGTCCGGGTGATCGCGCCCATCGAGCGCGAGCTCGCCGACCACCGACCCCGCGACCGCGTGGCCGACGAGCGCGCCGTCGTGCTCCACCACCGCGTGGCCGCTCATGATGATGAAGCACTCGTTGCCGACACTGTCCTGACGGGTCAGGACGCGTCCGGCCTTCAGCCACACCTCGGTGAGCAGCGACGCGATCAGCCGCAGCTCGCGCTCGGAGCAGTCAAAGAAGAGCGGCGTCGCTCGCAGTCGGTCGATGAAGGTCCGGGTGTGGTGATTCCGTCGCCACATGGTGTGTCCCCTCGCGAAGTGCCCAGGTGTACGCCTCGAGCGTGACGGACCCCAGCGCGTCGCGCTGGAGTCCGGCGCGCACCGATGCTGGGTATTCGTGCGCAGTGCGCCGCGGCGACGGTCACCGCCGCCATGACGTCTGTCAGCTGAACAAACGGACGACGCCGGCCGCGGCGGCGCGGCCGTCATCGATGCCGGCGTCGACGGCGCGGGCTCGTCCGCCCGGGTCCATAAGGTCGGAAGCGGCCGCCGCGAGCGCGGCGCCGCCGGTGATCTGCACGACTGGCAGCCCGCCCGCGGCGAGCGCGTCGATCTCGGGGTTGTCACGCAGGCCTTCGGGCAACGCGCCGAGCGGGCCGATGAACAGCACCGCGTCCAGGCCCTTCTCCGCGACGAGCTGCGCGTAGAAGCCGCCGCGCGGCCCATCCATGTAGCGGCGGCCTTCGAAGCCGACGGTCGGGAAGAACCCGGGTATCGCGCACGACGACGCGACCCGCGCGGAACAGGCCGATGCCGTCGTGCTTGGTCCACAGCGCGCCGCGTCCCGTGTCACACTCGGCGGTCGTGACGCGGCAGGTCGGGCGCGGGCCATTCGTCGGTGCCCAGCATGCGCCGGAACGACTCGACGTAATCCGTTTCGCTGAGCGCAACGGGCGCGTCGACGGCGAGCTTCCCGATCTGGACCGCGCGCTCCTCGATGCTGCCTTTGTTCGACACCAGCAGCTGCATGATCGCGTCGGGAACCACTGTGGTGCCGCGGCGCGGCGTTGCATCCCCCGCCGGACGGAGTGGCGGTGTGCTCGCGCGGCCGGCGGTGCGGCGTTGCTCGTCGACCAGCTCGCCGAGGTCCTTGCCCAGTGCGACCTGCGCGCCCGCGACTGACCCCGCCGACGTGCCGACGATCAAGGACGCAGCCGCGGGATCGAAGCCCGCTCGCTCGGCGAGCCCGGCCATCACGCCGAGCTCCCACGCGATGCCGACGAGGCCGCCGCCACCCAACACGAGACCGATCTTCATGAGGCGCAGATCCTTCCACTCTTGCTCGACCCGCGGCGACGACCCGCGAGGGTAGGAAGCAACTCGGGCGGACAGCTGTTGTTTGCCCAGACCGCGCTCTCGACCGAGGAGTCACGATGCCGTCGTCCACCCTGCCCGCGAGCCACGCCGATCTGTTGGAGCGGCCGCTGTTCGCTCATCTCGCCACGGTGCGACCGGACGGCGCACCGCAGAGCAGCGTGATGTGGTTCGTCTGGGACGGTGAGGTCGTGCGCTTCACCCACACGAGCGCGCGGCAGAAGTTCAAGAACGTCGAGCACGAACCACGCGTCGCGTTCTCGATCGCCGATCCCGAGAACCCGTACCGGTTCCTCGAGGTGCGGGGCGACGTCGTGTCGATCGAGCAGGACACGCCGGATGCCGCGTTCTACCAGTCGCTCCAGCGGCGCTACGGCCAGAGCTACCCGATCACCGACGCAGACGTACGCGTCATCCTGACGGTGAAGCCGACGGCGTTCGTCGCGACCATCGCAGGACGGGCGGCGCGCGAGAAGTGAGTGCGCCGCGCCACGAGTTACGCGCGGCAGATGCAGAACTCGTTGCCTTCCGGATCCGCGATGACCTGGAACCAGTCGTCGGGATCCTCGCTCAAGAAGAGCAACGTGCCACCGAGCTCGACGCTCCGGGCGATCCACGGCTCGGGATTCGCGACGAACACGTCGAGGTGCAGCCGGTTCTTCACGCCCTTGTGCTCCGGCACCGGCTGGATCGTCAGCTTCGGGAGTGCAGGCGTGGGCGGCTCGAGGTGCCGCCACGTGTCGTCGTCGTCCGCCGCCTCGCGCGTGCGGTAGTCGAACAGCGCAATCCAGAAGTCACTCACGCGCGCCACGTCGTTCGCGTCGATGCACAGCCGGGCTTGGGTCACATCGGATGGATCGGTCATGACCGCGACGGTACGCGCCGCGGCGTCGCGCGAGGAATCGGTTTCTGCGTCGGCGGCGCCGGGTACTCGCGCGCGCATGGCCGGAACCGACGCGAAGACCATTGCGAGCAAGACCGTGGCGAGCAAGTGCCTGGAGGCGTGGTCGAGCGGGGACTTCGACACCGCGCGCGTCGTTGTTCGACGACGACGTGACGTTCGTCGGGCCGATGGGGCAGACCGAGGGCGTCGACGCGTACATCGAAGGCGTGCGCGGGTTGAAGCGGATCGTCTCCGGCACCGAGCAGCAGCTCGTCTTCGGCGAGGGCGAGAACGTCTGCATCATCTACGACCTCGTGACGACGACCCCGGCCGGGTCGATCCCGTGCGCGGGCTGGTAGCGGGTCCGAGACGGCAGGATCACGTCGGTGCGTGCGTTCTTCGACGCGCGACCGCTCACGCAATAGTCGGGGCGTAGCCTGAGCCCACGGCTGGCCGCGGGATGCGGCGGCTGCGACGGAACGAGGTGTCTCGTGCGAGGTGCGTCATGGACGTAGGTGTGCCGGAACTGCTGATCATCCTCGTGGTGGTGCTCGTGATCTTCGGTGGCGCCAAGCTGCCGCAGCTGGCGCGCTCGCTCGGCCAAGCGCAGCACGAGTTCAAGAAGGGTGCATCCGGGCACCGCGACGGCGACGCCGAGAAGACGCCCGCGAAGGACCGGAGAGCGCGATCGAGGCCGCGCCGGAGCGGCCGGAGATCACCGCGCCGGATCCGACGAAGCTCGAGACCCGGCCCGACCCGTCCTCGAACTAGCTCAGGAGACCTCGACCGCCGGCGCCGCGAACTGCGCGTTGTAGAGCCGCGCGTACGCGCCGTCGGCCGCGAGCAGCTCTTCGTGTGATCCCTGCTCGACGATCTGGCCGTGCTCCATCACGAGGATGGTGTCGGCGTCGCGGATCGTCGACAGGCGGTGCGCGATCACGAAGCTCGTGCGGTTCGACCGCAGCGCGGCCATCGCCTGCTGGATCAGCACCTCGGTGCGCGTGTCGACCGAGCTCGTCGCCTCGTCGAGGATCAGGATCGTCGGGTTGGCGAGGAACGCACGCGCGATCGTGAGCAGCTGCTTCTCGCCCGCGCTGACGGTGCCGCCCTCGTCGTCGATCACGGTGTCGTAGCCGTGCGGGAGTGAGTGCACGAAGCGGTCGACGTAGGTGGCCCGCGCGGCCTCGAGGATCTGCTCCTCGGTCGCGTCGAGGTTGCCGTACGCGATGTTCTCGCGGATCGTGCCGCCGAACAGCCACGTGTCCTGGAGCACCATGCCCATGTTCGAGCGCAGGTCGCGCCGGCGCATCTTCGAGATGTCGTGGCCGTCGAGCAGGATCGCGCCACCGTCGAGCTCGTAGAACCGCATGATCAGGTTCACGAGCGTGGTCTTGCCGGCGCCGGTCGGACCGACGATCGCGACGGTCTGGCCCGGCTCGGCGACGAGCGAGAGGTCCTCGATGAGCGGGTTCTCCGGGTCGTAGGAGAACGACACGTGGTCGAACTCGACCCGGCCCTGGGGCTCGAGGTCCTCGAGCGGGATCGCGTCGTCTTCGGATTCCTCCTC
This sequence comes from uncultured Actinomycetes bacterium, assembly GCA_963745645.1. Lineage (GTDB taxonomy): Bacteria > Actinomycetota > Acidimicrobiia > IMCC26256 > PALSA-610 > CAVUFH01. Next base: position 304,066 of record CAVUYD010000007.1, read on the forward strand.
GGCGTCGAGCAGCTCGAACACCCGCTCCGCCGACGCGATGCCGGACTGCATCACGTTGATCATCGACGCGAGCTGGGTGAGCGGCTGCGTGAACTGGCGCGAGTACTGGATGAACGCCTGGATGTCGCCGATCGACAGCTGGCCCGACGACACCCGCAGGCCGCCGATCAGCGCGATCGCGACGTAGTTCAGGTTGCCGAAGAACATCATCGCCGGCTGGATCGTCCCGGAGATGAACTGCGCGGCGTAGCTGGCCTCGAACAGCTCTTCGTTCTTGTCGTTGAACATCTCCTCGACGTCGTGCTGGCGGCCGAACACCTTCACGAGCGAGTGGCCGGTGAACGCCTCTTCGACCTGCGCGTTCAGCGTGCCGGTGTGCCGCCACTGGTCGACGAACTTCGTCTTCGACCGCTTCGTGATGCCCTTCATCGTGAAGATCGACAGACGGGATCGTGACGAGCGCGACCAGCGACAGGAGCGGCGAGATCGTGATCATCATGATGAGCACGCCGACGAGCGTCAGCGTCGACGTGAGCAGCTGGCTCAGCGTCTGCTGCAGGCTCTGCGCGAGGTTGTCGATGTCGTTGGTGACCCGGCTCAGCATGTCGCCGCGCGGTTGGCGGTCGACGTAGCGCAGCGGCATCCGGTTGAGCTTGTCCTCGACGTCCGAGCGCAGGCGGAACATCGCGCGCTGCACGACGCCCGCGAGCAGGTACGCCTGCAGTACGACAGGACCGCCGACGACACGTAGACGCAGAGCGCGACGAGCAGCGTCTGGTGCAGCTCGCGTGAAGTCGATGCCCTGCCGGCTCGTGACGCCGTCGCACGATGACGTTGGTCGCGTGCGCCGAGGATCTTCGGCGCGATCACGAGCAGCGTGACGCTCGCGACCGCGAGGATCAGCACGGCCGCGACGCCGAAGCCTTCGGGGCGGAGCCGGGCCGCGAGCCGCCGGGTCGAGTTCTTGAAGTCCTTCGAGCGCTCGAGCGGCATGCCGGCCGCGCCCCAGCGCCCGCCGAACCCACCCCGCGCGTCCTCGGCGGCGGCTTGACGCTTCCTCGGCCGGTGCCGCGTCGGCGCCGTTCGTGGCGCTCTTGCTGTTCTTGCCGTTGCTGTTCTTGCCGTCGTCGCTCATGCCGCCTCCTCCTCGGTGAGCTGCGACGCGACGATCTCGGCGTAGGTCGGGCAGGTGCTCGAGCAGCTCGTGGTGCGTCCCGAGCCCGACCTGCCGGCCGTCCTCGATCACGAGGATCTGATCGGCGTTGATGATCGTCGAGACCCGCTGGGCGACGATCACGGTCACCGCGTCCGCGACCACGGGCACGAGCGCGGCGCGCAGGCGCGCGTCGGTCGCGAGGTCGAGCGCGGAGAACGAGTCGTCGAAGAGGTAGATGCCGGGGCGCGCGGACGAGCGCCCGGGCGATCGCGAGGCGCTGGCGCTGCCCGCCGGAGACGTTGGAGCCGCCCTGGCTGATCGGCGCGTCGAGCCCGCCGGGCATCGCGGACACGAAGTCGCGTGGCCTGCGCGATCTCGAGCGCGTCCCAGAGCTCGTCGTCGGTGGCGTCGGGGTTCGCGTAGCGCAGGTTGCTCGCCACGGTGCCGGAGAAGAGGTACGGCTTCTGCGGCACGAGCCCGATGCGGCTCCACAGCAGCTCGGGCTCGATGTCGCGCACGTCGACGCCGTCGACGAGCACGGTGCCGCCGGTCGCGTCGAACAGCCGCGGCACGAGGTTCAGCAGCGTGGTCTTGCCCGAGCCGGTGCTCCCGATGATCGCGGTGGTCTCGCCGGCGACGGCCTTGAAGCGAGATGTCGCACAGCACCGGGTGCTCGGCGCCGGGGTACTCGAACTCGACGTCGCGCAGCTCGAGCGAGCTCGCGGCGCCCAGCTCGTGACCGGTTCGGCCGGCGGGGCGACCGACGACTCCGCGTCGAGGACCTCCTCGATGCGCTCCGCGCTCACCGAGGCACGGGGCGCCAGCACCGCGACGAACGTCGCCATCATCACCGACATCAGGATCTGGATGAGGTAGCTGAGGAACGCGATCAGCGCGCCGACCTGCATCTCGCCGCTGCCGATGCGATTCGCCGCCGAGCCAGATCGCGGCGACGCTCGACACGTTGAGGACGAGCATGACGGTCGGGAACATGAACGCCATGAGCCGCCCGGCGCGCAGCGACGTCATCGTGAGCTCGTCGTTGGCGTCGCCGAAGCGCTCGGCCTCGTCGGGCTCGCGGACGAAGGCGCGCACGACGCGGATGCCGGTGATCTGCTCGCGCAGCACCTCGTTGATGCGGTCGATGCGCTCCTGCATCACCTGGAACTGCGGCACCATCCGGATGATCACGAGCCCGACGCTGATGACGAGCACGGGCACGCTCACGAGCAGCAGCAGCGAGAGCGGGCCGTCCTCGCGCACCGCGATGATCACGCCGCCGACGATCGTGATCGGCGCGGCGACGAGCAGCGTGCACGACATCAGGACGAGGATCTGCACCTGGGTCACGTCGTTGGTGATGCGGGTGATGAGCGACGGTGCACCGAAGTGAGCGACGTCCTGGGCCGAGAAGTCGGTGACCCGGTGGAACAGCGCGCCGCGCACGTCGCGGCCGAACGCCATCGCGACGCGCGCGCCGAAGTACACCGCGGCGATCGCGAACACGACCTGCACGAACGTGACGAGCAGCATCACGCCGCCGGTCCTCCAGATGTAGTCGGTGTCGCCGGTGAGGACGCCCTTGTCGATGATGTCGGCGTCGAGCGTGGGCAGGGTGAGCGTGCACATCACCTGCACGAACGTGAGCGCGACGACGATGAGCAGCCGCTGCGGTAGCGGAGCAGGTAGGTGCGCAGGAGGCGGAGCAGCATCAGTGCACCACCGCTCCCTCGCGCGCGGGTCACCGACGTGTCGGGGTCGTGGACGCGGACGCCGTCGAGGAACAGCGACACGATCTCGGCCGACGACAGCGGCTCGTCGAGGATCAGCGCCGGGTGGGTGCCGGCGATGGTCAGCCCGCGGAGCAGGTGCGCGGCTTCCAGCGGGTCGCGGCGGATCTGTCCGCGGTCCGCTTCGAACACCGCGGCGAGCGCGCGCAGATCCGGCGCGCGGTGGCGCTCCGACATGGTCTGACGCCGCTCGAGACCTGCATCATCTCGACCGCGGTCCGCAGCTGCCAGATGTCGGCCACGCGGCGGCGGAGGATCTCGACCGCCGCGATCAGGCGCGCCTCGAGCGGGAGGGTCGGGTCGATGGCGGCGAGCGCCGCGTCGACCGACGTCGTGTCGAACGCGGCGTCGACGACCGCCTCGATGAGGGTCTCCTTGTCCGGGAAGACCCGGAAGATCGTGCCCTCGGCGATGCCGGCGGCCTCCGCGATCTGGCGGGTGGTGACCGCGGCGCCGTGCGCGAGCAGCAGCGGGAGCGTCGCCGCGATGATCTCGGCCCGGCGTTCGGAGGGCGGCAGGGCGGCGGCCCGCTTGGTCGTCACCGTTCCAGGTTATATGAGTGAGTGCTCACTCACAGAGCCGGTCGGGCACCGACCCGCCGAAGCCCAGGAGGCGTGCCATGCAACTGACCTTCGAATCGGCAAGGGACCTCGCGCAGGCGTTGCGGCGCGCGGCGGACGCGCACCACGTGTACGAGCAGGAGTTGGGGCGCCCGGACCCGGACTGGCCGGACTGGTATGCGCAGTACCTCGAGCGCGAGCAGTCCGGACGTGCCCCGAGTTCGTGAGCCAGGGTCCTACTTCTCCACGCCTTGCAGCCGGGCCGCCCGCGCCTCGAGGTACCGCTGCTCGGGAATGCTCGTCGTGCCGCGCGGGCGGCTCGGTAACTGTCACGCGCGGCATCGCGATCGCCGGCGAGCTCGAGCAAGTGCGCGCGCACCGCGGCGACTCGATGGTGACCGGCCACACGTTCGTCGGTGTCGAGCGACGCGAGCAGCTCGAGTCCGGCCTGCGGACCGTGCACCATCGCGACCGCGACTGCGTGGTTGAGCGTCACCATCGGGTTCGGCGCGAGGCGCGCGAGGAGCTCGTACAAGCCGACGATCTCGCCCCAGTCGGTGTCGGCCGCGTTCGGCGCTTCGTCGTGCACGGCAGCGATCGCAGCTTGCAGCTGGTACGGCCCGAGTCGCGTCCGCGACAGCGCGTCGGAGACGAGCGCGACGCCCTCGTCGATCGCGGCGCGGTTCCACAACGCGCGGTCTTGCTCGGCCAGCGGCACGAGGGTTCCGTCGGGTCGGCTGCGCGCGTCGCGCCGTGCGTCGGTGAGGAGCATCAACGCGAGCAGGCCTGCGACCTCTCCGTCGTCCGGCAGCCGCGCGTGTACCGCGCGCGTCAGCCGGATCGCTTCGCCCGTGAGCTCACCGCGCTGGAGCGCCGGGCCGGAGCTCGCGGTGTAGCCCTCGTTGAAGATCAGGTACAGGACGTGGAGGACGGCCTGCAGTCGTTCCGGGCGCTCGGACGCCGGCGGCAGTTCGAACGCGCGGCCCGTCGCCTTGATGCGCTGCTTCGCTCGGCTGATGCGTTGCGCCATCGTCGCCTCCGGCACGAGGAACGCGGCCGCGACCTGTGCGGTGGTGAGGCCGCCGACCGCACGGAGGGTCAACGCGATCTGCGAGGGCGGCGACAGCTCGGGATGGCAGCAGAGGAACAGCAGCGTCAGCGTGTCGTCGCGAGCATCGACCACTTCGTCGCTGGCGGGCGCCGTCGACGCGCCCGCGGGTGCCCGAGTCGCGTTCGTGTCCTCGCGCCGCCGGCGCGCCGAGTCACTGCGGAGGTGGTCGGTCAGCCGCCGTGCGGCGACGGCGATCAACCACGAGCGTGGATTTTCGGGCGCTCCGTCACGGGGCCACTGGACGCTCGCGGCGAGCAAGGCTTCCTGCACCGCGTCCTCGCACGTGTCGAAGTGGCCGTAGCGGCGGACGAGCGCGCCGAGGACCTGTGGCGCGAGCGTGCGCAGCAGGTCCTCGAGCTCGGCCGGCACGGTCACATCTCTTCGCCGCCGGCGTTCATGATGGGCCGCACCTCGATCGCGGTGTATCGCGCGTCGGGGATCAGCGCGGCCAGCTCGTTCGCCCGCTCGGCGGTCTCGCAGTCGACGACGTAGTAGCCCGCGAGGAACTCCTTCGCCTCGACGTAGGGGCCGTCGGTGACCGCGGCGACGCCGTCACGCACGCGCACGGTCTTCGTGTTCGACGGGTCGGCCAACGCAACGGAGCCCACGTACTCGCCCGACTCCTTCGTGATCACCTGGAACTCGTCGTGCGCGGAGAAGACCGCCTGGCGCTCCTCCTCCGACAGTGTCTCGAAGTTCGTCGGGTTCAGATGGATCAACAGCAGGTACTTCACGCCGCCACCTCGTTCGCGTCGACTCGGTAGTTGAGCATCACGTTGCCCGACTTGAACACCTTGGCGTCCGTCAGGGTGACGGGCACGCGCGTACCGATCCCGGCGAGCAACGAGTGGCCGGCGCCGAGGATGATCGGGTGCACCATGATCCGCAGCTCATCGACGAGCCCCAGCTTCACGAAGTTGGCGGTCAGCTCGATGCTGCCGAAGATCGCGAGCTGCTTGCCCGGTTGCTGCTTGAGCTTCTTCACTTCGTCCACCACGTTCTCGCGCACGAGACGCGTGTTGTTCCAGTCCGCGGTGCCGAGCGTCGTGGAGAACACGACCTTCGGGATGCCGTTCATCAACGTCGCGACGACCGGATCGGCGGTGAGCGCCTCCTCGGTCGGCCAGAAGTTCGCCATGCCTTCGTAGGTCCGCCGGCCGAAGAGCAACATGTCGGTCGCTTCGAGCTGCGCGACCGCGAACTCGTTGAACTCGTCGTCGACGTTCGGCCAGTCGAACTCGCCGTTCGGGCCTTCGTAGTAACCGTCGACCGTCTGGACGATGAACGCGTAGATGGGTCTCACGACGCCTCCTCGTGGGCAGGGCATGGGGCCCCTGAAGGGCCCAATCGGCAGTTGCACCCGGGACGTCGGAGCCGGCCCGCGGTTCTCGACATCGCGCGCGAGATTTCCCGATCAGCGCGGCGCCGGGCCGCGAGCCGCCGCGGCGGGGTTTTGCCATCAAAGTCGATTTCGTCGCGCTTGACGCGGGGTTCGGGATTCAAAGGCGAATTCGCGGACGCGTGCTGCCGCCGGCGTCCTGGCCGGTGACGATGAGACCGCGACCATGCCGTGCGAATCATCGCGAATTCGGCTGGCCCGGGATCGGGGCGCGCCGGGCGTGCCCGCGATGAAGCTCAAGTGCAACCCCGCGAGCTGCCACGTGTCGAGCTCGCGGACGAGTGCGAGGCTGGCGCGGACGGCCTCGGGGATCGGGTGGCCTTGGAACGCGCCCTGGGCGACGTGGCGGGCGACCACGAGCACGAAGTTGCCGTGCGGATGGATCTCCACCTCCTCGAGGTCGAACGTCTCGTAGACGAGGTCGCCGCTCTGGTGCCGGCCGACCCAGGCGGCCTTGGGGAGCACGAAGCCGAGCGGGCCGACGCCCGCGAAGTCGTCGGTGAGCAACGAGTCGAGCACCGTCGTGTCGCCGCTGCGTTCGGCGCTGGTCCAGTTCGTGAGGAACGCAGCGATGTCGTTGGTTGGGTCGTCGTGCATCAGCTCATCCCTTCAGTTCGCCCTTCAGTGCGCCTTTCAATTCGTCCGGCCCTTGACCATGAACGGCGGCAAACCGGCGAGCTTGCCGCCGTCAACGACGAGCGTCGTTCCGGTGATGAACGCAGACTGGTCGGAGCAGAGCCAGACCGTTGCCGCGGCGACTTCGTCAGGTGTCCCGATGCGTTGCATCGGCATGGCCATCGCCGCCGCGCGCCGGCCTTCGGCACCGGCGCGTACGAGGTTGTCCGTCAGGATCGGACCGGGCGCGACCGCGTTGACGCGCACGCCCGTGGCGGCATAGTCGAGCGCGGCGACCTTCGTCAGGCCCTCGAGCCCGTGCTTTGTGCTCACGTACGTCGCGAGGCCACCGACGCCCTGCTGCCCGGCCGTGGACGACATGTTCACGATGGCGCCGCCGCCGGTCTCGAGCATCGCCGGGATCTCGTGCTTCATGCTGACGAACACACCGCGCAGGTTGACCGCGTAGGCCGTGTCGAACAGTTCGAGCGAGAGGTCCGCCAGCGGCGTCGGCGCATGGCCGACGACCGCGGCGTTGTTGCACGCGACGTCGAGCCGGCCGAACGCGGACACGGTGTCGGCGACCGCGCGCGCGACCGCGTCCGCGTCGGCGACGTCTGTTTGCACCGCGATGGCGCGCCCGCCGCCGGCCGTGAGCTCGTCGCGCAGCGCCGCCAACGCGTTGTTGTCGCGCGCGGCCAAGGTCACGGCCGCGCCGGCCGCCGAGTACGCGCGGGCGACGGCCGCACCGATGCCGCGGCTGGCGCCCATGACGAGCGCGACCTTGCCTTCGAGCACGCGCGATTCGTTCAGCAGATCAGTCATGAGGTTGCCTCCTTCGTAGCGTTCGCGGCATTCGTGCGCAGCCGAGCGAGGAGGCGCTCGAGTGACGCGATGTCGCGTTCGCTGAACCCCTCGCGCACGCGCGCGTCGAACGCCGTCACTGTCGTGAGCAGCCGGAAGAACGTCGCGTCGCCCGCGTCGGTGAGCTCGACGACCTGCACGCGCCGGTTGTCGGGATCGCGCCGGCGGGTGACGAGCCCACCCGCTTCCATCTTGTTGAGGTGGTGGGTGAGCGTCGGTCCTTCGATGCCGAGCGCATCGGCGAGCGCCCGCTGCGTGCCGTGCCGCTCCGCTTTGAGCGACACGAGGATCAACCACGCGGGGAGCGAGCCCCCCACGTCGGCCAGTGCGTCCTCGAACGCCCGGTTCAGCACCTTGGCCGTGCGGGCGAGCTGCACACCGATCGGCTCGACTGCGGGCGGGCCTTTCCGTTGCGACGTCATGCCGAAAGCATAGATGTCTAACAGTTCGATGTCTAATGATTTCGGGTCTTCAGAGGCGGAATTCGTCGTAACCGGGGGCAGTGCGCGGCCACGGGCGGGCGGTCTCGAGCGCGGCCGCGAGGCCGAGGGCCAGCCGGTCGGCGAACCGGGGCGCGACGACCTGCATGCCGATCGGCACGCCTTCGGGCGCGGTGCCGATCGGGACGGAAACCGCGGGATGACCGGTGAAGTTCATCTCGACCGTGTTGACCGCGATCCCGGGGTCGCCGAGCACGTCGCCGGCGGCGTCGGGAAGCGGACCGGTCGGTGCCCACGACGTGACGTTGCACGTCGGGGTCAGGAGCACGCCATCCGTTCCGAGCAACGCGTCGAGCGTCGCCGCCGCGTCGTAGCGCATGCGTTGCGCAGCGATGTAGTCGGCCGTGGTCACGCTCGCGCCGTAGCGCAGGGTGCTCGTGAGTCCGGGCTCGAGCTCGTCCCAGCGCGGTTCCGCCCACGCGAGCGATTGCGCGAGCTCAGCCGCGCTGATGGCGAACCACTGCATCGGGAGATCGGTCGTGTCGAAGACGTGGTCGACGCGCGTCACCGGCAGTCCGAGGTCACGTTCGACCGCATCGACCGTCGCCGTGAACGCGGCCTCGACTGCCGCGTCGACGTCCCGTCGCAGCGTTCGACACGCGAAGACGCGCGCCGGACGAACGGATTCGATCGCGACCGATCCGAGCGCGAGCTCGTTGACGTCGGTACCGGTCGGCCCGGCCAGTACGGACGCTTCGAGCATGGCATCGGCAACGGTCGCGCCGGTCGCACCCGACGTGGAGAACGTGATCCACCGCGGCGCGCGATCGCGTCCGATCGTGCCGAGCGTCGGCTTGTACCCGACCAACCCGCACATCGACGCGGGGATCCGCACCGATCCGCCACCGTCGGTCGTCGTCGCGAGCGGTGCGAACCCGGCTGCGAGCGCGGCCGCGGACCCACCGCTCGAGCCTCCGGGTGAACGCTCCGGGTTCCACGGGTTCCGGCTCGCGCCGAACACCTTGTTGTCGGTGAACGCGGTCCAGCCGAACGCGGGCGTGTTCGTCTTGCCGACGACGATGGCACCCGCCGCGCGCAAACGGGCGACGATCGTCGCGTCGGCCGTGGCCGGCGCACCATCGGCGAACAACGGTGTCCCGAACGTCGTCGGCAGGCCGGCGACGTCCTGCAGGTCCTTCACGAGAAGTGGGAGCCCGGCGAGCGGACCCTTGCGGCGCGCGTCATCCAGCGCGTCGGCTTCGGCGAGCGCGTCGTCGGCGCGCAACGAGACGACCGCGTTGAGCTGATCGTTCCCGGTACCGATGCGCCGGAGCGACTCCTCGACAAGCTCTCGCGCAGACACCTTCTTGTCGCGCACCGCCGTCGCGAGCTCGTTCAACATGGCACTGCATCCAAGATCGGCACGGCGCGAAGTCTGGCAGGTGGCTCGGGCCGGGTCAGCACCTCACGGGACGAGCAGGGTCTTGCCGATCGTGGCGCGCGCCTCGATCGCGGCGTGAGCCGCGGCGGCGTCCGCGAGCGGGAAACGTTGACCGATGACGGGCCGCAGGCGACCGGCGGCGGCTTCCGCGAGCGCAGCGTTCGTCAGCTCGCGTGAGCGCTCGGGTGTGATGGGCGCGCCCCGGAGCACCGTCACGCCGCGCGCGGCGGTTTCGCCGTCGGGAATGCTCGTGAACGTCCCGCTCGCCATGCCGTACGTCGACATGCGGCCGCCGCGCGCGATCAGTTCGAACGCGGCCGCGCCGATCGCGCCGCCGACGCCGTCGAACACGACGTCGACCGCGCCGACCGAGGTGCGAACCTGTTCGGTCCAGCCCGCCGCGGTGTAGTCGACGGTGAAGTCGGCGCCGAGGTCGTGGGCGAGCTCGAGCTTGTGCTTCCCGCTCGCGGCGGCGACGACCGTTGTGCCCGTGTTGTGTGCGAGCTGCACGAGCAGACTGCCGAGGCCACCGGCCGCGGCTTCCACCAGCACGCGCTCGCCCGCGCCGAGCTCGGCGTTGCGCACGAGCAGCATCGCGGTCCGGCCGTCGGCCAGCAGCGCAACCGCGTCGGCCATCGCGACCCCGTCCGGCACCGGAACCAGCCCGGCCGCGGGAACCGCGACACGTTCCGCGTACCCACCCGCGCCGCCGGTTGCGGTGACGACCCGCATTCCGACGAGCGCGGGCGAGACGTCGGGGCCGACCGCCCGCACCCGGCCGCCCACCCCGTTGCCCGGGATCACCGGCAAGGGGGTGCCGGAGAACGGGCCGGGCATCCCGCTCCGGAACTGCGTCTCGACGAACGTGATGCTCACGAACTCGACCGCGACGACAACCTGCCCGTCGCCGGCGATCGGATCAGGCGCGTCGCCGACCTGCAGCACGTCGGGCGGCCCGAATTCCTTCAACCACACGGCGCGCATCACCGCACACTGCAACCTCGACCCCGCTTCAAGTCAAGCGGGCGCGTGCGACGCGGGCGGGGTCCTGGCGGTAGAAGTCACGAAGCACCTCGTACAAGTCGGGCTTCGCTTCTTCGAGCTGCACGGGAAGGTCGAAGAACGCTTCGGTGGCGACCGCGAAGAACTCGGCCGGGTTGACGCTCGCGTAGCCGTCGAGGAAGCCGTCGTCGGTGCCGTCGCGCAGCGCCTCGTACTCGGCGGTGCACACCGCCACCCAGCGATCCAGCGCTTCTTGTCGCTCGAGCGGCGGCGTGCCGTCGATGACGCCGTCGAGCATGTCGAGCTTGTGCGCGAACTCGTGGTACACGACGTTGTGGCCACGCTCCGGGTGACGCGCGCCGGCGCGTGCGGAGTCCCATGCGATGATCACCGGTCCGTCGTAGTGCGCAACGCCGAGCACCGGCAGCGGGCCGTCGCTCACCGTGCCCTCGATCGGACCACCGCGCTCACCCGTCAGCGTCATCGTGGTCGGGTGGACGATGATCGTGCGTACGCCGCGGTACGCGTCGTAGCCGAGACCGAGGACGAGGAGCGCGGCCTGGGCTGCGATCACGACCTGGATCTCATCGGTCAGCGTGAACCCGCGTGCGGCTTCCCAGTGCTTGTCGGTGATCAGTGTGATCACGAGGTCTTCCAGCTCCGCACGGTCGGCCGTCGGGAGCACGCGTGCGTGGACGACGTTGTCGTCGATGATCGCCCGCCACGCGTCGGGGAACGGCGCCCGCCGGAGTGCACGCTTGCGCCGCGCTTCGGAGAAGGGCCACCGCCGGGTCACCGGTGCATTGTGGCGCGGCGGAATTGCTACGCCGTCACCGTGATCGGCGGGTAGGCGTACGAACCGTCGAGGATCGGTGCGCGTGGCAGGTAGCACCGCATGACCAGGTTGAACGGACCCGCGGGCACCGGGAGCCAGTTCGCGGCACCGGCCGGCGGCGGCTGTTGCTGCAAGAACAGGTCGAGCGAGCCGTCGGCGTTGCGTACGAGGCCGGGCGTGTCGCCGCTGATCGAGAAGCGGTTGGCGGCGTTGGGAACCAGGAACATGTCGGGGCCGTAGACGGTCACCGACCAGAACGCGTCCACCGGCGGCGTCTTCCCCACGGCGAAGTGGATGCGGTACTGCTTGGCACCGTCGAGCGCGAGGCCGTCGTCCGCGGTCAGCGCGCGTGGGTACACGGCTTCCTTCGCGGGCACCGGTCCCCAGTAGTACTTCGCCACGACCGCGCGCGACAGCAGCCCCGTCGTCGTCGCCTCCTTTCCGAGGTCGAGGTTGACGGCCCAGCCGTTGATCGTGCGCGAGCCGCGCACCTTCGGATCCTCGATCGCCGCGAGGCCGGTCGAGACGCCGCTCGCGAGCGCGGCCGTCTGCGCCTTCGGGTCGGTGCTCGGATGCAAACCGGCACCGACTCCGAGCGCGGTTGCGGCGTCGATCGCGACGCCGCTGCGCCGCGGTCACCGGCGGGTTGGCGACGAGCGCGTCGCCGACCTCGTCGAAGAACGCGACACCGTTCGCGCCGACCGATTGCGGTGTGCCCACGGGCGCGGCCATGGCGGGCGCGGGCGCGGCGCCGGCATCGACGGGCGCGAGGGTCATGGGGCTGAATTCCGCCGAGGCCGCGATCGCGTCGGCGTCGTCGACGGCGCGGATGCGACCGAGCAGGATCGCCTGGTTCGTCGGCGCCGCGAGGCGGCGGCCGCCGCCCGGGATCGCGCCCGTGTACCCGGGCGGGGTGATGATCCACGTGCCGCCCGCGCCACCGGTGGTGCGGGTACCGACCAGGGCGAAGTCGCCCATCCACACGTCGAGGAATTGGATGACGTGGTACCGGTCGGGAATCGCGGGAACGGTGAGCGCGTGGGCGCCGGCGCGCAGATCGAGCACCGCCAGCGCATACACCGTGTCGCGATTGGGCGCGACGACGAAGTGCGACGTCGGGTTCGCGAGTCCCGGCCGCACGTTCAGCCGGTTGACGCCGAAGAGCTGCGCGAAGGCCTGCATCGTGCGCACGGTCGTGACCAACGGGAAGCCGGCGAGGAACGCCGCGTGGGCGACCGCGTTCGCATCGGCTGCTTCGGGCGGCGCGCTCGCCGTCGGCACCGACGTCGATGCCGGCGACGCGCGCCCGTCGTCCCCGGAGTCGGAACAGCCCGCGGCGACACCCGCGAGCGCCACGCCCACGGCCAGCACGAGCGCGTCGTGCAGGAACTGTCGCCGGTTCGGCGCAGTCACCTCGCGGTGGTCGTGACGGCGTCGGTCACGACCTTGCTGGCTTCTGCGGGCCCGAAGGTGGGTGGCTGCGGCCGGGCTTCGGCGGTCCCGAGCCGCACGACGACCGTCTTCGAGCCCGGATCGACCTGCACGATCTGGTTGCCGAGGCCGAGCGCCCAGAACATGTCGTCGGGGGCGCCCGGCACGACCTGGCCCTTCGTCGTGGTCGGGTTCTGCGCCTTGCTCAGATCGGTGGCGACGAGCGGGCTGCCGATCACGCCCTTGCGGTTCAGCCACCACAAGTACCCGTATGCCGCGTTCAGCACCTGCGACGAGTGCCCGGTCGCGTCCTGCACCCAGGCCGGCGACACCACCTGCTCGTCACCCCACTTGCCGTGGTTGAGCATGAGCACCCCGAAGCGCGCCATGTCGCGACACGTCGACTGCACACCTTCGAACATTTGCGCGTTGCCGGCGCGGTCGGTCGTCATCCGTGTGTCGGTCATGCCGAGCGGTCCGAACAACCGCTGTTGGGCGAAGCCGACGACGTCCTGTCCGGTTGCCGCTTGGACGACCGGTTGCAACGTCTGGATCGCGGAGTTGTTGTACGCCCACACCTGTCCGGGCGGTTCCGCCTGCGGCAGCCCGACGGCGAACGCAGTGCGATCCGCGGCGGCGAGCAGCTGCACGTAGTCGATCGCCGGGCTCCACTCGCGGCCGGAGTCGTTGCTCAAGAGATCGCGCACGGTCACGGCATCCGCAGGTGTGTTCTTCCACTGCGGGATCCACGTTGAGGCGTGGTCGGTGATCTTCAGGTCGCCGTCGTCCTGCGCGATGCCGACGAGCGTGCTCGATACCGACTTGGTCATCGAGAACACGTCCTGGGAGGTGTGTTCGTTGGTACCGCGGAAGTACCACTCGCCCGCGAGCTTCCCGTCCCGCACCACCACGAGGCACTTCGACTTCCCCGCTTCGGCGACCTGCGCGATCTGGTCCAGCTTCGCGGCGTCGAGGCCGACCGCGGCCGGTGCGACCTTCTCCCAATCGGCGCCGAGCACGACGCTCGGCGCGGTCGTCGTCGAGCTCGCGCGTGTGCTCGAAGGCGCGCGGCTGCTGTCGTCCCCACCACTCGAGCAGGCGGCCGCGGTCGCTGCCGCGAGGACGAGCCCGGTCACGAACGCGAGTTGGCGGCGCATGGTTCCGGTTGCGGACGCTCATGACTCCGCACGACGCGACCCGGTCGGGTATCGGTGAGCTCACCGTGGTCCACCACGGTCTCGCCCGCGACGATCGTCGCGATGTACCCGTCGGACCGCTGGACGAGGCGGCCTGCGCCTGCGGGCAGGTCGTGCACCTCTTCCGGTTGGTGGAGGCGCAGGCCTTCGAAGTCGATCACGTTCACATCCGCGGGTTCGTGAGCTAACGCTTTGCGATCCGGTGGAGCACCGCCGCGACCGGCCGCACCGGGATGTCGGTGTCGGCGTCGGCCACGTGTTCGACGTCGTCCACGAGGCCGTCGACGATCAGGCTGAGCTGCGCGTCCGGCGCGCCGGGCCAGAGCAGCACGACGGCCGGGTTCTGCTCGAGGTTCGCGCGCGTGCGGCGGCCCGCACCGACCACGAGCCGGCCGTCGAGGGACGACACCGCGGCCGAGACGACGTGCGCGCGCGCGGCGCTTCGGCCGTGACGAAGCCGGTGGTGATCAGAAAGGCACGCGGGCCGAACTCGGCGATGCGGGCTCCGAGCTCCGCGAGCTCCACGGTCATGCTCACGGCGGAGATGCTTTCATGGCTCCCGCATGACGACACGCAACCCGCACGCCGGGCTCCCGATCACCGACGACGACGCGACGATCGCCGCCGCGCTCGAAGACGTCAGCATCCCGACGCTGATGCTCTCGCTCGTCCACATGACCGGCGACGCGTCGCTCATCCGCGGCGAGCTGAAGCCGCAGGGCCTGTTCCTCAACGAGGTGCAGGGCTACATGTCCGAGCCCGACAAGGCCGAGGTGCGCCGCATCGCGCTCGACGTCATCCGCGACGTATCGCGACGGCGGCTGCGAGCTCCCGCCGCCGCCGAGCCCGGAGCTCGTGCGCGAGATGATGAGTTGGCTCGTCTGCGAGGACGTGCCCGACGAGTACGTGCCGATGATGCTCGAGGAGATGGAGCTCGACGGCGCCGACGCGCGCGAGGTCGAGATCGGCGCCGACGCCGAGCGCGCGCGCCGCGTTCCCCGTCGTCGTCATCGGCTGCGGGCAGTCGGGACTGCTCGCCGGCATCCGGCTGCAGGAGGCCGGCATCCCGTTCACGATCATCGAGAAGAACCCCGACGTCGGCGGCACGTGGTTCGAGAACTCGTATCCCGGCTGTCGCGTCGACGTCGGCAACCACTTCTACTGCTACTCGTTCGAACCGAGCGACCAGTGGACCGAGTACTTCGCGCAAGCAGCCCGAGATCCAGTCGTACTTCGCCGACGTGATGCACCGCCACGGCATCGAGCCGCACATCCGCTGGAACACCGAGGTCGTGTCCGCGCACGTGGGACGACGACGCCGGCACCTGGGAGGTCGTGGTGCGCACGCGCCGACGGCGCGGCCGAGACGATCATCGCCCGCGCCGTGATCTCCGCGGTCGGCCAGCTCAACCGCCCGAGCCTCCCCGACATCCCGGGCGTCGACGAGTTCGCGGGCGCGTCGTTCCACTCCGCGCGCTGGGATCACTCCGTCGACTACCGCGGCAAACGCGTCGCGCGTGATCGGCGCCGGCGCGAGCGGCTTCCAGATCGTCGCCGACGATCGCCGACGACGTCGCCGAGCTCACCGTGTTCCAACGCACCGCGCAATGGATGTTCCCGAACCCGAACTACCACGAGAAGGTCGGGCCCGGCGTGCAGTGGGCGCTGCGCCACCTGCCGTTCTACGGCCGCTGGTACCGCTTCTTGTTGTTCTGGCCCGGCTGCGACGGCGGGCTCGCGGCGGCGCGCGTCGATCCCGAGTGGCCGCACCAGGACCGCGCGGTCAGCGCGACGAACGACATCACCCGCGAGATCTTCACCGCGTGGATCACCGAGCAGGTCGGCGACGACCCCGAGCTGCTCGCCAAGGTGATCCCCGACTACCCCGCCACCGGCAAGCGCACGCTGCAGGACAACGGGAGCTGGCTCCGCGCGCTCAAGCGCGACAACGTCGAGCTCGTGCGCGAAGGCATCGACCACATCGACGAACACGGCGTGGTCACCGCGTCGGGCGCGCGCTACGACGTCGACATCATCGTGTACGCGACCGGCTTCCAGGCGAACAAGTTCCTCTGGCCGATGGACATCGTCGGGCGCGACGGCGCCGTGCTCGCCGAACAGTGGGGCGACGAGCCGTCGGCGTATCTCGGCATCACCGTGCCCGAACTTCCCGAACCTGTTCTGCATGTACGGACCCGGCACGAACCTCGCGCACGGCGGCAGCCTGATCTTCCACTCCGAGTGCCAGATCCGCTACATCACCGGCTGCATCAAGGCGCTCGTCGAGGGCGGGCACCGGTCGATGGAGCCGCGCCCCGACGTGCACGACGACTACTACGAGCGCACGCAACGCGAGCTCGAGGGGCTCGTGTGGTCGCACCCGTCGATCAAGCATTCGTGGTTCAAGAACGCGGAGGGCCGGATCCACGTGCTGAGCCCGTGGCGCCTCGTCGACTACTGGACCTGGACGACGTCGCCCGGACCTCGACGACTTCGTCATCCGCTGAACGGTACGGTCCCGCCATGCCGATCGCTTTGACCGACACCCACCGCGAGCTCGAGCGCGTGGCACGCGCGTTCCTCGAGAACGTCAACGCGCGTGCCGCGGCGCGCGCGTTGCTCGACGCCCCGACCGAGGAGCTCCCGAAGTTCTGGGACGAGCTCGCCGAGCTCGGCTGGCTCGGGCTGCACCTTCCCGAGGCCGTGGGCGGGAGCGGCTACGGCTTGCCCGAGCTCGTCATCGTGCTCCAGGAGCTGGGGCGGGCGGTCGCGCCCGGCCCGTTCCTCCCGACGGTCATGGCGTCCACGGTGATCGCGATGACCGGTTCCGACGCGCAGCGGGCCGCGCTGCTC
Source organism: uncultured Actinomycetes bacterium (assembly GCA_963745645.1). Lineage (GTDB taxonomy): Bacteria > Actinomycetota > Acidimicrobiia > IMCC26256 > PALSA-610 > CAVUFH01. The sequence continues at coordinate 320,759 of CAVUYD010000007.1, forward strand.
CCCGGTCTCGCGGACGGCAGCCGGATCGCCGCGCTCGGCCTCGGTGGCGCGCTCGCCCTCGACGGTCAGACGGTCAACGGCGAGGGCGGCGCGGTGCTCGGTGCCGGGCTCGCCGAGCTGTTCGTGCTCGTCGCCGGCGACGACGTCGTCGTCGTGGATCGTGACACCGTGGGGCTGCGCGTCACGGTCGCCGGCAACCTCGATCCGACGCGCCGGGTCGGCACCGTCGAAGCGCGAGGCGTGACGGTGCCACCCGACCGGGTGCTCCGCGGTGCCGCCGCGGTCGCGCGTGATGTCGCCCGCGCCCTCGTGTCGGCCGAAGCAGCGGGTGGCGCGCAGGAGTGCGTCGAACGGGCAACCGCGTACGCCAAGGAACGACAGCAGTTCGGCCGCCCGATCGCGATGTTCCAGGCGGTCAAGCACCACTGCGCCAACATGCTCGTGGCGTCGGAGCTGGCGACGGCCGCGGTGTGGGACGCGGCCCGCGCGGCCGAGGGCGGCGGCGACCAGTTCGCGGCTCGCGGCCGCGGTCGCCGCGGTGCAAGCGGTACCCGCATTCCTCCGCAACTCGCAGCTCAACATCCAGGTGCACGGCGGCATCGGCTTCACATGGGAGCACGACGGGCACATGCTGCTGCGGCGCGCGCGCGACCCTGGTCGCGCTGTTCGACGCCGATGCCGCGGCCCGGGACGTCACCGCGTTCGGGATCGCGGGGACGACCCGCGAGCTCGGGCTCGACCTTCCGCCCGAAGCCGAGGCGTTCCGCGTCACGACGCGCGCGGTCGCCGAGGAGCTGGCCGCGCTCCCCGCGGCCGAGCAGCGCACGAAGTTGATCGACACCGGCTACGTACAGCCGCACTGGCCGCAGCCCTGGGGCCGCGCCGCCAAGGCGCTCGAGCAGCTCGTCATCGACGAGGAGTTCGCGCGCGCGGGCGTCGTCCGCCCGCAGTACGGCATCACCGGCTGGGTCATCCTCACGCTCATCCAGCACGCGACCCCCGACCAGATCGAGCGATGGGTGCGGCCGACGCTGAACGGCGACCTCGTGTGGTGCCAGCTGTTCAGCGAACCCGACGCCGGTTCGGACGCGGCGGGCGTGCGCACCAAGGCGACGCGCGTCGACGGTGGGTTCCTCGTGTCGGGTCAGAAGGTGTGGACGAGCGGCGCGCAGTACTGCCACCGCGGCCTCGCCACGGTGCGCACGAATCCCGACGTCGCCAAGCACGACGGCATCACCACGGTCGTGCTCGACATGCACGCCGAAGGGGTGGAGGTGCGTCCGCTGCGCGAGGCATCCGGCGCGTCGATGTTCAACGAGGTGTTCTTCAACGACGTGTTCGTCCCCGACGACGACGTGGTCGGTCCGGTCGACGGCGGGTGGACGGTCGCCCGCTCCACGCTCGGCAACGAGCGCGTCAGCATCGGCGGTGGCGCGGGCAACATGTTCAGCCTCGACGTGCTGGACATCTACCGGAACCACTTCACGAGGAATGGGGGCGTCGGCGTCGACGGCGCCGCGACCGCGGTCGGCAAGCACGTCGCCGAGGCGCAGACCCTGCGGGTCGTGAACCTGCGCGCGGCCGAGCGGGCGGTCGCGGGCGGCGAGCCCGGCCCCGAAGGCAACGTCACCAAGCTCATCAGCGCCGAGCACCTCCAGCACGCGGCTGATCTCGGGCTGCAGCTCGCCGGGGCGGACGTGGCGACCCTCGAAGGTGCCGGTGGCGCGATCGCGCAGGTGCTGATCTTCAGCCGGGCCATGACGATCGCGGGCGGGACCTCCGAGATCACGCGCAACCAGATCGGCGAACGCATCCTCGGGCTGCCGCGTGATCCCCTGATCCGCTGACGGCGCGCGCCCTCGGTACGCTCCGGATCAGGGCGCGAAGCTCGAGCGGCACTGGATGAGCCACTCGCCCTCGTGGGCGACGATGACGTAGACGGCGGGGTAGATCCCGATCACCGACTCGTCTTCGCGGTAGCGGGTGAACTGCACGTCCAGGTGGACCTTCGTCGTGTCGAAGTGGATCACGTTGCGGTGGTCCCACTCGCTGTGGTCCCAGTGCGCGCGGTCGCGCAAGGCGGCCAGCGCCTGTTCTATCGCCGCGGTCGCCTCGTCGATGTCGTTCCAGATGAGGACGTTCGCGCTGGCGAGGCGGATGTGCGGATACGCGAGCGTCGCGGCGTGGCCGCGCGCGTCACCGTCGTTGAAGGTCGTGAGGAATCGATCCGTGACCGCCAGGGCGCCGGCGATGGCCTCGTCGTCGAGCATCTCGTTGCAACGTAACGACGTGCCGTCGGCGTTTGTCCAGAGGGAAACTGCTCTTTTCGCCCGACATGACATCCGGCTACGTTGCGCGGAAACCCGACCAGAGGGGGTCCCATGGCGATCGATCCGGCCACGACTGCGGTCGTGCTCATCGAGTACCAGAACGACTTCACGACCGAGGGCGGCGTGCTCCACGGCGCCGTCGCCGAGGTCATGGACAAAACCGACATGCTCGAGAACACCAAGCGGGTCGTCGATGCGGCGCGGCAGGCGGGCGTGACCGTCATGCACGCGCCCATCACCTTCGCGGCGGGCTACAACGAGATCAGCCAGCACCCCTACGGCATCCTCAAGGGTGTCGTCGACGGCAACGCGTTCGTGAAGGGCAGCTGGGGTGCGGCGATCACCGACGAGCTCGCACCGGCCGAGGGCGACATCGTCGTCGAGGGCAAGCGCGGGCTCGACACGTTCGCGAGCACGAACCTCGACTTCATGCTGCGCAGCAAGGGCATCACGACGATCGCGCTGGGCGGCTTCCTGACGAACTGTTGCGTCGAGTCGACGATGCGTTCCGGCTACGAGAACGGCTACGAGGTGATCACGCTCAACGACTGCGTCGCCGCGACATCGGTCGAGGAACACGACAACGCCCTCAGCTACGACTTCCCGATGTTCTCCAAGCCCATGACCGCGAACGACTTCATCGGCGAGTTGGGCTGAGGCCTCTGCGAACGGGTGCGCGCGGGCCGGATGCACCCGGCGTGCGGCCGGTGTGGCGCTTGAACATCTCGATGAAGGAGCTCGTAGAGCCGTATCCGAGGTCCATCGCGACCCGCGTCACGGTGTGACCCGCAGCCAGCATCACGAGCGCGTGCTCGACGTGGTGCAGCGCACGCCACGTGGAGAACGTGACGCCGGTCTCCGCCTTGAACAGCCGACTGAAGTGACGCGGGCTCAACCCGAGCCGCGCGGCCCACTGCTCCACTGTGGTCGGGTCGGCGGGATCGGCATCGAGCGCGCCCGCGACGGGTTGCAGCAACTCGCTCTCCACGTGCGGGAGCCACACCGATGTCGCCGACCGCGGCATCGACGGCAGCAGCCGCGCAATGAGCGTGATCACGCCGGAAGTCACGGCGTCCGTGCTGTCGAAGTCGGTGTAGTGGCGGCCGGCCTCACGGATGAGCTCGTGCAGCAACGCGCTCACGTGCACGGTCGCCAGCTCGGTGAGCAGGTCCGGGTGGGTGTCCGGGTCGACGAAGACGCTTCGCAGCGACGCGTTCCCGTGCGCGGAGACCCGGTGTTCGCGCCAGGGTGGGATCGCGACCGCGGTCAGCGTCGTCACCACCCACGTGCCGCTGTACGTCTCGACCGACACGACGCCGCGCACCGGATAGACGAGCTGGGCGAGCCGGTGGCGGTGGGTGTAACCGGTGTATCCCTGCGGATACTCGAACGCGCGCACGAACACCGGGTGCGGCGCGTCCGCGAGCCGGCGGGGTCCGTCGGTCCGGATCGCGGCACCGTGTCCTACCGCGAGCACCGCTTGTCCGATCTGCGATATCCGACCGGCCGGCATCCCGTTACGGTCATGACCCGAGACGGTACGCGAGGGGAGTGCCCCATGGCCACAGCACCGGTGTTCGCATCGAAGGCCCGCAACGCGGACAAGATCCGCAACGCCAGCAGCATCATCAACGTCGCCGACGTGCTCGCGACGTTGCTCTGGTACCAGGACAAGCTCGGGCTCCAGGTCGAGTTCGCGTGGGGGGAGCCCGTGCTGCACGGTTCGATCATCGCGGGCGACACGACGTTCCACTTCTCGCACTCGGAACCGACCGAACCACGTACGTCCTACATGACGTTGTACGTGAGTGAGCTGGACGCGCTCTACGAGGACATCGCCGGGCAGGGTGTGACGGTCGTGCAACCGCCGGAAACGATGGAATGGGGGATGCGAGCGTTCATGATCAACGACTGCAACGGCGACCTCCTGATGTTCGCGGATCCGTCGAGCGGCGAGTGAACGAGACCTGCGCGGCGTGCGGCTTCGACGCGTCCGACTACACCCACAACGACCTCCTCGGCACGCTGCGCGCGTTGGCGCCGATCTGGCGGACGACGACCGAAGGCATCGACGCGTCCGTGCTCGCCGCGCGTCCGGCCGACGGCGTGTGGTCGGCGCTCGAGTACGCCGCGCACTCGCGCGACGTCACCGCGATCATGAGCTATGCCGTGACACGCGCGCTCGAGGAGGAGAACCCCGATTTCGGCGCGCCGCCCGACGCCGGTGCGCCCGCGGTCCCCGAATCGCTGGGGGCGGCGATCGCGCAGCTGGACCAGCACGTCGCCAAGCTGAACGGCACCGCGAACCGCATGGGTGGCGACGGATGGGCGCGACGGTTCACCGTCGGCGACGAGGTGCTCGATGTCCGCTGGGCCATCGCGCATGCGGTGCACGACGCGACGCATCACCTCCGCGATGCGGGCCGGGGTCTGCACGCGCTCGGCGCGGGCGCGCCGGCGCAGCGGGGCTCGGTGGTGCAGGTCAACGTGTCGGGTGGCGGTGTGCCCAAGCACCCGCAGCCGCGCGTCGCCGTCGACCGGCGCGGTGTGGTCGGTGACACGCAGGCCGAACGCAAGCACCACGGGAAACCGCTCCAGGCGCTGAGCCTGTGGTCCGTCGACGTCATCGACGCGCTCCGTGCGGAAGGACACCCGGTGTGCCCGGGTGCGGCCGGCGAGAACGTGACCGTTTCGGGCATCGACTGGGCGACGATCCGGCCCGGTGTGCGGATCGACGTCGGCTCGGTGCGGGCCGAGGTCTCCGCCTTCGCGACGCCGTGTGCGAAGAACGCGCAGTGGTTCTCGGATCGGGACTTCAAGCGCATCGACCACAACGTGCACCCGGGGTGGAGCCGTGCGTACGCCTGGGTGATCGAGGGCGGCGAGATCGCGCCCGGCGACGCGGTGATCGTCGAGCCGTAGCGCGTCAGAGCAGATAGCCGGCCTGGTGCGCCGCGATCATCGCCGCGGCTTCACTCGATGTCGTCGGACCGTACGTGCGGGCCGCCGGCAGGCCGGCGCGGATCGCGTCCACCTCATCCGGGCTCGCGTCGCACTTCCCGGTGATCGGGTCGATGTCGTAGAGCGCAGCCGAGTTCAGGCCGAAGATCTTCGCCTTCACCGCGTCGGTGAGCGCGGGGTATCCGTACTTCTCTTGCAGCTCTTCGGAGATCTGGAAGGTGCGCAGCGCCTGGATCTGGTCCTGCGGCGTCCCGAACCAGATGGAATCCGTCCCCCAGACGACGCGGTCCTCGCCGACGTACTTCAGGAGCTTGCCGAGCACGTGCGCGGCGACGTTCGGATCGCGCATCACGTACCACCACGTGCCGCCCAGCTCGGCGTACACGTTCGCGTTCGGCTCGAGGCCGGCCTGTTGCAACGACCGGATGAGCCGGTCCACCCCTTGCGGCGCGGGATCGTCCGGGTCGTAGGGCCCGACGCCACCCGCGCCCGGTTCGAAGCCGGAGTGGTACACGACGAACGACACGTCGGGGTTGCGGGCCGCGGCCGGGCCGATGTCGGCGGGAGACGCGAGCTCGGGCGTCGAACCGACGATCGACGAGATGCCCTTGTGCGTGCAGATGATGGGTGGGCCGATCTCGCGCACGTGATCGATGAACCGCTGTCCGATCTGCGGCCGGCCCGGATCGTGGTCGTCGAAGTAGAAGTCCGCGACGGTCGGCACCATCGTGTAGATCTTCCAGGCGACGATGTCGTAGCGATCGCGGAGCTCGTTCATGCCGGCGAGCGCGGCGTCGATCGGTCCTCGGTGCGGGTACGCGCCTCCGTGCATCAGCACGCGGTCGTTGCATCCGATCCGCGTGGCGACGTCGATCGCGTAGGCCATGTCCGCGGCGGACAAGCCGGTACCTCCCGGTGTCGGCAACGCCGACAGGATCGACATCGACGTGTCCGAACGCACGTACATCTCGCGGAAGTACGCGTCCGCGGTGAAGCAGACCTTCGAGTTGCCGGCCGCTGCGCCCTCCGCGCAGGACGCGAACGGGAACACCGACGTCCACTCGCCACCTTCGACCGCGAGGTCGTAGTTGACGTAGTGCGTCTGGACGTCGAACACGAACTCGTCGCCGCCGAGCGCGTCGACCGCCGCGCCGCGATCGGCGGTTGCCGGCTCGGGAACGGTGTACGTACCACCGGGCTGCGTTCCCTTGCTCGCCTTCTCTTCTTTGGAGCAGGCCGCGAGGACGAACAGCATCGTCGCTGCGCCGGTCGCGCTCGCGAGGAACTGGCGGCGCGAGATCCCGAGCCGGCGGGCGTTCTCGTCCGCGAGCGCGTGGGTACGCCGGATCGTCTCCCGGAGCAGTGGCGTCAGCGGCGGCGGGAAGAATTCGCCGTTGGAGACCGGCTCGACCTTGATCGGGAGCGGTTCGCGATCCGGCATCAGTGCTCCAGTACGTCGGCGCCGAGGCCGGGGAACACTCGGCTCACCTTTGTCAGCAGGTACTCACCGTAGGTACCCCCGAAGTCGTGGACACTCGCGCCGTCCCAGCGCGGTGCCGCGCTTCTCGCCCGCGTCGGCGTCGGCATCGGTTGCGATGCCCGGGATCGGTTGGACGTCGGTGTCCCAGCCCGGATCGAAGAAGAACGGGAACGACAGCCGGTCGCGCGCGCCGCTGCGGGCGCGGTGGGGTGTGGAGACGTAGCGGCCACGCGTGATCCGCTCGAGCATGTCACCGACGTTGCAGACGAACGCGTCCGGATCGGGCGGCACGTTGGTCCAACCTCTCGGCGTTCGCACCTGCAGACCGCCGGCGCCGTCCTGCATGAGGATCGTGAGCAGCCCGTAGTCCGTGTGCTCGCCCACGCCCCAAGCCTCGCGGCTCAACCCGTCGTCATCCGGCGCGGAAGGTGGGTAGTGGAAGATGCGGAACAAGGTGACGGGCTCGGCGGTGAGGCCGCGTGCGAACCACTCGCCGTCGAGGCCGAGCCCGAGCGCGATGCCGCGCATCACGCGCTGGCCGAGCGTGGTGAGGGCGTCCATGTAGTCGAGCACCGCGCGTTGCAGTCCGGCGGGCGCGCGCGGGAAGAGGTTCGGGCCGTGCAAGGGGAGCCCGGCGCGGACGCGTGCGTCGTCCGCCCGTAGCTCGCGGCCGAAGTAGATGCCTTCCTTGCGATCGGGTCGTCCGGATGTCAGCTCGCCACCGACGGGGAACCAGCCCCGCCACGCGCGTCCACCGCGCGGCATGGCGATCTCGGCCTTCTCCGCATCCGGGCGCGCGAAGAAGTCGCGTGCGAACGTGTCGAGCCGGCTGCGGAGCCCGGCGTCGACGCCGTGGCCGACGATCGTGAAGAAGCCGGTATCACGACACGCGCGGTCGATCGCGCGCGCGACGGCCTTCTCACCGGAACCGTCGCCGTCACCGGCGCCGGCGACGAGCGGCCCGACATCGATGGGCCGGAACGGCACGGACACGCGCTCGGTTCTACTACGACGCCGGCGCCACGGCCTCGCCGCCCTTCGCGTCGCGGCGGTAAGGTCCGCGTTCGCGCACAAGGGGGCTGTCGTGGAATCGTTCGCAGGACGTCTCGCTGTCGTCACCGGCGGGGGCACCGGCATGGGGCGAGAGCTCGTGATCCAGCTCGCCGCCGACGGCTGCCACGTCGCCGCGTGCGACGTGCACGCCGACACCCTCGGCGAGACACTCGAGCGCGCGGCCAAGGAAGCGCCGGCCGGCACGCGCGTCACCGCGCACGGCTGTGACGTCTCCGACGAGACGCCAGGTGCTCCGGTTCCGCGACGAAGTCGTCGCGCAGCACGCGCACCGATCACATCGACCTCCTGTTCAACAACGCCGGCATCGGCGGCGGCGGCAGCTTCGTGACCGGTGAGCGTGCGGAGTGGGACCGCGTCTTCGGCGTCTGCTGGGGCGGTGTCTACAACTGCAGCCGCGCGTTCGTGCCGCTGCTGGTTGCGAGCGACGACGCGTATCTGGTGAACACCAGCAGCGTGAACGGGTTCTGGGCCTGCCTCGGCCCGGGCATCCCGCACACGGCCTACAGCACGGCGAAGTTCGCGGTGAAAGGGTTCTCGGAGGCACTGCTCACGGACTTCCGCATCAACGCGCCGCACGTGAAGGTCGCGGTGGTGATGCCCGGCCACATCGGCACCGACATCGTCGAGAACAGCCGGCGCATCCACGGTGGTTCGGACCCCGAGCACATGTCCGCCGAGGAGCTCGCCGCGGTGCGGTCCGACCTGCAGCGGCAGGGTCTGCCGGTCGCGGACGTCACCGACGAACAGCTGCGCATGGGCATGAAGATGATGGCGGACGGCTTCCGCGACAACGCGCCGGTGTCCGCGGCCCAGGCGGCCGGGATCATCCTCGATGGCGTGCGCCACGACAAGTGGCGCATCCTCGTCGGCGACGACGCGCTCGCGCTCGATCGAGCCGTGCGCGCCGATCCGCTCGCCGCGTACGACGGTTCGATCTCGCTCAGCACCCTCACGGGCTGACGCGCAAGCGCGCGCACTCACAACGTGCGGGAACGCTTCCAGGGCGTGTCCGGGCGCGCCTGCAACTCGCCGTCGACCCACACATCCGTGTGCTCGTTGAAGAACGACACGAGCCCCTCGATCTTCGGGCACTCCGGAATGGGGAACTCGTACATCCAGGCGATGTCGGGCTCCGGCTTGTCGCCGATCCGCGCCGAGAAGTAGCTCGCCACACCTTTGTACGGGCACTGGGAGCTCGTGTCGGTGCGGTCGAGCACGCGCTCGTTCACGTCGGCGCGGGGGATGTAGTAGCGCACCGGCAGGCCGGTTTCGAACAAGAGGCGCGGGCGCGTCGTGTTCGCGAGCTCCACACCGTCGAGCTCGATCCGTACGTGCCGCGAGCTGTTGCACACGTCGACGCGGTGGTACGGGTCGCGCGGATGGACGAACACCTCATCGTCCTCTTCGAACCAGGCGTCGAGGCGGTTCCAGTAGAACGCGAACCGATCCTTGATGTCGTCGCGTCCGGCGACGGCGTCCTCGTAGCTCCACACCGCGTCCTTCACGACGCGGTCAGCGACCACGATGTCCCAGTACGACGCGGTGCCTTTGTACGGGCACTTGGTGTGCTTCTGAGACGGCACGAGCAGATCGGTGCAAACGTCATCGCGCGGGAAGTACCACACGGGAAGGTGCTGCACCTCGAACTGCAGGAGCGTGCGTATCGAATCGACGACCGTCTCGTGCCCGAGCACACCACGCACGCGTCGCGGCCACAACTCGGTGCGCACGGCCTCGGCCGTCCCGGCGATGCGGGGCTTGGAGGAGATCTCGATCTCTTCGAGCGCACGTTCGGTCATCGTCGACCCCATTCTCCGAGGACTCGTTCTTCGAGGACGCCTGGTGGGACCAGTGAATCAGTGCCGGAGCCGCACGGGGTCCCCGTACCCGAGGTCCACCACCGCGGCGTTGGGTGTCTGCGCCGCGATCGCCGCGGCAACCGGCCCCGGATCGAGCGCAGGCAGCGGCGGCATCCAGGCGTCGTGGTGGCAGAACACGACCTCCTCGGGCTGCAGCGTCGCGACCTCGCCGACGACGAAATCGGCCAGCGAACCCTGGAACGGCTCACCGTCCAGGTTCGGGCGCCCGGTGATGGCGAGCACCGCGACGTCGGCGCGGAGGTCGCGCAGGATCCCGGACCAGTACCCGGTGCTCGCGGCGACGAACACGCGTGCCGCGCGGGGTCTCCAGCAGATAGTTGAGCTGGCCACCGTCGGACCGGGACGAGCCCTGCTCGATCGCATGCACGTCCGCGGGCGGCACGACGCTCTGCATCGCGTCCCACAGCCTGTCGACTCGATCCCGCCGTTCCTGGTACGGGATCCCGAGATCACCGAGGCAGGGCGTGCCGGTGTCGAGCTCGGCCCCGGCGAACAGGCACGAGTGCAGCGAAGGGAACACGCGCACGCTGACCTCGTTGCCGCAGTCGATGCGCTCGCCGCCGGACACCGCCCACAGCTGTGCGGGCTCGACTGCGTTGTCGCGCATGACGCGGATGCTTTCGAACGAACCGATGATCGGCGCGCCGGTGTTCTTGGCGACGGTGTCCGCGCCGAGCAGGTGGTCGAAGTGCGCGTGACTCACGAACACGAAGTCCGCGTCGTCGATGTCGGTCGAGCGCAGGCCGACCGGTTCTGCCGCGGGTACACGGTCGACGAACGTGTCGAACCAGAGCGTGAGCCCCGCGACCCGGATGCGGAACGTCGTGCACCCGAACCACTCGATCGTGAGGTCCTTCGCAACCGGCATCGGATCAGTCGAGCGCGTTGCGCCGTGTACGTAAAGTCGGGACCGGAATACGCGACCCGTTCGTGCCGTTCACGCACTCATGCCCGCCGTCACCGTCGACAACCCGCTCGTCCTGCCCCGTCTCGCCGTACCGACGCGACGAGGCGCGCCCCCGACCCGTCGCCCAGGTCGTTCCCGCGCACCACGCGATCGAGGGCGCCGGCTTCGAGGTCTGGCGTCCGTTCCCGGGTGGCATCGACGCGCACATCGCCGATCCGTTCTTCCTCCTCGACCAGCTCGGTCCGGTCGAGTACGCACCGAACGAGCCGATCGGCGCGCCGTGGCACCCGCACCGCGGGTTCGAGACCGTCACGTACGTGATCGACGGTGTGATCGCGCACCACGACTCCAACGGCGGCGGCGGGATCATCGGCGAGGGCGACACGCAGTGGATGACCGCGGGCGCGGGCATCCTGCACGACGAGGTCCCCACCGAGTCGTTCCTGCGCTCCGGCGGCCGGTCGCACGGTGTACAGCTGTGGGTGAACCTGCCTGCCGCGCTGAAGTTCACGCCGCCGCGCTACCAGGCGATCACCGGCGACCAGTTGCAGCTGCTCACCTCCGAGGACGGCGGCGCGCTGGTTCGCTTGATCGCGGGTGACCTCGCGGGGCGGCCGGCCCGGGTTCGACGCACACGCCGATCACCTACGTGCACGCGAGCGTGAGCCCCGGCGCGCAGCTCGATGTGCCGTGGAACCCGTCGTTCAGCGCACTCGCATACGTGCTGACGGGTCGCGGTTACGTCGGCGCGGAGCGCCGGCCGGTCGACGAGCACCAACTCGTCGTCTTCGGTCCCGGTCACTCGCTCGCGATCGGCGCGGCACCGACGCAGCCCGACGACTCGCCGAACCTCGAAGTGCTCCTGCTCGGCGGTCAACCGATCCGCGAGCCGATCGCGCACTACGGCCCGTTCCTCATGAACACGCGCCAGCAGATCATCGAGGCGGTCGATGACTTCCAAGCCGGGCGCATGGGCACGATTCCCGCGCTCGAGGTCCCGCCGGCAACCTGAGCGGCAATTGCCCGATCCGGGCGGACGTGCGATCGTGCTCCGTTGTCCGGCAATGCAGAGGAGCCGACGATGTCCGAGAAGCCCACCTACCTCGGCCTGTTGAACGCGATCGCGGTCGCGGAATCGCGCGCGCACGAGTACCTCCAAGCGTGGATCGCGGTCACCCCGAGCCCGGACGTGGCTGCGGTGCTGCGCACGGTCGCGGCCCGCGAAGGCGAACACGGCATGGCGTTCGCCAAGCGGCTCGACGAGCTCGGTTTCCAGGTGCGGGAGAAGGACGACGACCGGCGTGCGCGCGCGCTCGAGACCGCGGGCTCCGATTGCAGCGACCTCGAGAAGATGGAGGCGCTCGGTCTGGACCGTCTCGACACCGGGTCCGAGCCCGACATCTTCGATGGGTTCTTCAAGGACCACACGATCGACATCCGCACCGGTGAGCTTCTCGGTCGCTACATCGCAGAGGAGCGCGACACCGCGCGCTTGCTGCGGTCCTGTTACGAGCAGCTGAAGGCCGAAGCCGGTGGCGCCCGCACGAACGGTTCCGCTGTCCGGTGCCGACGCGCGGGTCGCGGGCATCGAAGCGAAGCTCGACGCGCTCGGCCGGAGCGTCGACGAGTTGCGGCAGATCGTGGGGGCGGCGCCCATGCCGAATTCGACCAAGAAGCCGGCCCGTAGCAAGGCGTGATCGAACGCGAGCAGCGGGACGGCATCGCCGTCCTGCGATTGGCCAAGGACAAGAACCTCGTCGACAGACGCGTTCCTCGCCGCGGTGAACACGGAGCTCGACCGCGTCGAAGCCGACGGCGCCGCCACGGGGCTGGTCGTCACCGGCACCGACAAGTACTTCTCGAACGGCTTCGACCTCGAGTTCCTCGGCCGGCTCGACAGCGAGCAGCTCCCGATCTTCATCCGGGATGCACAGCAGCTCGTCGCGCGGGTGCTGACGTTCCCGATGCCGACGGTCGCGGCGGTGAACGGTCACGCGTTCGGGATCGCGGCGATGCTCGCGCTGGCCCACGATCAGCGCATCATGCGGGCCGATCGGGGTTGGTGGTGCCTCCCCGAGATCGATCTCGGGTTGCCGTTCGCACCGTTCATGACGGCCCTGATCCGGGCCCGCCTCTCCGATCTCACCGCGTCGGAGGCGATCCTGTCCGGCCGCCGCTACACCGGCGACGAAGCGGTCGCGGCCGGCATCGCGGACGCGAGCGCGACCGAAGATGCGCTGATCGGCGCGGCGGTCGCCGCGGCCGCGTCACGCGCCGGCAAGGGGCGCGAGATCACCGCCACGTTGAAGCGGGATCTCTACGCCCCCGTGCTCGACGCCCTGCACTGACAACTGATGTGTGAGTTGGTTACAGGAAGCGACCGGTCCACACCATCGAGGCGATCACCGCGGCCAGCAGCAAGAGGATGCCGAAGGCGATGAAGAAGCGAAGGATCTCGCGCTGCTCGAGGTGGAAGCCGACGCGCGCCTGGATGTCCTTGTAGACGTTCTTGAGCTGGTTCGAGGACTGGGCCGTGAAGAACGAACCGCCGGTGGCCTTCGCCACTTGGCTCATGGTTGCGGGATCCGACGGCACGTTGACGATCTCGCCCTGCACTGTCACCTGACCTGATGCGGTGCCGTAGGCGATCGTCGTCACCGGGATGCCCTGCTTCACGGCCTTGGCCGTCGCGTCCTCGATCGGTTGGCCGACGGTCGTCACGCCGTCGGAGACGAGCACGATCGTCGCCGCGGGCGCCTTGCCGTTGTGCTTCGCGGCGTCGACCTTGGCGCTCTTGAGCGCGGCCGACACCGTGTCGAGCGCGGTGTCGAGCGCGTCACCCGCGGCGGTGCCCGGTCCGACCTCGAGGTTCTGGATCTGCGAGATCACCTCGGCGTGGTTGCGCGTCGGCGTCGACAAGACACGCGTCGACCCGTCGAAGGCGATCAGCCCGACCTGGAACTTGGTGGGCACGCCCTTGACGAACGCGGCGGCCGCTTCCTCCGCGGCCTGCAAGCGGGTCGGCTGCACGTCGGTGGCTTCCATCGACGCGGACACGTCGACGACCAGCATGACGATGGCCTCGTCGCTCGGGACCTTCTCGTCGCGCGCCGGGCGGGCGATGCCGACGATCAACGCGACGAGCGACATCCCGACGGCGGCCGCGGCCACATGGCGCCGCCAGCCCGGCCGCTTGGGCGCGACCGATGCGAGCAGGTCCACGTTCGTGAAGCGGGCCGCGTACTGACGCCGGCGCTTCTGAAGGACTACGTACGCAACCACCAGTCCGGCGACTACGAGCAGCAGCCACAACCGGCTGGGAGCAAGGAAGGTCATCGTCTGCGCCTCCACGCGAGGGTGAACCGCGCGACATCGAAGAGCCAGTCGCGGTCAGTGGACAGAACGAGGTGACCGGCACCGCTCGCGCGCACTGCACGCGCGATGCCGTCACGTTGTTCGGCCGCGGCGGCGCGAAGCGTTCGCGCAGCTTGCGGCTGTTGGTCTGTACCTCTTGCAGCCGGCCGGTCTCGGGGTCGACCACGGTCAGCAACCCGACCGGCGGCAGCTCGGCTTCACGCGGGTCGCAGATCTGCGCGACCACGACTTCGTGACGGGTCGCGAGCGTGCCCAGCTCGCGCGGCCAATCGCTGCCGTCGAGCAGGTCGGACACGACGACGACGAGGCCGCGCCGCCGTGCGATGCGCTGCGTTCGTTGCAGTGCGTCGGCGAGCGAACCGCTGCCTTCGTTCGCCCGCGGGCGTTGCTGGATGTGGTGCAACAGCGCCAACACGGCGTCCCGGCCACTCCGAGGCGGGCGCACTTCGGTGCCGGCTCCGTCGAAGCAGACCGCGGCGACGCGGTTTCCGGCCCGCGCGGTCAGGAACCCGAACGCGGCCGCGGCCGCGAGCGCGAGGTCCCGCTTCTCGCACCGTGCCGTGCCGAAGTCGAGGCTGGCGGTACCGTCGACGACGAGCCACGTCTCGAGCTCGCGGTCCGCGATCGTGTCGCGCACGTGGGTGGCGTTGGTGCGCGCGGTCAGGCTCCAGTCGATCCGGCGGGCGTCGTCACCCGGCTGGTAGAGCCGGGCGTCGCCGGCCTCGCTGCCGGGGCCGCGCACGTATCCCTGGTAGTCGCCGTTCAGCAGGCCGTCGAGCTTGCGGTTGACGAGGAGATCGAGCTGCCGGAGCGTGGTCTCGCTCCGGCCGATCTCGACACTGGTCACGACGCGACAGCGACGTCGGTCGCCCGTTCGAACACGGGCCCGTCCTGGGTCGGGGTGACGCGCGGTGCGCCGACCGTGCTGACGATCCGCGTGACGACGTCTTCCGGCGTCACACCGTCGGCGAGTGCCTCGTACGAGAGCAGGACGCGGTGCCGCAGGATGTCGCGGGCGACGTCGAACACGTCACGCGGCATCACGTAGTTGCGGCCACGCATCAGCGCGAGCGCGCGACCGGCGGCGACGAGACCCAACGTGGCCCGCGGGCTGCCGCCGTGCGCGATGAACCCCTTGATGTCGTCGAGGCCGTGCGCTTCCGGCTGACGCGTCGACAGCACGAGGCGAACGGCGTAGTCGAGCACCGCGTCGTGTACGAAGATCTCGTCGGCCGCGCGCTGGAGCCCCTGCATGTGGTCCGGCGTGAGGATCTGGCGGGCGCGGGGCGGGTCGACACTCATGCGGCGGACGATCGCGGCTTCTTCGGCGCCGGTCGGGTAGTCGACGAGCACCTTCATGAGGAAGCGGTCACGCTGCGCCTCGGGCAGCGGGTACACGCCTTCGCTCTCGATCGGGTTCTGCGTCGCGAGCACGAGGAACGGGCGCGGGAACCGGGTGCGTCACACCGCCGATGGACACTTGCCGCTCGGCCATGACCTCGAGCAACGCGGACTGCACCTTCGCGGGTGCGCGGTTGATCTCGTCCGCGAGCACGACGTTGGCGAAGATCGGGCCCAGCTCGATGTCGAACGCCTCTTGCGACGGCCGGTAGATGCGGGTGCCCACGAGGTCGGCGGGAACGAGGTCGGGCGTGAACTGCAACCGGGCGAAGCTGCCGCCAAGGATGCGCGCAACCGTCTCCGCGGCAAGCGTCTTCGCGAGACCGGGCGCACCTTCGAGCAGGCAGTGACCGCGTGCGAGCCAGCACACGAAGAGCCGCTCGATCATGAGATCCTGTCCGACGAGCACGCGCTTCGCTTCGAACAGCGCTTCTTCGAGCACCTCTTCGGGGCGCGCGTTTCCGTCCATCGTTGTGAACTCCTTGTGCGTGAGGTACCGGCGTGTGGGGACAGCCAACACCGCGCGAACGTGAAGTTGCGCAGCCTCAGCTGAGAGGTGACTGAGAGGTCTCCCTCTCGCGGGAACCTGGGCGGTGCCGGCGCCGGACTACGTTCCGCCCATGACCGATTTCAACCAGCAGATCATCGAGGAATTCCGCGCGAACGGCGGTCGGCTGGGCGGCGGTTTCGCGGGTGCGCCCATCCTCTTGTTGCACACCACCGGTGCGAAGAGCGGCAAGGAGCGCGTCAACCCGCTCGTGTACCAAGCAGACGGCGACCGGCTCGTCGTCTTCGCTTCCAAAGCGGGCGCACCGACCAATCCGGATTGGTTCCACAACCTCAAGGCGAACCCGGCGGTCACGGCCGAGGTGGGAACCGAGACCATTGCGTTCACGGCGCGCGTCGCCGAAGGCGAAGAGCACGACCGGCTGTGGGCGCACCAGAAGGAGCTCATGCCGGGCTTCGCCGACTACGAGCAGACGGCGGGCCGCGTCATCCCGGTCGTGGTCCTGGAACGCGCATAGCGCTCGCGCCCATGAACGGACGGGTGCACGCACGACGCCCGGGGCGATGAGGCACCCCGAGCGCCGCGCGCGGTCAGGTCACAGCGAGCTGCCTTCGGTCGAAGACGAACCGCTGCTCGAGGATCCGCCCGAGGATCCGCCCATGTTCGGGCAGCCCCCTTGGTGGTCGGTTCCGGGAGCGGGCGTCGTGCCGTCGGACGGAGCCGTCGTCGACGGGGTCTCCGTGGTGGTCCCGGTGGTCCCGCTCGTGCCGGAGTCCTGGGCGTAGGCGAGGGACATCCCGCCGAACCCGAGGAACCCGGCGATCGCGGCCGCCGCAGCCATGTGACTGAGTTTGGGTCTCATGTGTCGTGCACCTCCTTTCCTCGTTCTGTCGTGGTTGGCGTGTGCCAGCAAAGACGGCGCACCCGGGAACCGGCCCCGGTCCAACTGGGAGCTTCCGGAGAACTCGGGTGGCGGCGGCCGGTCACGCGGCGGCGATTCGGTAGACGGAACCGGTCGACCAGTCGCCGGCGTAGAGCGCGCCATCGGGCCCGACGGCCACCGCGACCGGGTTCTTGATCCCGGTCAGGAACGTCGAGACCGCGCCGGTGTAGGTGGCTCCGGACGGCGTGAGCGCCACCTCGACGAGCTTCCCCTTCGCCCACTCGGCCGCGATCGCGGCATCGCCGACCGCCGGACCGAGCTCACCGGTCACGATCGCGACCCCGCTCACCGCCGCGTGCTCGTCGAGCGTCGCCACCGGCGCGGGCACGCTCGAACACGCGTCGGACGCCTGCCCGTCGCAATCCGGGAAGCCCCATGTCGTCCCTGCGTCCACGAGCGCGAGCCAATCGCCCGGGGTCTCGTCGCCGAGGTCGTCGCGCTGGTTCATGGTCACGAAGAGGTCACTCGTGCCCGGGTAGTACGCCAGCCCGACCGGCGCGCGGATCCCGCTGGCGTCGACGCGCAGATCCGTTCCGTCCGGCTCGAACGACACGATCGCCGCCGAGTACTCGGATGACGGCGTGCACGCGTCACACGGCGCCGAGATGCCGAGGACGATGCGGCCGTCGGGCGACCGAACGAGTCCGTTGTTCTCGCCGACGCCGGCCGGGAACGTGACGACGTTCGCCGACGACGCGAACGTGGTGCCGTCGAAGTCCCGATAGGCATCGACCCGCTCGTGCGACGAGACGTACAGCGCGCCGTCGACCCACAGGAGGCCGAGCGGCGTGTGCACCCCGCTGATCACCTTCTTCGGCGTCGCACCGGCGGCGGTGACGACGTACACCGCATCGTCACCGCCGTCTTCGTAAGCCGCCGTCGCCACCCACAACCGACCGGAGCCGTCGAACGCGAACGCGGCCGCGTGGGTGAGCCCGGTCGCATACGTCGTCGCCCGCAATCCGCTCCGCCCGTGCAAGCCCGCGCCGATCGCCACGAGCGCGTCAGATTCGGAGGTGGAGGTCGGGGTGCCGCCGCAGCTCACGAGGAGTGCCGCGGCCGCGACGAGCGCGACCAACCACCGGTTCGGTCGGGACATCACACCGGTGAGCAAACGGGGTGCAACCGTGAACCGACCGTGAGCCCCCGCAGAGTTGCCGGGGAGCTGCAGGGAGGGCCGGCCTGGGTACGGTGACGACGCAACCCGCTCGAGACCCGCTGTTCGAATCCGAGAAGGTCTCATCGAATCCGAGAAGGACGAAACGCATGGCAATCGCAGTTGGTGACAAGGTTCCGGATGTCGAGGTCCGCACGCTCGGCGACGACGGCGTGCCGCAAGCCGGTGCAGACCGGTGCGGTGCTCGGCTCCGGCAAGGTGGTGCTGTTCGCGGTGCCCGGCGCGTTCACGCCCGGCTGCTCGAAGGTGCATCTCCCCGGATTCGTGCAGGGCGCTGACGACGTGCTCGCCAAGGGCGTCGACCGCATCGTGTGCATCGCGGTGAACGACGCGTGGGTCATGGACGCGTGGGGCAAGTCGCAAGGCGCGGGCGACAAGATCCTCATGCTCGCCGACGGCAACGGCGAGTTCACCAAGGCGATGGGGCTCGAGTTCGACGGCGGCGGCGCCGGCCTCGGCACGCGCTCGCAGCGCTACGCGGCCGTGATCGAGAACGGCGTGGTCACCGAGCTGGACGTCGAGCCGAAGCCCGGGGTGGATGTCAGCTCCTGCGAGAACGTGCTCACGCACCTCTGAGCGCGTGCGTGCGCCGCGCGCCCCGCACCGAGGGGAGCAGCAACAGCGGCAGCGCGAACCAAGCGGTGACAGGAAGGCGGCTCAACGCGAACACCTGCGCGGGGCCGCCTTCCGTCGTCGTGCCGTCGCGGTCGATGATGCGGATCGGTGAGCCCGGCGCGCCCGGGACTTCGCGGAACCGTGCGAGCCAGTCGAGCGCGGCGCACGAGCGCGACGAACCGTCGGGCGTCGGCTTCGGTCGGGTCGAACTCCAGCACGCGGTCGCGCGTCGACGGCACGGCCCAGATCACGAGCGCGGCGATCGCGATGTACGAGAACACCTCCACCGAGGCCGAGAGCTCGATCGCCACGTGGAAGCACACCGCGACCCACACCGCGACGTAGCGCGTCGCGCGCACGGCCAGTCCCACTGCGATGAACAGCTCGGTCAGCACGATCACCTTCGCCGCGAACGTGTGGAACGTCCGGTCGGTGAGCACGGAGATCAGCCAGTCCGGAGTGGGCGTCCGGGTCTGCAAGTAGTGGCGCTGGTGCACCATCCGGTCCCACGTGACGCGGCCGCCGATCCAGTCCGGGTCGAGCAGCTTGCTCAGCCCGGACGCGCCGTAGACCACGCACGCTTCGAACCGGAGCAGGAGGAGCGGCCACGCGGGCGCGTCGGGGTCGAGCGGCGGCCGGCCGCGGCGCGCGCGCAGGTAGGCGTCGGCCGAGAACTCGCGCCCGCACGGGGCGACCGCGAGCACCGCGAGCACGACGAGCAGGTACGCCCGGTTGTTGTGCAGGTTCGTCGTGGAGAGGAAGAGGTTGTACGTCACGATCGCGAACGTCGTGACGGTCGTGACCCGCGTGAAGAGACCGACGGCCATGGCGATCGCGGCGACGACCGCGATCCACAGCATCGTGATGTAGAGCGCACGCGGCAGTTCGGGATACCACGATGCGTACGGCTGGTAGAACGCGTCGCGGTAGACGAAGCCGTGCCGCGCGTTCTCGAGGAACGGCCGCAGGTGCAAGAGCGTCACGAGTCCTGCGGCCGCACGCAGCACCGCGAGCGCACGCATGCTGACCCGGCGCCCGAGTGCGGCATCGACCCGCGCCCAGCTCACGCCGGCGCTCATCGCGCCGCCTCGCGATGTTTGCTCCGCAGCACGACCACCTTCGGCGGGTGCGCGTCCTTCCAGTAGGTGACGGTTGCCTCGAGGTACTCCGTGTCCGTGTCGCGCGGCGTATGGCCCGCGACGTAGTCGAGCGCTTCGTGGAGGAACGCGAGCTGGTTGTCGAGGCTCGCATCGGCGTGGTGGCGCGTCGCGGGCTCGTACAGCCCGCGGTCGCGCACGAGGTCACCCCACTGGTATCCCGACCACGCTTGCTCGACCGGCACCCGGCGGCCATCGGAGGTGACCCGCACGACGTCCGCGCGCCAGTCGGTCGACTCCGCGAACATCTGGTACGCGAACTCCTTGTGCGCGGAGTGGTACCCGCGCACGACGAACGCCAGTTGCAGCGCGACGACGGTCGCGACGATCACCCGGCGTCCGATGACGCGCGCGCGTGTGTCCACGACGCCCACGATGGCACGGGCCGGGAGCCGAGTCGCCGTCAGCTGCGGGCGGGCGCGTTCGGACGACGCGGGTTCAGCCGCCGTCGTGCGCACCGTGCGCGGTGTCGCACAAGCGGGTCTCGCCCGGCTTGAGTTGGCCCGCACCGACGCCTTCGAGCGCGGCGAACGGGCCGCACTTGTTGGGCGTGATCCACACGTGGATCATCGGGGCCTGGCTCCCCTTGTTCAGCCCGGCCGGGCAGCCGCCGGTCTGGTTCGTCAGGCCGGCGACGCGACCCTGTGCGGTGAAGCAGAGGTTGTTGTGGATGTGCCACTGCGTCAGCGCGCCGCCGACGTCGGGAACGTCGTTCAGGGTCTGGTTCGGTGCGAGCATGAACATCGCAGCCACGAGCTTCTTGCCGCCGGTCGCCTTGTCGGGCTCGTAGACGAGCGACTCCGGGTACTCGGGATCGAGGATGCGGCCGTCGTCGAAGAGCGTGGGGTTGATGTAGTGCTCGTCGCCGGTGACGGCGTCTCCGATCGAGCTGTAACCCGCGGCTTCCGCGGCGTGGTAGTCGGCGAAGCGCGGGAGGTCGGCGAGCGTCACCGCGATCAGGTTCTCGGCGCGCGCCTGTTGTTGCGGCGTGACACCCGGCACGCCGCCCAAGTCGATCGGCTGGGTCGGGTCGTAGGGCTTCGGCGCGACTGCCGGCGCCGTCGATCCGGCACTCGTCTCGTCGTGGGTCGCGGCGTGCGCGTCGGTGCTCGACGCCGCGGGCGCGGTCTCGTCGTGGCGTCGCGGCGTGCGCGTCGGTCGCGCCGGCTGCGGTCGCGGCGGAACCCCCGGGGTCGGCCAGCCTCGAGTTGCCGGCGACGGCCGCGCAACCACCGATGAGGACGATCGCGGCCATCGGTGCGCCGACCTGCAACAAGCGGCGGCCCACGGTGACGCGCTGGCCCGGCCGGTACAGCTGGGTGCCGGCAACGAGCGCGAACAGCCCGAGGATCGCGACGGCGATGCCGCCGAAGAACATCGCGTGCGGGAGGCTCGAGAGGTCGAAGATGCCTTCGTGTGCCGCGAGGGTCGGATCGTCCGCGTGGCGCACCGCGTCCGCGACGAGCCCGACGGACATGACCGCGCCGCCCGCGACCACCATCCAGATACCGATCTTGCGGACGTCTACGGCCACGACGGACCCCCCAGGAAACGTGTTCACTGTGCCCGGCGCCCGCGACGACGGGCCGGCCGCTCTCGTTGCCCACGCGGGCTCACTGCACTCGATGTGCAGATACCCAGCCTATCGGCCGCTCACCCCGGCGGCACGAGCAGCTTGGCCACCGGGAACAGTCGCGCCGCGCGGCACGGCCGCCCCCGTCCCGACCGCCTCGACCAGGGTCGCGGTGGCCGCGTCGACGCCGAGCGGGCGGCGGCGCCCGCGCGCCCGGCCGATGGCGCCGGTCGACCAGGGGAACAGCGCGGGTTCGTGCGTGTGGTACTCGACGTCCTCGCGCTCGCGCCCGTAGACGCACAGCCACTGCTCGAGCTCGCGCTTGACGCGGTCGAACGCGCGCCGTTCGAGCCCCAGTTCGGCGCGGAGCTCGCCCATCGGCACTCCGGCCCGCTGTTCCACGACCACGACGAATCGGCGCTCGGCGCTACGTTCCGGCCGGCCCAGCACCTGCTCACGGGCGGCGATCGCGAGCGCGTCGACCGCCCGCCAGAGCCGCCGGTGCACCAGCGTGCGCCGGCCGCGGAAGAGCTTCACCACCGCGACGTCATCCGTCGTCTGGTACTCGTCCGTCAGGTCCCAGGCCGGCACGTAGTCCCACGAGTACGCCGCGCGTCGTGACCGGCGTGCCCGCGAGGAGGTCGGCGACGCTCGGGATCTCGGCCTGCCCCTGCACGAGCAGCAGCCCCGTACGAGTCAGGGCGGCCGCCACGCGCCGCCGTCCCGCCGCGGTGATCCGCGGCCGCGCGCCCACGCCGGCAACCGTACGCCCGGCGCTTCGCCGGTCACTCGGTCCGCCGTTTGACGGCCTGGGAAGCGCCGAGTGACGATCGGCTGTCGGTCCCCTGCGATCGCAAGCAGCCCGACCGGACCTTGGGGGATTTCGGTATGCGCCGCTTGTTCATGGTCGTGCTGGTCGCCTTCTCGCTCACCGCGGCCGGCTGCGTGCAATTCATCACGCCGACGGGGC
This sequence comes from uncultured Actinomycetes bacterium, assembly GCA_963745645.1. GTDB lineage: Bacteria > Actinomycetota > Acidimicrobiia > IMCC26256 > PALSA-610 > CAVUFH01. The sequence goes on from CAVUYD010000007.1 coordinate 343,110, forward strand.
CCGCCCCGTTGCGCTACCGGGACGACATCTTCACTGCTGCGCAGACGTCGTTGACGAGCGATGTCTCCTACGGCAGCGCGATGAACCAGCAAGGGCAGGTGCAGACGCTGAAGCTCGACGTCTACAAGCCGACCACCGACACGGTCACCAGTCGCCCCGCGATCGTGTGGATCCACGGCGGTTCGTTCGTCAGCGGCAACAAGTTGTCGCCGGAGATCGTCCTCGAAGCGCAGAACTTCGCGCGCAAGGGCTACGTCAACTTCTCGATCGACTACCGGCTCGCGCCGACCGGCTGCTCGGCCGGCGGCATCACGCAGGCCTGCCTGCAAGGGATCGTCGACGCGCAGAACGACGCGCAGGCCGCAGTGCGCTTCGTGCGCGCGAACGCGGCGGCCTACGGCGTCGACGCGACGCGCATCGTCGCGGCCGGCACCTCCGCGGGTGCGATCACCGCGCTGAACGTCGCGTACAACTCCGAACACCCCGGCACGAGCGGCAACCCGGGGTTCTCATCGGACGTCCGCGCCGCGGTGTCGCTCTCCGGCGCCAAGCTCGCGGGCGCGGTGGCGCCGACCGACCCACCGAGCCTGCTCTTCCACGGCACCAACGATCCGCTCGTCCCGTACCAGTGGGCGGTCAACACCGTGAACCAGGTCACCGCAGCCGGCGTCGGCTGCTTCCTCACGACCTTCCAGGGCCTGGGTCACGTCCCGATCCGTCCGCAGGACGGCGACGGGCAGAACTTCCAGCGCGTCCTGGACCAGACCCGCAACTTCCTCTACTTGGAGCTCGACCTCGCGGACGCGGCGCACTAGCGCCGGGCGTGCCGGTCACTCCGGCGCGTGACAGACCGCCTCGACGTTGTTGCCGTCCGGGTCGCGGACGAACGCGCCGAAGTACGTCGGGTGGTACTCGGGGAAGACGCGCGGTTCGTGCAGCACCTCCGCGCCCAGCGCGACGGCCGCATCGTGGAACGCCGTCACCGTGGCGCGGTTGGGCGCCGTGAACGCGATGTGGACCTCGCGGGAGTCGTCGCCGGTCGTGACGGGGCCGATCCAGAAGTCCGGGAAGTCGACGCCGTACCCGACGACCGGCCCGAACTCCATCACGCGCTTGCCGCCGATTGTGGCCAGCACCGCGTCGTAGAACCGGCCGCTGGCTTCGGGGTCGACACATTGGATCGAAAGGTGATCGAGCATTCCCTCATCATTGCGCTCGCGTCGGCATCATTGCTGGCATGACGGTCGAATACGAGTGCTCGGATCATGTCGCGACGATCACCTACAACCGGCCGGAGGCGTTGAACGCGATCAACGGCGAGATGCGGCAGGGGCTCAACGCCGCGTTCACCCGCTTCCGGGACGACGAGGACGCCTGGGTCGCGATCGTGACGGGCGCGGGACGTGCGTTCTGCGCGGGGGCCGATCTGCGCGACGGCGCGGGCGCCACGGGCGAGTTCGCCGGCACGTTCTGGGAGAAGCCGACCGTCAACTCGTTCGAGAGCGGCTGGGAGATCTTCAAGCCGGTGATCGCGGCCGTGAACGGATACTGCATCGGCTACGGGTTGACGCTCGTGACGTGGTGCGACTTCGTGATCGCGAGCGAACGCGCCGAGTTCGGCTTTCCCGAGGTCACCATCGGTGTCCCGACGATCGTCGGCGCGATCCGGCTGCCGCAGCGCATCAACTGGCAGTACGCGATGGAGCTGCTCCTCACCGGTGAGCGCATCCCGGCCGCCCGGGCCAAGGAGATCGGACTCGCGGGCTGGGTGGTGCCGCACGACGCGTTGATGGACGAAGCGCGCGCGCTCGCCGCGCGGTCTGGTGCGCGCCGCGCCGCTCGCTGCACGCGCGACGAAGGAAGTCGCGGTCCGGACGCAGTCGATGGCGCCGGTGGAAGCGATCCGGTTCGGCGAGACGATGCGCCGGGTCGCGGCGCGCGACCGAGGACGCGGCCGAAGGTGGACACGGGCCGCGGCGAGGGCCGGCCGCCGGTCTGGCGCGGGCGCTGAGCCCGATCCCTCGCGTTGATTCCAATGCAGGCCGCGCGCCGGCGTTCCCTGCGGCGTCGACGCCACGGGCAGCGTTGGTGGTATCGGTTCCATTGACAGGTCGGACTCGCGGGCTTACCGTTCGCTCATCGTGGTGTGGGACCGCTCCCACGCAGTGCGCACCGCTCCGGGGGGACGATGGTGACGATCAGCGATGTCGCCGCGCATGCCGGTGTCGGTGTCAGCACCGTTTCTCGAGTGCTGAACGAGAGCCCCCGCGTCAGCGCCGACACGCAGGGCCCGTGTGCTGGCGGCGATCGACGCGCTCTCCTACCGACCGAACCCGCTGGCGCAGGGGCTGTCGCGTGGGCGCTGCCAGACCCTCGGGTGTCGTCGTCCCCTTCTTCACCCACGCATCTGCGGTCGAGCGGTTGCGCGGCGTGGTCGCGGCCCTGGACGGCAGCCGCTACGACCTGGTCCTCTTCAACGTCGAGTCACCCGTCCACCGAGATGAGCATTTCGCGGCATTGACGCGACGAGACCGGGCCGACGGGCTGCTGGTGCTGTCGCTTCCGCCGGCTCCGGCCGACCTCGTGCGCCTCGCCGATGCCGGCGTGCCGGTGGTCCTCGTCGACGCGCGGGGTAAGGACGTTGACATGGTCGTCACCGATGACGTTGACGGCGGGCGCATGGCGACACGACACCTCGTGGCGCTGGGGCACACACGCATCGCGTTCATCGGTGAGGACCCCGACAATCCCTTCGGCTTCACCGCGAGCTCGTCGCGTGAAGCGGGCTACCGCGAGGTGCTCGCCGAAGCCGGGATCGACGCGGCTCCCGAACTCGTCCGCTACGGGCCGCACGACCGAACCGTCGCGCAACGCCTGACCGAATCTTTGTTGGCCCAACGGTCGCGTCCGACGGCCGTGTTCGCGTCGTCGGACGTGCAAGCGACCGGCGTGCTCGCGGCTGCGAAGATGGCCGGTCTGCGCGTCCCCGAAGATCTGTCGGTCATCGGCTTCGACGATATCGAGATCTCCGAGTACGCCGGCCTCACGACCGTGCGGCAGCCGCTCTTCGAGAGTGGACGGCTGGGTGCCGAGCTCCTTCTCCGCGCCCTGGCTGGGAACGGCGCGACTCCCCCGATCGTGAAGGTGCTCCCGCACGAGCTCGTCCCTCGATCGACGACCGGCCCTCGGAAGCTGGATTGACACGAGCATGGCCGGAATCGCGTTCGACGACGTCTGGAAGATCTACCCCGACGGAACCGAGGCGCTCCGCGCGCTCGACCTCGACATCGTCGACAAGGAGTTCATGGTGTTCGTCGGGCCGTCCGGGTGCGGCAAGACGACCGCGCTGCGGATGGTCGCAGGCCTGGAGGTCATCTCACGCGGGACGGTGTCGATCGGCGAGCGCGTCGTGAACACCTTGCCGCCGAAGGACCGCGACATCGCGATGGTGTTCCAGAACTACGCGCTCTATCCGCACATGAGCGTGTTCGACAACATGGCGTTCGGCCTCAAGCTCCAGAAGCTGCCGAAGGCGAAGATCAACGAGCGTGTTCGTGACGCGGCGCGCATCCTCGGGCTCGCGGAGCTGCTCGACGCGCAAACCGAAGGCACTGTCGGGCGGTCAACGCCAGCGTGTCGCCATGGGTCGGGCGATCGTGCGGCATCCGCAGGCGTTTCTGATGGACGAGCCGCTTTCCAACCTCGACGCGAAGTTGCGGGTCCAGATGCGTTCCGAGATCGCGCGCATCCAACACGACCTCGGCGTCACGACGATCTACGTCACTCACGACCAGACCGAGGCGATGACGATGGGCGACCGCGTCGCCGTGCTCCGCAAGGGGATGTTGCAACAGGTCGACACGCCGCAGGTGTTGTACGAGCGACCGGTGAACCTGTTCGTGGGCGGGTTCATCGGTTCGCCGGCGATGAACCTCGTCGACGCGACGCTGGAGCGAACCGGAACCGGCGTCGTCGTCGACGTGGCCGGGTTCCGGCTGCCGATTCCGGACGAAGTCGTCGCGGCGCGCCCGGACCTGCGCAAGTACGAAGGTCGCACCGTCGTGCTGGGTATCAGGCCCGAGGACATGGAGGACGCGTCACTCGTGGCGGATGCGCCGGTCGAGCGACGCATCACATCGACCGCCGAGCTTCGCGAGGCGCTCGGCTCCGACGTCGTCGTGCACTTCTCGATCGCGGCTCCGCAGGCGTTGACCGACGACGTCAAGGAGCTGGCGGTCGACGTCGGCACCGAGGCGCTCGAGCTCGCGCAACAGCAGGCGGAGGGCGGTCGCTCGACCTTGCTCGCCCGACTGAACCCGCGCACCAAGTTCCGCAAGGGCGATCCGATCGAGCTCGTCGTCGACACCCACCGCCTCCACTTCTTCGATCCCGCCGATGGATCCGGCATCTACGGCGCCGCCGACATTTGAGATCAGGAGAGACATCACAACGAGGGACCGGCAACAAGGGGGAACATGCACATGCAGTTACGAAAGTTGCTGATTCCCGTCTTCGCGCTCGCGCTGGTCGCGTCCGCGTGCGGCGGCGATGACGACGATGACAGCAGTAGTGGTGGCAGTTCCGGTGGAAGCGGTTCATCAAAGAACACCGGCGAGGTCAACCTGATGAGCGCGGGCGAGCCCGAGGAGGTCGCCGCGTACCAGAAGATCTTTGACGAGCAGATCAACGCAGACGCCGACTACAACGTCGAGATCGAATCCGTCGGAGACTTCGAGGAGCAGTTCCAGATCCGAGCCGAAGGTGGCACGCTCGACGTTGCCGCAGTCCCGCAGCCCGGAGCCATCCCGGCGCTCGCCGACGCCGGGAACATCGTCTCGCTCGAGGACATGGGCTTCGACATCGACGAGTTGAACGCGACGCTCGGCGAGTCGTTCGTCAAGCTCGGTGAGTACAAGGGCAAGCACTACGGCCTGCCGACGAACATCAACCTGAAGAGCATGGTCTGGTACCCGAAGGACGACTTCGACGCCGCCGGCTACAAGGTGCCCGAGACGTGGGACGAGCTGCTCGCGCTCAGCGATCAGATCAAGGCCGACGGCAGCACGCCGTGGTGCGTCGGCTTCGGGAGCGAAGGCTCCACGGGTTGGCCGGCAACCGACTGGATGGAAGACATCATGCTCCGCACTGCGGGAGCTGACGTCTATGACCAGTGGGTCGCGCACAAGATCCCGTTCAACGACGACGCGGTCAAGAACGCCGGGAAGATGTTCGGCGACATCATGTTCAAGGACGGCTACGTGCTCGGCGGCGCGGCGGCGACCCCCGACATCGCGTTCGGCGACGCACCGGGGCCGATGTTCGAGGATCCGCCGAAGTGCTGGCTGCACCGCCAGGCGAGCTTCATCAACAGCTTCTTCCCCGAGACCGCCAAGGCCGGGGTCGACTACGACTGGTTCCCGCTCCCGCCCATCGATCAGGAGGGAACCTTGTACGCCGGTGAGCTGACGGTGGTCGGCAAGAACGGCAACCGCCCCGAGGTCAAGGACTTCCTCGACCAGTTCATCGACGAACCGGTGCAGTGCGACATGGGAGGCGTCCAAGCGTCGTCGCGCATCTCGCCGAACGTAAAGGTAGGGCCGGACTGCTACGCGAACGACATCCTCGCCGACGCGTCCGTGATCCTGACTGCCGCGCTCAAGGACGGGAGCGGTCGGTTCGACGCATCCGACCTGATGCCGGCGGAAGTCGGCAGCGGCAGCTTCTGGACCGCAATGGTGCAGTACATGAAGGGTGGACCCGACAGCCTGGACGGTGTCCTCGCGGACGTCGAAGCCAGCTGGCCGAAGTCGTAGATCCGCATCCATTGCCGGACAACGGGGGAACGGCCGCGGTGCGGCCGTTCCCCACCGTCCGGTTGGAGGACGGTGCCCTGTGACAGAAGTGGTCGAGAAGCCGAGCGCAAATCCCGAAGCCGATGTGGACGAGGAGAGCGTCGCGACCCCGCGGAGCTTCTGGTCGAGCGCGTTACGCGTCCTCGGTCCCCTCGCGATCGTCGTCGCCGCGGGCCTCCTCTTGTCGGCAACGTTCGACTTCCTCCGCGACGCCGATGCGAACCGACTCCTCGTCGTGGTTGTCGCGGTTGTCGTCGGCGTCGGCGGCGTCTTCGCGTTGTTCTGGGCGATGAACCGGTTCGTCGACTGGCTGCCGGCTCGCTCCCGCGAGGGCGTGCGTCCGTACGTCTTCGTTGGACCCGCGATCGTGCTCCTGTCGGTCTTCCTCGTCTATCCGGTGATCAACACCGTCCTGTTGAGTTTCAAGGACGCGCGATCGCAGGACTGGGTCGGTCTCGACAACTACAAGTTCGTGTTCACCGACGAGAGCACGCTGCGCGCGATTCGCAACACCGCGCTGTGGATCGTGCTCGTGCCGCTCGTCGGCGTGAGCATCGGGCTTGTCTTCGCGACCCTCGCCGACCGCTTGCGTCGCGGTGAGGCCGTCGCGAAATCCTTCATCTTCCTCCCGATGGCGATCTCGTTCGTCGGCGCCGCCGTTACGTTCCGACTGATCTACAGCTACCGCCCCGAGGGGTTCGGAACGAACATCGGACTCCTGAACGGCATCTGGCACGGGCTCGGCAACAACCCGGTGCCGTGGCTCTCGGAGCGTCCATGGAACAACGCGTTTCTCATCGTCATCATGATCTGGATTCAGACCGGGTTCGCCATGGTCGTGCTCTCCGCGGCCATCAAGTCCATCCCGGACGAGATCATTGAGGCGGCGCGCATCGACGGCGCCTCGGAGTTCCAGGTGTTCTGGCGGATCACGGTACCGAGCATCCTGCCGACCATCGTCGTCGTCACCACCTACATGGTCATCAACGCGCTGAAGGTCTTCGACATCGTCTTCGTGATGGGCAACGCCGAGGCCAACGGCACCGAGGTGATCGCCGAACGCATGATCAGGTGGTTCTTCATCAGTAACAACGACGGCCGGGGCGCGGCTATCGCGGTGGTCCTCTTCGTCGCAGTCATTCCGGTCATGTTCTGGAACGTCCGCCGCTTCCGCGAGCAGGAGTCGATCCGATGACACTGACCGCAGCGCCGCCCACAGAGATCGCGGAGGCGGCACCGCCTTCGAAGGGCGAGACCGTCGGTGTGCGTCAAGGCGGCTGGTTCGTGCGCATCACGATCATCGCCGTCGTACTCCTCTGGCTGATCCCGGTGGCGGGCGTCTTGATCACCTCCTTCCGGCCCGAGGCGCTCGTTGACAGCACGGGATGGTGGACCGTCTTCGCACACCCGTTCCGAGCCGGCGAGTGGACGCTCGACAACTACCAGCAGACGCTCGACGCTCAGGGATTCCAGAACGCCTTCCTCAACAGCATCGCGGTGGCCGTGCCGGCGACCGTTATGCCCATCACGATCGCCACGTTCGCGGCCTACGCCTTTTCGTGGATGGAGTTTCCGGGGCGGCATGTCTTGTTCGTGCTCGTCGTCGGACTCCTCGTCGTCCCCCTGCAGATGACATTGATCCCAATCCTTCGGCTGTACGTGCAAGGGGGCCACCTCTGGGGAATGACCGTCTTCCCCGACCTCCAACTCAACGGCACGTTCTTGGGCGTGTGGCTGGCGCACACCGCCTTCGGGCTCCCGCTCGCTGTCTACCTGCTGCGCAACTACATCGGCGCGCTGCCGTCGTCGCTCATCGAGTCGGCCAAGATCGACGGTGCCGACCACTTCACGATCTTCTGGCGACTGGTCGTGCCGCTGTCGGTGCCCACGCTCGCAGCCTTTGCGATCTTCCAGTTCCTCTGGGTCTGGAACGACCTGCTGGTCGCGTACGTCTTCCTCGGAGGATCCAGCCAGAACCGCGTGATCACCATCGCGCTGGCCAATCTGGTCGGAACGCACGGTGAGAACTGGCACCTGCTCACCGCGGCTGCGTTCATCTCGATGGTGCTGCCGCTCATCGTGTTCTTCTCGTTGCAGCGCTACTTCGTACGCGGTCTCACCGCCGGATCAGTGAAGGGCTGACAATGCACATCGCGAACATCGCCGTAACCATTACGCCGCGCCGAAGCCGGCGACCGCGCGGTGTCGGGCCCCTCTCGCCGCAACGGAAGTGGCGGGCGATCACGGTCGCGACGCTCGTGCTGGTGCCTGCGCTGTGGTCGATCCTGGCGGGGTTCGTCGCGGTCGGGTCGGACGACGAGGCGAGTGCTCCCAGCCCGGGCGCGCCGATCGCACTGGGTCTCGCGTTGATCCCATTCGTGTTCGTCGCGCTCGCGTTCCTCTCCGAGAACCCGCGAGCTCCCGCGGCCGTCGTCAAGGCCATGGGCCTCTTCCTGCTCGTCGGCATCCCGGTGTCCGCGATCGCCGCGGACGCGGTGACCGGCATCGTGGCGGGGGTCGGGGCCGGCGGCATCGTCGCGCTACGCGCCGACGACACCCACAACTGGCGTGCTCGCGCGCTGGCCGTGCTTGCGGCTTCTGCCTACACGTTCGTTCTGGTTCGCACTGCCGGCGCAATCACGCTGCTGTCAGCACCAGTCTTCCCGTTCACCGCGCTCGGCATCGCCGATCACTTGTCCGAGCAGCGGCGCGCACGCGAGGCGGCGCAAGGTTGAGCGCACGGTGAAGACAGCGAGTGATGCGGGCTCCCTCATGTTTCCCGAGACGTTCGTGTGGGGCGTGGCGACGTCGGCGTACCAGATCGAGGGCGGGGTCGACCTCGATGGCCGCGGGCCGTCGATCTGGGACACGTTCAGTGCGAAACCGGGGCGGATCCTCGACGGTCACGACGGGCGAGTCGCGGCGGATCACCGGCGCCGCATGCCCGAGGATGTCGCGCGCCTCGCGGAGCTGGGCGTGGACGCGTACCGCTTCTCGATCGCGTGGCCACGCGTCCAACCGACCGGGCAGGGCGCGGCGAACGCTCCAGGCCTCGACTTCTACCGCGCGCTCGTCGACGAACTCCTCACGGCCGGCATCGAACCGGTCGTCACGCTGTACCACTGGGACCTTCCGCAAGCGCTCGAGGACGCCGGTGGATGGCCCGCCCGCGAGACCGCATACCGGTTCGCGGACTACGCCCACATCGTCGGTGCCGCGCTCGGCGATCGTGTCACCCGGTGGACGACGATCAACGAACCGTGGTGTGTCGCCATGCTCGGCTATGGCGCCGGGCTGCACGCGCCAGGTCGTATGCACCCCGGTTCGGCCATCGCGGCCGCGCACCATGTGCTCCTCGCGCACGGCCTTGCCGTCGACGAGCTGCCGCGAGCGTCGTGCACGACACCGATGTCGCGCTCGCGTTGAACCCGTACCCGGTTGTCGTTGCGGGGGATCGCGACATCGATCGCGATGCGGCGCCGCCGAGTCGACGGCATCCAGAACCGCCTGTGGTACGACGCGGTGTTGCGCGGCCATTATCCCGAGGACGTGCTCGAGGACTTCCAGGTCGTCTCCGATCTCGACCATGTGCGCGACGGCGATCTCGCGCAGATCGCACGTCCGATCGATGCGCTCGGACGTCAACTACTACCGGCGGTACCACGTGCGGCACTCGCCGGGCGCCTCGGCGGCGCCGGGCTCGTGCATGTGGCCGGGCTCGCTCGACATCGAGCTCGTCGCACCCGATGTCCCGACAACGGACGGTGGTTGGGCGATCGAACCCGATGGTTTGCGCGAGGCACTCGTCCGCCTCACCGCCGAGTACGAACCGCCGCCGATCTACGTGCACGAGAACGGAGCCGTCTTCGACGACGAACCCGGACCGACCGGCGAGATCGACGACGCCGGTCGTGTCGCATACCTGGACGCGCACTTCCGCGCCGCGCACGCGGCGATGCGCGAGGGTGTCGATCTGCGCGGGTTCTTCGTGTGGTCCTACCTCGACAACTTCGAGTGGGCCGAGGGTTACGCCCACCGCTTCGGCATCGTCCACGTCGACTTCGAGACGTTGCAGCGCAACCCGAAGGCGAGCGCGCACTGGTACGCGGACCTCATCAAGCGAGGCGCGCTCGACCCGTGACCGCGCCGGGCGTACGCTCGTCCGGTCGCGCGTGATCACGATTTCCGCGGGTGGCACCGAACGGGAGGCAGCCATGCGTTCCTATCTCGTCGTCGCCAACCGCACCCTCACCGGTCCGCAACTCGTGGCCGAGGTCGTCGGTCGCTCCCAGGCTGGTCCGGCGCGCTTCCACCTCGTCGTGCCCGCGACCCTGAGCGGGCATGCGGCCATGACGGAAGGTGAGGCGCATGCACTCGCGCAGCGCCGGCTCGACGACGCACTCGAGCGCTTCCGCGAGTCAGGGATCGACGTCACCGGCGAGGTCGGCGACGAGAAGCCGATGCTCGCGGTCGGCGACGTGCTGCGCCGCGAGGAGTTCGACGAGATCATCCTGTCGACGTTGCCGCCCGGCGCGTCGAAATGGCTGAAGCGTGATCTCCCGCACAAGCTCGCGAAGCAGTATCACCTGCCCGTCACCCACGTCGTGGGGTCCTCTGAGCTCGTGTCCTGATCGGTCAGCGGCCCGACAGATCGAAGATCGCTTCGATCTCGTGGATCATGCCCTCGCGGATCGTGAACCGCTCCGCGATGTCGACCGTTCGGCCGTACGCCTCGAGCACGTAGAACGCGACCGCGTCGTCACCGTCGACGAACCAACGCGCGTCGCGGAGCGCGGTGATGCCGGTCATGATCTCGGACGCAAGCTGCTCGCGGATCTCCGCCGCGTTGCGGCCGGTGTTCCGCCCCCGCTCGGTCCGGGTACAGCCGGGCGCGAGCGGAACCGCGCTCGCGTCGTGACTCACCAGTGCATCCAGGTATCGGGTCGCGAGCTCGATCATGGTTGCGCGATCGTGCGGCACCCGGGCACCGTACGCCCGGCGAACGCCGCGGCGCGAGAAGGGAAACGGGCATGACAGCCGTGGCGGTCGAGCCGGCGCACCCCGAACCGCCTGACGGTGCTTCGCCCGGCCCGCTCATCGATCCCGACGTCTACCGCCGCCGGTGGGTCGTGCTTGCCGTGTTGTGCCTGTCGCTGCTCGTCGTTGGCATCGACGGCACGATCGTGGTGGTCGCACTCCCGAGCTTCGTACGGGAGCTCGGCGCGTCGCAGAGCGAGCTGCAGTGGATCACCGATGCGTACACGATCGTGTTCGCGAGCCTGCTGCTCACCGCGGGCAGCCTCGGTGACAAGTTCGGTCGCAAGGGCGCGCTCGTCGTCGGCCTCTTGATCTTCGGGCTCGGTTCGCTCGCGTCCGGACTCGTCGACTCGCCCCAGGCGCTGATCCTGACGCCGCGGCGTGCAAGGGCTCGGTGCCGCGTTCATCATGCCGTCGACGCTCTCGATCCTGACGAACGTGTTCCCCGACACGGAGCGCGGGCGCGCCATCGGCATTTGGGCCGGCGTGTCGGGTCTCGGCGTCGCGATCGGACCGCTCGCGGGCGGCTGGTTGCTCGAGCACTACTGGTGGGGATCGATCTTCCTGGTGAACCTGCCGGTGATCGCGGTCGGGGTGACGCTGGTGTTGACGCTCGTACCGACTTCGAAGGCTTCGAACGCACCACGCATCGACATTCCCGCGACCGTGTTGTCGATCACCGGCCTCACCGCGCTCCTGTACGGCGTGATCGAAGCGCCGAACAACGGCTGGACGGACACCGTCACCGTCGTCTCGTTCGCGATCGCGGCGGTGCTGATCCTCGTGTTCATCCTGTGGGAGCGGCACACGGACCACCCGATGCTCGACGTTCGCTTCTTCAAGAACCCGCGCTTCTCGGCCGCGTCGATCGCCATCACGCTCGTGTTCTTCGCGATGTTCGGGTCGCTGTTCTTCCTCACGCAGTACCTGCAGTTCGTGCTCGGCTACAGCGCGTTGAAGGCCGGCGCCGCACTGTTACCGGTTGCGCTCTCGCTCATGATCGCGGCGCCGTTGAGCGCGAACCTCGTCCAGCACCTCGGTACCAAACTCGTCGTGACGACGGGGTTGCTGATCGTCGCGAGCGGGTTCGTCGTCCTTTCGCGCGCGACCACGGACTCCGGCTACGGGTTGATCGCGCTGGTGCTCTCGATCATCGGCATCGGCATGGGCACCGCGATGGCGCCGGCGACGGACTCGATCATGGGTTCGCTGCCCGTCGAGAAGGCGGGTGTCGGGTCGGCCGTGAACGACACGACCCGCGAGATCGGTGGCGCGCTCGGAATCGCGGTGCTCGGCAGCATCACCGCGAGCGCGTACAAGACGCGGATCGACGAGTCGGCGTTGGTGAAGCAGATCGGTCAGGTCGGCGGTGAGCAGGGCCAGGCCGCGGTGCACGCGGTGCGGGACTCGATCGGCGGCGCGGCGCAGGTCACCCAGCAGCTCGCCGCGCTGGAGCAGGCCGGCAAGGTGCCGGCCGGCATCAGCAATGCGCTCACGGACGTGTCGAACGCGGCGTTCGTGCATGCGATGGACCGCACGGTCATCATCGGCGCGGTCATCGCGGTGATCGGCGCGCTCGTCGCCCTCTTCTTCCTGCCGTCGCGGCCCGCGCGCTCGCAGGCGCTCACGCCGGACGCGGACGACCTCGCGTGGCGCGCGGGGATGGGGCTGTCCCGCTCGGAACCGCGCTCACCCCTCGACAGCGCCGGTATCGGGCTGCTGAGTCAGGCCGGGATGGGCAGCCTGCCGTTCAGTGGTGTCGCGGCGCGCGCCGGCATCTGCACCGCGGGCGGCCGGACATGGGGCACGAACTTCGACCGGGTCGTCGCGGTCGCGTTCGCGACGATGGCCGCGCAACACGTCCCGGAGAGCGGATCGCTCCGCGCGGACGTCTGCGACTACCTCGGCCAGGCCACCGCGGCGCTGCGCGAACCCGAGATCCGCCCCGTCATCGTCGCGTTGCTGCAGGCGACCGTCGAAGCGCCGGAGCTCACGGCGAGCCTGCGCGCCGTGCTCGTCGAACCGCGCCGCCGCGAGCTGGTCGCGATGGTGGAGCGCGCGCGTGCGCGCGGCGAGCTGCGCCCCGACGTCGACGCGGAGCTCGTGATCGATGCGTTGCTCGGGCCGCTCTACCTCCGAACTCTCGTCACCGGCGCGCCGTTGGAACGGGAGACGGTCGACGGCCTGGTCGACCTGGTGCTGGGCGGCGTGGTGGCGTCCGGCGCCGAGGGGTAGCGTCGGATCATCGACCGGCGCCTGGGCCCGAGCGGCCCGGCGCGCGGAAGGCTTGTTGCACATGACCCGGAGGGGGAAGCCGTGACCACGCACGACAAGATCTACATCGACGGAGCCTGGGTCCCGTCGACCGGCAAGGGCTCGATCGACGTCTACGACTCGACCGACGGCTCCGTGATCGGGTCGATCCCCGACGGCTCGGCCGAAGACGTCGCTCCGCCGCCCAGGCGGCCCGCGCCGCGTTCCCGGACTGGTCCGCGCGCAGCGCCGAGGAGCGCGGCAAGTACATGACCCGCATCGCCGAAGGGCTCGGCGCTCGCATGGACGAGATCGCCACGATCGTGACCCACGAAGCGGGCATGCCCAAGTGGCTCAGCCTGATCGTCCAGGTCGGTCTGCCGATCAACTCGTTCAACGCAGGCGGGCGCCCTCGCCGGCAGCTACCAGTACGAAGAGGAGCAACGGCAACAGCCTCGATCGTCCGCGAGCCGGTCGGCGTCGTCGGCTGCATCACGCCGTGGAACTACCCGCTGCACCAGATCGCGGCCAAGGTCGCCTACGCCATGGCCGCCGGGTGCACCGTCGTGCTGAAGCCGAGCGAGGTCGCGCCGCTCGACGCGTTCGTGCTCGCCGAGGTCATCAACGAGGTCGGGCTGCCCGGCCGGCGTGTTCAACCTGGTCACCGGCACCGGGCCCGTCGTGGGCGAGGCGATCGCCGTCCAGTCCCGACATCGACATGGTGTCGTTCACCGGCTCGACCCGCGCCGGCAAGCGCGTCGCCGAGCTCGGCGTCGCAGATCGCTGAAGAGGGTCGCGCTCGAGCTCGGCGGGAAGTCGGCCAACATCCTGCTCGACGACCTCGACGACGCGAGCGTTCGAGAAGGCCGTCCGCGACGGCGTCGGCAAGGCCTACCTCAACTCGGGCCAGACCTGCTCGGCGCTCACCCGCATGCTCGTGCCGCGGGACCGGCTGGCCGACGCCGAGCAGCATCGCGGCCGACGAGGTCGAGCCAAGATGACCGCCGGCGACCCGTTCGCCGACGGCGCGCAGCTCGGCCCGCTCGCGTCGGCAGGCCCAGCGTCGAGCGCGTGAACGGCTACATCCAGAAGGGCATCGACGAAGGCGCGAAGCTCGTGACCGGCGGCCTCGGCGAGCCCGACGGCCTCGACGCGGGCTACTACGTGCAGCCCGACGGTGTTCTCCGAGCGTGTCGCAACGACATGACGATCGCCCAGGAGGAGATCTTCGGGCCGGTGCTGTCGATCCTGCCGTACGACGACGAGGACGACGCGGTCCGCATCGCCAACGACATCGATCTACGGGCTGTCGGGCGGCGTGTGGTCCGCCGACCCGGACCGGGCCAAGAAGCGTCGCCCGGCGCATCCGCACCGGCCAGGTCGAGGTCAACGGCGGCGCGTTCAACCCCAACGCCCCGTTCGGCGGCTACAAGCAGTCGGGCTACGGCCGCGAGTACGGCCAGCTACGGCTTCGAGGAGTTCCTCGAGATCAAGTCCATGCAGCTGTAGTCACCCCGACCGGCGATCACCGAAATTCTTGCTGCGGCAGCCCACGGGGCTGCCGCAGTCGCGCCCGGCGCACGCGTCAGAGAATTCCCAGGTCAGCGCCGGTGGCCGCGCTGCGGAATCGAACGGTCGAGCCCCGATGGACCGATGCCGCCGCGGGGCGGGTTCCGCAGTCGCCCGGGCAATCGCTTCGGCTGCGGCCCGTTCCCGCCGATAGTTCACGAGACGGCGCAAGTCGGAGCAGGACGCTCGAGCGGGAAAAACTTGTTACATCTCGTTCACCAAATAGCACGAAGGGCTCTGGAAGAGTGCAGCGTCCAGCGAGTATCTTCACCGGGTCGAGTGCCGGTGATGTCTCAACACTGAGGAGACATCGACGGGGATCTCTGCGGAGAGACTTGCAAGCACGCGGGGAGCACCGGTCGCAAGACGGCTCTTCCGGAACGCAGACATCAGGAAGTCGACAGCGCGTACCTGAGCGGGGCGGGAAGAGGGTCGGGAAGAGGATCTCCGGATGAGCACACGGTTGCGGCGGACGGCGGGCAGATCAGCCTCGTTCGACGCGCCGCAGGCCGGAGCCGTCCCGGGTCCTCGCGCCCGTTGCCTGCGCTGTCTCCTCGGCGGTGCCGCCGCCCTCGCCTTCGCGGGGATGCCCATGGCGCCGGCGGCAGCCACGGTCGATGTCCCGGTTCCGACCGAGATCACCACCGAGCCCGCGGTCCTCATCGAGACGCCAGTCGTTCCCCCCGGTCCTCGATGACACGACCCCCACCGCGACGCCGCCGGAAACGACCCCAGCCACTGACGAATCGCCGCCGCCTACAGCTGATCCACCGCCCGCCGAACCCGCGCCCGCCGACGACCCCGCCACGCCGGCGGTCGACGAGTCCGCGACCCCGGTCACCGACCCGGCCGCGACGACCGAGCCCGAAACCCAGATCGACACCGCCGACCACGCTCGACGCGCCCGCGGACACGACGCCCGCGACCGATACGACGCCCGTCGACACCACCCCGGTCGATACGACGCCGGTGGACACGACGCCGGTGGACACGACGCCGGTCGACACGACGCCGGTCGGACACGACGCCGGTCGACACGACGCCGGTCGACACGACGCCGGTCGACACGACGCCCGTCGACACGACGCCCGGTCGACACGACGCCGGTCGACACGACGCCGGTCGACACGACGCCGGTGGACACGACGCCGGTCGACACGACGCCCGTCGACACCACGCCGGTCGACACGACGCCGGTGGACACGACGCCCGTCGACACCACCCCGGTGGACACGACGCCCGTCGACACCACCCCGGTCGATACGACGCCCGTCGACGAGGCGCCGGTTGTCGATGAGACGCCGACGCCGTGGACGAGACGCCGTCCGTCGACGAGTCGCCGAACTCGTCGACATCCTCGACCAAGGACGCCGACGCGAGCGCCACCACTGGCACCGCGCCGATCGTCGCCCTGAACGTCTCCTACGGCACCAGCGACAGCGCCTCGGTGCTCGGGATCACCAACCCCGACGCAGCCGGTGCCGAGCGTTCGGTCACGGCCGTCGCATCGTCGGTGTCCGGCAAGGCCGCCACGGACGTCGCGGCCAAGAACAACGATCTCTACGCCAAGGCCGTCGCCGGCAGCCTCGATCCCTTGAGCTCCGACGGCGCCTGGTCCACCTTCGGGTCGGCCGCGGGCCGGTTCGGTCCGTGGGTCGCGCTCCTCGGCCTCGCCTTCGTGATGGAGGCAGTTGCCCGCTCGGCCCTCCGGGACAAGGTCCGGGCCAAGCGCGTCAAGGCTTCCTGAGCCCCCCGAGGCAGCGTCGTCAGGGCTTCCTGAACCCGCCGCTGTTCGGGCGGCCGCAGTCGTGACGCCGTTGTCGCGGCGGACGCCGTCAGCAGTGACGCCATCGCACCGAGGTACGCAGCGCCCGTTGCGCGGGGCAACGAGTCGCCGGCTCAGAACTTGGCGCTGGCGACGACCGGGCCCGGCGTCGACGGCGACGCGCGCCGTCCTCGAGCGAGATCGACACGCCGGTGACGGCGCTGACGTCGCCGCTCACGATGAAGTGCACAGTGTCAGCCGACGGATCGGCGAGCGGCCCGATCGGCACGACCTTGCCCTGCGTCACCAGCCACAGCCACAGGTGCTGACCGGTCGGCAGCTGGTCGGCGAGCATGAGCTTGTACAGCACGCCGTCGCCGGCGGGAGTCGAGCGCGGCCTGCCCGACCGTCCGATGACCGTCACCGATGAGCGGCGCCTTGCGGACACCGGGTGTCGTGAGTACCGGAGTCGTGACGTCTTCGATGCCGGAGCCGGCGAGGTCGACTCGGCCGCCCGGCGTGGACTTGGCGTCGTCGCCGGTCACGAACATGAACCCGATGACGGCGGCGGCCGCGGTGACTGCCGCGCCGAGGGTGACCCAGCGGGCCGTGGCCCGGCGCTTGGCCCGGCGGTTGATGCTCGGGATCTCGGCGGGGCGGCGCGCGAGCGCAGCCTCGAGGGTCCGGTCCTCGAGCGCAGCCGGCGGTTCGATCTCTTCGAACGGAAGGTACGCGAGCACGTTGCGGTACTCGTCGAGCGTGGCGCGATCCATCGCTGCCTCGTCACTGTTGTCGGCGTCGAGCGCCCGGGCGATCACCCGGTCCTCGGTTTCGTCGTCGTCGTAGGGGTACGTCATGGCCCGACCTCGGCTGCCCGCAGCGCCGTCCGTAGCTTCTGCATCCCGCAGCGGATGCGGTACTTCACGGTGCCTTCCGGCTCTTCCAGTGCAACTGCAACCTGCCGGTAGGACATGCCCTCGAAGTACGCCATCTCGATCGGCACGCGTTGCGATTGTGGAAGGGCTGCGAGCGCAGTTCGTATGGCCGCGCTGACATCCTTGTCGACGAGCAGGCGCTCCGGGTTCTCGACGGGAGCATCCATGTGGGCTTCGCGCTGGGCGAACTCGTGGCGCCGCCGCAGGGAGTCCTCGGAGCGGACCCGCTCGACCGCGCGGCTGTGGGTCATGGCGAGGAGGTAGGCCCGGAGGGGTCCGCGGGTGGGGTCGAAGCTCTCGGGCCGCTCCCACAGGCGCACGAACACGTCTTGGACGACCTCTTCGGCGATCGGCTCGTTGGCGACCACGCGCATCGCCAGGCCGAACACGGCCGGCGACGAATTCGTGGTAGGCCTCGCGCAATGCTTGCTCGTCACCCGCGACGAGGCGCTCGGCCCACGCGTGGTCTCGAGCTGAAACGGTCACGCGCGACCACACCTCCGTCGGCCAGGACTCCGTTGTGGCGCCAGCGGAGCTGACCGGCCGGAGTCTAGGCGTGCCCGCGCGCGCAATTCGCGGTGCACACGTGCAATGCGTGCCGGCGCGCGAGCGCGGTGCGGTCAGCGTCGTCATGAGGCGAACCTGCGGGCCGCGAGCGGGCTCCGAGCCGGGATAGCCGCCCGACTCCGGCCGGAGCCGCCACTCGCGACCGAGCTCTCGGAACTCGCGAACCGTGCTCGGCGCACGGACGCGTCCGCGACCGGCATGCGGTCGCGATCGATCATCCCGGTGGGCGACGCGAGTGCGTCGCCCACCGGTACTGAAGACGCCGGATGGTCCGACGTCCCCGCTGGTGACCCGCCCGGTCACCGACGCGATCGCATCCGGCGTTTGCTCTCCGCCCGACGCTCGACCCATTTCGACCCGCCCAGGCCGAAGGGTGGCAATGTCGGAGCGGCGAAGTGCACGCAGAAGTCCCCCGCACCGCCGGTCCCTCGCCCCGGCGGGGCTGGGCTGGGTCAATACCGGAACCGAGACGGCCGGCGGTGCGAGAGGGGGAGTCACCGCCGGCGGGTTGCCGACGGTCTGCGTACGAGGAAACACGTCATATGTCCGTACGCCGGCGCCGCCTGGACGGGAAATCTCGGTCGATTCGTCTGCCGGATCGGCCGTCTGGCACTGCGTGCGCTCCCATGGGGGTTCGAGCCGCGAACATGGGTGGGTGGACGTCACGTTTCTCGGACATGCGGGCCTGTTCGTCGAGACCCGGTTCGGCTCGGTGCTCGGCGATCCGTGGTTCACACCCGCCTATTTCGGGTCATGGTTCCCATTTCCCCGCAACGACCGCCTCGACCCCGAGCGGTTCGCCGGCCCGACTTTCTCTACGTGTCGCACTTGCACCGGGACCACTTCGACCCGGCCTTCCTCGCCCGCCACGTCGACAAGGGCGCCCGGGTGCTGCTCCCGGACTTCCCGGCGCCGTTCCTCGCCGCGAGCTCGAGGCCCTGGGCTTCCGCCACTTCGTCGAGACGCGTGACGGCGAGCCCGTCGATCTCGACGGCCTGGAGGTCGCGATCTTCGCGATGACGGCTCCCGCCGACGGGCCCCTCGGCGACTCCGGGCTGGTGCTTGCCGACGGCTCGGCGCGGTTGCTCGACCAGAACGACGCCCGCCCCGGCGACCCCGAGGCGCTGCAGGCGCTCGGACCGTACGACGCGCACTTCCTGCAGTTCTCGGGCGCGATCTGGTACCCGATCGTCTACGACTTTCCCGCCGAGCCGAGCGCGACCGGCTCGCGACCGACAAGCGGGTGAACCAGATGGCGCGGTCGCGCCAGTACATCGAATGGGTCAAGGCCGCGCACGTGTTCCCGTGCGCGGGGCCGCCGTGCTTCCTCGATGACGACCTGTTCCGGTTCAACGACCTCGACGACGATCCTCGGAACATCTTCCCGGACCAAGCGGTGTTCCTCGCCGAGCTCGCGGCCGCGGGGGTCGACAACGCCGCCCTGCTCGTGCCCGGATCGGTCGTGGAGCTGGAAGGCGGCGACTGCCGCGTGTCCGCGCCGGCCGGTGTCGAGACCGTCGAGGTGTTCGCGCGCAAGGCCGCCTACCTCGACGAGTACCGAGCGGACTGGGCCGGTTGGCTCGCGGCGGAACACGAGTCGTGGACGACGGCGCCGAGGGATCTCGTCGCCGACCTCGGCGAGTGGTTCGCGCCGCTGATGGAGGCGGCACCGATCACATCGGCGGGCATCGCGGGAAACGTCGTGATCGAGATGGGCCCCGAGGATGCCGTCTGCTTGGACTTCGTCGAGCGTTCGGTGCGGGAGTGGGCGGGCGAGCCGTACGTGTACAAGATCACGGTCGATCGCCGGCTGATCACGCGGCTGGTCGACGAGCACGTCGAAGATTGGGTCAACTCGTTGTTCCTGTCGTGCCGGTTCGGCGCGTCGCGAGCCCGGACCGTTCAACGAGTACGTGATGACGTTCTTCAAGGCGCTCGGCCCGGAACGGATCGCGTACGTAGAGCGCAGCTACCGCCAAGCGCGCCGGGCCGACGAGTTCTTCGAACACGACGGTTGGCGGATCGAGCGGTGGTGCCCGCACCGGCAGGCCGATCTCACCCGCTTCGGCGAGATCAGCGACGGCGTGCTCACGTGCTCGCTGCACCACTGGCAGTTCGAGCTCGAGTCGGGGCGGTGCCTGACGAGCGAGGACCGGCACCTCCGCTGCGAACGTCTCCCCGACTGACGGCGGTACTGACAGGGCGCGCGACGGCGCGCGAGGCTGCGGCCGTGGGTCGGGTCGCGTTCAACCATGTCGGGCAGTGCGTCACCGATCTCGAGCGGTCGAAGCGGTTCTACACGGAACTGCTCGGGTTCACGCTCGACCGCGAGATCCAACCCACCGACGACCTCTCGTCCCGGCTCATGGGGCTCACCCCGCCGCTCGGGCTCACCGCGGCGTACCTGGTGCGCGACGGGCTCGTGCTCGAGCTCTTGCACTACGCGGCCGAGGGTCAGACCCAACCGTTCCGGCCCCGTGCGCTGAACGAGCCCGGGCTGACCCACCTCTCGGTGAGCGTCGAGGACGTCGACGGGACCCTCGCCCGGGTGCCCGAACTCGGCGGCGAGGTGCTCGCGGCGACGAACATCGGGTTCGGCGTCTTCGTGCGCGACCCCGACGGCCAGCTGCTCGAGATCCTGCCGATCGCCTACCGAGACGGTCTGGACGCCCGCTAGCCCGGGCTCAGTAGTTGCCGGCGGACTCGAACGCGCGCGCGAGCAGCGGGCTGCGGGCCGCGAGCATGCGGTCCAGGCCGATCGGCGGCAGGTCCATCTGCGAATGGAAGTGCGTGTCGGCGGTGACCAGGACGGGTTCCGGGCGCGGGCTCGGGTTCCGGCTCGAGGGCCGGTTCCGGCGCGGAAACCGCGACCGGAGCCGGGGCGAGGTTGGAGATCGCACCGCGGCGGTCGTCGAGGCGCCAGCCTTGCGGCGGCGTCAACTTCCGCGCGTGGCGTTCGCACAGTTCGCCCGCGCTGCGCGTTGCCGTCGCGCGGCGCGTCGAGCCACACGGTCTGCATGCGGGCATCGAACGTGAAGGTCGCGGTCGCCACCGCGCTGCAACCGGAACGCGCACACTGTCGTCGCACGCAGATGAAGGTACTGCCTGCATGTGCGCACATCGTGCCAATCTGGCGGCCTCGCAACGAGATGAGCCTGCCGTGCAACGAGACTGGATCGTACGGGTGCCGGCATCGTCGGCGAACCTGGGTCCGGCATTCGACGCGGTCGCGATCGCGCTCGACCGTCATCTCGAGGTGACCGACCGGGGTGCGGCCGCGCCGGAGACCCACCCCGCGGTGCGGGCGTTCCGCCAATCCGGGGGTGAGGGCCCGCTGTCGGTCCGCGCCTCGTTTCCCGGTGGCCGGGGGCTCGGGTACTCCGGTGCCGCGCGTGTGGCCGGCCTGCTCGCCGCGGTCGTCCAGCGCGGCAACGACCCGCAGCGCGCGCGCCGCAATGTGCTGCGCGACGCCTCGGAGCTCGAGGGCCACGCCGACAACGCCGCGGCGTCGGTGTACGGCGGCATCGTCGCGGTGGCGGCCGGGCACGTCGTGCGGATCCCGCTCGCGCGAGTGCCCGCGGTGGTCGTGTGGATCCCGGATCGAGAGACGCCGACCGTCAGCGCGCGCCGGCTGCTGCCCGAACACGTTCCCTTCGACGACGCGGTGTTCAACGTGGCGCACACCGCGTTGCTGGTCGCCGCGCTCGCGGCCGGTGACGCCGGCGCGCTGCGCGCCGCGACCGAGGATCGCCTCCACCAGGACCGTCGGCTCACGCGCGTCCCGGACTCGCGCGCGGCGATGGACGCCGCGCTGGGTGCGGGCGCGTGGGGGGCGTGGCTCTCCGGTTCCGGACCGTCGGTTGCCGCGTTCGCCGACGCCGCGGATGCGGACCGCGTCGCGCGCGCACTCCCCACGACCGGCCGCGCCCACGTGCTCGCGATCGACGAAGACGGTGCCACAGGGTCGTGAAGGCGCGTATCTCGTCAACGCATCAAGCACGCAGACCATGAAGCACGAAGGGACCCCATGAAGCTCGAAGGAACATGTGTGGTGGTCACCGGCGGCGCGGGCGGGATCGGTGCCGCGCTGGCGCGGCGCTTCCTCGCCGAAGGCGCCCGCACGGTCGTGGTCTCGGACCGTCAGGCGGACGCGCTCGCGACGACCGCGGCCGAGATCGGTGCGGTAGCCGAACCGTGTGACGTGACGGACGCCGACGCGCTGCGCGACCTCATCGATTCCGTCGAGGCCGAGCACGGACCGATCGACCTGTTCTGCTCGAACGCCGGTGTCGCGATCCCAGGGCTGGCCGACGCCCCGCCGGATGCGTGGCAGCTCAGCCTCGACGTGAACCTGATGGCGCACATCTACGCGGCGCGGGTGCTCGTGCCGCGCATGGTCGAGCGGGGTGGTGGCTACTTGTTGCAGACCGCGTCCGCGGCGGGCTTGCTGACGCAACTCGGCTCCGCGCCCTACGCGGTGAGCAAGCACGCGGCGGTCGCGTTCGCGGAGTTCCTCTCGATCACCTACGGCGACCGGGGTCTGAAGGTGTCGGTGCTCGCGCCGCAAGCGGTGCGCACCGCGATGACCGCGGGCACGCCCGGTGGGGGAGTGGCGGGAGTCGACGGCATGATCGAACCGGACGACGTCGCGGAGTTCGTCGTGCACGGCCTCGACGCGGAGCGTTTCCTGATCCTGCCGCACCCGCAGGTGCTCGAGTACCTCCGCCGCAAGACCGACGACTACGACCGCTGGCTCGGCGGGATGCGCCGCCTGCAGATGCGCTACACGAACCCAGTTTGAGGCATGTGCGCATAGCATTCGGCCGATGCTGACTGCCTTCGTGTTGCTCTATGCCGAACCGTCGCGCATCGCCGCGCTGGGTGCCGCGCTCGCCGCGGTCGACGGCGTCACCGAGGTGTACTCCGTCACCGGTGACGAAGACCTGCTCGTCGTCATCCGTGTCGCGGATCACGAGCAGATCGCGCGCGTCGTCACCGAGGAGATCGCCGCCCTGGAAGGCGTCACCGCGACGCGCACACTGATCGCGTTCCGCCAATACGACCCCTCCGACATCGGATTCTGATGAGCACCGTCGACACCGCCCTGGCCGCCGTCGAAGCTGCGATGCCGGATGCCCGCGCCGAGCTCGAGGCGCTCGTGCGCATCCCGAGCGTCAGTGCGGATCCCGATCAGATCGGACGCGTGCGGGAGAGCGCGGAAGCGACGGCGTCGCTGCTCGAGCGCTCCGGGATGGAGCACGTCCGCCTCGCCGGCATCGAGGGGTCGCATCCGTACGTCATCGCGGAGTGGATGCACGCCGGCCCGGACGCGCCGACGGTGCTGCTGTACGCGCACCACGACGTGCAACCACCTGGCATCGTCGAACGGTGGAGCAGCGACCCGTTCACGCCGGTCGAACGCAACGGTCGCCTCTACGGGCGCGGCAGCGCGGACGACAAGGCCGGCGCGGTCGCGCACGCGACCGCGGTCGCGGCGTGGCTGGACACGGCCGGCTCGCTGCCGTGCAACGTGCGCGTCCTCATCGAGGGCGAGGAGGAGATCGGGTCACCCACGCTGCATCGCTTCCTCACCGAGCACGTCGACGAGTTGCGGTCCGACGTGCTCGTCCTCGCGGACGCCGGCAATTGGAAGGTCGGCACTCCCGGGTTGACCTACTCGCTGCGCGGCCTCGCCGCGGCCGACATCGAACTGCGCGCACTCGACGGTCCGGTGCACTCGGGGATGGCCGGCGGCGCGGTGCCCGACCCGGTCATGGCCCTGGCGCGGGTGTTGTCCTCCCTGGTCGACGAGAACGGGGACGTCGCGATCGACGGTGTCTGGGACGATGTGCGGCCGCTGGCCGCGAGCGAGCGTGCACCGATCGCCGGCTTCGACGACGACCCGAGCGCGTTCGCGCGCGTCATGGGGCTCCGCCCCGGTGTCGAGCTCACCGGCGATCCGTCCGTTCCGCTGCACGCGCGGCTGTGGCTCCGCCCGACGCTCACGGTCATCGGGATCGACGGGCACCCCATCAAGGGATCGTCCAACCAGATCGTGGCGCGCACGTCGGCGCGCGTCAGCCTGCGGCTCGCGCCGGGTCAGGACCCCGCGGCGGTGACCGCGCAGCTCCGCGCGCACATCGAGGCACGCGTGCCGTGGGGCATCGAGCTGACGTTCACCGCGCTCGACGAAGCCGCGCCCGCATGGGAGACCCGACCCTCCGGGCCTGCGTTCGACGCGGCGACGCGCGCGCTGCGCACCGGCTTCGGTGTCGACCCGGTGCTCATGGGCGTGGGCGGCTCGATCCCGTTCGTCGGACCGTTCGCGTCCACGTTCGGCGGCATCCCGTCGCTGCTGCTGGGTCCCTGCGACCCCGGTAGCCGCATCCACGGTGAGGACGAGAGCCTGCACCTCGACGACTGGCGGAAGCTGATCCGCAGCGAGGTGTGCCTGCTCGCCGAGCTCGCTTAGCGGCCGCGTACCGTCCAGGCCGCGAGGGCGGCCACGACGACCGCGACGCCGACGCGCGCGACGTCGAGCACTGGCTTGACGCGCACACCGTCAGGGCCGGCTTCGATGAGCGCGACGACCCGACCGCGACTGACACGACGATGTGCGTCCGCGACGCATGCCGTCGCGGTGATCGTGACGTGATCGCCCGCGGTCACGGGCTCGGTGAAGACCCGTGTCGCGCCTTCCTGCAACACGGTCATGCGCGGCTCCACGCGATTGCGGCGTGGCCGATGAGCCCCGCGACGGTGAGACACACGAGCGCGATGCCCGCGACCAACTGGTAGTCGCGCACCGGCACGATCTGGCGACGGCCGTCGGCGTCGAGGATCTCGACGTGCACCGGCCGCGACCATGTGCCGAGCGCGCGCGGCGACGATCCGAGCGTGAAGCTGGTGGTGCGGGCGACGAGGTTGATCGTTCGCCCGCCGACAGCGACCGGCCCGGTCGTCGTCTCGACATGCTGCATTCCCACGCATTCATTATCGGTCCGCGTTCCGGGCGCGCGGAGGGATGCTGCCGAGGATCGGCTCAGGCGCGCAGCTCGCGGCGGAGGGCGCGCTGCACCGCGGCCGCCGCGCACATGCCGTGGACGCCCGCCCCGGGCGGGGTCGAGGCCGAGCACAGGTAGACGCCGTCCGCGAGGCGGTAGGGGTCGACCGCCAGCCGCGGTCGCGACACGAACTGCAGCCCGGCGAGCGAACCGCCGCCGATGTCACCACCGACCTTGTTCGCGTTGCGGGCCTCGAAGTCCGCGGGCGTGAGCGTGCTGCGGGCGAGGACAACGTCGCGGAATCCCGGTGCGAACCGCTCGAGTTGGGCCTCGATGTGCTCGGTCATGTCGACCGTCGATCCGTTCGGCACGTGGCAGTACGCCCAGAGGGTGTGGCGACCCGCCGGCGCGCGCGTCGGGTCGAAGCGGCTCTGTTGCGCAACGAGCACGAACGGCCGGTCCGGGTGATCGCCGCGCGCTACTGCAGCTTCGGCGGCGACGACTTCCTCGGCCGGCCCGCCGAGGTGGACGGTGCCGGCACGGTTGCAGTCGGCGGCCTTCCAGGGCACCGGCTCGGAGAGCGCGTAGTCGAGCTTGAACGCGGCCGGCCCGCGTTTGAACCGCGCCAGGGCGCGTTGCACGCGCGCCGAGAGACGGTCGCCGGAGATGGTCAGCGCCGCGAACGGGCTCGTGTCGAGGAACACGGCGCGTGCGGGCGGCAGCTCCGAGAGGCTCGACACCGTCGTTCCGGTCGCGATCTCGCCGCCGTTCTCGCGCACGATGCCGGC
Source organism: uncultured Actinomycetes bacterium (assembly GCA_963745645.1). Lineage (GTDB taxonomy): Bacteria > Actinomycetota > Acidimicrobiia > IMCC26256 > PALSA-610 > CAVUFH01. Next base: position 368,880 of record CAVUYD010000007.1, read on the forward strand.
GAGCACGTTGCTGATCTGTTGTGAGCCGCCCCGGATCGCAGGCCACCCGACCGCGTGGCCGGCGGCGCCCAGCACGAGGCCGAACGACGCGGTCGCCGGATGCGTCAGCGGCAGCATCGCGTGCGCAGCCATGCCCGAGAACAGCGCCCGCGCGCGCGCCTCGCGGAATCGCAGCCGTGCGAACGTGGTGGCCGGCGCGAGCGAGGGAATGCCGAAGCGCGCGAGCCGGATCGGGTGACGCGGGACGTGTACGAGCGGCCCCGACAGGTCTTCGACCAGCGCGTCCCAGCCCGCGCGCATGCGGCGCGAACGTCGAACGCCAGCGCGTCGCGTCCGCACCGAGCGACGCGTCGGTCGCGGAGAAGCCGCGATCGATGACGCCGGCGGTGCCGTCGTCGAGTGGGTGCGCGAGCGCGAGCTCCGGGTGCGCGAGCTCGAGGCCGTGCCGCTCGAGCTCGAGTGGTGCGAACGCCGGCGACCCGGCCGCGAGGGGATGGATGGCCGAGCACACGTCGTGCCAGTAGCCGGGCAGCGTCAGCGCTTCGGTGCTCGCGCCGCCACCGATCTTCTCCGCGGCTTCGAGCAGCAGCACCGAGCGGCCCGCGGTGGCGAGGAGGGCGGCGGCGGTGAGCCCGTTGGGCCCGGCGCCGACGACGACCGCGTCGTACTCGGGAACCGGCTCGGGGGACCGGTGTCCGGGAACGGTCACGGGCGCGCCGCGGTGAGTGGCGGGACGGTCATTGCCGCCCAGTTTGGCCCACCGGCTCGAAAAATGACGCGCCCGGACTAGCGGCGAGGGCGCGCGCCAGCCCCGGCTGCCGCCCGGCTCCCCGCCAGGCCTCCGCCCCGCGCTCGATGCCCGCGGCGTGGGGCCATGGCCCCATGGGACTACGCCCGTCCAGTTCTCCGAATCGCCGTTCGGGCAGCCGAACGGCGCCTGGTTACCGTCCCGCCCCGCGCGGTCGACCACTGACCGCGCGTCTCCGGGCGACCAGTTCGGGTCCCCGCTCCCCCCAGGAGGGCAACGAATGCACAACCGTGCTCACACGCGCGACGAGGTCGTCGCACCCACCCACGCCGGTTCTTTCACCGACGATCATCTCCATACCGACGCAAGTCCCACCCCGCCGAGTCCCGACCGGAGGACGCGGCGCCGGTTCTCGAAGCGGGGCCTCTCCCTGCTCGCCGCCGGTCTCGTCGTCGCGCTCGGCGCCGGTTGTTCGCCGCTCGCGCGCTACGGCGCCAGCGGTGACATCTCGCAGCACCCGTTCCTCGCCTGCACGCGCGCCCACGAGAGCGACACCGCGGGCGGCTACCGCGCGGTCAGCGGCAGTGGCACCTACCGCGGTGCGTACCAGTTCTCGCAGTCGACGTGGAACAACACCGCGCGTCACGCCGGCCGGCCCGACCTCGTCGGTGTCGACCCCGCCGCGGCCGCGTCGTGGGACCAGGACTTCCTCGCGCTCGACCTGTACCAGTGGCAGGGCTCCGCGCCGTGGGGTCACCGCTGCACCGGGAAGTAGTCGCGCCGCCGCGCGGCTGAGATGCAGGGTTTTTGGCGACATCCGGCGACCGTTCTCATGGCTCCCTCACTGCGCGCCGAGGGGGCTGCGCCGAGCGGGGCTCCGTTCCGTCCGCACGTAGACCATGGCTCCCTCACTGCGCGCCGAGGGGGCTGCGCCGGGCGGGGCTCCGTTCCGTCCGCACGGAGACCATGGCTCCCTCACTGCGCGCCGAGGGGGCTGCGCCGAGCGGGGCTCCGTTCCGTCCGCACGGAGACCATGGCTCCCTCACTGCGCGCCGGGGGGCTGCGCCGGGCGGGGCTCCGTTCCGTCCGCACGGAGACCATGGCTCCCTCACTGCGCGCCGAGGGGGCTGCGCCGAGCGGGGCTCCGTTCCGTCCGCACGGAGACCATGGCTCCCTCACTGCGCGCCGAGGGGGCTGCGCCGGGCGGGGCTCCGTTCCGTCCGCACGGAGACCATGGCTCCCTCACTGCGCGCCGAGGGGGCTGCGCCGAGCGGGGCTCCGTTCGTCCGCACGTTGACGGTTGCCGGGTGTCGCCGAAACTCCACCTACCCTGCGGGGATGGCTTCGCCTGACCTCGCGATCGGCGGTTTCACCGACGACGGCCCCTGGGTGGTGGATCCCGAGGCCATGCCGTGGCGCGCCGACGTGCCCCGGCTGCGAGTCCAGGCCCAAGCGCAGGTGCCGCAATGGCTCGAGACCGGCCACCTGCCGCCGCTCGGCCGGCTGGCCAAGGTGGTCGGCCAGGTCGGCTTCGCCCTCGCGGTGTGGGCGGTTCGCGAACGCCGGCAAGGCGGCGCCGCGAGCAAGCGCGGCATCTCGCGCCGCCTGCGCATCGCGTTCGGCCGGCTCGGGCCGACCTACATCAAGCTCGGGCAGATCATCTCGGGCGGCGAGGGCCTGTTCCCGCCCGAGCTCGTCGCCGAGTTCAAGCTCCTGCGCGACCGCGTGCCCGCCGAGGAGTTCGACGCGGTCCGGCGCGTCGTCGAGATGGAGCTCGGGCGTTCGCTCGACGACGTGTTCGTCAGCTTCGACCGCACGCCCATCGCGGCGGCGTCGATCGCGCAGGTGCACGCGGCCCGGTTGCGCACCGGCGAGGAGGTCGTCGTCAAGGTGCAGCGGCCGCAGATCGCGCAGCTCGTGCGCCAGGATCTCGAGGCGATGGCGTGGCTCGCGCCCCGCCTCACCGGCCGCATCCCGATCGCCGCGCTCGCCAACCCGCCCGCGCTCGTCGAGCTGTTCGCGGAGACGATCGTCGAAGAGCTCGACTTCCGTCTCGAGGCGGAGAACATGCTCGACATCGCGAGCGTGCTCGCGCAGACCGGTCAGCGCGCCCTGCTCGTCCCGCGCCCGCACCCGCAACTGGTGACGCGTCGCGTGCTCGTGATGGAGCGCCTGCGCGGCATCCCGTGGGACGACGTCGCCGCGATGCACGACGCCGGCGTCGACACCGAAGCCGTGTTGCACGCCGGGCTCGTCGGGTTCATGGAGGGCGCGATGTTGTACGGCGTCTTCCACGGCGACCTGCACGGCGGCAACCTGATGGTGCAACCCGACGGCCGCACCGTGCTCATGGACTTCGGCATCACCGGCCGGCTCGACGAGGCCAAGCGCATGGCGTTCCTGACGCTGCTGGTCGGCGCGACCAGCGGCGACACGATGAGTCAGCTCCGAGCGCTGCGCGACCTCGGCGCGTTCCCGCCGGATGCAGATCTCGACGCGGTGTACCACGACCTCGATCTCGACCAGACGGTCGACCCCACGATGCTCTCGGCGGACGAGCTCGTGCACTGGTTGCAGGAGTTGACGAAGAAGCTGCTCGAGCACGGCGCGCGCGCTCCGAAGGAGCTCATGCTGTTCGTCAAGAACATGATGTTCCTCGATGGTGCGATCGCGCGGCTCGCACCGGACCTCGACATCCTCGAAGAGGTCCAGCAGGTGCACACCGAGATCGCGATGCGGCACGGCCAGCGGCTCGCCGCCGAGCTGGGGATCGACCCCGCGCTCGTGAACGAGTTCGACATCGACGCGATCAAGGCCGGCATGGGCGTGTCGGCCGATACGGAACGGCTCACCTATCGCGACGTGCAACAGCGCCGCGAGATCATCCGCGAACGCCTCGAAGAGAAACGGCGCCGCTCCCGCTGAGAGCGAGAACGGCGCCGTCGGGGCGGGCGGGTTGCGGATCGTTCAGTCGGTACCTCCCTTGATCGAGTCGAGCACGTCCAACCGGGCGGCCCGGGAGGCGGGCACCGCGGCGGCGAGCACGGCGGCGAAGGCGGCCACGACGATCACGGAGGCGAGCTGCGTGGTCGGGATGGAAAGCGTGCCGATTCCCTGGTCCTTCAGCGCCTCGACCATGGCGTACCCGAAGCCGAGACCGATGACCGTGCCGAGCACGGTGCCCAGCATCGCGATCAGCACCGACTCCCAGCGCACAGACGTTCGGATCTGCGCCCGGCTCATGCCGACGGCCCGCAGCAACCCGATCTCCCGGGTCCGCTCGAACACCGAGAGCGCCAAGGTGTTGGCGATCCCGAACAGTGCGATCACCAGCGCCATGAACAGCAGCACATAGACGAGGTTGAGCATCTGGTCGATCTGCGAAGCGACCGTTCCCTTGTACTCGTCCCGAGTCATGACGTCTGCGTTCGGGTACTTGTCGAGCGTCGTCTCCAGCGCGTGGCGAACGTGCTCGCTCGAGTAGCCCTTGGCTGCGTCGACCAGTACGTAGTTGTCGACGTGGTTGGCGACGTTGGCGTCGAACGCGGCCAGCGAGATCGCGTACCCGCTCGTCGGTCCTTCCTCGTCGTAGATCGAGCGCACCGTGAAGGTCTGCTCACCGGAGTCGGCGAACTTCACCTTCACCGGGTCACCCAGCTTCAGGCCCGTCTCCTTCGCCGTGACCTGCCACACCGCCAGATCGTTCGCACCCAGCTGCGTGAGGTCGCCGTCGATGGCGTGCAGGTTCACCGCGTCGGCCACGTGCGCCGGGTCGAACGCCGCGACGTCGACGCCGCTGCCGTCGACCGACACCGGTGCGTAGCGCAACGGAGTGACGCTCGCGGTCTCGGGAAGTGCGTCGAGCGCCTTCGTGGCGTCCGGGCTGAGTCCGCCCATGCCCCACGCCGTCTCGACGATCCAGTCGCTGCGCACCGAGTTGTCGACCGATGCGTTGATCGATGCCTTGGTGGAAGCGGCGAACACGGTGATGAACGCCACCAGGCCGACACCGATCATCAGCGCCGAAGCGGTTGCGGCGCTGCGACGCGGGTTGCGCGCCGCGTTCTGCCGAGCGACGGTGCCGGCCATCCCGCGGAGGCGGGGCAGCGGTGCACCGAGCACCTTCGTGAACGGACGGGCGATCACCGGGCCGAGCACCGCGACGCCGACGAACACGAACAACGCACCGAGGCCGACTGCGGGGATCGTCCCGCCCGACAGGCCGAGTGCGATGAACGCGGCACCGGCCACCGTGACGACCATGCCGATGACGGCGCGGCGCACCGACGTGCCCGTGCGGTCGACGGAGACGTCGCGCATGGCTGCGATGGGTGCCACCTTGGCCGCCCGACGTGCGGGCATGTACGCCGCGAAGACCGTGACAAGCGTGCCGACGACCATCGAGATGACGATCGTGCTCGAGTTGACGACGGTGCCACCGGCCGGCAGTGCGAAACCGAGGGCAGTGAACGCCAGCGCGATGCCCTTGGCCGTGAAGATGCCGGCGACCACGCCGATCGCCGAGGCGAACAGCCCGGTGACGATCGACTCGAACATCACCGAACGCAGCACCTGCTTGCGCTTGGCACCGATCGCCCGCAACAGCGCGGTCTCCTTCGTACGCTGCGCAACGGTGATCGAGAACGTGTTGTAGATCACGAACGAACCGACGAGCAGGGCGACGATCGCGAACGTCATCAGGAACGTGTTGAGGAACGAGAGCTGGCTCCCGCTCGCGCTCCGCGCCTCGGCGATTGCCGCGGTGCCGGTGATCACGCTCACCTGGGGATTTGCGATCGCCGTCTTCAACGTGGCGACGAGCTCGTGCTGCGACACACCGGGCGCGGCGACGACGTCGATCGCGTCGTACTTACCGGGCGTACCCAGCACGTTCGTCGCGGTCTCGGCGTCGAACGCGACGACCTGCGCGCCGGCTGCATCGTTCTTGCCGGCGTACGTCGCAATACCTGCGAGCCGGTACTCCGCCGAACCGCTCTGACCGAGCACCCGGATGGTGTCGCCGACTGCGAAGTGGCCCTTGCCGGCCGACGCGCGGTCGATGACGATCTCGTTCGCGGCGACCGGAGCGGTGCCCGTGACGAGGTGCATCGGGTTGGTGCGGCTGTCGTCCTGCCACGCCATGCCGATCGGGATCGCACGGTTGCGGCTGCTGTCGAGCAGCTCGCCGTCGCGCCCGACGACCAGCGCGACACCGAGCACTTGGGGCTCGGCCGCGGCGACACCGGGAGCGTTTCGAACTTGCTCGAGGACGCCGGCGTCGACGGTGCCACGAGTCGTCGAGCCATCGGACTCGACCGTGTTCGCCGAACGCACGACGGCGTCCGTGTCCTTGTACACCTGACCGGCGAGGTTGTCGTAGGTCTGCTTGATCGTGTCGGTGAGCACGAGCGTGCCCGCCATGAAGGCGACGCCGAGCATGACGGCGACCGCAGTGAGGACGAAGCGGGCTTTCTTGGCCCGGATGGACTTGATCGTCAGCGAGAACATTTCAGGCTCCAAGCGTGCGCATGCGGTCGAAGACCGAGTCGGACGTGGGATCGGAGAGCTCGTCGACGATCCGGCCGTCGGCGAGGAACACCGCGCGATCGGAGTACGACGCGGCCACCGGGTCGTGGGTGACCATCACGATCGTCTGCCCGAGCTCGCGCACGGCCTGACGCATGAAGTTGAGGATCTCGGCGCCCGTGCGGGAGTCGAGGTTGCCGGTGGGCTCGTCGGCGAAGATGATCTCCGGCCGGCTCGCGAGCGCACGCGCCACCGCGACGCGCTGTTGCTGTCCGCCGGAGAGCTCCGACGGCCGGTGCGACAGCCGCGACTTCAGGCCGACGGTCTCGACGACGTTGTCGAACCAGGCCTTGTCGGGCTTGTGACCCGCGAGCTTCATCGGCAGGGAGATGTTCTCGGCCGCCGTGAGCGTCGGGATCAGGTTGAACGACTGGAAGATGAAGCCGATGCGATCCCGACGGAGCTGCGTGAGCTTCTTGTCGTTGAGCTTGCTGAGGTCGGTCTCGCCGATGAGCACCGAGCCGGAGGTGAGCGTGTCGAGGCCTGCGAGCGTGTGCATGAGCGTCGACTTGCCGGAGCCCGACGGGCCCATGATCGCGGTGAAGCGACCGGTCTCGAAGTCGACGCTCACGTGGTCGAGCGCACGGACCTCGGCCTCGCCTTTGCCGTAGACCTTCGACGCATCGACGGCCCGGGCCGCGACGGACCGGAGGTGAGGAACGGGGGACGGGTGCTGAGGGGACGGGGACGGGGGAGGCGTGAGCAGCGTTGTCATGCCGTCACGATGCGCCGATCGGGCCGTGGGATCGTCGGGCGCACGGACGTTGTGGAACTGCACCTCCCGATGGCCCGTTTGTGTCACGCGGCGGGTCGGCGTACATCTCCGGATGTACGCGGGCATGGCCGCGAGGTCGATGTGGGACGCCCGGCGGCGACGTACCGTGCGGATATGCAGCAAGCGCCGGCGTCCGTCCGGCTGACTCAGTTCTTCGCCCGCCTCCGCAGCACGAACCCGTCGATCATCGACGCGGTCATCGCCACCGCGTTCTTGATCGGTACCCCGATCGCGCTCGCCAACTCGAGCGCGCCGTACCGCGAAGCCGGCGCCTGGGTCTACGTCGTGGCGCTGGCGTCGGTGCTGCCGTACTACTTCCGGCGGCGCGCACCCCTCCCGGTCTTTCTCATCTCCGCAACCGGGCTCATGCTCCTGACGCTGACCGATTATCCGAGCGATCCCCTCGCGGAGCTTCTGCTGATCGGCACCTACACCGTTGCCGCGTACTGCCTGCCGCGAGAGCGTCGCCGTCGCGATTGCAGGGCTGGTCGTGTGCTTCGTGCTCCTGGGCATTTTCGGCGCGCCGGAGCTCGACGCGGCCGGCCTCATCGGGAACATCGCGATCTTCAGTGCGGCGTACTTCTTCGGGTCGACCGTCCGGAACCGTCGTCTCTACATGGAGCAGCTCGAACAGCGTGCGGTGATGCTCGAGCGCGAACGCGACGACGAAGCGAAGCGCGCGGTGGCCGACGAGCGGCTGCGCATCGCGCAGGAGCTCCACGATGTGGTCGCGCACTCGATGGGCGTCATCGCGGTGCAGGCGGGCGTGGGCGCGCACGTGATCGACACCGATCCGGCCGAGGCGAAGAAGTCGCTCGAAGCCATCTCGCGAGACGAGTCGCACGCACGCTCACCGAGATCCGGCGCATGCTCGGCGTTCTCCGCGAGGACAGCGGCGCGGAGTACGAACCCGCACCCGACCTCGCCGAACTGACCGCGCTCTGGTCGAGTCCGTCCGCGCCGCCGGGCTGGATGTCGAGGTGCGCGTCGAAGGCCACCAGGGCGACGCTGCCGCCCGGCGTCGACCTTCACCGCCTACCGCATCGTGCAGGAGGCGCTCACCAACGTGTTGAAGCACGCCGGACCCGCGCGAGGCGATCGTGCTCGTCGACTACGAGCCCGGTGTCGTCCGGCTCGAGATCACCGACGACGGGCGAGGCGTCAACGGCCGTGCTGCCAACGGCGGGCACGGCCTGGTCGGGCATGCGCGAACGCGTCGCGGTATACGGCGGCGCGCTCGAAGCCGCGCCCGCGTCCGGGTGGCGGTTCCGCGTCCGGGCCACGCTTCCTTACGGAGCGCCCGAGTGATCCGCGTCGCCGTCGCCGACGACCAGGCCCTCGTGCGCAGCGGGTTCGCGGTGCTGTTGCGTTCGGCGGCCGACATCGAGGTCGTCGGCGAAGCCGCGAACGGCGTCGAGGCGGTCGACCTCGCGCGCCGCGAACGCCCGGACGTCTTCCTCATGGACATCCGGATGCCGGAGATGGACGGGCTCGAGGCGACCCGTCGCATCACCGGCGACCGACGCGACCGCGGCCACACGCGTCCTCATCCTCACGACGTTCGACCTCGACGAGTACGTGTTCGAAGCGCTGCGCGCGGGTGCGAGCGGGTTCCTGCTGAAGGACACGCTCCCCGACGACCTGCTCGCCGCGGTCCGCGTCGTCGCGGACGGAGATGCGCTGCTCGCGCCGAAGATCACCCGCCGGTTGATCGAACAGTTCGCGCAGCAGCCCGCCGATCCGGTCGACCACACCGAACGCGGGCCTCGACATGCTGACCGAGCGCGAACACGAGGTGCTCGGCGCCGTCGCGCGCGGCCTGTCCAACGCCGAGATCGCGGAGCAGCTGTTCATGTCCCACGCGACCGCGAAGACGCACGTGAGCCGGCTCCTCACCAAGCTCGACGCACGCGACCGCGCCCAGCTCGTGATGGTCGCCTACGAGTCGGGAGTGGTCGTCCCCGGCGGGTCCTGAGTACCGTCCCACTCATGACAGCCAGGCGCAGATCCGGAGGCCCGGAGATGTCGCTGACGCCAGCGTGAAGTCGAGGGCCGGAGGTCGCAGCCGCATGAGCACGGTCAATCGTGACGAAGTCGAGGCCGCGTTCCGCAACTACTGGGCGCTCGGTGCGGTCGGCGAAGACTGGGACGCGTGGTGCGACGAGTGCTTCACCGAAGACGTCACCTACATCGAGCACATTCTTGGATCCAAGAACGGCCGCGAGGAGGTGCGCGGCGTGGATCAAGCCGACGATGGAGGACTACGGGGAGATCTACACCGTGTACGAGTGGCACATGATCGGTGACGACGGTCGGGTCGTCGTGTACATGCAGAACCGCCGCGACAACCCGGAGCCGGGCGCGCCTCCGATCGACTTCCCCGGCATGACGGTGCTCGAGTACGCGGGCGACGGGAAGTTCTCGCTCGAAGAGGACTTCTGGTCGCTGACCGAAGGCACCGAGACGCTGAAGCGGTTCAGCGCGGCGTGCAAGCAGTTCGACCCGGACTTCCGCGCCAAGCGCACGCGCGACAATTGGGGGAACGGCCCCGAGTGGACGCAAGGCGCGTCCACGTACGCCGAGAGCCGGGGCGCGCAGAGGAAGTAGTCATGCCCGAGGCACCGCAGATGCAGGCGCTGGCCGAGCGCCTCGAAGCGTGGCTCGACGGCGCGACCTTCACCGGGTACGAACCGCTCGGCTTCACCGGCCTGAAGACGTACGACCCGCCGCCCGAAGCCCTCGTCGGGCGCGAGCTCCTCGGCGTCGGCCGGCAGGCCAAGTACCTGATCCTCGATTTCGGCGAGGACATGCGCATGCTCGTGCACCTGTCGCAAGCGGGTCGCATGGACTTCGAGACACCGCCGAAGAAGACGAAGCCGAAGGGCTCCGTCGTGCGGCTGAAGTTCTCCGACGACCACGCGGTGCTCGTGCGTGAGCACGGCACCGAACGCAAAGCCGGGTGGTGGGTGCTCGGCCCGGGCGAGGTCGGCCCGCTCGAGAAGCTCGGACCCGAGGCGACGAGCGACGAGTTCGCCGAGTGGGTGCGCACCGCGACCGACGGGCGGCGGGTGCACACGATCCTGCGCGATCAACGGACCGTCGCCGGCGTCGGGCGCGGTTACGCCGACGACATCCTGCACCGCGCCAAGCTCTCGCCTTACGCGTCGCTGAAGGCGATGAACGCCGACGAGCGCGAGCGCTTGATCGCGGCGTTGCACGAGGTGCTCGCCCAAGGACTCGAACGGGAACGCGCGCGCGAAGGCGGCCTGTCACAGAACAAGCTCGGCGAGCATTTCACCGTTCACGGCAAGCACAAGGTGCCGTGTCCCGAGTGCGGTACCGATCTCGAGCGGGTCTCGTACGAGTCGCACGAGGTCGTGTACTGCCCCACGTGCCAGACCGGTGGCAAGGTCCTCGCCGACCGTCGCACGTCCCGCTTCGTCAAGTAACTGGGTTCAGCGGGCGTCGGAGTAGGTCTCCCAGACGGTGACCTCGGTGCCTTCGGGTCCCGCGGTGAGCGAGTGCGCGCCCGCGTCGGTGAAGCGGACCGCGTCGCCGGTGTCGAGGTGGCCGGCGCCGTCGACGTCCGCCGTCCCGCGCGATGAACACGTGCACGTAGGGCGCGTCGGGGAGGTCGACCGTGGCGCCGGGAACGAGACGACCGACCCACAGGGTCGCGTCGCGTTGGTGGATGGTGATCGCGGCGTCGTCCTCCCGGCCGGACGCGAGCGGGAAGAGCGCGTCGCCCCTGAGGCGGTCGCTCACGTCGACCTCCTCGTATTCGGGTGTGATGCCCGTGACATCGGGGATGACCCACATCTGCAGGAGATGCACCGGATCTGTTTCGCTCGCGTTCTGCTCGGAGTGACGGATGCCGCGACCCGCGCTCATGCGCTGCGCGAGCCCCGGACGGATCACGCCGTGGTTGCCCTCGCTGTCGTGGTGCTCGAGCGCGCCGTCGAGCACCCACGTGACGATCTCCATGTCCTGGTGCGGGTGCAGCCCGAAGCCGGTGCCGCCCGCGACGATGTCGTCGTTGTGGACGAGCAACAGGCCGTGGTGTGTGTTCTTCGGGTCGTAGTGGTTCGAGAAGCTGAAGCTGTGCCAGGAGTCGAGCCAGTCCAGCTCCGAATGGAAGCGTTCTCCCGCGCGTCGGACATCGATGCCGCTCGAGAGTGGGGTCGCCACAGCTGCCTCCTCACCAACCCCGGGAACCGGGGATGCCCTTGAACGGTCCCGCGACCCGCGACGTGATCCAGCCACCGTAGAACCCGCCCGGCTGCGGCACCACGAGCTCGCCGTCGACGTAGCAGGCGTCCATCTTCCCGGCGTAGAACGCGTAGTGGTCGCGAAGCGGTGCGAAGCTCGGACTCGGCGACTTGTACGACCACGCGCCGTCGGAGACCTCGCGGTCTCCGGCCCGCACCGTCCAGTAGGACGCGCGGCCCTTGAACTCGCAGAACGACGCCGCCACTTGCCGGTTCGATCGCGCCGGCGAGCACGTCACCTGGCGGGAAGTAGTAGTTCGGCGGGTGACTGGTCTCGAGGACGCGCCACGCGTCGTTCGTCTCCGCGATCGTCACTCCATCGAGAACGACCACCAGATGCGCGGTCGCGCGCTCGAGGCGCGGCGGCCGTGGATACGACCACACGGACTCTTGTCCGGCCGCGACGGGATCGGGTGTCGGGCGCACGACGCCGATCTAGAAGCGGACGCCGTAGGCGTAGCCGTGTCGGTTGGTGCGGACGTTGGGGTCGCCTTCGGCCCAGTCGTTGGTGACCTTGCCCAAGATGATGACGCCGGTGGGGCAGCGGTCGACGCACAGTGCGCAGCGGGTGCAGACGTCTTCGTCGACGACGAACACGACGTGGTCTTTGGGGTCGTCGCCGGGTTGGTCGGCGTTGACGGCTTCGTCGATGGCGGTGGTGGAGAGCATGTGGATGCATTTCCACGGGCAGATGTCGACGCAGCCTTCGCAGAGGATGCATTCGGCTTGGTCGATGTGGAGGAACTGCTTGGGTTTGACCGCGGCGGTGAGCCAGGTCGGGTCGACCTCTTGGAGGACGTAGGAGCTCGAGAACTCCGGCATCGGCGGATTGGCGTCTGTTTTTGCCATGACTCTTCGCTCACTCACTGCGCTCGGGGAACCGAATGGTACCGGGCGTCAGGAGTGGACCGGTCCGGTGTCGACGGCGTCGAACGCGCTGCCCGGAACGGTCTTGAGCTGGTTCAGGTCGTCGTCGTTCCACCGGGGGTCGGCCGCGCCCGTGATGAACCACGACGAGCCGTTGTCGGCGACGATCATCCCGTACTTCTTCAGTGCCTCGAGGATCACGCGCGACTCGCCCGTGTAGTGCGAGATGTCGAAACCGGCGCGCAAGCGCAACCGCAAGCCCATCGGCGGCAGGTTCGGGTCCGTGTTCGACGATGCGAAGTGCGTTGCCGGCAGGATGAACCCGCGTTGCGAGCGCGACACGGTGAAGCGGAGCGCGTGGTTCACCGAGCCCGACCGCGACTTCGTCGTAGCGCACGAGTCCCGGCAGGATCGGCAGCCCCGCGGCGTCCGCTGACGTCCACTCGTACGGGCGCAACGCGTTCGAACGGAGATCCCAGTTGACGCCGACCGTCGCGTCCCAGTGGTCGCCCTTCCAGAATGCGCGGCCCAGTTCGTACAGGTGACACGAATCGCGCTGCACGACCACGACGTGACGGTCGCCGTTCGGATCGGTGCCGCCTTCCACCGGCGCGGTCGGCGGGATCGGGAACGGCCCCGGGTCGCTCTCGTCGCCGTAGGCGGTGTAGTTGATCGTGCGCTTGGCTTCGGTGCCGGGGACGACGAGGAACGGGATGCCGTACGCGCCGCCCCCGCCGAAGTCGGGGTGCAGCTTCGTGCCCGACGCGTTGATGCTCGCGACGTAGTTGGCGGAGCGGGCACTGACGGGGAGACCCGACACGTCCTGGTTCCAGGCGTTGTCGGCGGGGAACACGGGACACCCGGCGATCGTCGGCGCGGCCGTGCCGCCACCTCCGCCGCGGCCACCTCCGCCCCCGCCGGGCGGGACGACCGGTGCGGTGCAGGCCGCAGCCGCCGCGGTGGCGAGCAATGCGGCGATGAGAACGCGAGCTCGGAGCAATTCTCCCCCTTGGTAGCTGAGAGATCGGCGCCGAGGTGGTCGGAACTTGAACCGGCCCTACGATGGCGCCCCGATGATCCTCGCCAGCATCCCGAGCCCGCACCGGGGCGTGATCGATCTCGGCCCGTTCGAACTGCACGCGTACGGCCTGATGCTCGCGCTGGGCGTGCTCGCGGCGGCCCAGATCACCGAGAAGCGGTGGGTCGCCTGGGGCCGCCCGGGCAAGGAGATCGCCGAGATCTTCATCCCGGTCGTCATCGCGGGCGTCCTCGGTGCGCGCATCTACCACCTGTTCACCGGCTACAGCTGGGACGCCGAGGGGCTCGCCGGCACCTTCAAGATCTGGCAAGGCGGCCTGTCGATCTGGGGCGCAGTGGTCGGCGGTGCGATCGCCGTCTACGTGATGGCGCGGATCAAGCACCTCGAGTTCCTGATGCTCGCGGACGCGATCGCGCCCGGGCTGGCGGTCGCGCAGGCCATCGGCCGCTTCGGCAATTACTTCAACCAGGAGCTGTACGGCCGGCCGACGAACCTGCCGTGGGGCCTCGAGATCGACCTGAACAAGCGTCCGCCGAACTACCTGGGCTCGCCGACCTTCCAGCCGACGTTCCTGTACGAGTCGCTCTGGTGCCTCTTGGTCGCGGGCACGATCATCTGGCTCGAACGCAAACGAGGGCTACGCCGCGGGCAGGCGTTCGCGCTCTACGTGTCGATGTACACGTTCGGGCGGATCTGGTTCGAGGCGCTCCGTGTCGATCCCGCGAGCGAGATCTTCGGCATACGCTTCAACCTGTTGCTCTCGGTCGTGCTGTGCATCGCCGGCGCGATCTGGTTCGTGTGGCTGGGGCGGCACAGTCCGGTTGCCGCGTCCTCCCAGCCGCATCCACCTCCGTCTCCTACTGCCGACGCCGACGCAGGAGCTGTATGACCACTACCTCCCCGCCCACGACGACCGTTGCCGCGCGCGCCGAGAAGGCGTCCAAGATCTACGGCGAGGGCGACACGGCCGTGCACGCGCTCGACAGTGTCGACGTCGACTTCGAGCGTGAACGGTTCACCGCGATCATGGGCCCGTCCGGGTCGGGCAAGTCGACGTTGTTGCACTGCATCGCCGGTCTCGACCGGCTGACGAGCGGCGAGGTGTGGCTCGGATCGACTCCGCTCGGGCAGCTCTCCGAGAAGGAGCTCACGCAAGGTCCGCCGGGACAAGATCGGGTTCGTGTTCCAGGCGTTCAACCTGATCCCGACGCTCACCGCGATGGAGAACATCACCCTGCCGATGGCGCTCGCGGGTCGTGATCCCGAAAAGGAGTGGCTCGACCGGGTGATCGACACCGTGGGTCTGCGCGATCGCCTCTCGCACCGCCCGTCGGAGCTCTCGGGCGGCCAGCAGCAGCGCGTCGCAGTGGCCCGCGCGCTCGCATCGCGCCCGGAGATCATCTTCGCCGACGAGCCGACCGGCAACCTCGACTCGAAGGCCAGCACCGACATCTTGCAGTTCATGAGGCGCGCGGTCACCGACTTCGGCCAGACGATCGTGATGGTCACCCACGATCCGATCGCCGCGGCCCACGCCGACCGCGTCGTGTTCCTCCCGGACGGTCGCATCGTCGACGAGATGCGGGAGCCGACCCCGGACGCGATCCTCGACAAGATGCGTCAACTCGGCGACTGAGCGAAATACCGGCTCGAACATGGCACCGGTTCGCGAATGCTGAAGGTCACGCTCAAGGGCCTGGCCGCGCACAAGGTGCGCTTCGTGCTGACGGCGGTGGCCGTCACGATCGGCGTCGCGTTCCTGTCGGGGACGCTCGTGTTCACCGACACGATCCGCCAGACCTTCGACGACCTCTTCGCGAGCATCTACAAGAACACCGACGCGGTGGTCCGCGGCCCCACCGCGTTCGAGACGAACTTCGGCGACCAGCGTCCGCGCGTGCCCGCTTCGACGCTGGCGCAGGTTGCCTCGGTGCCCGGCGTGAAGGCCGCCGAAGGTCAGATCCAGATCAACTACGCGCAGATCGTCGACGCCAACGGCGACCCGATCGGCAACCCGGGTCGGGGCGCGCCCGCGCTCGGGTTCGCCTGGGGCAACAACCCGGAACTGAACAACTTCAACGTCACGAGCGGACGGCCGCCGCGCGCGAACGACGAGATCGCCATCGACAAGCGGTCGGCATCGAAGGGGAACCTGCACGTCGGTGACACCGTCGACGTGCTCACCGTCGATCCGCCGCAGCCGTACAAGATCGTCGGGATCGCGCGCTTCGGCACCGCCGACAGCCCGGCGGGCGCGTCCGTCGTCCTCTTCACACCCGCACAGGCGCAACAGGTCGCGCACGCGGCCGGGCAGTTCGACAGCATCGCGGTGATCGGCCAACCGGGTCTGTCGCAGGAGGCGCTGAAAGCGCGGCTGCAGGAGTCGCTCGCGCTCGGGAACTACGAGGTGCTGACCGGCAAGGAGGTCACCAAGGAGAGTCAGGATCTCGTCGGGAAGCAGCTCGGCTTCTTCAAGCTCGGCCTCACGATCTTTGCGTTCATCGCGCTCGTCGTCGCGATCTTCATCATCTACAACACGTTCACGATCATCGTCGCCCAGCGCACACGCGAGCTCGCGCTGTTGCGCGCGATCGGCGCGAGCGGCCGCCAGGTGCTGCTCTCGGTCCTGGGCGAGTCGCTCGTGGTCGGGCTCCTCGCGTCCGGCCTCGGCATCCTCGGCGGCATCCTCGTCTCGGGACTGCTCAAGGGCCTGCTCGCGCTGGTCGGCCTCGACATCCCGAG
This sequence comes from uncultured Actinomycetes bacterium, assembly GCA_963745645.1. Lineage (GTDB taxonomy): Bacteria > Actinomycetota > Acidimicrobiia > IMCC26256 > PALSA-610 > CAVUFH01. The sequence continues at coordinate 384,905 of CAVUYD010000007.1, forward strand.
CGGCGGGATCGTCGTCAAGCCGAGCACCGTCATCATTGGCCTGACCGTGGGCGGCGTCGTCACGATCCTCTCCGCGATCCTCCCTGCATTGAAGGCGGCGCGCATTCCACCGATCGCGGCGTTGCGCGATGTCGCGTTGGAACGTCCCACGAAGGTGTTCGCGCGGATCATCAGCGGCCTCTTCGTGCTCGGCGTCGGCCTCGCGCTCCTGTTCGCCGGCGTGTTCAGCGACATCGCGCGCCGGTTCATCTATGTGGGCGCAGGGGCAGTGCTCGTGTTCGTCGGGTGCCATCGTCCTCACGCCCCTGTTCGCGCGCGGCTCGCGCGCGGGCTCGGCGCACCGCTGCGCGCCATCAAAGGCATGACGGGGACGCTCGCCGCGAGAACGCGGCGCGGAACCCGAAGCGCACCGCGACCACCGCCGCCGCGCTGATGCTCGGCGTGGCGCTGGTCGGCTTCATCACCATCTTCGCGTCGTCCGCCAAGGCATCGATCTCGCAGGCGATCGACGAGCAGCTGCAGGTCGACTACATCGTGACGTCGGGCACCGGCTTCGGCACCGGCCTGAGCGCGGCGCTCGGCGAGTCGATCCGCGCGCTGCCCGAGATCCAGTCCGAGACTCCGTTGCGGTTCGGCCCGGCGCAGATCGCCGGCCAGGGCGACTTCATCGTCGCCGCCGACCCGCAGGCGACCGTCGACATGTTCGATTTCGACGTGAAGTCCGGTGACTTCGCCGCGCTCGACGTGAACGGGATCGCGGTGTCGCAGGACAAGGCCGACGCCAACGGATGGACCGTCGGCGACACGGTGCCCGTGCTCTTCGCGAAGACCGGTGTGGTGCCGATGACGGTCCAGGCCATCTACGACCGCACGCAGATCGCCGGCAACTGGGTCATCTCGCTCGCCGGGTTCGAACAGAACTACACGGACCAGATCGACTACCAGATCTTCGCCAAGTTGAAGCCGGGCGTCTCGCCGGCACAGGGCCGCGCCGCGATCGAGCCGTTGCTGAAGGCGTACCCCACTGCGGAGCTGCTCGACCAGGCCGAGTACAAGAAGGATCAGGAAGCGCAGATCGACACGGTCGTGAACCTGATCTACGGCCTGCTCTTCCTCGCGATCGTGATCGCCGTCATCGGGATCGCGAACACGCTGGCACTGTCAGTGCACGAACGCACCCGCGAGATCGGGTTGCTGCGCGCGGTCGGCATGTCGCGCGCGCAAGTCCGTTCTGCGGTTCGTTGGGAGTCGGTGATCATCGCGTTGCTCGGTACCGTCCTCGGCCTCGCGCTCGGACTCTTCTTCGGTTGGGCCATCGTCGAAGCACTGAGGCGCCAGGGCTTCACCCGCTTCGCTGCCGCGCCCGGGCAGCTGTTGATCGTCGTGCTGCTCGCCGGCCTCGTCGGCATCGTCGCCGCCTGGCTTCCCGCCGCGCCGCGCGGCCAAGCTCGACATCCTCCGCGCCATCGGCACCGAATAGCCGCGCGTCCCGCTCCTGTTTCGAGCACGGATAGGCAGATCGGGGGGCGCAGAACTTCGGTCTGCAGCGCCCTGCGCGTGCCTCTCGGTACTGCTCCTCCGGTGCCTCGCGTTCGTCGGCAGGCATCCGGCGAATACTGCTGCTGCGGCGGCCGACAGGTCGCCGCAGATCGGCAAGCTATGAGTGCTTGGACATCAGGCGTCGAACGTCTCGGAACGGCACGACGAGGAACACGCCAAGGGCGAGGTACAGCACGACCGCCACTGTCGGCAGAGCGAGCCCGATGAGGATCGTGATCGTGTACGCGGCGAGGACCGGCCAAAGCTGGTGGCGTTCGGCCTGCAGGTCTTCGTCGGGTTCGTCCTGCGAGTAGAGGCGTTCGCTTCGGGCATACGCGTCGAGGGCGAACACAAGGACACGGATCGTGAGCAGCGTAAGGCCGTACAGCGTGACGAAGACGCGCTCGTTGTTTGTGTCGTGCAAGAACTCTGCGATGAGTTTCGTCGGGAACGGCAGAAATGCGATGACGAGCAGCAGCAACAGGTTGATACGCAGCAGCAGCGAGTCTGCTCGCGTCAAGCGATCGGTGATCGCGTTGTGTGCGAGCCATGCCGCGCCGATCGTCAGAAAGCTGATGACATAGCCGAGGTACGCGGGCCACTCGTGACGCAACTGTTCGAGCGCCGTGCCCGGCGGATGTACAGCGATTTCGAGTACCAACAAGGTGGACGCGATGGAGAACACGCCATCGCTGTATGCCTCCATGCGCCTGGGGCTGACCGATCGAGGCATCGGCGCATATTGCCCGTCGGCGAGCGTTTATGCCAGCGATAGGAGAGCGCCTACGACGGCGTGAAGCGTTGGCGGATCGCGGCGTCCTTCTCGGAGATCGTCGCCGCGAGCGTGGCTTGGTACTTCGCCATCGCGACGCGCAAGCGAGTCGTCCGCGGTGCCGAGGATGCGGATCGCGAGCAGGCCCGCGTTCTTGGCGTTGCCGACCGCGACGGTCGCGACGGGGATGCCGCCCGGCATCTGCACGATCGAGAGCAGCGGAGTCGAGGCCGTCGAGGTGCTGCGAGCGGTACCGGCACGCCGATCACGGGGAGCGGGGTGAGCGAGGCGGTCATGCCGGGCAGGTGCGCGGCACCGCCGGCGCCGGCGATGATCACCCGGATGCCGCGATCGGCCGCGCCGCTTCGCGTAGTCGACCATCACCTCGGGCGTGCGGTGCGCGGAGATGATACGGACCTCGAACGAGACGCCGAACTCGTCGAGCACGTCGATCGCGCCCTGCATCACGGGCAGGTCGGAGTCGCTGCCCATGATCACGCCGACGAGCGGGTCCGTCACGGTCGGGAGGCTAATGGCAGCATGCGGAGCCATGCGCACACGACTCACCGACATGCTCGGCATCGAGCACCCCGTCATGCTCGCCGGAATGGGCGGCGTCTCCTTCGCCCGCCTGGTCGCCGCGGTCTCCGACGCCGGCGGCTTCGGCACGCTCGGCGCGGCGACGATGAGCACCGAAGAGCTCGAGCTCCGAGATGCAGCAGGTTCGCGACCTCACGGCAGCGCCGTTCGGCGTCGACCTCCTCGCGGCGTTGCCCGAACGCATGGTCGCCGACGCGCAGGAGATCGTGAAGGGCGGCGCGTCGCTGTTCGTCGCGGGTCTCGGCGTCCCGCGCGAGATCATCGAAGTGCTGCACGACGGCAACGTGCTGGTCGCGTCGATGTGCGGCAAGGTGCGCCACGCGATCGCCGCGGTCGAAGCCGGTTGCGACTTCGTGATCGCGCAGGGCACCGAAGCCGGCGGCCACACCGGCACGGTCGCGACGTTGCCGCTCGTGCCGCAGATCGTCGACGCGGTCGGCGACCGCGTACCCGTCGTCGCGGCCGGCGGCATCTTCGACGGGCGCGGGCTCGCGGCCGCGCTCGCGCTCGGCGCCGACGGCGTGTGGATCGGCACCCGCTTCATCGCGACACCCGAGGCGCGCACCGTTCCCGGCTACAAGGAGGCGCTGATCCGCACGCCCGAGGACGGCACGGTGATCAGCCGGGGCTTCACCGGCAAGACGCTGCGCGCGGTGCGCAACGAGTGGACGCAGTACATCGAGGAGCATCCGGAAGAGCTGCGCACGTTCCCCGAGCAGATGATGCGCGCGGTGCAGGCGCAGGCGTTGCACCTCGGCGGCGACGAGACCGCCGACGTCGACCCCGACAAGGAGTGCTACCCGGCGGGCCAGGGCGTCGGCGCGATCGACGCGCTGATCCCGGCCGGCGATCTCGTGCGCCAGATCGTCGAGGAGGCCGAGCGCGCGCTCGCACACAGGCGTCCGTCGTATGCCTGAGCGCCTCGTCGTCATCGGTGGTGACGCCGCTGGCATGAGCGCGGCGGCGCAGGCGCGGCGCCGGCGACCGCGTCGCCGAGCTCGAGATCGTCGCGTTCGAGCGCGGCGGCTACACGTCGTACTCCGCCTGCGGGCTCCCGTACTACGTCGCCGGTGAGATCGGCGACGTCGACGAACTGGTCGCCCGTTCGCCCGAGGAGCACCGCGCGCACGGCATCGACGTCCGCCTCGCACCACGAGGTGCTCGCGATCGACCTCGACGCGCGCACCGTCACCGTCGTCGACCACAACGACGGCTTCACCGAGCGCACCGAGGCCTTCGACCAGCTGGTGATCGCCACCGGTGCGACGCCGGTGCGCCCCGCGCTCCCCGGTGTCGACGCGCGCGGCGTGCACGGCATCCAGACGATCGACGACGGCATCGACCTGCACGACGCACGTCGACGCGAGCACCGATGCGTGCGGTCGTGGTCGGCGGCGGCTACATCGGCCTCGAGATGGCCGAGGCGATGAAGACGCGCGGCATGAGCGTGACGATCGTCGAGGCCGCGGCCGCAACCGATGTCGACGCTCGACCCCGACATGGGCGCGCTCGTGGCCGATGCGATCCGCGAACATGGGCATCGACCTGCACACCGACACCGAAGTGCAAGGCGTTCGAGACCGACGCCGACGACCACGTGCGCGCGGTCGTCACCGCGGACCAGACGTTCCCGGCGGACATCGTGGTGCTCGGCATCGGCGTGAAGCCCAACAGCGACGCTGGCTCGTGCCGCGGGGATCGAGATCGGCGCCCGCGGTGGCATCGCGACGAACCGGCGGCAGGAGACGAGCGCCGACGACGTGTGGGCCGCCGGTGACTGCGTCGAGACGTTCCATCGCGTCATCGCGCAAGCCGGTCGTCGATCGCGCTCGGCACGCATGCCAACAAGCAGGGCCGGGTCGTCGGGGCTGAACGCCACCGGCGGCTACGCGCGCGTTCCCCGGCGTCATCGGCACCGCGATCACGAAGATCTGCGAGTACGAGATCGGCCGGACCGGCCTGTCCGAGCGCGAAGCGAAGGCCGCGGGCTTCGACGTACGAAGCGGCGAAGATCGAGGGCACGACCCGCGCGTGCTACTACCCGGGCGCAGAGACGATCACGGTCAAGGTGCGTCGTCGAGCAGATCACCGGGCGGCTGCTCGGCGCGCAGATCATCGGCAAGGAAGGCGCGGCCAAGCGCATCGACGTGCTGGCCACCGCGATCTGGAACGAGATGACCGCCGAAGACTTCGGTCAGGTCGATCTCGGCTACGCGCCGCCGTTCTCGCCGGTGTGGGACCCGACGCTCATCGCCGCCCGCACCGCCGCCAGCCTGCTCGCGGGGTAGCGGCCGGCCGTTCTCGACGTCGGTACGGCGTCAGCGGCGCGCCTTCTCGCTCTCTTCTTTGAGGTCGTTCTCGTACATCATCTGGACGAGCTCCTCGAAGGTCGACCTTCGGCGTCCAGCCGAGCTTGTCGCGGGCCTTCGTCGCGTCACCGATCAGCAGGTCGACCTCGGACGGGCGGTCGAAGCGCGGGTCCTGCTTGACGTACGGCTCCCAGTCGTCGATGCCGGCGAGCCGGAACGCGACGTCGAGCAAGTCCCGGACCGAGTGCGTCTCGCCGGTCGCGATCACGTAGTCGTCGGGCTCGTCCTGCTGGAGCATCATCCACATCGCCTCGACGTAGTCGCCGGCGTAGCCCCAGTCGCGCTTCGGGTCGATGTTGCCGAGGCTGATGCGAGTCCTGCAGCCCGAGCTTGATGCGGGCGACCGCGTTGGTGATCTTGCGGGTGACGAACTCGAGGCCCGCGCTTCGGACCCTCGTGGTTGAAGAGGATGCCGCTGCTCGCGTGGATGCCGTAGGCCTCGCGGTAGTTCACCGTCATGTAGTGGCCGAACACCTTGGCGACGCCGTACGGCGAGCGCGGGTGGAACGGCGTCTGCTCGGTCTGCGGCGTCTCGCGCACCTTGCCGAACATCTCCGACGACGACGCCTGGTAGAAGCGGATCGGGTTGTTCTCCACGCCGCCGACGATGCGCATCGCTTCGAGCATGCGCAAGCACGCCGAGGCCGGTGATCTCCGCCGTCAGCTCCGCCTGCTTGAACGACAGCTGCACGAAGCTGCATCGCGCCGAGGTTGTAGACCTCGTCGGGCTGCACCTGCTCGACGACGGCGATCAGCGACGACAGGTCGCGGAGGTCACCTTCGACGCAGCTCGAGCGCCGGGTTCTCCGCCTGGATCATGTCGATCTTCGGGTTGGCCTGGCCCCGGACGAGGCCGAACACCTGGTAGCCCTTCGCGGTGAGGAACTGCGAGAGGTGACGGCCGTCTTGTCCGGTGATCCCGGTGATGAGTGCACGCTTCACGACGGTCGAAGATAGCCGTTGGGCGCCGGCGCTCTCGGGTCAAACCGAAGAGTCGATGCCTTCCGGCGCGAGTTGATACAGGAACTCCGCGCAGCGGTCCGCTTCGTCGGTTTCCCCGATCGCAGCCGCCATCGCGCGCAGGCCGTCGAGCGCGCGCAGGAACCCGCGATTCGTCTCGTGCTCCCAGCGGACGTAGCCGCTCCCCCGCCACCCGGACTGGCGCAGCCGGTCGAGGCCACGGTGGTAGCCGACGCGGTAGTACGCGTACCGCTCGATGTCGTCGCGACCGAGCGCGCCGAGCTGGGCCCACGCGTCGAGGAAGCGCGGCCAGCGCGCGCACACCGCGGAGACCGCGTCGCGCCGTTCGGCCGGCGGGCGCGCGAGCGCGGCCGCGAGTGCCTCGAGCGCGTCGCTCGGCTCCGGGTCCAGCACCGTCTCCGGCGGACCGGACGCGGAAGGTTGAGATTGTCATGATCGCTCGGTCACGCTCGCAGGCGCCGGTGCATCGCTGCGGCGCAACGGGCTGCCGGCGCTCGTAGGTCGGCTGGACCGCCGCCGGAGGCGCGCCAGTACGTGGTCGGCATGACCCAACCGCGCCAGACTCGACCGCCCGACGCGACGCGCCGGCGCAGCCACCCAAGCCGCCGACGCGGCTCGTGCTCGTGCGTCACGCGGTCACCGCGCAGACCGGACCACTGCTCTCGGGTCGCATGCCCGGGGTCGATCTCTCGGACAAGGGTCGTGGTCAGGCCGAAGCCGCCGCCGACCGGCTCGCGCCGTTGCCGATCGCGGCGGTCTACGCGAGCCCGATCGAACGCACCACCCAGACCGCGCGAGGCACATCGCGGCGCATCACGGTCTCGAGGTGCTCCCGCTGCCCGGGCGTCATCGAGGCCGACTACGGCGAATGGACCGGCGGCAAGATCGCCGACCTCGCGAAGACGGACCAGTGGAAGGTCGTGCAGGTCGCGCCGTCGCGCGCGCGGTTCCCGGGCGGCGAGTCGATCCGCGAGATGCAGGCGCGCACCGTGAGCGCGCTCGACGACCTGATCGCCGCGCACCCGCACGAGATCGTCGTCGTCGTCAGCCACGCCGACCCGATCAAGTCGGCGATCGCGCACTACACGGGCGTGCACCTCGACCTGTTCCAGCGGGTCATGTCTCGCCGGCGTCGGTCACGGTGTTCGACTTCCACCCGTACGGCGCCCTGCTCGTGAAGTGCAACGACACCGGTGGGCTCGACGAGCTCCTCCCCGAGCCGGCCGCTTCCGACGGGGCCGCACCCGAGGCGAAGGAGGCCGAGGCGTGACCGATCACATCGAGTTCGATCCCGTCGACGCCATCGGTGCCGGTGCGATCGGCGATCCCGGTGCGCGCACGTTCTTGATCCAGGCCCACAAGGGCGACGCGCTGCTCACGGTCCTGGTGGAGAAGGAGCAGGTCGCGCTGCTCGCGGCCGAAGCGGAGCAGTTCCTCGACCGCATCGACGACGAGGACCCCGACGCGCCGCTCGACCCGATGTCGGTCGACGACTGCGGACCGGTCGAGGCCGACGAGCCGCTCTTCCGCGCCCGGCTGATCGGGATCGGCTTCGACCCCGACCGCCATCTGGTGCTGATCGAGCTGCGCGAGGACGCCGTCGACGAGGACGAACCGCCGCCGCCGCCTCGACGACAGCGAAGGCCACGTCGCTCGTCTCTACGCCACGCGTGCGCAGGTGCGCGCGATGGTCGCGCACGGCGCGGCCTCGATCGACGCCGGTCGACCGCAGTGCCAGCTCTGCGACTTCCCGATGGATCCCGCCGGGCACATCTGCCCGCGCTGGAACTGAGCGCGCCCTTGCCGGGCGACGCGCGGCCAGACGGGCGGCCGCTCCGAAGCGCAGGCGCGCGAGCTGCTGGAGGGCGGCGACATCGACGTGCTCGGTCGCATGCCGTGGTCGTCGAACGCGACGTTCCTCGTGAACGTCACGAGCAACGGCGACGAGATGCTGGGCATCTACAAGCCGCAGCGCGGTGAGCGCCCGCTGTGGGACTTCCCCGCGGCACGTTGTGCCAGCGCGAGGTCGCGGCGTACGAGCTCTCCGACATCCTCGGCTGGGAGATCGTGCCGCACACGGTGCTGCGCGACGGCCCGTCCGGCATCGGCATGGTGCAGCGGTTCGTCGAGCACGATCCCGACGACCACTACTTCACGTTGCTCGAACGCCACGGCGACGTCTTCCGCCGCTTCGCCGCGTTCGACGTCGTGATCAACAACACCGACCGCAAGGGCGGCCACTGCCTGCTCGCCGCCGACGGCCACATCTTCGGGCATCGACCACGGGGTCTCGTTCCACGCACAGTGGAAGCTCCGCACCGTGATCTGGGACTTCGGCGGTGAACCACTTCCCGAGCCCGTGGCTGCTGATCTGCAGTGCCTCGCCGATCGTCTCGATCGCCGTGAGCTCGACGCGCGGTTGCGGCCGCTGCTCGACCGCTTCGAGCTCGACGCGCTGCGTGCGCGCGTCGAGCACCTGCTGACGACGGGTGTGCTCCCGGAGCCCGACGAGGGCTACCACTGCTACCCCTGGCCGATGGTGTAGCGCGCGGCTAGGCGATCGGCTCGAGCTGTCGCCCAGGTAGCGCTCGCGGCACAGCGTGCGCTGCAGCTTGCCCGACGACGTCTTCGGGAGCGTGCCCGCGGCGTACGAGCACGACTTCCTCGGCCGGCATCCCGACGACATCGCGCACACGGGCCGCAACTGACTCCGCACCTCTGCCGAGGTGTCGGCGTCGCGCGCTTCGGCGACGACGACGATTGACTCGCGACCGCGGCGGCCGACTGTGCCGAACGCGATCACGTTGCCGGCGCGCACGCCGTCGACGTCGGCGACCGCGCGCTCGATGTCCTCCGGGAACACGTTGCGACCGCCGACGATGATCACGTCCTTGATGCGTCCGCAGACGACGAGCTCACCGTCGACGATGTAGCCGAGGTCGCCGGTGCGCAGCCAGCCGTCGTGGAACGCGGCCGCGGTCGCGTCCGGGCGGCGGAAGTAGCCGGGTGTGACCGACGCGCCACAGATCTCGATCTCTCCGACCTCGCGGTCGCGCATGCTGCGCCGGTCGCGGGATCGCACACGCGGACCGACAGGCCGGGCACGGGCCGGCCGAGTCGCGCGAGGCGGCGCGCCCGATGCGTGGGTTTCCGGGACGGCTGCCGCGTACTTCTCGGTCTCGAGCACGCGGCCGTCGACGACGTCGACGGTCATGTCCGGAGCCCGGCTCGGGGAACGTGATCGCGAGCGTCGCCTCGGCCATGCCGAAGGCCGGGAACACCGCGGACGCCTGCAGTCCGTGCGGCGCGCCGGCGCGGACGAAGTCCTCGACGGCGTCCGGATCGATCGGCTCCGCGCCGTTCAGCGCGAGTCGCCACTGCGACAGGTCGAGGCCTGAGAGCCGGCGCAACGCGCGCGCGGCGAGCGCGTAGGCGAAGTTCGGGCCCGCGCTCACGGTCGCGCCGAAGTCCGAGCACCACTGCATCCACTGCACGGGCGCGGCGAGGAAGTCCTGCGGCGCGGCCAGTGCGAGGTCCATGCCGGTGGTCATGGGGATGGTGAGCAGCCCGATCAGGCCCATGTCGTGGTACAGCGGCAGCCACGACACACCGCGGTCCACACCGGCGCGCAACCGGGCGGCCTGCACGATGGCGTCGACGTTCGCCGTCACGCAGCGGTGCGGAAGGATCACGCCCTTCGGGTCGGACGTCGACCCGCTCGTGAACTGCAGGATCGCGAGCCGGTCGGGGTCGTCGACCGGGCGGTCGAACGCGTCGGTGACGCGCCGTTCTGCGGCGAGCGCGTCGAGGAGCAGGATCGGGGGATCGCCGGCGACGGGGTCGAGGAACTCGGCGAGTTGCGGGTCGACGATCACGAGCGCGGCGTCGGACGAGAGGATGCGCGCTCGCGTCTGCTCGACGAACTCTTCGATCGAGCCGAGTCGCATCGGCAGGGGGAGCATCACCGTTGCCGCGCCGCACAGCCACGTGGCCTGGATGGCGGTGACGAGCGGCCGGGTGGTGGGGCCGAGGATCGCCACATGGGTTCCGGGCTCGATGCCGCGGGCCTGCGAGCGCGGCGGCGAAGCCCCGAGCGTCGTCGTGCAGCGCCCGCCAGGACACCTGTGACTGCGGCCCGTCGGCGCCGGCAGCCGATCCGAGGAAGGTGATCGCGCCGGGCCCGTCGGCGGCGGCTTCGAGTCTCGGGACGAGGGCAGACAACGGCATGCGTGTCCGACTCGTCATCGACGTTCGACGTTACGTGATCGCAGCCTCGATGTCGCGGAAGAACCGCGAGCGGGCGACGGTGCGATCGGCACCGTCACGCTGCACGGTCGCGAAGCGCGCGTCGTCGACGTGCGGCCCGTAGGCGACGATGCGCGCGGTGGGCGCGCTCGCCGCGCACCGGTGCGACTTCCGCCGCGGCCCGCGCGAGATCGACGATCACGATGTCGGCACCCGCGCACGCATCCGCAGCTCGGACGAACACCGCGTCCGGGAGCGCGGCCGCGATCCGCGACCGATCCATCATGTCCGTCACCAATGCAACGACGCGCACAGGCGCGACGCTACGGCGTCGGGACCTGGTGCGCGACCGCGACGATGGCTCGAGGTTGCGCCTCCGCGTCGCGCACGACGGCGAGTCGAACTGCCGTCGGGTCGGCCTTCTCGTCGTCTTGCTCCACCCCGGCGCCGTTGTGGTGCTCGAGGCGGATCTCCGCGTCGGCGTAGTTCAGCTCGCCGCGCAGCATCCGTTCGAGCACCTCGATGTGCTCGGTACGGTTCGCCTCGGCGACGAGGTCGGGGAGGCGGCGGCCGACGATCTCGGCGAGCGGGACGTCCACGAGCCGGCTCCCGGCCTCGTTCGCGCTGACGATCCGGGCTTTCGTGTCGCAGACGAACTCGGCGAGGTGCCCGTTGCTGACGATGGTCTGCACGGACGGACCGCTCGCTCCGCGTCGAGCAGGCTCGAGACGGCGGCGACGAGCGATCGGCGCCGGGTCCAGGACTCGGATGTGAGCCGGGCGCGCGCGATGCCTGCGCCGACGATGGCCGCGGCTCGTTCCACGGTGACGAGGTCGACGCGCGTGTAGGGCCGACCCGGCACGTCACGCGAGACGGCGACGAGGCCGACGACCTCGCCCGCGGCGAATGCCGGCGCAACGATCATGCTGTGGATCCCGGCCTCGTCGAAGTGCTGCAGTGCTTCGGGGTCGACGCGGTTGCGCACGCAGTCCTGCGCGACGAGCGCCTTGAGCACACTCGAACCCGCGCGCGACCGTCTGCAGCACGCCGCTGCCCGGCACCGCCATCGCGAACTCGCCCATCGTCGCGGCGATCGTGGCTCGGCGGGCCGGATCGGCGTGACGCACGACGGCGGGGAGGAACCACTCGCCGTCGTGTGAGATCTCGCGCACCACGGCGAGATCGCCCAGCACGGGTCGCGAGCGCGTCGGCGGCGAGCTCCGAGACGGTGGTTGCGCTCATGGCAACGGCGTCGAGCGCGAGCTCGGCGGGCGCGAACGGGTCGTCGTTCGCGGCCGGTTGCCGCGATGCGGGCTCGGGCCGGAGCCCGGCGCATGGCCTGCCGCTCGGCGAGGTACCGCTCGATGGCGGCCTCCGAGATCTCGTACCGGGCACCGACGCACACGGCGGCCAGGCGGCCGGACCGCACCAACTTGTATGCGGTCTGATAGTGGACGCCCAGGTGACGGGCGGCCTGCTTGAGATTCACGAACGACTTCTCCTGGCGACGCGAAGAGCGAGTTCATGGTGCGTTGAGGAGCCCGCGATCGACAGACCAAGACGGGGAGACGTGGGCTGACATGTTCAGGTCAGGGTCCCCGCCCGTTCGCGCCGTACAACCGGGGAATGACGAGGCCGTGTCATGCACGGGCGGCGGGGACCAGGCAGGCTGTCGGCCCGGGACGAGCAGGTACCGGGGGTTCGAGCAGGGATGGAATGAGCAGCGTGGTCACAGTGCTGTTGGCCGACGACGAGGTCGTCGTGCGCCAGGCGATCGAGGCGTTGCTGCAGACGGACCCGCGCTTTCGCGTCGTCGCGTCCGTCGGTTCGGCCGACGCCGCCACGGAGGCCGCGATCGCGCATCGTCCCCACCTCGCGGTCGTCGACGTCCGCATGCCGGGAGGTGGCCATGCCGCGATCGCGGGGATCCGGCAGCACTCGCCCGACACGGTCGTGATGGTCTGCTCCAGCCACGACGACCGCCACACCCGGCAGTCGATCCGCGACGCCGGTGCCGCGGCGTATGTCGTCAAAGGTGCCGACGACCTGCTCGACGCCGCCTACGAAGTGATGGGGTTCACGGCCTAGCGGAGCCGTTCACGCGGGAACGAGCCACGGCAGGCGGCATTCGATCGTCGTGCCGTGCCCTGGCGTCGCCACGATCGTCACCGTGCCGCTGACGGCGGCCGCGCGCTCGTGCATCCCCCGCAAACCGAGGTGCCCGGGGCGATCGCCGATCGACGCCGGGTCGAATCCCCGCCCGTCGTCGATGACCCGCAAGACGAGCTCGGGGCCCTCGCGTCCGACCTCGAGAGCGACCATCCGCGCCTCCGCGTGCTGGCGGGCGTTGCGGATCGCTTCTTGCGCGATGCGGTACGCAGTTGCCGCGGTCGGTATCGGTGGTTCGACGGGCAGTGTGCTCGTCACCGTGCAGACCACGTCTTCGCCTTCGAAGGCACGGTCGAGGAGCGTCTCGAGCGCCGCCTTCAGCCCGTGCTCCTCGAGGGTCGGCGAGTGCAACTCGAACACGAGATCCCGCAAGCGGGCGGTGGCGGCGCGACCCGACTCCTCCAGGTCGCGGATCCGGGATTGGAGCTCGTCGTCATCGACGCGGCGCCGGAGGAGCTGCAGGTTCATGACGTGCGCGGACATCACCTGGATCGAGTCGTCGTGGACGTCGCCGGCGATGCGCTTGCGTTCTTCTTCGCTCGCTTCGACGATCGCACCGAGCAGGTGCACGCGCTCCTCCTCGCGCCGCGGAGCTCGTCCGCCATCGAGTCGAGGGAACGGCCGAGCTCGCCGATCTCGTCACTCGTGCGCGCGTCCGAACGGGCGGTCAGGTCGCCGGCGCCGATCCGCCGGGTCATGGTGACGAGCTCGCGGATGCGCCGGATCACCGAGATGTGCGCGAACGCGAGCGCGATCACGAGCGCGATCAGGGTCGCGATCAGCAGCGCGACCACGCGGACGCGTAGCCAGTGCGCGGGTTCTGCGTACGCGACGTTGGTCGGGATTCCCGCGAGCGCGACGGCGCCGGCGGGGTCGCTGAGTCGCTCACCGGTGTAGATGCGCCGGACGCCGTCGGGGCCCTTGGTGACGACGACGGCCTGGCTTCCGGAACGGCGCAGCTCCGCGAACCAGCCGGAGTTCGTCGCGACGCGGCCGACCGTGACGTCGTCGGGGCGTTGGAACAGGATGACGTTCGCCTCGTCGACCACGGTGACGGATGCCGCGGAGGACGACTCCATCGAACCGACGACCGACGCCAGGCCGTCGAGCGCGATCTGCGCGGCAACGACGAGCCGACCGTTGGCGCCGTCCGTGCCGATCGCGACCGTAAAGACCTTGTCGGTGCCGGTGCCGCCGTCGAGGCCCACGAAGCTGCCTTCCGACAACGCCTGCGTGAGCCACTCCGACTCCGGATCCACAGTGGGCGCGGTGGGATTCGCGCTGCAGACGACGGTTCCGTCCGCTTCGACGATGAAGAGGTTGGAATACGTCGGGCTCTGGCGGGTGATGGCGGCGAGTGCCGGGTCGCACTGCGCGAGGACGGCTTCGTTCGGCGGGATCGTACCGATCGCGCGTAGCAGGATCCGGGTGTCACCGATCAGATGGTCGTACTGCTCCGCGACGTTCGCGGCGAGCGCGCGCGTCTCGTCGGCGCTGTCGTTGCGCGCTTCGGTCCGGTCGTTGCGGGAGATGAGATAGACGACGACGAAGGCCGGGATGAACGCCAGCACCACGATCAACGCGACGCGGGCGCGCAGGCTTCTCACGTGTCGGGGCGGAGATCGACCAATCCCGCGCGTGCCGCGATGACGACAGCTTCGAGCTTCGTCCGAGCGTGCAGCTTCGTGAGGATGTTGCGTACGTGATTGCGCACGGTGTGGAGGCTCAGGAACAGGCCGCTCCCGATCTCCTCGGTGGAGGAGCCGTCGGCGAGCATCGCGAGCACCTCGCGCTCGCGCGCGGTGAGGTCGGCGCCGACGCCCTGCTTGTCGAGCGACGGGCTGAGCGCGCGCGACAGCAGATCGGCGGGGAATACCGCGGCGCCGCGCGCAACGGCGCGGATCGCGCTCACGAGGTCGTCGACGTCGCGGTCCTTCGAGACGAAACCGCTGCACCCGGAGTCGAGAGCGTCGGAGACGATGCTCGGGTCATCGGCGCCGGTGAGCAGCAGGACCGCCGCGTCGCCGTCGATCACCCGGATGCGGCGCGTCGCTTCCGTGCCTTCGCCGTCGGGGAGGCGGTAGTCCATGACGACGACGTCGGGACCGAGCTGCTTGAAGCGCATGACCCCTTCGTCGACCGTGCCCGCGATGCCGACGATCTCGAGGCCGTCTTCTTCCGCCAGCGCGGCCTCGATGCCGCGGGCGAACATCGCGTGGTCCTCGACGAGCAGGACCCGCACGTCGGCGCCGGTGACTTCGTCGCGCTCACCCATGCCAGTCCTCGATTCCCTATCCCGCAGCAGGCTTGTCGACGGGCGCGATGCGGCGCGGATCGGGGATCGCGAACTCGGGCCAGCGCTTGCGTGATCGCGTCGAAAGCTTGTGCATCAGCGCGATCGCGTCGGGATCGTCGTCGCCGGGGCGCGTTTCGATCACGCCGTCTGCGAGCATGCGTTCCATGAGCTCGCGGCCGGCGTCCGTGCGCACGATCGTCAGCGTCCAGTCGTTGTACTTCCCGATGCCACCGGTGGAGATGTCGGCGTGCTCGGCCGCGAAGTCCGGACACATCTTGCAGCCTTCGCGCGTCCATTGGTGGCACTCCTTCAGCGGCACCTCGTGGTACGCGCCGTCGTGCATCCAGATCTGGAACACGCCCTTGATGTTCATCTTCTTGATGTCGGCCTTCTTCAAGCCGTACTTCGCTTCGAACAGCTCTTCGAAGATGGCGTCGTCGAACGTCTTCGAGCACAGCAGCCCGATGTTGAGCGACAACCGCCGCGCGACCTTGCCCGCCTTGCGCTGCTTCATGACGGGCGGCGCCGACGACTGGCACGACATGCCGACGAGCGCGATGCGCTCGTCCTCCTTCTCGAGCGCTTGATAGGCGAGCGTGTTGGCTGAGTACGTGTAGCGGCTGCCTGCCGAGGCGATCACGTCGGCGCGGTTGCGCGCGATCCCGGGCACCGCCTTCCATGACGTGCCGTCGCCTTCGAGGTAGGACACGAGCGCGGCGTCGATCATGTCGTGCTCGAGCGCGTAGACGAGCATGGCCGACACGAGGCCGCCGTCCTGGCCGACCTCGTGGAGCTCGGGGTCGGCGGCGCGGGCCAAGCAGATGTCCTTGAACACGCCCGACACCTCCTCGGGCCGCCGCTCCCGCCCGAACATGAAGTTGTCGATCTCGGGTTCCCACGCACGGAACCGCGGACAGGCGCGCGTGCAGGAGGTGCACGCCTTGTCACCGTGGCTGCAATCGCCGGGGCCGCCGTACTCCTCGATCTGGATCGGCTTGTACTGACCGTTGGTGTCGTCGTAGGAGAGGACGTCGTGCGGGCACACGATGACGCAACCCGCGCAGCCGGTGCAGAGCCCGGACGTGACCACCTCGTCGTAGAGGTGCTTCCACGAGAACGACCAGCGCTCCTTCTTCTCGGGCGCAACCTCGGCTTGAGTCATGGCGAGAGACTAGAGCGAGGGGCTTTGGCGGCTCACGCCCCCGAGCGGTGACGTGACGTGGTTCACGCCCGGAGCAGGCGCTCCACCGCCGCCACCGCTTCGTGCACCTTCTCGTCACCCTGGTCGTGGTCGGCGCGCACCGCGTCGGCGACGCAGTGGCGCAGGTGCTCGTCGAGCAGACCGAGGCCGACGCCTTGCAGCGCCTTGGAAACCGACGCGATCTGGGTGAGGACGTCGATGCAGTACTCGTCGTCGGTGATCATGCGCTGCAGTCCGCGGACCTGCCCTTCGATCCGGCGAAGCCGGTTCAGGTAGTCGTCCCGGTTCATCGTGTAGCCGCGCATCGCGTGCTCCTTGCTGCGTTCATAGGGTAGGGGGGTATGCTAGAGCAGGTGACGCCCGAGTTGATACCCGCCACGGTGCTCGACCTCCCGATCGAGGGCATGACCTGCGCCTCGTGCGCGGCCCGGGTGGAGAAGGGGCTCGCGGAGGTGCCTGGTGTCGCGACCGCGACCGTCAACTACGCGACCGCCCGGGCGACGGTGCGGTTCGATCCGGACGTCGTCGGGCGGCCGGTGCTCGCGCGAACGGTCGCCGACCTCGGCTACCGGGTGCCGGATTCCGAGCCGGCCGGTCCGGAAAGCGACGAAGCCCGCTCCGTTCTCCGGCGGCTGGTGCCCGCGACGGTGCTGACGCTGCCTCTGCTCGTCGTCTCGATGGTCGACCGTTGGCACTTCGACGGATGGGAGTGGTGGGCGCTCGCGTTCTCCACGCCGGTCGTGTGGTGGGCCGGCTGGATGTTCCACCGGGCAACGCTCGTCAACCTCCGCCACGGTGCGGTCACGATGGACACGCTCGTGTCTGTCGGCACGATCGCCGCGTGGACCTGGTCGCTCGGTGCAGTGCTCGCCGTCGATACCGCGGACATGTACTTCGAGACCGCGGCGGTCATCATCACGCTGATCCTGCTCGGTCGCTACCTCGAGGCCCGCGCTCGGGGCCGGACCGCGCATGCGATGCGCGCGCTCCTCGCCCTCGGTGCAAAGACCGCCCGCCTCGAGAACGGTGACGAGGTCCCGATCGCGAACCTCGTCGTCGGGGACCGATTCGTCGTACGGCCGGGGGAGAAGATCGCGACCGACGGCGTCGTCGTGGACGGCGCGAGCGCGGTGGACGTCTCGATGTTGACGGGAGAGTCGGTGCCCGTGGAGGTGACGGCCGGTGCCGAGGTGTTCGGCGCGACCGTCAACGTGTCGGGCCGGCTCGTCGTCCGTGCCACACGGGTCGGGAGCGATACCGCCCTCGCGCAGGTCGCGCAGCTCGTCGAGCGGGCGCAGTCGGCCAAGGCTCCCGTGCAACGGCTCGCCGACCGCGTGTCGACCGTGTTCGTGCCGGTGGTGATCCTGATCGCGTTGCTCACCGCGGTTGCGTGGCTCGTGACCGGCCACGCGGCCGCGGACGCGTTCACGGCCGCGATCGCGGTGCTGATCATCGCCTGTCCGTGCGCGCTCGGCCTCGCGACGCCGACGGCGATCATGGTCGGGACCGGTCGCGGCGCCCAGCTGGGCATCGTCATCAAAGGTGGCGACGTGCTCGAAGCGACGCAGCGACTCGACCGCGTGGTCCTCGACAAGACCGGCACGATCACTGCCGGCCGCGTCGACCTCGTCGACGTCGTCACCGCGCCGCGGCGTGTCACGTCCGCGACGCGTTGCGCCTCGCCGGGTCGGCCGAGGATGTCTCCGAGCACCCGATCGCGCGAGCGATCGCACGCGGCGCCCGTGCGCGCGGCGCGGCACTGGTCCGCCCCGACACGTTCGCGAACGACGCAGGCCTCGGTGTGCGGGCGACGGTCGACGGCCACGACGTCATCGTCGGTCGGCCGACGTTGTTCGGCGCCGTCGCCGCCGAATTGGCGGACGCGATCGCACGCGCGCGGAGCGGACGGTCGAACCGCAGTCGTCGCGGGATGGGACGGACTCGCGCAGGCGGTGTTCGTCGTCGCCGACACGGTGAAGCCGTCGTCGCGCGAAGCAGTGCGCGCGTTCCATGAGCTCGGGCTCGAAGTCATCATGGCGACCGGCGACGCGCCGAGCACGGCCCACGCCGTCGCGGCCGAGGTCGGCATCGATCGGGTCGTCGCGGGTGTGCTGCCCGAGGGCAAGGTGGAAGTCGTGCGTGAGCTGCAGCGCGACGCCAAGCGCGTCGCCGTCGTCGGTGACGGTGTCAACGACGCGCCCGCACTGGTCCAGGCGGATCTCGGGATCGCGCTCGGTACCGGCGCCGACGTCGCGATCGAAGCCAGTGATCTCACATTCGTCGGTGGCGACCTGATCGGCGCGGCGGACGCGATCGCGCTGGCCCGCCGCACGCTCGCCACCATCAAGGGCAACCTCTTCTGGGCGTTCGCGTACAACGTCGCGGCGATCCCACTCGCCGCCCTGGGCTTGCTGAACCCGATCATCGCGGCCGCGGCGATGGCCTTCTCCTCGGTGTTCGTCGTCAGCAACTCGCTGCGCCTCCGGCGTTTCCAGGGGCACCGCCGGAGCTGACGCGCCGACAGTTTTCCGCCATGCGGATCACTGACGTCATCGCGGACGGACCCGCCAACTCGTTCGAGTTCTTCCCGCCGAAGACCCCGGCTGCCGAAGCGCAGCTGGAAGCGACGTTGAAGGATCTCGAAGAGCTCCACCCTTCGTTCGTCTCGGTCACCTATGGCGCAGGCGGCACGACGCGTGAACGCACCCACGATCTCGTCGTGTGGATCAACGAACAGACGTCGATGACGGCGATGGCCCACCTCACATGCGCAGCGCACTCGCGTGCGGAGCTCGAGGAGATCCTCGGCCGGTACGCCGAAGCCGGCGTGCAGAACGTGCTGGCGCTCCGTGGCGACCCGCCCAAGGACCTCAACCTGCCTCCGGGCGAGCTCGACCACGCCACCGACCTCATCGAGCTCGCGCGCGAATTCGACACGTTCTCGATCGGTGTCGCGGTGCATCCCGAAGGTCATCCCGCCTCCACGGAGGTGAGTGAGGACCGGCGGCGCCAGGCGGAGAAGCTCGCAGCCGCCGACTTCGGCGTCTCCCAGTTCTTCTTCGAGCCCCAGGTGTGGTTCGACTTTCTCGCCGACCTCGACCGGCTCGGTGTCACCACCCCGGTCACGCCCGGGATCATGCCGGTCACCAACGTGAAGTCGGTGAAGCGGATGGCGGAGCTCTCGGGCGCGGCCTTCCCGAAGTGGCTCGAAGATCGGCTGCGCAGCGTCGAAGACGACCCCGACGCCATGCACCGGGTCGGTGTGGAAGCGGCGACCGAGCTGTGTGAGGCGTTGCGCGCAGGTGGGGTCGAGCGCTTCCACTTCTACACGTTGAACCGCTCCACCGCGACCCGCGAGATCTACAGGAACCTGGGGCTGGATTCGCCCGCCTGATTCGTTGCATTGATGCGTTGGGTCACCATCACGACCCAAGACATCACGACCCAAGACATCACGACCCAAGACATCACGACCAGGTCATCGCGCCGGTCGTGAACAGCACGACGACGCTGAGCACGAAACTCACGACGACGAGCGCGCCGATGATCCACGTGCGTCTCGTCCAGCGGCGCGGTGACCACCCACGCGACGCGTCTGTGCGCAGGATGTGCCGCGCCGCATCCGGAAGCTCGCGCCGCCGCAGGATCGCGAAGATCAGCGGCGCGCCGACGATCACCGCGAGTCCGATCGCCGCCCACGGATCGGGCAGGTTGATCACGACCTGCAGCAAGACGAACCACCCCGCCAGCCACACCCAGCGCGGCGCGCCGTTGAAGCGGAGCTGTACCGCACCGAGGATCGAGGTGTGAGCGTGCGCGGCGGCGCGCGTGTTGTTGCGCAGGCGCTCGCTCGTCGGCTCGAGCGCGCCCGCCTGTGTGAACAGCTCGGTCGCCTCGTGCGTGCGGCCCTGCCGCAGCACCGCGAGCCCGAGGTTGTTCAAGAAGTCCGCCGAGGTCGGCGCGAGCCGCAGCGCGCTCCGGTACTCGCGCTCGGCATCGGCCCAGTGGCCCAGCTCGATGGCCACGAACCCGGCCGCGTGGAAGCCGAGGGCGGCGCCGGGAGTCAGGCGCTTCACCTCGAGCGCGGCGGCTTGTGCGCCGGCGGCATCGCGCGTCTTGGCCCGCGCCACCGCGACGTAGAACATCGACGTTGGGTCACCGGGATCGATGGCGACCGCGTGCTCGAACGCGCCGCGCGCGCCGGTTCGATCACCGAGATCGTTCAGCGCGCGCCCGAGTGCGCGGTAGGAGCTCGCCCACTGGGGCGCC
This sequence comes from uncultured Actinomycetes bacterium, assembly GCA_963745645.1. GTDB lineage: Bacteria > Actinomycetota > Acidimicrobiia > IMCC26256 > PALSA-610 > CAVUFH01. The sequence continues at coordinate 405,346 of CAVUYD010000007.1, forward strand.
CGGGTGATCGCGTCGCGCGCGGCCCGCTCCGCCTCGGCCGGTCGCCCCGCTCGCAGCAGCGCCTCCGAGAGCATCACGAGCAGGGAGGCGTTGGTGGGATCCGATGCGATCGCGGGCATGAGCTCGTGGATCGCGTCGTCGACGCGCCCGAGCTCCAGCAGTGCGTGCACGCGCCGTTCGATCGCTTCGGTGTCGCTCACAGCAGGCGGCGCTTGCGCATGTACGACTTGAGATCGTCGTACTCGCCCCCGTCGTTCGCGAACGCGACGACGTTGCGAGCCATGTCGAACCACGACCGCGTGCTCGGTGTCGCATGCGCCAGCGCCGCCACCAGGTCGTCCGGTCCGATCGGACGCGGGCGTCCTTGTCGCAGCGAGTCCTCGATCGCGAGCTCGGCCGCGGCCTCGCACACCAGCCGGAGATCGGCGCCCGAATAGCCGTCGGTGCGGGCCGCGATGCGACGGAGATCGACGCCTTCCACCGGCTTGTCGCGGAGATGGACCTCGAGGATCTTGCGGCGGGCATCCTCGTCGGGCGGCACGACGAGGATCGTGCGGTCCAACCGGCCCGGGCGGCGCAGCGCGGGGTCGACATCCCACGGTTGGTTCGTCGCCGCGAGCACGAAGATGCCTTCGTTGTCGGCACCCATGCCGTCGAGCTCGGAGAGGAGCTGGACGACGACGTTGCGCCCGGCGGAGTGCGTGAGCTGGCTGCGCTTCTGGCCGAGCGCGTCGACCTCGTCGAGGAAGAGCACGCACGGCGTGTTCGCACGGGCCCGCTCGAACACCTCGTGGAGGTTCTGCTCGCTCTGCCCGAGCCACATGTCGAGCACTTCGTGGAGCCCGATCGCGTAGAAGCCGGCGTCGAGCTCACCGGCGATCGCACGCGCGAGGAACGTCTTGCCGCATCCGGGCGGGCCGTAGAGCAGCAAGCCGCCGCGCAGCGACTTGCCGTACATCTGCCGCAGTTCCGGGTTGCGCATCGGCGCGAGGAACGAGAGCTCGATCTGGCGCTTGACGTCGTCGAGGCCACCGACGTCGGCGAGCGTCATCCCCGGCGCTTCGATGTCGACGGCGTCACTGGCGGCGTTGCGGAGCAACGCTTCCAGCTCGGCGTCGAATGCGGGGTCGGCCGACGGTCCGATCGGCGCGGGTCCGGCCGCCACCGGGGCGGGACGCTCCGCCGGGTTCGGCGCGTCGCCCGCACCCGCGGCCAGAGATGGCCGCGGAGATTCGGCGGCCAGCGATTCGTAGGCGGCGGCGAGCGGCTCGTTCCCTTCGGCGCGCGCGGCCCGCGCCGCGAGGTGCAGGGCGTCGCGGCGGTGCGGTTCGTCGGCGAGGATCTGCTGACAGTGCGCAAGCGCGCGTGCCGGTTCGCCGTCGACGAGCAGCCCGGCGAGGTGCAGCCGGAGCGCGGTGTTGCCGGGATCGGCCGCGATGGCGGTCTCGAGGGCGGCGATGACTGTGGGATCGGTCGGCAACGGGAGGAACCTCGGTCGGTGCGGGACGCCGGTTGAGTATCGCGGCTACGCACCCGCGCCCAGCACCGGGCCGACTGCGTTCAGGGGGCCCCGAGACGCGACCGGACCCCGCCGCGCGGGGTCCGGTCGGGAGTGGCAGCTGGTTGCCGGTGGCGGAGGGAGTGGGATTTGAACCCACGGTGGCTTGCGCCACAATGGTTTTCGAGACCATCCGATTCGGCCGCTCTCGCATCCCTCCGGGGCGAGATGTTAGGTGATGGGCGGTTCTCGCCTGCGGGCGAAGAACTCGGTCAGCAGCGCGCCGCACTCGGCTGCTCGTACGCCTGCCACCAGCTCGGCGGTGTGGTTCAGGCGCGGGTCGGCCGCGAAGTTGTAGAGGCTCCCGGATGCCCCCGCCTTGGGATCGGGCGCGCCGAAGACGACGAGCGGGATCCGCGCCGCCCACGCCGCGCCGGCGCACATGAGGCAGGGCTCGAGCGTGACGACGAGCGCGTGGCCGTCGAGCCGCCAGGTACCCGCGGCCGCGGCCGCGTCGCGGATCGCGAGCATCTCGGCGTGCGCGGTCGGGTCCTGGTCGCGCTCGCGTTCGTTGTGACGACCGGCGACGATCCGGCCGGACGCAAGGTCGACCAGCACCGCGCCCACCGGCACGTCGTCGTGGTCGAGCGCGGCGCGGGCCTCGTCGAGCGCGCGTCCCATCCATCGGTCGAGCTGATCGGTCTGCGCCGGCATGCCACCGGCGACTGTAAGGCAGGTGCCCGGACGTGCCGAAGATGAGCTGTGACCTCGACGGCGTCCCGCCGAACCGGAGCCGGCGGCATCCGGAGTCTCACCCGCATGCACGCCGTGAGCACCGCGGCCGACGCCTGCATCGCGGTCGCGCTCGCCGGAAGCCTGTTCTTCAACACGTCGCTCGACGTCGCCCGCCCGCGGCTCGCGCTCTATCTCGCGCTCGACCCTGGCCCCGGTGGCGCTCATGACACCGCTGATCGGGCCCGCGGTCGCGCGCTACGGCGCGGGATCGCTCCTGCTCGGTCGCATTGCCCGGGCCCGCGTGGCGTGTGCGCTCATGCTCGCCCTGCACGCGAGCTCGCTCCTGCTGTACCCCGAGTCGCTGGCCGTGCTGGTGCTCGGCCGCGCCTACGCGGTCGTGAAGCGGTCGTTGGTGCCGGCGCTGGTGCGCGACGAGACCGAGCTCGTCGCCGCGAACGCACGCCTGTCACGCGTCGGTTCCATCGCCGGCCTGGCCGGCGGTATCGGCGGGAGCGTGATCCTGCGATTCGGCAACCAGTCCGGGCTGCTGTTCACCGCCGCGCTGCTGCACGCGCTCGGTGCGTACCTCGCGTCGCGCGTGCCGGTCCCGGCCGTGGTCGCGCTCGACGCCGAAGGTGCCGTCGCCGCGCGCGTCGCATCCCGTCCGCGGCGACCCGGCCGCTGCTGGCGATGTCGGCGCTGCGGTTGACGACCGGCTTCGTGCTCGTGCTCCTCGCGCTCGCGCTCGAGCGTGCCGGCGAACCGGCCACCACGCTGGCGCTCCTGGCGCTGGCGGTTTCCGTCGGAAGCTTCGGCGGGACGTACGTCAGCCCGCGGTTGCGCGAACGCATCGACGAACGGGTGATGCTCGGGCTCGGTGCCATCGTCGCGGCGATTGCCGCGCTGACCGCGGCCGCATCCCGCAACCTTCCGACGATGATCGTCGCGGTGTTGCTGCTCGCGCTCGCGTCCAGCGTCGGGCGCCACGCGTGCGACAGCGTCTTGCAACGCGAAACCACCCACACGACCCGGAGTCGGGCGTTCGCGTGGTACGAAGCGGCGCTCCAGCTCGCGTGGGCGGGCGGTGCGTTGATCGCGACCGTCGCGCTGCTCGATGTGCGGTCCGGATTCCTGGCGGCGTCGCTGATCCTCGTGCTCGGCTCCGTCGCGGTGACGCGCGCGCCGATGTTCGGGCTGCGGCGCGAGCCCGTGACCTACGCGAGCAGGGCAGCGCGCAGCGCGGTGACCTCCGAGCCGAGCCCGAGCGCAGCCGCGTAGGCGTCGAACGAGCCCCACTGCTCGCGCAGGCCGGTGAGGAACACGCGCATCGCCAGTGGTTCCGCGGCAAGGACCGCGGGCGCGAAACGTTCGAGCACTTCGGGATCCGTCGCGCGAGCACGGAGCCACTCGAGCATCCGTGTCATCGCGGCGCCGCTCAACGCGTAGTCGGCGATGATCGTGTCGTCGGGCACACCGAGGAGACCGAGCACGATCGCGGCGAGCACACCCGTGCGGTCCTTGCCCGCGCTGCAGTGGAACATCGCGGGCCGCGCATCGGGCTCGGCGAGCGCGGCAATCGCGGCGCCGATGGCCGGTGCGCCGGTGCGCGCCATGCGGAGGTAGGTGTTGCCGACGTTCACCGCTTCGGTCCACTCCCGCAGTTCGACCTCGTCGGGAAGCACGTCCGTCATCGGGAGGTGGTGGACCATGACATCGCCGACGTGATCCTGCCAGCGGCCGCGCTCCTCCGACTCGTCGACCGTGCGCAGGTCGACGACCGTGTGCAATCCGAGCGCGCCCAGCAGCTGCGCGTCGCGGTCGGTGAGCGCGTGCGGACCGTCGGCGCGGAACAGCTGCCGCCACTGCACGGTCCGGCCGTCGAGCGTCTCGTAGCCGCCGAGATCACGGAAGTTGAACGAGCCCTCGAGGGTGAGGTGCCGCATGGCTTCCGCAGGCGTCGTCGTCCAGCTTTCGATCCGTCGCAAGTCGCCAACGCTACCGAGCAGAACATGGCGCCCGGGGAGCCGCCGGGTGGCGGGAATGTGAACGACGTCGGGTTCCGAGCCGACGACCCTCGTGACAAGCTGGGGCTTCCGACGTCCCGGACGACAGGGAGTACCGATGGCGACGAGAGGATTTCTGGGGAGGGCGCGCGGTCCTCGTGACCCGCGACTCCCGCCCGGCCAGTACGACACCGGCAAGAAGTGGCCGGTGCTCACCGCCGAAGTCACGCCCAAGCTGTCGACGGACGACTGGACGTTCACGATCGAAGGTCTCGTCGAACACGAGACGGTGTGGAACTGGGACGAGATCCACGCGCTGCCGCCATCCGAGTACGCGGGCGACATCCACTGCGTCACGACTTGGTCGAAGCTCGGTGTCACGTTCCAGGGCGTGTCGGTCGACACGTTGCTCGCGGCGGCCAAGCCGCTGCCGACCGCGTCGTACGTGCTCGCGTATGCGCACACCGGATACACGACGAACCTCCCGCTCGCGGACGTGACCGACGGCAAGGCCTGGGTCGTGTGGTCGTTCGAAGGCCAGCAGCTCGAACCGCAACACGGTGGCCCCGCGCGTCTGCTCGTGCCGCACCTCTACTTCTGGAAGAGCGCGAAGTTCGTCGCCGGGCTCAAGCTGATGGACCACGACGAGCCCGGCTTCTGGGAGCGCAACGGCTACCACGACCGCGGCGACCCCTGGCTCGAGCAGCGCTACCAAGGGGATTGACTCCTTCGTGGCCGATTCACCCTGGGTGAACGCGCGCGTCGTCGCGCTGCGGGAGGAGACCGCGCGCGCGAAGACGTTGCGGCTCGCGCTGCCGGCGCCGATGCCGCACCACGCCGGGCAGCACTTCGTCGTGCGCCTGACTGCACCCGACGGTTACGTCGCGCAGCGGTCGTACTCGGTCGCGTCGCCACCGGACGACACCGCGGAGATCGAGCTCACCGTCGAGCGGCTCGATGACGGGGAGGTGTCGACGTTCTTGCACGACGTACTCGAGGTCGGCGACGACATCGAGGTGCGCGGGCCGATCGGCGGCTACTTCGTCTGGGACGGCAGTACCCCGGTGACGCTCGTGGGTGGTGGTTCCGGGGTCGTGCCACTCATGGCGATGTTGCGGCTCGCGCGTCGCGACGGTCACGCGGATCTCGTGCGACTGGTCGTGTCCGCGCGCACTGCGGACGATCTCTACTACCGGGACGAGTTGCCGGGCCCGGAGACGACGGTCGTGTACACACGCGACGCACCGGCGGGGGTGACGCGCCCTCCCGGGCGTCTCGCCCGCGCGGATCTCGAACCGGTGCTCGTCGACGGCGCGACCGCGTACGTCTGCGGGTCGCCCGGCTTCGCCGACGCCGCGAGTGAGCTGCTCGTGCAACTCGGCGTGCCCGTCGAACACATCCGCATCGAGCGCTTCGGTCCCACCGGCTGACGTGAGGAACCTGAACACCGAACCGGCGTGACCCGGGAGGCGGGCGGACCGCACGAGTCACGCCGGCCCGATGCTGGGCGGGCGGGCATTCCCGCATCGAGTGTCCGGTGCGGGGCCTGTGCATCGATAGTGGGACAACGTTGTGGGTTTCCTGTTGAAAACGCCGGTGCTTGTCCACAGTTACCCGTGACCAGGGGAAGCGCCGACGGCGACCTGGCAACACTTGGACGACGCGATCGTCAGTGCGTGAAGGTCTCGGTCGTGTTCGTCAGCCGTTGGGCGAGCCAGACCGGAATGATGGACGCGATGACGACGAATGTCGCGACGACGTTCACCGTCGGGATCGCGTTCGGACGCGGCGAAGTTGTCCGCGAACCAGAGCGGCAGCGTCTTGAAACCAACGCCGGCGGTGAAGGTCGTGACGACGATCTCGTCGAACGAGAGTGCGAACGCGAGCAACCCGCCGGCGACGAGCGCGCTGCGCATCAGCGGGAAGGTGACGAACCGGAAGGTTTGGAAGCGGACTGGCGCCGAGATCGGCCGATGCCTCTTCGAGGTTCGGGGCTCATGCGCCGGAGTCGCGCCGCGACGTTGTTGTAGACGATGACGACGCAGAACGTCGCGTGGGCGACGACGAGTGTGATCAGCGACAGGTCGATGCCGACGCGCTGGAAGCCCGACAGGAGCGCGATACCAGTCACGATGCCCGGGCAACGCGATCGGCAGGACGATGACGAGGCTCGATCCCGTTGCGACCGAAGAACCGATGGCGCGTGAGTGCGAACGCGGCCAGCGTCCCGAGGACGAGGGCGATCGCAGTTGCCCAAAGGCCGGTCTGCACCGAGTGCAGCGAGCGCGTCGCGAGGTCCCGGCTCGTGCAGTGCTTTGCTGCCACCACTCGAGCGTGAAGCCGCGTCGGCGGCCACGCGTAGTTCGTCGCGGTGTTCACGCTCAATCGCGCGACGTAGAGGATCGGGCGAGTACAGCACGACGAGGACGAGGGCACAGAACCCTCGCAGCACGCAACGAGCCGCAACGCGACAGGTACATCGCTACAGCTCCTCGAGCGCGCCAGTGCGTCGCGACGGCGAGGAGGTACACGATCATGATGACGATCGGCACGGTCGAGTACGCCGCCGCGAACGGGAGGTCGACCGAGAACTGTCGATACACGACGTTGCCGATGAACTCGGTCGTTCCACCGACGATCCGGTTCATGTAGAAGTCGCCGAGCGTCAGCGCAGAACGTGAAGATCGATCCGGCGACGAGCGCGGGCCAGACCTGCGGCAGCACGACGCTGCGGAACGTGCGACCCGCCTTGGCGCCGAGATCGGTCGACGCCTCGAGCAGCGAGTTCGGAAGCCGGTCGAGTCCCGCGTAGATCGGGATGACCATGTACGGGAACCACAGGTAGCGAGGACGATGATCGATGTCGAGTAGCCCGAATCCGGGCGTGTGCCCGAACACCTCCTCGAGCGACGCCGCCGCCGGGGTCGAGGATCGCCCGCCAGGCGTAGCCCTTGACGAGGTAGCCGGCCCAGAGCGGCATCGTCACTCGCGACGACGAGCATCGCGGCGCGGCCCAGGGCGCCGCGACCTTCGCCATGTAGAACGCGATCGGGAGCGCGATCGACCGCGTCGATGAGCGTGACCGTGATCGCGGCCCCCACCGTGCGCAGCGCGACCTCTCGGTACACCGGCGTCGTCGAGCAGGCGACTGGAAGTTCTCGAGCCCGAGCGAGGTGTCGAGTCGGGTGATCAGGCCGGTCGGGATCGTCCTGGAGCCGGTAGAGCGACGTGACGACGAGCGCGGCGAGCGAGCCGACGTACACGACGAGCGAGCCAGGCGAGCGGCGACGGAGCAGCTCGATACCGAGCCGCAGCCCCGGCCGCCGCGCGAGCAGTCGCGCGAAGCGACGCCGACGCCGGGGGGGCGGGTCGGCCGACACCGCCCTCCACGTCGGCTCTCGTTCGGGCTCAGCTGCCCTTGATCTCGTCCCACGCCGGACGTCCACTCCTTGTAGTCGACGCACTCGACGTCGGTGCGGCCGTCGAGGCACTTCTTCGTCGGCGTCATCCAGTACGAGAGCTGGTCGTAGAACGCCGGTCGTCGGCGTGGTACGTCGTGCAGAAGTCGGGTCGTGGTCGTGACGTCGCACGCCTTGAGGTTGGCCGGTGCTTCGCCGAAGTACTCGGCGACCTGCGCCTGGATGTCGGGCTTCGTGATCCAGTTGAGCCACACGTACGAGCAGTTCGGGTGCTTGGTCTTGCTGTACGATCATCCAGCTGTCGGACCACGCGGTCGAACCCTCCTTGGGGAGGATCGCCTCGACCGGCGGCGATGTCGTGTCGGCCTGCACGACGGTTCGTGATGACCTGCCAGGTGGTGCCGAGCACCGAGCTGCCCTTGGTGAAGGCTTCCTGTTCCTTCAGGTAGTCGCTCCAGTACTCGCCGACGTTGCGCCTTCTGCTGCTTCATCAGCGCGACGGCCGCGTCGAACTGCTTCTGGTCGAGCGCGTACGGATCGGTGATCCCGAGGTCCGGCTGCGTCTTCGTGAGGTAGAGCGCGGCGTCGGCGATGTAGATCGGCGAGTCGTAGCCGGTGACCTTGCCCTTGTACGGCGAGTCGGCCTCGAACACCGCGCCCCACGAGTCGGGCGCAGGCGTGACGACGTTCTTGTTGTACATCAGGAGGTTCGCACCCCAACCGTGCGGCTCGCCGTAGACGACGCCGTCGACGCGTGTTCCACGCGCTTCGTCCTTGAGGAACGGGGCGAGGTCGTGCGTAGTTGGTGAGCAGATCGCGTGTTGAGCGGCGCCGCGTCACCGTTGGCGACGACGCGCAAGCGTCGCGTCACCCGACGCTGACACGACGTCGTACTGCCCGGTCTCGAACAGTTGGAACGCCTCGTCGGACGTGCCGAAGGTCTTGACCGACGCCTTGCAGCCGGTCTCCTCCTCGAACGGCGTCACCCAGTCGACGTCCTTCGATCGTCGAGCCGTTCTCGGCGTACCCCGGCCACGCAAGGATGCTGACCGCGCCCTCGCCCTTGCCGATCGACTGTGGCGGTCCGGTTGCGCTGCTCGTCGAGCTGCTCGTCGTCGTCGCTCCCGCACGCGGCGCGACGAGAACCAGCGCGAGACCCAGCGGCCAAGCCCGTGCTCGATATCTCTTCATGTCACCCCTTCTCTCCTTGTCCTGCATGCGTCCGGCGATCCGGAATGTGTGGCCCCGGCGAAAGGCGAGCTCCACCTTGCTGCCCACGCACTGCGTCCGCCGCGGATGTCGTGTCGAGGTTCTGCGCCTCGACGACGAACTCCGGACCGGCGTCGAGCACGACCGCGTAGCCGTCGTGCCGCCGCCGAGGTACTGGACGTCGCGCACCGTGCCGCCGATCACGTCACCTCGTCGGCGCTCGGCGCCGCGCTCCGGTGGCGAGGATCCTGATCTTCTCGGGTCGGACCGTGATCGGACCGTCGACGCCCACGCAGCTCACGCGCGCGGCCGCGCCCTCGAGGACGTTCGAGGTGCCGACGAAGCCGGCGACGAAGCGGCTGACCGGTTGCTCGTAGATCTCGGTCGGCGTACCGACCTGCTCGATGCGGCCCCGGTCGAACACCGCGATGCGGTTGCTCATCGTGAGCGCTTCGTCCTGGTCGTGCGTGACGAAGACGAACGTGATGCCGACATCGCGCTGGATCTGCTTCAGCTCGACCTGCATCTCCTCGCGCAGCTTGAGGTCGAGCGCGCCGAGCGGCTCGTCGAGCAGGAGCACGCGCGGTCGATTGACGAGCGCGCGCGCGAGCGCGACCCGCTGGCGCTGACCACCCGAGAGCTGGTTCGGCTTGCGCGTCACCGAAGTCGCTCGAGCCGCACGGTGGCGAGGGCCTCTTCGACCCGGGCGCTTGCGCTCCGCCTTCGGGACGCGGCTCACCCGCAGCCCGTACTCGACGTTCTGCGCGACGGTCATGTGCGGGAACAACGCGTAGTCCTGGAAGACCGTGTTCACGTCGCGGTCGAAGGGCGGTCGACTCGGTGACGTCGGTGCCCGTCGAGCATGGATGCGCCGCTGCGTCGGCAGCTCGAAGCCCGCGATCATGCGCAGCATCGTGGTCTTGCCGGATCCCGACGGACCGAGCAGCGAGAAGAACTCGCCCGCGCCGATGTCGAGTCGAGACGTCGTCGACGGCGACGACTGCGCCGAAGCGCTTGGTCACGCCGCGCAACGAAATCGCGCTCGTGATATTCTGAACTAATAATGCGGCGAATCGCAGAGTTATTGCCTGAAAAGTACCGCGGTGTATATGGCAGAGAGCAATAATAAGATGAAAACCAGAATCAGAAAAATGAAAGAAGTCGGCTTCTGTTTCGGCGTTAAACGGGCTGTTGATATTATGGAGCGATCCGCGCTTGACCATGGTTCAGTGGAGTGTCTGGGAGAGTTGGTTCACAACCCCCAGGTAATGCAAAATCTCAAGAAACACGGAATCAATGTTATCAATTCTCCCGAGGACATCCGCGCCAATGTGGTAGCGATCAGTGCTCATGGCGTCAGTCCGCAGGTGGAAGCCGTATTAACTGACGCAAAATTAACATTGGTTGATGCCACTTGTCCGACCGTAAAAAAAGTTCAAAAAGCCGTGCAGCGTATGGCAAGAAATGGGTATGACCTAATAATCTTCGGTGATGCTAAACATGCCGAGGTGAAGGGCCTTCTGGGTTGGGCACAAGACCGTGCCCTAGCCACGACTGAACCCGAACTGGTCTTTGATGCCTTAAAAAGATTTCGCAAGATTGGAATTGTCTCGCAAACTACCCAGGTTCCTGAAAGTTACCTTAGGTTTGTCAAAGAAATCTTAGATAGGGCTATGACCCGCAATGTAGAAATTACAATTCTCGATACTATCTGCCGCGAGGTGCGGCGCCGGCAAGTACTTACTCAATCGTTGGCGGCTAATTCAGATTTGATAGTAGTGGTCGGAGGCAAAAACAGTGCTAATAGCCTTCGACTGGCAGAACTGGGTACAGCCTTGACCGAAACCCATTTGATTGAAAATGCGAGTGAGATCGATCCTAACTGGCTGACCGGCAAGAAGAAGATAGCAATTACCTCGGGTACGTCCACCTCTCAGGAATCAATCGATGAAGTATACACAAAAATATACAATATGGCAAAATAGTACCTGTTTTTGCTCCTGCAAGTATACTGTCTTTTTATGCACATATTGTCCCTTCTGATTCGCTTAGATTTCATTTATTATCGCATCTTATCATTTGGTCCAGATGATGAATGTTTTTAGCCGAGTGATTGAATAACGGCAAGGCTGAGGTCACTTGACACACTGTTGATAGAAGGCCCCTGGCTCGATCGGTGCAGCTGCCAACGATATGTTCACTTAGCAGTCATTTAGAATCAGGAAGTATGAGGATTTAGCCTTAGTAAGTTGACATCCCAGCGCTATTAAGGTAGAATTTTCAAGGCGGTTGAAACGAGGAGGAATGGCTATGATTGAAATGACTGTTGACAGCATTCGAGTTAGCCTGATGAATTACCAGAGAGTGGTAATTCTGAAAGAAAAAACCGCAGAGAGATATTTACCTATCTGGATTGGTCCTTCTGAAGCAGATGCTATCGCTGTTAAACTACAGGGTGTGAGTGTTCCCAGACCTCTAACCCATGATTTGTTGTGTTCGATTATCGATGCTCTTGGAGCAACAATTAACTCTATCGTAGTTAGCGATCTTAAAAATGATACCTTTTATGCCAAGATTCTTCTGAGCGTTGATGGAGAGCAGATGGAGGTCGATTCTCGACCGAGCGATGCGCTGGCATTGGCAGTAAGGGCGGAGGTACCTATCTTTGCGGAAGAAGCGTTCTGGATAAAGCCGGTATTTTGCTGGATAGAGAGACCGGAAAACCGGTGGCATCTCCGGATGGCATGACTGGAAAAGATGCTGATACCAAGGTCAGCGAGACAGAGATGAAGAAAATGTCTGCTTTCTATGATTTCATCAATACTCTTGATCTGGAAGACTTTGATAAGCGGAAATCCTGAAATCAGTTTATTATAGTTTGATTGCTTGGTAGACTTTCTGACTACTAAGATGCGGATCTAAACTTGGTGGGCGATAGCAGGGTCCAGCGCTACTATTCTCAGATGCTGCAAAAGATCTAGACTTCAAATAGAAGCTGGAAGCTATGCCAGCTTCTATTATTGTGTGTCAATTTGACCGGTTCGGCTTATTATGTATTTTAACAATCTAGGTTGGAAGTATGGATAAAAGCAGGCTGGCTTTTAAGCTGTTAGGCTCCAGCTTTTACATCGGCGTGTCCATTTTCCTGGGGGTATTCGGTGGATTGTGGTTGGACCGTAAACTGAATACCCAACCGATATTTGTTTTAATAGGTTTAGTCTCTGGGATTAATCGTCGCTTTCTGGGGTTTTTACCGCATGGTAGTTCCGATTATCAAGGAATATTCAGAACCAAAACCAAAACGGGAAAAGAGGGGATAGCAGATGCCGAAAAAGAAGTTGCTAGGTCTTCCCCTTCCCGTCTTTATTATTGGCGTGGTTCTTCTTATTCTGATGCTATTTTCTCTTCTGGGTGGCCCTATCGGCAGCAAATTGCTTCAAGTATTCGGCGTCGAATTTCAGTCTCCCTGGTTGGGCCTCAGTTGAAACACCTAAACCGGAACTTATCTGCCGAAGCCCTCTTTCATATCGGATCGTTGCCCGTCACCAACACTCTTTTTACCACCTGGATCACTATCGCCATTTTGCTCCTTTTTGCGGCCTTTTCGACTCGCAAGATGAAACTGATTCCTTCCCGTCTACAGGTCGCTTTTGAATTTGTGGTTTCTACCTTGCTCAATCTGTGTGAAAGCATTGCCGGGCCTAAATATGGCCGCCAGGTCTTTCCCTATCGTCGCCACCATCTTTCTTTTTGTTTTCATCAACGCCTGGACCAGTTTGATTCCTGGTTATGGTTCGGTCACCATTGGAGTTGAACACCTCGGCGAAACCGTTCATGTTCCGCTTTTGCGCGGCGCCAATACCGATATCAATGTTCCTCTGGCTCTGGCCCTGGTGGCTTTTGTCACAGTCTGGTTTTTTGGATTCAAGGCCTCCGGTTTACGTTATCTCAGTCAGTTCTTTCAATTTAAAAAATTCGGACTGGCTTTCAAAGACATCGGACACGGCAACTTCAAAGGCGCTTTGGGCAATTTTGGATTTGGAGTCATCGACTTTTTTGTCGGCATTCTGGAATTTATCAGTCAGTTCATCCGGTTGATCAGTTTTACCTTCCGTCTCTTTGGCAACATGACCGCCGGTGAAATATTGTTGTTGAGTATTTCTTTCCTGGTTCCCTGGGTACTCTCTATCGCTATTTACGGTTTGGAGATGCTGGTGGGCTTTGTGCAGGCTCTGGCTTTCAGCCTTTTGACCCTGATCTTTACCTCCATGGCAGTGGCGGGACATGAGACCGAAGAGCATGCTCAAGAAGAAAAAGCAGCACAACATTAAAAACATCTTGATATAAATTCTAAAAGGGGGATATCGTTAAAATGGATGCAGAAGCAGCGAAATTTTTAGGCGCCGGTATAAGCATGGGTTTGGGCGCTCTGGGTCCCGGCATCGGTATTGGTATGATTGGTTATGGCGCTTTGCAGGCCCTGGGTAGAAACCCGGAAGCCCGAGGTTCCATCATGACCTACATGATCCTGGCCATCGTTTTGGCCGAAGCTGTTGCCATTTATGCTCTGGTCATGGGTATTCTCCTGGCCATGGTAGTCTAATAACTGTTATTGCAAGGCTTTTCGAGACTTCCCAACAATGCAAGCCTTAAGAGGAACAGAATGGGTGAATTAGGCATTAATCTACCGTTATTGATTTCCCAGTTGGTTAGTTTTTTGATCCTGTTGGTTTTGTTCTATTTTGTCGGATTCAAACGGGTTTTAAAGATGCTGGACGAGCGTTCAAGCAAGATTAAAGAGAGCCTTGAGCAGGCCGAGACGGTCAAGAAACAAAGTTTACATGCTGAAGATGAAGTCAAGAAACAACTTCAATCAGCCAGCCAGAAAGGGCAAGAGTTGATCGCGCAGGCTACCAAAGCCAGTGATGAAATCAGAGCAAGGTCACAGGAATTAGCTAAGAAAGATGCTGAAATTCTGATTGAGAGAGCGCGGCAGGCGATTCAGTCCGAAAAGGATGAAGCTATCGAGGAACTGAGACGAGAATTTGCGGATGTGACTATCATGGCAGCCGGAAAAGTAATCGGTGAATCACTGGATAAACAAAGTCATAAGGCCTTGATAGACAAAATTTTGAATGAGAATCAGACTCTAAAACGCGGATAAACAGGGAGTAATCAGATTGGCCGAAGTAAACCTCCAGGCAAAAAGATACGCTCAGGCTGTTTTTCAAATCGCCCGAGAACAACATAATTTTGAGCCCTGGCGGGAAGACCTGGCCAAGATTA
>CAVUYD010000008.1:0-526124 GCA_963745645.1 uncultured Actinomycetes bacterium
GGGTGTCAGCGCGTTGACGCAGAACCCGAGGAGGCCCGCGACGAGGAACACGGCCGACGCGATGCGCGGGCTGAGTGCGGCGACATCGAAGTCGCGCGACCGCACGCGGCAGGTCGCGGAGCCGGCCCACGGTCGATGCCGAACGCGGCCCGGCGACGACTGCGACCACTGCGGCGGCGGGTGGTCAGACTCATCCCATGGCCTGATCGGCACCTCCCGCCGCCAGCTTGAGCGAATTTCTCCGTGACCGGCGCGGATCGGCCCCCGACCGTGATCGGGAGAGCCGATCGCGTGGTCGCCGGAGGGCGACGGACCGGCGCCACGGCCTAGCGTGCCGCCCCATGTCCGACCTCTTCTCGCTCTCCGGCAAGGTCGCGCTCGTCACCGGCGGGAGCCGCGGGCATCGGGCTGATGATCGCCCGAGGCTTACGTCGAGGCCGGCGCGAAGGTCTACGTCTCGTCGCGGAAGGCCGACGGTGTGCGACGAGGTCGCGGCCGAGCTGTCGAAGGTCGGCGAGTGCGTCGGCATCCCGGCCGACCTCTCGACCGAGGCCGAGTGCCGACGCGCTCGCGGAGGAGATCGGCGCGCGCGAGGACCGAGCTGCACATCCTGGTGAACAACGCGGGCGCGACGTGGGGCGCGCCGCTCGCCGAGTATCCCGACGACGCGCGTGGGACAAGGTGCTGAACCTCAACGTGAAGGCGCCGTTCCACCTCACACGGTGCCTGCGTCCCGCTGCTCGAGGCGGCCGCGACCGACGACGACCCGGCCGCGGGTCATCAACATCGGGTCGATCGACGGCATCCAGGTGCCGATCATGGAGACGTACGCGTACTCGACGAGCAAGGCCGGCGGTGCACCAGCTGACCCGCCACCTCGCGCGCCAGCTCGGCCCGCGCAAGATCACCGTGAACGCGGTCGCGCCCGGCCCGTTCGAGTCGAAGATGATGGCGGCGACGCTGCGCAACTTCGGCGACTCGATCGCGGCAGCGTCGCCGCTGAAGCGCATCGGCCGGCCCGACGACATGGCCGGCGTCGCGATCTACCTCGCGAGCCGCGGCCGCCGCCTACGTCACCGGCGCCGTCATCCCGGTCGACGGCGGCATCGCCACCACCAAGTAGCTCCGAGAAGCTGCCGCCACTACGCTCGACGCATGGCCGACGATCTCGCCCGCGTCGACGCCCTGATCGACGACCTGCTCGCCGACGCACGATCCCGAAGACGCACCGAGACCGATCGAGTTCCGCGGCGCGCAGTACGACCGCGGCCTCGCGTGGGTGCACTTCCCCGAAGGCTTCGGCGGGCTCGGACCTCCCGCCGATCGTGCAACGCCACGTCGACCGCCGGCTGCGCGACGCCGGCGCGCCCGCGCCGCACGGCACGCTTGTTCTTCGGGCTCTCGCTCGCGGGCCCGACGGTCGCGACGCACGGCAGCGACGAGCTCCGCCGGCGCGCGCTGCGCCCGATGTTCACCGGCGAGGAGATCTGGTGCCAGCTCTTCTCCGAGCCCGGCGCGGGCTCCGACCTCGCCGGCCTCGCGACCCGCGCGGTGCGCGACGGCGACGAGTGGGTCGTCAACGGCCAGAAGGTGTGGAACACGCTCGCGCACCTCGCCGACCGCGGCATGCTCGTCGCGCGCACCGATCCCGAGCTGCCCGAAGCACAAGGGCCTCACGTACTTCATGGTCGACATGCACGCGCCCGGCGTCGAGGTGCGGCCGCTGCGCCAGATCACCGGCGAGGCCGAGTTCAACGAGGTGTACCTCACCGACGCGCGCATCGCCGACGCCGATCGCATCGGCGACATCGGCGACGGTTGGCGCGTGTCGATGACCACGCTCGATGAACGAGCGCACGACGATCGGCGCGCGCGAGCGGCGGCGGCGGCAACGGCGCGAACGCGTCTCCGGCATCGCAAGAAGCGATCGACCTCTGGACGCAAGCGCCGCGCCGACACGCGACCCCGTCAGCCGCGACCGCCTCGCGCGGCTCTGGATCGAGAGCGAGGTGCTGCGCTACACGAACCAGCGCGCGCGCGGCCAAGGCGCGCGCCGGGAACCCCGGCCCCGAAGGTTCGATCGCCAAGCTCGCGCTCGCGAACATGAACAAGGCTGACGTACGAGCTCTGCATCGATCTGCTCGGCGCCGACGGCATCGTCGACTACGACTACACGTTCAAGCGCCCCGACGAAGCCGGCCTCGACGCGCCGCTCGGCTCGGCCCGCAAGATGTTCCTGCGCGCCCGGGCCAACTCGATCGAGGGTGGCACGTCCGAGATCATGCGCAATATCCTCGGCGAGCGGATCCTCGGCCTGCCCGGCGAGCCGCGCGTCGACCGCGACCTGCCGTGGTCGCAGGTCCCGCGGAACTGACCGCGTCGCGATGACGGACCGAGCGGCCGTCGCCACGTGGGTCGAGCAGTACGAGCACGCGTGGCGCACCGCCGGGACCAACCCGCTCGCCACGCTGTTCACCGATGATGCGACCTACTCGATGGACCCCTACGACGAACCGGCGCGTGGGCTCGCCGCCATCAGCGCGCTCTGGGAGCAGGAACGCGCCGGTGCCGACGAGGCTTTCGCGATGCGCTGGGAGTTCGTCGCCGTCGAAGGCGCGACCGCCGTCGTGCACGTCGAGGTGGACTACCCGGACAAGCAGCTCGAATTCCGCGACCTCTGGGTCTTGGAGTTCGCACCGGACGGCCGCTGCCGGTCGTTCGCCGAGTGGCCGTTCTGGCCCGACAAGGGACACTCGGTACCCCGAGATCCGTCGAAGTGAGCGTGCGGTTCGCCGCCGACCGCCAAGACGTGCGCGCCTCCCTCGGCATCGGGAAGGATGGCCGCGCGCCGAAGAGGAGGTACCGATGAGCCAGCAAGGTGTCGAAGGACTGCGCGCCGAGTGCGCCGCGACGATCGAGTTGTTGGAGAGCCTGAACGAGGACGAGTGGAACGCGCAGTCGGCGTGTGAAGGGTGGGCGGTGCGCGATGTGGTCGCGCACATGGCGAGCATCCTGCACGGCGTGGTCGACCCCGCGGAGATGCCGGACGTGAGCGGCGGTACCGAAGCCGCGATGGAAGTTCCCGTCGCGGTGCGCCGTGACTGGACGACGGCGCAGGTGCTCGAGGAGTTCGAGTCGTTCGGCGAGCAGGCAGCCAACGTGTTCGCGATGGCGCAAGACCCGCCGCTCGCGGAAACGATGCTGCCGATGGGTGACCTCGGCACGCACCCGATGTCGATGCTCGCGAGCACGTTCTGCTTCGACAACTACTGCCACCTCCGCAACGACATCCTGGCACCGCGCGGTCCGATCGATCGGCCCGAGCCACCGCGTGACGAGACGCGTCTGGGTGCGACCGTCGAATGGATGCTCGCGGGTCTGCCGTGGATGTCGGCTGCCGCGCTCGAGGCACTCGATCGCCCGGTCGTGGTCGTGCTGACCGGCCCGGGCGGCGGAACGTGGACGATCGCGCCCGGCGGTGAGGACGGTCGCGTCTCGATGACCGCGGGCGCGGCCGGCGATGCCGCCGCGACCATCACCTCCGACGCGCACGACTTCGTCGCCTGGGGCACCCACCGCCGCCCCTGGTCCGAGTGCGTCACGATCGAGGGTGACGAGCCCTACGCGTCGACGTTCCTCGACGCCGTGCACGTGTTCTGACCCCGGTTCTGGCGACATTTCACGACCGCCGCGGTCGCCGTTTGTCGCCAAAACCGCAGTTGGGAGCGTCGAGCACGGTAACGCACGCCGGAGTCGATACGTTCGGGTGATGATCATCATCGTGCGGACGCAGCGAAGCCTCGCCTGGCGAAGCCCCCTCAGCGCGCAGCGGAGGGAGCCATGATTATCGTTATCGCCGCTCTGAAGGGCGGGGTGGGCAAGACCACCACGTCCGTGTACCTCTCCGCCCTCGCCTCCGCCGCCCGCCGCCCGACCACGCTGATCGACGCGGACCCGCAGGCGAGCGCGGCGGAGTGGTTCGAGGCATCCGAGGACGACTCCCTCGAATCGGTGACGCTGGTGGAGGCGCCGACGGACCGCATGCTGCTCAAGGCGCTGGACCGCGTCGAAGGCGACGAGGTCGCGGTGGTCGACACGCCGCCCGGCAACGAACGGTTGCTGGCCAAGGCGATCGAGAAGGCCGACACCGTCGTGATCCCCACGCGCATCGGCGGGGTCGAGACCGGGCGGGTCGAAGCCGTGCTCGACCTGGTGCCGACGAGGACACCGGTCGGGCTCGTCATCTGCTCCGCGCGCACCTACGCGCGACTACCAGGACGTGGTCGCCGCGTGGGAGGAAGCGAACGTTCCGGTGTGGGCGAGCATCCCGGAGCGGGTCGCGATCGCCTCCGGACCCGAGGGCTGGCTGGCGCCGGACGGGCTCGACGCCTACCGCAGTGCGTGGCGGCGCGTGCTGCGCAACGCCCGCGACTGACGGCGACGACGCTCAGCCGCCGGAGACGTCCTGCGGCTTGGCCTTGCCGGCGCCGATCCACGGCATCATCGCGCGCAGCTCGGCGCCGACCTTCTCGATCGGGTGCTTCGCCGCCTTCTCGCGCATCTTCGTGAAGTTCGGGCCGGCCGTTCTCGTTCTCGGCGATCCACTCCTTCGCGAACTCGCCGCGACTGGATCTCGCCGAGGATCTTCTTCATCTCGGCCTTGGTCTGCGGGCGTGACGACGCGCGGGCCGCGCGACATCTCGCCGTACTCCGCGGTGTCGGAGATCGAGTAGTTCATGGCCGCGATCCCGCCCTCGTAGATGAGGTCGACGATGAGCTTCACCTCGTGCAGCGTCTCGAAGTACGCCGACTCCGGCTGGTACCCGGCCTCGACCAGCGTCTCGAACCCGTTGCGGATGAGCTCGACGAGGCCGCCGCACAGCACGACCTGCTCACCGAAGAGATCGGTCTCGGTCTCTTCCTCGAACGTCGTGTCGAGCACACCGGCGCGGGTGCCGCCGATCGCCTTGGCGTACGAGAGCGCGATCTCCTTCGCCTTGCCGGTCGCGTCGTTGCGCGACCGCGACGAGGCACGGCACACCGCCGCCCTCTTCGTACGTGCGGCGCACGAGGTGACCCGGGCCCTTCGGCGCGATCATCCACACGTCGACGCCCGCGGGCGGCGCGATCTGGTCGAAGTGGATGTTGAACCCGTGCGCGAACGCGAGCGAGTTGCCGTCGACGAGGTTCGGCGCGATCTCGGCCTCGTAGACCTTCTTCTGCTCGGTGTCGGGCAGCAGCACCATGACGATGTCGGCTTCGCGCACCGCGTCGCCGGTCGGCAGCACGCGCAGGCCCGCGGCTTCGGCCTTGGCCTTGCGACTTCGAGCCTTCGCGCAGACCGACGATCACGTCGATACCCGAGTCCTTCAGGTTCAGCGCGTGCGCGTGGCCCTGCGAGCCGTACCCGAGGATCGCGACCTTGCGGTCGGCGATCAGCGCGGTCTCGGCGTCGTTGTCGTAGTAGACGGTCGCGGGCATCGGAGCTCCTCGATCGCTGTGGAAACGCGGGCTAGTACGTTACGCGGACGATGCCAGGCGGTCTTGACCGCTCGGAGGCGGGTGGGCTGGCGCGAGAGGCGCGGCAGTGCGATGCGCCCGGTGCGCTGCAGCTCGACGATGCCGAACGGCTTCACCAGGTCGGAGAACGCGTCGAGCTTGTCGGGCTCGCCGGCGACCATGATCGTCATCGCCTCGTAGCCGACGTCGACGATCTTGGCCTCGAAGATCGCGGTCAGCTCGGTGACCTGACTGCGCGCCTCCGGCGCGGCCTTCACCGTGACCATCATCAGCTCGCGCTCGACACCCTCGGCCGGCGGCACCTCGGTGATCTTGATGACCGGGATGAGCTTGTTGAGCTGCTTCACGACCTGCTCGAGCGGCGCCGACTCCGCGTCGACGACGATCGTCATGCGGCTGAAGCGCTCGTCGTCGGTGGGGCTCACCGCGAGCGACACGATGTTGAACCCGCGCCGCGAGAACAAGCCGGCGACGCGCGACAGCACACCGGCCTTGTTCTCGACGGTGACCGTGAGGATGTGATGCGGCGCGCGCGTCATCGTCCACCCTCCGCCGAACTCGGGGCCGAGGATGATGTCGTCGTTCGACGAGCCCGCGGCAACCATCGGGTACACCTTCTCGCGGTAGTCGGTACGGAAGTCGATGACGACCGGTCGGTCGTCGATCTCGTTCGCCTTCTCGATCGTGGGCACGACGTCGTCGGCGTTGTCGACGCGCATGCCGACACAGCCCATCGCTTCGGCCCACTTCACGTAGTCGGGCAGGTCGGGCGACAGGTACACCTCGCTGTAGCGCTCCTCGTAGAAGAGCTCCTGCCACTGGCGCACCATGCCCGAGGTACGCGTTGTTGAGGATCGCGATCTTCACCGGGATGCGCTCGGCCGCCGCGGTCACGAGCTCCTGCGCGGTCATCTGGAAGCAGCCGTCGCCGTCGATCGCCCACACCATGCGATCGGGCCGGCCGACCTTGGCGCCGACCGCCGCCGGCACCGCGTAGCCCATCGTGCCGAGCCCACCGGAGTTGATCCACGTGTTCGGCAGCTTGAACTTCCACAGCTGGCTCGCCCACATCTGGTGCTGGCCCACGCCCGACACGAGGATCGTGTCGTCGGGCGTGTGTCGCGCAGCATCTCGATGCAGAACTGCGGCTTGAGCGGGCCGCCGTCCTCCTGCGTGTACTTGAGCGGGTAGCCGCTCCTGCCACGTCCCGCATGTTGCGCGCCACTGCGACAGATCCGGCGTCCCGTGCTTGCTCCTGCTCGGCCTTCACCGCCTTGATCGAGCTCGTCGATGACGATCGCGCAGTCACCGACGATCGGCACGTCCGGCTGGCGGACCTTGCCGAGCTCGGCCGGATCGATGTCGACGTGGATGATCTTGGCGTTCGGGCGCGAACGTCGCCGACCTTGCCGGTGACACGGTCGTCGAAGCGCGCACCCAGCGTCACGAGCAGGTCGGACTTCTGCATCGCCGTGACCGCGGTGTAGTTGCCGTGCATGCCCGGCATACCGAGGCAGAGCGGGTGCTCGTCCGGGAGCGCGCCGCGCCCCATCAGCGTCGTGACCACGGGGATGCCGGTCAGCTCCGCGAGCTCGCGCAGCTGCGCCGACGCGCCGGCGTTGAGGATGCCACCGCCCGCGTAGATGACCGGCTGGCGCGCCTCGGTGATCGAGCCGCGCCGCTTCCTTGATCTGGCGCGGGTGACCCTTCACGTTCGGCTTGTAGCCGGGCAGGTCGACCTTCTCCGGCCAGTACCACTCCATCGTCGCGTTGGCGATGTCCTTCGGGAAGTCGACGAGCACCGGACCGGGCCGGCCCGGTGGTCGCGACATGGAACGCCTCGCGCACGACCCGGGGGATGTCCTGGGCGTCGCGTGACGAGCCAGTTGTGCTTGGTCACCGGCATCGTGATGCCGACGGTGTCGGCCTCCTGGAACGCGTCGGTGCCGATGACGCGGTACGGCACCTGCCCGGTGATGCAGACGAACGGCATCGAGTCCATGTACGCGTCGCAGAGCGGGGTGACGATGTTCGTCGCGCCGGGACCGCTCGTGACCATCGCGACACCGGGCCGCCCGGTCGCGTGCGCGTAGCCGGACGCCATGTGACCGGCGCCCTGCTCGTGGCGCACGAGGATGTGGCGGATCGACGAGTCGATCAGCGGGTCGTAGACCGGCAGGATCGCGCCGCCGGGGAGGCCGAACATGACCTCCACGCCTTCCATCTCGAGGCTCTTGATGAGAGCTTGGGCTCCGGTGAGCTTCATGGCGAGGTTCCTTCGTCGGGACGATCAGCGCAGTGCCGAGATGACGGTTGCAGACATGAAAAACCCCTCGCATCTGCGAGGGGCGAAGCGCACGCGCGGGAGAACGGCGTGCGCTAGGTAACTACGAGAATCTCGGGGCGAGGGCGGATGCACAACATGGAAGGCAAAGTATTGCGCATGTGACCGTTTTGCGCAAGCCGCTCAGGCGGGCGCGACCGCGCGGTTCGTGGGGCGCGGGAGGCGATACAACACGTGCGGACGCAGCCAGTGCCCGGTCGCGACGCGCGGATGGTCGAAGTCCTCGGCCGGGTCGTTCGTCATCCCGATCCGCTCCATCACTGCGCGCGACGGGAGATTGACGGTGGCGGTCCAGGAGAGGATCGCGTCGAGCTCGAGGCCGGCGAAACCGAATTGCACCGCGACCCGCGCCGCTTCACTGGCGTAACCGTGCCCCCAGTGTTCCTTCGCGAGGCGCCAGCCGACCTCGACACACGGCGTGAACGGGGCGTCGAAGTTCGCGGGGTTCAGGCCGACGAACCCGATGAAGGGCGTCGCCCCCGAGACCTCGACCGCCCAGAGGCCCCAGCCGCGTCGGGCGAAGCTCTCCATGATCGAGTCGACGAGCGCATCGCTCTCGGCACGCGTCAGCGTCGACGGGAAGTACCGCATCACTTCGGGGTCCGCGTTGAGCGCTGCGAACGGCGCACGGTCATCATCTCGCCACGGCCGGAGCAACAACCGATCGGTCTTCAGCTCGACGGGTACCGGCATGCGTTTCGGATCGTACGACTTCAGTGCTGGTGCGCCGGACACGAATATGTCGTTCGGCCACCCACGGTGCGCCGCTGCAACGGTGTGCCGTCGCGCGGGCACACCGCCTCCGGACCACGCGGCATGTCACCGGTGTGGCTCCCGCCGCGCCGGCCGAGCACGCGCAGTGTGTCGCGGATCGCGCGGTGCAACCGCTTCCGGTCGTCCCGGTCGATGTTCACCGGTTGCCGCACGGGATCGATGCCCGCGCGCCACAACGCCTCGTCGGCGAGCAGGTTGCCGAGGCCGGCAACGCGCGCCTGGTCCATGAGCACCGCCTTGACGGGCGCGGTGCGGGCGTCGAGCGCGTGATCGAGCTGCGCGAGCGTCAGCGTGAGCGCGTCGGGGCCGAGCCGGGACTCGTCGGGATCGAGCTCAACCGCACCCAGCCGGCGCGGGTCGCGAAGGTAGAACGAGCCACCGTCGGCGAAGTGAACGCCGAAGCGGTGCCACGCTTCCACCCGCTGGTTGCTCGCGTAGATCAACGGGTCTCCGGCTTCGACGTCGTCGACGATGACCCGGCCGCTCATGCCGAGGTGCAACCCCAACCGGGTGCCGTCGGCGGTGTCGACGAACATCGACTTGCCCCGCCGGCGCGCCGCGGTGAACTGGTTCCCGATCAGCGCGTGCTTCACCGCTTCGGGTGTCGTGCCGCGCTTGAGGAACCACGTATCGGGTGCGTACACCGCCGAGATCTCACGATCGAGCGCCCGCGCCTCGAGCACTTCGCGCGCGGCTTCGACTTCGAGCACCTCCGGCATCCCACGACGTTACCGACGCCTTGGATCACTCGGCCGGACGATCCTCTCATTGTCGCGACGATGCCGGGTTACCGCGGTTGAACTCGAGTCGCACCCCTTCAGCGGGGACGATCATGACCAGCCGATTCGTCTCGCCGAAGCCAGTCGGCACGAGAAAGAGATTGTCGCCATTGCGGGTGAGGAAGCGCAGGCCGCGGTACTCCCACGCATAGTCGCCCTCATGCGCCGTCTCCAGTGCGACCTCGTCGACGTATGTCCGGTCGAGCTGCAATCTGGTCTTGCTCAGCACGACCGTTTCGGGCTGGTGCGGCATCTCCAAGATCGTTCGACGCGCTTGACTCCGACCTTCGGCGTCTGCGTATCGAAACGTCGCGGTGAACGCGGCGACGATCCCGAGCCCGATGAGCAACCCCAGCATCGACGGCGGAAGCGCTGCTCGCCCTCCCGCCATCGCGCGACGACGCGTGTACGACCCGTAGCCCACGAGTAGCGCGCCCGAGCCGAGCAGTAGCGGCGTGAGATAAGGCGGACGGTCATCCGGCATGTCGAGCAGGCGCAGCGCTCCCCAGGCAATGGCAGCCCAACCGATGCACTCCAGTGCGATGCCAACTCGGGTCAGCGTGCTGGCGCGCGTACCGCGACGATCCACGACCGCCCACACCGAAGGATGCGCCTGCATGACGGCCAGCGACCCGAGGACGGCCGCGCCGACCGGCAGGAACAGCGACGGCACGCTGCGAAGGACATAGTCGTCGGCGGAGAACGCCAGCAGGCTGTCGTCGATCCCGTAGACACCCGCGATGGCGTTGGTCCGCACCCACCCGAAGTAGTAGAGCATCGCGGTGACGATCGAAGCGGGTGCGATGATGAAGGCGAGCTTCCGAACGAGTCGTTCGACCGCACCTTGCGTCTCGCTCCCGGACTCGCTCGGCGCCGTCCCTTGCAGGGGTCGGCTGCGGCTCGAATCGTTCGCGACTCGGAATCGACTGCATCACGGAAGGCGGTTCACGCGAGGGTCGAACTGTTGGAGCACATCTCGTGGGAGTTGGCGACCTGCGGCGGGCGTTCGCAGTTCGACAGCATCAGGCGTCCGCTGCAACTGGTCCAACTCCTCCGGACGCACCACGTAGATCCGGTACGCATTGTTCGGCGCGACATACACCAGGTCGCCATCGTGAAAGTGCGGAGCGAGCGACGGGCCCGAATCGCACACGACCGCTCCGAAGGATGCGTAGTCGCCCGTGCCGAGAGGTCCGGCGAGCTCCGCGACGGGAATCGCGCGGTCTCCGGAATCGCGTCCGGTATCGGCTCGATGTCGGGGCCGCCCGGCGCGGGCGCGGCCCCGCACGCAGTCGCGAGTTCGGCGATCGAGCGGTCGTCCAGGTCATCATCGTCGCAGGCGTTTCCACGCCCGTCGTCGTCCTTGTCAGCCTGGTCAGTGTTCGGCGTCGAGACACAGTTGTCGGCAACGTCCTTGACCCCATCGCAGTCCTGATCCCCCGAGCAATCAGTACCTCTCGGCTGCGTCGTGACGGTTCCTCCGCTGTTCCCGTCCTCGGAGCTCCCTGCCGAGTCGTTCTCGCCAGTCGCAGCTCCACGCGACCCTCCCGAACTGCCACCAGGACGTGGAGAACCGGCGCGGCCGTTGCCGCTGGCACCGGAGCTCGCACCGTTGTGCTGGCCCACCTCGCCGTCGACGGTCGTCGAGGACTGCGAAGCCGTTGTGGAAGTCGAGGTGATGTGTGAGCGGGCACCCTTCGTTGCTGTGCTGCCGTCACCATCGTGGGCGGTACCGCAAGCCGCGACGAGCACAGCCACGACCGCAACCGCACCACAAACCCGTAAGCGCCTCGGCGCGATCGAAGCGCGATGGCGAACCCAGTCCATCGCGTCATGCAATACCTGAGCTTCTGGACGAACAGCGCAAATCCGCGCCTGAGCAGTGAGTAAGAGTGCTCAGCGCCGAACGGCGCGGCTCAGACGTTCGTGATCGCGCCGGTCTCCGCGCCTTGCGCCGAAACGCGCGTACTTGGCGAGGAAGCCGCTCGTGTATCGGGGCTCGGGGATCTTCCACTCGCCCCGCCGCCGCGTGAGCTCCGCGTCGTCGACGAGCAGCTCCAGCGTGTGCGCGGACGCGTCGATGACGATGCGGTCTCCGTCGGCGACGAACGCGATCGGGCCCCCGTCGACGGCTTCCGGGGCAACATGCCCGACGCAGAAACCTTGAGTGCCGCCGGAGAACCGACCGTCGGTGATGAGCGCGGCGTCGTCGCCGCGTCCGGCGCCCTTCATCGCGCCGGTGACCGCGAGCATCTCGCGCATGCCGGGGCCGCCCTTCGGGCCCTCGTAGCGGATCACGACGACGTCCCACGGCTGGATGCGACCCGCGAGGATCGCTTCCATCGCTGCGTCCTCACCGTCGAAGACGCGAGCGGTGCCAACGAAGCGGAGCTCGTCGATGCCTGCCACCTTCACCACCGCGCCGTTCGGCGCGAGCGAACCGCGCAGGATCGCGATGCCACCCTGGGCGTGAATCGGCTCCGCAAACGGATGCACGACGGCGCCGTCGGCGGCGGGCGGGTCGAGCGCGGCGAGGTTCTCGGCGACGGTCCGGCCGGTGACCGTCAGGCAGTCGCCGTGCAGCAGCCCCGCGTCGAGGAGCATCTTCATCACGACCGGCACACCGCCCACCGCGTCGAGGTCGGCCATGTGGAACCGGCCGTGCGGCTTCATGTCCGCGATGTGCGGGACACGCGCACCGACGCGGTTGAAGTCGTCCAGCTCGAGCTCGACGCGCGCCTCGTGCGCGATCGCGAGGAGGTGCAGCACCGCGTTGGTGGAACCGCCGAGCGCCATCACGACGGCGATGGCGTTCTCGAAGGCTTCCTTCGTCATGATTTGGCGCGGCCGCAGGTCGAGCTCGATGAGATTTATCACCGCGCGACCGGAGTCGTACGCGAAGTCGTCGCGGCGACGGTCGACCGCCGGTGGCGACGGCCGAACCGGGGAGGGCCATCCCGATCGCTTCACTCACCGACGCCATCGTGTTCGCGGTGAACATGCCCGCACACGAACCCTCGGTCGGGCAGGCGCGCCGTTCGATCTCGCCCAGCTCGTTCTCGGTGATCGTCCCGGCTGCGCACGCGCCGACGGCTTCGAACACGCTGACGACGTCGAGCGCCTGGTCCTTGTAGTGACCCGGCAGGATCGAACCGCCGTACAGGAACACGGACGGGAGGTTGAGCCGGGCCGCGGCCATGAGCATGCCGGGCAGGCTCTTGTCGCACCCGGCGAAGGTGACGAGCGCGTCGAGCCGCTCGCTGTGCATCATGCACTCGACGGAGTCGGCGATGATCTCGCGCGACACGAGCGAACCGCGCATGCCCTCGTGCCCCATCGAGATTCCGTCGGAGACCGCGATCGTCACGAACTCGAGCGGGAAGCCGCCCGCATCACGCACACCCTGCTTCGCCCGCTTGGCGAGCCGGTCGAGGGGCATGTTGCACGGCGTCACCTCGTTCCACGACGACGCGACACCGACCTGCGCCTTGCCCCAGTCGGCGTCGGTCATGCCGACCGCGCGCAACATCGCACGGGCCGGCGCGCGCTCCATGCCGTCGGTGACTTCGTGGCTCCGGGGCTTCATATCGGGCATTTCCGCAGGCTATAGGGTCGCAACCAGCCCGAAGTCGAGGAGCACCGATGCTCAGCACGAACCCATGAATCCCGTACGGAACCAATGACTCCCGTACGCGTCGGACTCGTCGGCGCGGGGCCGTGGGCGCGTGCGGTCACCGGACCGGTCTTCGCGGCCGGGCCCGAGACCGAACTGGTCGGCGTGTGGTCACGCACCGGGGATCATGCGCGCGAAGTTGCGAGCGCGCTCGGCGTCGACTCGTACAACGACGTCGACGAGTTGATCGCAGCGTGTGACGCGGTCGCGATCGCCGTCACGCCCGATGCGCAGCCGGATCTCGCGGTGCGCGCGGTCGAGGCCGGGAAGTCGGTCCTGCTCGAGAAACCGCTCGCGGCCGATCTCGCCGACGCCCGCCGCGTGACCGATGCGATCGAGCAGGCCGGTGTCGGTTCGCTGCTCATGCTGACGTATCGCTTCCACCCCGGGCTGGCTCGCTTCGCCGAAGCCGCGGCGGCCGTCGACGCGCTCGGCGGCTGGGGCTGCTTCCTCTCCGGCGCGTTCCTGCCCGGGTCCCCGTACGCACGCGGCTGGCGGCTCGAGCGGGGCGCGCTGCTCGATGTCGGGCCGCACCTCCTCGACCTGCACGAGGTCGCGTTCGGTGACATCGTCGACATCGACGCGGCCGGTGATCCGCACGGATGGGTTGCGCTGACGCTCACGCACGCGTCCGGCGTCACCAGCCAAGGTTCGCTGTGCTGCCGGCTGGCGATGGAGAGCCGCACCGAGGTCGAGTGCTTCGGCACGAGCGGTACCGCGCGCTTCGACGGCCGGGACGGTGACCGGGCCGAGCTCGGGGCCAACATCCGCCGCGCGTTCGCAGGGGTCGCGCGCGGCGGCGCGCATCCCTCCGATGCCCGTCGTGGGCTACATCTGCAGACGCTGATCGACCGCGCCGAGCATCAGCTCGCGCAGTCGTGCGCGCCGGGGACTCGATGAGCGCACCGATCGCCTCGGTCGACGAATGCCTCGCCGTCCTTGCGCGCGGGCATGCACTCAAGGACGAACCCGCGATCGATGTCCTCGCGCACAGCCTCCAGTGCGGTGCCATCCTGCGGGTCGAGGCGCCCGACGACCTCGAGCTCGCCGTGGCCGGACTCCTGCACGACGTCGCCGACGCGGTGACACCCGACGACCACACCGATCACGACCGGCGCGGCGCGGAGTTGGTGCGGCCACTCTTCGGCGCGCGTGTCGCTCGGCTCGTCGCTGCGCACGTCCTCGCCAAGCGCTACCTCGTCACCACCGAGCCGACCTACCGCGCGAGCCTGAGCATCCGCAGCGTCGAGACGCTCGCGCGCCAGGGCGATGTCCTCGATACCGCGTCGCTCGACGTGCTCCCGAGCGATCCGGACTTCGACGCCATCCTCACGTTGCGCCGGGCGGACGAGCGCGCGAAGGACCCGGCCGCGCGCGTCCCCGGCCTGGAGTCGTGGCGTGCCGACTTGGAGCGGCAGGCTGCGCGCGCGTCGGCGCGGCTAGCGGACGCGGCAGACGAAGCAGCCGGCGTCGCTCTGCGTGCGCCACACGCCGTCGGCCGCGACTGCGGCCTCGACCCGCTCACGCACGCGGCCCATCAACCGGTCCCACGTGATGTCCGAGCGCAGCATCGGTTCGTAGAACGAACGCATGCTGTCGACGTAGTCGATGACCGGCTGCGCGACGGGGAGCTCGACCGATCGTTTGAGCCGCTCGCAGCGCTCGACGTCGAACGCGCGCGCCAGGGTCGGGCTCGCGGTCTCCAGCGTGAAGCGTTCCGTGCTGCGCGCCGGGACGATGTAGTCGGTCCCGACGAGATCGCGCAGTGACGCACCGATCAAGCGCCGCATCTCGCGCAGATGGTCCTTCCCGTTGAGCACGACGAGCGCGTATGCGTCCGGCTTGAGCACACGCGCGAACTCCTGCACTGCGGTGTCGACATCGGGAACGTGGTACAGCATGTGCGCGGCAATGACACCGTCGAAGCGCGCGTCACCGAACGGAAGCGCTTGCGCGTCGCCGACGAGCACGTGTGCGAACTCACTCGCCTCCGCGGCCATGCCCGCGGAGAGATCCATGCCGACTGCGCGGGCGTCGGGGACGTGCTCCGCGAGCTTCTCCAAATAACGCCCGGGACCGCAGCCGACGTCGAGCACACGCACGTCCGCGGGCCACGCGATCTGGTCGAGGACCCAGCGCCGGATGTCGACACCGTCGCGCTGGTACCGGTACAGCCCGGTGCGCGCGAGGAAGGGCGCCGACGTCCTGTACGCGTGGCCGACCAGGCGGCTCCGATCGGTACGAGGGTCGGTCACGAGCCCCATGTTCGCAGGCGCGGGCGGCGCGCGTCCGGCGGTGTTCGGAATCGAGTCGTCCGACCCAATAGATTCGGCAGTTCATGCCCGATCCGTTCGACGTCGTCGTCATCGGCGGAGGCCACAACGGGCTCGTCGCCGCCGGTCTGCTCGCCAAGCGGGGCGCGCGCGTCGTCGTGCTCGAGCGCCGTTCGCAGGTCGGCGGCGCGGCGATCACCGAGCAACCGTGGGGCGCCGACTTCAAGATGACCGCGCTGTCGTACGTCGTGAGCCTCATGCCACCGACGATCCTGCGCGAGCTCGAGCTCGCCCAGCACGGCTACCACGTGTTCCCGCAGGGCGGGTACTTCGCCCCCCACCGCGACGGCCGCGCGCTCCCGCTCGACACCCGGAAAGCATCGGCGCAGTTCTCGCACCGTGACGTCGACGCGTACCGCGTTGGGAGGCGTGGCTCGGCCGGGCTCGCCGACGTGCTCGGCCCGCTGCTCACGACGATCCCACCCGCGCTCGGCTCGCACCGCCCCGGCGATCTCGTCGATCAGGCGCAGCTCGCGTGGCAAGCGCGGAAGCTCGGATGTGTCCGGCGTCGCGAACATCACGAACCTGTTCACGTCGAGCATCGCCGACCTGCTCGACGACTAGTTCGAATCGACGCAGATGCAAGGCGTGCTCTCGGTGAGCGGGGTCATCGGCACGTGGGCCGGACCGCGTTCCGCGGGCACCGCGTACGTCATGGCACACCACAAGATCGGTGACGTCGGCGACGGCAAGCTGGGCGACTGGGGCTTCCCCGAGGGCGGCATGGGCGGCGTGACACGCGCGCGCTGCGCGACGCGGCCGAGTCGTTCGGCGCGACGGTGCGCACCGACGCGAGCGTCGCCGCGCATCGATCGTGCAGAACGGACGCGCCCGCGGTGTCGTGCTGGCAATCGGGCGAGGAGCTCGCGCGGACGTCGTGATCGCCGCGACGCATCCGCAGATCACGTTCCTCGACCAGCTCGATCGGACCGAGCTCCCCGACGACTTCGTCGACGACGATCACGCAGTGGAAGTCGCGCAGCGGCACGGTCAAGGTCAACGTCGCGATCGACCGGCTGCCCCGAGTTCCGCGCCCGCGCCCGGCTTCGATCCCGAGGTCCACGGCGGCACCATCGTGCTCGCCGACTCACTCGACGACGTCGAGAGGCGCGTTCCAGGACGCGGTCGCGGGTCGGCCGGCCGCGACACCGTTCGCCGACATCTGCATCCCGTCGGTGTTCGACCGCACGCTCGCGCCCGAGGGCCAGCACGTCGTCTCGATGTTCACGCAGTGGGTGCCGCAACGAGTGGGCCGACCGAGCCGCACCACGACGAGCTCGACGCGTACGCGGACCGCGTCATCGACGCAGGTCGAAGCGGTCGCGCCGGGCTTCACCGACTCGATCCTGCACCGGCAGGTGATCGGTCCCTACGACATGGAGCACGACGTACGGGCTCGTCGGCGGCAACATCTTCCACGGCGAGCTCTCACCCGACGCAGCTGTTCCACATGCGCCCGGCCGCGGGCTACGCCGACTACCGCACACCGATCCGGGACTTGTACCAGGCGTCGTAGCGCGACCCACGGCGGCGGCGGCGTCACCGGGATCCCGGGCCTGAAGGTCGTGCGACCAGATCGTCCACGACCGCCGGCGCCGGCGGTTGCGGCGTGCGTAGCGCCCGCGATCGCGGCCGCCTCGAGCATCATCGCCGCGCTGTTCCTCGTACCGCTCGTCGGGGCCGCGCCGATCGCGGCGGCCGGCCCGGTCCGGTTGACCATCGGCGTGATCGGGCCCATCGGCTCGCTCGATCCCGCATCCGCGACGAGCGCGGTCGCGCGCGAGGTCTGGCAGCTCCAGTACCCGACCCTGACGACGTTCGCGCCCAGTCCGCTCGATGTCGTGCCCGGTCTCGCCGGCGCGTGGACCGCCACGCCTGACGGTCGCGGGTTCGTGTACACGCTGCGCCCTGCGACCTGGACCGACGGCCAACCCTTGACGGCGACGGATGTCGTGTCGTCCCTGGACCGCGCCCGCGACGAGCACTGGCCGTACGCGTCCGGCATGGTCGAGGGCCTCACCGCGGTCGCGCTCGACCCGAGCACGGTGCAGGTCACGAGCCGCGACGCGGCACAGCGCGCTGCCGGTGCTCCCGCTCAACGTCTTCCCGGCGGCCACCGCGGCGGCGGCCGTCGGCAACGCGGACGCACCCGCGAGCGGCTCCTGGCGCGTCGTCGACCGGCGCGACGGCGAAGTGCGCATGGCCGTCGTCGACCGGCCCGGCCGCCCGCCCCTCGACGAGATCGTGTTCCGCTCCTACGCCGACGCCGGCGCGCTCGAAGACGCGCTCGCGAGCGGCGCCGTCGACGTCGCGGCCGGGTTCTCGCCCGGTGACTACGCACGCGTCCAGGCGATCCGCGGCGCGTCCGCGATCCACGCCAACGATGGCGACCAGTGGGCGATGCAACTGCGCGTCGGCGACCCTGCGTTGCGCCGCGCGATCGCGCAAGCGGTCGACCGCGATCGGCTGGTGGAAGACGTCGTGAAGGGCGTCGGCCGCGCGCCAGACGATCCCGGTGGTCGCCCGCGCCGCCGAATGGCAGCTGCCCGAATCCGTCGCCGGGCCCATTGCGTCCGAGCTCACGTACGACCCCGCGGCCGCGCGGTCGGCTGGTCTCGGCGCGCGCCGAACCGACCGCGCTGACCATCGGCGTGCCGAACGACGCCGGCGGTCGCGCCCGCATCCGCGAGGTGACGCGGATGCTCGGCGCGGTCGGGCATCACGGGTGGCGCCGGCGCCGGATGGCACGCCGGCCGATCTCACGATCGTCCGCCGCGATCCCACCGACGATCCCACCGAAGTGCTCGCGCGAGTACACGTGCGCAGGTGGGATCTGGTGTGATCGCCGCGTACGACGCGGCCTTCGCGCGGTACACCGCCGCACCGGATGCGACCGGCCGGCGCGACGCCGCGCATGCTGATGGTGCAACGCCTTGCCGAGCAGTCGGCGGAGGTCGTGCTGTTCGCGCCCGATCAGTTGCAGTCGTTCACCACCCGCAACGTGACCGGACTGCTCGAAGAGGCGTCCGACCCGCGGCTGGTCGTGCTTCTGGCCGAGCGTGGCAGCAGTACCGGGAAGGTTGGGCGACGCCGGCGCCGGCGTCGGAGGAACTCCCCAACCGACACGTTCGCGGCGCCTCGCGATCACGGGCGCAGTGGTCGTCGGGCTCGGCGTCGTCGTGATCGACCGCCGGATTCAGGCGCGCCGGTAGATCGAGACCGCGAACGCGCTGTCGTCCGGTGAACGGCGCGCGTCGAACGACCCCCACGCGATTCCAGCGTCAAGCCCCGCGAGCTGCGCCATCAGGTCGAGCTCGGGCGGGAACGCGAACCGCAGCTTCGCGTGCACGAGCCGGATGCCCTGCTCGGTGATGCGCACCTGCGTCGTGTCGAGCCGCTGCTCCATCGCGATCGAACGACGGTCGCGTCGAGCCGCACGCGGTCGAGCGACGCCTCGCGCACGCTCAGCGTCCTGCCCGCGCTCGATGCGCGACGTGTCGGGCACGAACGCGTGCAGCAGGAACCGGCCGCCCGGCTGCAGGTGCGCGGCGACGTTGCGGAAGCAGCGCACCTGCGCGTCTTGCGAGTACAGCATGAAGAACGTGTTGAACACGACGAAGACGAGCGCGAACGTCGCCGTCGACCGGAACGTCGGCCATGTCACCGATCGTCACGGGGATCGTCGTCGCCACCGGGCTTGGCGCGCAGCTGCTCGACCATCGCCGGCGACGCGTCGATGCCGTGCACCTCGACGCCGCTGCGCCGCGAGCGGGAGCGCGATCCGGCCGGTGCCGATCCCGAGCTCGAGCACCCGGCCGCCCGCCGCGAGCTCGGCGAGGAGCGCGACCTCGGCCGCGGTGTCGACCGGCTTGTACCACTCGTCGTAGACGTCGGCGATGCGCTCGCCGTAGGTTTCGGGTCCGTAGTGCTCCATCCGTCCAATCGTAGGGATCCACCCATGCTCGTCGACGCCGCATTCACGACCACCGATCTGCACGCGGTGCCCGACGCGCGCGCGCGGCGATCGAGGCCGCCGGCTACGACGGCATCTTCACGTTCGAGGGCCAGCACGACGCGTTCTTCCCGCTGCTGCTCGCGGCCGAGCACACCGAGCGCGTCGCAGCTCACGACCGCGGTCGTCGATCGCGTTCGCCGCGCAACCCGATGACGCTCGCGCAGTCGGCGTACGACCTGCAGCTCGCGTCGCAGGGCCGGTTCAACCTCGGGCTCGGCACGCAGATCAAGCCGCACATCGAGAAGCGGTTCTCGATGCAGTGGTCGAAGCCCGCGGCGCGCATGCGCGAGCTGGTGCTCGCGATCCGCGCGATCTGGGCGAGCTGGCACGAGGGCAGCCAAGCTCGACTTCCGCGGCGAGTTCTACACGCACACGCTGATGACGCCGTTCTTCAACCCCGGCCCGAACCCGTACGGCGTGCCGCGCATCTTCCTCGGCGGCGTCGGCCCGCGCATGACCGAGGTCGCGGGCGAGGTCGCCGACGGCTTCATGATCCATCCGTTCTCGACCGAGAAGTTCATGCGCGAGACGACGCTGCCCGCGCTCGAACGCGGGCTCGCCGACGAGCGGGCGCGACGCGTCGCCGACCTCGAGATCGCGTTCCCGTCGATGATGATCGTCGCCGAGACCGACGAGGAGCTCGCGGCCGGCCGCGACGCGATGCGCCCGCGCCTCGCGTTCTACGGCTCGACGCCCGCGTACAAGGTCGTGCTCGACGCGCACGGCTGGGGCGATCTCCAGCCGGAGCTGAACCGGCTCTCGAAGACCGGCGACTGGGCGACGATGTCGTCGCTGATCACCGACGAGATGGTCGACAGTTCGTGCGTCGTCGGCACTCCCGAACAGATCGCCCGCACCTGATCCGCGCCCGCTACGGCGACATCGTGCAGCGCGTCTCCTTCGACATCGCCGACCCCGATGCGATCGCCGCCTGAAGGAGATGACGGCATGAGTACGAACGCGTCCCTTGTGCCGGTGCCCCAGGAAGTCGTGCTCGACGATCGTGGTCACGCCCTGCCGCGCCACCTGGCATCGGGACGAGCGCGTGCTCGTGCTGTCGACGTGGCACGACGCCACCTGCATGTCGTCGGTCCGCCTCGCCCCCGCCGACGCCGCCCGCCTCGGCGCCTGCATCATGGCCGCCCTCGCCGACGCCGGATAGCTCGGTGCACAACTCCGCCATCTGATTGTCGGCTCGTGCACCTCACAGGTGCCTCAGGCACCAATCAGATGGATGCCTTTTGCACGCGGGACTTCATGCGTCCGACTGGAGGCGGTCGGCGAGGAGCTTGGTGATCACCTGCGCGTTGCCCTGGCCCTTGAGCTCGCGCATGACCTGACCCATCAGGAAGCCCGCAGCTTCTTCTTCTTCCCGGCTCGTCGGCCGGCGCGGTACTCGTCGACGACAGCCGGGGTTCGCGGCGAGCACCTCGTCGATGACCTCGGCGATCGCGCCTTCGTCGCTCACCTGCGCGAGCCCGCGCTCCTCGACGATCGTGCGCGGCCACTTCTCCTCGCTGCAGCGACTCGTCGAGCACGTCCTTCGCCTGCTGACGCGAGATCGTTCCCGCCGCCGACCAGGCCGACGAGCTCGGCGAGCATCTCCGGCGAGAGCACCGCGGGCGACAAGCCCGTCTCGTTCAGGTACGCCAGCACGTCCTGGCGCACCCAGTTGACGACATCCTTCGGCGTGCCGCCGCCGCCGTTCAACGCCGCGACCGCGCGTCTCGGCGTACGTCGGCCAGACCGGGCACGTCGACGAGGATCGCGCGCGTCCTCCTCGCCGATCCCCCACTGCTCGACGTAGCGCGCCCGCTGCGCGGCGCGGCAGCTCGGGCATCGTCGCGCGCACCGCGGTCGCGCATCTCCTGCGTCGGCTCGACCGGCACGAGATCGGGCTCGGGGAAGTAGCGGTAGTCGTGCGCCTCTTCCTTCGAGCGACCGGAGATCGTGCGGCCGCTGCTCCTCGTCCCAGTGCCGCGTCTCCTGCACGACCTTCGTCGCCGGCCTGCGTCAGCGCCCACTGCCGTTCGGCCTCGTAGCTCGATCGCCCGCAACAAGCGATCGCAGCGAGTTGAGGTTCTTGATCTCGGCGCGCGTCCCGAACTCCGTCGACCCGCGGCGCGCGCACCGACACGTTCGCGTCGATGCGCAGCGAGCCCTCTTCCATCTTCACGTCGGAGACGCCGACCGCGAGCAGCGTGGCGCGCAGCTCCTCGACGTAGCGCTTCGCCTGCTCGGCCGAACGGATGTCGGGCTCGGACACGATCTCGAGCAGCGGCACGCCGGCGCGGTTGTAGTCGACGAGCGAGAAGTCGGCGTCGTGGATGCGGCCGCCGACACCGACGTGCTGCGACTTGCCGGTGTCCTCCTCGAGGTGCGCGCGCGTGATGCCGACGCGCACGCCGTCGATGTCGAGCCAGCCGTCGATCGTGATCGGCTCGTCGTACTGCGACGTCTGGTAGTTCTTCGGCATGTCGGGATAGAAGTAGTTCTTGCGCGAGAACACCGAACGCTCGGGCACGTCGCAGATGCAGCGCCTCGGCGACACGCAGCGCGTACTCGACCGCCGTTCCGTTCAGCACCGGCAGCGAACCGGGCAGGCCGAGGCACACCGGGCACACGTTCGTGTTCGGCTCGTCGCCGAACTCGTTCGGGCACCCGCAGAACATCTTGCTCGCGGTGGCGAGCTCGCAGTGCACTTCGAGCCCGATCACCGTCTCGTAGCCGTCATCGTCTCCGTCACGGCTGCCAGACTACGCAACGTGACGACCGCCACCCGAGCTCGAATGATTTCGCCGCATGCACGCACCACGCCGACGTGCGCAACGACGTGACGATCGCGTACGTCCGCGAAGGCGTCGGCGGCACCCCGCTGCTCCTCCTCCACGGCTATCCCGAGACGAAGCGCATCTGGTGGCGCAACATCGCGCGCGCTCGCCGCGGCGGGCTTCGAGGTGATCGCGCCCGACTTCCGCGGTCACGGCGACTCGAGCCTCGCGCCCGACGACTTCTACGACATCGCCGCGTACTCGATCGACTGCTACACGCTCGTGCACGACGTGCTCGGCCACGAGCACTGCGCGGTCGCGGGCGGCGACGTCGGCGGCGTCGTGCTCTACGACCTCGGCCTGCGCTACCCCGGCTTCGTGACGCACCAGGTGCTGTTCAACACGGTGCCGCCGCCGCTCGACGACGGTGTACGAGGCCGCGGGCCTCCCGCCCGACGACGTGCGCGAGCGCCGGGCCGCAGGCCGACTACTTCGTGCGCCAGGCCAACGATCCCGACGGTCTGCTCGCCGAGCTCGACACGCCCGAGCGCCGCGCAGCGCGTACGTCGCGGCGATGTACGGCCACCGGCTGTGGGGCACGCCGAACGCGTTCACGCCCGACGGACGTCGCGTTCCACACCGAGCCGTACGCCGACGCGCGACAAGCTGCGCGCGAGCTGGGGCGTGTACGAGCAGACGCGCGGGCAAGCGCCCGATGGAGGACGTCCCGCGCTCTTCGAACGCACGCCGGTCCCGACGCTCGTGCTGTACGGACCCGAGGACCACGTGGTGTTGCCGTCGTTCCCGTGGAAGGCCGCGGCCGCGTGCATCGACTGCACCGGACCGCTGTTCGTCCCGAACGCCGGTCACTTCCTCCAGTGGGAAGCGGCCGACACCTTCAACAAGATCACGACCGCGTTCTGTCGCGGCTGACCGGCGCTACGAAGCCGCGAGCTCGAGCGCGCGCCCGACGCGGAACATCGTCGCTTCGCCGAGCGCGGTCGCCAGCACCTGCACGCCGATCGGAAGGCCACCTTCGCCCGCGCCGAACGGCACCGACATCGCGGCGTGACCCGGCGAGGTTCGTCGGGATCGTGCACACGTCACTGAGGTACATCGCGAGCGGGTCGGCGGTCTTCGCGCCGAGCTCGAACGCGACCGTCGGCGACGTCGGCGTCAGCAGCACGTCGAACTGCTCGTACGCGCGCGCGAAGTCGCGGATGATCAGCGTGCGGACGCGCTGCGCCTGCCCGTAGTACGCGTCGTAGTAGCCCGCCGACAGCGCGTACGTGCCGAGCATGATCCGCCGCTTCACCTCGGCTCCGAACCCGGCATCGCGCGTCGCGCGCGTTCATTGCCGCGACGTCCTCGGCGTCGACGCGCAGTCCGTAGCGCACACCGTCGTAGCGCGCGAGGTTCGACGACGCCTCGGCCGGTGCGATGAGGTAGTACGCGGCGATGCCGTACGTGCGTCGACGGGACCGACACCGCTCGACCTTCGCGCCCGCGTCTTCGAGCGCGCCCGCGGCGCGCTCGCACCGCGGCCCGCACTCCCGGTTCGATCCCGTCGACGTCGATCATCTCTTCGACGATGCCGATCCGCAAGCCCGTCGACGCCGGCTTCGAGCGCGTCGGCGATCGACGCCGAGCGGTCGGTCGATCGACGTCGAGTCGCACGGGTCGTGACCCCAGATCGCCTCGAGCAACGAGCGCCGCGTCCGTCGACCGTCGTCGCGAACGGCCCGATCTGGTCGAGCGACGACGCGAACGCGATCAGGCCGTAGCGCGACACGGTGCCGTACGTCGGCTTCACCCCGACGACGCCGCACAACGCGGCGGGCTGGCGGATCGAGCCGCCGGTGTCGGAGCCGAGCGCCGAGCGCCGCGAACCCGGCCGCGACCGCGGCGGCCGAACCGCCGCTCGATCCGCCGGGCACCCGCGAGGTGTCGTGCGGGATTGCGCGTCGGCCCGAACGCGGAGTTCTCGGTCGACGAACCCATCGCGAACTCGTCGAGGTTCGTCTTGCCGACGAGCACCGCACCCGCGGCGCGCAGCCGTTGCACGACGGTCGCGTCGTACGGCGGCCGCCAGCCTTCGAGGATGCGCGACGAGCACGTCGTGGGGAGCCCACGCGTCGTGCAGGTTGTCCTTGATCGCGATCGGGACACCGGCCAGCGGACCGGGATCCTCGCCGCGCGCGACCGCCGCGTCGACCGCGTCGGCCGCGGCGCGCGCCTCGTCGGCGAGCACGAGGTTGAACGCGTGGATCTCCGGCTCGCGCGCGTCGACGCGGGCGAGGTGCTCCTCGAGCACTTCGGTCGCGCCGCGCCTCGCCGGCGCGCACGTCGGCGGCGATCTCGGCCGCGGTCACGGCGCTTCCCCGAGGATGCGCGGCACACGGAAGCGATCGTCCTCGACCGCGGGCGCGGCCGCGAGCACTTCGTCGCGGTCGAGGCCGGCCCGAACGGCGTCGGCCCGCAAGACGTTCACGAGCGGCAAGCGGGTGCGCGGTCGGCGTCGACGCCCTCGGTGTCGAGCGCCGACACCTCGGCCGCGTAGTCGAGGATCGCGGCGAGCTCGCCGGTGAGCGAGGTCGATCTCGTCCTCGGTGAGCGCGAGGCGCGCGAGCTGCGCGACGTGTTCGACATCGGCGCGCGTGATGCGCTCGGACTGGGTCATCGGACGGGCCTCGGGCTCAGCGGTGTGGGATCAGCGGTACGGATCGAGCCGGGTGAGCGGGAGCGTCCACCACTCCTCCGGCGCCGGCTTCCAGTCCGGGTCCGGGTAGATGCAGTCGACCGGGCACGCGGGCAGGCACTTGTCGCAGCCGCTGCACAGCTCGGGGACGATCACGACGTCGGCGCCGTGGTTGAAGATCGCCCCGAACTGCGACGGGCAGTGCCGGAGGCAGGCGTCGCAGTTGATGCACTCCGACATCTCGATCCGCAGCGGCGGGTTGCGCCACTTGGGGTTCCGTTCCCGATCCCCGATGCGCTCGAGTCTGGTCGAAGCGGCCACCGGGACACGTTAGCGAGGCAAACGTCCGAGGAGCGTCTGACAGGTCCCGGCGCCGCTCGGTACGCATGCCGCGCCGCCACAAACGTGCGACCACAGGAGGCTGGAGTGGCCGACAAGTACCCGTTCCTTTCGGACGCATGGTTCGACGCGGCCGCGAAGTTGATCAGCGAGCACGACACCGGCGCGCCGCCGGGTGCGAGCGTCCTGCTCAACCTCGAGGTCGAAGACGGTGCCGACAAGGTCAACTTCCACATGGGCTCGCGCGACGGGCAGACGCTCTTCGGCAAGGGTCACGACGACGGCGCCGACGTCACCCTCTCGACCGACATGGAGACCGCGAAGGCCGTCTTCGTCGACGGCAACCCGCAGGCCGGGATGCAGGCGTTCATGTCGGGCAAGGTCCGCGTCCAGGGCGACATGACGAAGCTGATGATGGCGCAGGGCGGCGGCGGCAACCCCGCCCTCACCGAAGCGCTGCAGGGCATCACCGAGTAACGGCACCACCGAAGAACGCGCCGGCCGGCCTCGGCACCCCGCTACGGCGCGGGTGACGAGGACGGCGCGCGATCGATCTCGCCGAGCTCGGTGACCGCGAGCGCGTCGGGCGCGAGCAGGAGCCGTAGCGGATCCGCGTCGCGCACTTCGGCGAGCACATCGGCTGCGCGCCAACTTGGCGGTGGCCCCACCCGTAGCGATCGACCGTGTCCGGAACCGGGCCGGGTGATCGTCGGCCGGTTCGTCGCGCCGCGCGGCACCCGTCGCATCATGCCGCGCTCCCCCGCGCCCGCGTTCTTTGCATGTGGCCCGACCCCGAGTTCCCGGCGCGACGGTCGGTAACCGTCGCACGTGCGGAACATAAGTGTTTCGGGGTCGCGCTTCAAGGACCCCGGGCGCATGTGCGTCCCCGCGGGCGCGAGGCGCGTCTACTTCGCGGCGAGTCGCGCACCTTCGACGCGGAGCTCGGCGACGGTCCAGCGGTCAGTCTTGTCGATCTCCTCGGCGAACTTCCACGACTGCGCGCGTTGCACCTTGCCGCCCTGCACGAAGAACGTCTCGCCCGTGAACGGACAATCGGGCGTGGCGAGGTAGGCGACGAACGGTGAGACGTTGGCCGGATCCCAGATGTCGAAGCCGTCCTCGGGGGCTTTCACCACGTCACCGAGGCCCGGTGTCGCTTCGGTGAGGCGCGTGCGCGCGGCCGGCGCGATCGAGTTCGATCGCACGCCGTACCGGCTCAGCTCCTTGGCGCACACCTGCGAGAACGTCGCGATGCCCGACTTCGCGGCGTCGTAGTTGGCCTGCCCGGGATTGGAGAACAGTCCCGAGGTCGACGTGGTGTGCACGAGCGCGGCGTTCACTTCCTTGCCCGCCTTGGTCTGCTCGCGCCAGTACGCGGCCGCGTGCCGGGTCGGGCAGAAGTGCCCTTTGAGGTGGACCTGGATGACCGCGTCCCATTCGGCCTCGGTCATGTTGATGATGACGCGGTCGCGCAGGATGCCGGCGTTGTTGACGAGCACGTGCAGGTCACCGAACGTGTCGATCGCGGTCTGCACCAGCCGGGCCGCGCCGTCCCAGTCGGCGACGTTGTCGCCGTTGACGACCGCGTCGCCGCCCATCCCTTTGATCTCTTCGACCACCTTCATGGCCGCGCTCGGGTCTCCACCCTCGCCGTGCATGTCGCCACCGAGGTCGTTCACCACGACCTGCGCGCCTTCGGCGGCGAACAGCAGCGCGTGCTCGCGGCCGAGGCCGCGGCCCGCGCCGGTGATGATCGCGACGCGTCCGTCGAGTGCTCCCATTCGTCTCTCTCCTGTTGATCGAGCGGTTGACCGGGCGGATTCGGCTCAGAGGCCCATGGTCACGAGCGTGCCCCGTGGCACCTGCGTGCCCTTCGGGATGCTCTGGCTCTTCACCGGTTGCGCCCACTGGATCGGGCCGTTGACAGTACCGGTGAGCCCGGACTGCGCCAGGATGTCGAGCGCGCCCCCGAGCAGCTTGCTGATCACGTCGGGAACGATCACGAGATCGGGACCCTTGCTCACGACGACCTGCACGTTGGCGCCGTACGCAACCGTCTGACCGACCGCCGGGTTCGTGGCCGCGACCTGCCCGGCCGTGTACGTGTCGGAGAACGCGTCGTCGCCTCGGGTGACCTTGAAGCCCGCGCCTTCGAGCGCGGCCTTGGCCGCGTCGAACGTCTGACCCCGCACGTCGGGGACCTTCACCGGCGCATGACCGTCGCTGACGACGAGCACCAAGGACGAGTCGGGGGCGACCTTGCTCCCCGACGGCATCGGTTCCACACCGATGACGTGGTCGGCGGCGACGCTGTTGTCGTAGCCGCGCCGGTCGGTCCCGACGCTGAAGCCGGCCGCGGTGAGCGCGGCGGCCGCGTCGGCACGCGTCTTGCCGCCGACGTCGGGGATCACGACGAGCGCAGGACCCTTGGACACCGTGAGGTGCACCTTGTCCGCGCCGGAGAACGATCCGCTCGGCGGCGACTGCGCGATCACGGTGCCGGCCGGATCGGGCGCGTTCTTCCGGTCGACCGAGACCCCGAAGCCGGCCTGGTCGACCTGGGTGCGGGCCTGGTCGAGCGGATATCCGACGACACCCGGCACCTCCGCCTGCGAACCCCCGCTGATCTGGGCGAAGGCGACGGCCCCGAGCACGATCGCGACCATCACCGCCGCGATGACGAAGAACGGCACCAACCGGCGCACCTCGCGGTGGCGCGCAACCGGGACGACCGCGGGCACCGCGGCATCGCTCGCGTCCTGGTCGAAGAGCGCGCCAGTGGGCTCGGGCGCGACGGTGCGGGTCGGGTGGGGATCGGGCTGGTCGACCATGCCCGCGAGCGCGAGCGGGCCCGGCGGTGGCAGCGACTCGCCGACGTCGTTCGAGCGCGACGCGCATCGTCGCCGCGTCCGGGTAGCGCTCCCCCACGTCGATGCGGCCGGCCCGATCGACGACGGGCGCGAGCGGCCCGAGCTCCGCGCGGCGCGGTGACCGGGCGCTGCGTGCGGGCGGTGAGCATGCCGATCGTGGTGTCGGCGGCGAACGGGACCTTGCCGGTGACCGCCTCGATCAGGACCAGCGACAAGGAATAGAGGTCGGAGCGGGCGTCGAGCTGCACGCCCATCGCCTGTTCGGGCGACGCGTAGCGGGCGGTGCCGAACACCGCGCCCGACGGCTCGGTCCAGCTCGCTTCGGCGAGTGCGCGCGCCAGCCCGAAGTCGGCGACGCGCACGATGCCGTGCTCGTCGAACAGCAGGTTGGCGGGCTTGATGTCGCGGTGCAGGATCCCGCGCGTGCGCGTACTCGAGCGCGGACGCGACGTCGCGCCCGACCCGGCGGCCTGGGGAACGCTGAGGTGGGTCTCCTGATCGAGGATCGACCGCAGGCTCCCGCCCTCGAGCAGCTCGAGCACCATGAAGGGGACGTCGTCCTCGCCCCAGTCGTGGACGGTGACGATGTGCGGGTGGTGGAGCGAGGCCGCGACCTGGGCCTCGGCGCGGAAGCGGCGCAGGAACGCGGAGTCCTCGGCGAGCGCGGCGTGCAGGATCTTGACCGCGACGCGGCGGCGGAGGCGGGTGTCCTCGGCGAGGTACACGCGCCCGCTCGCGCCGGTCCCGATGGCCGAGTGAAGCAGGTACCGGCCCGCGAGGACACGGCCCGCGAGGTCGCTCACGAGACTTCGGGCCACGAGGCACACGGTAGTGGCCGCACCACCCCGCAACGTGGCACGAGCACGGTTCCACCCACGCGGTCGGGCCGCGCGACTGCTGATCAGGCGGGGGTCTTCGGTAGCTTCGACCGGTGCAGCTGCGCCGACCCGAGCATCCGGAACGCGTCGCGATC
Source organism: uncultured Actinomycetes bacterium (assembly GCA_963745645.1). Lineage (GTDB taxonomy): Bacteria > Actinomycetota > Acidimicrobiia > IMCC26256 > PALSA-610 > CAVUFH01. The sequence goes on from CAVUYD010000008.1 coordinate 29,090, forward strand.
GTGGTCATCGGGTTGCTGGTCGTGGCCAATCTCGCCTGGTTCGGCTACCGCTCCCAGGACACGAGCACGGCCAGTCGCGACCGGCCCGACGCGGTCTCGCAGGTCTTTCCGTCCGAGGACTCGGTGATCCGGCCGCAGGACACGGTCGGCTTCGACCTCCGTGACGACCTCCACGGCGCGCTCGAGATCGACGGCCAGCGCATCCCCGAGGACCAGTACACCGGTGACAAGGGCGTGGGCCAGGTGTTCTGGCGGCCGGGCTCCGGCCAGGCGTTCAAGGAGCTCCCCGAAGGGCGCCGCGACGCCACCGCCGTGTTCTGGGACGCGAGCAAGACCGAGGCCGAGGCGCACGAAGCGAACAGCGTCTACACCTACACGTGGCACTTCACGGTTGCGGCGTAACTACTCGGCCGGGCCGTTGTCGAGCAGCTCTTGGAACGTCTCGTCGCCGAGGACGGTGACGCCGAGCTCCTCGGCCTTGGTGAGCTTCGAACCCGGGCTCTCCCCCGCGACGACGTAGCTCGTCTTCTTCGAGACGCTGCTCGTGACCTTGCCGCCGCGCGCTTCGATCTCGGCCGCGGCTTCGTCACGCGTGTAGGCCTCGAGCGAACCGGTGAGCACGAACGTCAGCCCCGCGAGCGTCTGCGCTTCGAGCCGGCGCGGCTGTGGGTGCCGGGCCCTCGAAGTTGACGCCCGCGGCGCGGAGCCGGTCGACGAGATCGCGGTTGCGATCGATCGAGAAGAAGCGCTGCACGCTCTGCGCGATCGTCGGGCCGACACCGTCGACGGCGACGAGCTCGTCCTCCGGCGCGTTCGCGATGCGATCGAGATGACCGAGGCTGCGCGCGAGTGCCTGCGCCGCGGTCGGACCGACGTGGTTGATGCCGAGACCGACGAGCAGCCGCCAGAGCGGCGCGTCCTTTGAACCCGGCGATCGCGTCGACGCAAGAGCTGGGCGCTGCGCTCGCCGATGCGCTCGAGCGGCACGAGCTTCTCGACGGTGAGTTCGTAGATGTCACCGGCGTCGTGCAGGAGGTCGGCATCGGTGAACTGCCGGACCCGCTCCTCGCCGAGCCCCTCGATGTCCATCGCGCCGCGGCCCGCGTAGTGGACGATGCGCTGCACCTGCTGCATCGGGCAGTCGACGTTGATGCAGTGGTGGTTGGCCTCGCCTTCGAGCCGCACGAGCGGCTCACCGCAGTCCGGGCACTTGTCCGGGAACTTCCAGCGGCGGGTCCGCTTCGGCCGCTTGGTGAGGATCGGGCCGACCACTTCGGGGATGACGTCACCGGCGCGCCGCACGATGACGGTGTCGCCCGGGCGCACGTCCTTGCGCGCGACGTCGTCTTCGTTGTGCAACGTCGCCAGCGAGACGTTCGCGCCGCCGACGAACACCGGCTCGAGCACCGCGAACGGTGTGGCGCGGCCGGTACGGCCGATGCTCACCATGATGTCGCGGAGCACGGTCGTCTTCTCCTCCGGCGGGAACTTGTACGCGATCGCCCAGCGCGGCGCGCGTGACGTGTTGCCCATCTCCGCGCGCTGGCCGAGATCGTCGACCTTGGCGACGACGCCGTCGATGTCGTACCCGAGCGAGTGCCGGTTGCTCCTCCATCTCGCGGCAGAACCGAACACCCCTTCGGTGTCCTCCACCGCTCGGATGTGCGGCTCGACCGGGAACCCCAGTGACCGCAGCCACTCCAGCGTCTCGGAGTGCGTACGCAGGCGCGGGCCGCCTTCCTGCGCGCCGATCTGGTAGCAGAACACGGTGAGGTCGCGCGACGCGGTGACGCTCGCGTCCTTCTGCCGCAGGCTGCCCGCGGCCGCGTTGCGGGCGTTCACGAACAGGCGGTCGCCCGCTTCGCCTTGGCGCCGGTTCAACGTCTGCGAACGACGCGAGCGGCATGAACACCTCGCCCCGCACCTCGAGCAACGCGGGGATGTCCTTGCCGTTCAGCTTCTTCGGTATCGCGCCGATCGTGCGCAGGTTCTCGGTGACGTCTTCGCCGGTGACGCCGTCGCCGCGCGTCGCGCCGACGGTGAAGCGGCCGCCTTCGTACTGCAACGAGATCGCGAGGCCGTCGAGCTTCGGCTCGACCACGTACCGGACCGCTTGCGGCACGAGCTTCTCGATGCGCGTGGCCCACGCCTGCAGCTCGTCGAACGAGAACGCGTTGTCGAGCGACAGCATCCGCACGCGGTGCACCACCGGCGCGAACGTCGATGCCGGCCGCCCACCCGGTCGTTGCGTCGGCGAGTCGGGCGTGACGAGATCGGGATGCTGCCGCTTCGAGCTCGCGCAGTTCGCGCACGAGCGCGTCGAACTCCGCGTCGCTGAGCTCGGGATCGTCGTGAACGAAGTAGCGCTCGGTGTGGTAGTCGATCAGCTCGCGCAACGCCTGGACGCGCGCCGCGGCGTCCTTGTTCGCGGCTTCCTTCTTCGCTGACGCGGCCACGACCCGAGCCTAACGATCGGCTCGGACCCTCACGTCCGGCACGGACTCGCCTAGGCGCCGATGGCCAGTTTCGTCGCCGCGGCCTGGTCGTGGACGCGGTTGCCGAGCTCACGCGCGAGCAACATCGCGCGCTCGGCCTGGCTCGGACCGTGACCCGCCAATCCGCACGCGGGTGCGACCAGCGCCTGCTGGCGGAGCTGCACCGGATCGCAGCCGCGGCGCGTCAGCTCGCACCAGACGTCGAGCAGCGACTTCCACAGCGGCGACGGGTGCTCACCGATCGGGCCGTGCGTGGGCACCGCGCCCCAGGCGATCCAGCCGCCACCGTCCAGGAACCGGCTGAGCGCGATCGCGTCGTCGAGCTCGACCGCGTCCGACGTCCAGATGCACCACGTCGGGTCCGGCCGCGAGGGCGACGCGCAGCGTCGCCGGCGCCGCACACGTGGACTCCAGTCGCGCAGCGGGGCGCGGCCAGGGCCGCCGACAGCAGGTCGGTGGCCAGTTCCCGTTCGAGCGGCGGGTCGTCGCTGCGCCACTGCACCAGCGCGGGTTCGTCGAAGAACAACACGAGCGCGCTCGCCGGCATGCGCGCGCTGAAGTAGCCCTGGATGGCGGTGGCCCAGTCCCGCGCGACACGTGCGGCGACGGAGAACGCGCGTGCGGGTTCCACGCCCGCCTGCACGAGCGCCACGCCGAGGGTCAGAGGGCCGCGTGACCTGCGCCTTGACGCGCGCCGGAGGGCGCGGCAACGCGACCGCGGCGTCGACGAACCCAACGAGTCCCGCGTGGGCTTCGGCCTGCAACTCGACCGCAACCGGCGCGCGCGGATCGACGACCCCGGCGATCGCGAGCGAACCGTTGTCGTCGACGACGACACCCGGCACGCCGTGCATCCACTGCGCGAGCACACCCTCCCGCATGCTGCGGTGTGGGAGCTGCGGCACCGGCGGGAGCTCGGGGAGACAGCGGAGAACGAGCGCCGCAGCCGCACCGGCGTCGCGATGCGGAAGGCTGCCGACACCAGTGGCCATCCCTGCAGCGAGCACGGTCGAAGGCATGAAATTCGTAGTATACGGACGCCTTTCGAACTCCTCGGAATGCAAGCGCGACAGCTTGGGAGCCATGCAAAACCTCTGGTTGTGGTGCGCGCGGCTGGCGTGGGCAGTGCTGCCGATCACCACCGGAAGCGCGCTGGCCGACGCACTGAACGATTGGTCGACCGCGCCCGCCACACTCGCCGCGGTGTTGTTGTGGGGTGCGTGGGTCGCGGGGCTCGTCGCGCTGCTCGCGCCGCGCCCGTGGGGCCTCACGCTCGTGCGTGTCGTCGCGCCGATCGCGGTGCTCCTTGCGATCGCGGCCGCGCCCTCCACCTCGACGGCCAATGCCGTCGTCGCGATCGCATCTTCGCTCCTCGCCGCCGCGCTCACACTCGCGGCGCCGTTCGCGCAAGCGACGGGGAACGCGCTCGCTTACGGCGACGAAGTGCGCTTCCCGCTGCACGTCCCGACACCGCTGCTGCTCCTGCCGGTCCCGCTCGCGATCGTCCTCGTCGGCGCGGGGGTCGCGACCGGGCCATTGCTGCTCGCCGACGGTCGCGTCCGTCGTCGGAATCGTCGCGGTCGTCGTCGGCTTCCCGCTCGCGGCGTTCCTCGTGCGGTCGCTGCACGGGTTGTCGCGGCGGTGGTTCGTGATGGTTCCCGCGGGTGTCGTGATCGTGGACCCGCTCATCCTGCTCGACCCGGTTCTCATGGCGCGCGCGGACGTCGCGGGGATCGGTCCGACCCGGCCCGATCCCGCGCTCGCCCGCGCGCTCGACCTCCGGCTCGGTTCGCGCACCGGGAGCCTCACGATCGCCCTGAGGGAACCGACGAGCTTCTCCCGCCGCCGCGGCCGCACCGACGGCGCGATCGTCGACACCGACATCGTCCTCATCGCACCGATCCGCCGCGCCGAGGTGATGGCGACGGCGGACACCCGCCGCCTGGCGCGGCGCTGAGCGTCAGCCGGCGAGGGCGATGCCGCCGCCGAGCACGACGTCGTCGCGGTAGAGCGCGACGACCTGCCCGGGCGCGACGCGCGGCTGCGGCGTTGCGAACTCCACGACGTCGCCGTCGACGCGCGCGCGAACCGGTTCGCCGTGCGCACGCGACTGCGCGAGCACCTCGCCGGCCGGCGGCGCACCGAACGTCCACGTCGCGTCGCGCGATCGCGACGCGGTCGCGCAACAGGTCATCGCGCGTGCCGAGCGTGACCGTCGCCGGTGCCGGCGCGATGTCGGTGACGTAGCGGCGTTCGCCGACCGCGACCGCGAGCCCGCGCCGCTGACCGATCGTGAACGCGTCGATGCCGTCGTGCCGGCCGAGACTCGGTGCCGTCGGTGCTCGACGAGCGCACCGGACTGCCGCGCGATGCGCGCGCCGAGGAACGCCTCGCGGCCGCCCTTCGTGATGAAGCACACGTCCATGCTCTCGGGCTTGGTCGCCGTGCGCAGACCGAGCGCACGCGCGCGCTCGCGCACCTCGGCCTTGGTGAGCTCGCCGACGGGAAGCAGCGTGCGCCGCAGCTGCTCGGCGCCGAGCATGTAGAGCACGTACGACTGGTCCTTGGCCGCATCGGCACCGCGCGCGATCGCGCGAGCCGTCGGCGGTGTCGACGACGCGCGCGTGATGACCGGTGGCGACGAAGTCGAAGCCGAGTTGGCGCGCCCGTTCGAGCGCGCGACCGAACTTCATCGTGCGGTTGCACTCGACGCACGGGTTCGGCGTCTCGCCGTGCTGCGTAGGCGGCCGACGTACGGCGTCGACGACGTTCGCGTCGAAGCCGTCGGAGAAGTTGAAGACGTAGTGCGGGATGTCGAGCTGCGCGGCGACCCGGCGCGCGTCCTCGACGTCGGAGACGCTGCAGCACCCGCAGTCGCTCTCGCCGCCCCACAGCTTCAGCGTGACGCCGGTGACGTCGTGACCCTGCTCGCGCAGCAGCGCGGCCGCGACCGACGAGTCGACGCCGCCGCTCATCATCACCATGACCACGCGCGCCATCACGCCGCCCGCAGACTTCGGCGACCGACCTCGGGCACGACCGCGAGCGCGGCGTCGACGTCGGCGCGGCGTCGACGCGTAGCCGAGCGAGAAGCGCACCGACGACAGCGCGCGGTCGCGCGCCATGCCCATCGCGAGCAGCACGTGCGACGGATCGATCGCGCCGGAGCTGCACGCCGAACCCGACGCGGCCGTACACGCCGTGCTGGTCGAGCGCGACGAGCAGCGTCTCGGCCTCGACGCCGGGGAACGTGCAGTGCAGCACGCCCGGCGACCCGGCCGTTCGGATCGCCGTTGACCGTGAAGCCCGGCGACCGCGTCGGCCAGGCCCGCTTCGAGCGCGGTCGCGCAGCGCCGCGATGCGCGCGGTCTCCTCGGCGCGGCTGCTCGTCCGTGATCCGCAGCGCGGTGGCGAACGCGACGATGCCGGCGACGTTCTGGGTGCCGGCCCGGCGGCCCTGTTCGTGGCCGCCGCCCTCGACGAGCGGCACGAGCGCGACGCCGCCGCGGACGACGAGCGCGCCGACACCCTTCGGGCCGCCGAACTTGTGACCGGAGATCGCGACGAGATCCGACGTCGCGGCGTGTGCGCGCGAGGTCGAGCCACTGCGGCGCCTGCACCGCGTCGGTGTGCAGCGACCGCGCGGGGCGCGCGCTCGCGCACGAGCGCGGCGATCGTCGGCGAGCGGCTGGACGCACGCCGGTCTCGTTGTTGACGAGCATCACCGACACGACGGCGGTGCGCTCGTCGAGCGCGGCCGCGAGCACGTCGAGGTCGACGACGCCGTCGGCGGTCGCGCCGACGTCGCGGACGACGCGGAAGCCCTCGCGCGTCGAGGCCGACGCACGCGCCGAGGACGGCCTTGTGCTCGATCCCGGTCGTGACGACGCCGTCGAGCGCCGGCGTCGCGCCCGCGCGCGCCCACGCCGCGCCCTTCACCGCGAGGTTGTCGCCCTCGCTCCCGCCGCCGGTGAACACGATCTCGTGCGGGCGGCAGCCGCAGACGCGCCGGCGACCGTCTCGCGCGCCGCTTCGAGCGCGGTCTTGCGCGGCACGCGACGCGCCGTGACTGCCCGACGGGTTGCCCGGGATGGTCGGCGAGGAACGGCAGCATCGCCGCGATCGCCTCGGGCCGCATCGGCGTCGAGGCGGCGTGGTCGAGGTACACGGACACACCACCATGGTACGGGTGGACCGCCCCGCCTCTGGGACTTCGTGCCGACCGTGAACGTCTGCAGCGTGTGGTCGATCACGGCGAGGTCGGCGGTCGTCGTCGCCTGGACGACGATGCGCAGTCGACAGCGGGTTCCCCGTCGGCTGACCGCGACGACCGCGACGATCCCCGCGCGCGGTGCCGCACCCGTGCCACACCTGCATCGAGCCGTGGAACACGCCGTCGTCGAAGGCCGTCGCGCCGTCGGAGGCGCAGTCGGCCGAGAGGTCGGTGCTCGCGAGCCACGCATCGATGGTCGTCGTACCGCCCGGGTCGAGGGTCACGCTCTCGCCGGGCGCGTCGTAGCGCTGGAGGTAGGCGGCAACGTCGGGAGCGGCGACGATCTGGGGATATGTCGCGCCGTCGTCACCGGCGATGCCGGTCGTCTGCCTCGTCGGTCCACGGGGTCGGCATCTCCGCCGCGAGCACGCCGCTCGCGTCGGTGCGGACGGTGTACGCGTAGGCCGGCGCGGCGGCGAGCACCGCGCCGCCGGCGTGCGCCATCACGAGGTCGGCGACGGACGTCGTGCCCGCGGCGCCCGGCCCGGTGGTGCCCGTGACTCCGTCGGACCGGCCGGTCGCGGTGGTGCGATCGGATCGGTTCGCGACGGTGGTGCTCGCGGCCCGCGCGACGTGCTCGCGACCGCATCGTCGCCGTGGTCACGCGTCACGAAGAGGACGATTGCGACGACGATTCCGACACCGAGTATCGCGATCGCCAGGAGGATCCGGCGCTTCATCGATCCTCCCGCCGGATCAGAAGCCATGAATCGGGCGCAGTCTTCCACAGATGCAACAAATCGCTCGCCGGCGTTGTTGTCATACCCGACCGCGATACTCCGATCGTGAGCGAGACGATGATGCCGACCAGCCCCGAATCGACCAGTACCGAATCGAGCCGGAGCGCCGAATCCGGCACCCAGCTGCGACTGCTCCCGGGCGGCACCACCCGGCGCGAGTGGATCCTGGACGAGCGGACCCGCAACGTCGGCCGCCAGGGCGTGGCGCAGGCTCGCGCCATCCTGCGGAAGCACCAGCCGCCCCAACCGGTCGACGCCTGGAGCCGGGCGAGCTGACGCGAGCAGTCGCAACGCGAGCTGATCGGGGCGACGAAATACCCGCGTTCCCGGGTTGTCATCGGCGGACCAAAGGCCGACGCTCGGACGAACACTCGGGCCTCATCTCCGGACTGCACCGCCGTGGCCTGAAGCGATCTTCGTGTCGGTGCCTCGCGATCGACGCCCGACAGGGAGCGGCTTCCCATGAACGATCTCCACGAACCCGAGCGCAACACCGAGGTCGACGACGACAAGGGTGAGGAGCGGCCGGATCCTGGTGGCGGGCCGCGCGTCCGTGCACAACGGGCGGCGGAGAACAACGAGCTCATCCGCGAGTACCTGGCCGCTCGGCGGACGCGGCTCGACGTGAAGGCGACCACGCGCACTCCTCGGGGCCAGACGATCGATTGGGTGCCGGCGGAGTCGCTCACGGCGGACGGCAAGGTCGCGGATCCGCCGGACGACGACCGCATCGATCTTGCGTTCCTCACCGAGCCGGCCGACGGCCGAGCGGTGCGACCGGCCGAAATGTTGCGCTTCGAGCTCGAAGATGACGGGATCGAACGCGGGCCGGAGGGCACGGTCCCAATCGCGCGTCGGGATCTCGCGGCGCTGCATTCCGGCCGGCCCCTGCAGGACTTCCTCAGCAAGCACGGTCGGGCGGCCGTGCTGCGCCCGGACGGGCTGGGTGCGGAAGTGGCACTGCCCGAGGACGGCACCCTGCACAAGTACGCGTACAGCGCGCAATGGGTGACCAACTACGGCTGTGAAGGCAACATCAACGCCTGGGACCCGTATCTGGAATGGTCAAACGAGTTCTCACTCGGCCAGTGCGCCGTCGCGCGTGGCAGCGGCGGCAGCAAGCAGACGATCGAAGCCGGACACCAGGAGTTCCGAGATCTCTACGGCGACTGGGTGCCGCACCTGTTCGTCTTCTACACGACGAACGGCTACACGCAGCAAGGCGACAACAAAGGCGGGTACAACCAAGACGTCGACGGTTGGGTGCAGTATTCCGGCTCGATCTATCCCGAAGCGCTGTCGTCACCGCTCAGCACCTTCGGCGGCGCGCAGTTCATCATGAATCTGAAGTGGCAGCTGTGGCAGGGCAACTGGTGGCTGCGGTGCAACGGCAACTGGATCGGCTACTACCCCGCGAGCCTGTTCAGCACGACCGGTTTGCGCAACGAAGCCGAGAAGGTGGCCTGGTACGGCGAGATCGTCGACAGCGGCGACCACGCAGGGACCACCGCAACCGACATGGGCAACGGTCACTGGCCGTACGAAGGTTGGCAGCACTGCGCCTACATGGCGAACCTTGCCTACCAGTCGAGCACGAGTGGCGCGATGTCGAGATACGACCCGAGCAGCGTCTACGCCTCACATCCGAGCTGCTACGGAGTCGAAGGCCACTTCGACAACACCGGCAGCTGGGGCCCGTACTTCTGGTGGGGAGGAAGCGGGAAGAACAGCCAGTGCCCGTGACGCCCGACCCGCGACCAGATGTCATCCGATCGGAAGTCGATCCCGACTTCGACTGCGTGCGACTCGGAAGCACCGCGCCGGGCGGGCGCGTGGCGACTCCACCGGGCCCCGACGAAGCGCATGCGACAGGCGCCCCGCGACTGTGTCCCGAGGGCTACGTCCCGAAGCGGCGTCGCGAGCCGTACGAGTCCGAGGGCAAGCGCGTGATCAGCGAGAAACCCCCGCGACGCAACCCGAACGCGCGGCAGTAGCCGTCTCGCGTCGCTGTCGTCGTATCCGAGGACGCGCTACCGAATGCCGAATGCGTTCAGGAGCTCTTGGGCGCCGGCCGACGGTGACACCTTGCCCGCGACGACGTCGTGCTCGAGATCGTCGAGCCGGGCGCGCACCGCAGGATCGGCACGGAACCGCTCGGTCAACGTGTCCGAGACCTCGGACCACATCCAGGCCCGGGCCTGCTCCGACCGGCGGCGCCCGAGCGCCCCGGACTCCCGCCCCGCCCGCTCATGGGCGGCGATCGCGTCCCAGACCTCGCTGATCCCGGTCCCGGTGAGCGCCGAAGCGGTCAGCACGTGCGGGCCATCGATTTCCGTGGCGCGACCGATGTGCAACGCCGCGGCGTAGTCGACCGCGGTTCGTTGCGCGGCGGCGGCGAGATCGCCGTCCGCCTTGTTGACCACCAGCAGGTCGGCGAGCTCGACGATGCCGCGCTTGACGCCTTGGAGCTCGTCGCCGCCGCCGGGCGCGATGAGCAGCACGAACACGTCGACCATCCCGGCCACCGCGACCTCGGACTGGCCGACGCCGACGGTCTCGACGATCACCACGTCGCAGGCTGCCGCCTCGCACACCAGCATCGCCTCACGCGTCCGGCGCGCGACCCCACCGAGCGTGCCGCCCGACGGCGACGGCCGGATGAACGCGAGCGGCTCACGCGCGAGCTGTTCCATCCGCGTCTTGTCGCCGAGGATCGAGCCGCCGGTGCGCGTGCTCGACGGATCGACCGCGAGCACGGCGACCTTCTGACCGTCGCCGACGCGTTGCATGCCGAGCGCCTCGATGAACGTGGACTTCCCGGCGCCGGGCGCGCCGGTGATGCCGATGCGTACCGCGTTACCGGTGGCGGGCATGAGCTCGTCGAGCAGCGCGACCGCATCGGCCCGATGATCGGCGCGGGTCGATTCGACGAGCGTGATCGCGCGCGCGAGTGCCCGCCGATCGCCGGCGCGGACCGCGCCGGCGAGCTCGCCCACGTCGCTCATCCGGCACGCCTGGCCGTCACGCGGCGTGACGGCGTTCGCGAACGAGGGCGAGGATCTCGGCGGCGGCGCGGGGGATGTTGCTCCCCGGCCCGAACACCGCGCTCACACCGTTCGCCTTCAAGAACTCGTAGTCACCGACCGGCACGACGCCGCCGACGACGACCACGACCTCTCGCGCACCCTGGGCGCGCAGCTGCTCGACGAGCTGGGGTACGAGCGTCTTGTGCCCGGCGGCCTGACTCGACACGCCGACCACGTGCACATCGTTCTCGATCGCATCGCGCGCGGCTTCCTCGGGCGTCTGGAACAGCGGGCCGATGTCGACATCGAAGCCGAGGTCGGCGAACGCAGTGGCGATCACCTTCGCGCCGCGGTCGTGACCGTCCTGGCCGAGCTTCGCGACGAGGATTCGCGGCCGGCGGCCTTCGGCCGCGGCGAACTCGTCGACTTCCTTGCGGATCCGCTGGAATTCCTCGTCGTCCGCGTACGCGCCGCCGTACACGCCGGAGATCGAACGGATGACCGCACGGTGGCGTCCGAAGACCTGTTCCATCGCGTCGGAGATCTCGCCGACCGTCGCGCGCGCGCGGATCGCGTCGACGGAGAGCTCGAGCAGGTTCGCGTCGCCGGCCGCCCCGCGCGTGAGCACGTCGAGCGCAGCCGCGACCCGTTCGGGGTCGCGTTCGGCCTTGAGTCGCTCGAGCCGGGCGATCTGCTGCCGGCGCACTTCGGTGTTGTCGATCTGACGCGTCTCGAGGTGCTCCTCGTCGGCGAGGCGGTACTTGTTGACTCCGACGATGGTCTCGTCGCCGCGATCGATTGCCGCCTGGCGGCGCGCCGCGGCCTCCTCGATGCGCAGCTTCGGCATGCCCGACTCGACGGCCTTGGTCATGCCGCCCAGCGCGTCGACCGCTTCGATCAGCGCCCACGCCTCGTTGGCCAGGCTCTGCGTGAGCGCCTCGACGTAGTACGAGCCACCGAGCGGATCCACCACATGCGTGACACCGGTCTCCTCGGCCAGGATCAGCTGGGTGTTGCGAGCGATCCGCGCCGAGAACTCCGTGGGCAGCGCGATCGCTTCGTCGAACGAGTTGGTGTGCAGGCTCTGCGTGCCGCCGAGCACCGCCGCGAGCGCTTCGTACGCGGTGCGCACGATGTTGTTGTACGGATCCTGTTCGGTGAGCGACACACCCGATGTCTGGCAGTGCGTGCGCAGCATCATCGAGCCGGCCTTCTTCGCACCTTCCGCACGCATGATGCGCGCCCACAGCAACCGCGCCGGCGCGCAGCTTCGCGACTTCCATGAAGAAGTTCATGCCGATCGCGAAGAAGAACGACAGTCGGCCGGCGAACGCGTCGATGTCGAGGCCGCGCGCGGTCGCTCGCCGCACGTACTCCTTGCCGTCGGCGAGCGTGAAGCCCAGCTCCTGCACCGCGGTCGCGCCGGCTTCTTGCATGTGGTAGCCGGAGATCGAGATCGAATTGAACTTCGGCATGTGCAACGCCTGATACTCGATGATGTCGGCGACGATCCGCATGCTCGGCTCGGGCGGATAGATGTAGGTGTTGCGGACCATGAACTCTTTGAGGATGTCGTTCTGGATGGTCCCCGCGAGCTGCTCGGGCGGGACGCCTTGTTCCTCGCCCGCGACGATGTAGCCCGCGAGCACCGGCAACACCGCGCCGTTCATCGTCATCGACACCGACATGCGGTCGAGCGGGATGCCGTCGAAGAGGATCTTCATGTCCTCGATCGAGTCGATCGCGACACCCGCCTTGCCGACGTCGCCCTCGACGCGCGGGTGGTCGCTGTCGTAGCCGCGGTGCGTCGCGAGGTCGAACGCGACGGAGAGGCCCATCTGCCCGGCCGCGAGATTCTGGCGGTAGAAGGCGTTCGACTCCTCGGCCGTCGAGAAGCCCGCGTACTGGCGGATCGTCCACGGCCGGTTCGCGTACATCGTCGCCCGCACGCCCCGCACGAACGGATCGAAGCCCGGCAGCCCACCGACGGCCTCCAACCCCTCGAGGTCGGCCGCGGTGAACAGCGCCGGTACCGGGATGCCTTCCGGCGTCGGCCAGAGGAGCGCGGACGGATCGGCTCCCCGGAGCTCCTTGGCGGCGAGCTCGCGCCAGTCGTCGGTGTCGGGAGCCTCGCTCGTCATGCCCGAAATCGTACTTCGGGGCGGTTCCGGCTTGCCTGCCTGGTCGTGACGGTGTTAGACAATCTCACGCAACTTCACGTGCTCTCACGTGCTCCATGGTCCGGCGTCGGCCGGGCGGAGCGCGGCGCACCATCCACGGAGGGACTCACGCCATGCCTGCACTCGTCCGCATCACGCCCTGGCCCGACCCGGTGCTCGACGCTCTCGGCCACGACGCACGGTCGTGGTACGCCGAGACGTTCTGGCTGCCGACGCTCGGGCCCACCGCGCTGCTGCTCCTGCGCCACCTCGCGGACCGGTTCGAGGAGCACCCGGGCGGCCTCACGCTCCCCGTCGCCGACACCGCGGCCGCGCTCGGGCTCGGGCCGCGCGACGGCGAGCAGTCGCCGCTCGTCCGGAGCCTGCACCGGCTCCAGCAGTTCGAGCTCGCGCACGCACATGCACCCGAGGTGATCTCGGTACGGCGCACGCTCCCGCCGATCCACCGTCGCCATGTCCGCCGCCTCCCCGTCGCGGTGCAGGCGCGCCACCGCGAATGGGTCTCGGGGCAGACCTCGAACGACGGGCTCGACGTCGCGCGCCGCCGTGCTCGGCGCGTCGCGCTGACGTTGCTGATGGAAGGCGAGCCCTTCGACACCGTCGAGCGCGCGCTGCACCGCTCCGGCTTCCACCCGGCGATCGGCCACGAAGCCGTGCGCTGGGCCCAAGACCGGCACGCCACGATCATCGCCGAGGACGCCGCCACGGCCTGATGTCCGCGTACTCGACGCGGCGCTCAGGTCGATACCCTCGGGCGCATGTCGCGGCTGGATACGGACCTCGCCACGATCGCGTCGTGGTTGCGCGACGCGCCGAACGTGATGGTGCTCACGGGCGCGGGGATCTCGACGAACTCCGGGATCCCCGACTTCCGCGGTCCGAACGGCGTGTGGACGAAGAACCCGGACGCCGAGAAGACCGCGAACCTGCACTACTACATGTCGGATCCGGAGATCCGCAGGCGGGCGTGGCGGAACCGGCGCACCAGCGAGATGTGGCACGCGCAGCCGAACGCGTCGCACTACGCGCTCGTCGAGATGGAGCACAAGGGCGCGCTGCACATGCTGGTGACTCAGAACGTCGACGGGCTGCACCATCTCGCGGGGCAGTCGCCCGAGATCGTCGTCGAGATCCACGGGAACGCGCGCACGGTGAAGTGCATGGGCTGCGGATGGCGCGGCCCCATGGACGAGACGCTGGCGCGCGTCGAGGCCGGCGAAGAGGACCCGCCCTGCCTGTCCTGCGGCGGCATCATCAAGTCCGCGACGATCTCGTTCGGCGAGAACCTCGTCGCCGAGGACCTCGAGCGCTCACAGCAGGCGGCGGCGCGGGCAGACGTGTTCGTGGCGGTGGGCACGTCGCTCGGCGTCTACCCAGCCGCGGGCCTGCCCGAGATCGCGCTGCGCAACGGCGCCCGGCTGATCATCATGAACGGCGAGGAGACGCCCTTCGACCAGGTCGCCGACGCGGTGGTGCGGGCCGACCTCGGCGACGTCCTCCCCGCGGTGGTCGCCGAGGTCTGACCGGGAACATCGGTCGGGCGGCGTCCGTTGGGTATTTCCGACCGCTGCGGTAGCATTTCCGGACCGCATTCCAGACCGTTGGGCAGACCCTTGGAGGGTTCATGGCCGGCTTCCGCGAGCTGCTGGCACAGGCCAAGCGCGAAATCCGAGAGATCGAACCCGCCGACGCCGAGGCCCGCCTCGCCGAAACGGGTCCTGGGGGCGCGACGTTCCTCGACGTCCGGGAGCTCGACGAGTTCGAGCAGGGCATGATCCCGGGCGCGGTCTTCATCCCCCGCGGCCACCTCGAGAGCCAGGTCGAGAACAAGCTCCCCAAGCGCGACGCCCCGATCGTCATCTACTGCGCAGGCGGTATCCGCTCCGCGTTCGCGGCGAAGACCCTGCAGGAGCTCGGCTACCAGGACGTCGTGTCGATGGCCGGCGGCTTCGGCCGCTGGAAGAACGAGGGCCGGCCGTGGATCACACCGGCCGTCCTCGATGCCGAGCAGCGCAACCGGTACCAGCGCCACATCTTGCTCCCCGAGATCGGTGAGGAAGGTCAGCAGAAACTGCTCCAGTCCAAGGTGCTCCTGCTGGGCGCGGGCGGACTCGGCTCTCCCGCCGCGCTGTACCTCGCGGCCGCGGGCGTCGGCACGCTCGGTGTCGTCGACATGGACATCGTCGACGCGTCGAACCTGCAGCGACAGATCTTGCACAGCACCGACCGCATCGGCGAGCGCAAGGTCGACTCCGCCAAGAAGACCCTCACCGCACTCAACCCGGACGTGAACGTCGTCACCTACGACGTCCGCTTCGGTGCCGACAACATCCTCGACATCCTCGACGACTACGACGTCGTGGTGGACGGCACCGACAACTTCCCCACGCGCTACCTGCTGAACGACGCGTCGTTGCTGAAGCGCATCCCGGTCGTGCACGGGTCGATCTTCCGCTTCGAGGGTCAGGTCACGGTGTTCGATCCGTACAACGGCCCGTGCTACCGCTGCCTGCTGCCCGAGCCGCCGCCGCCGGAGCTGGCGCCGTCGTGCTCGGAGGCCGGCGTGCTCGGCGTGCTGCCCGGCATCGTCGGGTCGCTGCAGGCGCTCGAAGCGATCAAGCTGCTGCTCGACCTCGGTGAGCCGCTGCGCGGCCGGCTCCTCGCGTACGACGCGTTGGAGACGAGCTTCCGGACGTTCAAGGTGCGGCGTGACCCGCAGTGCCCCGCGTGCGGAGAGAACGCGCAGATCGTGATCGCCGAGTACGACCAGTTCTGCATGCCGCACGCCGTCCTCGCGGACGGCAGTGCCAACTGAGATGAGAAACGCCCGCCCCCGGCGGGCGTACCGGAGGAGCTGCGGCGAACCCCATGCCGGCGCAGCCGGCCCCTACTGAGGGGCAGATCCGACCATGTTCAACTCAGCGCCAAATCTTTCTTCAGGCCGTGGAGGGCGAAGCCGCGCACGATCTGGGTGAAGCCCTTGGCGAGTGCGGTCGCGCCGACCCAGATGATCAGCAGCGCGATCGAACGGCCGGTGTAGCCGATCGCCCAGAAGCCGATCAGCACCTCGGCGATGCCCATGATGAGGAACATCCACCACCACTCGTGCTCCGCGCGGCGTAGAACGCGGCCACGATCTCGAACAGTCCGTCGATCAGCAGGTACCAGGCGAGGATGACCGCGAGCGTCACGAACGTCTGGTCGGGCCACACGAACGCGATGATCCCGGCGGTGATCGCGGCGAGGCCGAACACGATGTGGAGCCAGCGCCAACCGCTCACGGCGAACGCGGTCACGAGCTCGCCGACGCCCACGAGGAAGAACAAGATCCCGGCGTAGATCGTGACGGCCCAGACGGTGGTGATCTCCGTGCGCGCGCTCAACACGATGAAGCCGAAGACGATCCAGAGGGCGCCGGTGATCAGGTACACCCACCAAGTGCGGCTCTCGGCTTCGAGGACAGCGTCGGAGTCGGCTGGCGACAACATGAGGCGCTCCCGTCGGTGACTGAACGCGCACATTGTGCCGTGTCGCGCGCCGGCAACCGCGGACACAAACTGCCAAATCTTGGTTCACGGTCTCTACGGGCCGTCGTACACTTCCGCAACGGTGGGGTTGGCGGGCCCAATGAAGCTGGTACGCCCGGGTGCCACGCGTTGACGAAATTCCGGCACCTCCTCGACACGAGGTGCGAAGGCGCCGCCTGACGGCGCGATTCGGCGCGTCCCTCGACGCCCGGGTGACGCTGGTGTCGGGGCCGGTCGGGAGCGGCAAGACCACTGCCGTCGCGGAGTGGGTCCGATCAGTTTCCTCGGACGTGGTGTGGCTCTCGCTCGACAGCCGCGATGACGGGCCCGACCGCCTGCGGACCCGCGTGCTCGCCCACTGGGCCGGCCCCGGCGGGGACGCCGCGACCACCGACACGCAGGGATGGGTCCCCGCCCTCGGCGACCTCGAACGCCCGACCGTCGTGGTGTGCGACGGCGTCGACGAGCTCACCGATCCGGTCGCGACCGGGGATCTCGACGAGCTGTGCCTCGACGGTCCGCGAGGGCTCCACCTGATCCTCGTCGGTCGGTCGATGCCGCCGCTTCCGTCGCTCACCCGCCTGCGGTTGAACGGTGAGCTGCACGAGATCACGAGCGACGACCTCCGCTGCGATGACGAAGAGACGGCTGACGTGCTCGCCGCGCTGGGG
This sequence comes from uncultured Actinomycetes bacterium, assembly GCA_963745645.1. Classification (GTDB taxonomy): domain Bacteria; phylum Actinomycetota; class Acidimicrobiia; order IMCC26256; family PALSA-610; genus CAVUFH01. The sequence continues at coordinate 46,002 of CAVUYD010000008.1, forward strand.
ATCGCGAGCGACCCCGCGCAACGGGCGCTGTTGTTGGAGCGGACCGAAGGCCTGATCGCGGCCGTCGCGCTCTCCGGTGTGCTCGGGAGCAGCGGGCGCACATCGTTCGGCGGCCTGAGCGGTGAGACGCCCGAGCTCGCGCAGTACCTCTATTCCGAAGTGGTCAGCGCGCTGACCGTCGACGCCTTCGGTTTCATGCTCGCGACCTCGGTGTTCGACGATCTGGAACCCGATGCGTGCGACGAGATCACGGGACGCACCGATTCGTCGCAGCTGCTCACGGATCTGGCGCGCCGCAACGTGCTGACGGAGGCGCTCGACAGCGGGCACTACCGCTATCACCGGTTGTTCCGCGACTTCCTGCGCTCGGAGCTGCGCCGCACACGACCGGATCGCTGGAACGCGTTGCACCGCGCCGTGGCCGCGTTCTACGAGCGCCGCGGCAACGAGGACCGTGCGCTGCACCATTGGGTGGAAGCCGGAGAGATCGAGGAAGCGTGGAGTCGGTTCCGGCGCCGCGCGTGCTCCCCCGGTTCTTCGACGGCGCCGTCACCGCGGTCGCGCGAGTGGACCGAGATGTTGCCCCGCCCGAACGTCGCGATCGACGTCGGCCAGGCCCTCGACATGGCACTGACGCTCAGCTACATGGGCGATGTCGAAGGCGCGCGCGACTGGAGCCAGCTCGTCGACTCGGGGCTCGTCGCCGGCGGCAACGGCGACGGCGACATCGACACGAGCGCCCGGCGTGCCTACCTCCAGTTCCTCCTCGACTTCGCGCAGGGCGATCTCGTCAAGGCCGCGCGCCAAGGGCAGCGCGCCCGTGAGTTGCTCGACCGATCCGACTGGTCCTGGGATGAGTTCCGCGCGCCCTGCGCGGAGGCGCAACTTCAGTCATTGATGGGCCGCCCCGCGCGCGAGAGAGACGCTGCTCGAGTTCGTGGCACGCGTGGATCTGCACCATGCAACCGACCGCGTCGCCGTGCCCGGCGTGTTCGGCGAGATCGCACTGGCCGAAGGCCGGCTCGCGGAAGCCGAGGCGTTCTCCAACGACGCGCTCGACGCCTCCGGCAGGATTGCCGATCCCGAATTCTGGTTCACGATCACGCCCCGGTACGTGCGCGGGGTCGTGCATCTCGAACGCAACCGGCTCGACGCCGCGCGGAACGATCTCGAACGGGCGTGCGCGCTGGGCGCCAAGCAGGGATACATCCACGCGGCGTTGTTGCCGATGCTCGCGCTGGCGCGTGTCCAGTACATCGCCGGCGAAGAAGGCGTCGCGGCCGATGTCCTGCAGCAGGCGCGGCGGCGGCTGCGCCGGCGCGACGCATTGCCGCTTCTCCAGCGCGTCGACGAGACGGAAGCCCTCTTCGCGATCCAGAGCGGCGAGCTCGAGCACGCCGCCGCGCTCGTCGAGCGACTGTACGAGCCGTGCCACTCGCGCGTGCTCGCACGCCTGCGGGCGGCACTCGGCGACCATGACGGCGCGCACGCGCTCCTCGACAATCTGCCGAACCTCAGCGTGCGCGATCGCATTGACGTGTGCCTGCTCCGGCGTGCGCGGCGAGCGCGACGCCGAGATGGCCGACTACGTACGCCAGGCGCTCGCCCTCGGCGAGGAGGACGGGTACGTCCGGGTCTTCGTCGACGAGGCGGAGTGGATCGCGCCGACGGTGCGCCGGCTCGTCGGCACCTGGCCCTCCGGATACGCGGCCGAGATCGCGGCCGCGATCGTCGCCGAGCCGGATCGCCGCGCGTCGACGCGGAACCTCGCCGATCTCTCGGATCGCGAACAGGAGGTGTGGCGCTTCCTGTCGACGTCGCTGTCGATGCAGGAGATCGCCGACGCGCTCTACGTGTCGCGCAACACGTTGAAGTCACACGTACGCAGCATCTACCGCAAGCTCGGCGTGAGCACACGCGAAGCCGCGGTCGGACGCGGGCACGGTGCTCGCCGCGACTGACCGACGCGTGAACCCCGCACCGTCCGTCAGTCGAACACGTCGAAGCCCTTGCCCGCGAGCGCCACGCCGATGACGATGAGCAGCACGCACATCACGACCGCGTTGTTCCTCTCGAGCCAGACCTTCCAACCGTCGAGAACGGTCTTCGCCTTCTGACCACCCACGAAGTAGAAGAGCACGGCGCCGCCGACCGTGAGGCTGGCCACCACCACGAAGAACGCCACCACGGCCGCGTCCTTCTTGCCCGAGAGGCCGGCCTGCGCGAGCGTCGTCGCGCCCCCGATCGTCAGCACGAGGTTCTTCGGATTGAGCGCGGAGAGGGCGACACCTGTACCCAGTGCCTTGAGAGGCGTGAACGAGTCGACCCCGGTCATCCAACTGGGCATCACCGCCTCTTCGCCCGGCGCCGGGCGGTTGCGCAGCTGCCGGAACCCGAGGACCACCAGGAACAGACCGAGGATCAGCTTCAGCCACGCGCTCGCGTTCGACGCGTCACTGTCGGTCGAGACATCGCCGGCGTTGGCCACGACCAGCACGACGACCATCAACACGGTGATGCCGGCGACCCAGCCGAGGAGGAACGCAGGGCCGTTGATGCGAGCACGCGCCGAGAACAGCATCAAGATGACGGCAATGATCGGGATCGGACTTATCGCGATTCCGACCGCGAACACGAGGATCTCTCCGGCAACATCGGCCATGAGGTGAACACTCCAATGAGCAGTCGATGAGCAGCGGACCCGACCGTCACCCCGAAGGGGCAACCCCCAACCTTGGCATGAGTCGCCTCGGCGGCGGCGACTTCCTCATGGGCACCGACGGGCCGTGGGCATACGAAGGTGACGGCGAAGGGCCGGTGCATCAGGTCACGGTCGATCCGTTCTGGATCGGCGCGACGACCGTCACGAACGCCGAGTTCGCCCAGTTCATCGATGCGACCGGTCACGTCACCGACGCCGAACGCTATGAATGGTCGTTCGTGTTCGTGGGTCTGTTGCCGGACGATTTCGAGGACACGCGCGCCGTCGCACAGACACCCTGGTGGCGGCAGGTCTACGGCGCGACGTGGCGGACGCCGGAAGGACCGCAGTCGGACATCTCCGAGCGCGCCGACCACCCGGTGATCCACCTGTCCTGGCTCGACGCGACGGCGTACGCCGCGTGGGCCGGCGCCCGCCTGCCCACCGAAGCCGAGTGGGAGTACGCCGCGCGCGCGGCGGACTGACCGGAAAGCTGTTTCCGTGGGGGAACGACCTCGAGCCGGGCGGCGAGCACCGCATGAACGTGTGGCAGGGCAAGTTCCCCGTCGAGAACACCCTGGCCGACGGGTACTTCGGTACCGCGCCGGTCACCGCGTTCCCGCCCAACGGCAACGGGCTGCACAACGCGACCGGCAACGTCTGGGAGTGGTGCGCGGACTGGTTCGACCCGGGCTACTACCGGGTGTCGCCCATCGAGAACCCGACCGGTCCCGAGCGCGGCACGAACCGGGTCATGCGCGGCGGCTCCTACCTGTGCCACGCGTCGTACTGCCGCCGCTACCGGGTCGGCGCGCGGCAGCGCGAACGGTCCCGACAGCAGCACCGGCAACCTCGGGTTCCGCTGCGCTCGCGACGCCTGAGCCGCGAGTCCGTCGGTTTCAAGCCGTGCGTTTGGCGAGGAAGCGCAAGCGCGCCGCGCGCGCGTCCCAGTCGTAGATGACCGTGCTGCCGGCGGCGACGTCGTGCAGGGCGCGGTGCTCCCGCCCGATGACGACACCGACCAACCCGAGTCCGAAGAAGAGGAACGAGAACGGGAACACGACCGTACGGACGAAACGCGCGCCGGAAGCCGAGGCGGCTCCCGTCACGGCGGACCACGCGGATCCCGAGCAATGCCGCCCCCGGCGTCTTGCCACCCGCACCCCAGCAATAGAAGAGGTAGAAGAACGCCCACACGACGAACGCGATCGTCCACACGAGCGAACCGTCACTCAGCAGCGTCTTCCCGAAGACCACGTCGACGATGAAGCGCGCCGCACTCACGGTCACCGTGTACAGGCCGACGATCAACCCCGCGTCGATGAGGTACGCCGCGGTGCGCGACGCGACCCCGGCGTAGTTGCCCTGCAGACTCCCGGCGGGCGGAGCGGTCGTGCTCATGCAGAGGGATCAGGCGCGAGCCGGCCCGGTCCCAGGGGGCGCGGCTTGCGATCCTTGCGCCGCAGCACCCGGTCGACCACCCGCGTGATGGTGCCGTCGACGCCGACGGCACCGCTTCGCACCGCGTCGAGCGCCTCCGTGGCCATGCCACTCGTGGACCGCACGACGAGCGACCCGATCTCCGTGCGCTCGACGATGCCATCGATGTCGACCTTGTTGACGATCTCGTTGATATCGACCCGATCGAGGATGGCTTCCACGTCGACGCGGCCGATCAGCTCGGTCACATCGACCCGCGCCATCAGCTCGTTGAGGTCGACCCGATTGAGGATGTCGCCGATGTCGACGCGGCGCATGAGCTCGTCGACGTCGAGCCGGCCGAGCATGTCGTCGATGTCGACCCGCTTGAGCAGCTCGTTCAGGTCGATGCGGGCGAGCAACGCGTTGAGGTCGATGCGGTCGAGGACGGCGTTGAGATCGACGATCTCCACCGCTTCCTGCACGACGACCCGCGTCAGCTCGAGCAGCGACACCATGGCCTCTTGCGCCGCTTCCGCGCGGTTGTCGATCGCGGGCTCGACGAAGCGACGCATCGGGCGCGCCGACGAACTCGACGATCGAGGTGCCGGCGGAGACGACGCGTTCGGCCGTGCCGACCCGAGGTGTGCCGACCACGAGCTCCATCATCGAGCGGGCGAACCGGCTCGCGGCGCCGAAGGCATCCGGCGTCGCGGGTGCGGCAGAGACCGCGGCGGTGACGACTTCCGTCGCGTCGTCGGACGGAACCGCCGCCAGCGGCGGTCGGTCTTCGCGGGACTGCACGCGCACACGATAGGCAGGGTGGCGGCATTTCCGCCTTTCCGCGTCATTCGCTGCGTACAGTTTGCGACGGTCGGCAGGAGGGGGACCCCGTGCAAGAGGGAGAGCTCGTCGAAGTCCGCCGCAGCGGCTTCGTCACGTTCGTCGGCGTGATCGCGCTCGTCATCGGCGTCTACAACGCGGTCGGCGGCATCGCCGCCATCGCCAAGGACGACCGCACCGAGGCGGTCGCGAAGGTTCTCTTCGACATCGACATCTCGGTGTGGGGCTGGATCTGGCTCGTCCTCGGCGTGGTCCAGATCCTCATCGGTGGCCTCATCCTCACGCGGCACCCGACCGGCCTCGTGCTCGGCGTGACCTGGGCCGCGATCACCGCGGCGATGACGGTGTTCGTCATCTTCGTGTATCCGATCTGGGCTTTGATCATCCTGGGCGTCGACATCCTGATCATCTGGGGACTGATCGAGAACGCCGACGAATTCGGCTGATCCTGGTCACTCTTGGCGGAGCGCCTCGAGCGCGGTCTTCACCGTCGGGTAGACCGCGAGACCGCTTTCAGGCTCGACGCCGCGGCGCATGACGTCACGCACCTGCCCGATCTCGTGCGCCAAGGCCAGGCGCACGCCCGAGGACTGCAGGTCTTCGGCGAGCTCGTCGCAGCATCCGCACGGCCGTGATGTCGACGAACGGGATCGTTTCGGCGTCGAGGACGACCGCATGCACATCGGGCGCCTCGGCGCGAGCACGGACCGCGGCGCGCACCGCCTCCACGTTCGCGAAGAACAAGCCGCTCTCCACGCGCAGGATCGCGATGCCCGGCGTCACCGTGTTCTCCGGGTGACGCCCGCGGTCGGCGTACTGTCCCGTCGTTCCGGGCACCAAGCCGAGCTCGCTCACGTTGGGCGCGTCGTTCGATCCTCGGTCCGACGGCAAGCTGCGCCGCGGCGTCAAGGTCAGCGCAGGTGCTTCAGCGCTTCGAGCGCGGCGGGTACATCCGCCCGAGTGACCAGGATGCGCGTGCTGTGCGAGCGCGGTCGCGGCATTGAAGACATCCTCGCTGGACAGCGAACACGCCGGCGTCCTCCAGCGCGGCGAGCACCAGCGGCCCGCAGCGCGAAGTCGACGACTTCGAGCTCGACGATCTCCGTCGGATCCAGTGGCGCGGGATCACTCAGACCGAACAACTGCGACATCCACTGCTTGAGGCCCATGCCGGATCACCGTCTCACGCGATCTTGATCCTCACTCACCGGAGAAGACCGTGCTCCAATCGTCCTTGATGCTGATGACGGTCCAGCCCCTGTCGCGCGCGGGTCGAGCGCGACATCAGCCCCATCGGTGTAGTCGAACTCCCGTTCCTTGTCATCGTGGAGCAGGAGGAGCCGCAGCGCGTCGCGGTTCGCGGTGCGCGCAAAGCGCAGCATCGGCACGTCGCCGTTCGAGTTCCCGACCACGATCAGCGGGCGACGGCCGATGCGGCTCCAGATGCGGATCGGCTTCTGCGGCCCGTCGTCCAGGAACTCCATCTCCGCCTTGTAGAGCACGTCCGTGCCGTCCTCGGTCTCCTGGTAGTCGAGCGTCATCGAGCTGCCGATGACGCGCTCGGGCGGGATCCCGTAGATGGCCTTGCCGACGGCACGCATGAAGTCGCGGTCACCGCCCGATGCGATGTAGACGGTGAATTCGTTCAATTCGAGGTAACGCATGAGCTCGAGCATCGGTTGGTAGCCACACACGCGGTACGGGCGCTTCAGCGTCGGGTGGATCGCAGTCGCGAAGAAGTCCGCGACGCTCTCGTCGTACGCCTCGACGGTGATGCCCGCGAACGCCTTGGGGATCGCACCGACGAGCAACAACATGTCGTGGTCGTCGCCTTGGTAGTGCTTCACCATCGCGCCCGCGAGCCACGCGAAGTCCTGTTCGTACGCGGCCTTGTACGGCTGCTGCGTGCGGAGGGACGCGTCCGCCGCTGCGAGCGCGGCGAGCCGATGGAGCGTGAAGTCGAGTTGGATCGGCATCGGCTTCTCGCACCACAGCGTGCCGTCGTTGTCGAACGTCGCGACGCGCGCTTCCGGCGCGACGAACGACGTCGCGTCCTCGCTCGTGACCGCGGTCACGAAGTCGGTGATGGCCGCGCGCCGGCGTGTCGTTCCAGGACGGCAGGAGATCGGTCACGACTGCACGCTCGCGCCCGTACCGCGGTCGTGCTGCTTGTCGGCCGCGACCTCATCGACCACATCGGGCGGGATGCGCACGCTCGCGAGCACGCGACCCGACGCAGCGTGGACCGCAGCCGCGAAGTCGGTCGCCCAGGTCGGCTCGAACAAGAAGATGCCGGCCGACTCGCCGGATCCGAGTGAGCCGGTGAGGTCGACGATGTCCTCTTCGGCGATGAGGCCATTGACGTCGCCCACGATCGAGCGCAGTGCGGCCAGTTCGTGGTCGACGCCTTCGATCTCGACGATCTGCGGACGTCCGTCGTCGCCCTTGGTCACGAGGACGAAGTCGACGACACGGACCACGCGGCGCTCGACGAGACCTTGCAGCGCGGGGATGATGTCGGCGCTGAACGGCCGGCCGGGGAACCCGATCATCACGAGCTCGAGTGGCGCAGCGGGCATCGGCTCTCCTCGTTGGCTACACGCGTTTCGGGGCGGGACGGTATCGCCTCGTGCTTCACTGGCGGGTTCATGACGACGGTGCTCGGAGTTCACGGGGCCTTCCACGAGATGTGGGGGCCGACCCAGATCCTCAACCGTTGGCGCCCCGCGCTCGCCGACGGTGTGCTCATCGCCGGCGGCCGGCTTCCCGACGACGCGGTCGGGGTCGCGTTCTACGGCGACCTGTTCCGCCACGAACCGGCCGACGGTCAGCTCGATGACGACGCGTTGCGCGCGCTCGCGCGCGCCAGCGGGCTCGCCGAGGTCGCGCAGCAGATGCTCGGCCCCGATGCCGCGTCCGTGCTCGCGCAGGTGATGGGCGAAGACATGCTGCGCCGGACCGTCGATCAGGTCGGGCACTACTTCGGTGACGGCGACGTGCGTACCACGGTGCGCGCCCGGGTGGAAGTCGCAGTGGCGCCGGACACGCGCGTGCTCGTCGCCCACTCCCTCGGCTCGATCGTGGCGTACGACTGCCTGTGCGCGCATCCGGAGTGGCCGATCGAGACGTTCGTGACGATCGGCTCGCCGCTCGGCAACGAAGGACTGGTGCTCGCGAAGCTGGAGGTGGATCCGTGCTGGCCCGGGTCGATCCGGCGCTGGGTGAACATCACCGCGCCGACCGACCAGGTGTGCGCGGGCACGCGGCTCGCGCCGACCTACGACGCCCGCATCGAGGACTTCGTGGTCGACAACGGGCATCGTGGTCACGACCCCGAGCCCTACTTGTGCGCGCGCATCACCGGCGAGGTCGTGCGGGCCGCCCTCGCGTGCTGAAGCGCTCGGCCTACGCCTTCCGCTTCCCGTTCGGCTTGGAGAACGAGTCCGCGAGCTCGATGAGGGTGCGCACACCGAACCCGGTGCCGCCTTTGACGACGTAGCCATCGTCGCTGCCCGCGCGCGCGGGTCCCGCGATGTCGAGGTGCGCCCACGGCACCTCCGCGACGAACTCCTTGAGGAACAGGCCGGCCGTCAGCGCACCGCCGTAGCCGCCCGTTCCGATGTTGCGGACGTCGGCGACTTCCGACTCGAGCGACTTGCGGTATTCCTGCGGCAGCGGCAGGTGCCACACCGACTCGCTCGCGCGCCCGGCCGCGTCGTCGACCTGCTCGATCCAGCTCTCGTCGCTGCCCATCAGACCTGCGACCTTGTCACCGAGCGCGACGACACACGCGCCGGTGAGCGTGGCGAGGTCGACGATCGCGTCCGGTTTCTCGTCGACCGCGTACGAGAGCGCGTCAGCCAGGATCAAGCGGCCCTCGGCGTCGGTGTTCAGCACCTCGACGGTCTTGCCGTTGCGCATCTTGAGGACATCGCCGGGACGGATCGCGGTACCGCTCGGCATGTTCTCGACGAGCGGCACGTAACCGAGCACGCGCGTCTTCACGCCGAGGTCCTTGAGTGCGGACATCGCCGCGATCACTGCCGCGCCCCCGGACATGTCGGTCTTCATCGTCTCCATGCCCGACGCGGTCTTGATCGAGAGCCCACCCGAGTCGAACACCACGCCCTTGCCGACGAAGGCCACCGTCTGCTTCGCACCCGCGGGTGCGTACTCGAGGCGTACGAACCGCGGCAGCCGCTCGGACCCTTGGCCCACACCGATCACGCCACCCATGCGCTCGCGCGCGAGCTGCTCACCCGCGAGGACCTTGACCTTCAACCCCGAGCGCCGCGCGACTTCCTTCGCGAGGTTCGCCACCTCTTCGGGTGACTTCGCGCCGGCCGGCTCGTTGACGAGGTCGCGGGCCCACCGCACGGCCGCGGCGACGCGGGAGCCGCGCGCCAGCCCCGCCTTCACCTTGGCGTTGGTCCGACCGAGCACGACCACCCGCGTCAGCTTCGACGCCGTCGCGTCGCCCTTGTACTTGAGGAACTGGTACGAGCCGAGGTGGACACCTTCGGCCAACGCTTGCGCCGCGGCACCGAGGTCGAGCGAATCGGGCGCGGCTTCGAGCAAGGTGGTCGCGACCCGCGCGACCTTCGTGCCCCGCTTCGCGAGCGCGGCACCGGCGCGCCGGATCGCGTCGAGGTCGAACGCGTCCTTCTCGCCGACCCCCACGAGGATCACCGCTTTGGCGCCGAGCTTCCCTTGGGTCGGCACCGCCAGCGTCTCGCCGCGCTTGCCGTTGAAGTCGGCTTCCTCCATGAACTCGCCGAGGTCGCCGCCGAGTGCTCCGGCCACGACCTCGGCGCCGGCACCGAGGCGCCGATCGGCGAACACCGGCACGGCGAGCAGGTCGGCGCGCACTTTGTCGGCGGCGGTGGCACTGGACTCGATGGTGAGCGTTGCTGGAGTGAGTGGCACGGCGCGGGAGTTTACGGATTCCGGCGCCCGTGCCTCACCACGTAGCCTGTATCGATGGTCGACCCTCGGGGCGCGGCGGCGCCGATCGGAAGTGGCGCACAGTCACCGTTCCTCGACGCGCTGCACGAGCGCGTCCTCGTGTTCGACGGTGCGTTCGGGACATGGATGCAGGGCCAGGATCTCGGCCCCGACGACTTCGGTGGACTCGCGCTCGAAGGCTGCAACGAGAACCTGGTGCTCACCCGGCCGGATCTCATCGCCCAGATGCACGCGGAGTACTTCGAATCAGGCGTGGATGCGGTCGAGACCGCCACCTTCGGCGCCTTCCCGCTCGTGCTGAACGAGTACCAGATCGCGGATTCCACGTTCGAGATCAACCGCCGCGCCGCGGAGATCGCCAAGCAGGTCGCGGCCGACTGCTCGACCCCGGACCAGCCCCGATACGTGATCGGTTCGATCGGGCCCGGCACCAAGCTGCCTTCGCTCGGACACATCCGTTACGAAGCCCTCCGGGACGACTACGAAGCCCAGGTCGTCGGCCTGCTCGCGGGCGGCGTCGACGTGCTGCTGATCGAGACCGTCTACGACCTGTTGCAGGCCAAGGCCGCGATCAACGGCGCCCGTCGGGCGATGGCCGCGGCCGGAACGCTGGTGCCGATCATGGTGCAGGTCACGGTCGAGACGACCGGCCGCATGCTCGTCGGCACCGAGATCGGCGCGGCCGTCACCGCGCTCGAAGCGATGCGGCCCGACGTCATCGGGATGAACTGCGCGACCGGTCCGTCGGAGATGACCGAGCACCTGCGCTACCTCGCGCAGAACGCGCGCACGTTCCTCTCGTGCTTGCCGAACGCGGGTCTGCCGTCGGTCGTCGACGGGCACACGCACTACGACCTCACTCCGGAGTTGCTGGCGGACGCGCACGAACGGTTCGTAGGCGAGTTCGGCCTCAACATCGTCGGTGGTTGCTGCGGCACGACGCCCGCGCACCTCCGCGCGGTCATCGAGCGGCTCGGCCGCCGCGCGCCCGAGATCCGCGCGCCGGAGTTCGAGCCCGGGTGCTCGTCGATCTACTCGCACGTGCCGTTCCACCAGGAGCTCGCGTACCTCGCGGTCGGCGAGCGCACCAACGCGAACGGTTCGCGGAAGTTCCGCGACGCGATGCTCGAAGCCGACTGGGACACGTGCGTGCTCATGGCTCGCGAGCAGGTCAAGGAAGGCGCGCACGTCCTCGACGTGTGCGTCGACTACGTCGGCCGCGACGGCACCGTCGACATGGACGAGATCGCGGGCCGCTTCGCCACCCAGGCGAGCCTGCCGCTGGTGTTCGACTCGACCGAGCCCGGCGTCGTCGAAGCCGGTCTGCGCCACCACGGCGGCAAGGCGATCCTCAACTCCGCCAACCTCGAAGAGGGCGACGGCGAAGGCAAGCGCATGGACCGCGTGTTCCGGCTCGCGCGTGAGTACGGCGCCGCCGTCATCTGCCTCACCATCGACGAAGAAGGTCAGGCCCGCGACGCCGACTGGAAGCTCCGGGTCGCGAAGCGCATCTACGACATCGCGATCGAGCGCTACGGCATCGAACCGACCGACCTCGTCTTCGACGCGCTGACGTTCCCGCTCTCGACCGGGGACGACGACCTCCGCCGCGACGCGATGGAGACGATCGAGGCGATCCGGCGGATCAAGGCCGAGCTGCCGGGCGCGTCGACGATCCTCGGCTTGTCGAACGTGTCGTTCGGGCTCAAGCCCGCGGCCCGACACGTGCTGAACAGCGTGTTCCTGCACGAGTGCCGCGAAGCCGGGCTCGACGCCGCGATCGTGCACGCGGCGCGCATCATGCCGCTGCACCAGATCGAGGACGCCAACGCGAGGCGGCGCTCGACCTGATCTACGACCGCCGGGCCGAGAACTACGACCCGCTCACCGAGTTCATGGCGCTGTTCGAAAACGTCGAGGCCGGCGCGATCGAGACGGAGGACCGTTCCGGCTGGCCGGTCGAGGAGCGTTTGAAGCACCGCATCATCGACGGCGAGCGCGACGGCCTCGAGGCCGACCTCGACGAGCAGCTGCAGACGCTGCCCCGCGCTGGAGATCGTCAACGACGTGCTGCTCGACGGCATGAAGGTCGTCGGCGAGCTGTTCGGCAGCGGCCAGATGCAGCTGCCGTTCGTGCTGCAGTCGGCGGAGACGATGAAGGCCGCGGTCGCCTACCTCGAGCCGCTCATGGAGAAGGCCGACGCCGGCGGCAAGGGCAAGGTCGTGCTCGCCACCGTGCAGGGCGACGTCCACGACATCGGCAAGAACCTCGTCGACATCATCCTGACGAACAACGGCTACATCGTCTACAACCTCGGCATCAAGATCGCGATCAACGAGATGATCGAGAAGGCGCTCGAGGTGAAGGCCGACGCGATCGGCATGAGCGGACTGCTCGTGAAGTCGCACGATCATCATGCGCGAGAACCTGCAGGAGCTGAACACGCGCGGGCTCTCCGACACGGTGCCGGTGCTCCTCGGCGGCGCCGCGCTCACGCGCACCTACGTCGAGCGCGACCTGCGCGAGGTCTACGACGGCCGCGTCTTCTACGGCAAGGACGCGTTCGAGGGTCTGCGCACGATGGACACGCTGGTGCAGGGCAGCAAGAACGGCACGCTCGACGAGAAGTTCGGGCGCGAGCCCGGCGGCCGCAAGCTGCCGCCCCGCCGGAGCGAGCAGCTCGACGCGGCGACGTCGAGCATCCCGGCCCGTTCCGACGTCGCCATCGACGTGCCCGATCTTCACGCCGCCGTTCGTCGGTTCGCGCGTCGCCAAGGGCATCTCGCTCGACGACATCGCCGGCGTACGTCAACGAGACCGCGCTCTTCCGCAACCAGTGGCAGTTCCGGCCCGAGTCGGGCGAGAACGACCAGGACTTCAAGGCCCGCATCCGGCCCACGTTGCGCGCCCAGCTCGACATCGCCAAGCAAGGAAGGGCTGCTCGTTCCCGCGGCGGCGTGGGGCTACTTCGCGGTCAACAGCGAGGGCAACGACCTCGTCGTGTGGAAGGACGACACCCGCACGCAGGAGTGGCTGCGGTTCCACTTCCCGCGTCAGCGCAAGGCGCCGTTCCTCTGCGATCGCCGACTTCTTCCGGCCCGATCGAGATCCGGCGAGACCCGACTACGCCGGCGTTCCACGTCGTGACGATGGGCACCGCGGCGAGCGAGCGCGAGAAGGAACTGTTCGCGGCCGACAAGTACCAGGACTACCTGTTGCTGCACGGCCTCTCGGTCGAGATGACCGAGGCGCTCGCCGAGCTGTGGCACCGCCGCATCCGCGAGGAGTGGGGCTTCGCCGACGAGGACGGCCCGACGCTCACCGGCCTGTTCAAGCAGCAGTACCGCGGCTCGCGCTACTCGTGGGGCTACCCCGCGTGCCCCGACCTCGACGACCAGACCAAGGTCGCCGAGCTGCTCGAGATCGAACGCATCGGCGTGTCGCTCACCGAGGAGTTCCACCTCGTCCCCGAGCAGTCGACGAGCGCGATCATCGTCCCCCACCCCGAGGCGAAGTACTTCGTCGTCTGACGTACTGCCGGTTTTGGCGACATATGGCGACCGTTACGGTCGCCGAGTCGTCGCCAAAACCCTGGCGCCGGGCCCGTGCCGCCATGACGGTTCGCACGACGCGAGCACCGTCGCGCATCACCTCCTCGTAGGTGAACCGCCGCAGGTCCCGGCCCGACGTCGCGCAGGTCGTTGGCGCGCCGGTTGTCGGCGGCGCGCTGCTGCCGTGTCGCATGACTGCCATGTCCGTCGAGCTCGAACCCAAGTGTGAGCTCGACGTACGCGGCGTCGATGAACGCGCGACGGCCGTTCGCAGCACCACCGGGTGTTGGAACACCGGCGGAGGGAGACCGGCGGAGTCCAAGAGACGGGCGAACCGCGCGCTCCAGGACCGAGTGCGGGATCGCGAGCGGACGAGCGTCGAGCACGACCGCCATCGGCCCGACGCCGTTGCGGCCCTGGCGTCGAATCTCCCGGTGCCGTGCCGTGACGACTCCCCGATCCACGAGGGCATCGCGCTAGCACCCGCGCTAGCGCCCGCGCTAGCCGCGCAATTCACGCGACGCTCTTCACTCAGCCTCGATGACGAGTCCGTGCTCGAGATCGACAACGAAGATCCGCTGCACTCGCCCGGCGGTACGAAGTCGACAACATGATGGCGTTCAACGAGCTCGCCGAGATCTACGTCGAACACGATCGCAAGACTCCGACCATCGCCGGCATCCTCGAAATCCGTCGAACGTCGGATTATCGGATAGCTGTGCAGACGCCACACGCAGGACCGCCCGGGCGACGAGGTCGGTGCCGAACGCGGTGAGGATCGCGAGGTAGAGCAGTCCGGTCGCGGCCATCACCGCGGAGTAGTAGCGCTCGCGCAGCGCGGCCCAGGTCATGCCGACGAGGCCGATCGTCATCACCGCGCACACCGATCCAGATCCAGCCGAGCACGCCGTGGTAGCCGTCGTCGATCGTGCCGTTCAGCACCTGCACCATGCCGGTCGGCCACAGGAACACCGCGATCTCGAACGGCCACGCGATCGCGGTCCACGCGCACCAGTTCCTTCACCGGGCCGCGCGGCAGGCCCGGCTGCACGAGGTACCAGTGGCCGAGCAGCATCGCGTCGCTCACGCTGCCGAGGAACACCGCGCCGACGAGGAGCCGCGCCGCGCGCGAGCGAGATACGGACCGCCCGCGAACTCGCGGCCGCGAGCAACCCGACGAACGCCGAAGACCGGCGCGACCAGGTCGAGCGCGGGCGGGAACTCGGGCCGCGGTCGGCGTCGTCGCGGCGTCGTCGTCGGCCGCGCGGCCGATCATCGCCGACGACGCGCGCCCGGCGCGCCGGCGCGCACCTCCTCGCGACCGCGGACGCCGGCCCCGCGCCGGCGCACCGAGACCGCGAGCGCGACGCGCCGCCGCGAGCACGCGCGCGATCGCGGCAACGCGGCGATCACGCGCGCGCGGACGTGGTCGCCGGCGAGGAACACGCGCCGCGCCGCCGACCGCCATGGCCGCCGAACGACGATGCGGATCAGCCAGCCGTAGCCGAGGCTGACCTCACGGCGGCGCGTCGTGACCCAGCCGAACAGCAGCCCGCCCGCGGCCCACTGCAGCAGGAACGTCGCGGCGTCGAGCTTCACGCAACGATCGCGATATCGCGCGGCGCGTCGTTCAGCCGCACGGTCCGGCGGTCGGTCGCGACGACGATGTCCTCGAGCCGCATGCCGAACCGGCCCGGGAAGTAGATGCCGGGCTCGACGCTGAACGCGTGACCGGGTTCGAGCGGCAGCGTCGTTGCCCGCGACCATGTACGGGTCCTCGTGCGCCTCGGTGCCGATGCCGTGCCCGACCCGGTGCACGAAGAACTCGCCGAAGCCGGCGCCGCGATGACCGCGCGCGCCGCGGCGTCGACCTCTTCGCACGGCGTGCCGACCGTCGCGGCGCGCACGCCCGCCTCCTGCGCCGCGACGAGCACCGCGTAGACGTCGCGGACCTCCGGCGGCGGCGTCGCCGACGTGGAACATGCGGGTGATGTCGGAGCAGTAGCCGCTCCATCGTGCCGCCGAAGTCGCACAGCACGATGTCGCCGTCGGCGATGATGCGCGTCGCGCGGACGGCTCGTGGTGCGGGCTCGCGGCGTTCTCGCCCGCGGCGACGATCGCGAAGTTCGCCCGCTCGTGGCCGGCCGCGAGCATCCGCTCGACCAGCTCGCGGTGCACGTCGAGCTCGGTGCGGCCCGCGAAGGCGACGCGAGCGCATCTCGCGCGCGATCGCGTCGACCGCGTGCGCGGCACGCCGCAGCGCGTCGATCTCGTCCGCGTCCTTCACCATGCGGATCGGGCCGACGACCTCGGTCGCCGCGCACGAACACGCACGACGGCACCGCGCGCTGCAGGTCGAGCACGAAGCGCGCCCACGTGTGGTCGCCGATCGCGACGCGCGCGCGCCGAGCGCCGGATCAGCCGCGCGACGAGCGCGACGGGATCGTCGGTCTCTTCCCACGCCACGATCTCGAACAGGTCCGGCGCGGCGTGCACGCGCGGCGCTTCGAGCCGGGGCACGACGAGCTGGATGTCGCCGGTCCGCGGCAGCACCAGCATCGTCAGCCGTTCGAGCGGCATCGCCTCGTAGCCGGTGAGGTACGGGCAGATCGGGCCCGACCGACAGCAACAACACGTCGATGCCGATCTCCGCCATGCGCGCCCGCACGCGCGCGATGCCGGTCGGCGTGACTTCACGCGTTCGCATCCCCGGCAGGCCGTCGATGCTCTCGCGTGTTCTTGGCGTCCCAGTACGTCGACGATGCCGTCGTCGCCCTTGGCCTCGTCGCCCACTCGAGCAGGCGATCGCGGTCGTCGACGAGATCCATGAGCGGCACCGAGTAGCCGCACGAGGTCGTGACGCGCTCGACCGCGACTCTCGATGATCGACCGGCGGCCCGGGCAGCAGTCGGGGAACTCGGGCGCGAGCGCGTCGAACTCGGGCGTGCCGACGGATGCACCGTGCCCCGGCCGTAGATGCGCGAGATGCGCGGGTTGCCGCTGAACGCGCACGCCATCAGCGTGATGCGACCGTTGTCGCGCAGGTGCGCGATCGTCTCGACGCCGCTGCCGGTGAGGTCGAGGTACGCGCACGCGGTCGGCGCCGAGCACGCGGAGCGTGTCGTAGCCCTTGGGCGAGAGGTTGACGTGACCGTCGTCGCCGCTCGGCGCGGTGGCGACGAAGAACATCGGTTGTTCGCGCCACCACTGCGCCAGATCGGGGCGCAGCGACGAGAAGCGTCGGCCATGCGCCCATTATCTCAGTGCGGTGCCGACAGACGAGCCGATCCGCGCCTTCCGCGGGCGTGGTAGCTCGAGCGCACGAGCGGGCCCGACTCGACGTGCGCGAAGCCGAGCGACTCGCCGTACTCGCGCAGCGCCGCGAACTCGTCGGGATGCCACCACTTCACGACCGGCACGTGCTCGGCCGACGGGCCGCAGGTACTGGCCGATCGTGAGGATCTCGACGCCGACCGCCCGCAGGTCGGCCATCGCGGCCCGCACCTCGGCGTCGGTCTCGCCCATCCCGAGGATGAGACCCGACTTCGTGACGAGCCCCGCGGCCCGGGCCCGGCCGAGCACGGCGAGCGATCGCGCGTAGCCCGGCCGACGGGCGCACCGCGCGCTGCAGGCGCGCGACCGTCTCGAGGTTGTGGTTGAGCACGTCGGGGCGAGCGTCGAAGATCGTGGCGAGCGACGCGGCGTCGCCCTTGCAGTCGGCGATCAGCAACTCGACCGCGGTGCCCGGGCTCGTCGCGCGGATCGCGTGCACCGTCGCCGCGAACCCCGACGCGCCGCCGTCGGCGAGGTCGTCGCGCGCGACGCACGTGATCGACCGCGTGCGCGAGGCCGAGCGCGGCGACCGCGTCGGCGACGCGCTGCGGCTCGTCGGCGTCGAGCGCGAGCGGCTTGCGCGTGTCGACCTGGCAGAAGCCGCACGCCCGCGTGCAGCGGTCGCCGTTGATCATGAACGTCGCGGTGCGATCGGACCAGCACTCGTAGATGTTCGGGCAGCCGGCCTCCTCGCACACGGTGTGCAGGTCGAGCCCGCGGGCCAGCTGCTTCAGCTCGAGGTAGCCGTCGTCGAAGCGGGCCCGCACGCGCATCCAGTCCGGGGCGCTTGCGGCGTCGAGCGCGACCGCGACGCCGAGCAGCCGCACCGGCGCACGACGTCGCGCCCGTCGCGGACGGCTCGACGCCGTGCCCCACGCGACGTCCTGGCGCTCGACCACGGTCGCGCCGAACACCTCGGCGAAGCGCGCGACGACACGGTCGACGACCGCGTGCATCTCGACGCGGCCGGCCGAGCAGCCGCGCCATCGACGTGACGCCGCGGTCGCGGATGCCGCACGGGACGATGTGCTCGAACATCGAGAGATCGGGATCGACGTTCAGCGCGAACCCGTGGCGGGTCCGGCCGCGCGAGACGCGCACACCGATCGCCGCGATCTTCTCGTCGCCGACCCACACGCCGGTGTAGCCGGGCGAGCGGTCCGCGGCGATGCCGAAGTCGGCACAGACCGCGATCAGGACGTCTTCGAGCCGGCGGACGTACGCGACGACGTCGCGCTGGCCGGCCTTCCACTCCGCGAGCGAGACGATCGGGTAGCCGACGAGCTGACCGGGACCGTGGTAGGTGACGTCGCCGCCGCGATCGGCCTCGACGAGCTCGGCGCCGACCGACGCCGGGTCGCGCAGCACGTGCTCGGGCTTCGCGCTCGAACCGAGCGTGTAGACGTGCGGATGCTCCTGCAGCAGCAGGTAGTCGGTGTCGGCGTGCTCGTGGACCGCGCGCTGCAACGCCTCGGCTTCGGCGTACGGCACCGTGCCCGAGCCAACGGGACCGTCAGCGGCGTCACGCGAGCTCGGCTTCCCAGTCGTGCGTCTCGAGCACGACGCGCAGCGCGTTCAGGAACGACGCCGCGTACGCGCCGTCGAACGCGCGGTGGTCCCACGCGAGCGACAGGAACCCGACGTGGTGCACGGCGATCGCGTCGTCGCCGTCGGGACCTTCGACCACGACCGGCTCCTTGCGGATGCCGTCGGTCGCCATGATCGCGACCTGCGGCTGGTTGATGATCGCGAACGTCTGCGTCGTGCCGAACGGGCCCATGTTCGTGATCGTGAACGTGCCGCCGACGATCTCGTCCGGGCCGAGCTGCTTCGACTTCGCCGCGCGCCGCGAGGTCGCGGATCTCGCGCGCGATCAGGCGCAGACGCTTGCCGTCGGCGTTGCGGATCACCGGCGCGATCAGACCCTTGAACTGCAGGTCGATCGCGATGCCGAGGTTGATGTCGCGGTGCACGACGAGCGTCTCGCCCTCGACGCTCGCGTTGACGTGCGGGTAGTCGTGCACGACGTCGCAGAACGCGCGGATGATGAACGGCAGGTAGGTGAGCGCGAAGCCCTCCTCGGCCTGCCACTCGCGCCTGGTGCGCGCGCCGCACGCGCTCGATCCGCTCGAAGTCGACGCGCACCGACGTGTAGACGTGCGCGCTCGTCGCGAGCGACCGCACCATGTGCTCGGCGGTGCGCCGCCGGATGTTGTCGAACGGCACGATCTCGTCGCCGACGCCCGCGCGCGACCGGCGCCGGCGCGGGCGCCGCGGGCGCGGGCGCCGGGGCGGGCGCCGCCGGCTGCGGCGCGGCGTGCGCGCGGGCCGCGCGCCGCGCGCCGCGTCGAGCACGTCGTTGCGGGTGATGCGACCGCCTTCGCCGGTGCCGCGGATCGCGGCCGGGTCGAGGCCCTGCTCCTCGATCAGCCGGCGCACGATCGGCGACGTCACCGCGCCGCCGCCGTTGGCGGCGGCCGGCGCGGACGCCGGACGCAGGGGCGGCTGACGCGGCGGGGGCTGCGCGGACGCGACGGTGCCGCGCGGCGGCGGCGCGAGCGACGGCGCGGCGGAGCCGGCAGCGGGTGCGGGCGCAGGTGCGGAGGCGCGGCGCGGGTGCCGGAGCCGCGGGCGGCGCGGCGCCGGTGCCGGCGCTGCCGCCGGCGCGGCGCGGCGCCGCGCTGCCGTCGGAGATCACGGCGAGGCGCGCGCCGACCGGCACCGTCTCGCCCTCCTGCACGACGATCTCGGTGACGAAGCCGGCCTGCGGCGCGGGCACCTCGGAGTCGACCTTGTCGGTCGACACCTCGAACAGCGGCTCGTCCGCGTCGATCTTCTCGCCGACCTGCTTGAACCACTTCGTGATCGTGCCTTCGGTGACGGTCTCACCGAGTTGCGGCATCGTGACGTCCATGGGCTCGTCCTCCTCGTGTACGGCTGCGGCCATGTCAGCTGTGCAGCGAGCGGCCGGTGAGCGCGAGCACCGACTCGCCGAACAGCTCCGACAGCGACGGGTGCGCGTGGATCAACAGACCGACATCGGCCGGCGTCGCCTCCCAGTTCACGGACGAGGTACGCCTCCGCGATCAGCTCGGTCGCCCACGGACCCGCGATGTGCACACCGAGGATCGCGCCGCCCCGCTCGGCGACGATCTTCATCATCCCGTCGGTCTCGCCCGACGATGAGCGCGCGCCCGTTGCCCATCCAGCGGTGCACCGACGTCTCGACGTCGTAGCCGCGCTCCTTCGCCTGCGCCTCGGTGAGCCCGCAGAACGCGACCTCGGGATGGCAGTAGATGCCCCACGGGACCTTGTCGTAGTCGATCGGGAGCGGGCGCCTCGCCGAGCATCGTCTTGATCGCGACGATCGCCTCCGAGAACGCGACGTGCGCGAGTTGCGGCGTCGCGACGACGTCGCCGACCGCGTACACGCCGTCGACGTTCGTGCGCATGTTGCCGTCGACGACGACGAAGCCGCGCTCGTCGACCTTGATGCCGGCGCCGTCGAGACCGATGTTCTCCGAGCGCGGCCGGCGGCCGACCGACACGACGACCTTGTCGACCGGCAGCTGCTCTTCGCCGTTCTTGCCCTCGAAGCGCACCGGCGCCGCCGTCGAAGCCGAGCACGCTGCACGCCGGTGTGCGGTCTTGATGCCCCGCTTTTGCGAACGCGCGCGCGACCGTCTGCGCGACCTGCTGGTCGACGCCGGTGAGGATCTGCGGCAGCGCCTCGAGGATCGTGACCTCGGCGCCGGCGTCGACGAGGAACGACGCGAACTCGCAACCGATCGCGCCGCCGCCGATCACCGCGACGCGCGCCGGCACCTCGTCGAGCTGCAGCACCTCGTCGGACGACAGCACGCGTGTCGCCGTCGAACGCGAAACCCGTCGACCGGCAAGCGCACGCGGCGACGATCCGGTCGCGATGAGCACGTTGCGGCCGCGGATCATCGGTGCCGTCGGAGACGCTGATCGATGCGGCCGTCGGGCTCGAGCGCACCGGTGCCGGCGACGACGGTGACCTTGCGCCCCTTGAGCAGCGACTCGAGGCCCGACGTGAGCCGGTCGACGACCGCCTGCTTGCGGGTCTGCGAGGTGGCGAGCTCGAGCGCGGGCTCGGAGGTCAGCACGCCGAACTCGGCCGCGCCGCCGCACGGTCCGCAGCACCTCGGCGGTCTGGAGCAGCTCCTTGGCCGGGATGCAGCCCCGGTGCAGGCAGGTGCCGCCGACCCGCTGCTCCTCGACGATGGCGATGTTCATGCCGGCGCTCGCGCCGTAGAGCGCGGCCGCGTACCCGCCCGGACCGCCACCGAGGACGACGAGATCGAAGTCGTCGGTCACGGTCGGGCACCTTTCTTCGCGAGGTCCTTCGCGGTCCGATTCGCAAAGGCTTGGTCTCTTGCCGGTTCAGGGCGAGGATCGCACCTGGACCGCGAACGCCACCAGGATCACCAGGCCGGTCAGCGCCGCGAGGATCGATGTACGTGCGGGTGCTCACGACCGCAACGGTACTTGCCCCTTGGAACACCGATCCGGCCTGCGGGGCTTCCCGCGATGGTGCCGGTCGCTTCCCGACTGCAGCGCGGTGCGGCCGTCAGATCGCCGGGTTTCCGGGGACCGAGGACCGGCGAGTGGTCGCGGTCGAGCGTACAGCGGCTGGCAGGCGCCGCCAAGAAGCTTCCCGTACCCGAAGGCACCTGGGCGATCGGCGCGGGTCTCATCATCGTCGGGTCTCAGCGCGTACGGCTTCCAGATCCTCGCCGCGAAGCGGCTGACCGACACCGACTACAACGCGCTCAACGTGCTCTGGGCGATCGTGTTCGTCCTCACGCCCGGCCTCTTCCAGCCGCTCGAGCAGGAGGTCGGCCGCGCGGTCGCGCACCGGCGGGCGCTCGGGAGGGCGGCGGCCCGCTCGTGAAGCGGGCCGCGTTCCTCGGCGCGATCCTCGCCGGCGCGGTCGGGCTCGCGGCGCTTGATCGGCGCGCCGAGCATCATCGACAAGCTGTTCGACGGCCGGACGCCATCCTGCTCGTCGCGCTGTTCTCGCGGCTCGTCTTCTACTACGTCGCGTTCATCACCCGCGGCACGCTCTCGGGCAACGGCCGCTTCGGCCCGTACGGCCTCATGCACGGCTCCGAAGGCACCGTCCGCGTCTGGTCGTCTGCATCGTCCTGTTCGCGGTCGGGCGTCGGCACGGCCGGGCTGTACGGGCTTCGCGCTCGTCGCGCCGCCGCTCATCGCCGTCGCGATCTCGCTGCGCGGTCAGCACGGGCTCCTGACGCCCGGGCCCGGAGGCGCCGTACTCCGAGCTGTCGGGCGCGCTCGCGTGGCTGCTCCTCGGATCGGTGCTCGCGCAGCTGCTCTCGTACGCGCAGCGTCTTCGGCGTGAACATCCTCGCCGACCCGAGCCGAGAAGGATCTCGCGTCGGCACTTCATCACCGGCCTCTTCGTCGCGCGCGTCCCGCTCCTGCTCTTCCAGGCGGTGCAGGCCGCGCTGCTGCCGAAGCTCGCCGGCCTCGCCAGCGAGGGCAAGCACGACGACTTCCGCGTCGGCATGAAGCGAGCTCGTCGCTGGTCGTGTCGGCGCTCGTGCGTCGCCGGAACGGTCGCGGCGCACGCCGATCGGTCCGTTCGTCGGGCCAGAAGCTGTTCGCCAGGACAAGTGGGACCTCGGCCACCGCGACATGTTCCTGCTGACGCTCGCGGCGAGCTGCTTCATCCTCGCGCTGACGCTCGCGCAGGGCCTCATCGCGTTGAAGGCTACGGCAGAGCGCGTTCGCCTGGGTCGTCGGCATCGTCGCGTTCGTCGTCGTCGTGCGCGCCGGGCAACGACCTGATCCTGCGCAACGAGCTCGCCTTCCTCGGCGGCGCCGCGGTCGCCGCGCTCGTCATGGGCATCGCCCTGCTCCCGCGCATGCGGCGGGGGCCGAGCGACGCTCGAGGACCTCGTCGAGGTCATCGAGCACGAACCGCTCGAGATCTGACGGCGGCCGAGCTGATGGGCGCGCTGCGAGGCCGAGGCTCCCGCACGACGACGCCGCAGCAGCACCGGCTCCCCGCCGTCCTGCGTGCGCCTGGCGCGGCCGAAGCAGTGGATCAAGAACGTCCTCGTCATCGCCGCGCCGGGCGCGGCCGGCGTGCTCGGCGAACGACCGCGCTGTCCGGACACGCCGATCGCGTTCGTGTGCTTCTGCCTCGCCGCGAGCGGCACCTACTTCCTGAACGACGCGCTCGACGTCGAGGCCGACCGCCGGCACCCGACGAAGCGGAACCGCCCGGTCGCGGCCGGCGAGGTCTCGGTGCGCACCGCGATCACCGGCGGCGATCGTCCTGCTGATCGCTCGCGATCGCGCTGTCGTTCGCCGCCCGCTGGCAGCTCTCGCTCGTCGTCGGCGGCTACCTGCTGCAGACGATCTCTACAGCCTCTGGCTGAAGCACGAGGCCGTGCTCGACCTCGCGTGCGTCGCGTCGGGCTTCGTGCTGCGCACGATCGCCGGCGGTGTCGCGGTCGGCGTCACGATCTCGCCGTGGTTCCTCATCGTCGCCGGGTTCGGCGTCGCTGTTCATGGTCACCGGCAAGCGGCACGCGGAGATGATGCGAGCTCGGCGACGACGCCGGCGCGCACCGGCCGCTCGCTCGACTGTACTCCGCGAGTTCCTGAGCTACGTGCGCGCGGTCTCGTCGAGCGTCACGATCCTCGCGTACTGCCTGTGGGCGTTCGAGAAGTCGTCGCCGCGTCGGCAACCCGGTGTGGTTCGAGCTCGTCGATCGTCCCGTTCGTGCTCGGCATCCTGCGCTACGCGCTGCTGCTCGACCAGGGCCGCGGCGGCGCGCCCGAGGAGCTCGTCCTCGCCGACCGCGTCTGCTCGCGATCGGCGCGGTCTGGGCCGTCATCGTTCGCGGTCGCGGTGCACGCGATTCCTGATCCGGTCGACGTCGATCCACTCGACGCCGGCACGGCGGCCGACGAGCTGCTCACCGGCTGGGGCCGCACCGCGCCGACGCTCGCGACGGTGCGGCGCCGCGGCGACCTCGACGACATCGTCGCCCAGGTCACGGCCGCCGGCCCGCGCGGCGTGCATCGCGCGCGGCCTCGGCCGCTCCTACGGCGACGCCGCGCAGAACGCCGGCGGCGACGTGCTGTCGGCTGCACCAACCTCGACCGCGTGCTCGCGATCGACGTCGAGAAGGGCACGGTCACCGTCGAGAGCGGCGTGAGCCTCGACACGCTGCTGCGCGCGCTGCTCCCGCTCGGCTGGTTCCCGATGGTCATCCCCGGCACGAGCTACGTCACCGTCGGCGGCGCGATCGCCTCCGACATCCACGGCAAGTTCCGGCACGGGTCGTTCGCCGACTACGTCGAGCGGATGCAGCTCGTCACGCCGGCCCACGGCGCGGTGCGTCGCTCGGACCCGACGCCGATCCCGACGCGTTCTGGGCGACGAGCGGCGGCATGGGCCTCACCGGGGTCATCACCGAGGCGACGCTGCAACTGCAGCCGGTCGAGACGTCGCGCATCGTGTCGCGACACCGAGCGCAGCCGCCGACGTCGACGACTGCATGGCGCGCATGCTCGACGGCGACGACGACTACCGCTACTCGGTCGCGTGGATCGACTGCCTCGCGCCGGGCGGCACCTCGGCCGGGCGGTGCTCACGCGCGGCAACCACGCGACGCTCGACGAGCTGCCGACCGACGCAGCGTGCGCACGCGCGCGAGTACGCGCCCCGGCGCATCGCTCGGCGCGCCGCCGTGGCTGCCGAACGGGCTGATCAACCCGCTGTCGATCCGCGCGTTCAACGAGGTGTGGTTCCGCAAGGCCCCGCGCACGCGGCGCGGCGACGATCGAGAGCATCAACCCGTTCTTCTTCCCGCTCGACGGCGTGCGCGACTGGAACCGCGTCTACGGCTCGCCGCGGCTTCGTGCAGTACCAGTTCGTCGTGCCGTTCGGCGCCGAAGCGGTCGTGCGCACGACGCTCGAACGGTTCAGCGCGGCCCGGTTCCCGACGTTCCTCGCGGTGCTCAAGCGCTTCGAGCACGACAGCCGCTGCCTGATCGGGTTCCCGATGCGCGGCTGGACGCTCGCCCTCGACATCCCCGCGACCGGTGCCGAGTTGGGCGCGCTGCTCGACGGCCTCGACGAGCTCGTCGTCGAGGCCGGCGGCCGCGTGTACCTCACGAAGGACTCGCGCGTGTCGGCCCGAGCTGCTCGCGGCGATGTACCCGAACCTCGACGCGTGGCGCGAGATCCGCGCCCGGCTCGACCCGCAGCACCTGCTCCGCAGCGACATGGATCGCCGGCTCGACCTCACCGGCGCGACGAAGGAGCCCACGCGATGAAGGACGCGCTCGGCGAGGTGCAGTCGGTGCTCGTGCTCGGCGGTAGCTCCGACATCGCGCTCGCGACGTGCGCAAGCTCGTCGCGCGGCGCGGCGCGCGCGCGTCGTGCTCGCGGCACGCAAGCCCGAGGCGCTCGACGCCGCGGTCGCCGAGCTCCGCGCCGCGGGCGCAGCCTCGGTCGACACCGTCGCGTTCGACGCGACCGACTTCGCCACCCACGAGGGATTCGTCGACTCCACGTTCGACGCGGTTCGGCGACTTCGACCTCGTGCTCGTCGCGTTCGGCGTGCTCGGCGACCAGGCCGCGCGCCGAACCCGACGCGGCCGCCGCGCTCGAGATCGTGCAGACGAACTTCACCGGAACCGTGTCGGTGACGGTGCCGCTCGTCGAGCGCCTGCGAGGCGCAGGGCCACGGCACGCTCGTGCTGCTCTCGTCGGTCGCCGGCGAACGGGTGCGGCGTTCGAACTTCGTGTACGGATCGTCGAAGGCCGGCGTCGACGGCTTCTACCAGGGACTCGCCGACCGTCTCGCCGGTAGCGGCGTGCACGTGATGATCGTCCGGCCCGGATTCGTGCACACGAAGATGACCGAGGGCATGAAGGCGGCACCGCTCTCGACCACCCCAGAAGCAGTGGCGGAGGCGATCGCACGCGGCCTCGAGCGCGGGAGCACCACCGTGTGGGTACCACCCGCGCTGCGGGTCGTGATGTCGGGACTACGTCACCTGCCCCGGCCCATCTTCCGTCGCCTCGACATCTGACGTGAGCGACGCGCACACGGACGAGAGCGCCGGTCGCGCGCCACGTGCCCGATGCCGGGCGAACGGTCGCGGCGTTCGACTTCGACGGCACGTTGACGCGCCACGACTCGCTCCTCCCCTTTCTCGCGCGCGTCCGAGGTTGGCCGCGGACACTGCTGGCGCTGGCGCGGTTGTCCCCGAGTTACGCGTTGGTGGTGCTCGGGCGCGGTGGTCGAGATGCGACGAAAGGCCGCTTGCTCACGACGTTGCTCGGCGGACTCGAGCGCGACCACCTCGCGCGCATCGGCGCGGAGTACGGACGCAGCCTGGCGCGAACCGGCGTCACCGCCGAGATGCGGCAGCGGGTCGCGTGGCACCGTGCGCAGGGACATGAATTCGTCATCGTGTCCGCATCCCTGGATGTCTACCTCGATGCAGTCGGTCAGGTGCTCGACGACGCAACGCGTGTTGTGCACCCGCCTCGAGCTCGACGGAGACGGGACGTATACCGGTCGCATGGACGGGGGGAACTGTCGTGGTGGCGCGAAGGCGACCAGGCTGCGCGACTATCTGGGCGATGTTCCGGCCGAGGTGTGGGCGTACGGCAACAGCTCCGGAGACGACGAGATGTTCGCACTGGCCGACCATGTCGTGCGCGTCCGGCGCGGCCGGATGAAGCGCGGCGCATGAACACGCGCCCGACGGTCGCCGTCGACGTCACGCCGCTGCTCGGGCTGCGCACCGGCATCGGCCGCGTGGTCGCCGAGATCCTCGATGCGTTGCGAGGCCTCGAGGCCGCACCCCGGCTCGTTCCCTACACGTTGAGCTGGCGCGCGCGCGAGCAGCGCGACCAGGTGCCGCCGGACACGCGCTTCGTCCCGGTCCCGGCACGCGTTCTGCTCCCCGCATGGGCGCGTTACGACACGCCGCGCATCGACCACTGGCTGCAACCGGCGCAAGTCGTGCATGCAACGAACTACCTCACGCCACCGAGCCGGCTGCCGACCCTCGTCAGCATCTACGACTGCTCGTTCGTCCGCTATCCGGAGCTGTGCACGCCCGAGGTGCGCGCCATGGTGCCGATCGTGCGCCGGGCGGTGCGAAGGGGTGCGACGGTCCACACCACGTCGGAGTTCGTCGCGAACGAGATCGAGGAGATCTTCGGCCCCGGACTCGCGCGCGTCGGGAAGGCTCGTCGTCGTGCCGCTCGGCATCCCAACCATCGGAACCGACGCCGAGATGCCCGCGCTCGTCGAGGATCGCGTCGGCGGTGCGCCGTACGTGCTCGCGATCGGAACCCTGGAACCGCGCAAGAACCTCGCGCACCTCGTCGCCGCGTTCGGGCTGGTTGCCGCGACCCAGTCGGAGCTGCGGCTCGTCATCGCCGGGCCCGACGGTCCGGCCCGCCCCGATGTGGACGCCGCGATCGCGCGATTGGATCCCGACGCGGCGGCGCGCGTGGTGCTCGCCGGACCGGTGAGCGACGCCGGCCGCAACGCGTTGCTCGAGCGCGCCGCCCTGATCGCGTACCCGTCGATCTACGAAGGGTTCGGGTTCCCTGCGCTCGAGGCGATGACGGTCGGGGTGCCGGTGGTCGCGGCGCGGGCCGGCGCGATCCCGCAAGTCGCAGGTGACGCGGCGCTCCTCGTCGAAGCAACCGACGAAGCCGAGCTGGCGGGCGCGATGAGCCGCGTGCTCACCGACGAGACCCTGCGTGACGAACTGATCGCTCGCGGCCGCGACCGAGTCCGCGAATTCTCGTGGGAGGACACCGCGCGCGGTCTCGCCGCCTGCTACCGCCGGCTCGCCGAGACCCAGTCACCGGTTCGATGACCGCGACACGCGTCCGATGAGAGTCGCGTGCCACGCCGGCCAGCTCCTGCAACCCGTGCCGGGTGGTATCGGCCGTTACGTACGGGAGCTGCTCGAGCGGCTCCCGAATGCGGGCGCGGAACCCATCGCGTTCGCCGCGGGCGCGCGTCCGCGCAACGTCGCCGCCACGTGTCCCGTGGATCGACCTCGGCTTCCCGCACGGCAGCGCGCGTTACGAGCTCTGGAGCCGAGCGCGCCGGCCGGTCGTGCGCATCGACGCCGACGTCGTGCACGCGCCCAGTCTGGCCGTCCCGCCTGTGCGCGGTACGCCGCTCGCGGTGACGATCCACGACATCGCGTTCCTCCGCGTCCCCGAGAACACCACGAGGCGCGGCGCGAGCTTCCACCGCCGCGGCCTCGAGATCGCGCGCGGCACGAGGCCGCGCTCGTGCTCGCACCGTCGGCGTTCACCCGCGTCGAGCTCATCCGCGAGGGCTTCGAGCCCGAGGGCGTCGTCGTCGCGCCGCTCGGCGTGAACCCTCCCGTCGAGCGAGACGACGACGAGATCGACGCGACGCTCGCATATCTCGGCGTGCGAGACCCGTACCTCCTGACGGTCGGAACAGTCGAGCCCCGCAAGGATCTGCCCACGATCGTCGCCGCGCTGCGACGCCTGCGCGCGGCCCGACCGGATCTGGAGCTGCTCGTCGTCGGTCCACCTGGGTGGGGTGAGGTCTCCGGCCTGGATCAGACGGGCGTGCGTGTGCTCGGCCCGATGCCGTGGCGCGCCGTCGACTCGCTGTACCGGCGCGCGGCCGCGTGCGTCATCGCGTCGCGCTACGAAGGATTCGGCCTCCCGGCACTGGAAGCGCTCGCGCGAGGCGCGCCGGTCATCGCGGCCGATGATTCCGCGCTCACCGAGGTCGTCGGCGACGCCGGCCTCCTGTTCCCGCCGGGTGACGTCGGCGCGCTCACAGGCGCGATAGAGGCCGTCCTCGACGACGACGAGCTGCGATCGCGATTCGCGCGGACGCGGACCGGAGCGCGCCGCGACGCTGACGTGGGAAGCATCGGCGCGGGCCCACGTCGACGCGTTCCGGCTCGCCGCGGCCCGGCAGTTGCAGCAACGCTGACTCCTAGACTGCGCGCATGCGCGTGCTGCTCGACGTCTCCGCGGTTCCGGCGCCGCCCGGCCGGCGCCGGCGTGTACACGGTCGCGCTCGCGGCCGGCCTGGCCCGCCGGGACGAGGTCGAACTGCATCTCGCCGCTCGCCGCGACGACACCAGCCGGTGGGCGACGCTCGCGCCGGGTGCGACGGTGCATGCGGCGGCACCGAACGACCGGCCGCGTCGGATCGTGTGGGAACAGACCGGCGCGCCGAAGCTCGCGCGGCGGGTGGCAGCCGATGTGTGGCACGGCCCGCACTACACGATGCCGCTGCGCGCGACCCATCCCGTCCGTCGTGACCGTGCACGACCTCACGTTCTTCGACCATCCCGAGTGGCACGAACGCTCGAAGGTCCCCTACTTCCGTCGCATGATCAAGGCGAGCGCGCGCCGTGCCACCGAGATCGTGTGCGTGTCCGAGTTCACCGTGTGCCGGCTCGCGGCGATCGCGCCGCCCCGAGGGCGGGTCACCGTGGCGCGGCACGGCGTGGACCACGACCGGTTCCGCCCAGAAGGCGATCCCGCTTCCGACGGCGCCCGCCTCGCGCGCCACGGCATCACCGCGCCGTACGTCGCGTTCGTCGGCACGCTCGAACCGCGGAAGGACGTGCCGAACCTCGTCGCCGCGTTCGCGCTTCTCGCTCACGATCACCCCGACCTGCGGCTCGCGTTGGTCGGCGGCGACGGTTGGGGCGTCGACGAGATCCGTGCCGCGATCACGAACAGCGGTGTCGCGACCCACATCGTGCGTACCGGTTACGTCGACGACGACGTCATCCCGGCGCTGTACCGGCAGGCCGAGGCGGTGACGTATCCGTCCTTCGAGGAAGGCTTCGGAGTGCCCGCGTTGGAAGCGCTCGCGTGCGGCGCGCCGCTCGTCACGACCGCCGGATCCGCGCTCGCCGAGGTCGTGGGCGACGCGGCGCTGCTCGTGCCCGTGCACGACGAGCGCGCGCTGGCCGCCGCGCTCCGCCGCGGTCATCGATGACGACTCCGTCGCAGAGACGTTGCGCCGGGCCGGCCCTGCACAGGCGCGCGGGTTCACATGGGCGCAGTCGGTGGAGCAGCATCTCGCGGTCTACGAGCGGGCCGCGGCGCGAGTCGCCGCGTGAAGGCATTCGTCACCGGGGCGAACGGGTTCGCCGGTCCGCATCTCATCGTCCACCTGCGCGCCTGCGGCGACGAGGTCATCGCGTCCGATCGTTCGGCGCGCGAACCACTGGACATCACCGACCGCGACGCGGTGCACGAAACGATCGCGAAAGTTCGTCCCGAGGTCGTCTACCACCTCGCGGCGTTCACGCATGTCGGGCAGTCCTTCGCCGCGCCCGAGCGCGTCCTGCGCGTCAATATCGACGGTACCGCCAACGTCCTCGACGCGAGCCGCGCCGCCTCCGTGCACCGCGTGGTCGTGATCGGGAGCGCCGAGGAGTACGGGCTCGTGGCCCCCGAGGATCTCCCGCTGCGCGAAGACGCGCCGTTGCGGCCGGTGTCGCCGTACGCGGCCAGCAAGATCGCGGCGTCGTATCTCGCGCTGCAGGCATGGCTCGGCGGCGGCCTCGAGACGATCCGCGTACGCGCGTTCAACCACACGGGCCCGGGTCAGTCCCCGAACTTCCTCATCTCCGCCCTCGCGCACCGCATCGCGGCGGCGGAACGCGACGGCACCCACGAGATCCCCATCGGCTCGGTCGACCCGGTTCGCGACCTGAACGACGTGCGCGACGTCGTGCGCGCCTACCGGCTCCTCGCCGAACACGGCGATCCCGGCGAGGTGTACAACGTCTGCTCCGGTCGGGGCGTGTCCGTTGCGGACATGGCCGCGGAGCTGCTCTCACACGCGCAGCGGGAGCTCCGGCTCGTCCAGGACCCGGACCTCGTCCGTCCGGTCGACATCCCACGCCTCGTCGGCGATCCCACCAAGATCCGTGCCGCGACCGGATGGGAAGCCGAGTACACGCTGCACCAGACGTTGGGCGACGTCCTCGCGGCCGCCCGCGGCTGACGCGAGCACCACTGTCGGATCTGCCGCTCGCACGCGGATGCTCGAGCTCGCCCGGGGGCGCCGCAGCTCCTCCGGTGACCACTGTCGGATCTGCCGCTCGCCGCAGCGTCAAGGGCCTTGGCGGTCCAACCAGCCGAGGAGCGCGGCGATCGCGCGCGGGTCGTGACGGAGGCGGTGTGGACCGTTCGGCACGATGCGCAGCTCGATGCACTCGCCACCGGCGTCGTGCAACCGGCGCGCGTCCTCGACGGGCACGACGTCGTCGTCGGACCCGTGCACCAGCAACCACGGGCGCGGCGCGATGCGGCGGGCGGCGTCGAGGATGTCGAGGTTGGCGATGGCGCGGATCCACCGGGACGGATCCGGCGGGTACTCGGGGTTGCGCAACACTCCCGTGCGGCGCGCGGTACTCGAGGAACCACGTCGGATCGTTCACCCACGTCTTCAGCGACGCGGGCGCGGAGAAGCTGGCGAGCCCGCGGACGCGCTGGTCGTGCGCGGCCGCGACGATGGCGAGCGAGCCGCCGAGACGGAAGCCGGCGAGCCATACACCGGTGAGGTCGGTGCGCGAGTGCATCGCGTCGATCGCGGCGCGCACGTCGGCCAACCATCCTTCGATCGAGAAGTCACCTTCGGACGTACCGGTCCCGCGGATCGTGAACGTCAGGGCGGCCCAACCGGCTTCGCGCGAGATGCGGTCGGCCAGGCTCGCGTACGTGTTGCCGACGGTCGCGGCGGCGCCCTGACCGCGCGGGAACCCCGGCAGCACGATGAGACCGGGCACGCCGCGCCATGCCGACCGGGCGCGAGAAGTGCGCGCCGAGCCGCAGGCCTTCCGAGATGATCTCCTCGACGCCGCCGACCGTCGTCACCATCGGGTCCTATCCTGGCGTGCGTGACCAGCATGAAGCCCATCGGGCCTTCCATCGGGCCCGCGGTCGACGATCCCCTTGCCGTTCCGGCGCTGAAGGAATGGGCGGCCGTCGTGCACGCGCTGCTCGAAGGCGAGCAGATCGTCGACCTTCGCAAAGGCGGGCTCCGCGAGGACGGCCGCCACTTCGACGTGCCCGCGCGCCGGCTGTGGCTCTACCCCACCGCCGAGCACCAGCGTCCCGAGCTGCTGAAGGCGGCGTACCGGCACTGGACCGAGCTCGCCGACACCTCCCCCGTCGGCAGCGCGATCACCCTCTCGGCTTGGGCCGACATCACCGACATCGCGACCGTCACCGAGCCCGAACACCTCGCCGCACTGGACTCGAAGTCGGTGTGGACCGACGACTACGCGCAGTCACGGCTCAAGTGGAAGCGGCGCGACCCGCTCTGGGTGCTCGTGCTGCGCGTCCACCGCCTGCTGGAGCCGATCACCGTGCCGTGGCACGACTCGTACGGCGGCTGCACGTCGTGGGTGCCGCTCGTCGACCTCCCCGACGTCACCCAGGTCGCTGCGGAACCCGTGCTCAGCGACGTCGCGTTCGCCGCGAAGCGCAAAGGCGTCCGCGACGCGCTTCCGCAATCCGTCTGGCAATAGCGCAAGTCAGCCGGCGACGCCGAGCAAGCGAGCCGCGTTCGTGTACAACACCTGCTCGCTCACATCGTCCGGGATGTCGAGCGTCTCCCACGCGCGGAACCACTGCTCGTGGGTGAGGAACGGGTAGTCGGTCCCGAAGAGCACGCGATCCCGCAACGCACCCTTGATGTTGCGGACCAGATCCGGGGCGAACCGGCGCGGCGACCACCCGGAGAGGTCGATCCAGGTGTTGGGCTTGTGCAGCGCGATCGCGAGCTGCTCGTCCTGCCACGGCCATGCCGGGTGCGCCATCACGATCTGCAGGTCCGGGAAATCGGCCGCCACCGCGTCGAGATGGATCGGGCGCGATGGTTCGAGCTTGAGCCGGCCGCCGCCCGGCAAGCCCGCGCCCAACCCGGTGGTGCCGGTGTGCACGAGCACCGGGATGCGCAGCTCGGACGCGGCTTCCCAGACCGGGTACACGGCGCGGTCGTCGGGGACGAAACCCTGCGCGGTCGGATGCAGCTTGCAGCCCCGAAGCCCGAGCATCCGCACCGCGCGCTCGAGCTCGGTGACCGCCGCATCGCCCTTCAACGGGTCGACCGACGCAAAGCCGATGAACGCGTCGGGATGATCACGCTGCACACTGGGCGACGAAGTCGTTGCTGACGGGAGGCAGCCCGGTGTTGGTCTCCGCATCCCATGCGAGGAGCACACCGAGGACATCGGCGGCGCGGAACACGTCCGCCATCTCGTGCACCTGGTGGTGCGGGAGCTTCGTGTGGAAGTACGCCTCGCACGCGGGCCCGAAGTGCCCCATCGCCGCGTCCACGTACTCGGGTGTCGAGGGGTGGACGTGGAAGTCGATCGCACGCGGCACGGCGACGCG
This sequence comes from uncultured Actinomycetes bacterium, assembly GCA_963745645.1. Taxonomy (GTDB): domain Bacteria; phylum Actinomycetota; class Acidimicrobiia; order IMCC26256; family PALSA-610; genus CAVUFH01. The sequence continues at coordinate 79,280 of CAVUYD010000008.1, forward strand.
GCGTCAGTCGTCGGCGGGTTCGATCGCGGCGAACGATCGACGTGTGCGGGCGGTAGCGCCGGTTCCGCGCCTCTGCGAGCGTGTCCGGGCCGAACGTCTGGAACTGCTCGGACGCGAGGAGCTCCTCGACGGCGGCGGCCACCTCCTCGTCGGTGTCGACGAGGTCGAGGTCGTACACGACCTGGCGGCGCTTGTCACCGAGGTAGCGCTGGTGCTCGAAACGACTCGGACGGCTCACGAGCCCGAGAATCTACCCCTGACATCCAATCCGCGGCGGGTGGCGATAGGTTGCCGCGGTTATTTGCACCACTGGGGACTGGAAAATCGGGGGTAGGAACGTATGCGGAAGACCCGTACGAAGACCCGTACGAAGACCCGTACGAAGAAACGTCAATGGCTCTCGCTCGTGGCAGTCGTGAGCGCACTCGCCATCGCCCTGGCGGCGTGCGGCGGTGACGACGACGACAGCGCGAGCTCGGCGTCCACCACCACGACCGCCAAGGCCGCCGACCGCGGCAACGTCGACGGCACGCTCACGGTCGGCGCGCTGATGCCGCAATCCGGCGACCTCGCCGTCATCTTCGACGCGTTGCACGTGCCCGTCACGATGGCGATCGACGAGATCAACGCGGCCGGCGGCGTGAACGGCAAGCCGGTCGTCCTGAAGGACGCCGACGACGGCACCTCGCCGGACGTCGCCGCCCAGGGACTCGACACGTTGTTGAACTCCGACAAGGCGGACGTGATCGTCGGCCCGGCGTCGTCGGGCACGATGGAAGGCATCGTCGACAAGGTCGCGAGCGCAGGCGTCACGACGTGCTCGGGTTCCAACACGTCGGCCGCGCTGAGCGCGGCCAAGGACGACGGGTACTACTTCCGTACCGCTCCGCCGGACAAGTTCCAGGGCCCGGCGCTCGCGCAGCTCGTCTTGAGTGACAACAAGACGAAGCCCGCGATCCTCGCCCGGAACGACTCCTACGGCACCGGCTTCGCGGACTCGTTGGAGACGGCGCTCACCGACGGTGGTGCGGATGTCGTCATCAACTCGGCCTACGACCCCGCTGCGTCGGACTTCAACTCTGACGTGAGCAAGGTCGTCGCCAAGGGTCCCGACTCGGTGATCATCATCGGTTTCAACGACGACGGCGCCAAGATCGTGAAGGAGATGATCGCCCAGAACGTGGGTCCGGACAAGATCCAGATCTACACCGCCGACGGCATGCAGAGCTCGAAGTTCGGCACGTCGGTCGACGCGTCGAACCCGGGTGTCATCGCCGGCATCAAGGGCACCGCGCCGGCCGCGGCGCCGGCGGGTGTCACGCACCCGTTCATCGCCAAGTACGCGGCGACGGGCAATGACACGATCTTCTCGTCGTACTACTACGACTGCACGATGTTGCTCGCGCTGAGCGCACAGGCGGCCGGATCGGACGACCCCGCGAAGATCAAGGACAAGATGCTCGAGGTCAGCCAGGGCGGCACCAAGTGCCAGACCTACGCCGACTGCCTCGCGCTGCTGAAGGCCGGCACCGACATCGACTACGACGGTGCGTCGGGTTCGGTCGACCTCTCGAAGGTCGGTGAACCGACGTCGGGTGTGTACGACGTCTGGCAGTACAACGCGGACGGCGACGAACTCGAACATCCAGGGCGTGCCGCAGATCAGCATCAACGAGAACAGCTGAGTCGAAAGGCAAGGCAACCCGCGAGCAAGGCAAGACAGGCAGCGAGCCCCGGGCTTCGGCCCGGGGCTCGTGTTCTCGCCGTCAGTCGACCTGGGCGAGGGTGCCGAGGTAGAGCTCGATGACCTTCGGATCCGCGAGCAGGTCGCGGCCCGAGCCCTCGTAGGCGTTCCGGCCCTGGTCGAGCACGTAGCCGCGGTCGGCGATCTCGAGGCAGCGGCGAGCGTTCTGCTCGACCATCAGCACCGACACGCCGGTGCGGTTGATGTTCGCGATGCGGTCGAACACGTCGTCCTGCATCATCGGTGAGAGGCCGGCCGACGGCTCGTCGAGCAGCAGCACCGAGAGCTCCATCATGAGCGCGCGGGCCATCGCGAGCATCTGGCGTTCACCGCCCGACAGCGATCCCGCGCGCTGTTCGATGCGCTCGCCGAGGCGTGGCAGCAGCGCGATCACCCGATCCCGCCGGTCGCGGAACTCCTCGGGCCGCAGGTACGCGCCCATGCGGAGGTTGTCGTCGACCGTCATCGTCGCGAACACGTTCCGGACCTGCGGCACGTAGCCGACGCCGCGCTCGACGAGATCGTTCGCCCGCGGCGCGGTGATGTCCTCGCCGCGGAGCAGCACGCGAGCCGGAGCGCACCGGTACCAGACCGAACATCGCCTTGAGCAGCGTGGACTTCCCGGCGCCGTTCGGCCCGATGATGCCGACGAGCTCACCGTCATCGACGACGAGGTTGCTGCCGTGCAGGATGTCGACACCGGGGATGTAGCCGGCGACGACCTCCCGGGCTTCGAAGAGGCTCACGACGCACCGCCGCGCGTCGCACCCGGGCGCTCGCCGTGATGCATGCCGAGGTACGCGTCGATCACCGATTCGTCGGTCACGATCGCGGCGGGGGGCGCCTCGGCGATCACCTGCCCTTGCGCCATGCACACGACCCAGTCGCTGATGTTCATCACGACGTCCATGTCGTGCTCGACGAACACGACCGTCCGCCCTTCGTCCCGCAGCTCGCGGATGTGATCGAGCAGCGACTGCACGAGCGCGGGGTTCACCCCGGCCATCGGTTCGTCGAGCATGACCAGCTTCGGGTCGACCATGAGCGCGCGCGCCATCTCGAGCAGCTTGCGCTGACCGCCCGAGAGCGTGCCCGCGTGGTCGTTGCGCTTGTCGTGGAGCTGATAGCGAGTGAGCAGATCGAGCGCGTGTTGCTCGTTCGCACGCTCCTGGTTGCGCCACCGCCGGCCCAGCGCGGAGAGGATGTGCTCGCCGCGCTGGTCCGGCGCGGCGAGGAGCATGTTGTCGAGCACGGTGAGCCGTGACAACGCCTTCGTCAGCTGGAACGTTCGGACCATGCCCGCGCGGGCGATGCGATACGCGCGCTGGCCCGCGAGCTCGACCCCGTCGAACTCCCAAGTACCGCCGTCCGGGTTGTCGAAGCCGGTGAGCAGGTTGAACAACGTGGTCTTGCCGGCACCGTTCGGACCGATCAGCGCGGTGATCGTGTTGCGCTGGACCTCGAGGTGGTCGACGTCGACGGCGAGCAGCCCGCCGAACGTCCGGCGCACGCCCGTCGCCACGAGGATCGGGTCGGGCTTCGCGACACCCGGCTCGTGCGCGATCGTCGTCGGGCTACTCACCGAGCATCACTTCCTCGCGTGATCCGAGGATGCCCTGCGGCCGGAAGATCACGAGCAGCATGATCAGCAGCCCGACCAGGGCGAAGCGCAACGGTCCGACGTCCTTCGGCTCGAAGATGTTGTCGAGGCCGAGGAATCCGTGGTCGATCGCCTGCCGCACGAAGGTTTCGCTGGCGCTGATCGTGAACCACAGGATGATCGAGCCGAGGATCGGGCCGAAGATGCGCGCGAGACCGCCGAGGATGAGCGCGGCGTACGCGAGGAACGTGAGCGACGACTCGAAGTTCTTCGGCTCGACGAACTGGCGATCGATCGCGAGCATGATGCCGGCGATGCCGCCGATGACACCGCCGATGATCAGGCTCTGCATCTTGTAGGCATACACGTTCTTGCCGAGCGAGCGGGCGGCATCCTCGTCCTCGCGGATCGCTTTCACGACGCGGCCCCACGGGCTGTGGATCGCGAGGTATGTCCCGACGCTGAACAGCGCGACCAAGCCCCACGTGACGACGATGACCCAGAGGTCGCGCGCCGGTGTACGACACCGAGCCGAACAGCGTGACGCGACCGTTGAACGGGTTCAGGTCGTAGAACGCACCGGCGAAGCCGCCGAGCCCCTGGGGTCCACCGGTGAGGTCCTGGGCCGCGCGCGAGTTCGCGGCGATGCGCAATATCTCGGCGGCCGAGATCGTGACGATCGCGAGGTAGTCGGCGCGCAGCCGCAGCGTCGGGATACCGAGCAGGAGACCGAGGACGACCGCCGCCGCGACACCGATCAGGAACCCGACGCCGAGCGGCAGGTCCCACTTGTCGACCGCGATGGCCGAGCCGTACGCGCCGACGAGCAGGAACCCGGCCTGCCCGTAGTTCGCGAGTCCGGTGTAGCCGAACTGCAGGTTGAGGCCGACGGCCGTGAGCGCGAACACGGCCGCGACCAGACCGATGCTGCTCCGGAACCCGTCCTCGAAGATTCGCATCCAGTCCATGCGCGCCTACCCGACCCGCTCGCGTATACCGAAGATCCCCTGCGGGCGAACCATCAGCACGAGGATCAGGATCACCAGCGCGATCGCGAATTTGAAGTCGGGGCTGATCCAGTACGTACTGACCTCGGACGCGAGGCCGACGACGAGGCCGCCCGCCATCGCGCCGAACGCGCTGCCGAGTCCTCCCAGCACGACCGCGGCGAACATCGTGAGCAGCAACCGGAACCCCATGTTCCACTGCACCCCCTGGGACACACCGAGCAGGATGCCGCCGAGCGCGGCCAGGCCCGCGCCCGCGACCCAGACCGCGAGGATCACGCGACGCACGTCGATCCCGGACGACGCCGCGAGATCGCGCTCGTCGGCGACCGCACGGATCGCGGTTCCGAGCCGCGTCCGTTGCAAGCCGAAGCCGACGGCGAGCAACGCGGCGAGCGCGATCAGCATCACGAAGTACGACTTGGCCGGCAGGTTGAGCGGGCCGAAGTCGATGCCCTCCTGCGTCGCGTACTGCCGGTAGGACTGCGTCCCGGCACCGAAGAGGATCTGGTACGTGTACCGCAGGAACAGCGCGAGGCCGATCGACACCAGCATGCGCGCGATCAGCCCGCTGCGCCGGCGCACCATCGGCCGCCACAGCACGAGCTCGAGCCCGGCGCCGAACCCGCCGCTCAGCACGAGGGCGATGATCGACGCGAGCACGAGCGTCAGCGTCGGGCCGCTGACCGACGAATTGAAGAACCACGCCAGGAGCGCGCCCAGCGTCACCAGCTCGCCGTGCGCGAAGTTCACGAGGCCGGTCGTGCCGTAGATCAGCGACAGACCGACCGAGCACACACCGATGATGAGACCGAACCGGATGCCGCTCACGAGCAGCCGGACGATGCGCTCCCAGCGCGACGGCACCGCGATACCGCCGCCTTCGTTGCTCTGGAACGCGAACACCGCGTTGCGCACCGTCGCGCCGGGGAACATCTGGAAGCGGGGCAGTTGGTAGCGGTCAGGGTTCTCGAGCGCGAATCCGTCGGGAATGGTGGTGCGGTCGATCGCGACGCGATAGATGCCGGGCCCGGGCACGGGGATCGCCCAGTTGCCGTCGGCATCGGACGTCGCCTCGCCCTCGAAGTCGGGGCCGGCGGGCACCGAGACCGCCTTCGCGGTCAGGTGCACACCCTCGACCGGCTTGGTACCGCTCACGAGCCGGCCGACGATCTGTTGCGCGGCCGCGGGCGGCGTCGTGCTCGTGTTCGTGGTCGTCGGGGGCGATTCCTGCGCCCCCGCCGGACCGCTCATGATCACGAACAAGACGAACAGTGCGAACGGTAGGAGCAGGCAACGGCGGACGTTCGCTCCCAATCGCACCCCCAACGCCGAGCGAATCGGCGCAGCATACGATGCGTCGCCCGACGGCGGGCTGAGCCCCTAGCAAGCGCCTCGGTACTCGAGCATCAGCGCGATGCCGGTCGTTCCCAGCGCTCGTACGCGGTGACCAGCGGCCATGAACTCGTCGAGTGCCCGCCGTTCGTGCCACGGGTCGTACGCCTCGTCGAAGTACAGGAGATCGCCCGGCTTCAATTTCGGGCGCGAGCCACGCCAGCGCGAACGCAGTCGGATCGTAGAGATCGAGATCGAAGACACAGAAGAGTCGATCACGGCCGTCGATGTCGACGCCGGGAAGTGACGCCTCGACCAGACCGATGTGCCACGTGACGCGTGGGTCATCGATCTCCGGAGGTTTCCCGACCCGCGTCGAACGCACCCTCGTCGGCGTGAACGATGCCGCCCCGCATCCATGGCTGCGGGAGGCCGGTGAACCCGTCGAAGCCGTGCCAGGCCAGTTCCGGGTTCGGGAACGCGTCGAGAAGGAACCGGGTCGCGCTGCCGTCGGCGACACCGAACTCGAGCACGGTGACGGGGCCGGATGCCACGGCGCGGGCCGTCGATCCCCAGAGCGCTTCGCGCGTCGAGAAGCTGGGCATCGCGTCGAGGCCGCGGGCCTGCTGCCAGGTCGCGTACGCGGCGACGTTCCCGGCGATCTCGAGGCCGCGGGCGAGGAACCGCGAGCGGGCGCACGACCGCCGCGCCGTCGACCAGACGACCTGCTCCCAGCGTTTGTTGTAGTTGGCCACGATCGCGTTGGTGCTCTCGCTCGACGACGCCGGCTCTCATCGGCGGGCCGGGGCCGGGCCGGAGGGTTCCCGCCGGCGCCGACGGGCGGGGGTCGACTCCTACATTTCGGCCGGTCGCGGCCGATACGAGTCGTGCCGGCGACCGACGCGGCTGATGCCGGCGGCTCGGCGCCGGCTGGGTCACGGACGAGCACGAAGGGAGCGGGCGATGAGGGTCGTCGTCACCGGTGCGGCGGGCTTCATCGGGTCGAACCTCTGCGACGCGCTGCTCCGCGCCGGTCACATCGTGACGGGCATCGACAATCTGAGCACCGGGCGCACCGAGTTCCTCGAGTCCGCGCTCGCACACCGGTCGTTCCGCTTGCATCGCCTCGACCTCGTTCGCGACGCCGGCCGGTTGCGCGAATCGTTCGCCGGTGCCGATGCCGTGGTCCACCTCGCCGCCAATGCCGACGTCCGCTTCGGGTGGGACGACCCGCGCCGCGACCTCGAGCAGAACACGATCGCGACGTTGCACGTGCTCGAGACGATGCGCGCCACGGGCACGCGCCGCATCCTCTTCGCGTCGACCGGCTCGATCTACGGCGACACCACGTGCATCCCGACGCCCGAGGACGCACCGTTCCCGGTGCAGACATCGCTGTACGGCGCTTCGAAGCTCGCGGCCGAGGGCTATCTCGGCGCGTACGCCGAGGCCGGCCACGCCTCGGTCACGGTGTTCCGGTTCGTGTCGATCCTCGGACCCCGGTACACGCACGGCCACGTGATCGACTTCGTGAGCCGATTGCGGCGCGACCCGCACTCGCTGCGCGTGCTCGGCGACGGGAACCAGCAGAAGTCCTATCTCGAAGTCAGCGACTGCGTTGCCGCGATCCTCGCCCGGCTCGACGCCGATCCGCGCCACGAGATCCTGAACCTCGGGGTCGACGACCACTGCCGGGTGACCGATTCGATCGCGTGGATCACCGAACGCATGGGCGTGACACCCACGCTGCACTTCGACGGCGGCGACCGCGGTTGGGTCGGCGACAGCCCGTTCATCTACCTGGACGCGCAGCGCATGCGCCGCGCACGGATGGGCGCCCCGCTTCTCGATCCGGGAAGCGATCGAACGCACCGTCGACTATCTGCTCGCGAATGAATGGCTGCTCGTCGACCACGACCCGGCCGGACCCGAGCGCGACGAGCCCGCGGCCGCACCCGGCGCGCGGCCCTGAACGATCGTGCCGGCCATGGACGGTCGGGTCGCGCTCGTCACGGGCGCGGGGCGCGGGATCGGACGCCACATCGCGACCTGGCTCGCGGCCGCCGGTGCTCGCGTCGTCGCGTGCCGCGCGCGCACCGAAGCCGACCTGTCCCGCCTCGCCGCCGATCTCACTGCCGCCGGCACCCAGTTCCTGGTCCGGCCGTGTGACGTGCGAGATGCGGCCGCAGTCGGCGCGCTCGTACGCGACGCGCTCGATCGGTTCGGCGCGGTCGACATCGCGGTCGCGAACGCGGGCGTCCTCGGCCCGCTCGGCCCGATCGATGCCAGCGATGCGTCCGAGTGGGCCGACGTCCTCGCCGTCAACGTCGCGGGCACCGCAGCAGTGATGCGCGCCGTGCTGCCGGCCATGCGGGCGCGCGGCTACGGCCGCATCGTGACCCTGTCGGGCGCGGGGATCGGCGGACCCCGGCCACTGCCGAACGTGAGTGCGTACGTCGCGTCGAAAGCGGCGGTGGTCGCGCTGACCGAAACGGTTGCGCCGCGAGCTTCCGCCCGGGCTGACGGCGAACGCGCTCGCGCCCGGCCCGATCGCCACGGCATTCATGGACTCGGTGCGAGCAGCCGGGCCCGAGCGCGCCGGCGCCGCGCTCTTCACCGCCGCCGGCGCGGCGACGACGGAAGACCTCGAACCTTTGCGCGAGCTCGTCCTCTATCTCGCGGGCGAAGAATCCGCGTGGCTGACCGGCCGCTGCGTGAGCGCCCGCTGGGAATCGGTCGCGAGCCTGCGCCCGCTCGAGGCCGCGCACGTCGCCGACGATCGGTTCCGGCTACGGCGCATCGACGACGACCTGTATGCGAGCCGCGGCGCGGGTGGGTCGTGAGCGCGTCGACCGGCATCGGCATCGTCGGCTGCGGCCTGATCGGGCGGAAGCGGCTGGCGCACCTGCCACCCGGGGCGACCCTCGTCGCCTGCCACGACGTCGATCCGCAACGCGCGCACGACCTTGCGGCGCGAGCCGGCGGATCCGCGCCCATCCGCGTCACCGCGACCGCCGCCGAGCTCTTCACGGCGGCCGACGTCGACCTGGTGCTCGTCGCGACGACCCACGACGCGCTCGCGCTCCTCGCGCACGGCGCCGTCGCCGCCGGCAAGCACGTGCTCGTCGAGAAACCCGGCGCCGATCGTCTCGAGTCGCTGCTCGGGCTGCGCGAAGCAGCGGCCGCGGCCGGCGTGTGCGTGCGCGTCGGCTACAACCACCGCTTCCACCCCGCGCTGCTGAAGGCGCGCGCGCTCATCGCCGGCGGTCGGTACGGGCCGCTCTTGCACCTCCGCGCCCGCTACGGCCACGGCGGCCGCCTCGGCTACGAACGCGAGTGGCGCGCCGGACCGCGCCCGCAGCGGCGGTGGCGAGCTGATCGACCAGGGCAGCCACCTCATCGACCTCGTGCGCGCGTGCTTCGGAGACGTCGACCTCGCGTTCGCCGAGTGCGACACCGCGTTCTGGGACATGGCGGTCGAGGACAACGCGTTCGTCGCCCTGCGCGTCCGCACCGGCGGCTTCGCGTGGCTGCACGCGTCGTGGACCGAGTGGAAGAACTTGTTCTCGTTCGAAGCGACGCTGACCCGGGCGAAGCTCGAGGTGACCGGATTGGGCGGCAGCTACGGGACCGAGCGACTCACCCTCTTCGAGATGCAGCCCGAGATGGGCCCGCCCACCGAACGGTCCTGGGAGTTCACGGACTCTGACACGTCGTGGCGCGACGAGCTCGCCGATGTGATCAACGCGATCGCCGGACGCCCCGCCGCGGTGCGTCGATCGACGACGCGATCGCGACGATGGCGATCATCGACGCCGCGTACGCCGCCAATCGGGTTCGGCTCGATCCGTGAGTTTCAACGCCGGCACGTTCCTGGCGTACTGCGCGCTCTCGGGGGCGCTGCTCGGGTTCCTCGCGCTCGTCGGTCTGCCGGTCAAGCTCGCGCTCCAGCGGCTCGACATCGAAGCCGGTCGAGTCGTCGCCGCGCCGATCCTCGGCATCGCCGTCATCGTGCTCGCGTCCTGGTACTGGGCCGTCCCGTTCGGTGCCACCAAGCCGCTCGCGCGGATCGCGCTCGCCGGTGCGGTGGTCGTCGCGATCGCGCGCGCCGTCTGGCTCCTCCGTACTCCCGACCGCGTCGCGCCCTCCGCGCCGATCCGCGCACGCGCGGTTGCGTCGCCCTTTTCGCGCTGTGCTGCGCCGGGATCGGTGTCACGACCTTCGCGACGCAAGGGCAGCTCTTCGAACGCGACCAGTTCACCGTCGTGTCCGTGCGCAACGCGGACGCCGCCGACTACGCGAACGTCAGCCAGCAGCTGCTCGACACGGGCCCGGGCGGCCGCGGCCACATCGCCAACTACGACCTCGGCGCGCGCACGACCGAGTTCCCGACCGGTGCCACCGCGACGCTCGCGGCGGGGGCGTCAGTGACCGGCCAGGACGTGTGGCGCGTGATGGAGCCGGCGATGTTCGTCGCGCTCGTCCTCGGTGCGTACGCGACCGCCACCCTGCTGCGACTGATCCTGCCTCGTCTCCCGATCGTCGCCGCCGCGTTGGCGGCGGTCCTCGGGTTCTCGGTCATCTACTCCGTGCACGTGGTCGCGCAGTACCTGTTCGCGCAGATGCTGGGCATGACGATCGTGACGACGATCCTCGCGGTGCTGGTGTGGAGTGCCCGGCGCGACGGCGAACCACGCGCGGCGCGCCGCCAGCGCATCGGTGGCGGCGTCGTCGTCGGCATCCTCCTCGCGGCCGGCTTCGCGGTGTATCCGCACATGGCGATCCTGGGCACGATCGCGCTCGTGCCCGTGGCATGCATGACGATCACGTCGTGGCGCGGGCTGGTCCGGCGCGCGCTCACGACGTTTGCCCTGCTCGCCGCCGGCTTCGCAATCGCGATCGCGCTGGTGCCGGGTTTGTTCGTCGATGCGGTGCAAACGACGCGGAACTTCGAGAGCATCCAGGCCGGCTACCCGCTGCCGTTCGTCTTCCCGAGTGAGATGCTGGGCTTCGAGACGACGGTCGGCGAACCAAACGGATGGCTGCCGGTTGCGCTCTCGCTCGCGCTGCTCGTCGCGATCGCCGGTATCGCCGTCATGCTCTGGCGGCGCGGGTACGGCGCGAGCGTCGCGTACGCGGGTGCCGGGATCGCGACGATCCTCACCTCCTACGTGATCGTGTACATCGTCGTCGGCGGCGTGACGTACCAGCAGTGGAAGTGGATCACGTTCTTCATCCCGGTCCTCGTTTCGTTCGTCATCGGGCTCTTCTTGCTCGCGGCGTTCACGAGTCCGAACCGGCGCGAGCACTGGCGCCGCGTCGGCTACGCGGGCGTGGTCGGATACGGGTTGCTCGCGGTGCTCGTGTTCGCGCCCGGCGAGGGCTTTCCGATCGGCGCGGCCAAGGACTCCTACCTCAGCGTCACGGCGGACGACGTCGACCTGAGCACGAACCCGATGCTCGCCGGCCACCGCGATCTGCACCTCGACACTGATCCCTATTGGGAGTCGATGTGGCTCGCCTACTTCTTGCGCGACAAGGAGGTCAGCCTGCAGGCCGACACGTACTACGAGCAGAGCCCGCCGATCAGTGACTGGTACATCGAGCGGAACGACCAGCCGCTCGCGACGGGCGCACGCGCCGAGCGTCTCAACGACACCTACCGCCTCGTGCACGTGCCGCGCGGCAGCATCGGAGCTTCGCGATGAGCAACCCCGAGTTGAGCGTCGTCGTCCCGGTCTTCAACGAAGCCGGCAACATCGAGGCATTCCTGCGCCGTCTCGCGCCGATCCTCCATGAGCACGTGCGCAGCTACGAGATCGTCTTCGCCGTCGACCCGTCCACCGACGGCACGGAAGCGATCATCCGCGCCTGCCGGGCCAAGGACCCGAACGTCAAGATGCTCCGGTTCTCACGGCGCTTCGGCCAACCCACTGCGACCCTGGCCGGCATCGAAGTGGCGACCGGCGACGCGGTCGTGGTGATGGATGTCGATCTCCAAGACCCGCCCGAACTGCTCGTCGAGATGCTCGCGAAATGGCGGGACGGCTACGACGTCGTCTACGCACAACGACGCACGCGTACCGGCGAGACGTTCGTCAAGCGCGTCGTCGCCAAGATCGGCTACGCGCTGATCAACCGCTTCGCAGAGGTCCCGATCCCGCGCGACACCGGCGACTTCCGATTGCTGGACCGGCGCGTCGTCGACCAGCTCGACCGCTTCAAGGAGACCCACGGCTTCCTGCGCGGGCTCGTCGCGCTCGTCGGCTTCGAGCAGACCGCGGTGGAGTTCGACCGCCCGCCGCGCCACGCGGGCGAGGGGAACTACAACCGCTTCACCGGCTCACTGCGGATCGGGATCAACGGCCTCGTCGCGTTCTCGAGCGCGTTGCTGAACCTCAGTACCGTGTTCGGTTTCGTCGCGGCCGCGGTCGCGTTCCTCACGGGTATCTCGTACGCGATCGCCAAGATCCTGGGCGTCGACTTCCCGGTCGGGAACCCGACGATCGTCGTGCTGCTGCTGCTCATCGGTGGCGTGCAACTGATCTGCATCGGCATCCTGGGCCAGTACGCGGGCCGGATCTACGAAGAGGTCAAGCAGCGCCCGCGCTACATCGTCGCCGAGGCCGCCGGTATCCCCGAGTTCGAGGCGTCGGTGCAGCCACGCCCGAGATCGACCGCCCGTGTCTGACGCGCGGTACACCGCGCGCGACCACGCGTTCCGTGAGAGTGATCACTACGCGCGCGCCAAGTACGACATCACGCTGCGGTGGCTGGCAGAACTGTCCATCGGGACCTCGGCTTCGCCCCGGCGGCTGGTGAACATCGGGTGCGGCGCGGGGTTGTTCAACCGCCTCGCGCACGAGGCCGGCTTCGCCGTCGAAGCGTGCGAACCGGACGCGGACGCCTGCGCGTCGGCACCGCGCGGCTGCGCCGCCGGGGGTGGTGGTGCACCTCGGTGACATGTTCGACGCGCCGATCGGCCCCGGCGCCGACGTCGTCGTGATGCACGACGTCCTCGAACACGTCGCCGACGAACGGGCGGCGATCGAGCGACTCGACGCGCTGGTCCGTCCCGAAGGGTGCGTCGTGCTCTCCGTCCCCGCGCTGCCCGCCTTGTTCGGCCTGCACGACGAGAAGCTCGGCCACTACCGCCGCTACACCCGCCGCACCCTCACCGCGGCGCTCGTGCCCCGGTTCTCGGTCACACACCTGCGGGCCTTCGGCATGGCGTTCGTCCCGGTGACTGCGTGGTACTCGCGTTGGCGGCGACGGCCGTATCCGGCGCCCGCCGACCAGACGTCGTCGCTCGCGGATCGCGCGTTCGCGACGGTGTGCCGCGTCGAAGCGCGCGTGCCCGCCCCGATCGGTACCTCACTGCTCGTCGCGGCGCGTCCGACGCCTGCGCGGTCCTGACCGGCGCTCAGCCGTCGAGTGCGCGCAGTCGCCGCAACGCGGAGTGCCGGCGCCAGGTCGCCGGACGGTGCCGCGGCGACACGAGGAGCGTGATGCGCTTCGTCCATTCGCCGCGGATGTCGAAGTCGTGGCGCCACGCGGCGCGGTAGCCGAACGGCGCCCGCTCGAGATCGATGGTCCGCCAGGCGCCGAGCGCGCATTCGCTGTTCAAGAGGTCGGGCGGGCAATGCACGCTCGTCACATCGTTCGTGAGCAGCAAGTAGCGGAAACGGCTGCGGTTCCCGTCGACGAAGCGCTTGATGTCGGCGACCGGCCAGTGCTGCAACACGTCCTTCATCACGAGGAGATCCGCACGCGGCACTTCGGTGGTGCGAGCGTCTGCGCACAGGAAACGGGAACCGGCCGGCGCGAGGCGGGCGTTTCGTTCGATCAGCTCGGGCACGACGTCGAGACCGACGTACTGCGTGCCCTGCCAGTTCACGAGCCCGGAGAACTGCCAGTCGCCGCAGCCGACATCGGTGACGCTGCGCACATCGCGCGAGGCGAGCACGTGCTCGAGGATCCGACGGTACGGCGCGGTCGCCGCGACCGTGGAGCCTTCGCCGGAGCCGCCCTTCCACTCGTCGGTCTCGTAGATGTTGGTGAACACGTCACGGGCATCCATCGATCGGCAGCGTAGGGCGGCCGGACGCGGATCGAGGAGCGTCGGTTGACGCTCCTCGATCCGTCTCGCAGTTCGTGTTCTTCAATCGGATACATGCCGGCGCCTGTTGCCGGAGGGACCAAATCCCGGCACGACGGCATCGGTGCAGCGGTTGGGATTCCGCTGAGGCGGTCCAGTCGACGCCCACGCGACTCGGAGGTCTTGGGGGCGGCAACGTTCGCGTGGCCTAGCGGCCGCGCACCTCCGGGGTCCCAGATCTATCGTGCATCTTCTGGACCACCTCCTTTCTCCGGTATCCAATTTTGTACCAGATCCTCACGCCACCTCGGGGCCGGTTTCGTCGGGATCGGCGCCGCCCGCCGCGCCGCCGATGGCGCCGATCTCGCGCAGGTACGCGAGTTGGGTCTGCACGACGGCATGGACCTGCTCGGGCAGGTACTCCTCGCCGGACGCCGCAGCTCGGCCGAGGATGTACTCGACGGTCTCGGTCGCACCGACCACCACGTCGCCGGGCGGGTTCGAGCTCGAGCCGTTGCCGGTGACCCCTTTGCGGCGGAAGAACTCCAGCTGCAGATCGAGGATCCGGCGCACGTCGCTCGGAGTGAGCGTTGCCGCGACGTCATCGGGGACCCGCGCCACGACCCAGTCGTAGGCCTCGTCGATGTCGAAGACCGGCGGGGGCGGTTCCACCGAGAGGCGCGCGGCCTCACGCGAGACGAACCACGCCGCGACCGCGCAGACGAGGCCGAAGACGAGGAGTGCTGCAACGAGGCCCACCGCGCCACGCTAACGGAAGCTCCGGGCGCGGCGAACGGAAGCTCCGGGCGCGGCGAACGGAAGCTCCGGGCGCGGCGAACGGAAGCTCCGGGCGCGGCGAACGGGCGGTTCCGGCGGCGATCCGAAGCGCGAACGACCCTTCCGAGACCGCAGCTTTTTCGGGTCCCGGGTTATCCTGGCCGCTTGCCCGTGACGCCCGAATATTCGATCGTCATCCCGGTTCTCAACGAGTGCGAGACGCTCGAAGCGCTGTATCAGCGCATCACGCCGGTGATGGACGCGCTCGACGGCAGCTGTGAAGTGATCCTCGTCGACGACGGTTCCACCGACGGCTCCGCCGAGATCATGCGCGGGCTCCACGAGCGCGACGATCGATTCACCGTCGTTCGTCTCTCGCGCAACTTCGGCCACCAGATCGCGATCTCCGCGGGCCTCGATCACGCACGTGGCAACGCGGTGATCGTGATGGACGCCGACCTCCAGGACCCGCCCGAAGTCGCGCTGGAGCTCGCGAAGAAGTGGCGCGAGGGTTTCGACGTGGTCTACGCGGTGCGCGACGACCGCGCGGGCGAGTCCCGGACCCGGCTCGCGATCACCGGCCGCTTCTACCGGTTCATGTCCCGCCTCAGCGAGGTACCGATCCCGGTCGACACCGGCGATTTCCGCCTCGTCGACCGGCGCGCGCTCGACGCGGTGCGCTCGATGCCCGAGCACCGTCGCTACCTGCGCGGCATGTTCGCGTGGGTCGGCTACGACCAGACCGGCGTCCACTACCAGCGCGACGCACGTCACGCGGGCGTGACGAAGTATCCGTACCGCAAGCTGCTGAAGCTCGCCACTGACGGGCTCGTCGTCGTTCTCGACCGTGCCGCTCCGGCTCGCGCTCAACCTCGGCTTCATCGTCTCCATCGCGTCGTTCGTCACCGGCATCGTCGCGTTGGTGCTCCGGATCGCCGGCGTCGACGCGGTCCCCGGCTGGGCGTCGATCGTCGTCGGCGTCACCTTCCTCAGCGGCGTGCAGCTGACGGTGCTCGGCGTGATGGGCGAGTACATCGCCCGCATCCACGAAGAGGTCAAGCAACGACCGCTCTACCTCGTGCGCGACCTCTGGGACGACAAGACGCCACCCAGCGACGGGGACCGCGTGACCCCGCCGGACGTGCGCGCGCCGGAGCGGGCCCGATGAACAACGCGAACGAGTTCGACAAGTTCGCCGACTCTTACAACGCCGACATGGCGCGCGCGATCGACTTCTGCGGGCAAGAACACGAGTACTTCACGCGGCGCAAGGTCGAAGAGCTCGTCGATCTCGCCCGGCGCCGGCTCGGCGACCCGGCGACACTGACGATGCTCGACGTCGGATGCGGCGTCGGCGCCACTGACGCGTTGCTGGCCCCGCACGTGGGTGCATTGCACGGAGTCGACCCCGCCGCGGAAGCGATCGAGCGCGCAGCCGTGGCGAACCCGACCGTCACGTATCGGGCCTACGACGGCAAGCGACTCCCCTACGAAGACGCAAGCGTCGACCTCGCGTTCGCCATCTGCGTGATGCATCACGTCGACGTCCAACACCGCCCGCAGTTCGCAGCCGAACTGCAGCGCGTCGTGCGACCCGGCGGGCTCGCGGTCATCTTCGAACACAACCCTTACAACCCCTTGACGCAACGCGTCGTGCGGAACTGCGAGTTCGACGAAGGCGTGGTCCTGTTGAACCGGCGCACGGTACAGCGCTTCCTGCGCGGTGCCGGGCTGGAGCCGGTCGAGGCCCGCTTCGTCATCTTCTCGCCGTACGACAAGCGTTGGGTTCCCGGTCTGGAGCGGCGCATCGGCTGGCTCCCGGCCGGCGCACAGCACTACGTGGCCGCCCGCCGCTGACGCGACCGTGCTCGGCAACACCCGACGGATGGTGGGCCGGATGGTCGTCTCAGCCGAGCCAGGACCCACGCCGACCGACACCGAACCGTCTGCGTCGGTCGCGCACCGGGACCGCGTCGTCAGCGGCGTGCTGCTCCTCACCGCGCCGATCCTCCTGTTCTTCCCGTTGCGGGCCCGACTCTTCGGGCAGCCGGACATGGTCGACCCGTTCTTGCACACCGCGGTGATCGAGCACGGCCGAGACCTCGCCGAGCGGTTCGGCGTCGGTGACCGCCAGCTCACTCGCGCCGGCTTCACGGTTCCCGGTCGTCTCACGAACGCGGCGTTCGGCGATCTCGGCGGCTACTACGCCTGGCGCTACGTCCTCGTGTTGATTGCGATCGTTCCCGCGTATCTCCTCTTCGCGCGCCTGCACGGACGGCCCGCCGGCGCGGTGGCCGTCGTCGCGATCATCGCGAGCCCGATCGTCGTGCAGGCGTGGAGCACCGACTATCCGATGAGCTCGGCGATCTCCTACTTGATCGCGGGCTACTGCTGCCTCGTCATGCCGGCTACCGGGCGCCGCCGTCGCATCGTGTGGGACGGTCTCGGCGGCGTGTTCCTCGCGCTCGCGGTGTATTCGCACGTCGTCGTGCTGTCATTGGTCGCGATCGCGCCGCTGGCGTGGGCCGTGTACGAGGTCGCGCGGCGAAACGCGGGAACGTGTTGTACGAAGCCGGTGCGGTCATCGTCGCCGCGGCCGTTGTCTCCGGCGCCCTCAGCCAGTTGTCCGGTGCGCTGTTCGGTGCTCCGGACCTGTGGTCGCCGACGTGGCGCGCGTTCTCGGATCTCCGTTCGGCCCAGTCGGTTGCGCTGTACCACTCGACGAATTGGCGTTGGATCCTCGACGCGCCGCACCTCCTCGTCCCGGTTCTCGTCGGGCTCATGTGGTCGGCACTCGCGCTCCGCCGCAACAACAAGTTCCGCCCGCAGGAACGGTTGCTAGCGGCCGTCCTGGCGTTGCAGCTGATCGCCTCGGTCTATCTCCAGTTCTTCCGCGAGCAGTGGGTGCTCGAGTTCCACTACTACTTCTCGTTGCTGTGGCCACCGGTCGTCCTCGTCGCGACGTCGACCGTGTGCGAACTCGGTCAGACGTTGCGGCGCTACCTCCGGTGGCGGCGATGGCTCCCGGCCGGCCTGGTCATCGGCGTTCCTCTGGTGCTGGCCACGCTCCACATACGAGTCTCGTTCGGGTTCGTCGTCGCGTCGATCACCGTCGGTCTCGCGATCCTCGGCATCGTTGCGCTCGGTCGCATCGATGCGCGTGCGCGTAGTGCGGCGGCCGTCGCCGGCTTCCTCGTCGTGATGTACCTCGTCACCGTCGCGCAGTCGCCGGCGAAGAGTCCGCCCCGTCGCGGCCAGGCCGCGCTTCCGAAGCCGCACTACGAGCTGGTGTTCGGGCACCCCAGCGCGACCGAACGCGATCTGTACCTCGCCGCGAGCGACCTCAACGACATCGTCCCGGCTCCCGCAGCATCGGGTGTGCCGCTGCTGCTCTGGGGACCCGCTCGTTGGCCACAGTCGCTCAGCGTCGCGGCCGCGGAGTACGGATGGCTGTCGAACGCGATCCTCGGCCTGCCGAACCTGACGCCCGCGGATGTCGCGCGGATCGAACAGGTACGGCCCGACGTCCTGGTGCTCTTGTCGACGCGGGAAGCCGATCTCGACAACGGTGTCGCCGCGCTGCGCACCGTCTTCCTTGCGGCGAAGGTGATGTCGTCCGCGAACTCCACCACGGCGGCCAGGCGCTCTTCGGCGGGTCGTCGATCCCGGCCTCCGACCGCCACGCACGCGGTGAAGGCCGAGTTCAGAGGCGCGCGGCCAGAACTTCGGTGCGGCGCGCCGCCCGCTGGGCGGGTGTCGTCGACTGCTTGTACCGCGCGGTAGGGGCCGCGAGGTCGAAGAAGACCCACCGATCGTCGGCGCTCGCGAAGCCCGCGTCGCCGGTGATCTGCGCGAGCTCGGCTGTGAGGCGCTCCGCCTTGTCCTGGTAGCCGTTCCGGTCGACGAGGATCCCGGAGAAGCCGGTCGCGATGGCGTCTTCGACCATCTGCTCGGCCGGCTCCGTGCTGGTGACCGCTTGCCAGTCACTGCGCGGCCGCGCATACCGCCGTAGCTCCAACGGAGGTCTTTCGTGTTGAGGTACGGGCGCAGCGGGTCGTAGTCGATGATGTTCACGTACGGGCCGCTCTCGGGATACGGCACGTACGGCAACTGGAACACGGCGCGCCGCGCGGAAGCCGGGATTCGATCGCGCCGAAGTACTGACGGTCGGCGTGGAACTCGGCGGCGTACGGCGCGCCGATCGGGGACGATCGCCTTCGACGTCTGGTCCGCGATTCCCGCGACCACGACGACGAGCGCACCGACGGCGACCGCCGCCCGCCAACGCGGATCGCGCAGGTGACCGGCCAGCAACCGGTCGACCGACAGCACGAGCCACGCGAGTGCGAGGAAGGCGATCACGATCGAGATGCGGTTCCACCCGCGCAGTTCGGTCGCACCGGCGAGCGCGAAGAACCACGCGAGCCCGCCGATGGTCGCGATCAGGATCGCCACGATCGTCATGACCCCGAGCAACGGGCGCACGTCGTCGTCCGCGTCTTCGTCTTCGTCATCGTCGCGGTCGGGGACGACCCGCCGGGGCCGGACCGCGCGCACGAGCAGCGAGCCGATCATGCCGAGGAGCCCGACGCCGGCGACGACGCCGAGGAACATCGACGCCTCCGAGTTGTACGGGCCCTTCAAGAGGTCCTCGGACAGCGTCCGCAATGGCGCGACCCGGTGGTCCGGGATCGGCGTGAGCATTTGAACGAAGCGCAGCCCGTACACATCGACTTCCTGCGCCTGCCGCTGTGCGACTTGGTCGTTCTTGCCGTGCTCGCGCGAGTAGAGGATCGACGGCAACAGGTTCATGCCGAGCACCGCGCCGATGAGCAGGATGGTCACGGCACCGGCGAGGACGGGGCGCCAACTGCGGCCCGCGACGGCCGAGGCGACCGCGGCTGTTGCGACGAGGATCGCGGAGAAGGCCGCGTAGTACGAGTTGCACGAGCCGACGAGCGCGGCGAGGACCACCCAGCCGACGATCGGCAGCCAGCGGCGGGAGGCGGCGCCGCGGATACCCGACAACGGGTGGCGGCCGCGCGACGCGCACCGCGAGCACGACGCCGATCGGCACCACCGCATACGAGGCGTAGACGAGATGCGACGTGCCGCGGATGAAGTGGTAGGGCGCGAACGCGTAGAGCACTGCCGCCGCGGTCGACGTGACGCGGTGGCCGCCCATCCAGCGCAACGCGAAGAAGGCGCTGACCGCAGACAAGACGAAGCCGAGCAGATAGAAGAGGTTCACGAGGAGCGCCCAGTCGCTCGTGAACAACGCCATGACGCGCATGACGAGCCACCAGAAGTTGTCGCCCCCGAGCGGGAAGTCGTACATCTGCTGACCGGTCGGCGCCCCGAGCCGGTCCGTGTGCTGGTACCAACCGGTCTGGATGATGTTCTGGGCGACGCCGCCGTAGAAGTGCGAGTCCCCGAAGTACGTGAACGGATTGCCGAGTCCACCGTCCCACAACCGGAACACGACGACCAACGGCACCAACGTCGCGACCACGACGATCGCGAGGTCCCTCGCGATGACGAGCGCCTCCGGCCACGGGTGGCGGCCACGCGCGGTTGCGTTCCCGGTCGTTCCGTCGTCGTTGGCTTGATCGGCCCGATCGTCGAGGACCGTGGAATCCCTCATCGGACCTCGGGGTGCGGAGGCGTCGTCGCGACGACGGCATACTCCTGCGGCCCGAAGAGCACCCGGTTGAGCTGCTCGAACGCGGCGTTGACCTGCTCGACCCATTCCGGTGCGTCGGGTGCGTCGACCGGGCTGAGCCAGTACCCCTCGGCCGGGGCGTAGAACTGCAGCGCGACCTCGCGGAAGCCCGCCGTCTCACAGAGGAAGGCGAGCAGCGACGGGTGCAATGGACGCACATGCGTCGGGTCGAGGATGTACGAGTTGCCGAGCACGATCAGCGATGCCGGGTTCGGTGTCTCGGCGATGAACACCCCGCCCGGGCGCAGTCGCGACACCGCGAGCTCGATGAAGCGCAGCAACGCGTCGAGTTCGAGGTGCTCGACGACGTGGGTGCTGACGATCGCGCCCAGCGACTCCGGCTCGAGTCCTTCGAGATGCGCCACGACGTCGCCAAGGCGGATGTCGAGCCCGGCGGCGTGCCCCTCCGCGACGAGACTCGGATCCAGGTCGATGCCGTAGGCGTCGACGCCGCGCGCGCCGAGCAGCGCGACGAGCTCGACCGCGACCGCAACCGACGTCGAGGACAGGCGGCGACGCCGCGAGCACGTCGAGGTAGCGCGCTTCGAGCGTCTGCAGGATGACCGCGGGATCGCCACGGAATCGCTGCTCGAAGCCGGCGTAGTCGAAGAGATCGGAGGCGACGTCGTCGCGTGCCGGCGCGTCGTTCGCTGCCGGACCGCTCGGGGTCGGGCCGACCTCCCGCGTCGCGGGTTTGCCCTCGGATGCCGCCGCGCTGACGAGTGTGCGCAGCCGGCGTTCGAGGCCGTAGACCCGCTCGCGCAACTCGGCGAACCGGACGCCGGCACCTTCGAGACCGGCACCGGGCGCGATGGCGGTGCCCAACCGATCGAGCGTCGCCAGCATCTGCCGCAACTCGCCCTTCAGCAGCTCCTGGTTGACGTTCATCGAGTTGAGCCGGTGCGAGATGTCGCCGAGCTGGGACAACAGCGCCTGCAGCTCGCCGAGGGTGTGGACCTGCTGCTCGAGTGCCTCGACCCGCCCGCGTGTCGTTGTGAGCTCCGCCTGCAGCGGGCCGAGCGCGGGCCGCATGACGCGGCGCAGGACGCGCCCCGCGGTCGCGCGGGTACGGCCGCCCCGACCCGGCGGCACCGCGGGGTCGGCGACCGGCGGTGGCTCAGGTGCGGGCACGGCGGCACCGGGGAGCCGGCTCGTCGCGGCGTCGGAGAGCGCGGGCGGAAGCGGCACGACGACTCCCGTTCACCGGACGAACGGAGCGAGGCGGGCGTAGACACGCGAGACCGCCGGGGCGTCGCGCGGCGTCTGCAGCTCGTCGAGCAGCGCCGGGACCCGGTCGAGCCCGGTCGGCAGCAGCTCGAGTCGGCGGCACAGGTCGAGCACCGCGCGCTGCCGGTCGAAGTGCGTCTCGTAGCACGAGCGCGCGTTCCAACTGAGCGCAGCCGCGCGGGGTTCGTCGTCGAGCAATTGCTCCGCCGCGCCGTCGGCACCGTCGTCGACGACGACATCGCGGCCGGGAACGACGGCCAGTGGTGCGATGGTGGCCGTATCGGTCACGATCGGCGCGCCCCAGGCCATGGCCCGGACCAACGCGTTCCCGTGCACGACGACGACAGCTGCGCAGGCCAACGCGGTGTCGACCGCATCGGCGGCGAGCGGCGCGCCGCACCACGACGCGCCCGCCGCATCGTCGACGACGGCAATCGCGCGTGCGGGAAGTCCACCGTGCGTGGCGGATGTGCGCGCGCACCGCGGGCGCGACCGGGCGTGCGGCCGGTTGCGGGTCGATCGTCGTCGGGACCAACACGCCTTTCGCGCCGGCCGCCGCCGCGATGTCCGGCGCCGGCGTCAGGATCGCCTTGACGGCTTCGACGGCGACGAGGGACTCGAGATCTTCCTCGTGTTCCACCCACACGGCGACGGGCATCCCGGCGGGTGCGTCCCGGTACGCCTCCGGCGTGACCACGACACCGCGGCCGAAGTGTGCGGCGCGCCCAGGCTCGAACGCAGCGGGTTCGGCTCGCGCGTACATGTCCGCGAGCAACTCGCGCAGCGGTTCGGCGGCGGCGCCACGACCGATGATCGCGATCAGCGGCTTCGTCATCGCCGCGTCAGCCACAGACTGAGACCGTCGGCGGTCGCCGGCGCCGGGAGCAGCCGCGCAACGGTCTCGTGGTCCTTCTCACTCAGATAGTTGTTCCACAACTCGATCTCCCAACGCGGGTTCTCGAGCAGGAGCGCGTGGAGCAGGTACGCCTCGTTCCACGCCCGACCCTCGTAGATCCATTCGCGCGGGTATTCGAACGGATAACCGATGTCGTGCACGTGCACCCAGACGCCTGCCGGCACACGCGGGAGCACGTCGAACAGCAGCAGGTTGACGTCGCTTCCGACCTTGCTGACGTGACTCGAGTCGATGAACAGCACGTCACCCGGATCGAGGACGTCGAACAGCGCCGGATCGACGTCCTGGAGCGGACGCTCGATGATCGTCACGGAGTCGTGGTCCTCGGGGCGCAACAAGCCGTGCAGACGCTCCGGGTACGGCTCGACGAACGTGCACTCGAGGTCACGATCGAGAAGTCGTTGCCGGGTGTCGAGGACCAGCGCCGAGCTCCAACCCGAACCGATCTCGACGTACCGCTTCGGTTTGATCGTGACGAGCATGCCGAACAACACGAGCCCGTCCATGTGACCGAAGTAGTCGTTGTCGGGTCGGTACCGCAGCTGCGGATCGGCCGCGCCGTAATACGGGAACTCCGACCACCGCGTCGCGATCGACTCGAAGCGGGCGCGTTGGGCATCCCGACGGAGATCGACGCCGAGGATGGAATCCGGACGATCGAAGATCCGCGCCGCGTCCGCAGTGACGGCGTCCAGATCCGGGATCGGCGAGTAGAAGTGACCGGGCGCGTAGAGCGGCGGTGCGGTCTGCGCGGCTGCCGGCGCGGCCGCCTGCACTGCGTGCAGCTCACGGGCGAGCCGGTCTCGCTCGCGCGCGGCCGCGTCGCGGTCAGCGCGCAGCCGGCGGATCGGCGGAATCGCGTCCGCGGCCTTGACCATGTGCGCGCGGAGCGCCGCTTTCGAGAGGTTCACGCCGTCACCGCGCAGCCGATCGTTCGAGCTCGTCCCGGAGGTCGGCGAGCACTTCAGAGTCACGCGCCGCGACCCGTGACGCCAACGCACGCACATCCTCGGCGGCGCGGTCCTTCGTGAAGACGTAGAAGGATTGGCGGGCGGGTGTGCACGACGCGAAGTACCAGTCGTACTGGTCGTGCAGTGCCTGCTCGATGTCGGAAGCGCGCTGCAAGCCCGCTTGCTCGAAGCGAGTGACCCACCAATCAGTGGTCGCCCAGACGAGGTGACCGTGCGACGGGTAGCCGTGCTCGTCCACCTGCAAGTGGTGGAACACCCGCCCACTCGCCGCGTCGGTGCGCCATTCCTCGAGGAACATCGGGAACACCTCGCCGAAGACGGCATCGTCGCCGAACGCGGGCACGTTGACGAACAAGATCCCGCCCGGCTCGACGAGCGCGACGAGCGCCGCGATGAACGCATCCAGCTTCTGCGGGTGGACATGCTCGAACACGTCGAGTCCGAACGCGACATCGAACCCACGATCGAACTCGAGCTCGGAGATGTCACCGAGGACGATGCGGTCGCGCACGGTATCGGGCGCGCGATCGCGCGCGAGCTCGCTGATCTCGATGCCGCACACGTCGACCGCGGCCTCGGCGAGGCAATGGAGGACCGCGCCGCTCGAGCAACCGACCTCGACCGCGGAACGGGGCTCGAGCCCGGCGATCATCTCCGCCATCACGCGCTTGTCGAGATCGATCTGGAAGCTCCAGATCCCCGGCTTCTCGTAGTAGCCGTTGTCGAAGATCTGCTGCTCGATCCAGTCGAACGCGGCGTCGTCGTCGGCGCGGTACACGGGCACGGACGAGCCGTCGTCGGACCTCAGCACTTCGTAGCGCTCGGGCGCGGACCTGAGGAGATCGGGCAACACGAACGCACGCGCCGCGACCCGGTTCTGGTACTCGTCGGATGCTTCCAACGCGGCGAAGATCTCATCGCGCGACGCACCGGCCGCGAGAACCTTGAGGAAGTGCGCGCGTCCGGCCGGGTCGACGGGCCGGCCGAGCAGCGACTGGAATGTGTCGTCCAGGAACTGCTCATCGTCGGGACCGCGCCGCCAACCACTCGTGACGCGGCGGGCCCGGCGCGACAGGCTGTCGAGGGACCGGCGTGTGAGCGGCACCAGGAGATCCTAACCACGCCCGTCGTCACCGCCGCGGGCCGCAGCGTGTTCTTCCGCGGCCACGCGATGCACTGCGTTCAGCTGATGGACGATGGGGTCGATCTGCCACGCCGTGAGCTTCCGCACGACCTTCTTCACGAGGAACGCGAGCGGACTGCGCGACGACGGCTTCGGGACTCGGAGCAGCGGCACGCCTTGCAGGGATGCGGGGCCGTTCGGGTCGAAGCCGGCGGCGACCTCGCGCCCCGGATCGGCGAGCAGCGCCGCCCGTTCGCGCACGGCGGCTTGGATGGCGGCGCGGTCAGGCGCACTGCCGGCCGAAGCCGGCCACGCTTCGCCCGCGGCGCGCCGGACGGGGACCTTGGCCGCCTCGCGCATGGCCAGCACGAGCTCGAAGTCGTCGTCGACGAGGCGCACGTTGGCGTGTTGTTGTTCGTCGAGACCGCCGACGCGCGTCGCGATGACGTCGGTTCCGTACAACGCGGCCCGCTGCATGACACCGGACGACCAGATGTAGCGGTACGGCAGGAGCAACACGTCGGCCGCGATCAGCCAGACGTCGAACAGTTCGTCGCTGACGTAGCCCTCGTGCATGTGCGCGCCGCGCGTCGCCTCGACCGAACGACGTAGGGCGGTTGCATAGTGCACAAAGGCCGGCTCGTCGACGCGCACGGATCCGACGACATCGAGCCGGCAGCCGTGATCCGCGAGCCCGTCGAACGCGCGCACGGCTCGGTCGAACCCCTTGTGCGGTTGGACGAAGCCGATCGCGAGGAAGACGAACGCCGACTCTTCGATGCCGAGCCGCGCGCGCGCTTCGTTGCGGTCGATCGTCGCGCGCGGCACGAAGTGGAGACCGTGATCCCGCACTTCGACCCGCTCGAGCGGGAGGCCGGTGGAGTCGGCAACGAGGTGCTGTTCGTGTTCGGTGTGCACCGTGATCGCGGCCGGGAGCCGCCACAGGAAGCGCCACAGCCGGCCGAAGGTGCCCGGCTCGCGTCCCCAATCGAAGTTCATCTCGTGGAGTCTGATCTCCACGTTGCGCTTCCGGGCGAACGCGGTCACCAGACCCGCAGTCACGAGCAGACGATCGCGTTCGTCGAGCGGCAACGGATAGAAGAGGTCGGGGTGGAACTGGATGATCACGCGGTCGTAGAGATGCACGCGCTTGGCCAGTGCGAGCGGCCCGCGTGGACCGCGCAACGCGAGGTGATGATGGGCCGCCGACGGCCACGGCGAGAGGACCTCGACATCGTGGCCGGCGTCGAGCAGCGCCGCGACTTCCTGCACTGCGTAGCTCGCGATCCCGTCTCGGATCGGCGGGTACGCCGACACCATCAGGATGCGCACGCAACACCTGATTCGAACATCACGCCGGCATCCACGCTTCGAGACTCTCCTCGACGCCGTCGAGAACGGTGTCCCACTGATAGTGCTCGAGCACGTAGGCGCGGCCGCGCCGTGCGAGCGCACTCGCGGCCTCGGGCTCGTCAGCCGCGAACGCCAGGCACTGCGCGAACTCCTCCGCGTCGGCGAAGGTGAGACCGGCGTCGGCGCGTTCGCAGTGCCACAGCACCACATCACTCGCGCCGTTCGCGACCACCAGTGTCTCGGCGAGCCAGGCTTCCATGATGGTCCGCGAGAAGCTCTCGTACGACGACGGCTGCACGTAGACGGCGGCCGCCGCGAACGCATCGTTGCGGTCCGCGGTCGACACGAAGCCGAGATCGATGACGCGTTCGGCGATCGCCGGCGGCGGGTGCACCGCGCCGGTCCCCATGGTCACGAGCGAGAACGGGAGGTCGTAGACCGTGACCGCACGCGCGAACGCGTCGAGCAGCCATTCCCAGCG
This sequence comes from uncultured Actinomycetes bacterium, assembly GCA_963745645.1. Classification (GTDB taxonomy): domain Bacteria; phylum Actinomycetota; class Acidimicrobiia; order IMCC26256; family PALSA-610; genus CAVUFH01. The sequence goes on from CAVUYD010000008.1 coordinate 105,634, forward strand.
CTTCCCGCCTTCGCGCCGGCCCGCGTACAGCACGAACGGCTCGCGTATGCCGAAGCGGGCACGGAAGCCCTCCGGGTCGTAGCGGTCGGGGATGTGGACGCCGCTCCCGACGACGCGCTGTCGCGACGGAAGCGTGAACAGACGGTCGGCCAGCGCCCGCTCGGGTTCGGAATTGAACCAGATGCCGCGCGCACCGGAGAACAGCGGCCGGAAGAGCTCGAGCGCGGCTTGAGGTTCGTCGTGCAGACACGGTTGGATGATCGTCCGCTCCGGGCTGATCATCCCGCATGCGAATGTGGTCCAGAACAGGTACGGGGCGAACACCAACGCGCGGTACTGCGCAGCGTTGCGCAACAGGTAGTGGTAGAGCTCCGGCACCCGCAGGTCGTCGTTCATCCAACGCTGCTGTTCGTCGAGGCTGACGCGCTCGCCTCGCAGGATCGCCGCTTCGAACGCCTGCCGTTCCTGTCGGGGCGTGTCGAGCACGGTGGGGAACCGGCGCACGACGAGCTTGCCGTGCTCCTCGACTCCTGGCGCGAATTCGTTTGCCCACGTGAAGTGGTCGCGCGCGCAGGTCGTGAGGATCTCCGATTCCCACCCGCGCGGCGAGACCTTCGGCGGTTTCGCGGATCAATGCCTCCGCGCCGCCGATCACGTCGTCCCCGAAGCGGGGCGGGACGAAGCCGATGCGACCCCGGGAACTCACGATGCTCGAGGATAGTTGTGCCACGCGAGACACTCGGGAATCAGCCGCGCGCGGCACGGGTCGGCGGGCGGGGCGACCGATAGGGTGATCGGCCATGGATATCGCCGTGTGTGGCGCGCAGGTGCCATTCATGCGGGGCGGGGCCGAGCTCCACATGGAGAATCTGGTACGCGCGATCGAAGCTGCCGGACATCGCGCCGAGTTGATTCGGATCCCGACCGCGTGGGAACGAGGCCGGCTCTTCGACGCCGCGTTCGCATGGCGGCTCGTGCCGATCGACGCGGACGTCGTGATCGCGACGAATTTCCCGTCGTACTTCGTGCGCCACGATCGCAAGGTCGTGTGGCTGTTCCACCAGCACCGCGCGGCCTACGACGCGATCGGGCAACCGTGGAGCGACTTCACGTCCGAAGACGAGGCACTCGAGGCGCAGCGCATGCTCACCGAATGGGACACGCGCGCGCTCCAAGAAGCGACGCGACTCTTCACCACCTCACGCGAGGTGGCGCACCGGCTCGAGCGCTACAACGGGCTCACCGCCACGCCCCTGTACCACCCGCCGCCGCTGCACGATCGATTCCGTCGAGGTCCCTTCGGTGACTACGTGTTCTGCCCGACGCGGCCTCGAAGGCAACAAGCGGCCGGAGCTGATGGTGCACGCGGTGCGCGACCTGACGAGCGACACGACCGTGAAGATCGCCGGGCGAGGGTCCTTGCACGATGCGCTCGTCGCGGACGCGCGCGCGACCGGGCGTCCCGAACGCGTCGAGCTGCTCGGGTTCGTCGACGACGAGCAGCTGATCGATCTGTACGCGAACGTGCTGGCGGTCGTGTACGCGCCCCACGAAGAGGACTACGGCTACGTGACGCTGCAAGCGTTCTACGCGGGGAAGCCCGTGATCACGGCCGCGGACTCGGGCGGCGTGCTCGAGTGGGTCGAGGACGGTGTGACGGGTCTGGTCACCGACGGCACGGCCGCCGGCGTCGCCGCCGCGATCGACAAGCTCGCTGTCCGATCGCGACTTCGCGCGCGAGCTCGGCGAGCACGGCCGGCAACGGGTCGCCGATCTCGACTGGCGCACGGTCGTCGCCCGTTTGCTGGGCTGAGCCCGTCAGCCGGAGGCGACCAAGCTCCGCCCGATGTTGTAGCCGTTGTACGTCATCGACACATCGACGGCCGGCGCGCTCCCGACCTGCCACACGTAGCCGCGCGCGTCGAGCACGTAGCCGCGACCGCCGGACAGCATCACCAGGTCGGTGTGGTTGACCGTCGGATCGAAGTTGCTGATCCCGACGGCCGGTGCACCACCGAACGGGTGCACACCACCCCATCCGTCGAGCACGTAGCCGCCCGGGCCGCCGGGGTTCAGCGCGATCGCCCGCGCGATGTCCCACCCGTACCAGTAGCCCTCGTCGTTCACCGGCGGCGCCGAGCCGAATGCGTGGACACCGCCCCATCCGTCGAGCACGTAGCCGCCGCCACCACCCGGCAACAGCGCGACGTCGCGCGCGATGTCCCAGCCGTACCAGTATCCGGCGGACGCCGGTGGGGCACTCCCGACCGGATGCAATCCGCCCCACCCGTCGAGCACGTAGCCACCCGTGCCCGCCGAGTTCAGCGCGAGCGCGCGGGCGATGTCCCATCCGGTGAAGTAGCCCGACACCGCGAGCGCCGGTGCCGACCCGTACGGCCGCACACCACCCCACCCGTCCAGCACGTAGCCCGAGGCCGGCGTGCCCACGGCCGCACGGGCGATCGACCACCCCCAATAGCCGGTGAGCGGCACCCCGCCGGCTCCGCCGGCCGGGTGCATCCCGCCGTAGGCGTCGAGCGTCGCGACGGCCGGTCCGGAGGCGGCCGGCTGCCAGCGCGTCGCGTCGAGCGGATAGAACGGCCCGCCGGTGACGACACGCGCCGCCACATCGGCGCGCAGCTTCGGGAGCAGTGGTTCGGCGAGGTTCCCCGGGCAGGACGTCTTCGTCACGTCCTGGTGCCCGACGATCGCGGGCAGCACGACCGGTGTCCCTTCGGGCCACTTGCAGTTGGGGTAGCCGTCGGCGGACGAACACTGACTCGTCGTGTAGTCGTACGACAACGCGTCGACACCGTTCCACCAGAACTTCCACGCGAGCAGATCCCGGAGCGCGTTGTACTGCACGCCGGGAACGGTCGCGGCAGGGATCGCCTCACCGGTCTGGTACTGACCGATCAGGGCGACACCGATGCTGCCCGTGTTGAACCCGCGCGCGTGACCGCCGATCGGCGTCTGGTACACGCTGTTCGTGCGGCCTTCGAAGATCTGCCCGTAGCGATCGACGAGGAAGTTGTAGCTGAGGTCGCAGAACCCGCGCGAACCGATCTCGAACGTCTGGATCGACTTCACGATGCCGAACGCCTGCGCGGGCGTGTAGTTGTTCGATGTGTCGGTGTGGTGCACGACGGCGAGGCGAGCGCGCGCGTTGTCGGGCGCGGAACCGCAACCGGCCGTGGTCGAACCCCAAGGCGCCGCGCCCCACTCGGTGCGCGAGATGATGTGCGGCATCGCCAGACCTGCACCTGCAGTGTCGATGCCGTTGACGTTGCCCTGCACGTCCATGTGCAACGTGTCGACGCGGAGGTCGGCGAGCGATCCCGCGACGACGTGCACTTCGATTGTCTCGGCGTCGTCACCGATCCAGATCGGCCCGATCCCTGGCTTCACCGTGTTCTGTTGGGGATCCGGCCCGTCTTCGGAGTCTGCCGGGGCCCAGTCGGTCCAGCCGGTGCTGCCCTGCGTGCGAACCTCGAGGCTCGCGCTCACGGGGCCGTTCCAGACGAACCCGACCATCTGCCCGTGATTCGGGTTCTCGACCTGCGCGCGGAAACCCGGAGGCGCGCTGCGCATCGTCGACGTGTTCGCGCTGCGCAGCTTCCCGTCGTCGCTCACGATCGAGCGCGACAACAGGTGCGACTCCTGCTGCGTCACGTTCGCCCCGGTCACCTGGACCGAGCTCGTCGAGACGTTGACCTTCATCTGACTCGCGGGCGCGAGCGGGATTCCGGTCGCGAACACGCTCGCGAACAACACCAAGGGGACGAACCGTCGAATTAACCGCACCAGCGCGGGTCCTCTCACACGTCGGGTCACGCGTGCACCGCTCGGTGCATCGCCGGGACAGGTGCACCGGATCGGGCAAAACGGGCCGGAGCCGGCGCTCGCGAGCAGCTTCGATCGGCGCACCGCGCCTCATCATGACACCTTGGCGCGCGCAATCGACGTCACCCGGATCGGGCACGAAACGACGCCGGCAGCGAACAGGTGACCGCTACCGGCCGCGATGGCTAAGGTCCGAACGCGGCCATCAACACCGGGCGACGAACCAGCCGACCAGCAGTACGACGTGCCCACCGGGTGAGACTCAAGCGAGCCCAACCCGATGCCGACAATTCGACTGTTCGCTGACAGCCACCCGAGGATCCGCGACTTGTCCATGGACACGGACCAGCGCTCAGCGCCGCGCCCAACGCCCAACTCGACACACCGACCGGCCCGCACGACGCGCGCCGCGCGTCTGCACTTCGGTCGTGTGCTCCCCCGCCTCGGCTCGTTGTTCGTCGCGCTCGGCCTGGTGTTCGCCGTGCTTCCCGCCGCACCGGCGAGCGCGTACTCCGGTACCGCTGCGGCTGCGGAGTCGCAGTTCTTCAACCTGCTGAACAGCACGCGTGCGTCGGCCGGCCTCGGACCGCTCGCGTACAACTCGGCGTTGTCCGACTACGCGCGCAACTGGTCGTACCAGATGGGCGCCGCGCAGAACCTCGTGCACTCGCCGAACCTCGCAGCCGAGACCGCGGCCGCGGTTCCCGACTGGAACCGCGCCGGCGAGAACATCGGTCGCGGTGGCAGCGTCGACGCGCTGCACCAAGCGTTCTACAACTCCGCTCCGCACCGCGCGAACATGCTCGGCGCGTACAACCAGGTCGGTGTCGGCGTCGTCGTCGTCGGCACCGAGATCTGGGTCACGTTCCGGTTCGCGAACGGATCGCTGCCCAAGCCGCGCGACGCGACACCACCGAACACGCTGATGAACGCGCCGCTCGCCGCGTCACAACCGGCAGGCTCCTTCACCGCGGGTTGGTGGGGAGAAGACACCGGCTCAGGTGTCGCGTACTTCAACGTCGACGTCTCCGAGAACGGCGGCGGTTGGGTTCGGTGGCTGGATCGCATTCCCGCGAAGTACTTGGCCGGCGCGGACGCGGCGGGTGACTTCCCGTTCTTCGGTGCGCCCGGCCGCTCGTACGCATTCCGCGTGCAAGCCGTCGACAACGCGGGCAACGCCAGCGGCACGTCACCGACCTTGTCGACCGCGGTGTCGGCGTCCGCGCCGAAGCCGATGCCGTTCAGCGCCGCGTACTCGATCGGCCGGCGCGGCGAGATCGCCGCGGTGTCGAGCGTCCCGATCACGGGCCCGCAGTGGAACACCGACGCGATCCGCGGCTTCGTCGCCCGGCCACAGGGCGGCGGCTACGAAGTCGACTACTCCGGCGGGGTCTGGGCGGTCGGCGGTGCACCCAACGTCGCCCAATCGGCGTACTTCTCCGGCTGGGACATCGTCCGCGGCATCGCGCTGAACCCCGACGGCAAGGGCGGATACGTCCTCGACGGATTCGGCGGCGTCTGGCCCTTCGGCAATGCGAGCAAGGTCGTCACCTCCGGGTACTTCCGCGGGTGGGACATCGCCCGCGACATCATCGTGCTCCCGACCTCGACCGCTACGAACCCGGCCGGCTACGTCATGGACGCCTGGGGTGGCCTCCATCCGTTCGGCTCGGCCCCGAAGATCACCCAGGGCGGCTACTGGCCGGGCTGGGATATCGCCCGTGATGCCGTCGCCAACCCGAACGGGCCCGGCGGCTGGGTCCTCGACGGTTGGGGCGGCGTCCACCCCTTCAACGGGGCGCCCAACGTGGCTGCCTCCGGCTTCTGGAACGGCTGGGACATCGCCCGCGGCCTGACGATCTACAAGGGCCCGAACGGGCTCGCCGGCTACGTGCTCGACGGCTGGGGCGGGATCCACCCCGTGAACAACGCCCCCGCGCCGACCACGACGAAGACTTGGCCGTACCAGGACTACGCCCGTTTCCTGACGCTCACGCCGTAGTTCGCCCGGTTTCGCGCGGCTTCGTCCGCCCGGGTCGTGACTCCGATTCGTGGAAGGCTGCTCGAGAACGTCCCGGATCCTCGTGGAGTGGATCTCCCTGTCGATGAAACTACGGATGGATCGCGCCCGAACGCCTCGCCCACGCTCGTTCATCGCCTTGGTCGTGAGCGCCCTGCTCGCCGTCACCGCGGTGGCAGTGACCGCGACTGCCCCGTCCGCCGGCGCGGCCGCGAATCGCACGTCGGTCATGGGACCGAACCTGATGAACGCGGATCAGCTCACGCGCTGGTTCAACGCGAAGCGCGCCGGCCAGGCCGGGCCGCGTCTGCCCGCGCTCAACAACGACGTGCACGCGCTCGCGCAGATCTTCATCGACGAAGGCCACACGGAGAACGTGCGCGGCGACATCGCGTTCGTGCAGTCGGTGATCGAGACCGGTTGGTTCGTGTTCCCCGACGCCGGCCAGATCCGACCCGACTTCAACAACTACGCGGGCATCAACGCGAACAACGGGCGGCGCAAGGGCACGACGTGCGCGGACGAGGCACTCGATGCGCCCGCGCTCTCGCGCTGCTTTCCGACGCCGCAGATCGGCGTGCGCGCGCAGATCCAGCTCCTGCGCGGCTACGCCGACCCGCTGTCGCGCAACCTGCCGAACCGCTTGCGCATGCCGCCGAGTGATCGCATCGGGCTCGCGCCGTGGTGGGAGTACTTCGGCGGCAACAGCCCCTCCGGCAAGCTCATCTGGGCGTCCGCCCCCGACTACGGGATCCGCATCCTCGAGCTCTTCTCGGGCGCGCTCATGTTCAACGGCATGCCTGCGCTCGGCGGCTACCCCGACGTGACCCCGCCCGACGCGATCCTCAACGCGCCGACCGCGAGCACGCAGTCGGGTTCGACGTTCACGGTTGGCTGGTGGGGTCAGGACTTCGAGTCGGGTGTTGCCGGCTTCAACGTCGACGTTTCGGACAACGGCGGTCCGTGGATCCGCTGGCTCGACGCGACCGCGCCCCGTTGGGTCGTCCCGCCTGCCGCAAGCGGCGACTTCACGTTCTTCGGCGTCGCGGGCCACACCTACACATTGCGCGCCCAAGCCGTCGACCACGCCGGCAACGCCGGTGCGTTCTCCGCGACGAAGTCGACGACCGTGTCCGGTTCGGCGAGCCGCACCACGCAGTTCGCGGGTGCATACGCGATGGGTCGCGGTGGCGAGTTGTCGGCACTGTCGAGCCCGCCGATGAGCGCCCCGGTCTGGGGCGGCGCGAACGTGCGCGGCTTCGCGCTCCGCGCGCAGGGCGGCGGCTACGAGGTCGACTTCTCGGGCGGCGTGTGGCCGATGGGCGGCGCACCCGGCGTCGCGCAATCGGCGTACTTCCCCGGCTGGGACATCGTGCGCGGGATCGCGCTCAACCCCGACGGGAACGGCGGCTACATCCTCGACGGGTTCGGCGGCGTGTGGCCGTTCGGCAATGCCGCGCCCGTCGTCACCGCCGGTTACTTCGCGGGATGGGACATCGCGCGTGACATCGTCGTGCTGCCGACCTCGACCGCCGCCAATCCGGCCGGCTACGTCATGGACGCGTGGGGCGGCCTCCATCCGTTCGGCTCGGCCCCCAAGATCACCCAGGGCGGCTATTGGCCGGGCTGGGACATCGCACGGGACGTGATCATCAACCCCAACGGCCCGGGCGGCTGGGTCCTCGACGGGTGGGGCGGCCTGAGCGCGTTCAACGGCGCGCCGCCGGTCAACATCTCCCGCTACTGGGCCGGCTGGGACATCGCTCGCGGTGCCGCGATCTACCAAGGTCCGAGCGGGCTCACCGGCTACGTCCTCGACGGGTGGGGCGGTCTCAACCCGGTCAACAACGCGCCGGCGCTGACGCAGACCCGCTACTGGCCGAACCGCGACTACGCGCGGTTCATCGCGATCACGCCGTAGTCTCGCGGCGCCCATGCGCGTCGCATTCGAAGCAACACCACTCCTCGAGACGAGGACCGGAGTCGGCGCGTTCATCCATGAGGTGCTGACGCGCCTCCCGCGCCCCGGGCTCGACGTCGTCTCGTTCGCCTACACCCGCATCTACCTCGACGAGTTCAAGGCGGCCGTCCCACCCGGGATCACGGTGCCGCACCGAGCGATTCCGGCGCGCACGTCCCGCCAGCTGTGGAAGCGGGTCGACTGGCCGCCGATCGAGTACTGGACCGGCGCGGTCGACGTCGTGCACGGACCGAACTTCGTCGTGCCGCCGGCCAAGCGCGCGGCGGAGCTCGTCACCGTGCACGACCTCACGCCAGTGCACCACCCCGAGTACTGCGACGCGAACACGGTGCAGTACCCGGTGCTCATCCGCCGCGCCCTGCGCCGGGGCGCGCACGTCCACACCGTCTCCGAGTTCGTGGGGCGCGAGGTCGCCGATGTCTTCGGCGTCCCGAGCGAGCGCATCCACGTGGTCCACAACGGCATCTCCGACGTGTCGGCCGGTGACCCGAGCGCAGGACACCGGTTGGCGGGATCGCCCCGCTACGTCCTCGCCCTCGGCACGATCGAACCGCGCAAGAACCTGCCGGCACTCGTCCGCGCGTTCGACGACGTCGCCGCGGTCGATCCCGACATCCATCTCGTCCTCGCCGGCGCGCGAGGGTGGAACACCACCGAGTTCGACGCCTCGTACGCCGCGGCACGGGCGCGTGCGCGCATCAAGGTCATGGGGCGAATCGACGACGCCCAACGCGCGGATCTGTTGGCGGGTGCGACGCTGCTCGCGTACCCGTCCCGATACGAAGGTTTCGGGCTCCCGCCGCTCGAGGCGATGAGCGTGGGGACACCGGTGCTGGCGACCGCGGTGGGTGCGCTTCCCGAGGTCCTCGGCGACGCGGCCCTGCTCGTGGAGCCGACCGATGTCGACATCGCGCGCGGGTTGTCGGAGCTCGTGCACGACGACGCGTTGCGTGCCCGGCTCGTCGCGCGCGGCAAACAGCGCGTCACCCGGTTCTCCTGGGATCGATGCGCCGACGAGCTCGTCCAGGTCTACGAGAAGATCGCGAGCGACCGGTAACGCTCGTCAGGAATCGACGCGCTGCTTCTCGTCGTCGGCGAACTTCACCTTGACCGGCAGCGCGACGAGCCCGACCGACTGTTCGGGGTTCAGCACCGAGAACGAGTACTGCTGCTCCCGCCAGTCGTACACAGTGCCCTCGTCGATCGTCTCGAGCGCGAGCGTCACGAGGTAGGTGCCGTCGAGCAGGGGCACGCGGTCGAACTCGAACGTCATCTCGCCGTCGCCGCTCGCGACCGGCACGTCGACTCCGAGGACACGCGTGTTCGTGCCGAACACGAGGTTGCCGTCTTCGTCGTGGATCGCGATGCCGACGAGCATGTCGTCGGTGACCTCGCCGCGGTGTACCCGACGCGGATCGTCAATGCTTCGTCGGGCAGCAACCACGTCCGCCCGACGAGCTTCCCGGGATGTTCGATCGCGACCCGAGTGATCTTGACGCGGCCTGTCGCGTTGGACGCCATCAACTCGCCGTGACTCATGGCCGGCGTCGCGTCGAGGCTGTTCGGATCGTGCGGCTGCGCGGCGAGCCCGCCGTGGAACAGCGTCTCGCGGAACGTCCGTACCGCTTCGGCCGATGTCGTGTTCGCGATCATCACACCGTGGTCGAGCACGATCGCCCGGTCACAGATCCGGCGCACGAGGTCGGCGCCGTGCGTGACGAACAGGATCGTGCGGCCTTCGCGTTGCAAGCGCGCGACCCGGTCGAGGCACTTGCGGGCGAACTGCTCGTCGCCGACCGCGAGCACCTCGTCAACGAGCAGGATCTCCGGGTCGACGTTCACCGCGACGGCGAAACCGAGGCGCACGTACATGCCGGACGAGTAGTGCCGAACCTGCATGTCGATGAACTTGTCGAGCTCGGCGAAGGCGACGATGTCGTCGAACACCTTCGTGATGTCGCGCTTGGACAGCCCGAGGATCGCGCCGTTCATGAAGATGTTCTCGCGGCCGGTGAGCTCCGGGTGGAAGCCGGAGCCGAGCTCCAGCAGGGCAGCCAGCCGGCCGCGGGTGACGATCTCGCCGCTCGTCGGTTGCAGGATCCCGGCGATGCACTTCAGCAGCGTCGACTTCCCCGAGCCGTTGTGGCCGAGGATGCCGACCGTCGAGCCCTCGGCGACCTCGAAGCTGATGTCGCGCGCCGCCCAGAAGTCCTCGAACGGGATGCGCCCGAGGTGCATCGCGCGTTCCTTCAGCGACGAGTACCGCTCGTGGTACAGCCGGAAGCGCTTCGAAACGTCGCGCACCTCGATCGCGGCACCCATCGCCTACAGCTCCTCGGCGAAGTTCGCTTCGAGGCGGCCGAACACGTAGAGCCCGACGGTGAACAAGATGATGCCGGCGAGCGCGGTGTAGCCGACGTACCCGAGGTAGTGCGTCCACGACCAGTCCGGGAGGATCTGGGTTCCGGCCGCGTTCTTCAGCGCGCCGCTCGATCCACCGGCCGGTGCGCCCGTGCCGGTCTTCGCGTACAGCGCGCGCTGGAACACGAGGACGACCGGCGTCACGGGGTTCAGCATGTAGACCTTCGCGCCCCACCCGCCGCGACTCCCGATCGTCATGAAGCCGTAGACGATGGGGGTCATCCAGAACCACGCGAGCAGCGCCAGCTCGAGGAAGTGCTGCGTGTCGCGCAGGTACACGTTGATCGATCCGAGGAGGATCCCGAGCCCGGCGGTGAGCAGCAGCAGAGCGATGAGCGCGAGCGGGAGCAACGGGATGTACGCCCACGCGACGTTCCGAGCGCGTCACGAGGAACGCGGCGGCGAGCACGGCCGACTGCAAGAAGAAGTGCACGAGCGCGGCGCCGATGCTCGCGAGCGGCAGGATCTCGCGCGGGAACGACACCTTCTTGATCAGGCCGGCGTTGCCGACGACGGAGCCGGTCGCGGCACCGAGCCCGGCCGAGAACAGGTTCCACACGAGCAGGCCCGACAGCAGGAACAGCGGGAAGGCCGGGATGCCGGCACCGAGGATCAGGTCGAACGCGATGTAGAAGACGACGAGGTACAGCAGCGGGTTGACGAGCGACCACGCGAAGCCGAGGGCGCTGTTCTTGTACCGGACCTTCAGTTCGGTGCGCACCATCGCGACGAGAAGCTCTCGATAGTGCCAGAGTCGGGCGATTCGTTCCCTGATGCCGATGCGCGAACGCACGACGCGCGCATGCCTGGAAGAAGTGACCGCCATCGGAACAACGGTAGTCCAGAGCCCCCGCCGAACCGAGTTCGTCAGGCGAGCGAGAGGCGGGCGCGCACGGGCCGGTGGTCGGAACCGCACGCCGGGAGGACCTCGCCGGCGAGGATGCGGATGCGATCGTTCACGAGGATGTGGTCGATCTGGCTGTGCGGCCGTTGCGCCGGATAGGTCCGACCGAGCACCGCTCGACGCCACCCGGGCAGCAGACGCACCACGCCCGGACCCCAGAAGTTGAAGTCGCCCGCGATGAGCGCGGGCCGATGCGGTGCCGGCAGGTGCGGGGTCAACGCGCGCATGTGCTGCACCGGGCCTGCGTACCAGAGCTTCGACGACGCGTGCACGCCGACCACGTCGATCTCGGTGTCACCGAGCCGAACGGTGCACCCGATCGCGTTGCGCACGCCCGCCGGATCCCGGAACACCCGGCCCAACGAGAGCTCGCGGCCGCCGTCCATCGGCAGCCGGCTGCAGATCGCCAGCTCCCACATGCCCGCGGGACGAACGTCGCCGGGTCGCCATTCCTTCTCGGCGAGCTCGGTGAAGTGCGTCGTGCGCACCGAGTAACCGTCGTCGCGCAACGGATCCAGCACGCCGGTGCCGTCGGCGAACCGGAACGCTTCGGGGACGACGACCACATCCGCGTCGAACCCGCGCACGATCGCGGCAACATCGAACCGGCGCGCGCGATCAGGCCCGGAACGGCCGACGCCCCAGTGCGCGTTGAAGCCCGCGACAGTGAAGGTCTGCGCGGTCAGATGCCGATGCGCTGCGCGAGCAGCTCGCGGTGGTACGTCGGGTCGCCGAGGAAGATCTCCGACGACTTCGCGCGCTTGAAGTACAGGTGCGCGGGGTGCTCCCACGTGAAGCCGATGCCACCGTGGATCTGGATGTTCTCGGCCGTCGCGTGGAAGTACGCCTCGGAGCAGTACGCCTTCGCGAGCGCGGCGACCACCGGCAGCTCGTCGTTGTCCTCGGCGGCGGCCCACGACGCGTAGTACGCCGCGGACTTGCCGGACTCGACCTCGAGCAGCATGTCGGCGCACTTGTGCTTGATCGCCTGGAACGAGCCGATCGGGCGACCGAACTGCACTCGGTCCTTGGCGTACTGCACCGACATGTCGAGCACGAACTGCGCGCCGCCCATCATCTCGTTGGCGAGCGCGACCGCGGCCTGGTCGAGCGTCTTGCTGAATGCCGCGAAGCCGTCTGCTCGCTGCTGCCGAGCGGCAGTGCCTCGACGTTGTCGAACTCGAGCTTCGCCTGCTTGCGCGTCATGTCCATGGTGACTGAGCGACGAGCGGGTCAGACCGTCGGCGTCGCCCCGTACCGTGAAGAACGCGATGCCGTCGGCGCCGGTCGTGCCGGCGAGGCGCGCGACGACGACGATCGAGGTCGGCGGTGAAGCCGTCGAGCACGAACATCTTCTCGCCCGACAGCGTGAACCGGCCGCTCTCGCCCTCGGTCGCCTCGAGCGTGATGCCAGTGACGTCCCACTTCCCGTTCGGTTCGGTGAACGCGAGCGTCGCGATCGTGTCGCCACTCGCAATGCCGGGAAGGAGCTCCTGCTTCTGGTCCTCGGTGCCGACGTTGAGGATCGCGTTCGCGGCGAGCACCACCGACGAGTAAGTAGGGCGCGCACAACAACACCCGGCCCATCTCCTCGAGCACGATGCCGAGCTCGATGAACGTGAAGCCCTGGCCGCCGAACTCCTCGGGGATGGCGAGCGACTGCAGACCGAGCTCCTGGCCCATCTGCTTCCACACCGCGGGGTCGTAACCCTCTGTGGTCTCCATCAGCCGCCGGACCTCGGTCTCGGGCGACTTGGCCTCGAGGAACTGACGCACGGTGCGGCGCAGTTCCTCCTGCTCCTCGGAGAAGGCGAAGTTCACTCTGTGTCCCCTGTCATTTCGGTTCCTCGGAAACCCGTCATTTCGGTTCCTGGCGAGCGCATCGACGGTACTTGACCGACCGGTCAGGTTGCCAGCGCTGCCCCCGACTTGGGGTGTCGTACGGCCGCGTCGGGGTCGATCCGGGACCGGTACCCTCGTCCTGATGGCCCGTCCCGCGCACTACGAAGCAACCGGCGCCCGTATCGACAAGCTCGTCGTCGGGCCCTACGAGAACAACGTCTTCGTGTTGCGGTGCACGAACACGGGCGAAGCCGTCCTCGTCGACGCCGCCAACGAGCACGAGCTCCTGCTCGAGGTGTCGCGGGCGAACGGGCGTGCGCCGGGTCTTGACCACGCACGGGCACTTCGACCACATCCAGGCCGTCACACAGATGCGCGACGCCGGGATCGACGTCGGTATCGCGACCCGAGGACGCCGAGATGCTCCCCGCCTACGACTTCACGATCCCCGACGACGACGTGATCGAGGTCGGCGACTTGCGCCTGCGCACGATCCACACGCCCGGCCACACGCGCGGCTCCACGTGCTTCCTGCTCGAAGGGCACCCGGTCGTGTTCAGCGGCGACACGCTGTTCCCGGGCGGACCGGGCAACACCAAGTTCGAAGGTGCGAGCTTCCCGCAGATCATCGAGTCGATCGACCGGCGGCTGTTCACGCTGCCGGGCGACACGCTCGTGCTCCCCGGTCACGGCCTCGACACGACGATCGACACCGAACGGCCGCATCTCCAGGAGTGGGTCGACCGCGGTTGGTGACGCGAACATCGGGCGTCCGGCAACACGCCGATGTCGCACGCATCGCCGACGCCCGAGTCGAGCGTTACGACGCCGGTTGCTTCAGGTCGGAGATGGTCTTCAAGTTGTACTTGTCGGCCGTCTCCTTGGTGACGTAGAAGCCGTTGACGTCCTGCGCGGTTGCCGGCGTCGTCGCGACGACGACCCCGCCTTCGCTCTCGAGCTTCGCGGTGAGTGCGTCGTACGTCTTCTGCGAGTCCAGCGGACGCGGTGCCCACCGAGGAACGTCAGGAACGTTCCGGTGAACTCACCGTAGAGGTCGATCGTGCCGTCCTTGACGAGCGGGTACACCGTCTCGGTCGGGCCGATGTTGTCCTTGAAGGTGATGTCGTAGCCGTTCGCCTTCAGGGCCTGGCCGTACGCCTGGCTGAGCAGCTGCGCACCCGCGAAGTCCTTGGAACCCACGGTCAACGAGGTGCCCGCGCCCTTGTCGCTCGTCGTGTCGAGGCCCACCCGCTTGAGGAAGTCTCCGGCGACCGTCGACGGATCTTCCTTGTCGTTGAACACGGCGAGCGCCATCTTGTTGTACTCGTCGAGCGTGATCTTCTTGTTGACCGCGTCGATGATGGCGACCACTTCCGGCGTGGCCTTCGACTTGTTGATGATCGCGGTCGGGTTGTCGGCGGGCTGGAGGCCCTTGTCGTCCTCGAGCAGCACGAAGTCCTTGTCGATCACGCTGCTGCCGGTGAACAGCAACCCGACCTGGATCGTGCCGTCCTGGAGCGCCTTGACCGTGATCGGGCCGCCCGGGTCGAGCTTCTTCACTTCCTTGAAATCGAGGTTGTAGAGCGACTTCTCCGTGTCACCGAGGCACAGCGGCCGTTCCAGGCACTCCGGCGGACCACCGAACACGAGCGTCTGGTCGAGCGTCTTCGCCGACGCACCGCTCGTCGACGACGACGAATCGTCGTCGTCACCACCGCATGCGGATGCGATGAGCACCAGCGCGAGTAGGAGCACCCCTACCGCTCGCCCGGTCGGGCGCAATCTCACACTTCTCATCGGACTTCCTTCCATTGTTTGGTGTACATGTCGATCTTGGTGCGGGCGACGTCACGCGGCGACACGCGTGCGCGTCGTCGGGCAGGACCACTTGCTCGACGCGTACTTCGGCCTCGCGGCCGGCACTCGGGCGCAGGGCGCGCGGCACGAGGAGGTGCTGAACGAGCGCGAGGAAGAGCTCGACGATGATGGACAGCAACGCGACGAACAACGCGCCGACGAAGACGCGCGGGTCGCTGTAGCTGATGCGGGAGCCGTCGATGATGAATCGCCCCAACCCTCCGCCACCCACGTACGCGAGCAGTGTCGCGGTCGCGACGACAGCAACCGCACTGGTACGTATCCCGGTCATCACGAACGGAGAGGAAAGAGGCAGTTCGACGCGGCGGAGCACTTGGGTGTTGGTCATACCCATTCCGCGCGCGGCGTCACGCACGTCCGGGTCGACTTCGCTGACACCGACATACGCATTCGTGAGCATCGGTGGGATCGCCGAGCGCGACGAGCGCGAGGAATGCGGGGATCGACACCACGCCGATCGTCGTCAGGTACGCCGGCGGATCGCCGATCCCGAACGCGAGGACGGCCATCGAGCAGGATCGCGATCGCCGGGATGGCCCGGCCGACGTTGGAGAGGTTGATGGCGAGGAAGCCACCGCGCCCGAAGTGCCCCAGCACCACGCCGATCGGCACTGCGATCAGTGCGGCGACGAGGAGCGAGATCGCACAGATCTGCAGGTGTTGCACGAGGCGGTGCGGCACGCCTTCCGGGCCGGTCCAGTGCGAGCCGTCGGCGAGCCAGTCCCACACGTTCTGGAAGTAGTTCATCGGCTCATCGCTCCCGGCGGGTCCACGGGGTGACCAACCGCTGGATGCCGAGCATCACGACATCGCAGAACACCGCCAGCGCGACGGTGAGGACGACGCCGATGGTGAGCGGCGTCCGGAAGTCGCGCTGGAACCCGTCGATCATCAACTGTCCGAGGCCACCTTGGCCGATCAACGCCGCGACCGGGATCAGACCGATCACCGTCACCAACGCGATCCGGATCCCGGCGAAGATCTTCGGGAAGCGCGAGCGGAAGGTCTACGCGGAACAGCTTGCGTCGCGACGAGTAGCCCATGCCGATCGCCGCGTCCTGGACCTCCGGTGGCACCGCGTCGAATCCGGCGATGGTGTTCCGGATCAGGATCAACAGCGTGTAGGTGACGAGCGGGATGAGCGCGGTCCACCGCGAGAGCTTGGTCCACGGCAGCAGCAACGCGAACGCCGCGAGCGAAGGGATGGTGTACAGCACCCCCGTCGTCGCGAGGATGACGGACCGCGTTCCTCGCTGTGTGACCGCGAGCAGCGAGAGCGGGAACGCGATGAGGAGACCCAGGACGAGCGCCCACAGCGTCAACGTCGCGTGCTCGCGCAGGCGCGCTTCGATCTCGGAAGTGTGGTCGCTGACCCAACTCCAGTCGATCCAGGTATTGCCGTCGTACGCGGCGAGCAGGTCGATCATTCGCGGCGGCTCCCCCAGCGTGCGACGTCCTGCCGGAGTCGGAGGATCATACGTTGTGACGACTGCACCTGCTCGTGGGACTCCTAAGATTCCGCGTCGTGACCGGCTCGGAGGCGATGGCTCGGCCCATGACTCCGGCGAACGCCACGCCGATGATTCGTCTGGAAGCCGTCAGCAAGCGCTACCCGAACGGAACCGTTGCGGTGCGCGAACTGACGCTGGAAGTCCCCGACGGCGAGGTCGCCGTGCTCGTCGGCCCGTCCGGCTGCGGAAAGACGACGCTGCTGCGCATGATCAACCGGCTGATCGAGCCGACGAGCGGTCGCATCTACATCGAGAACGAGGACGTGACGGACGTGAACCCCGTGTACCTGCGTCGACGCATCGGCTACGTGATCCAGCAGATCGGGCTGTTCCCGCACCAGACGATCGAACACAACGTCGCGACGGTTCCGAAGATGCTCGGATGGAACAAGCAACGGCAGCGGGCGCGCGTCGAGGAGCTGCTCGACCTCGTGGGGCTCGACCCTGCGCAGTACCGCGACCGCTATCCCCATCAACTCTCGGGAGGGCAACGGCAACGCGTCGGTGTCGCGCGCGCGCTCGCGGCGGATCCGCCGGTGCTGTTGATGGACGAGCCATTCGGCGCCATCGACCCGATCACACGCACGCGGCTCCAGGACGAGTTCCGTCGCCTGCAGGCCGATCTGAAGAAGACCGTCGTGTTCGTCACACACGACGTCGAGGAAGCGGTGAAGATGGGCGATCGCATCGCGATCCTCGACATCGGCGGCGTGCTCGAGCAGTACGACGTACCGTCACAGGTCCTCGGGCACCCGGCCAACGACTTCGTCGCGTCCTTCGTCGGCGGCGATCGCGCGATCAAGCAGCTGAAGGTCACGACGATCGACTCGGACCAGCTGGAGCATCCGCAGACGGTGACGCCGGACGCGCCGCTCGAGCAGGTCCGCCAACTCCTCGCCGACACGGGTGCGCTGTCGATCCCGGTCGTCGACGCGGGCGGGATCCTGCGCGGTCGTGTGCGCGCGAAGGACGCCGAGGGCGACGGCACCGCCGCCGACCGGCTGGTCCGCGTCGAGGCGTGGGTCGACGTGCGCGACACGTTGGAGCACACGCTCGCGAACACATTGCTGAGCGATGACGGCTGGATCGGTGTGCTCGACGGCGACCGCTACCTGGGCGTGCTCACGCCCGACGGCGTGTATCGCTCGTTACGGCGCCGCGGTCGACAGCCCGCCCGCATAGCCGGCGCCGAGTGGTCGTCCTACGGCGTCGCCGCGCGCGGTTGGGCCACGAGCTCGAGCCCTTCGGGCACTTCGAGCGTGTGCACGGTCTCGCCTTCGACGTCGATCGTCAGATGGCCGCCCATGACAGGTATCTGTTCGAGGCGCAAGCGGCCGATCCACTCCGGGACCGCGGGCGCGAGGTGCAGCTTCGAGTTCCGGAAGTCCGGCTCGAAGCGCAACATCGTGCGCAGGAACAGGAGCGGCGAAGCGGCCGCCCAGGCCTGCGGTGAGCACGAGGTCGGGTACGGGACGGGGAAGCCGACATCGCCGCGCGGCGTGCCCGCGAAGAGCTCCGGCAGCAGGTTGCCGAACCACGGGGACGCCTCGACCAGGCCGAACATGACCTGGTGCGCTTCGGCAACGAAGCCGTAGCGCATCAATCCGGCGGCGCAGATCGCGTTGTCGTGCGGCCAGACGCTGCCGCAGTGGTAGGAGAGCGGGTTGTAGCCGCGCACCGACTCGGACAGCGTGCGCACGCCCCACCCGCTCAACATCCCCGGATCGGTGAGGGTGCGGGCGACCGCGGCCGCCTTCTCCTCGTCGACGATCCCGGTCCACAAGCAGTGGCCCATGTTGGATCCGATGCCGTCGATCTTGTTCTTGTCGCGATCGAGGCCCATCGCGAAGTAGCCGGTGTCGCCCTGGTCGACCCAGAATTCCTCGTTGAATCGGCGCTTCAGCACCTGGGCGCGCGTGCGCAGCGACTCCGCAAGCTCGTAGTCGCCCGACTCCGTCGCCATGTGCGAGCGCGCGATGAGCGCGGCGTACACGTAGCCCTGCACCTCACACAACGCGATCGGTGGCGTCGCCAACGTCCCGTCCATGAAGCGCATCGAGTCCCAGGAGTCCTTCCATCCCTGGTTCAGCAGCCCACGATCGCTCGTGCGCGCGTACTCGACGTACCCGTCGCCGTCCTTGTCGCCGTAGTCCGTGATCCACACGAGGGCGCGGTCGACGGCCGGGATCAACGCGTCGACCTCATCGCGGCGGCTCCCCCAGCGTGTGAGCTCACCGACCAGCATCACGAACAGCGGCGTCGCGTCAGCGGTGCCGTAGTAGACCCGCCCCCCACCGAGTGCGAGCGACGACGACTCGCCGAAGCGCATCTCGTGCAGGATGCGACCGGGTTCCTCCTCGGTGAGCGGGTCGACGCGCGTGCCCTGGAAGCGGGCCAGGGTCTGGAGCGTCCCGAGCGCGAGGTCCGGATCGACGAGCACCGTCATCCACGAGGTGAGCAGCGAGTCGCGCCCGAACAGCGTCATGAACCACGGCGCACCCGCCGCGACGACCGCGCGGTCGGGGTACTCGGGATCGAAGATACGCAGCGCGGCCAGGTCGCGCGTGGAACGTTGCAGCAGCTCACGGAACTGGTCGTGGTCGCTGGTGACGACGGGGAGCCGGCGGGTCCACTGCTCGAGCCGGGCCGCCGGGGTCGAACGCTCGACGGGCTGGCCGCAGACGTAGCGGGGCGTGATCTCCTGCGTATCGAGCACGGGCGTCACTTGCATGCACGTGCTCCACGTTCCGCGCGGGGATGATGATCTCGTACGAGACGTGTTCGCCCGCGATGCGCGGCACCTCGCTGAAGTCGACGAACGTCGCGCGCCGGAACCCGCCGCGGGTGTACGAGAACGTGACGCGTCCGTTCTCGTGCTGCACCGACAGCCGTCCGTGCTTCTCGACCCGTCCCTCCTTCACCTCGAACAGATCGGCGAAGTCGGCGCCGAGTTGGATCTCGACCGAGCAGAACGCGGCTTCTTCGCCGAAGTTCGAGATCTCGAGGTCCTCGCGCATGCCCCGGCCGACGTACCGCCGTCGCGTCAGCAAGAGATGTGAATCGGCCCGGCCCGCGGCGGGCGGACCGCGCAACACGAACACGCCGCTGAACGGATCCAGCGTGGTCGCCGCGAGTGACTCGGGTTCGTTGCCGTTGAGTCGCAGCCGCAGTTCCGACAAGAATCGCGTGTCGCGGAAGATGAGCCCTTGCGGCCGGTCGGGATCGATCTCCCCGCTGCGCGACGACAAGCAGAACGCGGAGCCCTCGACGAGCGTCACGACGCCGTCGGCGCCCCCGAGGCTCGCGCTCGCACTCGTGTTCCACGGGTCGGGCATCGGCGAACGCTACCCGCTCGTCGATTGCGTTTCGCCGTTACGATCCTCACGTGCGCATCGCGGTCGTCGCCCCCGGTTGGTTCCCGGTTCCACCGGCGGGTTACGGCGGCATCGAACTCGTCGTCGCACTGCTCACGGACGGCTTCGTCGACAGCGGACACGACGTGACGCTGTTCGCGCCTGCCGGATCGCGCACCAAGGCGCGGTTGATCAGCAGCCTGCCGGAGCCACCGGACCGCAGCGAGCTCGGGAACCCGTGGTACGACGCACACCATGCGCTCTCCGCGTACACGCAAGTCGCCGACTTCGACATCGTCCACGACCACGCCGGAGTCATGGGTCCTGTGTGCGGTGCGATGCTCGGCGGCCATCCACCGGTCGTGCACACCCTGCACGGGCCCTGGACCGACGATGCGCGGATGCTCTACGACCTGGTCGGCAAGTACGTCCACCTCGTCGCGATCAGTGACGCGCAAGCCGCGGAGAACCGCGCGGTCAAGTACGCCGCCATCGTGCACAACGGCATCGACCTCGCGGCGTATCCGTACCGCACGATCAAGGACGAGTACCTCGTCTACATCGGTCGCGCGAACCCCGACAAGGGACCGGTGGAGGCCATCCGCATCGCGCGCCAGGCCGGCCGCGCGTTGAAGATGATCCTCAAGCGCGGTGAGGCCGCCGAGCTCGCGTACTTCGACCACGAGATCAATCCGCTGCTCGGCCACGACATCGAGCTCTTCGAGAACGTGTCGCACGAGGACAAGGTCGCGTTGCTCGGCAGCGCGCGTGCGCTGCTGTTCCCGATCCGGTGGCCCGAGCCGTTCGGCCTCGTGATGGTCGAAGCGATGGCCTGCGGGACGCCGGTGGTGACCACGAATTGGGGTGCCGCGCCGGAGATCGTCGCCGACGGCGTCACCGGCTTCCGGCGCGAAAGCGCCGACGACCTCGCGCACGCCCTCACGCTCGTCGAGGACCTCGATCCCGCGGCCTGCCGGGCCCGGGTCGAGGAGCGCTTCTCGGCCGCGGCCATGGTCCGCGGCTACGAGACCGTCTTCGCCACGGTGACGTAGTCCTCCCCCGCCTGGTATTTCCCCTCTCGGCCTTGCGGGGTATTTCTCCTATCGACGTAGTGTTATTACAATGGTCGGCGTGAACGAGGCCGCTCCCACCCCCGAATTCGCACCCGCGCTGCAGATCGAGGACCTCCACGTCGCCGTCGACGGCCGCGAGATCCTCCGGGGCCTGACCCTCGAGGTCGGTGCCGGGAAGCTGCACGCCCTGATGGGCCCGAACGGCTCGGGCAAGTCGACGCTCGCGAACGCGCTGCTCGGCAACCCGGTCTACGAGATCACCGGTGGCCGGATCGTCCTCGAAGGCGAGGACATCACCGCCCTCCCCACCGACGAGCGGGCCGCCCGCGGCCTGTTCCTGGGTTTCCAGCACCCCGAAGAGATCCCCGGCGTCTCGGTCTTCAACTTCTTGCGGCAGGCGATGTCGAGACGCAAAGGCATCGACGACTTCTCCGTGCTCGAGGTACGGATGCAGATCATTGCCTGGAGCAAGCGACTCGGCATGGACGACCGCTTCCAGGACCGGTACCTGAACGAGGGCTTCTCCGGCGGCGAGAAGAAACGGAACGAGGTGCTGCAGATGGCGCTGCTCGAGCCCGACGTCGCGGTCCTCGACGAGACCGATTCCGGGCTCGACATCGACGCGCTGCGCGAGGTCGCGGCCGGGATCCAGGAGGTCCGCGCGGACCGGCCCCAGCTCGGGATCCTGCTGATCACGCACTACCAGCGCATCCTCGACCACCTCGTCCCCGACGTGGTGCACGTGCTCGTCGACGGCCGCGTCGTGCAGACCGGTGGCCCCGAGCTCGCGTACACCGTGGAGGCGCAAGGGTTCGACACGTTCCGCGAGCAGGTGGCGTGACGATGCCGGCCCTCCACGTTGCCCGCCTGAAGCCGGACTTCCCGATCTTGGCGCGCGAGGTGAACGGCAAGCGCCTCGTGTACCTGGATTCTGCGTCCTCGTCGCAGAAACCAAACGCCGTCCTCGACGCGATGGACGACTGCTACCGGCGCTACTACGCGAACATCCACCGCGGCGTGTACGCGATCGCCGAAGAAGCGACGGCCGCGTTCGAGGACGCTCGCCGCAAGGTGGCTCGCTTCATCAACGCGCGGCGGACCGAGGAAGTCGTGTTCACGCGGAACGCGACCGAAGCCATCAACCTCGTCGCCTACACGTGGGCGCGCGCCAACCTCTCGGCCGGCGACGCGATCGTGCTGTCGCACATGGAGCACCACGCGAACGTCGTGCCCTGGCACATGCTCGCGGCCGAACGCGGCGTCGAGCTGCGCTGGATCCCGCTCACCGAGGACTTCCGGCTCGACCTGACGAACCTCGGTGAGCTCCTCGACGGGGCGAAGCTGCTCGCGATCAGCGCGATGTCGAACGTGCTCGGCACGATCAACGAGATCCGTCCGCTCGCGGACGCCGCCCACGCGGCCGGCGCGCACGTACTCGTGGACGCGTGCCAGTTCGTGCCGCACGTCGCCACCGACGTGCAGGCGTGGGACGCGGACTTCATCGCGTTCTCCGCGCACAAGCTCCTCGGGCCGAGCGGCATCGGAGCCCTGTGGGCGCGCCACGAGTTGCTGGAGGAGATGCCGCCGTTCCTCGGTGGTGGGGAGATGATCCGCGACGTCCGGCTCGACGGGTTCACGACGAACGACGTGCCATGGAAGTTCGAAGCCGGCACGCAGGCGATCGTCGAGGCCGTCGGCTTCGGCGCCGCGGTCGACTACCTCTCGGAGCTCGGCATGGACGCGGTGCGCGCGCACGAGATGTTGCTGACCGGCTACGCGCTCGACGCCCTGCGCGAACGCTTCCCCGACTCGCTCACGATCTACGGCCCGACCGACGTCAACGTGCGCGGCGGCGCGGTCTCGTTCCTCTTCGACGGCATCCACGCGCACGACATCAGCCAGGTGCTCGACGAAGACGCCGTATGCGTGCGAGCCGGCCACCATTGCGCCAAACCGTTGATGCGCCAGCTCGGGGTGCCGGCCACGAGCCGGGCGTCGTTCTACGTCTACAACGACGAAGCCGATGTCGACATGCTCGTCGAAGCGCTCGCCAAAGCCCAGAAGTTCTTCGCCGTCTAGGCGGAAATGACAGGAATAGAGTTGCGCTGATGCCCGGACTGGAAGACCTCTACCGCGAGATCATCCTCGACCACTACCGCTCGCCTCGGAACCGGGGCGAGCTGCCGGCACCGCCGGCGCACAAGGTCGAGGGGTTCAACCCGCTGTGCGGCGACGAAGTCGTGCTGTACATCGACCTCGAGCCCGGCACCGACATCGTCCGTGACATCAAGATCGGTGGTCAGGGCTGCTCGATCAGCCAGGCCTCCACGTCGATGATGAGCGCGGCGATCAAGGGCAAGCCGCTCCCCGAGGTCCGGCAGCTGATCCGTGCGTTCAAGGCGCTGATGTCGATCCACGAGTCGAAGCTCGAAGGCGAGGGCGACGGCAGCGACCTCGCGGCCGAGCTCGAAGGTGTCCCGCTCGGAGACCTCGAGGCGCTGCAGGGTGTCGTGAAATTCCCGGTGCGGATCAAGTGCGCCACGCTCGCGTGGAACGCGCTGCAGCAAGGCCTCGAAGAGATCGCAACCGCCGACGCCTGACCCGGACACCCGGACGCTTCGCTCACTCCAGTTCACGCGCCGGCGATCGGGGCATTTGCGTCATCCGCACCCGGAACTGCGCCGATGGGGAAGGGAACGGCCCCCGGGGCTGTTCAAACAGGGAGTGCAGCGGCGACTACGCTGCCCAGACGGATCGCATCACGGATCCACCCGGATCCGTCTCCCCAATTCCGCGATCGGCGAGAAGGAGTCGAGATGGACCAGGCCGGGCTCGTCACGCTTATCGACGAGGCGCTCGAGCGATTCGCAGGGCGCGACCTGATTTCGTCCGGCGAGATCGTCGACTTCCTCCTCGATTTCCGCACCGCGGTGGTCTCTGACGCCGCGCTCGCCGCGCTGATCGAGTCGGAAACCGAACCCGCTCGCTGAGCACCGGGCCACCCGGTGTCCGCGCGGTTCTCGGCGCGTCCGCAGGCGGTTGCCCGCCCTGACGTTGCATCCGTAGCGTTCCGGCGATGGCCGACGAGCCGCGTGAGCGGCTGCTGAGCCGGCTCGGCGGTTCCGCACCGATCGGGTTGGCTGCGCTCGATCCCCAGCTCCGTTACGTCGCCGTCAACGACTGGCTCGCCGAGCTCAACGGCGGCACCGTCGAAGCGCACCTCGGCAAGACCGTGCGCGACGTGATCCCGGAGCTCGCCGACCAGCTCGAGCCGATCATGCGGGAGATCTTCGCCGGCGGCGAGCCGGTATACGGCGTCCCGGTCGTCGGTCCGCACCATCTCACGGGCGAGATGCGCTTCACCGAAGCCAGCTTCTTCGGGCTCGACGACGCGAAGGGTCGTCGTATGGCGCTCGGCTGTGTCGTCGTCGACACGACCGCCCGCGAACGCGCACTGTCGCGCGTCGCGCTGCTCCAGGATGCGATCACGATCGTGACGGCGGCCGCGGACGCGAAGACCGCGGCGCAAGCGCTGGTGACGAACGCGCTCGAAGCCGTCGACGCGCAAGGAACCGGCATCGCGTTCGCGACCGAGGACGGCTTCCTCGACTTCGTCGCGGTCGCAGGACCGCTCGGTGAGCTGCTGTTCGAAACGCACCCCCGGATCCCGATCGTCGCCGACGCGCCGATGTGCGACGCGTACCGGCGCGGACGGACCGTGTGGCTCCCGACTCGGGACGCGTGGACAGCGCAGTACCCAGAGGGCGCGTTCCTCGTCGAGCACGGCGCGCGCGCGGCGTTCGTCGCCCCGCTCGAGGCGGCCGTGACCGGTCGCCGGCTCGGGATCCTCGGTGTCGTGTTCGCCAACGAACCGCAGTTCGACCCGGATGACCTCGCAGTCGTCACCGCGTTTGCGCAGCAGGCCGCGCAAGCCCTCGAACGGATCGTGCTCTACGACTCGGAACGCATCCTGCGCGAGCGGTTCCAGCTCCTCGCTGCGCTCGGTGCTCGACTCGACGAGGAGATGAACCCGCGCGACCGCATCGGCGCGTTCTTGGACGTCGTGGTCCCCCGCTTCGCAGTGTCGGCGCGCGTCGATCTCGCCGGCGCGGAACCCACCGACACGCTGAGCCTCGGTCGCGCGCCTGCGGGCGATGGCGCGCTGGAGCTCGTGGAGCTGCCGCTCGTCGCGCGCGGCGAGCCGTTCGGCTCGGTGAGCTTCGGCCGGCCCGCGTTCTCGGCCGGCGATCACGTGCTCGCGGTCGAGCTCTGCCGGCGCCTTGCGAACGCACTCGAGAACGCGCGGCTGTACGAGCGCGAGCGCAAGATCGCCGAGACCCTGCAGCTGAGCTTGCTCCCCCACCACGTGCCCGACGTTCCCGCGGCCCGGGTGTGGGCGCGCTACCTCCCGGGCACCGATCTCGTCGTCGGCGGCGACTTCTGGGATGTCATCGAGCTTCCCTATCAGCGGCTGCTCCTCGTCGTCGGTGACGTCGCGGGCCGGGGTGAGCCCGCGGCGATCGTGATGGGGCGGTTGCGGACGGTCATCCGCTCCCTTGCGAGCGGCGATGTCATGCCGGCCGATCTCATCAGCGCGTTGAACCGGTTCCTCGTCGACCACGAGGACGAGATGGCCACGTGCTTGTGCGCGGTGTTGGACCAGACGACCGGCGCGGTACGCATCGCGAACGCCGGGCACCCGCCGTTGCTGCGCATCAGCCGCGCGGGCGACGCTGCGTACCTCGGCGGTGCGACCGGCCTGCCGCTCGGCGTGCGCGCGTTCGCGACGTATGACGAGGACACCTTCTCGGTCGAGCCCGGCGAGCTCCTCGTCCTGTTCACCGACGGGCTCGTCGAACGTCGCGACGAGCCGATCGACGACCGGCTCGAATTGCTCGCGACCCGAGCGCGCGATGCCGCCGCGCACGGCGACGCGTGGTGCGACCGGATCGTGGAAGCGATGATCGGCGAACGGCGCGACGATGATGTCGCGCTCCTCGGTATCCGCATCGAGGAACTGCGCACGCCGGAGCTGAGCGTCGAGGTGCCGGCCGAGCTCGCGCACCTCCGGCACGTGCGCGACCGTGTACGCGGGTGGCTCGTCGCCCGTCAGGTGGTGCAGAGCGACATCGACGCGGTGCTGCTCGCGGTGGGCGAAGCGACCGGCAACGTCGCGGTGCACGCCTATGGCGCCGGGGGCGGGCTGCTCCACGTGCACGCGGTGCTGGAGGAGGACCACCTCGAAGTCGCGGTGCGCGACGACGGGCGCTGGCGACCTCCGCTCGACGACCGCGGTCAGGGGCTCCGCATCATCGGGCAACTCGCGGACACGATGGACGTCGACACGAGCGAGGCAGGAACGAAGGTCACGTTCACGCGGCAGCTCGCGGCGACGCAACCGAGCTGAAGCATCTGCGCCGTGCCAGGACTGCGCCGCCGCGGTCACCGAACAGAGTTCGTCCCTATGAAAACGATTGAGAACACTCCGAGGTTCCCGGTGTCGCCGCGCCCGAGGTTCCGCGACCTGCTCCACTAGCATCCCGCGGTGCAAGTTCACCCTCCCGCGGAACCGACGCGAGCATCGCGTCCGCGCCGCGGGTTGTGGATCCGGATCGGATTCGCGCTTCTCATCGTCGTCGTCGTGCTCGGTATCGCCGTCGGCACGATCGTTGCCAAGAGTGACGGCAGCAAGACGCCGACCACCGACCTCGCGGCGGCAACGGCGTCCACTGCACACGCGTCCACGACGAAGTCCACCACGACGACCACGATCGCGCCGACGACCACCACGACGATCCCGCCGCTCGCGCAGCCCGCGCCCGCCGTACTGCCGCCGGTGCCGGGCGGGGCCGTCAAGATCGGCAACAGCTCGCCCGAGATCGCCGCGTACGAACAACGGCTGGTCGACCTCCACTTCGATCCAGGACCGGTCGACGGCAAGTTCGACTCGAAGACGCGCTACGCGGTGCAGGCCGTCGACAAGATCGAGGGCTGGCCGCGCGACGGCGTGATCAGCCAGCAGATGGTCGACACGCTCGCCAACTTCCAATACCCGGCCCCGCTCGAGCCCGACAGCGAAGCCGACCGCGTGGAGATCGACCTCGACAAGCAGGTCCTCACGCTCTACAAGGGCTACCAGGTCGCGCTCGTCACGACGACGTCCACCGGCAGCGGTCGCAAGTTCTGCGGTGGTGACGACGGCTGCCAGTACGCGATCACCCCGGCCGGCCACTACAAGTTCCAGTGGCACGTCAACGGCTGGCGCGAGGGCAGCCTCGGGCGCCTCTACAACCCGTGGTACTTCAATGGCGGCATCGCGGTGCACGGATACACGGACGTCCCGACCAGCCCCGCGTCGCACGGCTGCGCGCGGATCCCGATGCACATCGCCGAGTACTTCGGGACACTCGTGTACAAGGACATGTCGGTCTACGTGCTCGGGACGCCGGCTGCACCCTCGGGCGGGCCGTTGCCGCCGAACAACCCCACGACGACGAAGCCGACGTCCCCGCCCGCGACCGCGCCGCCCACCGCGCCACCGACGGCACCGCCGACTGCCCCACCCACCGCGCCGCCGACGACTCCTACGACTCCCCCGCCTACGACCACGACGACGACCGCGCCCGTCGGGCCGTAGCACGTAGCCTGCGGCCGCGCAGGTGTCAGCCCCGGGGGATCACGGAATGACGACGTCGGAAGCGCCGCCGGGCCGAACCGGCAAGCGGCGCACGGTGCTCATCGTGAGCCTCGTCGCGATCCTGGTGCTCGGGACCATCGGCGCCTCTCTCCTGCTGCTCACCGGCAACGGCGACGACGGCGACAGCAGCGGCGAGACACCGGCGGCCACCGGGCAGCTCTCCTCGGCGACGCGGTTCCGCGATCCGCAGGGTGCGTACTCGCTCGAAGTCGACCCGCTGTGGCACGTGCCGACGAGCACGGCCGGTGCGAACGTGGAGACCTGGTACACGCAGACCGGCACCGCGGACTTCCGCGACAACGTGACGATCGTCGCGCAGCCGGTCGGTGAGGTCGATCTCGACCAGTACTTGCAGTTGGTCATCGACCAGGCACCGAAGTCCGTCGATGACTTCAAGCTGCGCGAGTTCCGGGTCGTGACGATCCCGACCGAGTCGAAGACCGAGGTGCCGAAGTCGCTCGGCGTCGTCGCCTACGAAGGCCGCAAGGGCGATCAGGCGTACGGGTTCTTCTTCGTCGCGAGCGTCGAGGACGGCAAGGCCGTCGTGGCGACGCTGACGACCGACCAGGACCGCTTCGACGACGTCCGCGCCAAAGTCGCGCCCTACCTGATGACGCTGCGGCAGGACTGACGCGTGAGCCGAGACCCGGTCACGCGAGCGGGTCGGCGAACGGATTGTTCCCGACCGTCGGGTCGGAGAAGGGGTCCGCGGCGTTCGGCATCTCGACCGTGAGCGCGTCGACGCCGACCTCGGCCGCGATGCCCTCGTAGCCGGTTTCCTCGAGCCGGTCCGCCAGCTCCGGGCCGCCGCTCATCACGACGCGACCGGCAAGCATCACGTGCACCCGGTCCGGGCGCAGTTCGGTGAGCAGGCGCGCGTAGTGCGTGATCGCGAGCACGCCGAGGCCGTCGTCGTTCGTCATGCGCTCGACCCGTCGGGAGACGTCGCGCAGCGCGTCGACGTCCAGGCCGGAGTCGATCTCGTCGAGCACCGCGAACTTCGATTCGAGCACCGCGAGTTGCACGGTCTCGGCTCGCTTCTTCTCGCCACCGGAGAACTCATCGTTGATGCCGCGGCCGAGCAGTCCGTCCGGGACGCCGAGCGTCTGCGCTTCGGCGGTGACGCGCTCGTGCACATCCGTGCGTGACGATCCCCGGCTGGCGAGCGCCGAGCCGACGAGATCCTCGAGCCGGACACCCGGCACTTCGACCGGATATTGCATCGCGAGGAAGAGACCCTTCTGCGCGCGCTGCCAGGTCGGGAGCCCGAGCAGTTCCTCGCCGTCGATGGTGACGGAACCGGAGACGACTTCGTAGTCGCCGCGCCCCATGAGCGCGTGCGACAGCGTCGATTTACCGGATCCGTTCGGACCCATCAGCGCGTGGACTTCGCCCGAATGCACCTCGAGGTCGACGCCCCGCAGGATCTGCACACCGGCCACATTGACGTGGAGATCGGAGATGCGGAGCGTGCTCACGCTCATGGGGCTGCGACCTCCGGCCCTCGATCGACCGTGCGACGTCGACGCGGGCGTCTGGGCCTCCGGATCTGCGCCTTCACGGCAGCACGATCTTGACTTCGCCGCCGTCGACGACCACGTCGTAGGTCGGCACCGGCTGGGTCGCCGGCAACGTCTGTGGCTCACCGGTCTTCAACGAGAACGTCGATCCGTGCTTCGGGCACTCGATCTCGCACTCGTCCTCCCACACGTCGCCCTCCGACAACGAGTAGTCGGCGTGCGAGCACTCGTCGCCGATCGCGTAGAAGTCGTCACCGATCCGTACGAGTGCGATGCGATGGCCGTCGACGTCGAACCGGCGCGCGGTGCCCGGCGCGAGATCGTCCACCCGGCACACCGTGCTCACGGGTCGCTCCGCGTCATCCATGTTCACGGCTCCGGCGGTGTTCGAGCTTGTCGATCACCGTGCCCCGCAGTCGGCGCGTCAGCGCGCTCACGGGCAACCGCGTGAACACGTCGTCGAAGAAGCCGAGCACGATCAAGCGCTCCGCTTCCTCGGGCGGTACGCCGCGCGACTCGAGGTAGTAGAGCTGGTCTTCGTCGATGGGTCCGACGGTCGACGCGTGCGAGCAACGCACGTCGTTCGCCTCGATCTCGAGGTTCGGGATCGACTCGGCACTCGCACCTTCACTGAGCACGAGGTTGCGGTTGGTCTGGTAGGCGTTGGACTTCTGCGCGGGCTTCCGCAGGCGCACGAGCCCCGAGTACACCGACGCGGCCGTGTCCTCGACCGCGCCCTTGAACAGCAGGTCGCTGCGGGTCCACGGCGCGTCGTGGTCCTGGAGCGTCCGGAAGTCGAGCATCTGGTTGTCGTCGCCGAAGTACACCGCGAGCTGATCGCTCTCGGCGGCCTGGCCGGCGAGGAGCGCTTCGCTGCGGAGCCGCGCGTACGCACCGCCGAGCGCGACCGCCGAGGTGCGCAGGGTCGAATCACGGCCGACGTGCGCGCGCTGGAATCCGAGATGCCACGTGCGCGGGCCGTGCTCCTGGAGCGACAGGTACCGCAGGTGCGCGCGGTCGCCGACGAGCAGCTCGACGACACCGTTCGAGAGGTGATCGGTGTCGGGCGAACCGAACCGATCGAGCACGGTTGCCTCGGCGCCCTCACCGAGCACGACGAGCGTGTGCGGGAACGACGCCTCGTTGTCGCCTTCGCTCCAGTGGAGCACCACGATCGGCTGCTCGACCACGACGCCGTCGGGGATGTACACGAACGCGCCACCAGCGAGGAACGCGTCGTGCAGCACGGTGAACGCGTCCTCGGTGTCGGCCGATGCCCGACCCAACGACTGTTGCACGAGCTCGTCGTCACAGGTGGCGAGATCGCACACCCGCAATCCCTTCGCTTCGAGCGCGGGATCGATCTCGTGGCGCACGACCCGGCCGTCGCGCACGACGATCGTCGCCGCGCGCGCGCCGGCTTCGGCGGCCCACGGGCCGCCGCCGGGCGCGCGTTCGTCGCCGGGCGCGCCGAGCTCTTCGGCGGTTGCCGGGCGGAAGCGGTCGAGATCGAGCTCGTCGATCCGGCTGTAACGCCAGATCTCCTCTTGCGGCGTGGGCCACGCGATCGTCCCGAGCCGCTCGGCCGCGGCGACGCGCCGCGCGACGAGCCAATCCGGGCCGCCGAGTGCCCGCGCCGCGTCGACGGTGAACGCGGCGGACGAACTCAACCCACCGCACCTTCCATGTTGAGCTCGATGAGCCGCGAGAGCTCGACCGCGTATTCCATCGGAAGCGTCTTGGTGATCGGCTCGATGAAGCCGTTCACGATCATCGCGGTCGCCTGCTGCTCGGTGAGACCGCGGCTCTGGAGGTAGAAGAGCTGGTCGTCGCCGACCTTCGAGACGGTCGCCTCGTGGCCGATGCGGGCGTCCTTCTCCTCGATCTCCATGTACGGGTAGGTGTCCGAGCGCGACTCCTCGTCGAGGATCAGCGCATCGCAACGGACGTGGCTCTTCACGCCGTAGGCGCCCTCTTCGACGCGGACCAGGCCGCGGTACGTGGTGCGGCCACCGTCCTTGGAGATCGACTTCGAGTCGATGATCGACGTCGTCTCAGGAGCCGCGTGCGTCATCTTCGCACCTGCGTCCTGGTGCTGGCCGGGGCCGGCGTACGCGACCGACAGCACTTCGCCGTGGGCCTTCGGCCCGGTCATCACGACCGCGGGGTACTTCATCGTCAACTTCGACCCGAGGTTGCCGTCGATCCATTCGACGGTGGACTCGGCCTCGGCCCGGGCGCGCTTCGTCACGAGGTTGTACACGTTCGGCGACCAGTTCTGGATCGTCGTGTAGCGGATGCGCGCGCCCGGCTTCGCGATCAGTTCGACCACGGCCGAGTGCAACGAGTCGCTCGAGTACACCGGCGCCGAGCAACCCTCGACGTAGTGCACCGACGAACCTTCGTCGGCGATGATCAGCGTCCGCTCGAACTGCCCCGCGTTCTCCGCGTTGATGCGGAAGTACGCCTGGAGCGGCATGTCGACGTGCGTGTTCGGCGGCACGTAGATGAACGATCCACCGGACCAGACCGCGGAGTTGAGCGCGGCGAACTTGTTGTCACCGGGCGGGATCACCGTGCCGAGATACCTCTGCACGATGTCGGGGTGTTCGCGCAGCGCGGTGTCCATGTCGGAGAAGATCACGCCGAGGGACTCGAGGTCCTCGCGGTTCTTGTGGTACACGACCTCGCTCTCGTACTGCGCGGTCACACCGGCGAGGAACTTGCGCTCGGCTTCGGGGATGCCGAGCTTCTCGTAGGTCGCCTTCATCTCCTCGGGCAGCATGTCCCAGTCGGAGACCTGCTTGTCCGTGGGCTTCAAGTAGTAGTAGATGTCGTCGAAGTCGATGTCGGGCATGTTCTTGGCGAACCACTCGAGCATGGGCTTGCGCTCGAACCGCTTGAGCGCGTTGAGCCGGAACTTCGTCATCCATTCGGGCTCGGACTTCATCCACGAGATCTCGCGGACGACCTCCTCGTTCACGCCCTTCTTGGGCGTGTTGACGTACTGCTCGGTGTCGTGCCAGCCGAGCTTGTACTTGCCGAGATCGATGCCGGAAACGGCCATCGTGACGCCTCCTCTACCCCATTCGGGGCCCGGGCGGCTTGCGGGGGATCGAGACCGCCGCGCCGGATTTACACTACGTAGATAGTAACAATCCCCCGCGGCCCGGACAATCCCGCAGGGCCCGGGCCGGGCCGCCCCGCGCCGGCGCCTGGGGTCAGCCGCCGGCCTGGATCTGGTTCGCCTGGTCGACGAGCTTCTTGGCCTGCTCGACGTGGTCCTGGTAGCCGCCGAGGTCGCCCGCGGCCAAGGCCTGGTCGGCGGCCGCGAGCTCCGCGGCGGCCTGGGTGAGCAAGGTCTGGACGTTGTTCGACAGCGGGACCGTCGTCGTCGTCTCGCTCGGGACGCTGGTGGTCGTCTCGCTGGGCGCGGTCGTGGTGGTCGTCGATCCGTTGCCACCCTGGTCCGGTGGCTGCACCCCGCCCGGCTGGGCCAGGAGCTGCCGGATCCCGTCGTCGACCGTACGGAGCTGGCCCTCACCGGCGAAGTCCACCAGCACCGCGTTGTTGCCGTACGCGAGCGCGACGAACCGCAACCGTGGGAACTGCCCTTCACCTTGGCCTTCGACGTAGATCGGGCGCGCGTAGATGATCGACTTGCCGACCGGGATCAGCTGCACGTTGCCGCGCAGGACCGCAGAGCCCCGTTGGTCGAGGAGCGACAACGTCGAGCTGATGTCGGGATCGGACTCGACGAGCGTGCCCGCCTGCGCGGGCGACGGTGCGACGAGCGTCGTGGGGATCTCGTACGACACGAGCTTCCCGTAGTTCTCACCGTCCATGCGCGCGGCCATGAACGCAGAGAGCTGGTTGGCCTTCCCGCGCGGCACGAATGGTCGCATCAGCACGAACTCCTGCTGCGAGGAGTCGGGCAGCTGCATCGTCAGGTAGAGCGGGTCGATCGGCGTGTTGCCGGCCGCGAGTGTCGTGTTCCGCCCGCCGTCGCTCCCCCGCTGTGCTCGTCGGGGTCGCGGTCGTGATGCTGCGCTCCGGCCGTCGGCGCGATGTCCCAGATGAACTGCTTGCGGAAGAAGTCGTTGGGATCGGTCATGTGGTACACCGCGAACTGTTCCGTCTGCGCGCTGGAACACGTCCTCGGGATAGCGCCAGTGCTCCTTCAGCCCGTCGGGCATCTTGTCCTGGCTCGTGAACAGCTCGGGGAACGCCTTCTGGTAGGCGCGGATGATCGGATCGTTCACGCCCTTGACGACGTAGAACTTGATCGTGCCGTCGTACGCGTCGACCGTCGCCTTCACCGAGTTGCGCACGTAGTTGAACTCGGTGTCGAGGCCGCTGCCGTCGGGGAGGTTGCTCGGGTG
Source organism: uncultured Actinomycetes bacterium (assembly GCA_963745645.1). Classification (GTDB taxonomy): domain Bacteria; phylum Actinomycetota; class Acidimicrobiia; order IMCC26256; family PALSA-610; genus CAVUFH01. The sequence goes on from CAVUYD010000008.1 coordinate 139,059, forward strand.
GATCGACTGCGAGTACGGGTAGCGGTCCGAGGTCGTGTAGGCGTCGATCACCCACAGGATGCGCTTGTTGACGACGACGGGATACGGGTCTGCGTCGAACTTCAGGAACGGTGCGGCGGTGCGCACCCGTTCACGGACGTCACGCTTGTAGAGCACCCGTGAGTTCGACGTGAGCTGGCCGGAGACGAAGAGGTTCCAGTCTCCGAACCGCAGCGCGAGCGCGCTCTTCCGGAGGAAGCTCGACATCTTCACGCCTGCGGCGCCTTGGTAACGTCGTCTCCTCGGTGGTCGCGCCGGTCGCGGCCTGTTGCTCCGCGACCTTGGTGTCGACGACGGCGTAGCCGGAGAGGTTCTCGCCGAAGTAGATGCCGGGCTGCTCGGGTGAGTTCTCGGCGAGCTCACCGGTGCTCGGGATGTCGGAGACGAGGTAGCTCGGCTCGCCGTCGGCTTGGAGGTTGGCGGCCGCCGCGACCGGGCCGTAGCCGTGCGTGTAGACGAGGTGCTTGTTCGTCCAGGTGCGGTCCGGGATGCTGCCGGAATCCAGCTCGCGCAGCGCGACCATCGCCGCCTGTTCGTCCGCGCCGACCGTGTACCGGTCGGCGTCGACGTCGACGAACCGGTAGTACGGGAAGCGCTCCTGCTGCGCGCGGAAGACCTCTTGCGTCGGAGCCGGGTCCCAGAGGCGGATGTTGCCGAGCGTCTGCTGGTTCGACGTCGACGCGACATCGGCTTCGGTCAGGTCGGTGCTGTAGTCGAAGTCCTGGGTCTCGACCTTCTTGCTGTCGAGCCCGAACGCGGCGCGCGTCATCGCGATATTGCGTTCGATGTACGGCTGCTCGCGCGAGAACTCGTTCGGCTGCACGACGAACCGCTGGATGACTGCCGGATAGATCGTACCGACGACGAGCGAGATGAACGCCCAGAGACCGACGGCGATGATCGGGAAGACCCAGCCCTTGCGGAAGATGTTGGCGATGAACAGCGCCGCGGCCGCGATCGAGATCACCATCAGCAGGTTCAGCGCCGGCAGCTGCGCGTGCACATCCGTGTAGCTCGCGCCGTCGATGAAACCGCGACGGGAGAACACGAGCTCGTAACGCGCGAGGTAGTACTGCACCGTCTTGGTGAGCGCCATCAGCGCGAGGATCACCGAGAGGTGGACCTTGACCTGCGGCGTGACCCGCTGCCACGGGCTCTGCAGACGGATGCCGCCGTTGAGGTAGTGAAAGACCGCGGTGACGATCAGGACCACGAGGAGCGCGGCGAACACCCAACCGACCACGAACTCGAGGAACGGCAGGCGGAACACGTAGAACCCGATGTCCTTGTGGAACTGCGGATCCTTCACGCCCCAGTTCGACGGAGTTCTGGAACAGGATCCAGCTGCGCCACTCCGCCGAGACGCCGCCCCCCATCACCAGGGCGAAGAACAGGGCGACGAGCACACGCAGACGCCCCGAGTACGGCGCGACGTAGGTGCGGTAGCGCTCGATGATCTCGTCTTCGGGCCCGGCCGCCGAGCGGTACCTCGGCGCCAACCGGTCGGCGATGACGAGGTTCGCGAGGAGGATGACGAAGAAGATCGTCGAGAAGATCAGCGACGGGACCGCCTTGGCCGACAGGAGCCGGCGCCATGTGTTGGCGAATCCGACCTCCTTGAACCAGAGGTAGTCCGTGTAGAAGCGCGCCAGGCCGCGCAGGCTCAACAGCAGGATGACGAGGACGACCGCAGCGCCGATCAACCAGCCGCGAAGGCCGAGTGGGCGCCGCGGCACGTCGGCGGACGTGACGCGCATCGAGCGGATGCTACGTCCCGGTCGAACGCATTGAGGGGTCAGGCCCCGTCATTGCCGATCTTGTCTCAGCCGGAACTCAGGTCCGCGAGCGCCTCGGCGGGCGCGAGCAGGCAACGGCAACCCGGATGCGCGGGGGGACGGGACTGTCCGGTCGGGAACGTCTCGCCCTTCACCGTCGGCTCCAACGCGTTGTCGTCGCAGTCGGCGCAGCGTCCCTCGGACAAGGGGATCCACTGCAAGACGGTGCCGACATCCGACCCGTCGTAGACGCCGCGCGACCACGCCATGACCATCACGTCACCCAGCGCGCGTTCCAGTTGCTGGTTCTTCCACTCGCGGTATCGGGCGCCGATGCGTTCGACGAGGCCACTCGTGTCACCCGCGTCGACGTCGTCGATCGCGGCGGCGATGCGATCCCGCAGCGGGAACGCGATGGTCTCGGCGGCCTCCGAGAGGACTTCGTCGGGCGCGGGTTCCGGCGCGGCACCGGCCGCTTCCCGGCCCGCCGCGTAGGCGTCGTCGAGCGCGCTGCGCAACACCTCGCCCCAGGCGGCCACCAGCGCCGCGTCGTCCCGGAGGACCTGTTGCGCGGACGGCCGACCTTTGTGGCGGCGGACTGCGTCCAGCAGGCTGTTCTGGTCGTCCTGGGCCGAGCGCTTCGCCCGCTTGACCAACGGCGGCACGAGGGGGTCCACCGATTCGGCGTGCCGCGCCCGCCAGGCATCGGCGGCGTCCGCGCTCCCCGGGCCGGCCTCCGGGGCCGCCTCGCCGGCGTCCGGCCCGGTGCCGTCGCGGTCCACGACGACGACTTCGATCTCCTCGACCTCGAGGATCTCGACGACCTCGATGATCTCCACCGCATCGGCCTCGGTCTGGGCGGCGGGGGCCTCGGGTGCGTCGGGTGCGACAGCCGTCTCCGCGTCCGGACGGGTCGGCAGGAGGGTGTCGGCATCGGTCGCGGGCGTGTCGGTGTGGCCGGCCCGAATGCGGGCGAACAGCGAGTCGACGTCGGCCATCTCGGGCGGTGCCGGCTCGGTTGTCGGGCCCGCGTCACTCGACGCGTCCGCATCGATCGCGCCGCCCGGATCGCGACCGGTCCGCCGGCATCGAGCGCCTCGCCCGCGATCGCGACCGCTTCGCTCTCGAGCGCGAGTCCTTGCGTGTCGTCGCGCAACGCGGCGTGTTCACCCGAATCGACCGCGTGCGCGCGTTCGGAAGCCGCGCGCGCTTCCACCTGCGCGAGCGCTTCCGTCGCGTCGAGGAACGTGCGCTTGACGACGCGGTACGCCTCGAGCAGCCGGTCGCGTCCTTGTCGGAGCTCCTCGACCTGTGCTTGCAGCAGTCCGCGTCGCCGGCCGAGATCGGCGAGCACGCGCTCGCGCGCGGCGCGCGCTTCCTCGAGCATCTCGCGGCCTTGATGGCGCGCGTCCTCCACGATCGACTCGGCCTCCTGTTCCGCGCGCTCGCTTCTGCTCCTCGGCAACGCGGTCGTTCGTGGCGCGGATGTCGGCCGCGCGCGCTTCGGCTTCGCCGATGATCTCGGCCGCGACCGCTTCGGCTTCTTGTGTCCGCACTCCGAGGATCTCGGTCGCGTCGGTGCGGAGGCGGTGCGCTTCGGCCTGCGCTTCCTCCATGACGCTGGACGAGCGCTCCTCCGCTTTGCGACGGATGTCCTCCGAAGCTTCCCGCGCGGTGCGGAGCAGCCGTGACGTCTCCTCGCCGAGCATGTCCAACAGCTGCTTCTCGTCGAGCGGCCTCGGCGCCCGCACCTGCTCTTCGAGGTCGTCGAGGGTGTCGAGCAGCTCCTGCTCGCGCTCGTGCACCGACGTGAGCTCCTCCGCGACGCGCCGCAGGTACGACCGCACCTCGGTCTCGGAGTAGCCGCGGAACGAGGAACCGAACGCGCGGTTCGCGACTTCCTCGGGTGACAGCCGCGGCGTGCTGCTGATCACCCGTTGCCGCCGCTCGCCTTCAGCCATACGAACCCCCAAGAAGCGTGCCGACGCGAACGCACATGCTAACGACGCGTGCGGACCTGAGGAACGCGTTCTGCGAGGAGACGCCGATCAGGCGATTGCCGTCATGCGTTGGCCTGCGCGGTGACGTCGACGGGATCGCCGCCCGCGGCCTTCAGCGCCGCGAGCGCTTGCTCGAACGTCGCGACCGGGACGACCTTCAGACTTCCGGCGCGCTTCTCCGCCTTCCGCAGCTCTTTCTCGCACTCGGCCTTGATGTCGGCACGCGTGCACGCTGGCACGATGAAGAGTTGGGCGCCGGCCGCCTTCGCGCTGCCCGTCTTCTGACTGATGCCACCGATCTCGCCGACCGATCCGTCGTCGGAGATCGTGCCGGTGACCGCGACCTTCTTGCCCCCCGTGAGATCGCCGCGCGTGAGCTTGTCGAAGATGGAGAGCGTCATCGCGAGCCCCGCCGACGGTCCGCCGATCTGGCTCGTGTCCACGTCGACGTCGACCGGGAAGTCGTACTGACCGGACACGATCACACCGATCACGGGCTTGCCGTCGTCCCCCGCCTCGGTCTTCACCTTGACCGTCTTCTGCTCGCCGTCGTGCAGGATCCCGAGCTCGACCGTGTCGCCGACCTTGTGGGCTCGGACCGCGTCGGAGAGCGACTTCGGGTCGGTGAGGTCCTTGCCGTCGATGGTGAGGAGGATGTCGCCGCTCTGCAGCACGGTCGCGGCGGGCCGGGACGGCTGCACCGCGAGCACGGCGAGGCCCTTGCCGACCGGCACGGGGTACCCCGCGGCTTCGAGCGCGACCTTCTTGGCCGCGAGTTGGGACTGCGCCATGTCGGCGTCCGACTCGACGCGCACCTCTTCGGGGCTCTGCCCGCCGGTGAACTGCTGCTCCTTGAAGAGATCGATGTTGGGATCGAGCGAGGCCTGGATCCACTCCCACACGTTCACACGCGCGCTCTCGCGCACGAACAACAACATGATCTGGTCGTCGGTGGGATACGCCTTGGCGCCGCCGACACTGATGCGCGCCTTGTCGTTGTCGACCTGCCCCATCAAGTTCAACGCGCTGCCGGGAGAGACCGTGTAGTACGGCAACTGGATCGAACGGCCGACGACGAGCACGATCAGCGCGAACACCGCGACGGCGGTGAGCCACGACATCCACCGGCGCCAGCGGAAGCCGCGACGATCACCGTCGGCGGGTGGTGCGGGCGGCGTCGGATCGTCCGGCGGTGCGTCGACCGGCGACATCTGCTCGCGCGCCATCGTCAGCGCCGCTTCCGAGCACGGATGACCGCCGAATGCATGCCTCCAAGCCTGCCATGCGCATCGCACCGTTCGATACGCGGGCGGGCGATATGACAAAGGTTCGCTACGGTCGATGGCGTGACCGCGCCGGACGACGCCCTCGAACGCGCGGCCGCAGCCGCCGCACTCGGTGCCGGGCGACTCGACCGCGCCGCAACTGCGCGGCTGACCGAGATGGTGGAGCACGACCCGGATCCGCGCGTGCGTGCGACCGCGCTCGGGGCACTCGCGCGCGGTGGCGCGGCGGAGGCGGGCGGGCGGCCCTGGCTGCTCGCGGCCGCTGACGCCGATGCCTCGGTTCGCCGGCGGGCAGCCGAGACGGCACCGGCGTTCGGCGCAGCGGTGCCGGTCGACCGGCTCCTCCGGTTGCTGGGTGACGACGACACCTGGGTCGCCGAGGCGGCCGCGTTCGCGCTCGGTGAACGGAACGGCGCGGCGGCCGCGTCGGTGCCCGCGCTCGCCGCGGCCGCGGTCGAGCACGCGGATCCGTTGGTGCGCGAGTCGGCGGTCGCCGCGCTGGGTGCGCTCGGCGATCCCGACGGTCTCCCCGCGGTGCTCCACGGCTGCACCGACAAGCCCGCGATCCGGCGGCGCGCTGGTCCTCGCGCTCGCGGCGTTCACCGGCGACGACGTGGAGGCCGCGCTGAACTGCGCGCTCGAGGACACCGACTGGCAGGTCCGCCAGAACGCCGAGGACCTGCTGCGCGTCACCGGCGAAGACCGGTAGCCGCGCGATCGCTCAGCGCGGCGGCGGAGCGCGCCATGAACATCTCCTTGAGACTGTCGAAGTTCTCGAGACACCGTCCGGCGCCGAGGACGACACATTCGAGTGGCGCGTCGACGAGATGCACGGGCAGATCGGTCTCTTGCGACAAGCGCCGGTCCAGGCCGCGCAACATGCCGCCCCCGCCCACGAGGTGCACACCGTTCAGGATGAGGTCCTGCGCGAGCTCGGGTGGCGTCTGCGAGAGGCACGCGATCACCGCGTCGCAGATCGCGCCGACCTGCTCCTCGATCGCGGCGCGCACCTCCTCGGGCACGAGCAGGATCGTCTTCGGCAGGCCGGACATGAGGTCCCGGCCCCGCACCTCCGCCTTGAAGCTGTCCTCGACCGCGGCGGCGGACCCGATGGCGAGCTTGATCTCCTCGGCCGTGCGCTCCCCGATCGCGATGCCGTACTCACGCCGCACGTAGGTCTGGATCGCGGCATCGATGTCGAACGACCCGACCCGCACGGCTTCCAGCGCGACCACGCCGCCGAGCGAGATCACGGCGACCTCGGTGGTGCCGCCGCCGATGTCCACGATCATGTTGCCCATCGGTTCGTGGATGGGCAGGCCCGCGCCGATCGCGGCGGCCATCGGTTGCTCGATGAGATACGTCTGGGCGGCACCGGCGCGGCGGGCGGCTTCGAGCACGGCGCGTTGCTCGACATGGGTGATCGCGGACGGGACGCAGATCAACACGCGGGCCCGATAGAGCCGGTTGACCCCCGCGCGTTGGAAGAGCAGGCGGATCATGCGCTGCGTGATCTCGAAGTCGGTGATCGCGCCGCCGCGCAGCGGCCGCACCGCCACGATGTAGCCGGGCGTGCGGCCGATCATCTGCCACGCCTCCTGACCCATCGCCAAGACATCTTGTGTGCGGCTGTTGAGCGCGATGACCGTCGGCTCGTTCAGGATGATGCCGCGCCCGCGCGCGTACACGAGGGTGTTCGCGGTACCGAGATCGATGGCGAGATCGCGAGGCAGGGCGCCGCGCCTTCTACTCGTCCGGACGCGCGCGCGGCGCCCGGTACTCCGGCGCGAGCGCGCGGAGTCCACGTTCGAACTCTTCGATGCTGTGTTCCATCGTGTTCGGTCGGCGGTTGCGCATCAGGACGAAGACGATGCCGACCGCGCTGGCGGCGATGGCGAACAAGAGAAAAGCCACGATGCTCCTAGACGGACTCGACCCGGCGGATCGGATGCTGTTCGACGGCCCAGTCGGAGCCACCCGTCCAGTGCTCCTGCTTCCAGATCGGGACCGTCTCTTTGAGGGTGTCGATGCAGAACCGTGCCGCTTCGAACGCGGCCGCGCGGTGCGGTGACGAGACCACGACGGCCACGGACGTCTCCGACAGCAGCAGCTCGCCGACGCGGTGGAGCAGCGCGACCCGGTCGATCTCCGGCCAGCTCGTGCGGGCCGCGTCCGCGACCTCGGCCATCGCGCGCAACGCCGGCGCTTCGTACGCTTCGTAGGTCATGCCCCGCACGCCGTCGCGGCCGTCGGCGTGATCGCGCACGACCCCGTGGAACACCACGACGGCGCCGGATCCGGGCGTCGTGGCCCACGCGAGCGCGGACTCGGTCGGCAAGACTTCGGTCGTCATACCGATCCAGTCGCGCCCGCCGGGGTCGGTCGGAGGCGTAAGCACAGCGCCCAGTCTACGAAAGCCCTCCAATCCGCGGTCCTGGGCCTCCCGCGCCGCCGTGCCCGTCGCAGCCGCGGCAGGTGTCGCGGTCGATTTGGACCCCTCCGTCGTTACACTCGCCGCGATGGGGCCCGCGGGCGACGAGGGCCACGACGGCCATGACGACGACCACGACGACGACCCCCTGGGGGCCGACGACGATGCGCCCTTCGGCGCGCCTCCGGACCGCATGGACCGGCTCTGGGTCCACCCCGCGGAGCTCAGCGCGGTCGGGCCGCCGCCCCGCCGCCGATCGCGGTCGAGTGCGCTCCTCGCGCCCCTCGCCGCCGGTGCGCTCGGCGCGATCGCAGCCGTCGTCGTGCTCGGTGTCGTCGGCGCGTTCGACCGCCAGAACGCGAACGACGGTCAGGCGACGCAACGGGCCGAGCAGCGGGTGGCCGAAGGCGACGCGGCCTTGTCGGAGCTGGCTCGGGCGGTCTCCCCGGGGATCGTGCTCGTCACGGTGAACGACGCGCTCGGCGCCCGCCAGTCCTCCGGCGTCTGCGTCCGGCACAGCGGCGACGTCCTGACCAGCGCCGCGATCATCGGCGATGCCACGACCGCCCAGGTGACCACCACCACCGGCGAGACGTTGAACGCCGCAGTCGTCGGCCGCGACGACGCCACCGGGCTCGTCCTGCTCCACTCCGAACGACCGCTGCGGGCGGTACCCGTGTCCGAGGAGACCGGCCATGCGGGCGACAGCGTCTGGATCTTCGGGGCGCAGTCGCCGAAGGAAGGCAGCCCGTGGATCAGCAGCGGCATCATCTCGTCCGCGGATGCGGTCGTCGCGAACGCACCCGGTCCGATGACGGGCGGGTTGCTCGAGACCGACGCGCTCGGCACGGCGGGCGCCGCGGGCGGCGCGCTCGTGGACCGCACCGGCGCGGTCAACGGCATCGTGCTCTGGCCGCAGGGTGAGCACCGAGGGGCCTACGCGGTACCGATCGCGCGCGCGGTCAAGATCGCAGACGAGCTCCGCGAGAACGGCTATGTCGCGCACGGCGCGATGCCGGTGGAGGCCAAGGATTCGCCGACCGGGCCACAGATCATCGCGGTTCCGGCCAACAGTCCGGCCGCACGCGCCGGTCTGCAAGCGAACGACGTGATCGTCGCCATCGACGGGAGCGATGTCCTCACCGTTGCCAACCTCGTGGCGACGATGCACGTGTACGGACCGGGCAGCGTCGTGGAGCTCGACGTCGTTCGCAACGGCCAGCCGATGAACGTGGACGTCACACTCGGCAGCACTCAGCCCGAACCCTCCGGCGGCACTCCCTGATTCGACGGCGGCCGGCAGATCGCGCCCGAAGGGGCAACGGGAGGCCGGGCGCGCGAGCATGGAGCCGTCTATGAGCATCCCCACCGACACCCACGCCGCGGCGGACGCACCCGGGACGGACGAGAACGGGCTCGACGATCTCGATCGCGAGCTCCTGAACGCGGTCCAGTGGGACTTCCCGCTCGACCCTCGGCCCTACGCGGTCCTGGGTGAGCGGCTCGGCATCCCCGAGCCCGAGGTGCGCGAGCGCATCGCGCGGGTCAAGGCCAGCGGCGTGCTGCGCCAGCTCTCGGCGATCTTCGACACCCGCGCCCTCGGTTACACGTCCGCGCTCGTCGCCGCCAAGGTCGCGCCCGACCACATCGACGAAGCGGCCGAGATCATCAACGCGCACCCCGGTGTGTCGCACAACTACAAACGCAACCACGACTACAACCTCTGGTACACGGTCGCGGTGCCTCCGGGTGAGTCGCTCGACGACCATGTCGACGTGTTGCACCGTGACTCGGGCGCGCTCGTGACGCGGAAGCTGCCGACGCTGAAGCTGTACAAGATCGGCGTCAAGCTCGACATGACCGGCAAGACCGCGGCGAACGCAAAAGCCGAGGTGCAGCCGCACGAGATGCCGGAGCGCAAGGCCGACATGCCCGCGCCCGACCTCAGCGATCTCGAACGGCTCACGATCGGGATCGTGCAAGAGGACCTCCCGAACATCGAGCGCCCCTTCGCCGCGCAGGCTGCGGTCCTCGGCGTGGACGAACAAGACGTGCTCGACATGTTGCGCTCGTTCAAGGAACGCAAGCTGATGCGTCGGTTCGCCGCGGTGATGAACCACCGCAGCGCCGGGTTCAAGGCCAACGCGATGGGCGTGTGGGCCGTCCCGGACGAACAGCTCGACGCGATCGGTCCGCAGATGGCGGGCTTCGCGGCAGTCAGCCACTGCTACCGCCGCCCCACGTACGACGACTGGCCCTACAGCGTGTTCACCATGGTGCACGGCCGCACCGCGCGCGACTGCGAAGCCACCATCGACGCGATCCGCACCGAGACCGGTGTCGACGAGTACTGCTTGCTCTGGTCGATCAAGGAGTACAAGAAGGTGCGCGTCCGCTACTTCACCCCCGAATGGGACGAGTGGCGCCAGGCCAACCTCGTCTAGGTCGAAGCCGCGGCGCGACGCGCGCGCCGACGTCGGCGCGTCAACCACCACGTCGCGCCCAACGCGCCCATGACGAACGCGGCCGCGGCCGCGATCCACGGGAGCTTGCTGCTCGACGGGGCGGGTGACGCGAGGAGGATCGCTTCCTCGTTGGAGTGACTCGGCACCCAGCCCGCGTCGCGGATGCGGTCGTTGGCGACGACCCACGGATACGCGAGGTAGGGAACGATCGCGGGCGGCGCGTCGCCCAACCCGCTGCCCCACATGACCTGCAGCACGCGCTCGGCCGCTTCGTACGGGATACCGGGGAGGTGCCGGCGCGGGTGCAATGCGTCGGCATCTTCCGACGCGAGCCACCCGTCCGACGCGACGTTGTAGACACCCGCGAGTGACTGCTCGACCGCGAGCAGCAGTGCGCTCGCGACGTCGTCGACGTGCACCACCTGCACGGGCGCGCCGGGCGCACGCAGGATGACCGGGGGGTGACCGGTCGCGGCCTGCGCGAGCACCGAGCTCGACCCCGCGCCGACGACCGGAGCGACGCGCAGGCGTGTCGCGACGCGGCCGTCCTTGCCGTTCGCCCACTCGGCGAGCACGCGTTCGCACTCGGCATCGAGGATCGCAGGGAGATAGCCGGGATTGGGGCGCAGCACCGCGTCTTCGGTCAGCGGCACTGGGTTGTTCTCCCATGCGCCGTAGACCGCCGCGCTCGAGAGCCGCACCACGCGGTTGACGCCGGCGCGGCTCGCCGCTTCGAGCACTCGCCGCGTCCCGTCGCAATTGACCCGGGTCATCAGGGCTTCGTCCGGTATCGGGCCCACGATGGCGGCGAGATGCACCACCGTGTCCACGTTGTGCAGGTACGACGCGAGATCGACGTTGAGGATGTCGAGGCGGTGGAATGTCAGCTTGCGGGCGCGCCGCGCCGGATCGCGCACGTCGAGTCCGACGATGCGCGTCACGTCCGGCGAGGCATCGAGCAGGGGCAACAGCCGCTGACCGATGAATCCGGACACCCCGGTGACCGCGACGGTGCCCTGAACCACAGTCCATAGACTGGCGCAGTGAGCGACGTTCCCCAAATGGGACCGGGGTTCCCATTCCCCGGCGGCTTCGACTTCTCGCAGCTGATGCGCATGCTGCAGTCGCAGGGCCCAGTGAACTTCGACGTCGCGCGCCAGGTCGCGGGCGTGATCGCGACTTCCGATCCCGAGACCGGTCAACCCGGTGTCGAGCCCCCGATCGATCGCGACGCGGCATCTGTCTATGACGGACTCGTGCGCGCCGCGCAAACCGCAGTCGCGGACACCACCGGCATCGCGGCCGTCCTCACCGTTCCCGCGCGCACGGTCGACCGGCAGGGTTGGTCGACCGCGACGATCGACGGCCTCGCACCCGTGCTCGAAGCACTCGCCGGCGCGCTCGGTAGCGCTCCCACCGGCGCCGACGCGCCCGACCCGACCGACGCCGAAGCCGGCGCGGGGGAAGAAGCGCTGTTCAGCTTCCTCATGCAGAACTTGCTCCCGGTGCTGCTCGGCGTGTGGTCCGGGTGGATGATCGGTCAGCTCTCACACCAGGCGTTGGGCCAGTACGACCTGCCGCTTCCCCTGGAGGCCACGCCCACGCTGGTGTTCGTCCCGCGCAACGTCGACGACTTCGCGGAGGCATGGTCGCTTCCCGCCGATGAGCTGCGGTACGCGCTCATCGTGCGTGAGACCGTGCACGGCGCGCAGCGCTCGATCCCCTGGGTGCGGGAACGCCTCGGGCAGCTCGCCAAGGACTACGTCGGCGCGTACGAGATGAACCCGGAGGCGCTCGAGGAGCAGCTGGGTGGGCTCGACTTCTCCAACCCCGAGGCCATGCAGTCGCTCGGCGGCTTCGGTGACGCCGGCGCGCTGCTCGGCGCGATGCGCTCCGACCGCCAGGGGCCGATGCTCGAGGAGCTCCAGCGCTTCGTCAGCGTGCTCGAGGGCTACGCCGACGTCGTGGTCGAGACCATCGGCGAACGCATGGTGAGCGCGCACGAACGCATCGACGAAGCGCTACGCCGGCACCGGCTCGAACGGGGCGACGCGGCCGCGTTCGTCGACCGGCTGCTCGGACTCGAGCTCGAGCGGCGGCACTACGAAGAGGGCGCGGCGTTCTGCCGCGGTGTCATCGAACGCGCCGGGCTCGACGGCCTCAACCGCCTGTGGGAGGACCCGCAGATGGTGCCCACCCGTTCCGAGCTGGAAGCGCCCGGGCTCTGGCTCGCCCGCATCGAGCTTCCCACCTCCGACTGAGGAGCCCGCATGCCCGCTGGTGTGCCCCGCATGCGGGTCGGTGTGCCCCGCATGCGCGTCGGTGTGCCCCGCATGCGCGTCGGTGTGCTGGGTGCCGGAGTGATGGGTGGCGGTATCGCGCAGGTCACCGCGATCGCCGGTTACGAAACCGTTTGCTACGACATTGCACCCGAGGCGCTGACGCTCGGGCGCGAGCACGCGACCACGGGACGGTTCGGGCTCGAAAGCGCGGTCGAGCGGGAAAAGTTGACGCGTGACGAGGCGGATGCCGCGCTCGCGCGCATCACGTTCACCTCGTCGTTCGACGATGCTGCGGCAACCGATCTCGTCGTCGAAGCGGTTCCAGAGCGCCTCGACCTGAAGATCAAGGTCTTCCGTGATCTCGATCGCGTCGCGGCAGCCGACACGATCCTCGCGTCGAACACGTCGGGATTGCCGATCACCGCGCTCGCCGCGGCCACGGACCGACCCGATCGCGTCATCGGCTGGCACTGGGCTTCGCCCGCGCCGGTCATGAAGCTGGCCGAGATCGCGGTCACGCCGGCGACGAGCGATGCGACGGTTGCAACCGTCACCGAGGTCGCACGCGCGTGCGGCAAGAACCCCATCGTCGTGAAGGACAATCCCCTCGCGTGGGGGTTCGTCGCCAACCGCGTCTACTTCGCGATGATCCGCGAAGCGCAGCGGGTCGTGGACGAAGGCATCGCGTCCCGCGCCGACGTCGATCAGCTGATGATGGACTGCTTCCGCTGGCCGTCGGGCCCCTTCGGCATGGTGAAGGGCGCGGGCTCCGGCTGGGGCTGAGCCGTTCAGCGCGCGGCACGCCGCTCGACGAGCCCGAGCAGGTTCTGCTCCGAGTCGCGGAAGAACGCCATCCACTCCTCGGTGCGGGCCGCACCGAACGTGCCCGCGTCGTCGCGGTGGATGAGATGCGGTTCGTCGACGATCTCGACACCGGCGCCACGCAGGACGCGGGTGCTCGCCTCGATGTCGTCGACCTCCAGGTACAAGATGGCCGACGGCGCGCCCTGCTCGAGCAGGAGGCGCGTGTTGCCGAGGTCGAAGAACGCGAGGCCGGGCGGATCGAAGCGCGCGATGAACGGGAGCCCGAGCGTGTCGCGGTAGAACGCAACCGCGCGATCCAGATCTTCCACGTGTTGCGCGATTTGGTGCAGCCGGCCGATCGACATCACGCGCGCTAGAAGCCCGTCATGAGAACGGGCGGCGGTGACGTGAGGAACATCGCGTCCGCGTACGCCAGCTTTCCTGGTTTGTTCTCCTGCACCAGTTCGGCCTGCGCGTAGTCCGTGAACCGGTTGCCGCCGAGGATCGTCGCACCGAGCACCGCCACGGACATGGTGAGGTCAGGGGCGGCATCGGTTTCGGCGCAGTGCGCGTCGCGATCGTTGCCGTCGACCGCGAACCGCCGTGTCGAACCGTCGGGCGCATGCACCTCGAGCACGACGTGACCGTCGAACGGCGCGTACCGGCGCGCCGCGAGCAGGGTGCGCGGGTCGAGCGGCGCGAGCCACAGTCCGTCGTTGACGTAGTCGACGCGCGCCCGCCGGCCGTCCGCGAGAACATGGCGGATCGGCTCGTCGATCGCCGCGTTGGTCGCGGTCACGCCCGCGACGAGGTCTATGCCGAGCAGGTACTGCCAGAGGGCGATGCGCGCCTGCGGGTCGGCGGCTTGGAGGTCGTAGACGATCGCGCGGCGATCGGAGTGGCCGCCTTGCCACTCACCTTTGAGCTCGTATTCGGTGAAGCCGTCGGCCGCGCCGCTCGCGTCCTCGTGCACGGCGAGGAAGTACGCCTTGTCGGGGAGCCCGTGATCGCCGAAGAAGACCTGCGGCCACCAGTAGTCGGGGCGGCTGACCATGCCGGCGCGCGTGCGGCGGATCTCGTCATACACGGACGGGAGGATCTTCTCGGCCTCGTCGCGACCGATGATGCGCACGCGACCCGGATCCGTGAACGGACGCGGCGAACTGCGCGTACGTGCGGTCGATCGAGAGCCCGACGCGCCAGGTTGCGACGCCGTAGCCGAATCGGCCGTAGATGACGCTCTCGGACGCAGTGAGGATCGCGGCCGGTTCACCGCGCTCGCGCGCATCGTCGTGCAGCGCGCCGATCATCTTCGTGAGCACACCCCGGCGCCGGTGTGTGGGCTGCACGCCGACCCACGACACCGCCGCGACGGGAACCGTCGCGCCGCCCGGGAGCGTCAGCTCGAACGAGTACGCGCGACTCGCACCGACGATCGCGCCGTCCTCGAACGCGACCCGGGTGCGATCGAGCTCGCCTTCTGACCAGCTGCGAGGTTCGTCGGGCCGCGACGGACCGACTCCGAAGGCACGATGGTCCGCGAGGATCAGGTCGTCGACTTCGTCGGGTCCGATCGCGCGGATTTCGATCGCCATGGACCCCGGTTTAGTCGCTGAGTCAGGCTCCCCGCGAGGCCTTTTCGCTCGACGCCCTCCGGTGACGGCACCGCGGGGTCGATACCGGGCGCTTCGGAACGACGGACCGCACCGACGTAGGACAAGCCGCCGAAGAGCAAGACGAGCGCAACCAGGAAGATGCCGGCGCGGCCGCCACCGAAGAACAGCACCGCGACCAGCCCGCCGAGCACCCAGATGATCTGGAAGCGCGTCTCGTAGCGCGCGAACGCGCGCCCGCCGCGCGGCATCGGCACCGTCGCGCTGCAACAGGCTGTCGAAGGCCAGCCGGGCCAGGGCGGCGCTGCCGGCGACCGCGCCCGCCGCGAACACGAGCGAGAGGCGACCGTACGAGCGCGCGGCGAACAGCAACGGGATCGCCGGGGTCACGAGCGAAGCCGCGAGGATCCACTCCTCGCGCACGCGTTTGCGCAGCAGCGGCGCGATGACGGTGCCGATCGCGTTGCCGAGCGCGCCGGCCACGAGCACCAACCCGTACACCCACGCGGGCTCGCCTTGCTTCTTGAGCACGAACGCGGCGAAGAACGTCGTGAAACCGACGACCCCACGCACGAGCCCCATTGCCGAGCCCGCGGTGACGATGCTGCGCGCGTGCAGCTGCTCGCGTTGCGCTTCGGTCTCGGGCGGTCCGACCTCCTTCGCGCGCGGGATCGCGAGCGCGGCGAAGATGCCCACGGCGAAGATGACCGAACCCGTGCGCAACACCCACGCCGCGCTGCTGATCTTGAGGATCGCGGCCGCGAACGGTGCCGCGAGCGCGCCGCAGAGCACCGCGATCAGCGCGAGGCGGGAGTTGGCACGAACAAGCTCGTCCGGGCTGTCGACAACCGCGGGCACCAGCGCACTCTTCGCAACGGAGTGACCCTTCGACAGCACGAGCATCGCGAACGCGAGCGGATAGAGCGCGAGCTCGTGGATCGCGCCCGCCATGAGCAGGCACAGGATCGCCCGGCCCCCGGCCGAGCCCACGATGAGGAGGCGGCGCCCGCCGCGGGTGCGGTCGAGCAATGGTCCGAGGACAGGGGCCACGACCGCGAACGGCGCCATCGTCAGCAGCAGGTACAGGACGACTTTGCCACGCGCACCGGAGGTGGTGGCACTGAAGAAGATCGAGTCCGCGAGCGAGATCGTGACGAACACGTCGCCGCACACGCTGATCGCGTGCGCGAGGGCAAGCCGTGAGAACGGTGTGAACGTCGTCGACTCGAGGCGGGTGGGCGCGTCCGTCAGGGCAGCGTACCGCCGCGCTGGGCGACGCAATCCCAACGTCTCCAACGTCGGGGACACCCACCGTTCACGTCCTGTGCACCTCGCGCTTGCCGCTTCGCAACCGCGCCGCCAGCAGTGCTGGATACGTTGCGGGCGCCCGAGGATCGGAACTCCCCGCCGGTCGTGGGCCACCGACGCCCGCCCGGCGAGCGCGGTCACGGGACCTCTCTCACCCCCCGGGCTTCCGTGGCCGCCGCTGGGCGGGGCTCGAACCGGCCATTACCATCGCCCCATGGCGCTCCCTGACGCGGTCGGATTCCCCGCTGTCGACGATGCGCGCTACCTCAACCGCGAGCTCTCCTGGCTCGATTTCAACGCTCGCGTGCTCGCCCTCGCCGAGGACGCCGTCGTTGCCGCTGCTCGAACGGGCCAAGTTCCTCGCGATCTTCAGCTCGAACCTCGACGAGTTCTTCCAAGTGCGCGTGTCCGGCCTGCAGGAGCAGCTCGCGGCCGGCGTGCGCACGAACTCCCCGGACGGCCTCGACCAGGTCGAACAGCTCCGCGCGATCCGGACCCGCGTCGAGGAGCTCGTCGCCCGGCAGGCGATCGCCTTCACGAAGGAGGTCGCGCCCGGCCTCGAAGAGGCCGGCGTCGAATTCGCCGACTGGGAAGAGCTCGACGAGGACGAAAAGGCCGAGCTGACCCGCGAGATTCGAGGCCCGCATCTTCCCGGTGCTCACGCCGCTCGCGGTCGATCCCGCGCACCCGTTCCCGTACATCTCGAACCTGTCGCTGAACCTCGCCGTCGCGGTGCGCAATCCCGCGAGCGGCGAGCAACGCTTCGCGCGGGTGAAGGTGCCGCCGCTGCTGCCCCGGTTCGTCGCCCTTCCCGGCCGCACCCGGTTCGTACCGCTCGAACAGGTCATCGCGGCCCACCTCGACGCCCTGTTCCCCGGGATGGAGGTTCTCGCGCACCACCCGTTCCGCGTGACGCGCGACGCCGACTTCGAGCTCACCGACGAGGCCGAGGACCTGCTCGCGGCCATGGAGTCGGTCCTCAGGCAGCGCACCAAGTTCGGTGCCGCAGTCCGGCTCGAGATCGACCCGCGCATGACGCCCGATGTCCTCGACCTCCTGTGTCGCGAGCTCGAGCTCGGCCCGCAAGACGTCTACGTCGTCGACGGTCCGCTCGACCTGTCGGGTCTCTGGGACCTCTACTCACTGCGCCGGCCCGAGCTCAAGTACGAGAAGTTCACGCCGCAGACGCCGCCCGCACTCGCGGGCGACGAGCCCGATGTCCTCTGGGCGATGCGGCACGGCAACGTGTTGCTGCACCACCCGTACGATTCCTTCAGCACGTCGGTCGAGGCGTTCGTCGAACAAGCCGCCAGTGATCCCGCGGTGCTCGCGATCAAGCAGACGATGTACCGCACCGGCGGCGACGAAGCCGGCATCGTGCAATCACTCGTGAAGGCGGCCGACGCGGGCAAGCAGGTGGTCGCGCTCGTCGAGCTGAAAGCCCGCTTCGACGAGCAGGCGAACATCGAACGGGCCCGCATGCTGGAGCAGGCGGGCGCGCACGTCGTCTACGGCCTCGTCGGCCTGAAGACGCACGCGAAGATCCTCCTCGTCGTGCGCCAGGAAGCCGACGGCATCCGCCGTTATTGCCACGTCGGCACGGGCAACTACAACCCGAAGACCGCCACCACGTACGAAGACCTCGGCGTGCTCTCCTCGGACCCGGACCTCGGCGCGGACCTCAGCGAGCTCTTCAACCACCTCACGGGTTACAGCATGCCGGGCGAGTACCGCGATCTCATCGTCGCACCCACGCACTTGCGCCCGACGTTGCATGAGCTGATCCGCGGACAGGCCCGGCCCGACGGGCGCATCACGCTGAAGATGAACTCGATCGTCGACGCGCGCATGATCGACGAGCTCTACGCCGCATCCGCGGCCGGCGCGCGCATCGACCTCGTCGTCCGCGGCATCTGCTGCCTGCGACCAGGTGTGCCCGGCCTGTCGGAGAACATCAACGTGCGCTCCATCGTCGGCCGGTACCTCGAGCACTCGCGGATCTGCCGCTTCGGTGAGCCGGGCGACGAAGGCACCGAATACGTCATCGGTTCCGCCGACCTCATGCCCCGCAACCTCGACCGGCGTGTCGAAGCGATGCTGCGCGTCACGGAGCCTCGGCTGCGGGCGCGCCTCGACGAAGTGCTGGAGCTGAACCTCGCCGACGACGTCCTCGCGTGGACTCTCGAGCTCGACGGCACCTGGAAGCGGGTACCGACGGTCATCGGGCTCGAGTCCCACGTGCGCTTCGAGGAACTCGCAGTCGCGC
This sequence comes from uncultured Actinomycetes bacterium, assembly GCA_963745645.1. Taxonomy (GTDB): domain Bacteria; phylum Actinomycetota; class Acidimicrobiia; order IMCC26256; family PALSA-610; genus CAVUFH01. Next base: position 157,328 of record CAVUYD010000008.1, read on the forward strand.
GGTCGAAAGCTCGCACGACCGAGCAATGACCGAACTCGATCGGGACGCGTCGGTCGCCGACGTCATCGGTGTCGCGTTCTCGGGATCGGTCGAACGACTCGTGGCGCACGAAGACGGCGTGCGCCACGGCGGCGACCCCGAGGACGTGCACCAGGCTCGCGTCGCGACCCGTCGGCTGCGCTCGGACCTCCGGACGTTCGGGGACTTCGTGTACCACGAGTGGGCCACCAGCCTGCGCGCCGAGCTCCGTTGGCTCGGCGCAGAACTGGGCGAGGTGCGCGACGCCGAAGTCCTCCTCGCGCGTCTGCGCGCCGACATCGCCCAGTTGCCGAGTCCCGAGCAGGACGCGGCTGAGCGGCTGGTGCGGCGGCTCGTCGCCGACTGGCACGGCGCGCGTGCCCGCATGATCGACACCCTTGCGGGCTCGCGCTACGAATCGCTGCGTGATCGCCTCGTGATCGCAGCCGCCCGACCTCGCTGCACGACGTGGGCGAACCTGCGCGCCGTCGACGCGCTGCCGCCCCTCGTCCGCCGGCCGTGGCGGAACCTGCAGCGCGCGGTCGACGAGCTCGGTGAGGTCCCCCCGGACGAGGCGCTGCACGCGGTCCGCATCCGGGCCAAGCGGGCACGCTACGCGACGGAGGCGACGATCCCCGTGTTCGGCGCAGCCGACGCGCAAGTTCGCGCACGCGATCGCGACGGTCCAGGACATCCTGGGTGAGCACCAGGACGCGGTCGTCGCCCGGGCATGGATCGCGAAGACCGCGAGCGAGTGCTCGGCAACCGAGGCGTTCGCGGCCGGGATGATGGCCGAGATCGAAGCGCGCGCCGCCCACACGGCCCGGACCGCATTCCCAGCGGTGTGGGCGGGTGTCCGGGAACGGAAGCTGCGGTCGTGGTTGTAGACGGCACCGTCGAAGCCGCGGGTGGGGTGGTCACCCGTCCGGTCCGCGCGGCCCGGAGGTGCTCGCGGTGCACCGGCCGAAGTACGACGACTGGAGCCTGCCCAAGGGCAAGCTCGAGCCGGGCGAGACCCACGAAGGCGCGGCCCGCCGCGAGGTCGCCGAGGAGACCGCCTGGGAGTGCGACCTCGGTGCGGAGCTGCCGGCCGTGCACTACCAGGACCGGCGGGGCCGCCCCAAGCACGTGCGTTACTGGCGCATGACGCCGCGCACTCAGGGCAGGTTCACGCCCAACGATGAAGTGGACGAGGTCCGCTGGCTTTCGCTTCCCGAAGCCGCGACACTGCTCTCCTACGACGCCGACCGGCGGTTGGTGAGCGAGCTGCCACAAGATCCCGAGGAACAGGGCGCAGGAGAACACCGGTGACCATCCATCTCGTCCGCCACGCCAAGGCCGGCGATCGCAGCGCATGGGCCGGAGACGACTTCCTCCGGCCGCTCTCGCGGCGGGGGCAGATCCAGGCCGAAGCCCTCTTGGCGCAGTTCTCGGGCCTCCCGATCGACCGGTTGCTCTCGAGCCCGTATGTCCGCTGCATGGAGTCGCTCGTGCCGCTCGCCGGCGAGCGCATGCTCGCGATCGAACCGGTGGAGGCGCTGACCGAAGGCGGCGGCCTCGAGGACGCGCTCACGCTCGTGCGCAAGCACACCCATCACAACGCGGTCATGTGCAGCCACGGCGACATCATCCCGATGCTGCTCGACCACTTCGCGGGGCGCGGCATCGACCTCGGGCCGAACCCGGCGTGCCCGAAGGGGTCCACGTGGGTGCTCGACGTCGATCCCACCGGCGATGTCGTGGCCGCCCGCTACATCGCGCCCCCCGTCGACTGAGCCGGGCGGTCGACGGAGCATGCCGGTCGACGTCGGTCAGCCGGCGCCGGATTTCACGCTGAAGGATCAGGCCGGAAACGACGTCACGCTTTCGGCGTATCGAGGCGAGCGAAACGTCGTGCTGGTCTTCTATCCGTTCACGTTCACCGGGGTCTGCGAAGGCGAGCTCTGCTCCTTCCGCGACGACCTCTCCGACTTCGAGACGGCGAGCGCGCAGGTCCTCGCGATCTCCTGCGACTCGCAGTACGCGCAACAGCAGTGGGCCAAGGCGCAGGGTTTCACCTTCCCCGTCCTGAGCGACTTCTGGCCCCACGGCGCGGTGGCGCGCGAGTACGGCGTCTTCAACGAGCAGCTCGGGTGCGCGAACCGGGTGACCTTCGTGATCGACCGGAGCGGCGCCGTCATCGATCGCTTCGACGCCCCGGACTTCGACACGGCGCGCGACCCGTCGTCCTACCGCGCCGTCCTCGCCAACCTGGACTGACCCTCAAGCGGTGGCGGCCGACGCCCGTTCGTAGCGGTAGCCGACCCCGCGCACGGTCACGATGTGACCGGGGCTGGCGGGGTCGGGCTCGACCTTCGACCGCAGGCGCTTGATGTGCACGTCGAGGGTCTTGGTGTCGCCGAAGTAGTTCGGCCCCCAGATCCGGTCGATCAGCACGTCGCGCGTGAGGACCCGCCCCGCGTTGGCCATCAGCAGCTCGAGCAGCTCGAACTCCTTCAGTGGCAGCGCGACGGTCGTGCCGCGCACCTGCACTTCGTGCCGCGCCGCGTCGAGCCGCACGTCACCCACCTCGAGGATCTCGGGGTGGTCGCGACCTTCGTCGGTGATCGGCACTCGCCGGAGCGCGGCGCGAACCCGCGCGATCAGCTCGCGCAGGCGGAAGGGCTTCGTCACGTAGTCGTCGGCGCCGACCTCGAGTCCGACCACCGCGTCGATCTCGGCGTTGCGGGCCGTCACCATGATGATCGGCACGCGCGAACGGCTGCGCAGCTCGCGGCAGACGTCGATGCCGGAGACCTTCGGCAACATGACGTCGAGCAGCACGAGCGCGGGCTTGGTCGCGTCGAAGCGCGCGATGGCTTCGGTGCCGTCGGCCGCCGTCTCCACGAGGAACCCCTCGCGTTCGCAGCGCGACCGAGAGCGCATCGCGGTACGACTGTTCGTCGTCGACGACGAGGATCAGGGGCGGATCGGCCATGTGCCTGCTTCCGTCATGCGACTACTTGGACATCGGCTGGTGGGCGACGACTTCGGGTGACACCCGCGGCGCGCTGTTCGCGATCGGCAGGTTCAGCGTGAAGGTGGAACCCTCGCCCTCGCGTGATTGCACGGTGATCTCGCCCCCGTGCACCTGCGCGACGTGGCGGACGATCGCGAGGCCGAGGCCCGTCCCGCCGGTGTCGCGGCTCCGAGCCCGATCGACGCGGTAGAACCGTTCGAAGATCCGCTCGAGGTCACGGCTCGGGATCCCGATGCCGTGATCGCGCACGACCAGCGCGACGCGGTCCCCGTCGAGGCACGCCCCGACCTCGACCGGTTCGCCACGGCCGGAGTACTTGATCGCGTTGTCGATGAGGTTGACCAGCGCGCTGCGCAGCTGCCGGTGATCACAGGACACCTCGACGTCCGGAGGCGCCGGCGCGACGCGGAGCGGCACCCCCGCCGTGTCGGCCGCGGCCTGCACGTGGTCGACCGCCTCGGTGACGAGGAGCGACACCGGGAGCGGCTCGCGTGTCGGTGCCTCTTGCGCCTCGATCTGCGAGAGGTCCAGCAGATCGTCGACGATCCGAGCGAGCCGATCCGATTCGCGCACGACACGCTCGGCCAGTTGTTGCAGCACCCCGAGATCGTCCGTCGCGGCCATGGTCTCGGCGAGGAGTGCGAGCGCGCCGATGGGCGTCTTCAGCTCGTGGCTCACGTTCGCGACGAAGTCGCGACGCACGCTCTCGACGCGCCGCGCCTCCGAGATGTCGTGCGTGAACGCGACGGCGCCGATCACCTCACCGGCCGAGTGCAGCGGGAACGTGCTCAGGTGCAGCACCTGGCGCGGCGGACCGTAGAGCTGGATCTCACGTTCGGCGACCCGGCCCGGCGAGCGCCTGCTGCAGGAGTTCGGTGAGCGCGTCCTCCGCGATCACTTCGCCGTGGCGCGCACCTTTGAAGTTGTGCGCGGCCGCGTTCCGGAAGCACTTCCCGTCCGATCCGGTCGACGACGACGATCCCGTCGGGTGCCTGGTCGAGTGCACCCACGAGCCAGTGCTGCGCGGCCTCGGCCGCGCCGACGCGGTCCTCGGCATCTTGCTTCGCGTGTTCGACCGCGACCTCGAGCGGCAGTTCGGCCGGCGCGCCGAGGGTGGACCGCGCCACACGCAGCTCCCGGGAGCGCCCCACCCATCGGGCGAGTGCGAACGCCGCGACGCACCAGCCGGCGATCGCGACGATGACGAGCAGGACGGTCAAGGTCCCCCCATCACCCCGGGCTATCCGAACCGGCCGGTGATGTAACCCTCCGTGCGCGAGTCGGACGGGTTGGTGAAGATCTTCTCCGTCACGTCGTACTCGACGAGTTGGCCGACTCGCTTCCCGTCCGCGTCGACCTCCGCAGTCATGAACGCGGTCATGTCCGACACGCGCGCCGCTTGCTGCATGTTGTGGGTCACGATGACGATCGTGTACGACTGCTTCAGGTCGGCCATCAGGTCTTCGATGCGCGCGGTGGCGATCGGGTCGAGCGCCGAGCACGGCTCGTCCATGAGGATCACTTCTGGCTCGACCGCCAAGCAGCGCGCGATGCACAAGCGCTGTTGTTGACCGCCGGAGAGCGCGAACGCCGGCTTCTTCAACTTGTCCTTGACCTCGTCCCACAGCGCGGCACGCACGAGCGCGCTCTCGACCGTGTCATCGAGGCCTTTGCGCTGGCCGGAGATGCGTGGCCCGAACGCGACGTTGTCGAAGATCGATTTCGGGAACGGGTTGGGCTTCTGGAACACCATGCCGATGCGGCGCCGGACCTCGACCGGATCCACGTTCGACGCGTACAGGTCCTGGCCGTGGTATGCGATGCGGCCCCGCACCGACGCCCCGACGATGAGGTCGTTCATGCGGTTGAACGAACGCAGCAGCGTGCTCTTGCCGCAACCCGACGGACCGATCAGCGCAGTGATGCGATACCGGGACACGTCCATCGAGACGCCCTCGACCGCGACCGAGCCGCCGTAGAGCACCGAGACGTCGCGGACCTCGAAGACGATCTCCTCGGGGCTCGGCTCCGGTTGCGCAACGCGATCGGTTTGGGTCATGTTCACCGAGATGGTGGGTGTCGGCATTCGTTCACCTGGGGCAGTGGCCACGATGACCTTTCGAGCAGGCAGGTTGCACACCAGCATTGCGTTCGGTTCGGTGTCCCCGCCACGCTCTGTGTGGCCATGGTAGGGACGGTGCCTGTCGCGATCGTAAGGTGCCGGTGGCCGGGCGGTGAACGAGCGGTGAACAGCACGGCGGAGCGGCGCTGGAACCGGCGGCTGGAGGCAAACTCGTGGTGATGGACTCGAACGCAGACGCGCCCGTACCCGAGACCCGGCGGACGTTCCACGAGCAGCTGGAGGAGATCCGCTCGGACGTCGTCAAGGTCGCAGCCAAGGCCTGCGAGCAGATCGGCGCGGCGACCCAGGCGATCCTCGACGCCGACCTCCTGCTGGTCGAGCGGATCTACGCCGAGCACGAGGAGATCTCCGCTCGCGTCGTGCAGGTCGAGCACCGCGTCAACCAGCTCTTCGCGCTCCAGCAGCCGATGGCCACCGACCTGCGAGAGCTGCTCGCGGTGCTGCGCATCCTCCACGAGATCGAGCTCACGGCCGGCCTGATGCGGAACGTCGCCCGGGCCACACGGCGCCTGTACCCCCGAGAGCTGCCGCCGCGCGTGCGTGGCATCCTCGAGCGGATGGGCGCGCAGGCGAGCGTGCAGACCCACCTCGCCGTCGACGCGTTCGCCGACAACGACGCCGCGGTCGCGTCCGCGTTGCCCGACATGGACGACGTGATGGACGACCTCCAGAAGGAGATGTTCCGCGCCATCTTCGCCGTCGGTGCGCCCGACGAGTCGGCGCTTCAGATGGCGGTGCAGCTCGCGTTCGTCGGCCGCGACTACGAACGCGCGGCCGACCACGCGGTGATGATCGGGCGTTGGGTCGAGTTCATGGTGACCGGCGAGCTCCCAGGCCCCGACACCGACGGCCTCCCCTGACCCGCCCGGCGCCGCCGCGGCGCGACGCTCACTGTTGCAGCGGCGTTCACCTTCCGTTCAACCGACGGCAGGGTCCGGGTCACCCGCCGTTCTTACGCTGTGCCCGCTAGTTCGATCGGGCCCGCGCGGGCCGGATCGCCGTCCAGGGCTTCGACCCTGCCGAAAGGGGCAACACCTTGTTGAACTCTCGCAAGCACTGGCGCGTGCTGCTCGCCGTGCTGGCCGCATTCGCAATGATCGTCGCCGCGTGCGGCGGTGACGACGACGACAGCAGTTCGTCCACGAGCGCCGGCGGTTCGAGCACGACCGCGGGCAGCAAGGTCGACTACTCGAGCCTGTCAGGGCACCCTCAACGGATCGGGCTCCAGCGTTCCAGCTGCGTTCCACGAGAGCCGCGATCGCCGGTTTCGCCGAGAAGTCGCGCCGAACGTCGACGGTGAACTACGGCGGCGGCGGTTCGGGCAAGGGCAAGCAGGACCTCGCCGACGGCGTCGTCGACTGCGCGGGCACCGACAGCCTGGTGAAGCCCGAGGACATCCCGAAGTACGACGGCAGGTGGAGGCATCTTCTACTTCCCGACGGTGTCCGCACCGATCACGGTGTCGTACAACCTCTCGGGCGTCGACAAGCTGAAGCTCGACGCCGAGACCCTGGCGAAGATCTTCCAGCGCCAGATCACGAAGTGGAACGACGCCGCCATCGCGGCGACGAACAGCGGCGTCGATCTGCCGAGCACCGACGATCGTGGTCGCGCACCGCTCCGACGGTTCGGGCACGACGAGCAACTTCACCAAGTACCTGGCCGCCGCAGCTCCCACCACGTGGACGCTCGGCAGCGGTGACACCGTCAACTGGGCCGCCGACACCCAAGCCGGTAACGGCAACGCCGGTGTCGCGCAGATCGTCAAGGACACCGACGGTGCCATCGGGTACGTCGACCTCGCGGATGCCGAAGGTGCCGGCCTCGAGCACGGCGTCGATCAAGAACGCGGCGGGCGAGTTCGTCGCACCGACGCTCGACGGGGCGCACGGCGGCGGTCGACGGGTGCCACGGTCGCCGCCGACCTGACGTACAACCCGCTGAACGCGCCGGGCGCCAAGGCGTACCCGATCACGTCGCCGACGTGGATCATCGTCTACAAGAACCAGAAGCGACGCGACGCAAGGGCAAGACCCTCGTCGGGTTGCCTGACCTACGTCCTCGACCGACGGCCAGGGACTCGCGAAGGACGCGGGCTACGCGCCGCTTCCGCCTTCGCTCGCAGGAGCAAGGACTTGACCAGGTCGACCAGATCCAAGTCGGCTAGAACCTGCTCACGCATGGCGAATCCCATCGCTCCGGAGCGCACCGAGCGGCGGGATCCGTGACGCACGGCGCGCCGGCGACGTATGGGCTGACCGCATCTTCCGCGGCCTGGCCCTCGTCGCCGGCTTGACCGTTCTCGCGATCCTGGCGTTGATCGCGTACTCGACCATCAACGAAGCATGGCCGGCGTTCAAGGCCGAGGGGCTCTCTTTCATCACGTCCAGCGAATGGATTCCGAACGAGGACAAGTTCGGGGCTCTCGCCTTCATCTACGGCACGCTGTACACCGCGTTCATCGCGATCGTCATCGCGGTGCCCGTCAGCATCGGCATCGCGCTGTTCACGACCGAGGTCGCACCGCGGCGCCTTCGGCGGCCCGACGATCTATGTCATCGACCTCCTCGCGGCGATCCCGTCGGTCGTGTACGGGCTGTGGGGCGTGCTCGTCTTCGCGCCCGTGGGTCGCGCCCAAGTATCAGTCGGTCGCCGACAGCATCGGCCAACTGCCGCTTCTCGGACACATCTTCGGGCCGCCCGTGAGCGGTGGTCGGGGCTTCATGACCGCCGGCTTGATCCTCGCGGTGATGATCACACCGATCATCACGTCACTCACTCGGGAAACGCTCGCGACGGTCGCGCAGGACGACAAGAACGCGGCGTTGGGTATGGGTGCAACCCGGTGGGAGATGCTGCGCGGCGACGGTGTTTCCGCGAGTTCGCGCCGGCATCGTCGGCGCCGTGATGCTCGGTCTCGGGCGCGCGATGGGTGAGACGATCGCCGTGGCGTTGGTGATCGGATCCAGTCGGCAGATCACGACCCACGTCTTCTCGTCCGGCGACACCATGGCGGCTGTGATCGCGAACGAGTTCGGTGAAGCGTCCGGTACTCACCGCGCCGCCCTGATCGGTCTCGGCGTTGTGCTGTTCGTCATCACGATCGTCGTGAACGTCCTGGCCGCGGATGGTGCTCAGCCTCACCGGTGGTAGCCAAGCCGGGAAGGCGGCACTGTGAGCGTCTCGGCACCCGAGCAGCCGTCGTGGATCCTCGAACCGAGCATCTCTCCGGGCCGCCGCATTCGCAACGGGCTTGCGACCGTTTGGATGGTCGGATCGGTGCTGATCGCAATCGTGCCGCTCGTCCTCGTCTTCGGCTATGTGCTGATGAAAGGCCTGAAGATCGTCGACTGGAGCTTCCTCACCGAAGACATCCCGATCATCAGCCGAAAGCCCGGCGGCGGCATGTACCCGGCGATCGTCGGCACGATCGTCATCACGTTCTGGGCGACGGTCATGGCAGTGCCGCTCGGAGTGCTGGCCGCGGTGTACTCACGGAGTACGGACGCACCGGTCGGCTTCCCGGCGCTTATCCGCTTCATGGCGGACGTCATGACCGGCGTTCCGTCCATCGTGATGGGTTTGTTCGTCTACACGATCTGGGTGCTGCGACCACGGTCTCAGCGGCTTCGCCGGTTCGCTGGCCCTCGGCGCGTTGATGTTGCCGATCGTGATTCGGTCGACCGAAGAGATGCTTCGCCTCGTCCCGGACGATCTCCGGCGCGCCGAGCGACGCACTCGGTGCTCGCCGGTGGCGAACGACGATCACCGTGGTGACTCCCGGCCGCGCTTGCCCGGCATCGTTTCCGGAGCGATGCTCGCCGTCGCCCGTGCCGCCGGCGAAACCGCACCGTTGCTGTTCACGATCGGTGCGTCCCGTAATGCCAACTGGAACGCGTTCCAGGGTGTGAACACCGCGCTGCCGTTGCAGATCTTCAACAACGCGCGCAGCCGTTCCCTGCCGCAGTCGATCGCGCATGGGGTGCGGCGTTCACGCTCATCGTGATCGTGTTCGTCTGCACGTCATCGCGCGCATCGTGTCCGCACGTTTCGCGACGAAGGTGCAGTGAGGCATGCGACCATCCGTCAGGACGACGGCAGGTCGAGCGAATCGAGCAACAGCTCGATCGTGCCTTGATCTCGTCGCGAATCGGCCGAACTGCATCGACGCCTTGCCCGGCGGGGTCGTCGCAGGTCCCAGTCCTCATAACGTTTGCCGGGGTAGTAGGGGCAGGTATCGCCGCAACCCATCGTCACGACGACATCAGCCGCCTTGACGATCTCCTTCGTCCACGGCTTCGGGTACTCCTGTGTGATGTCGATCCCGACTTCTGCCATCGCCTCGATCGCCGCGGGGTTTATCTCTGCTCCTGGCTCGGAGCCGCCGGACCATGCGACGGCGCGTCCCTGTGCGAGCGCCGTGAACCAACCGAGGGCCATCTGACTTCGACCGGCGTTGTGCACGCACAGGAACAGCACGGTCGGTTGCACCACACCTGACCCTTCGAGGCGAGTCATGGCCTGCAATTGCTGGCGCGCGAAGCGCTCCGCCAGGAGCGCGACGAATGCCGCCGATTTGGCGTTGCGCGCCAGGTCCGCATAGCTCGAATGCAGAACGTCTTCGACGGCGGAGGCCGTGAAGGTCTCGCCGAATTCGTCACGAAGACGCTGCGCAGCTCCTTCGAGCGCGCGTCCTTGATCTGGGGTCAGTGACCTGTCCGCCATTGCCACTCCTGTCCGTTCACGTCGGCTCGGGTGTTGCGTGCGCCCGTTAGCAGCAGCGGGCGGCGGATTCAGGCGCGGCCGAGCAGCATGCGGCATCAGATCCTGGCTCGGCCGCCCGCAACTCGCCCGCCGGCATCTCCACGTCGGCAAGGACCGTGTAGATCTCCCACGGCTCGTTGTCCGGGCCGTCGACCCACACCTTGTCCTGGAGCGCGAAGCAACAGGACACTTCGTCTTCGGTCGCCGTGGCCAACCCCTCGGAGGTCAACCGCTGCTGCGCGGCCGCCACATCAGACGTACTGGTCACTTCGACACCCAGGTGATTGAGGCTCCCGGGATCGCCGTGGCCCTCGATCAGTACCAGCTTCAGCGGCGGCTCGGCGATGGCAAAGTTCGCGTATCCCGGACGGAGCTTGGCCGGCTCGGTCGCAAACAGTTTCGAGTAGAAGGCGACGGCCTTGTCGAGGTCGGAAACGTTCAGGGCGAGCTGCACGCGAGACATCGCGTTCCTCCTGGGTTAGATTCACACTTGTCGATGCATTCACTCTCGCGAATGCATCGACAGATGTCAATATATCTTCGGAGGTCCGCCTGATGGCTCGGAAACAGGTTGCGCTCGTCGACGCGGACGTCTGTTGTGCATCCGTGTTGGTAGCACCGCTGTCGGAGGCCGACGCCGTCGACCTCGCTCGCGTCTTCGCCGCCCTCTCCGACCCGGTTCGTCTCCGCCTGCTGAGCCTGATCGCGAACGCCGGCGAGGTCTGCTCGTGCGACTTGCTCGAGCCGCTCGGCAAGTCCCAACCGACGGTCTCACATCACACGAAGGCGCTCGCGGAGGCCGGCTTGATCGCCGGCGAGAAGCAAGGCCGATGGGTGTGGTGGAGCATCGTGCCGGAACGCCTCGAGGCGATCCGCGCCGCGCTCAAGTAGCGGTGACGGCTACTCCTCGATGTCGCCGAGGTCCCATTCGAGGATGAGGTGCTCCCGCTCGGCATCCCGAGCCACCCGCTCCCGGTTGCGGCGGAACTGCGGGTCGTACACAGGCAGCAGCTGCAGGCGGGCCATGGCCCGCTGCCGGAACTCGTCGATCGTGTGCTGGTCGCCGAACACACGGTGGATCTCCCAGTGTGGCGCGACCGGGCCGGTGTACACGACCTTCACGTGCCCACGCGGCGGTACTTCTTCTTCGAGCTCTTCGGGCTCCATCGCCATTGCGGGCTCCAGTCGTCAAATGCATCCGTCCGGCCCGTTCGGACCGGACGGACACGTTATCGGAGCGGCTTCGGACTACGAGTTCTGCGGGCGGTCGCTGAGCGTGACCTTGACCGTCTGCTTCTGACCGTCACGCACGATCACGACGTCGATCTGGTCGCCGGGGTTGTGCTTCCGCACCTCACCGGCAACACCCTCAATGCTGCTGACCTTCGTGCCGTCGATCTCGACGATGACGTCGCCCTTCTTGATGCCGGCCTTGTCGGCACCCGAACCACTCGCCACGTCGGCCACCACCGCACCCTGGGTCACGCCGAGCTGCTTGGCCGTGGCCGGGGTGAGCGGCTCGCTCGTGACACCGAGGAACGCGATCGTCGGCTTCTTGCCTTCGCGGAGCGCATCGATGACGGGCTTGGCCGAGGAGATCGAGATCGCGAAGCCGACGTTGTTCGACGTGTCAGGGCTCGCGATGGCCGTGTTGATGCCGATCACGCGACCGTTCATGTCGACCAGCGGGCCACCGGAGTTGCCGGGGTTGATCGCGGCGTCGGTCTGGATCGCGTTGAACAGCGTCTCGTTACCGACCTCCACCACGCGGTCGAGACCGGAGATGATGCCGGTGGTCACCGTCGCGCCGCTGCCCTCGGACAGGCCGAGTGCGTTGCCGATCGCGACGACGCCGTCGCCGACTTGCAACGTGTCGGAGTCACCGAGTTGGAGCGTCGGGAGACCGGTCTTGTCGACCTTGACGACGGCGAGGTCGAGGGTGGCGTCGGCACCGACGACCTTGCCCTGCATCTCGTCGCCTGCGGCGGTGTGGACCGTCACCGTGTTGAAGCCCTCGACGACGTGGTTGTTGGTGACGATGACGCCGCTCGAGTCGACGATGAACCCGGTACCCGTCGCTTGGGTCTGTCCGTTGTTGCCGACGTCGATGCGGACGACCGCGGGACGCGCCGCACTGAGGATGCTGCGGATGTCGCCGGGCTGCACCAACTGCGACACGGGACGCGCGGGCTCCTCGGTGGTGGCACTGACCGCGTTGACGGCTTGCGGCTTCGAGTCGTTGTTGTCGGTCGCGGCGACGATGCCGCCCGCGATCAACGCGCCGACGAGTGCACCGGCAACACCACCGACGAGCGCGGAACGGATGCCGCCGTTGCGCTTGGCCTTGGCCGCGGTGCCGGCCGCGGCCGGAACGGTCGCGTTCGACGCGGTCGGCGCCTCGGTGCTCCACGCCCACGAGGGCGCGGGCTCGGGCGGCGACGCAGACGCGGAGGGGGACTGCGGGGCGGACGCGTACGCCGGCGGCTCGGACGGGTAGGCCGGCGGCTCGTTCGTCTCGGCGCCGGGCGGCGCGGTCTGCCACACGGGAGCGGAAGGTGGCGTCGGTGCGGTCGGCGGGCCGAACGATTCGGGCGCTTCGGACACCCCGCTGGGTGACGTCGGCGGCACGCTCGTCGGTTCGGGCGAACCCACTTCGGGGTTGTTGGCGCCGTCGCCGTGCTCTTGATCCATCGATTTCTCCAAGCCTCTGGATTGTGCTGCGTTCCACCCGTGCAACGTGAATGATGTCCTGAACCGTTCCGAAGGCAACTGAGAGTTTGCTGAGTGGGGAGCCCTCGATGATCCCATCGGCGGGAACCCAAACCCCCATCGGGATTGTTTGTCATGTACAACGGAGGACGGCGACCATGGTGAACCCAGGGAACTCCACGCTCGTACCGTCCGTTGGAGGACAAGTGGACGTACCGCAAGTGCCCGATGAATACGCGTGGATGTTGCACGCACGTTGTCGCGGCGCGAACCCGACCGAGTTCTTCCCATCCGACGGTCTCGGTGTCGAGATGGCGCAGCGCATCTGCACCGGCTGTTCGGTGCGCGTCGACTGTCTCGAGTACGCGCTGCTGCATCGGATCGAGCACGGCGTCTGGGGTGGTGCGTCCGAACGCGAGCGCCGTCGCATCCTTCGCCGCCGTCGCGACCTCACCGCCGCGCCGCCGGTCTGACGCGCGCGCCGCTAGGCGCGCGGGTGGCTACCAGCTGAAGGGGTCAACGACGAGTTGCGCGAAGCGCCACGCGCGACTCGGCTCGGGTGCCGAGACGTCTGCCGCGATCGCGGCGACCTCGTCGGCCGGGGCATCGCCCACGCACGTGTAGACCACGCCGCCCCGCTCGAAGACCCACGCGGCTCCGACCGGCAGCGCATAGCGCCGCGCCGGGCGGCCGCCGATCTCGACCGTGTCGCCGTCCGGCGGCAACACCGACCAGTCGAGCCGGCCCGGTTGTTCGAACACAGAGACCGACAGGACACCGTCGGTGTAGTAGAGCTGCGCGAGGTCGTCGCCGTGCTCCCACCGACCGAGCAACCGGTAGCCGTCGCCCACGCTCGCGGGATCGCGGTACGGACGGGCGAGATGATCGACCGGCGCCGGCCCCGGTTGCGGCGCAACCGTCGACGGCGGCGCAGACGGTTCGGCCGCCGCGCTCATGCGCATGAACGAGACGGAGCGGTCGACGTCACCGCCGGCGTCGAGCACTTCGCGCCGGAGCACGAGGCCCGTCGCGTCCTGCACGAACAATCGCTCGACGACGTGGCCGTTGCGCTTCGCTTCGTAGCGGGTCGTCGCCTGACCCGCGATCGCGGGCCCGGTGCTGCGCACGACTTCGTATTTCCCTTGTGTGAGATCGGGCACCCCGCCGCCGCCCTTGGCGCGCGACAACATCGTCCACGCCTGCCCGTCGAGCATCACTGACGACGAGTCGCTCGCGACGGTCCGGTCTGCGTTCACGACCTCGACGACGCCCGCGTGCTGACGTACTTCCATCTGCGTCCGGTGCGCGCCCGCTCGGGTCGTGCCACTCGACCACGACCACGCCTTCGAACGTCTCCGATTCCATCTGATGACGGGCTTCGTCGATGACGCCGGACCACTCGGAGCCGTTGTCACCGGCGTCGTCGGCGCCCGCGGCAACGGCGATCGCGAGGACGAGCAGGCCGATCGCGCCGCCGGCCACGAGCAGCTTGCGCCTCACGGCCGCGGCTCCGTCGACCCGGGTGTGGCCGCGATCGGTGCCAAACCGCTGACCGGGTCCGATTGCAGCGAGACCGTGGCGCCGTGGGAGTCGGCGAGCGTCGCGATCGGTGGCGAGACCGGCGTGTTGTCGTGCTTGGGCGAGGCCAGCACGAAGCCGGCAATGATCGCCGCAGCCGCGGCGAGGCCCGCGAACGTGCGCGACCGGCGGGAGCGGTGGGAACGGCGTGCGCGCATCCGCGTCGGGTCCGCCCCATCGATGAGCGACTCGATGAATCCCGACGGCGGTTCGACCGGCGGCAACGCGCGCACGGCATCGCGCGCGGCGCTGACCTCTGTGTACACCGATTGCCAGTCGCGATCGGACTCGAGCCGCGCCGCGACCGCGGCGCGCTCGGTATCGCTGCACTCGCCGTCGAGATAGGCGGAGATCAGGTCTTCGGGCAGACCGGAACCGAATTCGGAGCTCATGACAGCGCCGTCCGGAGCAGGCGGCGCCCGCGGTGGATGCGCGAGCGCACCGTGCCGACCGGGATGTCTTGGGCGTCGGCGATCTCGTCGTAGGACAAGCCGACGACGTCGCACAGCACGACGGCGGTCCGGAACTCCTCGGGAAGCGCCGCGAGCGCGTCTTGCACCGCATCCGAGAGTGCCTCGCTCGCTTCGTCCGCGGCGGCCGTCGGCGGCAGCACGAGGTCGGGTTGCTCGGGCAACGCGGTGGACGGGCGGCGACGCCGGCGTCGCACCTCGTCCAAGAACACGTTCGTCACGATCCGGGCCAACCAGGCCTCCAACGAGCCGGGCGTATAGGTCTCCAGCCCTCGCCGCACCCGGAGCAGTGCCTCTTGCACGAGGTCCTGGGCGTCGGCGTCGGAGCCGGCCAGCCGGTACGCCACGGTGTAGAGGAAGCGCCCGTGTTCACGGGCGATGTCCTCCCACGTGGGGATACCGTCAGGCATCGTCGTAACGACCGGGCCCGGCCGGGAGTTCCCGGTGGGAGCGGCCGAGCGGGCGCGTTACTTCGCTTCGCCCTCGCCCGACTTCTTCTCGGTGCTGCTGTCGGAGCCGTCGGCCTTCTCGCCTTCGGCGAGGCCGTCCTTGAACTCCTTCTCCGCGGACCCGAGCGATCGCGCCAACTGCGGCAGCTTGGACCCGCCGAAGATGATCAGCACGATCAGCAGGATGATGATGAGTTCCGGAGCTCCGAGACCGAACATGCGCGGACCTTTCATCGACCTGCTGCGTCACCAGGGTAGCCGCCGGGTCTCGCTCAGCGGGACGCGGCGGCGAGCATGGAGATGTCGTCCAGGCCGCTGACCTGGAAGGGGACGACGCCCGCGCCCAGGATGAGCGTTTCGACCCCGAGTGCTTCCCAGGTCGCGATCTGTTCTCGCACCGCTTCTACGGTGCCGACGAGCCGGCCGGATCGATAGGTCTCGAGGTCGACACCGTCGAGCACACCGCGCGGCGACGACGCCCGGAGGTGCTCGAACCGGCGGACCAGGTCGCGTTCGTCCTCGCCGACGAGCGCGTACAGACCGAGCGTGCGCCAGATCGCCGCCGGATCGCGCCCGACCTCGCCACAGGCGGTCTCGAGCACCGCGAGGCGTTCGCGGTAGGCGTCCGGCGTCCACGTCCAACACGTGTTCCAACCGTCGGCATGTTCCGCGACGAGTCGCAGCAAGCGATCGCCCTTGCCGCCGACGAACACGCGCGGACGCGGCGCTTGGAGCGCGGGCGGCAGGTTCACCGCGTCGTCCGCGCGGTGGAACCGCCCGTCGTAGGTGAACGGTCCGCCACCCAACAACCCGGCCACCACGTCGACGGCTTCGGCGAGGCGCGAGAGCCGTTCACCGGGTCGCGGCAGCTTCATATCGATCGCTTCGTACTCGGGCTCGTACCAGCCCGCACCCAGGCCGACATCGAGCCGGCCGCCGGAGACGCGGTCGACGGTGGCGAGCGACTTCGCCAGCACTGACGCAGGGCGCAACGCTTCGCACATGACGAGCGTGCCGAGGCGCACAGCGATCCACTTCGCGCACGAGCGCGCCGAGCGTCACGAGTGGTTCGTAACAACCGAACCGATCACTCGGACCGCCGTACTTCGCGAGATCCAGGAACAGATGATCCGACAGCCACACGGAATCGAAACCGGCTGCTTCGGCCGCACCGCGTAGTCGACGATCGTCGTGAACCGGAGCGGGTTCTCCCCGGCAACCGAGTAGTCGTACTGGGGCAGTGCGAGTCCGAGCTTCATCGCGCAGCGAGGCTAGCGACCCGTACGCTCGCGGGATGCTGGAATGCGTGCCGAACGTGTCGGCCGGGCGCGACGCCGACGCGATCGCCGGATTGGCCGCGTCGTGCGGTACACCGCTGCTCGATGTCCACACCGACCGCGATCACAACCGCTCGGTGTTCACGCTCGCGGCACCGGACGCGGACGCGGTGATGAACTCGGTCGAGGGGTTGGCGCGCGCGGTTGCGGCGCGCGTGTCGCTCGTGGACCACTCCGGCGTCCATCCGCGCCGAGGTGCGCTCGACGTCGTGCCGTTCGTCGCGCTCACCGGCGACCCGGCGGTGGCGACGCGCGCCGCGCACGACTTCGCGCGCGCTGGTGGACGACTTCTTTCGCGGTACCCGTCTTCTTCTACGACGGCGCCGACGAGCAGCAACGGTCGTTGCCTGCCACCCGTGCGGACGCCTTCCGGCGCCGCGCGCCGGATCTCGGCCCCGCTCGGCCGCACCCGGAGCTCGGCGCAACCGCCGTCGGCGTGCGCGCGCCGCTCGTCGCGATCAACTGCCTGCTCGATACCGACGATGTGGAGATCGCGCGGGTCGCGGCGCGGGTGACGCGCGAACGCGACGGCGGGCTCCCCGGCGTGCGCGCGCTCGGCTTCTTCCTCGCCTCGGCCGGTCGGGCGCAAGTGTCGATGAACGTCACCGATCTCGCGCGCACCGGGATCGAGCGCGCGTGCGAATCCGTGCGCGGCGCCGCACGTCGCCGCGGGACCGATGTCGCGTCGGTGGAGCTGGTCGGGCTGCTGCCCCAGGCCGAGCTCGAGCGCTGCTCGCCCGAGTTCCGGGCCTGGGCCGGGCTCGACGAAGCCTCGACCATCGAGGCCCGGATCGCCCGCGGGCGGATTTAGGCGCTGGCGATGCCGCGCCGCGCGAGCGCGCGCTGGCGCCGGATGCGACGCCGCTCCCGCTCGGACATGCCGCCCCAGATGCCGAACTTCTCCCCGTGCCGCAGCGCGTACTCGAGGCACTCGGGCTGCACCTCGCAGCCGTGGCAGACGCCCTTGGCCTCCTTGGTGGAAGCCCCACGCTCCGGGAAGAACAGGTCGGGATCGACCCCTAGGCAGTTGGCGCGCTCCTGCCAGCGCCGGTCACCTTGGTCGACCTCGAGCTGGATCAACATTTCTCGCATCGGCTGCCCCCTTGCTCCCTGTGCCTGGCACACCGGACCGAACCGGCTGTCCTGCAGCCGCTCGGCGTCGCTCCGGCGAATGCCGCCGATGGAATTACAACCGTGTCATCATGGCGCGCCCGCCGACGGCCACGCAAGGGGGAGGCGACAACCTGACCAAAATACTCCGACGATTCGTGCGATGACCGGACAAATACGTACAATCACCGCGGACATCACGACGCTGGCCGTCGACGCCATCGTCAACGCGGCCAACACCGCCCTCGTCCCGGGCGGCGGCGTGTGCGGCGCGATCTTCGCCGCCGCCGGGCCGCAGCTCGACCCCGCGTGCCGGGCGCTCGGCGGCTGTGCCACCGGCGACGCCAAGGTGACGCCGGGTTTCGCCCTCCCGGCGCGGTTCATCGTGCACACCGTCGGCCCGGTGTGGCGGGGCGGGAGCAACGGCGAGGCCGAGCTGCTCGCCTCGTGCTACCGGCGTTCCGTGGAGGTCGGGAGGGAGGCCGGCGCCGGCTCGATCGCCTTCCCGGCGATCTCCACCGGCATCTTCGGGTACCCGAGCGATGAGGCGGCCGACGTCGCCGTGCGCACGCTGCGCGCGTGCGCCGGCGATCTCGACATCGTGCTCGTCGCCTTCGACGACGAGACGTCCCGACGCTACGAAGCGCTGCTCGGCTGATCCGCCGCCGGCTCGTCGTCCGCAGCGAACGCGTCCGACTCGTCGAGCCGCAACGCGGCGCTGTTGATGCAGTACCGGAGCCCGGTGGGCCGAGGGCCGTCCGGGAACACGTGGCCGAGGTGGGCGCCGCAGTTGTCGCAGCGAACCTCGGTGCGCACCATCCCGTGCGATCCGTCGGCGCGCTCCTCGATCGCGGCTTCGTTCACCGGCGTGTAGAAGCTGGGCCAGCCGGAGCCGGACTCGAACTTCGTCTCGGACGAGAAGAGCGGCTCGCCACAACACACGCACGTGTACGTGCCGTCTTCGTGGCAGTCCCAGTACTCACCGGTGAAGGCCCGCTCGGTGCCGGCCTGCCGGGTCACCTGGTACTGCTCGGGGGTGAGGCGCTCGCGCCACTCGGCCTCGCTGGTCGGGAGTTGGTCGCGGGGGATTCGATTCATCTGTTCCTCCTGTTCCCTGCAGTCAACACCGTCCGCGCCGAGTCGGTTCCCGCGATCAGGTCGGGCGGGCCGGAGCCCTGCGATCCGAGCTCAGGTGGTCCTGCGATCCGAGCTCGGTGGCATGCGATCCGAGCTCAGGTGGTCACCCGCTGGAACAGCCGCTGCATGGCCGTGACGACGGCCCCGCGATCGTGCACGCACGTGACCGCACCGAGCAACATCGCCCGGCTCGCGTCGCCCACCGGTCCGTAGGCCACGACGGGCGGCCCGATCCGGGCGCCGAGGGTCGCGAGCACGCACCAGCCGTCGAGGGCGGGCAGGGTGAGGTCGACCAGCACCGCCGCGGGCGGGTCCGTCACCGCGATCCGGACCGCGGCGTCCCCATCGGCCACGACGACCGGCTCGAAGCCGGCCGCGCGCAGATGGCGACCGGTGGCCTGGGCCAGCGCCTCTCGGGGCTGCACCACGAGCACGCGCGGGACCAACACAGGCGGATCTCCTCCGTGACGACGTCGTCCGGGGGCCTCCGTGCCCCACCGGAAGTCTCATCGGCGGGTGGCGCCCCGGGTTGAAGTGCTCGCGCCCGGGTTATCCGGCGCGGCGCTGCTCGCGCTTCTGATCCATGAAGTCGACGAGCACGTAGTCACCGAGCGTCTCGGGCGTGGTGAAGAAGGCCCGGCCGCGGTTCATCTTCATCATCCGCTCGACGAATTCGCGCAGGTAGTAGTTGTCCTCGAGCATGAACGTGTTGATGCGGATCCCCGCCTTCGTGCAGCGCTGGACCTCGCGCAACGTCATCTCGATCGTCAACGGCGCGGGCGGGTAGTCGAAGAACGGGTCGCCGTTCGGTTGGATGTGGGCGGTCGGCTCGCCGTCGGTGATCATGATGATCTGCTTGCGGCCGCTCTTCGCCGGCGAGCATGCGGCGGGCGAGCATCATCGCGTGCTGCATGTTGGTGCCCCACTCGAAGTCCCAGGTGGCTTCGGGGAGCCGTTCGGGCTTCACCTCGCGCGCGACGCGCCCGAAGCTGACCATGCCGAGGTAGTCACGCGGGTACTGCGACGAGATGAGCGCGTGCAGCGCCATCGCGACCTTCTTCGCGGCGAGGAAGCGGCCGCGCATCTCCATCGAGAGCGACACGTCGAGCATGAGCACGGTGGCCGTGCTGGTGAGCTGCTCCGTGCGTTCGATCTCGAAGTCCTCGGGCCGGATCTGCACGGGCGTGCCCGCGCCCTGCCGCGTGATCGCGTTGCGGATCGTGCGCCCGACGTCGAGGTGGAACGGGTCGCCGAACTCGTACGACTTGTGCTCGTCGGCCCGCTCGTGGCCCGCGCCGGTGCGCTCGACCTCGTGCCGCCCCGACCGGTCCTGCAGCAGACGCCGGAAGAGGTCGCCGAGCGCACGCTGACCGATGCGGCGGATGCCCTTCGGGGTCAGCTCCATGCGCCCTTCGCGCTGCTCGATGAGGCCCGCTTCCTCGAGCTCCTTCGCGAGGCGGGCGAGCTGGTCGAGCGAGCGCGCGGCGTCGTCGCCGAGCAGCTCGCGGGCCTGGTCGAGGTCGACCTCGGCGAGCTGCCCCGGATTGGTCGCGTTGCGCAGCATGTGCTCCAACGCGTCGATGTCCCCGAGTTGGTCGAGCACGCTGCCCATCTGACCGAGCGGCATCGGCTCGTCGCCGCGGAACGGCATGCGCTGGCCCCAACCCATCTGCGGGAACGCGTTGCGCAGGTTCTGGCCGAGCTGGTCGACCTGCCAGCGCAGGTCCATGTCGTCGAGCAACGAGTTGGCGAGCTCTTGCAGCTGCGCGCGCTGCTCGGGCGTCATCGAGTTGAGCATCTGCTGCATCTGCGCCATCGAGCGCGCCATCGATTCGAGCAGCTCGTCGAGGTTCTGCGGGTTGTCCGGGAAGAAGTCGCCGTAGCGCTCCATGAACCCGTCGAAGTCGGGCTCTTCGCCCCGCTCGCGCTGCTCGAGCATCTGGTTCAGCTCGGCGAGCATGTCCTTCATGCGCTGGAGCTGCTCGGGTGACATCTCCGACATGCCCTGCTGCAGCTGGTTGAACATCGAGTCGAGGAGCTGCTTCTTCAGCTCTTCCATGAGCTCTTCGAACTGCTGACGCGCGGCGTCGTCCATCCAGTCGTACTGCTGGAGCTCGCTCACGCGACCCGCGAGGTCGGGCGGGAGTTGCTCGAGCTCTTGGCGCCGCTCGCGCGCGAGCTCCTCGAGCAGTTCCTCGCGGCGCTTGTCGCCCGACTGGCGCGCGTCGTCGAGCCGGCGGTCGATGCCTTCGCGTTCCTGTTCGACGATCTGGTCGAGCCGTTCGGCGATCTCTTCGTAGACGCCGCCGAGGTCGTAGCGGTCGAGCTGCTCGCGGCGCTGCTCGCGCAGCTTCTCGAGCATCTCGCGCATGCCCTGGATGTCGCGGCCCTCGCGATCGGTGAAGCCCTGCTGCATCATGCGCCGCAGCGCGGCGTTGAGGTCACCGTGGTAGAGGAGATCGTCGGTCATCTCCTCGAGCAGCGAATCGGCGTCGAGATCGAACCCGACCTGCGTACCGTCCCACCTGGAATACGCGAACCGCTCACGCACGCCACGGTACCCGTACCTCTGCGGCGCGTGGGTTTCCCGACGAGTTCTGGTGGGGCACGGCGCGCGTCGTCGACGCAGGCCGAAGGCGCGGCGCCGGCTTCGGACTGGTACGCGCTCGAACGGGCGGGGCGCGTGCCGCCGACAGGAACCGGGAACGACTTCGGCACCCGGTACGCCGAGGACTTCGAGCTGTACGCGGAGTACGGGCTGCGCAACCACCGCCTCTCGATCGAGTGGGCGCGCATCGAACCCGAGGAGGGCCGGCGCGACGACGCCGCGATCGAGCACTACCGCGAGGTGCTGACGGCCGCCCGCGCGCGCCGGCGTCACCCCGTGGGTCTGCCTGCACCACTTCACGCTGCCGGGCTGGTTCACCGAGGTCGGCGAAGGCGGGCTTCGTCGACGAACGGGCGCGGTCCTACTTCTGGGCCCGCCACGTCGCGTTCTGCGCGGAGACGTTCGGCGACCTCGTGTTCGGGTGGAAGCCGATCAACGAACCGGCCGCGTACCGTCGATCTACCGCACCGGCGGACGCTCGCCCGCGTCGCTCGATTGGGGCAAGGTCTTCGACACGCTCGGCGGCGTGTTGCTCGCGCAGCGGGACGCGTGGCGAGAACTGCGCGGCGGCGGGCAACCGGTGGCGACGATCCACAACCTCTCGCCGGTGTTCCCTGTCGGTCAGACCGTGCAGACGACGAACGTCGTGCGCGCCGCTCGACGAGGTCATCTGGAACGTCTGGATGCGCGCCGATCGCGACGGCGTGCTCGAGCTCCCCGGACGCATGTCGCGCGAGATCCCGGACCTGCACGAGGCGTGCGATCTCGTCGGCTTCTCGTACTACTCCGCGATCGGTATCGACAACGAAGGCCGGCAGACGCCGTACCCCGCGAACGCGCGCGTCGGCTCGATGGGATACGCGCCGTGGAGCGAAGGGCTCGGCATCGTGTTGCGCAAGCTGCACGACGAGCTGCCCGGCCGGCCGCTGCTCATCTGCGAGCACGGCGTCGGCACCGACGACGACGAGTTGCGCTGCGACATCCTGCGCGAGTCGTTGGCGATCGTCTCCGACGCGATCGACGACGGCATCGACGTGCGCGGCTTCTTCCACTGGACCGGCGTCGACAACTACGAGTGGAACCACGGCTTCGACGTCCAGTTCGGCGCGTTCACGCGAGACCGCGAACCCCGCGGCAGCGCCGAGCTCCTCCGCGACTACGCGACCGGCCGCTGAGCCAACCGAGTGTTTCGGCGACAATCGGCGACCGCCGCGGTCGTGATCTGTCGCCAAAACCTGCGGTCAGCCGCGGGCGCGGTAGGTGGCGCGGGTGCCGACCGCGTCCTTGTTGAGCCGCTTCGTGAGGTGCAGGCCCTCGAGCACGAACTCGATGCCGCTGCGCGATCCCGGCCGGCGACTCGCCGACGCCGAGGTCGGCGAGCACGGCCGGCATGCCGTCGAGCTGTCGAGAGCAGGTCGCGGTACTCGGCCGGCGGGCATGTCCTCGCCGGTGTGCACGATCGAGCCGTCCTCGAACGACGAGACGATCGGGCCGAGCCGCTCCGGCCGCACGCGGGCCCGGAACACCTCGAGCGATCGCGGCCTTCACGATGCGTTCGAGCACCTGGCCCTCGCGGCCGTCGTCGAGCGTCTCGATCTCGATCTTGCCCGACGTCGACGCCGCGAGCGCGTCGAGGTCCGAGACGCGCGGCACGACCTCGCGCTCGCCGTTCGCAGCGCGCGCCGGGCCGCGTTCGCGACGAGCGTCTCGTAGTTCGCGATCGACAGCCGGGCCGACACACCCGACCGCTGGTTGACGTGCGGCGAACGCCGCGCGAGCTGCGACATCTCGGCGACGATCTCGGTCATGAAGTCGGGCACCGACACCTGCAGCCCCGTCGCCCGCGAGCGGACGCGCCTCTTGATCGATGATCGCCATCTCGAGCTCGGTCTCGAGCGGGTAGTGCGTGCGGATCTGCGAACCGAAGCGGTCCTTCAGCGGCGTGATGATGCGGCCGCGGTTCGTGTAGTCCTCGGGGTTCGCCGACGCGACGAGCAGCGACGTCGAGCGGCAGCCGGATCTTGTAGCCGCGGATCTGCACGTCGCGCTCTTCGAGCACGTTCAGCAGACCGACCTGGATGCGCTCGGCGAGGTCGGGCAGCTCGTTGATCGCGAAGATGCCGCGGTTCGTGCGCGGCACGAGGCCGTAGTGGATCGTGAGCTCGTCGGAGAGGTAGCGACCTTCGGCGACCTTGATCGGGTCGACTTCACCGATGAGGTCGGCGATCGACGTGTCGGGCGTCGCGAGCTTCTCGCCGAAGCGGCGGTCGCGGTGCACCCACTCGATCGGCGTGTCGTCGCCGCGCTCGGCGACGAGATGACGCGCGTGCGACGAGACCGGGCGCGTACGGATCGTCGTTGATCTCGCTGCCCGGCGACGATCGGCATCCACTCGTCGAGCAGGTTGACGAGCTCGCGGATGATGCGCGTCTTCGCCTGGCCGCGCTCGCCGAGGAAGATCATGTCGTGACCGGCGAGCAACGCGTTCGCGAGCTGCGGGAGCACGGTGTCCTCGTAACCGACGACACCGTCGACGAGCGGTCGCTGCTCCGCCAGCAGCTTGCGCACGGCGTTCGCGCGCATCTCTTCCTTGACGGGACGCGACTCCCAGCCGCTGGCGCGAAGGTCTCCGAGGGTTGCGGGACGGCTCATGGGGCGAGCATACGCTGAGGCTCCGGTGAGCCGTCAGTCGCGCACATCCCGCGACATAACGTTCCCGGCGTGGATCTGTCGGGACCCTGGCACGCGCATCTCCGGCGACCGGATCTGGCGAAGACGTTCGCGGACATCGGAGTTCGACGACCGCGCGTGGACCGCCGTCCGTCGTCCCCCACCACTGGCGCTCGGAGCCGACGTTCGCCGACGATCGACGGACCGGTGCTGTACCGCCGCCGGTTCACCGCGCGCCGGCGCCGCGCCGGCCGGCCGGCGCTGGTTCCTCGAGCTCGACGGCATCTTCTACTACGGCGACGTCTGGTTCGACGGCGAGTACCTCGGCGCGACCGAGGGCTACTTCGCCCCGCACACGTTCGAGGTCACGCGATCCGCTGCGCGCGCGCGAGCGAACACGTGCTCGCGATCGAGGTCGCGTGCCCGCCGCAACGCGACCGCACCGCGAAGCGCACGATCACCGGCGGCTACTGGCACTGCGCCGCGGCTCGATCCCGCGCTGAACCCCGGCGGCATCTGGCGTCCGGTCCGCCTCGTCGACGACCGGCCCGGTCCGCATCTCGACGCTGCGCGTGCTGTGCACCGAGGCGCTCGTCGAGCGCGGCCGGCTCGACGTGCAACGTCACGCTCGACGCCGGACGAGATCCGCTCGACGCGCGTCCTGCACGCGGTCGTGCGTCGGACCCGAACGGCGAGGTGCTGCTCGACGCGTGACGCGACCGGTCACGCTCGCGGCGGGGACGAACGAGCTCGTCGTGGATGCTCGACCGTCGACGACCCGCCGCGCTGGTGGCCGCAGGCGCTCGGGCCGCAGCCGCTGTGCACGGTGCGAGCTCGACGTCGAGGTCGGCGACGGCGTCAGCGACGAGCGCACGCTGCGCACGGCGTTCCGCGACGTGCCGCGACGACGACTGGAAGTTCTCCGTCAACGGCGAGCGCATGTTCCTGAAGGGCACGAGCTACGCGCCGACGCGCATGCGCTGCTCGGCGACGCGCGACGACGAGCTGCGTGCGCGCCGACGTCGCTCGCGCGATCGACGCGAACCTCGATCTCCTCCGCGTCCACACGCACGTCGCGCCGCCGGCGCTCTACGACGCGGCCGACGAGGCCGGCCTGCTCGCTGTGGCAGGACCTCCCGATGCAGGGCGGGCTACGCCCGCGGCGTTCGGCAGCCAGGCCGCGCGCCAGGCCCGCGCGATGGTCGACCTGCTCGGCCACCATCCGTCGATCGTGCTGTGGTGCGCGCACGACGCGCCGCTCGGCGACGACGACCGCGCGAGCCGTGCGCGCCGCTCGCGAACGCGCGACGAGTCCTGCCGACGTGGGGCAAGGAGGTGCTCGACCGCTCGACCGCCCGCGCCATCGGCCGCGCTACGACGGCACCCGGCCCGTCGTCCGCAGCTCCGGCGCTGGCCGAGCGGCACCGACACTCACCTGTGGTTCGGTTGGCGCCACGGCGACGCTCGCCGGCCTCGCCGCCGCCCTGCGCGCGCTGCCCCGCCTCGGCCGCTTCGTGTCCGCGTTCGGCGCGCAGTCGGTGCCCGACACGCGCCGAGTGGATGCAGCCGGAGCGCTGGCCCGACCTCGACTGGGACGACCTCGCCGCGCACCACGGCATGGAGCGCGACATCTTCGACGGCGCACGTGCCCGCCGACCGACGCGAAGTCGTTCGACGAGTGGCGCGACGCGACCCAGGCGTACCAGGCCGCGCTGCTCCAGCTGCAGATCGAGGACCTGCGCCGCTGCAAGGGCTCAGCCGACCGGCGGCTTCGCGGTGTTCTGCCTCGCCGATCCGTCAGCCGCCGCGAGTTGGTTCGGCTGCTCGACCACGACCGCGAGCCCGAAGCGCGGCTACGCCGCCGTCCGCGACGCGTGCCGGCCCGTGCTCGCAATGGTCGACCCGCGCACCGGCCACGTGCACGTCGTCAACGACACCCGTCGACGATCGTCGACGGCCGAGGTCGAGGTCGCGGTCGACGGCCGCGTCCGCAGCTGGCTCGGCGACATCGCCGCCGACGGCGTGGTGTTCGTCGGCGCGCCGACCTCGACGACGCGGTCGACGTCGAGGTCGTGCTCGACCACGAACGCGTCGGTCGCGTCGCGAACCGCTACCCGCTCGTCATCGCTGCGAAGCCGGCCGCGACTCGCCGTCGTGCGACGTCCAGCATGCGAAGCGATCCACGATCGGGACGCTCGAGACCGGAGTCGACCAATCGGTACGCGTCATCGTGAACGCCGTGCACGATTCGTCGCCGTTTCGGCCGCGACCCGTGCCAGCGTAGAGTCCGATTCACAAGCTCACGAGTGCCGAGTCCTGGAGACAGATGGCGACCACTGCAACCCCGCCGACCAAGCCGGCGAAGACGACCGCCGGTCGGCCGCGGCCCGGCCGATTCGCAAGCTCGCCCCGAACGGGCGGCCTGCCGCTCGTGCGGTTCTACCGATCGGCGGTCGGCAAGAAGTGGGTCATGGCCGTCACCGGCGTGATGCTCATGGGCTTCGTGCTCGTCCACCTGATCGGCAACCTGAAGCTCTTCTTCTCGAAGGAGGAGATCAACCTCTACGGCGAGGCGCTGCGCGACATGCCCGGCCACCTGCTGCCGCGCACGTTGCTGCTGTGGGTCGCTCCGCATCGGACTGATCGCCGCGTTCGTGCTCCACCTGCACTCCGCGTACAGCCTCACGATGCATCAACCGGAAGGCGCGGCCCGCAGCGGTACCAGTCGAAGCGCGACTACGTCGCCGCCGACTTCGCGTCGCGCACGATGCGCTGGACCGGCATCATCGTCGTTGCTGTTCCTCGTGTTCCACCTCATGGATCTCACGTGGGGCACCGCGAACTCCGAGTTCGTGCGCGGCGATCCGTACAACAACCTCGTGTACAGCCTGCAGCGGCCCGCGGTCGCGATCGCCTACGTCGTCGCGAACATCGCGCTCGCGTTCCACCTGTACCACGGCGCCTGGTCGATGTTCCAGAGCATGGGCGTCAACAACCCGCGCATCAACAAGCTGCGCCGCACGTTCGCGACGGGCTTCGCCGGCCTCATCCTCATCGGCAACCTGAGCTTCCCGATCCTGGTGCAGACTCGGATGCGGTCGACCTCGAGTGTCCGCACACCCAGCCCACGACCGCACCGTGCAAGGCGAGCTGACCATGACCCTCGACTCGAAGATCCCCGCCGGCCCGCTCGAAGAGAAGTGGGACAACCACAAGTTCGACATCAAGCTCGTCAACCCCGCGAACAAGCGGCGCTTCGACATCATCGTCGTCGGCACCGGTCTCGCCGGCGCGAGCGGCGGCCGCGAGCCTCGGCCGAGCTCGGTTACAACGTGAAGGTCGTCACGTTCCACGACTCGCCCCGGCGCGCGCACTCGATCGCCGCGCAGGGCGGCATCAACGCCGCCAAGAACTACAAGAACGACGGCGACAGCGTCTACCGCCTGTTCTACGACACGATCAAGGGCGGCGACTACCGCGCCCGCGAAGCGAACGTGTACCGCCTCGCGCAGGTGTCGGTCGACATCATCGACCAGTGCGTCGCGCAGGGCGTGCCGTTCGCACGCGAGTACGGCGGGCTGCTCGACAACCGTTCGTTCGGTGGCGCGCAGGTGTCGCGCACGTTCTACGCGCGCGGCCAGACCGGCCAGCAGCTGCTGCTCGGCGCGTACCAGGCGCTCATGCGCGCGGTGCACTCGTACGGCGTGCAGCTCTACCCGCGCACCGAGATGCTCGACGTCGTCGTCAAGGACGGCCGCACCGCCGGCATCGTGTGCCGCGACCTGAACACCGGCGAGGTGTTCTCGATGTCGGGCCACGCGGTCGTGCTCGCGACGGGCGGCTACGGCAACGCGTTCTACCTGTCGACGAACGCGAAGAACTCGAACGTCACCGCGGCGTGGCGCGCGGCCAAGAAGGGCGCGTACTTCGCCAACCCCTGCTACACGCAGATCCACCCCACGTGCATCCCGGCGAGCGACGAGTTCCAGAGCAAGCTCACGCTGATGTCGGAGTCGTTGCGCAACGACGGCCGGGTGTGGGTGCCGAAGCAGATGGACGACACGCGCTCGGCCGACCAGATCCCCGAAGCCGACCGCGACTACTTCCTCGAACGCCGCTACCCCGCGTTCGGCAACCTCGTGCCGCGCGACGTCGCGTCGCGCGCGATCAAGCACGAGGTCGACGCGGGCCGCGGCGTCGGTCCGTTGAAGAACGGCGCGTACCTCGACTTCACCGAGTCGACCGAGCGGCTCGGCCACGCCGTGATCGAGGAGCGCTACGGCAACCTCTTCGAGATGTACGACCGCATCACCGGCGAGGATCCGTACAAGCTGCCGATGCGCATCTACCCCGCCGTCCACTACACGATGGGCGGGCTCTGGGTCGACTACAACCTGATGAGCAACCTGCCCGGGTTGTTCGTGCTCGGCGAGGCGAACTTCTCCGACCACGGCGCGAACCGGCTCGGCGCGTCGGCGCTCATGCAGGGCCTCGCCGACGGCTACTTCGTCCTGCCGTACACGATCGGCGACTACCTCGCGCCGCTGCTCGGCACGCAAGCCGTTGTCGATCGACGACCCCGCGTTCACGCGAGTCGGAGCACTCGGTCGACGAGCAGACGCACCGCATGCTGTCGATCAAGGGCACCAAGACCGTCGACGAGATCCACCGCGAGCTCGGCCACGTGCTCTGGGACAACTGCGGCATGGCGCGCACCGAGCAGAGCCTCTCGAAGGCGCTCGCCGAGATCCCCGCGATCCGCGAGGAGTTCTGGAAGAACGTGTGCGTGCTCGGCGAGAACGAGAGCCGCAACCAGGCGCTCGAGAAGGCCGGCCGCGTCGCCGACTTCCTCGAGTTCGGCGAGCTGCTGGTGCTCGACGCGCTGAAGCGCAACGAGAGCTGCGGCGGCCACTTCCGCGAGGAGTACCAGACCGAGGACGGCGAGGCGCTGCGCGACGACGAGAACTACGCGTACGTCGCGGCGTGGGAGTTCAAGGGCGTCGA
The DNA here is from genome assembly GCA_963745645.1 of uncultured Actinomycetes bacterium. Classification (GTDB taxonomy): domain Bacteria; phylum Actinomycetota; class Acidimicrobiia; order IMCC26256; family PALSA-610; genus CAVUFH01. Next base: position 186,344 of record CAVUYD010000008.1, read on the forward strand.
GAACGAGCCCGAGCTGCACAAGGAGCAGCTGAACTTCGAGTTCGTCCACCCGTCGACCCGTTCGTACAAGTAGAGGGTTCTCGCAGATGAGCAACAGCTGCGATGCGCATCACGCTGACCGTGTGGCGCCAGCCGTCGCCCGACGTCGCCGGCAAGTTCGAGACGTACGACGTGCCCGGCGTGAGCCCCGACATGTCGTTCCTCGAGATGCTCGACATCGTCAACGAGCGGCTGATGCACGACGGCAAGGAGCCGATCGCGTTCGACCACGACTGCCGCGAGGGCATCTGCGGTTCGTGCGGCTTCATGATCAACGGGCAGGCGCACGGACCCGAGCGCGGCGACCGCGACGTGCCAGCTGCACATGCGCAAGTTCACCGACGGCGACCACCTCACGATCGAGCCGTGGCGCGCGGCGGGCTTCCCGCTCGTCAAGGACCTCATCGTCGACCGCAGCACGTTCGACCGCATCATCGAGTCGGGCGGCTACGTCGGTGTCGGCACCGGCGGCGCGCCCGACGGCAACCTCGATCCCGATCCCGAAGCCGGTCGCCGACGCGGCGATGGACGCGGCCGCGTGCATCGGCTGCGGCGCGTGCGTCGCCGCGTGCCCGAACGGCGCCGCGCAGCTGTTCACGTCGGCGAAGATGCAGCACCTCAACCTGTTGCCGCAGGGACAGGCCGAGCGCTGGGACCGCACGATCAACATGGTCGAGACCATGGAGACGTACTTCGGCTCGTGCACGAACCACCGGGAGTGCGAGGCCGCGTGCCCGAAGTCGATCTCGATCGACTTCATCGCGCTGATGAACAAGGACTACGCGAAGGCGCAGCTCAAGCAGCGCCGCCTCGTCGGCCAGTCGTTCCCGTAATTCGCGACGCGAGACGCTCGGCGATCAGGCGCAGGTCCTTGACGAGGCCCGCGTATTCCTCGATCGCGGCGCTCGGATGGCGCCCGCAGCACCGCCGAGGGATGGATCGTCGCGAGCGTCGAGGTGCCGTCCGGTGCCTGCAGCCACTCGCCGCGCTGTTTCGTGACCCGGAAGCTCGGCCCGAACACGGCGTGGCCCGCGGTCGCGCCGAGGATGCCGAGGACCTCGGGGTGCACGTTGCGCAGCTCGGCCTGCCACCACTGACCGCACGCGTGGATCTCGGCCGCGTTGGGCTTCTTGTGGATCCGCACCTTGCCCCGCCGCTCGAACTTGAAGTGCTTCACCGCGTTCGTGAGGTAGATCTGCCGCGCGCTCGATGCCGACTTCGGCGAGCGCCTCGTCGAGCACCTTGCCCGCGGGTCCGACGAACGGACGGCCGGCGAGATCCTCCTTGTCACCCGGCACCTCACCTATCAACATCAGCGCGGCGTGACGCGGTCCTTCGCCGAACACGGCCTGCGTTGCCTCCTTGTAGAGGTCACACGCGGTGCACGCGTCGACTGCCTCGCGCAGCTCGTCCAGTGAAGGTCCGGGGAAGAGCGTCACTCGGATGTCGTACCCCGGCGGGTGCGCAGCCACGCCAGACCACCGAGCGCCAGCACTGCGGCACCACCCACCGCGCCGGCCACCGGTAACACGGACGTGCTGTCATCCTTGGCGCCACCAGTGTCGTCGAGCCGGCCACGCGCGACACTGCTGGTCGGCGGGGCGGTGGAAGACGGCGCGCCCGTCGTTGTCGTCGCCGCCACCGCGAGCGTGCGGAACGGCCCACTGATCTCGTAGGTGACACCGTTGCCACCACCGCCGCGCTGCGACGAGATGTACATCCGGGTGCCCGAGGAGTCGAGCGCGACGCCCGCGAGCTCGGAACCGGCGTGAGTCGCATCGAGGCGCAGCACCTCCGTGCGCGCGCCGTCGGCGCCGAACAGCAACAAGTCCTGATCGGCCGGCGTGTCCTCGCAGACGTAGAGGTCCCCGTTCGTGGCGAACGTGATGTTGTCGGGGCCGAGGATCTCCGGCGGTTGGCCCGGTTCGTACAGCACGCGCATCTGCGCGGTGCGTGTGTCATAGGAGCGGATGCGGCCGTCGGACTTGGTCGTGAAGACGACCGAACCGTCGTAATAAGCGATGCCTTCACCACCGCCATATGTGGTCGCGCCACTCGCGCCGGCCGGGATCCAGGTGACTGCGCCGTTGTCGCTCGTCTGCGCGACTTCGAGCGTGCCCGCGTCGAGCCGGCCCCACTGCGCCGGTGTGAAGCGGTAGAGGCGCCCGTTCGGATCGTCCTCGGTCAGGAACATGGTGCGCGTGGCCGGATCGGCGGCGACCGCCTCGTGCGTGAACGACCCCATCGCCGGCCGCACGGTCGCACGTGCTGATCCCTCGGGATCGCACTCCCACACCTGGCCGTCGCCGACCTCCTCACAGGTCAGCCACGTGCGCCACGGGGTGATGCCGCCGGCACAGTTGCGCGACGTGCCGGAGCAGATCGAGTAGGCGTCGGCGATCGAGCCGTCGGGTGCGAATCGGATCGCACCCACACCGCCGCCACCACCGTCGACCTCGCTGTTGGACACGTAGATCCAGCCACTGTCGGGAAGTGCGAACGTCGCGCCGCCATCGGGCCATTGGTGCCACGCGTACTTCGTACCGGCGACCACTTGTCCGGCGCGTGCGATCTCGCGCGACGTGAAGCCCGGCGGGAGCATGATGCCGTTCGCGTCCGGCGCGAGCAGGTCGCCGTATGGGCTTCCCGCGCCGGGTGCGGCCGCGATGAGGAGCGGCACGCCGGCCGCGACGTACAGGAACGCGCGACGATTCACTCGATCACTCGATCACTCGATCGCGGGTCCGAGGTCACCAGACGAGCGCATCGAGCGCCTGCCGGAGGTCCGCGACGAGATCGTCGGTCGTCTCGATGCCCACCGAGAGGCGCACCAGGGCGGGGTCGACCTCGAGCGGCGAACCGGCGGCCGACGCGTGCGTCATGCGCGCGGGATGCTCGATCAAGGACTCGACCGCACCGAGCGACTCGGCCAGGGTGAACAGACGCGTCTTGGCAACGACGTCCAGCGCGGTGTTCTCCCCGCCCAGGAGCGTGAACGACACCATCCCGCCGAAGTCCGTCATCTGCCGCGCCGCGATCTCATGACCAGGATGGTTCGGCAGCCCGGGGTACAGGACGCGTGCGACGGCGTCGTGCTCGGCGAGCAGGGCCACGATCGCACGCGCGTTCTCGCAGTGCCGGTCCATGCGCACGCCGAGCGTCTTGACGCCGCGTAGCACGAGATAGCAGTCGAACGGCGATGGCACCGCACCGATCGCGTTCTGCAGGAAGCGCAGCTCGTCGGCCAGCTCGGCGTCGTGCACCGCCACGAACCCGCCGACGACGTCCGAGTGGCCGCCGAGGTACTTCGTGCTCGAGTGGACGACGGCGTCGGCGCCGAGCGCAAGGGGCTGTTGCAGGTACGGGGTCGCGAACGTGTTGTCCACCACGACACGGGCAGTACGACCGCGTGCGAGCTTCGAGATCGCCGCGATGTCGACGATCGACAGCAGCGGGGTTCGTGGGTGTCTCGATCCAGACCATCCGCGTCGCATCGGTCCAGGCCGCGTCCACGGCGTCGAGATCGTCGAGGTCCACCGCGGTCCACTCGATGCCGAAGCGCTCGTGCACGCGCGCCACCAGCCGGAACGTGCCACCGTACGCGTCGGTGGGCAGGATCACGTGGTCACCGGGCTCGAGCGTGCGCAGCAACGCGTCCTCGGCGGCGAGCCCGCTCGCGAACGCGAGGCCGTTGCCTGCCCCCTCGAGCGAGGCGATGCACGCCTCGAGGGCGCTGCGCGTCGGATTGCCGCTCCGCGCGTACTCGTAGCCTCGGTGCACGCCGACACCGTCCTGCGCGAACGTCGTCGCGAGGCTGATCGGCGGGACGATCGCGCCGGTGGTCGCGTCGGGTTCCTGGCCGACGTGGATGGCACGGGTCTCGAAACCGAGATCGTGCCCGGGTTTCTCGCGGGTCATAGGGCGCGGGCCGCGAGGAACGTGAGCACGTCGGAGCGGCCGAGCACGCCGATGGGGTGGCCACCTTCGAGCACCAGCACCGACGGTTGTTGTTCGAGCGACTCGACGACTCGGGCGACGGGCTCGCCGAACCCGATCATCGGCATCGCGCCGCTGCAGATGTCGCCGACCGGGCGGTCGAGCACCGCGGCGTCCCGGTACACCTGGTCCATCAGCTCCAGCTCGCGCACGGTGCCGACCACTTCTTTGGATGCGAGCGGGAGCTCCTTGGTGACGCTGACGACGAGCTGCGACACGCCGGTTGCGCGCATCAGCTTGATCGCGTCGCGTGCCGGACTCCTCGGGCGTGATCAGCACGAGATCAGGGAGATCGCCTCCCTTGCTCGCGAGGACGTCGCCGACGATGGGGCCGTCGGCGCGCAGGAAGCCCATGTCGAACATCCACTGGTCGTCGAAGATCTTCGACAAGTAGCTGCGCCCCGAGTCGGGCAGGAGCACCACGACGACGTCGTCCGGACCGAGCTCGCGGGCGACTTCGAGCGCGGCGTGCACCGCGGTGCCGCACGAACCGCCGATCAGCAACCCCTCCTCGCGCGTCACGCGGCGCGCGGTGAGAAACGAGTCTGCGTCGCTCACTTCGATCACGCGGTCGACGAGCTTCGGGTCGAACGTGGTCGGCCAGAAGTCCTCGCCGACACCTTCGACGAGGTACGGCCGCCCGGTGCCGCCCGAGTACACCGAGCCCGACGGGTCCGCGCCGATGATCTGGACGCTCGGGTTCTGAGCCTTCAGACGCGCGCGCGACACCGGTGATCGTGCCGCCGGTTCCGATGCCCGCGACGAAGTGCGTGACGCGACCGGCGGTCTGTTCCCAGATCTCCGGGCCGGTACTGCGCTCGTGCGCGCGCGGGTTCGCCGGATTGGAGTACTGATCGGGGCGAAAGGAGCCAGGCGTCTCGCGCACGAGCCGCTCCGCGGTCGAGTAGTAGCTGCGCGGATCCTCGGGTGGCACCGCCGTCGGGCACACGACGACTTCCGCGCCGTACGAACGCAGCAGCGCGACCTTCTCGTCGCTCATCTTGTCGCTCATCACGAAGATGCAGCGGTAACCGCGCTGCGCGGCGACGATCGCGAGCCCGGCGCCGGTGTTGCCCGACGTCGGTTCGACGATCGTGCCCCCCGGCTTGAGCAAGCCGGCTTCCTCGGCCGCGTCGATCATGGCGACAGCCACCCGGTCCTTGACGCTGCCGCCCGGGTTCGTGATCTCGACCTTGGCGAGCAGGTCGCACTGCAACCCTTCGGCCTCGATCAGCCGCGACAACCGGACGAGCGGCGTGTTCCCGACCAGATCGAGGATCGAATCGGCGACCTGCATTGCCGCCGGCGGGTCACGAGGCTGGTCACGAGGCATGCCTCGACGCTACCCGTGGGCCGCTTCGGAGTAGCGCGCCCGGATCGCGTCCCGATCGACGGCTCGCGGTTCCACGATCGTGCCCGCTCCCAGCCCCCAGGCCCGCCGCGACCTCCGGCGGTGACACGCTCGAGCAGCGTCGCGGCGGCTTGCACGCACGCGCCGGACGGCGACGTGCTCAGTCGTGTCGGGCACGACGACGGGCCGGCCCGCGAGATCGGCGAGGATGTGCGGGTACGCGGCCGACCGGGCGCCACCGCCGAGCACCAGCAAGCGACCGCTCGTCGGCACGCTCGGCCGTTCCGAGCGCATCCGAGCCCGTCGAGCAGCCCGCACACGACGCCGTGGAACGCCGGCGCGACGCCAACCTGCTCGCGCGTCACGTCGGAACGCAGCCCCGACGAGGCGACCGGTGGCGTCGGGACGATTCGGCGTGCGCTCGCCGTCGAAGTACGGCACGACACCGGCGTGCGACGCCGTCGCCGGCGCCGGGTTCGGCGCCGCGAGGGCGAGCGCGTCGAGGCGATCGTGGTCGACGCCGAGGAGCCGCGCGATCGCGTCGGTGACCTTCGTGGCGTTGAGCGTGCACACGAGCGGCAGGAAGCGTCCGGTCGCGTCGGCGAACCGACGCGACCGCGCCGGTCGCGTCGAACGTCGGCGTGTCGCTCACCGCGTACACGGTGCCGGAGGTGCCGATCGAGCATCGCGATGTCGCCGGGCGCGAGCGCCGATGCCGAGCGCGGCGGCCATGTTGTCGCCGGTTCCCGGCGCGACCATCGCCTCGTTGCCGAACGCCGACGTGACGTCGGCCGGGCACCGGCCGAGCACCCGGGGCAGCCGCGACGTCCAGTCGCGTCACCGTCGACGATCGGCGAGCAGGTCCAGCGCGGTACTGATCGTCCGCCGGGGAGAAGTACCCGGTACCGGACGCGTCGCCGCGATCGGTGACGAACTCGCCCGAGAGCTTCGAGCGTCAACCAGTCGTGCGGCAGGCAGCACGTGCGCAACCGGGCCCAGCCGTCCGGCTCGGACCGGTGCAACCACGACAGCTTCGCGATCGTGAACGCGGCGAGCGGAACCGAGCCGCACGCCGCGAGCCCACGCGTCGGTCGGTGAGCTGCTTGCGCGAACCACGCGCGCGTCGGGGGCGGACTCGGTGTCGTTCCACAGCTTGGCCGGACGGACCACGGCGCCCGGTCGTCGAGGACTACCAGCCCGTGCTGCTGACCGGCGACCGACGACCGCGTCACGTCGAGGCGCGCCGGCCGCGCGCCGCGACTCGAACGCATCCCACCACGCCGCCGGGATCTTGCTCGCTGCGCGGCGGCGTGGTCGGCGGGATGCGGCGCTCGCCCTTCGCCGAGCAGCGTGCCCGTCTCTGCGTCGCGCGCGTTCGACCTTGCACGCTTGCGTCGAGGAATCGATACCGAGCACGACGGGCATAGCCTCCGACCCTGTGATGCAGTTCGAAGTGCTCGCGTCCGGTTACGGCCTCGTCGAAGGTCCGACCGTCGATGCGAGTGGCCGCGTGCTGTTCAGCGACGTCCTCGGCGGCGGGATCTACCGGCTCGACCGAGACAAGGTCGAGACCGTCGTCCCGAAGCGGCGGGGCGTCGGCGGCATCGCGCTTCACGCCGACGGCGGCATCGTCGCGTCCGGCCGCGACATCGTCCACGTGAACAACCGCGGGCACGTCGACGGTGTTCACGATCGAAGGCCTCCCAGGTTGGAACGACCTCTGCACCGACCACCACGGGCGGGTGTACGCGGGCGCGCTGCGCTTCGCGGTGTTCGATCGCACCGCGGACCCCGTGCCCGGCGAGCTGTGGCGCATCGACGGGGAGAACGACGCGACGCGGCTCTACGGCGACGTCATCCATCCCAACGGTGTCGCGTTGTCACCCGACGAGCGGGTCATCTACCACTCGGACACCCGTGCGAGCATCGTGATCGTGCACACGCTGCGCGAGAACGGTGTCGCCAACGACCGCCGCGTCATCGACACCAGCGCGTACGGCCAGCCCGACGGCCTCGCCGTCGACGAGCACGGCGCAATCTGGGTGGCGTTGCTCGGATACGGGCTCGGGCGCTTCACGCCCTACGGCAAGCTCGACCGCCGCGTCGAGGTGCCGGCGAACATGGCGACGAGTCTCTGCCTGCACGGCAAGGATCTCTACGTCACGACCGCGGACCACACCCGTGACGCGAAGCTCGGCGGCTGTCTCCTGCACGCCGAGCTCGACGTCGCCGGCGCGCCCGTCCACCCCGCGCGGGTCTGAACCTCAGCGGACGCCGAGGAGGAGCTCGGTGACGAGCTGGTCGAGGCGTTCGTTGCCGTAGCCCTGTGCGGCGAGCGCGGCGATGTCGTGCGGGCCGCGGCGGAGCGCGGCGATCGCGTCGGTGCCGGTACCGTCCGGCGACGTCGGTTCCGCGAGCCGACCCACCATCGCGACCTCGAGCGCGGCCTGGATCTCGGCGTCTTCGTGGAAGCGGCGGGCCTTCTCGCGCAGGATGAGGTAACTGCGCATGCAGCCCTTGGCGAAGTCCCACACGCCGTCGGCGTCCTCGGTGCGGTACGCGTGCGCGTCGAAGTGGCGGGTGCCGTCCCAGTTCGCGTCCTCGAGCAGCTTCACGGTGTAGAACGCGTCGCGCACGCCTTCGGACCCGAACCGGAAGTCCTGGTCGTACTTGCCGGGGATCTGCCCGTTCAGATCGATGTGGAAGAGCTTCCCGGACCACAGCGTCTGCGCGACCGCGTGATGGAACGAGAGTCCGGACATCGTCTCGTGCGCGAACTCGGGGTTGAGGCCGACCATCTCCGGGAACTCGAGCCGGTCGACGAACGCGAGCGCGTGGCCGACGGTCGGCAGCAGGATGTTGCCGCGCGGTTCGTTGGGCTTCGGCTCGAGCGCGAAGCGGATGTCGTAGCCGCGGTCGCGTGCGTACGCGCAACAGAGGTCGACGGCCTCCTTGTAGCGGTCGAGCGCGCGGCGCACGTCCTTGGCCGCGTCGGACTCGGAACCTTCGCGCCCACCCCACATCACGTACACCGTCGCGCCGAGCTCGACACCGAGGTCGATCGCGTCGAGCGTCTTGGTGACGGCCCACCTGCGCACCGCGGGATCGTTGGCGGTGAACGCGCCGTCCTTGAACACCGGGTTCGAGAAGAGGTTGGTGGTCGCCATCGGCACCTTCATGCCGGTGTCGTCGAGCGCGCGCCGGAACCGTTTCAGGATCGACTCGCGTTCGGCGCTCGACGAGCCGGGCGGGATCAGGTCGTCGTCGTGGAAGTTGACGCCGTACGCACCGAGTGCGGCGAGACGCTGCACCGACTCGACCGGATCGAGCGGCGGACGCGTCTCGTTGCCGAACGGATCACGGCCGACGTTGCCGACGGTCCACAGACCGAAGGTGAAGCGGTCCTCGGGCTTCGGCGAGTACTGCTCACTCATGGTGACCTCCGGAGTCGAGCGTGCCGCGCCAGCGTATGCTCCCCGCCGTGACGCAGTTCCCGCCGCCACAACCGCCCGAACTCCCGCAACAACAACCGCCGCAGCAGCCCGCGCCGACCCCGCCGCCGGCGTACCCGCTGGCGCCGCAACCGTCGGCCGCGGATCGCGTCCGCCTGGCCTGGCAGCGCCGGCACGACAGCGACTACGTGTTCGAGTTCTGGAGTGCGTTCGGCTGGACCGTGCTGACGTGCGGTGTCTACAGCCTCTACATCATCTACCAGCTCATCCGCCGCGACCGTGATCACATCCGGCGCCGGCTCGAGCTGCTCGACGCCGCGACGACGTTCGCGTGGGAACAGGCGCACGCACAGAATCTCGCGGCCGAGCTCACGCCCGCGTTCGAGCGCATCGCGCCGCCGCTCGCGCAGATGCGCGCGGCCACCACCGAGTTCCGCGACCCGATCATCTGGACGCTCATCGACGCGATCTCCGGTGGCATCGGCCGCATCGTCGCGTACGTGCTGATGGACGGCGACCTCGTCCGTCACGACCGCGCCGAAGGCGCGATCGAGGCCGAGCTGTCCGCGATCTACACGCGGCTGGGCGCACCGGTACCTCCCCCGGATCCCGGCCGGCTGAAGGCCGAGCACAACTACGTCGCGCGCATCCTCGTGACGCTGGTGACGTGCGGCATCTACGGCCTGTGGTGGCTCTACGACGTGATGGTCGATTGGAACCGGCACTTCGAACACAACTGGCGCTGGGAGGACGGCCTGGCCGCGTCCGTCCAGTCGTTGCTGCCTGCGCAAGGAGCCTGAGTTGCAACACCACGAGTTCTCGGTCGACCTGGATGCGCCGTTGCCGGACGTGTGGGAGGTGTTCTGGTACAGGGGCCCCGACCGCCCGCAACCCCGCGATGTCAAGACGCGCATCGAGATCCTGCACCCAGGCGACGAGCTCGGGAACGGGCTCGTCCGTCATTGCTACTTCCCCGTTCCGCGCTGGCTGCTCTCAGGGGGTGTCGGGCAGTCGTGGGAATGGCTGACCGAGGTGACGCTGCACGACTCCTGGCGTTACGACGCGATCGGCAAGCCGTTGTGGTCGCACGCGACCGGATGGACGCGCGTCGAGGAGATCGGCGAAGGCCGGCACCGCGTGCACTTCACCGAGGAGTACGAGGCGTACAACCCGATCATGCGTGCGCTGTGCGAGAAGCGGGTGCACGAGTTCATCTCGCGTGACAACGACACGATCTTCGCCGCCCTCCAAGGCGGCATCCGTTACCACCAAAAGCGACGGGCCCGCATCGCCGACGCGCAGTGAGCGTCGTCCTCTTCGTCTACGGCACGCTCGGTCCGGGCCGAGACGCGTGGCCGTTGATCGCGGCGCACGTGCAGGACCGAGCGCGAGGCGACGGTTCCCGGCCGCCTGTACGACACGGGCCGCGGCTATCCGGGTGCGGTGTTCGCACCCGGCGACGATGTCGTGCACGGCTGGCGCTGCACACTCGTCGGCGCATCGCTCGAGGCGCTCGACGCGTTCGAGGGCGACGAGTACGAACGGGTCAACGTGCGCTGCACCGACGGCACCGAAGCGATCGGATACCGCTGGATCGCACCCGTCGACGGCTGCGTCCCGATCCCAAACGGGAGTTGGGGAAACGGTCACGTAACCTGACCGGAACCGCGACGAGGAGACGCCGTGACGATCTTCAACCCCAGCCAGATCCCGGAGATCGACGCAGTCGACGCCGAGTCGGGGTCGAGTGACCACGTGCTGCTCGACGTGCGCGAAACCGATGAGTGGCAGGCCGGTCACGCGCCCGGTGCGCTGTGGATCCCCCTCGGCGAGCTCGAACGCGCCCGCTTCGAGATCCCGTTCAACAAGCAGATCGTGTGCGTGTGCCGGTCCGGCACGCGGTCCGCACGCGCGGCCGAGGCCTTGATCTCGTGGGGCTTCGAGGCGTCGAACATGGTCGGCGGCATGCGCGCGTGGGCCGCCGCCGGGCTGCCCATCGTCCGCGACGACGACACGCCCGGAGAAGTCATCTGAGCGCGCCCGACGCGCAGCCCGCGGGGCGCCGCGAGCACTTGCGCGAGCTCACCGACATGCCAAGCGACGTCGAGCTCGGCACCGAGCTCGTACGCGAGTACGTGGTGGCGACCGCGATCGAGCAAGCGGGCCCGGGCGAAGATCCGAACCTGGAGGCGATCCTTCCGCACATCCCCGACTGGGACGACTTCGCCGGTCGGTTCCTGCGCAGCGGCGGCGCGTTCGTGGTGGCAACGGTGGACGGCGCGCCGGCGGGGTGCGTCGGTATCACGCCGCTGGGCGACGGCGTGTGCGAGATGAATCGCCTCTGGGTGCGCGAGTCGTTCCGAACGGGTGGGCTCGGCCGCCGGCTCGCAGTCGCATCGATGGACGCGGCGCGGCGCTTGGGCTTCACGCGCATGCTGCTCGACGTGATCCCGGTCCGCACCCGTGCGATCGCGCTCTACGAGTCGCTCGGCTTCGTCGAGGTGGCGCCTACGCACGAGTACGCCTTCCCGATGCGGTTCTTCGGGCGCGATCTCTGAACCGCGCACCTGCCGTGTCGAGCCATTCGGGCGCCCCGGTAGCCTGAACGCACCATGAACTTCAATCGCGCGGACGCGCTGCGCCGGCTCGCGAGCGAGGACTTCGACGTCCTCGTCGTCGGGGGCGGCATCACCGGAACCGGCGTCGCCCTCGACGCGGCGACGCGCGGCCTGCGCGTCGCGCTCGTCGACAAAGGCGATTTTGCGTCGGGGACTTCCTCCAAGTCGTCGAAGCTCGTCCACGGCGGCATCCGATACCTGCAGCAGAAGGAGGTCGGTCTCGTCTACGAGGCGCTCGCAGAACGGCAGATCCTGCGTAGCACCGCGCCGCATCTCGTGCGCGTCCTCCCCTTCTTGCTTCCGGTATTCACACGCGACGGCCTGCTGCCGGGCAAGCTCGCACGCATCCTCGGCGCCACGATGTGGGCGTACGACCTCACGGGTGGGCTGCGCATCGGCAAGCTCCACAAGCGCGTCTCGAAGGAAGAAGCCCTCACGTACATGCCGACGCTGCCGGTCGACCGGCTCGCGGCGTCGTACATCTACTACGACGCGCAGACGGACGACGCCCGGCTCACCCTCGCGGTCGCGCAGACGGCCGCCGACTTCGGCGCGGCGGTCGCGAACTACGCGCAGCTCGTCGGGATCGAGAAGGACGACGCCGGCCACGTGCAGGCCGCGCGCATCCGCACCGATGATGACGAGTTCATCGTGCGCGCCCGCACGATCGTGAACGCCACCGGCGTGTGGGCCGACGACGTGCGCGCGATCGACGAGGGCCGCCACCCGGACACCATCCGCCCGGCGAAAGGCATCCACATCACGGTGCCGTGGGGGCTGGTCCGCAATCAGATCGCCGCGGTCGTGCCGGTACCCAAAGACCGTCGCTCCGTCTTCGTCGTGCCGTGGGGCGATCGCGGCAACGGCGAGTTCGCGTTCACGTACATCGGCACCACCGACACCGACTACGACGGCCCGCTCGACGATCCACAGTGCACGCCGGACGACATCGGGTACCTCCTGCGCGCGATCAACGCCTCGGTCACGACGCAGATCACCGAAGCGGACGTGCTCGGTACGTGGGCCGGGTTGCGACCGCTCGTGCGCGATGCAGGCAGCGAACGCACCGCCGACCTCAGCCGCCGGCACTCGGTGCTGGTCGCGCCGAGCCGCGTCGTCACCGTCACGGGCGGGAAGCTCACCACCTACCGGCGCATGGCCGCGGACACGGTCGACGAGATCATGAAGGTGCTCGAGCGCGGTGGCCGCAGCCGTACCAAGAAGCTGAAGCTGCACGGCGCCACCGGCTGGGACGCGCCGGATCTCCCGGCGCCGTTCAACACGAGGTACGGCGGCGACGCCCGCAGCGTGCTCGCGCTGGCACGCGCCGAACACGAGTTGGGCGAGCCAATCGTGCCCGGCCTGGACTACGTGCGCGCCGAAGTGATCCACGCGACCCGCAACGAGATGGCGTTGACAGTGGACGACATCCTCTCCCGGCGGACGCGCGCCCGGCTGCTCGCGCGCGACGCGTCCGCAGACGCGGCCGACGATGTGGCCGCGCTGATGGCGGGCGAACTGGGCTGGGACGCAGACGAGCAGCGACGGCAGGTCGAGCACTACCGTGCGCTCGTGCGCGAAGAGCAACAGGCGGCGGGCTTGCCCGCCACCGCGCTCGATGCGCTGCTCCGCGAACCTTCGTAGCGCCGAGCCCGACCGGGGGGAGAACAGCGGGATGGAGACCAACCGGGGCGCGCCCACGCCGCCGATCGCGTTCCCGAACGGTGCCGGCGCCGCCACCGCGCGTCTTACCGCCGGCTTCGTGGCTGTCGACGACAAGCTCGAAGCGCGTCTCGCGGCAACCGGCGCGAACGTCACGCGCGCCGCGGACGTGGTGAACGAAGCGAGTCGGGACTGGTGGCCGCTCGCGATGATCTGGGCGCTCCACGATCGCGTCGCCGCGCGCGCGAGCATCGTCGTGCAGCCCGACACCGCTGAGCAGGTTGCGGCAATCCTCCACGCGTGCAACGAGGCACACGTTCCCGTCACCGCCGCGGCGGGGCGCAGCGGTGTCTGCGGCGCGAGCGTGCCCGCGTTCGGTGGTGTGCTGCTCGACCTCACCGGCCTCGCGGGCATCCGCGCGGTCGATCAGACCTCGATGCTCGTGGACGTGCTCCCCGGCACCTTCGGCGACGTGTTCGAAGACCAGCTCCGCGCCGAGCACGGCGTCACCTCGGGGCACTGGCCGCAGTCGATGGCGCTCTCCACCGTCGGCGGCTGGCTCGCGTGCCGAGGCGCCGGGCAGCTCTCGACGCGCTACGGCAAGATCGAGGACATCGTCACCGGCCTCGACGTCGTCCTCGCCGACGGCACGACCGTCACGACCGGCGGCGCGCCGCGCGCCGCGGTTGGCCCCGACCTCACGCAGCTCTTCGTCGGCTCCGAAGGCACGCTCGGGATCATCGTCGGCGCACGTCTGCGCGTGCACCCGAGCCCCGCCGCGGAGTCGCGCGCGGCGTACGCATTTGCATCCTTCGTCGCCGCGCTGGATGCGATGCGCCGCATCGTGCAGCGCGGCGCGACTCCCGCGGTCCTCCGACTCTACGACCCCATCGAAGCCGACCGCTCGTACCACACCGGCGACGCGAACGTGCTGCTCGTGCTCGACGAGGGGGACGCCCACATCGTCGACGCTGCGATGCGCGTCGTCGCCGAAGAGTGCGCATCGGCCGATCCGATCGACGTCGCGCTGGTCGAGCAGTGGATGGAGCACCGCAACGACGTGTCCGCGCTCGAGGCGCTGATCCAACGCGGCTTCGTCGTCGACACGATGGAGATCTCGGCACCCTGGGGCGCGCTCAGCACGATCTACGAGCGCACGACCGAGGCCATGCGCGCCGTCGAGCACACGCTCGTCGCCTCCGCGCACCAGAGTCACTCGTACACCGATGGCGGCTGCCTCTACTTCACGTTCGCGGGCCGCCCACCCGAAGACCGGCGCGAGGCCTACTACCGCGCCATCTGGGACACCGGCCAGCGCAGCGTCCTCGAGCACGGCGGCGCGCTGAGCCACCACCACGGTGTCGGCCTCAACCGCGCCCGGTTCGTCGCCGACACGCTCGGAGCGAGCTTCGATGTGCTCACCGCGGTGAAGCGCGCCCTCGACCCCAACGGCATCCTCAACCCGGGCAAGCTCGGCCTCCCCTCGCCGTTCGGCCCGCTCCCCTGGCCGTGAGCGCCCACGACCGAGTGCTCGTCCTCGACATCGGTACGAGCAGCATCCGGGCCGCGATCGTCCGTGCCGACGGCACCACCGCGCACGAACTCGCGCGCGAGCTGCTCCCCGACACGCCGAGCGACGGCATCGTGCAGTTCGACGCCGCCGAGATGGCGCGCACGACCCTCCTCATCGCCACCGCCGCGCTCGACGCCGCGGGCCCGGTCGACGCAGTCGGCATCTCCGATCAACGCGCGTCGGTGATCGTGTGGGATCGCGAGACGAGCGAACCGATCGGGCCCGGCATCGGCTGGCAGGACCTCCGCACGGTCGGCGAGTGCCTCGGCCTGCGCGCGCAGGGCCTGCGCCTCGCGCCCAACCAGTCGGCCACGAAGGTGAAGTGGCTGCTCGACCAGTTCGACCCCGACCGCAGCCGCGACCTCTGCGTCGGCACGGTCGACACGTGGATCACGTGGGCGCTCACCAACGGGAGCGCGCACGTCACCGACGCCACCAACGCCGCGGTCACGGGACTGCAACGCACGACCGATCACGCGGACTGGGAACCGAAGACCCTCGACCAGCTCGGCATCCCCGAACGGATGATGCCGGCGATCGTCGATTCCACCGGAGTCATCGCCCCGGCGACCGCGCTGCCCGGCGCGCCGCCGATCGGCGCGATCCTCGGCGACCAGCAGGCGTCGCTGATCGGTCAGGGCGGCGTGCACCACGGCGACGCGAAGATCACGTTCGGCACCGGCGCGATGCTCGACCTCACGCTCGGCACCACCCCGCCCGCCTTCTCCGAACGGGGCAAGCACGGCACCTTCCCCATCATCGCCTGGCGCGAGCACGGACAGGCGACGTACGGCATCGAAGCGATCATGCTCGCAGCCGGTACGAGCGTGCAGTGGCTCCGTGACGATCTCCAGCTCATCGACTCCAGCGCGCAGTCCCACGACCTCGCAGCATCCGTGCCCGATACCGACGGCGTCGTGTTCGTCCCCGCGCTGCTCGGCCTCGGCACCCCCGTTTGGGACTACGGCGCCCGCGGCGCGCTGTTCGGCCTCACCCGGGGGACGACGCGCGCGCACATCGTCCGCGCGGTGCTCGAAGGCATCGCGCACCGCGGCGCGGATCTCGTCGACGCCGCCGAAGCGGACGCCGGCATCGCGATCCCCACCCTGCGCGTCGACGGTGGGATGACCGAGAACCCGACGTTCGTCCAAGCGCTCGCCGACGCGACGCAGCGCCCGGTCGAGATCTCACCAGTGCTCGAAGCCACCACCCTCGGCGCCGCACTCATGGCCGGCCTCGCGGTGGGTCACCATGGATCCGTTGCCGACCTCGCCGGAACGTGGTCACCGCGAGAACGGGTCGAGCCCGACGGCACGCTCGACCGCACCCAGTGGCAGGAAGCCGTCACCCGCGCGGGCAAATGGATCCCGGCGTTGTCGGGCATCGATTTCTGAGCGCGGGCGGGCCGGCTACTCGGTGATGGCGGAGCGTTGATCGGCGAGTTGGCGGGCGCAGAGGAGGCCGACGATCGCGGCACCTTTGGCGAACAACACGTTGGCGACGCGACGCCAGCCGATCGGGGCGAGCCACATCGCGAGGGAGTCACCGGCGTCGGCGAGTGCGCCCATCGCCACCCACTCGGCGTCTTGCGTCTCCTCCTTCAGGCAGGTGATCGCACCGACACCGAGCGCGATGTCGCGAATGCCGACCATTCGGAGCAGCGCACGCGAGTGCGGCGAGCTCGAACCGAGCACGAGCTTCGCGACGAGACCGGGAACGACGAGGCTCAGGAGGCCGAAGACGACGCGGCCACGCGCGATGACGAGAGCGACGGTGCGGGGGTCGGTATCCACCGGGTCATCCTGGCACGTCGATCTCGGCCGCCTCGACTTCGACGATCGTGTCACCGACTTGCAGCAGACCACCGACCAGGATGTCGGCGCGGAGGCCGGCGCGATTCACGAGCACGCGCGAGAGTCCCTCTTTCTCGGTGAGCGCGGCGAGATACGCGCACGGGTCGGCGAGCCGGCAGCCGTAGAGCACCACGGTGCCGACGCGGAACGTGCGGCCGACGAGGTGGTTGAGCGGGACGCCTTCGGTGAGCAGGTTGCGACGCGCCTCGTGCTCCCCGACGTTCAGGCCCTGCTCGGCATTGACCGCGGCAATGGCTTCGCGCTCGATGAGCGTGACCTCACGCCCGGGGCCGCCCCTCGCCGAGTAGTGCCCGATGCCGTTCGCGTACCTGTCGCCCTCCAGCCCGGACCCCTTCACGGCCTGGATCGAATCGGTCGCGACCATCGGCACACCTTCGCCACTCGCGGTGTAGATCCCGACCAACTTCCCTGCGAACATCGCTCCTGCTTAGCGCGTTTCGAGGACGCTCGACCAGCCAATCGCGGTCAGGTCATCTGCACTCGAGCCGTCGACCTGCACGCGGCACAGCGCGCGATCGAGCACCGTTCGGGTGGTGACCGCGACCGGTGCGCCGGTGAGCACTTCGGCTTGGACCTCGACGTCGTCGTCGAGGACGAAGCGGAGCGCGGTGTCACCGATCTCACAACGCGCGCGCGTAATCGGGAGGTCGGCGCCGCCGTGCCGCCGGATCGATCCGTCGACGCGCCCGTCGGGCAATCCCTCCGCGTAGAGGACGAGGCCTTCGCTGTGACACGCGAGGGACCACGCCCCGGTGTCGTACCAGTTCCGCGCGCCCCAGCTGCGGGTGTAGTGCCCGCGTGCATCGAGCTCGAAGCGTTCGCGCCCGAGCAGCACATCACCGTGGACGATGCCGGGCGCCGCATACTGCTCGATCGGCCAGTCGTCCGGCGCGCGGTGGATCGGTCCGTCGGTCTCCCATTCGATGTCGAGGCCGATCGGGATGCGCTCGCCGATCTCGCCGGTGAGCGCAGCTTCTGCGTCGTCGAGCGCGACCGCGAACGCTTCGAGTCCGTACGTCCAGTGCTCGAGCGGCGTCTCGCACCACAGCTCGGCCCACAACCCTTCGGCCCGGATCTCGAGGCCTTGGCGCGGCAGCGTGACCTCGTGGTCGCGCACGACGATCGGGCCATCACGATCGGGGACGACGAGGTACGTCCAGAACCACGCGACCTTCTCGTTGGGGTAGCAGTCGAGCCGCAGCGTGAGGCCGACACCGTCTGCGTTCGCGGCGTCGAGCTGCCAGGCGTCCGACCAACCCGGCTGCGACTCCGGCGCGTGCGGCGCCTCGTCGGCCGGGCGCACGGTCACGGGATGGGCGGGTAGTACGTCGACGGTTCCTGTTCCATCGGCTCGACGCCGCCCTCGATCAGTTCGAGGAACGGGTAGAGATCGAGGCTGTCGCGCGGCACGGTCCAGTCGAGCTCGACACCCGGCGTACTCGCCGAACGGACGCAAGAACGTGAAGTAGACGTACGCGCCCACGTTGATCTTGTCGCGCCGCTCCATCGCCGCGATCTTCCGGTAGAGCGCCGCTGCGCCTGCTTCGCCGCAGCCGCGAGGTTGTCAGCGCCCGCGCCGTCGATCGGTTGCAGATCGCCGTTCGAGATGTCGAAGAGGCCGAACTCGACGACGTGCGGGAGGTAGTCCTGCGGGTGCGTCACGGAGGTACCGAAGTCGGTGACCCGCAGGTCGACGCCTTCGAGGACGAAGGCGGCGAGCACGTCCGAGTACGGGAGACCGGTCGACACCTCGGCGCTCCACGGGAAGTGCGACACGCCGAGCCGGTTGAACGATCGCAGCAACATCACGCGGCCGTCGTCGAGTTGGTAGGGGCCGGTGTCCTGGTAGCCGGAGCGCGTGTCGAACCACAGCAAGAACAGGTACGAGGTGACGAGCGCGTTGAGTCGTGACATGCGGGCGCGTTCATCGTCGCTCCGAACCGGACGGCAACCGGCGACGATCGTTTCGACGTGGTCGCGGTACGGCGTCGCGCGACCGTCGGCATCCCACGCCTGATGGGTGCCGTCATCGAAGCGGTAGGCGCGCGCGGCGCGTTCCCAGAAGTCGAGGACCGGTGCGAGCTCGTCGACGACACGGTCCGCGTCGATGACCCCGGCACCCGCGAGCACCGTGCGGCCCAGCAGCGTGAAGTTGGGCACCGCCCAGAGGTGTACGGGATCGATCTGGTTCGCGAACTCGTGGCCGGCGCGGCCGATCTCCTCCGGCGGCATCTTGGCCGCGGATCTCGCGCACCATCTCGGGATAGCGGCGATAGCACTCGACGCACGCAATCACGATGTACGCGGTCACCGGGATGAGCGCCGACTCGAGCGCCGTGCGCTGCATCGTCAGGGCGTACGAGATCTCGCTGTGGTACCGGAGCCACTCGTTGAGCGTGTCGCGGTCCCAGCCGTCACCGAGCGGCGCGGTCACGGCGTGCTCACTGCGCACGCCGGACGATGCCCGGTTCCGCGCTGCAGTCGATCTCGATCACGTCGCCGTCAGCCGGCTCACCGTCGTGGAACTCGGCCGACATCAGGCACGGCACCTGGTATTCGCGGCTCACGATCCCGATGTGCGAGAGCGGCGTGCCCGAGAGGCAGACGATCGCGGTGAGCTCGTCGAAGATCGGCGCGAGGAACGTGGCGCCTGCGTCACCCACGCACGCGACGACACCTTCGGCGGTGGTATCCATGAGCGTCAGGACGTCGTCCGGCGAGGAAAGCCGGCGCCACGTACCGCGGACGGGTGGTGCCGCGAACACGCGCACACCGACGGCGAGATCAACCGCGT
This sequence comes from uncultured Actinomycetes bacterium, assembly GCA_963745645.1. GTDB lineage: Bacteria > Actinomycetota > Acidimicrobiia > IMCC26256 > PALSA-610 > CAVUFH01. The sequence goes on from CAVUYD010000008.1 coordinate 205,703, forward strand.
TCTCGGTCACGACCGCAGAATCTAACTCGGTAGCATCGACCGCCGTGCCGTTCGACACGGGGCTGTCCGATCAGGGGTACGTCCTCCTCCACGAGGTGCGGCTCCGCGGGCTGATCGAGATCGAGGACGGCTCGCCACGCGCGATCGTCGTCACCCAGCTCGTCGAAGCCGGGCTCGTGACCCCGGTGCGCGCCGCGTTCCGGATCACCGGCGAGGGTCGCGTCGTGCACGAGCAATGGGCGCGCGCCGCCGCCGGCAGCGAGATCGAGGTCGCGGTGGCGCGCGGCTATGAGCGGTTCCTGCCGTTGAACGTGGAGTTCCTCCGTGTGTGTCACGACTGGCAGCTCCGACCCGGCAACGTGCCCAACGACCATACGGACGTGCAGTACGACTGGTCGGTGATCGACCGCTTCCGCACGCTCGACGAACGGACCGCGCCGGTGTTACGCCGCATCGCCCGCGACCTCGACCGGTTCGAGGGATATCCGCGCCGCCTGCGGGCGGCGCTGCAGCGAGTCGACGAGGGTGAGCACGAGTGGTTCACGTCGCCGCGCATCGACTCGTACCACACCGTCTGGATGCAGGTGCACGAGGACCTGCTCCTCGCGCTCGGCCGCGAACGGGCGAGCGAGTCGCAGCCCTGACCACCGCGGTTTTGGCGACATTCCGTGACCGAAACGGTCACCAATTGTCGCAGAAACCGGTGGTGGCGGACGATGAAGAACAGATGGGGACCGATGCCGGCGCCGAGAGCGCGCTGAGTCGCGCCGTCGGCGAGTTCGTCGAACGTCTGCAGCCCGCGGTCGCGCAGTGGCCCGAGGCGAAAGGACTCGACCGTGACAGCGTCGCGCGCGGGTTGCTGGTGGAGGCCCGCCAGCTCGCGGCCGGCTTCGTGTGCGCCGACGACCACCTCGGCGACCGTGAGCTCCTCGCGTTCCGGCGCTCGTTCGGCGCGCTCGAGCACGAGGTCTCGAGCGGACCGCTCGGTGCGTTGCGCCAGACCGACGTGCTCACCCGCGATGCCCGGTTCGTAGAATCGGCCTCACCGATCTTCGACCAACTCGTCGAGCACGACCGCGTCGCCGGCACGGCGAACGCGTGGACGTATTACGAAGCCGCGCTCGGCATCGGCCACGCCATCTGCGCGCTCAGCGAGGTGCCGGACGGCCGGAGCCTCGACGAGCTCGACGCCTACCGTCGCATGTTGCTCGAGCACCTCCGCACGCCCGCGATCGCGCGCCCGCGCCGCCGGCGAACGCGGCGTCATCCGATCCCGCGACGCTCGGCGGTCTGCCGGGCGAAGCGCCGAAGACGGCGCCCACTCTCGACGCCCTGCTCGACGAGCTCGACGCGCTCGTCGGGCTGGCCGAGGTCAAGCGGGAAGTGCACCAGCTCGTCAGCCTCACGCGCGTCGAGGCGCTACGTCGCCAGCACGGGCTGCCCGTGGCCGACCGCAGCCGGCACCTGGTCTTCGTCGGGAACCCCGGCACCGGCAAGACGACCGTCGCGCGCATCTTGTCGCGCATCTACGGTGCGCTGGGCGTGCTCGCCAAGGGCCACCTGGTCGAGACGGATCGCAGCGGGCTCGTGTCCGGGTATCTCGGGCAGACCGCGACGAAGACGCGGGAGATCGTGACGGCCGCCCTCGGTGGGACGCTCTTCATCGACGAGGCGTACGCCCTCTGGAACGAGAGCGGCGAGGACTACGGCCACGAGGCGATCGCGGCGCTGCTGAAGGCGATGGAGGACGAACGTGACCAACTCGTCGTCGTCGTGGCCGGCTATCCCGAACCGATGGGCAAGCTGCTCGACGGCAACCCCGGCGTGCGTTCCCGGTTCTCCAAGACGATTGCGTTCCCCGACTACTCGACCGACGAGTTGCTGACGATCTTCGCCGCGCTCGGCGAGCACAACGCCTACCGCGCCGCGGCCGAGACGCTCGCGCGCGTGCGCACCGCGCTCGACGCGCAACCGCGCGATCGGTCGTTCGGCAACGCGCGTGCGGTGCGGAACCTGTTCGAGGCCGCGGTCGGCCGTCACGCGACTCGGCTCGCCGACGCGACCGACGCGACCACCGCCGACCTCAGCACCCTCCTCCCCAACGACATCCCCGAAGAACGGCGAGCGCTGAGCGCTGAGGGCTGAGGGCGATTTGCCATCAGAAGCCCGAACGCCGCGCCAAGCGCGACGAATTCGACTTTGATGGCAAAACGCCGCGGAGCCCGGGCAACCCTCGGCGGTGCCGACCTGGCCACCCGGCGCACCGGAAGTGCAATCAGAAGCCCGAACAACGCGCCAGGCGCGACGAATTCGACTTTGATGGCAAAGCGTCGCACTAGGTGGAGTTCGCGACGGAGGATGGGCGACGCAGTGCGCAGACGCCGACGCGCGCGGCTACGCGCGGTAGACGTCGGGCTCGATGAAGATGAGGCGGGTCGTCGGGACCGAGGCACGGACGCGCGCTTCGACCGCGTCGATCTCCTCCGCGAGCTGTTCGATCGACATGCCATGGTCGAACTCGACCTTGGTCGCCAGCATGATGTCCTCCGGCCCGATGTGCTCGGTGCGGAGGTGGATGATCCGCACGACACACGGATGACTGTCGATCGCGGCGCGGATCTTCGCGATGTCCTCGTGCGTCGCGGCTTCGCCGAGCAGCAGGCTCGCCATTTCATTGGCGAGGAAGATCGCGATCACCACGAGCAGGATGCCGATGGCGAGGCTGCCGGCGGCGTCCCAGCGAGGCTCGTCGGTGACTGCGGCCATGCAGACGCCGAACAGCGCGATACCCAGGCCGATCAGCGCGCCCATGTCCTCGAGCAGCACGACCGGGATCTCGGGTGACCGTGAGCGGCGGATGAACGTGAACGTGCTCTGCTCGCCGCGAATCTTCTTCGACTCCATGTAGGCCGTTCGGAACGACCAACCTTCGAGCACGATCGCGAACAGCAGCATCCCGATCGCGAGACCGACGTGATCGAGCTCGTGCGGATCGCGCAGCTTCTCGATCCCTTCGAAGATCGCGAACAGCCCACCCAGGCTGAACAGCACCGAGCGCGACGATGAACGACCAGAAGTAGCGACGGTTGGCGTAGCCGAACGGATGCTCGTCGTCGGCGGGCTTGCGCGCCTGCTTGGCGCCGAGCATCAGCAACCCTTGATTGCCGGTGTCGGCGGTGGAGTGGATCGCTTCCGCGAGCAGCGACGCCGCGCCCGTGAGCAGGAACACGAGGAACTTGCTCAGCGCGATCCCGAGGTTCGCGAGGAACGCGGCGATGATCGCGCGCTTCGACCCTTCTTGGCTCGACATGGGAGCGGAGGCTACTGGCTCGCTTCTTACGCGATGCCGCCGCGAGTCAGTGCGAGCACGTCGAGCGCGCGGTCGAGCTCCTCGTCGGTCATGAGCTTGCGCCGCTTGACCACCTCGCGCACGGACCGACCGGACTTCGTCGCTTCCTTCACGATCTCCGCCGCGACCTCGTAGCCGAGGTAGGGGGTGAGGGCGGTGCCGATCGACGGCGACGACTCCGCGTACTGCTTCATCCGTTCGACGTTCGGTTCGATGCCGTCGATGCAACGTTCCGCGAACACCGTGCACGCGGACGTCAGCAGCCGGATCGACTCGAGCAGGTTGCGGGCGATCAACGGCACGAACACGTTGAGCTCGAAGTGACCCTGCGAGCCCGCGAATGCGATCGCGGTGTCGTTGCCGAACACCTGCACGCTCACCTGCGTGACGACTTCGGCGATCACCGGGTTCACCTTGCCGGGCATGATCGACGAACCGGGCTGCAGGTCCGGTATCCGGATCTCGGCCAGGCCCGTGCGCGGGCCGCTACCCATGAGCCGGATGTCGCTCGCGATCTTGAACAGCGACGTACTGAGCGTGCGCAGCTGCCCGCTGCACTCGACGAGCGCGTCGCGCGCGCCTTGCGCGGCGAAATGGTCCTCCGCTTCGATGAGCGGGAGTTTCGTGCGTTCGGCGAGCCGCGCGATGACCCGCTTCGCGAACTGCTTCGGCGCGTTGATACCGGTACCCACCGCGGTGCCGCCGAGCGGAAGCACGCACACGCGGGGCAGCGTGTCGCGCAGACGCGCGATGCCGTCCTCGATCTGGCTCGCGTAGCCACCGAACTCCTGGCCGAGCGTGACGGGGGTGGCGTCCATGAGGTGCGTACGGCCCGACTTCACGACCTTGGCGAACGCGCGCTCCTTCTTGCGCAGCACCTTGACCAATCGCTCACAGGCGGGGATCAGGTCCTCGACAACGCTCAGCGCGACCGCGAGGTGCACTGCCGAAGGGAACACGTCGTTCGACGACTGCGACGCGTTGACCTGATCGTTCGGGTGGATCGCATCGCCGAGCACATCGGAGGCCAACCGGGCGATGACCTCGTTCGCGTTCATGTTCGAAGACGTGCCGGAACCCGTCTGGAACGCGTCGATCGGGAAGTGCGTGTCGAACCGGCCGTCGGCGACCATCTCGGCCGCGGCCGCGATCGCGTCCCCGACCGGCTTCGTCACCTGCGGCACGTCACGCAGGCCCATGTTCACACGCGCGGCCTCGGCCTTGATCAGCGCCAACGCCCGGACGAGCGCGGGCTCGATCGGGAGCCCCGAGATCGGGAAATTCTCGATGGCGCGTTGGGTCTGCGCGCCCCACTGCGCGTCGGCCGGCACCCGAACCTCTCCCATCGAGTCGTGCTCGACGCGGTACGAGTTGTCGGGCATGGGCCCTCCTTCAAGTTGCGGCACTCCCCCACGGTACGGTCTGTGCATGGTCGAGTTCGCCTACCAGGACATGTTGCCGCTCGGTGCCGACGACACTCCATATCGGTTGCTGACGAGCGACTACGTCACGACGTTCACCGCGGGTGGCCGGGAGTTCCTCGAGGTCGACCCAGAAGCGCTCACGCTGCTCACGCGCACGGCGATGCACGAGATCGCGCACCTGTTGCGGCCCGGTCACCTGGCGCAGCTCGCGTCGATCCTCGACGATCCCGAGGCGTCGCCGAACGATCGGTTCGTGGCGCTCGAACTGCTGAAGAACGCGTGCATCGCCGCCGGGGGCGTGCTCCCGTCGTGCCAGGACACCGGCACCGCGCTCGTGAAGGGCAAGAAGGGCGAACTGGTGCTCACCGGTGGCACCGACCGCGAGGCGATCGCGCGGGATCTTCCGCACCTACGCCGACGACAACCTGCGCTACTCGCAGCTCGCGCCGCTCGACACGTACACCGAGAAGAACACCGGCACCAACCTGCCCGCCGAGATCGAGATCGAAGCGGTCGCGGGCGACGTGTACAAGTTGTTGTTCATGGCCAAGGGTGGTGGATCGGCGAACAAGAGCCTGCTCTTCCAGGAGACCAAGGCCCTCCTCAACCCCGACAGCCTCATGCTGTGGTTGGACGAGAAGTTGCGCACGCTCGGGACTGCCGTGTGCCCGCCGTACCACCTCGCACTCGTCATCGGCGGCACGTCCGCGGAGTTCGCGCTGAAGACCGCGAAGCTCGCGTCCGCGCGCTATCTCGACACGCTCCCGCGCGATGGCAACGAGCTCGGCCGCGGGTTCCGCGACGTCGAGCTCGAACAACAGGTGCTCGGCCTCACCCAACGGTTCGGCATCGGCGCGCAGTTCGGCGGGAAGTACTTCTGCCACGACGTCCGCGTGATCCGCCTCCCGCGGCACGGCGCATCGTGCCCGGTCGCGCTCGCGGTGTCCTGCTCGGCCGACCGGCAGACGCTCGGCAAGATCACCGCGGAAGGCGTGTTCCTCGAACGGCTCGAGACGGATCCCGCCAAGTACCTCCCCGACGTCACCGAGGACGAGCTCGAAGGCGGACCCGCAGTCGCGATCGACCTCAACCAGCCGATGGACGACATCCGCCGCACGCTGTCGCAGTATCCGGTACGAACGCGCGTCATGCTCACCGGCCACCTCGTGGTCGCGCGCGACATCGCGCACGCCAAGATCAAGGAACGGCTGGACGCGGGCGAGGGACTGCCGCAGTACTTGCGCGACTACTGCGTCTACTACGCCGGGCCCGCGAAGACGCCGGAGGGCTACGCGTCCGGCTCGTTCGGCCCGACCACCGCCGGCCGTATGGACTCGTACGTCGATCTGTTCCAGGAGCACGGCGGCTCACTCGTGATGCTCGCCAAGGGCAACCGCTCGAAGGTCGTCACCGAGGCGTGCGCCCGGCACGGCGGTTTCTACCTCGGCTCGATCGGCGGACCGGCCGCGCGCCTCGCGAAGGACTGCATCACCAAGGTCGAGGTGCTCGAGTACCCCGAGCTCGGGATGGAAGCGGTGTGGAAGATCGAAGTACGCGACTTCCCCGCGTTCATCGTGGTCGACGACAAGGGCAACGACTTCTTCGCCGCCACTCAGATGTCGGTCACGAGCTCGGCCGGCAAGTAGCTCACGTCACCGACGCGACACACGAGCGCCGGCCGGCCGGGCCGGACTTCGACCTCGGTGATCGACGCATTGTGAACCACGCCCTGGATCGTCCACTCGCGGTCGGGATCGAGCCCGCGTGCCCATCGCAGCGCGGCATCGATGACGTCCGAGTGCGTGCAGACGATGACGCGGCCCGCGTTCGGCCGGGCCGTGAGTCCCGCCATCTTCCGGGCGACCCGATCGAGGAACGCACCGATCGACTCGCCCGCGAACGACTCCCCGAAGTCGATGCCGCGCAGGTGATCGTCGACGGTGTAGCGCACACCGAAGTGCTCGACGGTCTGCCGGGCCCGATGCCACGGACTCGACGACACCGCGTCGGCGCCGTCGACGTGCAGCGCTCCGGCGAGCAGCTCGGCCTGCCGGGCGCCGACCGCAGTGAGCGGGCCGTCCTCGATCGCGAGATCGTGCTGCCCGTGCCGGACGAGCACGAGCCGCGTCACCATCACGGAAAGGTGACGCCCTCGCGTGCAAGAAGCGACCGCTTCAGCGCGACCGCGTTGCGGCCGCCGCCGTAGCCGCCGATCCGGCCACCGGCCGCGACGACGCGGTGGCACGGGATGACGAAGGGCAACGGGTTCGACGCCATCGCGGTGCCCACCGCGCGCGCGGCGTGTGGCCGGCCCGCCATCTCTGCGAGCTCACTGTAGGAGACTGTCTCGCCCCAGCCGACCTCGCGGACGAGCGTCTCGAGCACGGTGCGCCGAAACCCGTCGACGCCGTCGAGGTCGAGCGGCACTGAGAGCGTGCGCGACCGCCCGGCGAACCACGCGTCGAGCGCGCGTGCGACCTGGTCGTCGCGCGCGTCCTCCGTGTCACCGACGAGCGCGGCAAGGTCGTCCTCGGGCAACCCGATCGCGCGCACACCGTGCGCGCTCGTGATCACGGTGACCACGCCGAACGGCGTGTCCTGCTGCCAGTGACGCGGCTTCACGGTGCCGAGGGTATTGCGGCCGCGGGCGTTACGGGGGCGACCTCGACGCGCGCGTCGTTGAAGCACGCGCCGCCGGCCAGGTCCGAGAGCGTGTCCGGCGCGAACACGTTCGCGGTCAGGCCGCCCGGCAAGCTGTGCCGCCAGAGGCCCTTCGGCATCGACACCACGCCCGGCATCAGATCCGCGTCGATCACCATCTCTGTGGTGAGCTCGGCGGTGGCGTTGAAGACGCGGACCGCGGACCGGTCGGTGAGGCCCCGCGCGGCCGCGTCGTCCGGGTGCATCCGCAGCACGGGGTCGGGTCCTTGGAACTCGCCGAACATCGAGTTGATCGTGCGCGGGCTGGCCGGGCTGATCAGGCACAGCGGGAACCGGCTCTCGAGCGGCTGGAACCGCGGCACGTCGATCTCGTCGAGACCGGCGAGGCGCGCGCGGCCGCCCGTGGGGAACGTGTCACGGAACTGCACCGTCGTCCCCGCCGGGCGTGTCACCTCGGCGCCTATCGGAACGTCGACATCGCTCAGCGCGGCGGTCGTGTCTGGGAAGAGTTCACGGTCGAGCCCGAGCTTGGTCGCGAGCGCGGCGATCATTTCGGTGTTCGTGCGGCTCTCACCGACGCGGTCGATGACGGCGGGCATCCGATGTCGCGTGAACGATCCGTACGAGCGGGTCACGTCGGGCGCTTCGAAATGCGTGGTTGCCGGTAGCACGATGTCGGCGAAGCGGGCGGTGTCGGTGAGGACCTGGTCGTGCACGACCGTGAAGATGTCGTCGCGAGCCAGCCCGTCGAGCACCAGCTGCTGTTCCGGCGTGCTCACCGCGGGATTGGCGCCGATGACGAACAGCACGCGCGACCGGCGGGTCGGGTGGTGCAGTCGTGAGGTAGCGACCGAGGTGGTTCATGTTGAGCACCCGCGGCGGATCAGGAGTGGCGACGCGGCGCATCGCGAGCGACGACCCGTCGGCGGTGCTCGCGAGGATGCCGCTCCCCAACGTGACGAACTGACCGGTGAGCACCGGCAGCGCGAAGACCGCGGCGCATGCCGACCCGCCGTTGCGCGTCCGCTCGAGACCCCAGCCCACTCGGAAGAACGCGGGCCGGACCCCGGCGAGCAGATCGGCGAACGCGCCGATGTCGCGAGCTGCGACGCCGGTGATCGCGTTGGCCCGGTCGAGCGTCCACTCCTCAGCGGCGTCGAGGAACTCGTCGACGCCGACCGCGTGCGCATCGAGGAACCCGCGATCGAGCCGGTCGCTGTGCGCGAGCTCGCGCGCGACGGCGAGCGCGAGCGACCACGTCGGTGCCGGGCCGCGGCGCGAGATGCAGCTCGGCCCGCTTGGCCATGCCGGTGCGCCGCGGGTCCACGACGACGAGCTGCGCACCGTCCCGCTGCGCGTGCGTCACGAGCGGTGCGAAGTGCGTGTTGCTCACTGCCGGGTTCGCGCCCCACACCACGACGAGCCGCGCGTGCTCGACGTCGAGCGGATCGGCCGAGAGCATCCCGTCGAACATCTCGTCCCACGCCTTGCCCTGCGTGGCGGCACAGATCGTGTCGTCGACCACGGTGGCGCCGAGCATCCCGAACAGCCGCGTCGGCAGCACCGTCTGCAGCGCCGGCGCGGAGGAGCTGTAGATCCACGGCACCACCGACGCGGGCCCGTCGGTGGCGATGGCATCGCGCATCCGGTCCACGACGACGTCGAGCGCGTCGTCCCACGACACCGGGCGGAACGCTCCCGAACCCTTCGGCCCCGTCCGAACGAGCGGCGTGAGCACCCGTTCGGGCGCGTAGACGCGTTGCGCATGGCGCGACACCTTCTGGCAGATGAAGCCGCGCGTGAGCGGGTTCCCCTCGGCCGCGCCGACCGCGACGAGCCGGCCCGCCTCGACGGTGACCGTGAGTGTGCACGTGTCCGGGCAGTCGAGTGGGCACGAGGTCGTGCGGGTCGACGGCACCGGCTCCATGCGCACGCCTACCCGAGCAGCCCGAGCGCTCCGACCGCGTCACGCTCCTCGGCGAGCTCGGCGACCGACGCGTCGATGCGGGCGCGCGAGAAGTCGTCGAGGTCGAGCCCGGGGACGACCGACCAGTTCCCGCCGTTGGTCGTCACCGGGAAGCCCGCGATCATCCCTTCGGGGATGCCGTAGGAACCGTCCGAGCAGATGCCCATGCTCACCCAGTCGCCGGACGCGGTGCCCTGCGCCCAGTCCCGCACGTGATCGACCGCCGCGTTCGCCGCGGACGCGGCCGACGACGCGCCCCGCGCCTCGATGATCTTGGCGCCGCGCTGCTGCACCGTCGGGATGTAGGTGTCGGCGATCCACGCCGCGTCGACCAGCTCCGTCGCGGGCTTGCCGTTCACCTGCGCGTGCACGAGATCCGGGTACTGCGTTGCGGAGTGGTTGCCCCACACCGTCATGTTGGTGACCGCGGTGACCGGCACCTCACACTTCGCCGCGAGTTGGGCCTTGGCGCGGTTGTGATCGAGCCGCATCATCGCGGTGAAGCGCTCGCGCGGGATCGACCGGGCGTTGTTCATCGCGATCAGGCAATTCGTGTTGGCCGGGTTGCCGACGACGAGGATGCGAACGTCATCGGCCGCGCCGGCGGCGAGGGCCTTGCCCTGCGTGGTGAAGATCGCGCCGTTGACCTCGAGCAGCTCGCCGCGCTCCATGCCCTTCGTCCGCGGCCGGGAGCCGACGAGCAGCGCGTAGTTGACACCCGCGAACGCGGCGTTGGCGTCGTCGGTCTGCTCGATGCCCGCGAGGAGCGGGAACGCGCAGTCATCGAGCTCCATCGCAACGCCGCCGAGCGCGGGTAGTGCGGGTGTGATCTCGAGCAGCGACAGGATCACGGGCTGGTCCTTGCCGAGCATCTCGCCGCTCGCGATGCGGAACAGCAAGCTGTACCCGATCTGACCGGCAGCGCCGGTAACCGCGACGCGTACGGGATCGTTCATGCCTCACTCCTGGAATCTCGGCCGGGAAGTAGCGGGACCGCGTGACGCTAGCCCTCGGCCGCCACTGCCTCCGAAGCCACATCGAGGAGGATCGCGCGCGCCTCGGTGAGCTCGGCGATCCGGGCCGCGGCCTGGGTCGCCACACCGCCGGAGTCCGGGTGCGCGTCGCGCAGCAAGCGGCGGAAGCGCCGGTTCACGTCCTCGCGCTCGACCACCATGCCCGACCGCAAGCCGAGGACTTCCATCGCCCAGCGTTGCTCGGACGCGACGCCTCGCCACATCTCCTCGTCGGGCGGCGCGCCGGGCACCCACGACCGCTTGCCCGCGAGCGGCGGCGGCACCTGCATGCGGTCCCAGAGGTAGCGCAGCTCGACGCCCTCGGCGAGGCCGCCCCATCGACCTTCGACGACGCGGCGGATGGTGTCGAGGATGACCGCGCGCCCGGACGGCGGCAGGTCGGCCGCAGCCATGATCGCGCCCAGCAGCTGCGGGGTCGCGGCCGCGTGGCGGTCGATCTCGATGATGAACTTGCCGTCCTCGCCGAGCATGCGGTGGCGGGAGCGGTCGAGGCCGTGCACATCGTGCTGGAGCCGGTGCCGCAGCGCGATGCGCGGGATCATGAGGCCGTCGCGCGCCTGGTCGAGCAGACGCGGCAGCAGCTCCCGCTCCTCCTCGGGGATCAGCAGCAAGCTGGTCGACACCAGCGCCGCGATCAATGACGCGCCGTGCGCGGGCCCGGAGGTGGGGAGATACGCGTGATCGAGCGCGACGCGACGGGTCGGCATGTGCCGGCGCGTGTGACGGACGGTCAATTCGGCTAGCAGCACAAGCAGCTCTTCGGGCTCGCTCCGCCGAGTACTTCGGTGCCGTGCATCCTCGCGGACGGGCGTGCCGGATGCCCAGCCGGAGCCGGGCCGATCCCTGAGCGAAGCCTGAACTTCAGCGAGCGCCGGCCACGATCGCGAGCGAGCACAGCCACGCGAGCGTGAGCACGAGCGCGACACCCCAGAGCCCGCCACGCGCGAGCACCCGGGCTGGATGCGACAGCCCGCAGTTCGGGCAGCGGGGTTCGTCCTCGGCGACGGCGGTGCCGCACACGGTGCACCTCGGCTCGGCAACCGGCTCGGCCGGTCCGGCGCCCTGCGCGCGGTTCATGCGGCTTCGGCCTCCGGCCCTCGAGCACGGCGATCCGTGGGTGGCAACCCCGGGCCTGCGGCCTGCGCCTGGCCGTTCATGCGGTGCCCAGGATCGCGCGTTCGGCGGCGTCGACGGTGTTGCGCAGCAACATGGCCCGGGTCGTGGGGCCGACGCCGCCCAGCCGGGGCGTGATCCAGCCCGCGACCTCCGCGCACGCCTCGTCGACGTCGGGGACGACGCGCCGGCCCTCCATCGTGATGCCCGCGCCGACGACCGCGGCACCGGGCCTCACCATGTCGGGGTCGATGATCGACGGGCCGAGCCCGCGGCCGCGACGATGATGTCGGCCTGGCTCGTGTACTCGGGCAGGAAGTTGGTGCCGGTGTGGCAACGGTGACGGTCGCGTTCGCGTGCGGCTCCTTCAGCGAGAGCAGGATCGCGAGCGGGCGACCGATGGTGAGCCCGCGTCCGACGATCACGACGTGGCTGCTCCTCGATCGGCACGTGGTGGTGCACGAGCAGCGCCTGGATACCGAGCGGCGTGCACGGACGCGGACCGACCGCACCGATCATCGAGCCGCCCGAGGTTGACCGGGTGGAGTCCGTCGGCGTCCTTGGCCGGGATCGATCGCGGCAGCGCGCGCTGCGTCGTCGAGTCGGCGGGCAACGGGACCTGGACGATGAAGGCGTCGACATCCGGGGTCGGGTTGAAGTCGTCGATCGACGGCGAGCACGTCGCCCTGGGTCACCGACGCGGGCAGCTCGAGTGTGGACTCGACACGATCGCCGATCTCGGCCGAGTCGGTCGCGCTTGCCGCGGACGTACGCGGCGCTGTTCGGGTCGTCACCGACGAGGATCGTGCCGAGCCCGGGGGTGACACCGCGCTCGCCCAGCGCGCGATGCGCGCCCGCAGGTCGTCCTTCACGTGTTCGAGGAACGCGTTGCCGTCGAGGAGCGTCGCGGCCATCAGTGGAGGAAGTGCCGTTCGCCGGTGAACACCATCGCGAGGCCGAGCTCGTCGGCGCGTCTCGATCATCTGCGTCGTCGCGCATCGCGCCACCCGGTTGGATCACGGCCGCGACGCCCGGCGCCGGCCGCGGCCTCGATGCCGTCGGGGAACGGATAGAACGCGTCGCTCGCCGACGCGCCACCGCGGGCGCGGCCCGCCGCCTTCTTCGCCGCGATCTCGCCCGACTCGACGCGGTTCTGCTGTCCCGCGCCGATGCCGACGGCCTGGCCGTCCTTGACGAGCACGATCGCGTTCGACTTCACGTGCCCGCAGATCCGCCACGCGAGCTCGAGGTCGCGCCACTGCTCGGCGGTCGGCGCGACCTTGGTCACGACCCGCCAGTCGTTGCGGCCCGACGCGAAGCGGTGCGGCTTCCTGCACGAGGAACCCGCCGGAGAGCTGCCGGAAGTCGAGGCCCTCCGGCCCGGGCAGGCCCGCTTCGAGGATCCGCGTGTTCTTGCGCTTCTGCTGCAACGCCTCGATCGGCCCCGGCTTCGTAGCCGGGCGCGATCACGACGTCGGCCTGCGGGCCCGGCCACCATGCGTTCGACGGTGGCCGCGTCGATCGGACGGTTCAGCGCGACGATGCCCCCGAAGGCGGAACGCTCGTCGCACTCGAGCGCGCGTTGGTACGCGTCGGCGAGGTTCGCGGCAAGCGCGACTCCGCACGGGTTCGCGTGCTTGATGATTGCGCACGCGGGACCGTCACCGAGGTCGTGCACGACCTTCCACGCCGCGTCAGTGTCGTAGAAGTTCAGGTACGACGAGCGCGAGACCACCGTGCTGTCGTACCGAGTCCCACCAGCTCGTCGCGCCGCGCCGCCGATAGCGCGCCGCTTGCTGGTGCGGGTTCTCGCCGTAGCGCAAGCGTCTCGTCGGAGCGTTCGAGCGCGAGCATCAGGTGCTGCGGCAGCAGCTCGCCTTCCTGGAGCCACTGCACGATCGCGCTGTCGTACGCGGCCGTGTGCGCGAACGCCTCCAGCGCGAGCGCGCGCCGTGTCTCGTCACTCACCGTCCCGTCGTTGGCGCGCAGCTCCTCGAGCAGCCGGTCGTACTGCGCGGTGCTCGTCACGACCGTGAGCCACGCGTGGTTCTTCGCGGCCGCGCGCACCATCGCGGGACCGCCGATGTCGATCGTGTCGATACCCGGACGTTCGAGGAACGGGTAGAGGTTCGAGACGACGAGATCGAAGGGCTCGATGCCGTACTTCTCGAGGTCGGCCAGGTGCGAGTCCTTGCCGCGGTCGGCGAGCAGTCCGCCGTGGATGTTCGGGTGCAGCGTCTTCACCCGCTCGTCGAGCATCTCGGGCATCCCGGTGACGTCCTCGACACGCGTGACCGGCAGCCCCGCGGCTTCGAGCGCGGCCGCGGTGCTCGCCGACGACACCAGCTCGACGCCGAGGTCGTGCAGCCCGCGGGCGAACTCCGGCAGCTGTGACTTGTCGTACACGGACACCAGCGCCCGCTTGATCGTGGTCCTCATGACGCGGCGAGCCTCTCGATGACGTCGGGATAGAGGCGTGCGTTCGACCGCCTTGATGCGTTCGTGCAGCGTGGCTTCGGTGTCGCCGTCGAGCACCGGAACCGCTTCCTGCGCGAGGATCGGCCCTTCGTCGACGTCGGCGGTGACGAGGTGCACGGTGCAGCCGGTGACCTTCACCTCGTGCTCGAGCGCGTCGCGCACCGCGTGCCAGCCCTTGAACGCGGGCAGCAGCGACGGATGCGTGTTGACCGCGCGCCCGCCGAACGCGTCGACGAACGGCTTCGACAGGATCGTGCCGAAGCCGGCGATCGCGACGAGGTCGACGTCGTGTCGCTGCAGCGCGTCGATCACCTCATGGGTGTACGCGACGCGGTCGAAGTCGGGGCCGAACGTCGAGCGCTCGACGAGCTCGACCGGGATCCCGGCGGCCGCGGCGATCTCCATCGCGCCGCACGGGCGGTCGACGACGAGAACCGCGATCGGCAATCCGCGCTCGGCGAGCGCTCGCAAGATCGTTCCGCTGCCGGATGCAAGGACCCCGACCCGCATGCCTTGCACCGTATCGAGTTTCGCCCCACCCGACGGCCCGGGGCGGGGAAAATGTGGTCGCGTCGTTCCACCACTGTCGTCGGCGCGGTGATGCGCACCCGCGAGGGTTCCGCGGCCTCCTGAACCGGGCCGGCGCGGCATCCCCCGCGTGGGCGATTCGGGGTGTTTCACTAGCCGCGCATTCACCTGGGTTGGGGGGACATGGACCACACATCGGTCGACGAACCGGTCGGCGCGCCTGCGAACGGTCCGACGGTGCCGGCCACGTTCTGGGGCCGCGCCGTCAACCGGCCGCGCGCGTCGTTCTCCGACGCGCTCGCGGCCGGGGGAGGCGTGATCGTCACGATCGGCGTGCTGCTGTTGGCCGCTGACCGCTACGCCAACAGCGGCGACGGCTGGCAGGGCGCGCTGGTGTTCGTCGCCCTCTTCCTCATCGCGAACCTGGCGCTGCTCGTCGTGCGCGAACCGTTCGACGCCGCATGCACGAGCGCCATCGTGCTCAGCGTCCCTGCCATCTACGGCTTCCTCATCTTCCCGTCGACGGATTCCTTCGCGGACGTCCGCCTCTTCCTCATCCTGACGATCGTCACGTGGGCGTTGCTGTTCGCGGTCTCCAACAGCCGCGGCCGGCCGATCCTGCTCGCGCTCGCGGCCGTGCTGCTCTACCTCTGGATCGTCGGCGAAGTCGCCGACCTCGACGCCTACTCGGCCAACCCGATACCGAGCCCGACGTTCGCGTCACCGAGTGCGTTGTTCGATGCGGTACGCGGCGGCTAACGGAGGATGCGAAGGCCGGCACGCGTCGTTCCACCTGCAGCAGGTCACGCTCGACGACCTCGACCCGACCGATCCGCTGTACCCGCTCGCGGTCGCGTGCGACGGCGGCGACCTCGGCGTGTGCGACGAGTTGTGGAGCCGCGCCGAACCGGGCAGTGACTTCGAGGCGTTCGCGGAGTCCCCGGGGCGGTGACAGCGGTGACGGATTCGGCGACATCACGCCCGGCCCCATCACGGTGGATCCCTTCGTCGACACGCCGCTGAACAACAGCAACGGCAAGGCGCTCCCGATCGGGCTCGTCTCGCTCGGCTTCGGCGCGCTCTATCTCGCCGCGGTGCATCTCTGCGATCGCCGCCGGCTCGCGGCGCTGGGAACCGCGTTCGTGATCCCGGCCGTGCTCGCGCTCGTGACCGCGGCCGCGGAGATCGGCGCGTGGACCAGCTCCGCGATCTGGGGCGGACTGGTGACGCTGGTGATCGGTGTCGCGATCGGTGCCGTCGGCTGGCTCGGCACGGATCGTCGCTTCACCACCTGGGGCGGCGGCGCGATCGCGTCCGTCGGCGCGTTCATCGTCGCGGCCGACGTCGCGCCCGATCCGAGCCCGTCCGTCGGCAACCCCGATCTCATCGGTACCGGACTCGTGGTCATCGCGTTCGGGCTCGCGGTCGTCGGGCTCGCGTGGGCCGCCGCGCGCGTGCTCGGCTTCCGCCCGTTCTCTGAACCGCCGAACGCGCCCCCGACCCGCGCCCGCACCGCGGCCCGACCCCGAACCCGAGGCCGTCGAGCTCACAAGCCCTGACTCGCAGGCCCCTGACTCGCAGGCCCGTGACTCTCACAGGGCCTTGACGACCTCGGCCATGACTTCGCCGGCGGCGGTCGGGTTGGTCGCGACGCGCACGCCGGCCGCGGCCAGCGCGTCCATCTTCGCCTGCGCGGTCCCCTTGGACCCGGAGACGATCGCGCCCGCGTGGCCCATCTTCTTGCCCGGCGGCGCGGTGACCCCCGCGACGTAGCTCACGACCGGCTTCGACATGTTGGCCTTGATCCAGTCGGCCGCTTCTTCTTCGGCGGATCCGCCGATCTCGCCGAACATGATGACGGCCTTGGTGTCGGGGTCGGCTTCGAAGAGCTCGAGGCAGTCGATGAAGCTCGTGCCGGGAACCGGGTCGCCGCCGATGCCGACGCACGTGGTGACGCCGATGCCTTTCTCGTTCAGCTCGTTGAGCGCCTGGTAGGTGAGCGTGCCGGAACGGCTGACGATGCCGACCGGTCCGCCGGCGCGCGCGACCTCGGCCGGGATGAAGCCGATGTTGCACTCGCCGACGGTCAGCACCCCTGGACAGTTCGGCCCGAGGATGCGCGTGCCCGGGTAGCTCTCCGCAACGGAGTTGTAGAAGCGCGCTTCATCGTGCATCGGGATGCCTTCGGTCACGACGACGACGAGCTCGAGCCCGGCTTCGGCGGCCTCGATCACCGCGTCGGCGGCGAAACGGGCGGGCACGATCACCATCGTTGCGGTCGCGCCGGTCGCCTTCACCGCGTCGGCGACGGACTCGAACACGGGAATGCCTTCGACGTCGGTGCCGGACTTCCCGGGCGTGACTCCGCCGACGACCTGCGTGCCGTACGCGCGGTTGCGCAGCCCGTAGAACCGACCTTGGCTGCCCGTGAGCCCCTGCACGAGCACCTTGGTGTCGGCGTTGACGAGAATGCTCACTTCGTTCCTCCGGCCAGGGCGACGGCCTTGCGGGCGGCGTCGACCATCGTGGGTTGACTGATGAGACGGTCCGACTCGTGCGACTTCAGGATCTCGCGACCCTCGACCGCATTCGTGCCGTCGAGACGGATGACGATCGGCGACGAGATGGTGACGCGCCCCAGCGCCTGCACGATCCCGTTCGCGACCTCCTCACCCTTGGTGATGCCACCGAAGATGTTGATGAAGATCGACTCGACCGACGGGTCGTTGTTGATCACCTCGAGCGCGTTCGCCATGACCTCCGCGCTCGCGCCACCACCGATGTCGAGGAAGTTGGCGGGCTTGCCACCGACCTCGTGGACGATGTCGCACGTCGCCATGGCCAGCCCCGCACCGTTCGCGATCACGCCGACGTTGCCGTCGAGGCCGACGTACTGCAGTCCCTTCTCCGCGGCTTCCCGCTCGCGCGCGTCGAGCTTCTCGAGGCCCTTGAGTTCGTCCCACTCGGGATGACGGAAGCGCGCGTTGTCATCGAGCGCGACCTTGGCGTCGAGCGCGTGCACCTTGCCGTCGGGCGTGAGGATGAGCGGGTTGATCTCGACGAGGTCGCAGTCGCCGTCGACATACGCGGTGTAGAGCTTCATCAGGATGTCGACGGCACCGTCGGTCGCCTGCGGATTCAGCTGCGCGGCCTCGACCCACGCGCGGCACTCGGCTTCGCTCAACCCAGCGACCGGATCGACGTGGATGCGGGCGAGCGCGTCGGGATTCTCGTCGGCGACGGTCTCGATCTCGACCCCACCTTGCGCCGAGAGCATCCCGAGGTGCTGCTTCGCGCTGCGGTCCAGCGTGAACGACGCGTAGTACTCCTCGGCGATGTCGGACGCGTGCTCGACCCACACGACGTGCACGACGTGACCCTTGATGTCGAGGCCGAGGATGTTGCCCGCGTGGGTGCGGACCTCGCCGGCGTTCTCGGCGAGCTTCACGCCACCGGCCTTGCCCCGGCCACCGACCTGGACCTGCGCTTTGATCACGACCGGATAGCCGACCCGCTCCGCGGCGGCGACCGCGTCGTCGACGTTGTCGACCGCCTCGCCGGCCGACACGGGGATCCCGTACCGCGCGAACAGCTGCTTGCCCTGGTATTCGAACAGATCCACCGGTGCTCCTCGAAGAACGGAGGGTGTACGGGTTGGGAAGCTATTGCCCGAGCTGCCGTTCGCGCGAGTCGAGCGCCGATTCCAGCCACTCGGTGATCGCCGACAGGGGCGAACCGGGCGTGAACACCGCCGCGACACCGCCGGCCCGCAGTGTCTCGATGTCGTCGGGCGGGATGATGCCGCCCGCGAACACCAACACGTCGTCGAGGCCGCGGCTGCGGAGCTCAGAGACGATCTTCGGGATCAGGGTCATGTGCGCGCCCGAGAGCAGCGAGAGTCCGACGGCGTCGGCGTCTTCCTGGAGCGTCGCTTCCGCGACCGACTCCGGCGTCTGGAACAGGCCGGTGTAGATCACCTCGAACCCGGCATCGCGCAGCGCGCGCGCGATGACCTTGGCGCCGCGATCGTGGCCGTCCAAGCCGGGCTTGGCGATGACGACGCGGTAGCGTCGCTCCATCGGTTCCTCCCGCCGCGGCCGGTCAACGCATGCGACCGGTCACGTGGCGGCGACATGCTAGGAGCAGGACCGTCCGTGCGCACTCGTCGACAGCGCAACGCCGACGTGAAACTGGTGATCGCCGCAACCGTCGCGATCCTGCTGTCGGGTTTCGTGATCGCGGCCGGCATCTTCGTCGCCGTCGGCGGCGGCGGGAACAAGGTCACGTGCGGTCGCTATCCGGTCGGCACCGCCGACGGCATCCGCTCGGACCTCGAGACCGGCGGTCCGCAATTCCAGACCGGTGGCGGGAACTGCAGCTTCTGGCTCACGCTCGACCAGGGTGACATCGTCGCCTACAAGACGAAGCAGCCCGACGGCTGCAACCTCAAGCTCCACCGCGAGAAGTTCGTGTGCGGCTCGCAAGAAATGGACGTCGAGACGCTGCAGCAATATCCGGTGAGCATCGTCACCCACGACAAGATCGACACCATCGTCGTCGATCTCACGGGCGTGCCACCGGCGAGCACCACGACGACGGCAGCCGGTTAGACGCGCTGGAGCGGTGCCCAGGCGAGGAGCAGGCGCTTCTCGCCGAAGTCGGGGAAGCGCACGACGGCTTCGGCTTTGTCGCCGCTGCCTTCGATGTCGACGATGATGCCGTCACCGAACTTCTCGTGGCGCACGTCGTCGCCGACCTTGAGGCCGAGGTGCTCCGCGCCGCTCGCGCCGGACGTGAGCGCGGGGTCGGGATTGCGCCTCCGCATCGCGGCCGCGACGACGTTCTCGCGGTGTTCGCCCAGTCCTTGGCGCCGGCCGCGCTTCTCCTCTTGGCCGACGGCCATGAGCAGCTCGGCCGGGATCTCGTCGAGGAAGCGGCTCGGCGCCCGGTAGTCGGTGGTGCCGAACAGCATGCGGCTCCACGCGTGGCACAGGTACAGCCGCTGCTCGGCGCGCGTGATGCCGACGTAACAGAGTCGTCGTTCTTCCTCGAGCTCGTCGGGGTCGCCGAGGCTGCGCACGTGCGGGAACACACCGTCTTCGAGGCCGACGAGGAACACGACCGGGAACTCGAGACCCTTGGCCGAGTGCAGCGTCATCAATGTGACGGTGCTGACGTCCGGGTCTGATTCGTCGATGTCGGTGACGAGCGAGATCGCTTCGAGGAACGCCTGCACACGGGCGAGCCCTTGCGGCGCGGCCGACGCGTCCTCGCCTTGCCCGACCCCACCGATCGCGACGAGCCCGTGCAGCTCACCCTGGTCGATCTGGTCGTCGAACTCGCGCGCGGAGCCGACGAGCTCTTGCAGGTTCTCCAACCGGCCTTGCGCCTCGACCGAGCGTTCGGCTTCGAGCTCGGCGAGGTAACCGCTCTGCGTCAGCACCGCTTCCAGCGCGGCACCGACACCCTTCGCGCCTTCCTCTTCGACCGACTCCATCAGCTCGAGCAGATCCTTCAACCCGCCCAACGCCTTGCCCGTGACGCCGGCGACGGCGGCGGACCGGATCGCTTCGCGGAACGTCACACCGGCGCCGCTCGCGTAGGCGTCGATCTTCGCGACCGACGTGTCGCCGACACCGCGCTTCGGCGTGTTCACGATGCGCTTCCACGACACTTCGTCGTCGGGGTTCACCAGCGCGCGCATGAACGCGAGCGCGTCCTTGATCTCGCGCCGGTCGTAGAACTTCACGCCGCCGAACACGCGGTACGGGATCGCGCCGCGCACCAGCGCTTCTTCCATGACGCGGCTCTGCACGTTCGTGCGGTAGAAGACCGCGATGTCGCCGTAGCGATGATGCTCCTGGTCGACGAGGCGATGGATCTCGCGCGTGACGAACGCGGCTTCGTCGTGCTCGTCGTCACCCTGGAATCGGACGATCGGCTCGCCCTCACCCTGATCCGTCCACAAGTGCTTCGCGCGTCGCGACGCGTTGTTCTCGATCACCGCGTTGGCCGCGTCGAGGATCCGCTGTGACGACCGGTAGTTCTGGTCGAGCACAACAGTGGTCGCTTCCGGAAACGCGTCCTCGAACTTCAACAAGTTCCGGAAATCTGCCCCACGGAACTTGTAGATCGAGTTGTGCGTCACGATGCCGTTCGCGACGAAGTTGTGCGTCCGCTCCACGTCGAGGTCGTACACCGGCGCGTCGAGCGCCACCCATTCGACCGAACGAACGACGTCGAAATCGCCGCACTCGTCGACCATCACCATGCCCGGACGCACTGCTGACGCCGTCGTAAACGGCAGCGAGTTGCCCAGCGCCTCCACCGCGTTCTTCGCCAACCGCGCCACGTAACGGACGTTCACATCGAGGACTCCCTGGATCCGCTCGATGGTTTCGGCGATGACGCTCATGTCCTTCGTCGCCGTCTCGAAGCGCCAACCGTCGGATCCCTTCCGTGCCGGCCGGACACTCAGGCCGGCACGCTCCAGCGCCGCTCGACCCTCGAAGTCGTAGCCGAAGAGTGAGATCCGATGCAGCGGACTCCGACCACGTCGATCGCCGCACAGCGCGACGGTCAGGCGGCGCCGGACGTGACCGTCGTTCCGATCCGTCACCGTCATCGGCATGTGATGCGGCTGATCGAAGCTCAAGCCCTCGTCCGCGAGCAGTCCGTAGCCGGCCTTCTCGGTGTCGACTGCGTCGAACAAACGGTCGATCAGCGCTTGGTCGCCGACGAGCGAACCCTCGCGCTGTCGAGCATTGTGCCGGGCAAGGAACGGCAAGGTCGGGAGCCCGTATCGAGCCGCCAGCACCGCTTCATGCAGACGCGCCTCGGCCTCGGTCTCGTGGGTCGAGATGACCCAAAGGGCATCGGCACGTTCTTGATTTGCCCGCAGCATCGGCCCGAGCACAGAACTCGGTTGCCCGTTCGTATACGTCCGCGACATCCCGATTCGGAATCCGACACCGGACTTCCACATGAGATACGTGACGAATGTCTGCGGCGTGCGACCTCGCAGGAATCCGGCGAAGTGCACGTGATCCGCGGTGCTGACAACACGCCTTCCGCTCGTGAGTGTTATCTCGACGCCGCCATACGCCTCGGCTTGGTGCGTGCGCAGCACGCGCGCGGGTCGCATGTCGCCGCTGCCGTACGACGACAGGACCTCGTCGCCCGTTCGCACGAGTTCGATCGGACGACGAGATCCGTCGCCCATCGTGACCTCGGTCCCCGCGACAAGGCACTGATCGACATCGCCGACGACCATGACGCTGCGATGGTCTTGGGCGAGGAGGTGCACGAGCTCGAACTGGGCGGCGTTGGTGTCCTGGAACTCGTCGACGAGGATGTGCTTGAACCGTTGCTGGTACCGCTGCAGCGCTTCGGGGTGTTCGCGGAAGAGCCGCACCGCGAGGAGTAGCAGGTCGTCGAAGTCCACGGCCGATGACTCCTGCAAGCGGCGCTGGTACTCCGTGTAGACGTCGGAGAGGCGACGCTCGGCCGGCGCAACGGCCATCTTGGCGTAGTCCTCCGGCAGCACCAACTCGTTCTTCAGCGCGCTGATCTGGTTGTGCAACGCGCGCGGCGGGAACCGCTTCGGGTCGAGGTTGAGGTCGCGGCGCACCCAGTCGGTGAGGCGCTGCGCGTCGGCTTGGTCGTAGA
The DNA here is from genome assembly GCA_963745645.1 of uncultured Actinomycetes bacterium. Taxonomy (GTDB): domain Bacteria; phylum Actinomycetota; class Acidimicrobiia; order IMCC26256; family PALSA-610; genus CAVUFH01. The sequence goes on from CAVUYD010000008.1 coordinate 227,924, forward strand.
TCGTGAAGCTCGACCGGTAGCCGAGAAGGGTCGCTTCTCGGCGCAAGATGCGAGAGCAGGCGGCGTGGAAGGTGGACACCCACATGCGCCGGGCGACCGGGCCGACGAGCGCGGCAACGCGCTCCTGCATCTCGCCCGCGGCCTTGTTCGTGAACGTGATCGCGAGGATCTCGAACGGCGAGACGTCGAGCTCGGTGATCAGGTAGGCGAGCCGGTGCGTGAGCACGCGGGTCTTGCCCGAACCCGCGCCCGCGATCACCAGCACCGGCCCCGGAGGCAGCGTGACGGCCTCGTACTGGGCCGGGTTCAACCCCGAGAGGTCGAGCGGCCGGCGGGTCCGAACCGGCGGCCCACTCCCCTCTTCGGCGTTGGCGGGGGCCTCGGGCTCGATCCCGGGTTGGACGTCGACCATGACTCATCCATCGTACCGACCCGAAGGACACGAATTACACGGCTGTCGTTGTTCGCGTCAGGTTGTCGGAGGGACTTCCAACAGGAGGGTCACCGGGCCGTCGTTGACCAGCGCGACCTGCATGTCGGCACGGAACCGGCCGGTCTCGACCGGGACGCCGAGCGCGGCGGACCTCGCGTTCGAAGCTCTGGATCAAGGGTTCGGCGACCTCGGGAGGCGCGGCGGCCGACCAACCCGGACGCCGGCCGCGGGTGGTGTCGCCGTAGAGCGTGAACTGGCTGACCACGAGCGCGGCGCCGCCGGCGTCGAGCAGCGACCGGTTCATCGCGCCGGCGTCGTCGTCGAACACGCGCAAGTTCGCGACCTTGCTCGCGAGCTTGGCCGCGCTCGTCTCGTCGTCCTCGTGCGTCACGCCCACGAGTACGCAGAGGCCTGCGCCGATCTCCCCGACGACGTCCTGACCGACGGTGACGCGCGCTTCAGTGACGCGCTGCACCAACGCCCGCATCACTCACCACTGTTCGCGGTGAGACGGCCCCAGCGGGGTCGGATCGGTTCAAACAGTGGGTCAGGAGGCGGCGCGTTCGGCGTCGGCGCTCCAGTTGCCCGATCGGGCGAGGCCGTTCATGCGGGCGCGGTGGAGGTACGCCTTCTGGCCTTCGCCCGCGTTGGCGTCCTGACCCTGCCACGCGTGCAACGCGGCGGCCTGGAGGGCGCGGCCGTACGAGAAGGACACCTCCCACGGGAGGGGACGCTTCTTGTTGATCGCGTCGAGGTTCGCGGTTGCCTCTTCGTCGCCCTGGCCACCGGAGAGGAACAAGATGCCGGGCACCGCGGCGGGCACCGTGTGGCGGAAACAACGAATGGTCGCGTCCGCGATTTCCTCCGGCGACGCCTTGCCGGCCGAGTGCTTCTTCCCCGGGATCACCATGTTCGGCTTCAGCAGCAGGCCTGCGAACTCGCACCGCTGGTCGGACAGTTGATCGAAAACCGTGTGCAGCGTCTGCGTCGTGACTTCATAGCAACGGTCGATGGAGTGGTCGCCGTCCATCAACACTTCGGGTTCGACGATCGGGACGATGCCTTCGTCCTGGCACAGCGCGGCGTACCGCGCGAGCGCGTGTGCGTTCACGTCGATGCAGTACTGCGACGGGATGCCCGCGCCGATGTCGATCACCGCGCGCCACTTGGCGAACTTCGCGCCGAGCTCGCGGTACTCCACGAGCCGCTGGCGCAAGCCGTCGAGGCCGTCGGTGACGAGCTCGCCCGGCGCGCCGGCAAGCGGCGTCGTGCCCTTGTCGACCTTGATGCCCGGGATGATGCCCTGCTCCTCGAGGATCTTCGGGAGCGGGCGGCCGTCGGAGGCCTGCTGCCGGATCGTCTCGTCGAAGAGGATGACGCCGCTGATGTAGTCGCCCGCACCGGCCGTCGTGAACAGCATCTCGCGATACGCGCGGCGGCGGTCCTCCGTCGACTCGGTGTTGATCGAGTCGAACCGCTTCTTGATCGTCCCGCTGCTCTCGTCCGCCGCGAGAATTCCCTTGCCCGGCGCCACGATTGCGCGTGCAACTGCGTTCAGCGCACTCAAGTCCATGAGGTCCCCTTCATCCAGAGCAGAGGACGAAATTACTCGGCCGAGGGAATTCCTCCCACTCGCCGAGCCTTTACTCCCATTCGATGGTGCCGGGCGGCTTGGAGGTGACGTCGTACGCCACCCGGTTGATCCCGGGAACCTCGTTGATGATGCGGCTGGAGATGCGCTCGAGCACGTCGTAGGGGAGGCGGGCCCAGTCGGCGGTCATGGCGTCGTCGGAGGTCACCGCCCGCAGCACGATGGGATAGGCGTAGGTGCGGTCGTCGCCCATCACACCCACGGTCTTGACCGCGGGCAGCACCGCGAAGCTCTGCCAGATCTCGCGGTAGAGGCCGGCCCGCTTGATCTCCTCGGTGACGATCGCGTCCGCGCCCTGCAGGATCTCGACCCGCTCGCGGGTGATGGTGCCGATAATGCGCACGGCGAGGCCGGGCCCGGGGAAGGGCTGACGCCAGACGATCTCTTCGGGCAGGCCGAGTTCCTCGCCGACGGCGCGCACTTCGTCCTTGAACAGGTTGCGCAACGGCTCGACGAGCTCGAAGTCCATGTCCTCGGGGAGACCACCGACGTTGTGGTGCGACTTGATGTTCGCGTTGTCGCCGCCGCCCGATTCGACGATGTCCGGATACAACGTGCCCTGCACGAGGAACCGCGCATCGCCCGTTGATGCGCTCCACTCCGCCGCGCCCGAGGCGTCGCCGAGAGGGCGACTCCGTTCTCGCTGGCCCAGGTCGCGCGCGGCTTCCTCGAAGACGCGGATGAACAGCTCGCCGATGATCTTGCGCTTGCGTTCCGGATCGACGACGTCGTCGAGCGCGTCGAGGAACCGGTCGGCGGCCTTCACGTGCACGAGGTCGATCGCGAACTGCTCGCGGAACGTGCGCTCCACTTGGTCGGCTTCGCCGTACCGGAGCAGGCCGGTGTCGACGAACACACACGTGAGCTGGTCGCCGATCGCCTTGTGCACGAGCGCGGCCGCGACCGCGGAGTCGACACCGCCGGAGAGGCCGCAGATGACGCGCTCGGTTCCGACCTGCGCGCGGATCTCCGCGACCGCGTGCTCGATGATCGAGACGTTCGTCCACGTGGGCCGGCAGCCCGCGGCTTCGTACAGGAACGCCTTCAACACCTCTTGGCCGCGCTCGGTGTGCATGACCTCGGGGTGGAACTGCACGCCGTAGATGACGCGCTCGCGATCCTCGAGCGCGGCCACGGGCACCGCGTCGGTGCTCGCGGTGACCGCGAAGCCCGGCGGCGCCTCCGTAATCGAGTCGCCGTGGCTCATCCACACGGTCTGCTCGACCGGTTGTTCGGCAAAGAGCGGCGAAGCGCCCTGCACGTGCAGCTGCGTGCGGCCGTACTCGCCGGTGCCGGTCTTGCGCACCTCGCCACCGAGGTCCCGGGCGATCAGCTGCGCGCCGTAACAGATGCCGAACAGCGGGACGCCGGCTTCGTAGATCGCGGCGTCGATCGACGGCGCGCCGTCGACATGCACCGAAGCCGGTCCGCCGGAGAAGATGATCGCCTTCGGCTGGCGCGCCAGCATCTCGGCGACGGGCATCGACCGGGGCACGATCTCGCTGTACACGTGCGCCTCGCGGACGCGTCGCGCGATCAGCTGCGCGTACTGCGCCCCGAAGTCGACGACGAGGACCAAGTCATCTCTGCTCATGACTCCCTCGCTACGCGCCGAGTGGCGGCTTCGCCGCGGGCGGGGCTTCGCTGCGTCCGCACCCTGGCGCTCAATGCTTCGCCGCCAGCGTGAGCGAGTACTCGTTGCCCTCGGAGTCGGCGACGGTCGCGATCGTGATGCCTTCCTGGGGCTTGTGCTCGGGCGGTTTCACGACCGTCCCTCCGGATGCCGTGACGGCTGCGCACGCGGCGTCGAGATCGTCGACGTCGAAACCGAGCCCGATCTCGCGGTCTGCTCGCGTCGCCACCGTGGTGCAAGCCGATCGCGACGCCGGCGATCGTGAGCGACGTCCAGTACGGCGACGCGAACTTCACCTCGGCGCCGAACGCGTCACGGTAGAACGCGGTCGCCCGGTCCATGTCGGCGACCATGACCATGAAGTACGTGCTCACCACCGTCATAACTCTGGCTCCCTCGCTACGCGCCGAGGGGCGGCTGCGCCGCGGGCGGGGCTCCGCTGCGTCCGCACTCTTGGCTATGCCATGCCGATGCCCTGCGCACGCTGGAGGGACTTGCCCTCGGTCTTCAGCGCGGGGGCGACCATCACTTCGGCCTTCTGGAATTCCTTCACCGTCTCGTAGCCGGTCGTGGCCATCGACGTGCGCAGCGCGCCGAACAGGTTGAGCGTGCCGTCGTTCTCGTGCGCGGGTCCGACGAGGATCTCGGCCAGACTCGCCTTGCGGCCGGCCTCGACGCGCGCACCGCGGGGGAGGGTGGGATGGAACGTGGCCATGCCCCAGTGGAACCCGCGGCCGGGCGACTCGTACGCGGATGCGAGGGGCGAACCGATCATCACCGCGTCGGCACCGCAGGCGATCGCCTTGGCGATGTCGCCACCGGTGCGCATGCCGCCGTCAGCGATGACGTGCACGTAGACGCCGGTCTCGTCGAGGTGGCGGATCCGCGCGCCGGCGGCGTCGGCGATCGCCGTCGCCTGCGGCACACCGATGCCCAGCACGCCGCGGCTCGTGCACGCGTGACCCGGGCCGACACCGACGAGCACACCGACCGCACCGGTGCGCATGAGGTGCAGCGCGGTGGAGTACGACGCGCAGCCACCGACGATCACGGGCAGGTCGAACTCGCGGATGAACTTCTTCAAGTTGAGCGGCTGGCGGTCGGGATCCTTCGACACGTGTTCGGCGGACACGACCGTGCCTTGCACGACGAGCACGTCGAGATCGGCGTCGAGCACCAGCTTCGAGAACTGCTCGACGCGCTGCGGGGTCAGCGACGCGCACGCGTCGACACCCCCGGCCTTGATCTCGCGAATGCGCTCGGGGATCAGCTCGGGCTTGATCGGCTCGTCGTAGAGCTCTTGCATCCGGCGCGTCGCCTTCTCGGCCGGAAGCGACGCGATCTCCTCGAAGACCGACTCCGGATCTTCGTAGCGCGTCCACAACCCTTCGAGGTTCAAGCACGCGAGGCCGCCGAGCCGGCCGACTTCGATCGCGGTCTGCGGTGAGACGACGCCGTCCATTGCCGCGGCCATCATCGGCAGCTCGAACTTGTACGCGTCGACTTCCCACGTGATGTCGACGTCCTCGGGATCGCGTGTACGCCGGCTGGGGACGATCGCGATGTCGTCGAACCCGTAGGCCCGGCGACCGGTCTTGCCGATCCCGATTTCGACTTCCACCGACGACCTCCGCCTCATACGACCACGGCACGAACCGACGCCCTACACGCCGGAAATCCCAGCCTAGTGGCGCGTCCTCCAGCTTCCGGGACCCACCCGTTCCTGGCAAGGTGACCCGGTGCCCGACCGCCTCGGCCGCGCGTACACGCGCCTGTGGACCGCCACGACGATCTCGAACCTGGGCGACGGGGTGACGCTCGCGGCGGGTCCCCTGCTCGCCGCGCACCTGACGAACGACCCGCGGCAGGTCGCGGGGCTGGCGGTCGCCCAGCGGCTCCCCTGGTTGCTGTTCGCGCTCGTCGCGGGCGCGTTGGTCGACCGCTGGGACCGGCGGCGGGTGATGGTGCGCGCCAACCTCTTCCGTGCCGCCGCCCTCGCGCTCATCGCGGTCCTGGCCGGCACCCACACCATCGGGCTGCCGGTGCTCTACGCCGTGTTCCTGACGGTCGGTGTGGCGGAGACGTTCTTCGACAACGCGGCCCAGGCGTTCCTGCCCCGGCTCGTCACGCCCGCGCAGCTCCCGTCCGCGAACAGCCGCATGTACGGCGGCGAGATCGTCGCCAACCAGTTCGCCGGGCCACCGCTCGGTGGGATCCTCTTCGGCGTCGCGGTAGCGCTGCCGTTCGCGCTCGACGGCGCGACGTTCGCGGCCGCGGCGCTGCTCATCGCGTCGATCTCGGTGAGTGTTCCGGTGCCCAGCGGGCCCGAGCGCGCGACGCGTCCGCCGCTGCGGCATGACATCGCCGAAGGGCTGCGCTACCTGTTCGGTCACCCGCTGCTGCGCCCCATGGCGATCGTGCTCGGCCTGATGAACCTGCTCGGCACGATGACGCTCGCCACGTTCGTCCTGCTCGCGCGCGACCGCCTGGGGCTGTCCGACGCGGGCTACGGCTTCCTGTTGATCAGCGGCGCGGCGGGCGGCCTGCTCGCGACGCCGTTCGCACCGCGCATCATCCGCAGTGCCGGCGAGGGCACGGTGATGGTCACGTCGCTGTGGCTGATGGCGGCCATCCCGCTGATCGTGCCGCTCACGCACAGCCCGGTCGTGGTCGGCGTCTACTTCGCGCTCGAAGCCGGCGTCGGGATCACCTGGAACGTCGCGACGGTCTCGCTGCGGCAACGCATCATCCCCGACCGGCTGTTCGGCCGGGTCAACAGCGTCTACCGATTGCTCGCATGGGGCACCATGCCGATCGGCGCCGTGATCGGGGGTGTCGTCGCCGAGCAGTACGGGCTGGTCGCGCCGTACTGGATCTCCGTCGTGGTGATGGGAGTCGCGTCGCTGTGGTTCTCGTTCCGGCTCGGGAACCGGCACGTCGCGGCCGCGACGCAGGCGTCACTCAGCGATCAGTGACCTCATCGATCGGCGACCAGCGCGGCGAGGAACGTCGTGAGGATGCGGGCCGTCGCGCCCCACACGGTCTCGTCGGTGAGCTCGTAGAAGTGGACGTCGAGGTCCTGCTTCACCATGTCCCAGCGCTCTTCGCGGTAGACGCCGTCGCCCATCAGCTGCGACAGCGAGACGTCGAACACGCGCACGACCTCGCGCGGATCCGGGCTCAGCACCGGACGCGTCGTGAGGAAGCCGACGAACGGCGTGATCGCGAACCGCGACGCGACGGTGGCGATGCCGTCGAGGCGAGCGACGATCTCGACCGCCTCCGGATCGAGGCCGATCTCCTCGTGCGCCTCGCGCAACGCGGTCGCCGCGCAGGTCGGAGTCGAGCGCGGGATCGTGCTTCCCACCGGGGAACGCGATCTCGCCCTGGTGTGACGGCATCGTTTCCGGGCGCTTCGTCAGGATCACGTACACGTCACCGTCGGCTTCGAACAGCGGCACCAGCACCGCGGCCGCGACGCTCCCCGGCGCCCGCGGGACGACGGGCGCGGCGGCCGGGAGGGTCGCCAGGCGGCGCGCGGACGTCCGCGAGCGAGAGCCGCCGGCGGCTCGGGTCGATGTGGGCCCACGGTGCGGGACGGCCGGGGCGGTAGGACGGCGGCCTCGGGATGCGCTGCTGTCCGCCCTGCGGTGGCATGCGCCCACGGTATCGGGGCTGCGAGACTGCCTGCCTTCGCAACCAGGGGGACGACAGGCCGTGGACTGGAACTTTGCGACGCTGTGGGAGTCGGTCGCGGACGCACTGCCCGAGCGCGTCGCGATCGCGCAAGGGGAACGCCGGCGGACGTGGCGCGAGTTCGACGACCGCGCCGCGCGCCTGGCGGCCGGTCTCGTCGCGGCCGGGCTGGAGCCGGGCGCCAAGGTCGCGTCGTATCTCTACAACGGCAACGAGTACCTCGAGGGTCTGTACGCGACGTTCAAGATGCGCGGGGTCGCGGTGAACGTCAACTACCGCTACCTCGAGGACGAGCTCGTCTACCTGCTCGACAACTCCGACGCCGAAGCACTGTTCTTCCACAGCAGCCTCGGCGACCGCGTCGCGAAGATCCGCGACCGCGCGCCCGCTGGTGCGGTTGTGGATCGAAGTCGACGACGGGGGTGCGCACCAGGACTTCGCGGTCCGCTTCGAGGATCTCATCGCCGAGAACGAGCCGATGCCGCGCATCGAGCGGTCCGGCGAGGACATGTACTTCCTCTACACGGGCGGCACCACCGGCATGCCCAAGGGCGTGATGTGGCGCTTCGACGACCTGTGGGGAGTGCTCTCCGGGGCGACGTACGCGCTCGTCGGCGAAAGCGCGCCGGAGCGTCCTTCCGAGGTCGGTCCGCTGGCACGGAAGATCCTCGAGATACGAGACACCGCGCACCTGCCCGCGTCACCGTTGATGCACGGCACCGGCGCGTTCACGACGTTCCAATCCATCTGGGCCGGCGGTCGCATCATCACGCTCGAAGGCCGGCACTTCGACGCGCACGAGATGTGGCGCGTCGTCGAGCGCGAGCACGTGACGCAGATGGCGATCGTCGGCGACACGTTCGCGAAGCCGATGTTGAAGGCCCTCGAAGAAGCGGAGGCCGAGGGGAAGCCCTATGACATCTCGTCGCTCGGCCTGATGATCAGCAGTGGCGTGATGTGGTCGGCCGAGGTCAAGCAGGGACTGATGGCGCGCGGCAGCTTCATCGCGTTCGACTCGCTCGGTTCGAGCGAAGGCGTCGGGTTCGCCAACTCGATCACCGCGCCGGGTGCCGAAGCGAAGACCGCGAAGTTCTCCATCGGTCCGGAGACGAAGGTGTTCAAGGAGAACGGCGAAGAGGTCGTCCCCGGTTCCGGCGATGTCGGGTTGCTCGCAGTCGGCGGCAACATCCCGGTCGGCTACTACAAGGACGAAGCGAAGAGCGCGGCGACGTTCCAGACGATCAACGGTTCCCGGTGGTCGGTGCCGGGTGACTTCGCCAGCGTCGAGGCTGACGGCACGATCGTGTTGCTCGGTCGCGGTTCGGTGGTGATCAACTCGGGCGGCGAGAAGATCTATCCGGAAGAGGTCGAAGAAGCGATCAAGCGCCACCCGGCGGTCGCCGACTGCCTCGTGGTCGGCGTGCCCGACGATCGCTTCGGTGAGGCGGTCACCGCGGTCGTCTCGCTGGCACCCGACTCGGAAGCGACCGGCGAGGAGATCGGTGGGTCGCTCGAGGGGTTGTCGCGGTTCAAGCACCCGCGCCATTTCGTCGTCGTCCCCGAGGTGCTGCGCGCGCCCAACGGCAAGGCCGACTACAAGTGGGCCAAGGCCGTCGCCGCCGACGGCGTGGGCTGACGATCCAGCCCCCGGCGAGCCGGCGGAACGGTCCCGGGACGCGAAGAGGGACGGCCCTCGGCCGTCCCTCCACGGACTGCGGCGCGCTGCGCCTACTTCGCCAGAACTGCTTTCCGAACTACTTCTTCGACTTGCCGCCGGCCTCGACCTTGGCGAGCACGTCGCGGGCGTTGAGGATGAGGACCTCTTCACCGTCGAGGGTGATCTCGGTGCCGCCGTACTTCGAGTAGACGATCGTGTCGCCGACCTTGAGATCGAGCGGGATGATCTCACCGCTGTTCTCGGCCCGGCGACCGGGTCCGACGGCGAGCACTTCGCCCTGCTGCGGCTTCTCTTTGGCGGTGTCAGGGATGACGAGGCCGCTCACGGTCGTCTCCTGCGCCTCTTCCGGCCGGACGACGATGCGGTCCTCCAACGGCTGCAACTTCATCGGTGCGCCTCCTCGCGGCATGTTCGAGCAGTGATGATCGAGAGTGCTCGAGCGGGGCTCGAACGGGATTCGGGCGGTGGGGCGAGTTAGCACTCCCCTACGTCGAGTGCTAACGGTACCGGCTCGGTGGCCTGCTGGGCAAGCCCCGGCTGCACCGGGACACCCGGACCCGGGCCTACGCCTTCAGGCCATGCGCAGGCCGGGATCGATCCCGTGCTCGAGCGGAGTCGGGCCGTCGGCGCGGAACCGCCAGGCGGCGGCGGCCGCAACCATCGCGGCGTTGTCGGTGCAGAGGTCCGCGCGCGGCACCACGGACGCGGAGGCCCGCAGCCTCCGCCGCCCGGCGACCACGCCGGCGCGCAGCGCCGAGTTCGCGGCGACCCCGCCGCCGATGACGACGGTGCCGATCCCGGTGCGGGCCGCGGCCCGCAGCAGCTTGGTCACGAGCACGTCGACGACCGCGGCCTGGAACGACGCCGCGATGTCGGCGACCTCGGCGTCGGGGTGCTTGCGCACCCACTGCACCACCGCGGTCTTCAGACCCGAGAACGAGAAGTCGTCGCCGTCGTTGAGCATCGGTCGCGGGAATGCGAATCGCGTTCGGGTCACCCTCGCCGCGCGAGGCGATCGATCAGCGGACCGCCCGGGTAGCCGAGGCCGAGGAAGCGTGCGACCTTGTCGAACGCCTCGCCCGCGGCGTCGTCGACGGTCTGGCCGAGCACGCGGTACTTGCCGTGGTCCTCCATGGCGACGAGCAGCGTGTGGCCGCCGGACACGATCAGCGTCAGCACGGGCGGTTCGAGCGCCGGGTCCTCGAGGAGCGCCGCGTACATGTGCGCCTCGTGGTGGTTGATACCGACGTACGGCTTGTCGGTCGCGACCGCGAGCGCCTTGGCCGCGCTCACGCCCACGATCAGTGCACCCGCGAGCCCCGGACCGTGGACCGCGGCGATGACATCGATGTCCGGGAAGTCGACACCCGCTTCGACGAGCGCCTGCGCGATGACATCGTCGATGACCTCGACGTGCGCGCGACTCGCGACTTCGGGCACCACGCCACCGAAGCGCGCGTGCAGGTCGGCTTGGCTCGAAACGACCGACGACCGCACCACCCGACCGTCTTCGACCACCGCGGCCGCGGTCTCGTCGCACGACGTCTCGATCCCGAGGATGCGGGTCACCAGGACTTCGGTCGTTCGTAAACGGTCGTTCCGGGAACCCGCCCCTCGACACCGTTCAACAGTTGCGCGTACGCCGGCGTGTCGACCTCGTACGCCCACATCACGAGCGCGTCCTCACCGGTGTCGGCGTAGTAGCCCTTGCGCACGCCGACCGGCACGAACCCGAACCGGCGATACATCTCCTGCGCGGGCTTGTTCGACAGTCGGGCTTCGAGCGTGAGCGCCGAGGCGTTGCGCGCGATCGCCTCGCGCGCGAGCGCGAGTAGGAGCCGCGTGCCGACGTGATGCCGGTGCCACGTGGGATCGACGGCGATAGTCGTGACGTGACCGTCGGTGAGCGACATCATCAATCCCGCGTACCCGACGATGTCGCGTCCGACCTTCGCGACGACGTACGCGCGCGTCGATCGCAGCGCGAGCTCACTCACGAACAGAGAATGTGACCACGGCCGCGGGTAGACCTGCTGCTCGATGCGCAACACACCGCGGAGGTGACGGCGCCGCATCGCCACGATGTGCACCGCGAGCGGTTCGAGCGACTTCCGGAGCGCGACCATGCTCAGGCGCTCCTCGTTTCCCAGGAGATCTCGGCATCGCTCTGGCGCAGGTACATCGGGACGACCTCGGCGGGCGGGACGAATTCCTCCCGTTGATAGTGCGCGATCGCGAGCTCGGCCAGCGCGGACAGACTGGGCGCCGCGTGCGCGATGCCCGCGAGCTCGGCCCGGTCGAGGTCGGCGAACACCGGCGCGAACCGCGCGATGCCGTCGCCGCACAGCAGCGCCTCCTCACCGCGCGCCGCGAGCTCACCGGCCAGGTCTTCCGGCGTGCCGAGCTCGTAGTCGGAGACCCGCTGCACGCCACCCGGCACCGATCGGTAGATCGCGTAGTACAGCTCGTGCCGGCGGGCGTCGATCGCCGGGACCACCAACGTGCGGCTGTGCCGCAGCGGGTACGCGAGCAGGTCCAGGCTCGGGATCGGGATCACGGGGATCCGCAACGCGAGCGCGAGCACCTTGGCCGTGGTGACACCGACGCGCAGACCGGTGAACATGCCGGGGCCGATGCCGACCGCGATCGCGGACAGATGATCGAGCTCGATGCCGACCTGTTCGCACAGCGTCGCGATCGCGGGCGCGAGCACCTCGGCGTGCCGGGGCGCAGCTCCGTCGAACGGACCGCCGAGCTCGGTGCGGCCGAGCAGCCCCTGCTCGGAAGCGAGAACCACGCCGACGCGTCGGGTCGCGGTGTCCATGCCCAGAATCAGCATCGGTCCACCACCACCATCAGCCCGTGAACTCCGCGAGCGCCTGCGCGAGTGGCTCGCGCCGCATCCGCCAGCTCGGGCCGATCGCTTCCACGGTGAGGCAACGGTCGTCGTCGCCCGCACCGGACGTCAGGCGCACGACGACACGGTCGGTCGGGAGCACCTGCAGCACCACGTCGCCCCATTCGACGATCGTCACGCCGCGGCCGTCGACGAGCTCCTCGAAGCCGATGTCATGCAGCTCCTGGATGCGCTCGAGCCGGTAGACGTCGACGTGCGCGACCGGGACGCGCCCGTCGTACTCCTGCACGAGCGTGAACGAAGGACTGGTGACGGGCCCTTCGACCCCCAACCCGCGCGCGAGTCCCTGTGCGAACGTCGTCTTGCCGGCACCGAGGTCACCGACGAGCACCACGACATCACCCCGCTCGAGGTGGCCGCCGAGCAGCGGCCGCGAGCGCGCGCGTTTGCTCGGCCGAAGTGGTGCGCAACCGAAGTGTCACTGCGTGAGCCGCCGCTTCACGTGCACGAAGTCGGCGCGGACCTCGGCGAGTCGCTGCCCGCCGCCGCGCAGCACGGCCGCCGGGTGCAGCGTCGGCATCACGTCCGCCGCGACGCCGGCGCGTGTGAACGGGAAGCTCCGGCCGCGCAGCTTGGTGATCCCTTCCTTCGTGTCGAGCAGGAGCTTGGTCGCGAAGTTGCCCAGCGTGACGATGACGCGCGGCCGGATCAGTTCGAGTTGCCGGTCGAGCCACGGCGCGCACGCCTCGATCTCGGCCGGCTCGGGATCGCGGTTTCCCGGCGGCCGGCACTTCACGACGTTCGCGATGTACACGTCCGCGCGCGTGAGCCCGATGCCCTCGATCAACTGCGTCAGCAGCTGGCCCGCGCGGCCGACGAACGGCTCACCCTGCAGGTCTTCTTGCTGGCCCGGCCCTTCGCCGACGAACATCAGGTCGGCGTCTTCGCGGCCGACACCGAACACCACCTGTGTGCGCCCGTTCGCGAGCTTGCACAACACGCAGTCGTGCGCCGCGGCCGCGACTTCGGCCATCGTCCCTCCGGCCGCATGCGCCGGATGGTCCGCCGGGGCCGGCGAGGCGTTCAGGGACACGATCGACTTTATCCGGACGTGACCGCGCCGCGAATCGCCGCGGCGACGACATCGATGGCCGTCGCCCGCAGCCGGTCGAGGTGAACGTCGACGGCACCGGTCGCCAGCGCGATCGAGAAGTCGCCGTCGAACCGGGTGTGCGACGGATACAGCGCCCGGGCCACGCCGTCGTGCGCGCTCTGCGCGACCAGGTGGCAGCCGAGCTTGTCGACCCGGCCGTCGGTGACGACGAGCACGAGCGTGGTGTTGCCCTCCTCCTCGAACGGTCGCGGGGTCGGGAACGTCGTCGCGTCGGGCGGTGCCGTGGATCCCGCAAGCACCCGACCGTCGGCGCCGCGCACGTCGCCGACCGCGTTGACCACGGCGAGCGCGACGACGTTGGCGTCGTCGACCCGAGCGTGCGCGAGGCCGAGCCCGCCCGGCACCGCGAACTCGCGGCCGCGCCACTTCCCGACGGTGGCACCGCACCCCGCGCCGCTGCGTCCGATCGCGAACGGCTCGTCACTCGCCGCGGCCGTCGCAGCCGCGCGCCCTTCGGTGGGGCCCGGCGGGGCGGCGCCCGACTCGACCAGGTCGTAGATCGCCACGGTCGGCACGATCGGGACCGGGCCACCTGCGGTCGGGTAGCCGCGACCGCCGCCCACGAGCGTCTGCATCACGCCGTCGGCGGTCGCGAGCCCGAACGCGGAGCCGCCGGTGAACACGACCGCATCGACCTGGCCGACGACGCGCGTCGGATCGAGCAACGCGACCTCGCGCGTCGCCGGCGCGCCCCCACGCACCTCGCCGCTGCCCACGGTGCCTTCGGGAAGCAGCACGACGGTGACGCCGGTCGCGTCGCCAGTCCAGTGCCCGGCGCGCACACCCGGTACCGGCAACTCGCTCACTTCGGGTCGCTCACGGGCGCGTGGGACGGCGGGGCGCCGACGGCGCGGCCGCACCGACTTCGCGCGCGAAGTCGACGATGAGTTCGTCGAGCAACTCGGTGCGTTCGAGCATCAGCATGTGACCGCCGTCCGGAACGAGCTCGACGCGCGCGCCCGGGATCGCTTCCGCGATCTGCTTTGCGTAGCCGGGCGGCGTCAGGAGGTCACCGGTGCCGCCGATGACAAGGGTCGGGATCCGGATCGCCCGCAGGTCATCAGTGAGGTCGAGGCCGACGAGCACCCGCGGCGCGTCGCGCCGCGTCTCCGGCGGACACGCGAGCATCATGCGGCGCACGAGCTCGACGTGACTCGGGTGCGGGTCCTTGCCGAACCCCACACGAGCGGCCAGGAACCCGAGGTTCTTGCGCTCCCACAAGATCTTCGCATCCGGCACGTGGTTGAACGTGCGCTCCATGAGCGTCTTCATCTGCGTCGATCGCGAACCGAACGGCGTCTTCGCCAGCGTGGACAGCAACACGATGCCGCGCAGACGTTCCGCGGCGAGCTCGGGGTAGCGGATCACGAAGCTCTGCACCGCGACGCCGCCCATCGAATGACCGACGAGGACCGCGTCGTGGAGATCGAGCCCGAGCAGCACGCTCCGGACGTCCTCGGCGAGGTTCTCGAGCGAGTGACCGGCTTCACCGAGCACGGACTCGCCGTGACCGCGGTGGTCGAACGCGATCGTGCGGAAGCCTTCCTTCGGCAACAGCTCGAGTTGGTGGAACCACGTGCGGACCGACAACGTCACGCCGTGCGACAGCACTATCGGCGGACCCTCGCCGGCTTCGACGACGTAGATCGAACCACCGTCGTGCGACGGCAGACGATGGTCGACGTAGATCGGTGTGTCGAGCGAACGGCGGGCGTCGGCGTCCGGGCGCCGGCGGACACGACCGGCCACGACCTTCTGCATCGCCCAACCCGCGGCCGCGACGGCCGCCGCGGCCCCGGTGCCTTTCAACACGGTGCTCGGGTTCATCGGAGGTATCTCCGCGGGACGCGCGGACCGATGCCGCACACGATCTCGTAGGGGATCGTGTCGACGAGATCGGCCCATTCGGACGCGTACACCGTTTCGTCGCCCTGGCTCCCGAGCAACACGACCTCGTCGCCGACCTCGACCGGCACGGTGCCGGCGTCGAGCATCAGCTGGTCCATCGTGATCGTCCCGGCGATGGTGCAGCGCCTCCCGCGGACGAGCGTCCGCGGGACCGCGTTCGATCCCGTCGGCGCCGATGTGCGGATGGCCGAGACGGCGGGGCACGCCGTCGGCGTAGCCGATGGGAACCGTCGCGATACGCGTCGCGTCCGCGGTCTCGTAGCGCAGGCCGTACGAAACGCGCTCGTGTGCGCCGAGCTCCTTGATGTACGAGACCCGCGCTTTGACGGACAGTGCGGGCTGGAGCGCGACGCGGCCCTCCAGCGCGGGCGCGGGCGCGATGCCGTAGAGACCGATGCCGACGCGAACCATGTCGTAGTGGGCGTCGGGGAACGCGAGCGCGCCGGCCGTGTTGCACGCGTGAACAACGCCCGGATCGATCCCGACGGCGCGCAGCTCGTCGCAGCGCGGCATCGAACCGCTGCTTCTGGGTCGCGGTGTACGCGTTGTCGGGCTCGTCGGCCACCGCGAAGTGGGTGAGCGTGCCGCCCAGTCGCAGCTCCGGATGCGCGAGCACCAGCCGCGCGAGCTCCACCGCGTCTTCGGGACGGCACCCGACGCGGTGCATGCCCGTGTCGATCTTCAGGTGGACGTCGAGGGGCTGCGCGTCGCCGCTCGTGGCGACCGCCTTCGCCAGCGCGACGATGCCGCCCGCGGTGTACACGACGGGCGTGAGCCGGTGCTGCACGACGGTCTCGGCCGCCTCCGGCACCGGCTCCGACAGCACCAGCACCGTCGCGTCGACGCCCGCGTCGCGCAGCTCGACACCCTCCTCGACGAGCGCGACACCGAGGCTCGATGCGCCCGCGGCGAGCGCGGCCCGACCGACGGGCACCGCGCCGTGCCCGTACCCGTCGGCCTTGACGACCGCGAGCACCTCGGCCGGCTGCCACGGCAGCGCGCAGCGCCTGCACGTTCGCCGCGATCGCGCCCAGATCGACGTCGGCCCAGACGGGGCGAAGTGCCGTCACGTCGTCCGGGCGATGAACCGCACGATGTCGCCGCGAGCGACGATGCCGACCAACACGCCGTCGGCGTCGACGACCGGGACGTGCGACTCCTCTTTCTCGTGCATCGCCGTGGCGAGGTCCTCGAGCGTGTCGTCGGGCGAGACCGTGAGCGGGTGCTCCTCCATGACCTCGCCGACGGTCGAGCCCGCGACCTTGCGGAGCTCGTCTTCCAAGTGTGCCATCTGCCCGGGCAGCTGCACCGACACGCCGAGGAAGCTCAGGTACGTCGGCACGTGCACTCGGGCCTCCGACACGATGAAGTCCTCGTCGCGCAGGAGCCCGAGCAGCTTGCCCGCGCCGTCGACCACCGGCATCGCGCCGAACTTGTGATCAGCCATCTCGTCCGCGGCGTCGGCGATGGCCTGATCGGGGCGCAACGTCATGACATTCTGCGTCATCACTTCACGCACGAGCGTGGTGGCCGGCATTCAGTCCTCCCAGGGATCGCGTCCGCTCCGCAACGCATCAAGCGTAGGGTGCAGCGCGCCGATCAGGTCGATTGCAACGAGGTCGGGGGCGGTACCGGCGGCGAGCGCGGCCCGGCCGTGCACGTAGGCCCCGGTGATCGCCGCGGTACGGGGATCCGCACCGTTCGCGAGCAGCCCGCCGATGATCCCCGTCAGCACGTCACCGGTTCCGGCCGTCGCGAGCGCGGCGGTGTCCGTGGGATTGATCGACGCGACACCTTCCGGTGTCGCGATCACGGTGCCCGGCCCCTTGAGCAGCACGATCGCGTCGGTCGCGCGGCGAGATCACGCGCCGCGGCAACGCGATCGTGACCGACCGGATGGCCCGCGAGCCGTTCGTACTCGCCCTCGTGCGGTGTGAGCACCGCCGGCGGCAACCCGGACGCGTGGCGGACGCGCAAAGGCGCCGAATCGACCGCGAGCGCGTTCAGCGCGTCGGCGTCGATCACGACGGGGATCGGCGCCTCCGCGACCAACCGACGCGCCGCGGCCTGGGCGCGGTCGTCGCGGCCCAGGCCGGGACCGATCGCGAGCGCGCGAAGCGCGAGATGTCCTTCGACGCGACGCGCGCCGCGTCCTCGGCCATGGCACCGTCCTCGGTCGCGGGCATGGCGCGCGTCACGATCTCGGCACCGGATGCCGCGGCCGCGGCCTCGTGTCCGGGAAGGGAGCACACCACCATCCCCGCGCCCGCGCACGCGCCGGCGCGTGCCGCCATCAACGGCGCGCCCGTCAAGCCGTTCGAGCCGCCGAAGACCATCAAGCCGGACGACCACTTGTCGCGCGGCCGCGTCGCGCGCGCGGCAGGCGGAGGTCGCCCACTTCGGGCACGAATAGGCCGATGCGGCCGAGTTCGATGCCGATGTCGGCGACGGTCACTCGCCCCGCGTGGCCGCGCCCGGGTTCGAACATCAGGCCGGGCTTCGCGCGCGACAAAGGTGATCGTCTCGTCGGCGCGGACCGCCGCCGCCCCTGCGACTTCGCCGGTCGCGCCGTCGACGCCCGAAGGGATGTCGATCGCGAGCGTCCGGGTGCCCTGCTCCCGGACGGTCTCGGCGATCCAGGCGGCCGGCTCCGCGAGCGCACCGCGGAACCCGGTCCCGAACATCGCGTCGATGAACAGGTGCGCGCGCTTCAGCGCGCGGAGGAACTCGTCGCGGCCGAGCTCGTCCGCAACCGCGAACACGTCGACCCCGACGCCGCGCCTGCGCAACCGGTCAGCCGCGTCTCGCCCGTCGGCACCGTTGTTTCCCTTGCCCGCGGCAACCACCACGCGCCGCCCGTAGGTGCCGCGGAGCATGCGCACCGCGTGCATCGCCACCGCCCCCGCCGCCCGCCCGATGAGCACGGGCTCGGGAGTGCCCTGCGCGATCGCGCGCCGGTCGGCCTCGCCCATCTCCGCGGGGGTCACGACCGGCTGCACCCGACCATTGTGCGCCACCGATCCCCGCCCCATCTTCCCTGGCCTCGATCCTCCCGCGCCGCGCCCACCGCGCAACGAAGAGGGCCTTTGCGCGAAAGGGCCGTTGGGCCCTGCCGTCCGCGGGCGCGGTCGCCCAAGATCTGGGGCATGAACGCAACCGGGGACTGGCGATGAGCGCATCGACCGCCCTTCTCGTGATCATGTACATCTGGCTGGCGATCGGCCTCACCGCCGCCCTGGTGATGGGGCGCAAAGGACACGATCCGGGAACGTGGGGCGTCATCGGCGCCGTCCTCGGTCCGCTCGTGGTCCCGGTCGCGTGGATCAGCCTGCGCCGAGACGCGACCAGCGGGGTCGCCGAGACCCTCGCGCTCGGTCGTTCGCGCGGCGGTCCGGTCAACATCCTCGTCGGGATCGACGGATCGACGGACGCCGGTGCCGCCGAGCACGCCGCGGTCGACCTGCTCGGGAACCGACTCGGTCGCGTCGTCCTCGCCACCGTGGTCGACCCCGAGGATGCGCAGACGATCCGCGGCGAGTCCGACGGCACCGTCGATGCGCGCCGAGCCCTCGCCGCGGCGTCGACAACGACGGCGCTCCAACCCGACACGCTCATCCTCACCGGCCGTCCCGCGGACGCACTCGTCCGCTACGCGGTCGACCACGACATCGACTTGATCGTCGTCGGGGCTCGTGGCCGCGGCCTGCGCACCCGGCTGCTCGGCAGCGTGGCCGAGGGCGTCGCCCGCCAACGGTCGGTCCCGGTACTCATCGCCGGCGATTCGCGAGGTGCAGACGCATGAAACCGGCACAGAATTCGCCGCGGCGGTCCAAGACCCTCCGACCGGTGGCGATCCGCTGCACACTCGGCCCGACGGCACGCGCGCTGTGCCTCGACGACCCTCGACGCATCGCACATTGGCCCGCGGGATGCCACGAGTGCGCCCGACGCTCGGAGGAGCACAGACGATGACCACGACAGATCCGGTTTCGATGCCCGTTTCGGCGTTCATCGGCGATGAAATCGTGCGGGTTCCGCCTACCGCGGATCTCTACGCAGTCAGCGACACGCTCGCCGAGGCGGACGTCGGCGCGGCAGTCGTCGGGGACGGCGACGAAATCGTCGGCGTCGTGTCCGAACGCGACATCGTGCGTGCGCTCGCCGCTCGCCGCGACCCGACGACGACCCGAGCGATCGACATCGCGAACTCGGCACTGGTCTGGTGCGACGCCAACGCGGCGCTCACGGTCGTCGCGGGCGAGATGATGAATCGTTACGTGCGTCACGTCCTCGTGGAGGAGAACGGCGCGTTCATCGGCGTCGTGTCCGCTCGCGATCTGGTCGGTGCGCTCGCCGCCGAGGAGGGCGAAGACGCCGGTTAGTCACTCCGGGAATTCTCAGCTTCTTCGCCGAAGCTGATCACATGAGCAGCACGCGAGCGCGCAGCCGCATCTTGGGCGTTGCCTTCGTCGCGATCGGGTTCCTGGCCTCGTGCGGGTCGCCCGATACGCAGTCCTCGGCGACCTCCTCCAGCTCGACGAGCCGAGCGACGGCGCCGGCATCCACGACCGCCGCGACGACCGCGCCGCCGGTGGACCCGATTGACACCTCCCGGGACCTCACCGTGGCCACACCCGACGGCCGGACGCGCACCGCGCACCTGTACGTGCCCACGTCGGTGCCCGCGAACGAACCGGTGCCGCTGCTCGTCGCGCTGCACGGCGGCGGCGGCTCCGGCCGGCAGTTCGAACGCACGAGCGGGTTCGACGACCTCGCGGCGGCGAACCGGTTCCTCGTCGTCTACCCGGACGGTGTCGGCACCGGCGCGGGGAAGGATCAGCTGCGCACGTGGAACGGCGGCATCTGTTGCGGCGGGGCCGTCAGGAACTCCGTCGACGACGTGACGTTCCTTCGTGCGCTCGTGGGCCAGTTGTCGGCCGAATACCGCGTCGATCCGAACCGTGTCTTCGCGACCGGGCACTCGAACGGGATGATCATGTCGTACCGGTTGGCGTGCGAAGCCGCCGACGTGTTCGTCGCGGCCGCGGGCCAGGCGGGCACGCTCGGCGTCGACGACTGCCATCCGAGCGCGCCGATCTCCTTCCTCCACATCCACGGTTCCGCGGACGGGAACATCCCGATCGACGGCGGTCACGGCCAAGGGATCTCGGGCGTGACGTTCCCCTCACCGCGTGCGAGCATCCGCACCCTTGCCGCGGCGGACTCGTGCCCGCCGGCCGCACGCACGAGCACGGACGCGCCCGCTGACCATCGAGACGTGGGAACCGTGCGCCCGGGGCACGACCGTCGAGTTCGTCACGGTTGCCGGCGCGACGCACGCGTGGATGGGCGCGGCCGCGCCGACGCGCGCCGGCGGCCCGCAGCCGTTCGCCGGCTACGACAGCAGCGCCGCGGTCTGGTCGTTCCTCACCGCGCATCCGCGCCCGCGCCCGTAGGCGTCGACCGGGCCGGCGCCGGGTTCCTACGGAATGAGAACCGCGGCGCCGTTGACCCGATCGTGCGCGAGATCAGCGAGGGCGGCATCGGCCCGATCGAGTGGGTATCGCTGCGTCATCACCGTGAGCTGCAACCGCGCCGCGAGCTGCAGGAACTCTTCGCCGTCGGCGCGGGTGTTCGCGGTCACGCTACGCAGCTGCCGCTCCTGGAACAGGTGGCGCTCGTAGTTCAACGGCGGGATGTCGCTGAGGTAGATGCCGGCAACCGCGAGCGTCCCACCCTTGTCGAGCGCTTCGAGCGCAACGGGAACGAGCGTGCCCACCGGCGCGAAGAGGATGGCGGCGTCGAGGGGCTCGGGCGGACGGCCGTCGGCCGGACCGGCCGATGCGACACCGAGCTCGCGCGCCAGCTCTTGTGCGGCTTCCGATCGCGTCAACACGTGCACGGTCGCGCCTTGCTTGATCGCAACCTGCGCGACGAGGTGCGCGGACGCGCCGAACCCATAGATGCCGAGCCGGCCGCCGGGGGGAAGCTCGGCCCGCTTGAGCGCGCGATAACCGACGATTCCGGCGCACAACAACGGGGCCGCATGTTCGTCGTCGTACGCGTCCGGGAGCGCGTAGGCGTACGCCTCGTCGACGACCGCGTACTGGGCGTATCCGCCGTCGGCGTCCCACCCGGTGAACGCGGGCGCGACGCAGAGGTTTTCGGCGCCGCGCCGGCACCACCGGCAGCGTCCGCAGGTGTGCCGGAGCCACGGGATGCCGACCCGGTCGCCGACCGCGAACCGCTCGCCCGCGTCTCCGCGCGCGTCCACGATGCCGACGACCTCGTGACCGGGGACGACGCCGGCGTGCTTCGGCGGGAGATCTCCTTCGGCGAGGTGCAGATCCGTGCGGCACACACCACACGCGTGCACACGAACGCGAACCTCGCGCGCGGCGGGCTCGGGGATCTCACGACGGACGCGCGCGAGTGGATGCTCGTCGATGGGCGCGGGCCGGTCGACGCTCCACGCCCACATCGTGGGCCGGGCCACGACCTCAGCTTCCTTCGGACGCGGACTTCCAGCGGTCGGCGAGACGGACGACCGGCTCCGTCAGCAACTCGACGAGGTCGATCGTCGCGAGCACGTCGTCCCGCATGACCGGCTCGAGCTCGGTGACCTGGTCGGCGATGGCTTCGTAGCGATCGCGGTAACCCTCGAGCACGCGTCGGGCGGCGGCGGCCGGGAGCCGGTCGTGGAAGCGCACGTGGAGCAGCGTGAGGCCGGTCGCCTGATTGGCCTTGATCTCCGGGACGATGACGAGCGTGCGCCCGTCGGCGCGGCCGCGCACCACCGTGACCTCGCGCTCGCTCGCGGCGCGGTGCTTGGTGCCGCGCAACGTCGGGTTCTCCGCGGTGCGGGACGGGATGTCGCGCGCGATGCCGCCGGCGTCGACGACTTCGATGGTCGCGCCCGGGCGACTCGGATCGCCGTCGATCCGGTAGCGCGTCCAGCCCGCGACCGCGTCGATCGCGGGATCGAGCGCCACCAGCGTCCGGAGCGCGCGGTAGGTGAGGCTGTCGCGCGCCGCGCCGGTCGCGAGCAGCTCCTGCACGAGCGGTACTTGGAGCAACGTCTCGTCCGAGCGGGAGATCCCGACGGTGACGGTCTTCGCCTGGTGCTTGATCGCGTCGATCGGCCGCGTCAGCTCTTCGATCGCCTTCGTGAGCGCGCCGGTGAGGTCCTCGATCACCGTGCTCGGCGTGCCGACCTTCCCGAACTCGACCTGGTACACGTCGAGCGGGACGACCCCGGTTGCGTAGCGCAGCAACGATGCCAGCCGCACCGCGGTGCCGGCGTCGAGCGCACCATCGTACGAGGACGTACGCAGCCCGTCGAAGAATCGGTCGGCGTGCGGCTGGACTTCGACTGCGAGCGCGCGCAGCAGGTCGTCGCCCTCGCGCGATGAGCCGATGAGTGCCTCGATGCAGCCGCGCGCCTCGCGCAACGGCCGTGCCGTTGCGTCGATCGCGAGCGCGGCTTCGTAACCGAACAAGTGTCCCACCATCGCGCACAGCACGAAGCTGACGTCCGGGTGCACCACCGGTACCGTCAGCGTTTCGAGGGCGGCGAGGAAGCGGGCTTCGCCGTCGTCGGCGATCACGATCGGCGCCGACTTGTGCGCACGGTAGATCGCGATCTCCTTGCCGACGTCGTCGGCGTTCGAACCGTGGAGCCCGGCCGCGCAGACGATGATCATCGGTTCGGCGGAGAGGTCGATGTGCTTCTTGTCCTCGGTGATGTCACACGAGATCGACTTGTAACAGAGCTCGGAAAGCTTGATCCGGATCTCTTCGGCCGCGACGCGGTTGATGCCGTTGCCGACGACCGCCCACGAGCGACGCGTCAACGCGTGGCGCTGCGCGGCGAGCGCGATCGCCGGACGCCGCTCGAGCACCTCGCGCATCGCGGCCGGCAGCTCGCGCAACGCCGCGAGGATCTTCTGGCGCGCGACCCGCTCCGCGTCAGCGTCGGGACCTTCGCCGAGCTCGGATGCGGCTGCCGCGAGCTCCGCTGCAATGGCGAACGCCAGCAGGAAGCCGGCCGCGATCTGCGCGTAGAACGCCTTGGTCGACGCGACGCTCATCTCCAGGTCGCGGCCGTCCGAGGTGAACAGCACGCCGTCGCTCTTGTCGACGAGATCGCTCTGCCGCCGGTTGACGATGCCGATGACCGCGGCGCCTCGCGCGCGCACGAGATCGACGGTCCGGTTGGTGTCGGCGGTCGTGCCCGATTGCGAGATGGTGATGACGAGCGCGTCCGACATGTCGCGTGCGAGTCCGAAGCCGGACAGCTCGGTTGCGGCCACTGCCTCGACCGTGATGGGCCGTCCGGCCAGGTACCGGCGCAGGGCGAGCGCGACGCCCTGACCCGCGATGGCGGCCGTGCCCTGCCCGGTGACGATGATCCGGTTCACGCTGCCGTTCCGCAACCGATCGACGACCGCGGGCGGCAGCGTTTCGGGGGCGAGGCGCACCTCGAGCCGTCCACCTTCGTCGACGATGCGCCCGCGCAAGGTCTTGTGGAACGACGCGGGCGCTTCGTAGATCTCCTTGAGGAGATAGTGCGGCGCGTCGCCCCGGTCGACGTCGCGCGTTGTGATCTCGGGTTGCTTCAGCTCCGTTTCATCGACCGGCAACGGCGAACCGTCGTAGGACCACCGCTCGATGCCGTGAGTGCCGCTCACCGCGACGATCTGGCCCTGGGTGCCGGGCTCCCCGGGCACGAGCATTGTCTCGCCGTCGAGACGGAGGTAACGGTCGCACTCCTCGACCACGCCGTAGGGCTCGCTGGCGACGACGTACGCGTCGTCGGCGACGCCGACGTACAGCGCCTGCCCGCTCCCCCGTTGCGCGAGCAGCACCCGGCCCGGTTCGGAGGCGATCTGCGCGCCGATGGCAACCGAACCCTCGAAGGCGGCGACCGTGGCCCGGAACGCCTCGATCGTGTCGGTACCGCCTGCGATGCGGCGCGCCACGAGCGCGGGGATGACCTTGGCGTCGGTGGTGATCTCGGCGGGGAAGCGCAGCGCCTCGAGCGCCTTGAGGTCCGCATAGTTGTCGACGTCGCCGTTGAGCGCGGCGACCACGTACGCAGCCTCGCCGTCGTCGCCGAGCTCCTCTTGATTGAGAGGGTGCGCGTTCGCTTCGGAGATGATCCCGACGCTCGCCCACCGCGTGTCGCGAGCACCACCGCTTCGGCGGTGTCGGCTCGGACGGCGAGGCGCAAGAACTCGTCGGCTGTGATCTGCGCGCGCGCAAGCGCGCGGTGTTGTCGCCGAGCTCACCGATCTCGGCCGCGACCTTGTACACGAACGCAAGGTTCCCGTCGGTGACGCGTACCGCGCCCGAGGTGAACAGGGGATCGTCCCGACGGGTCGCGATGAAGCGGGCAATGGTCGGGTCCGTGAGATCGAGACCGTGACCGGTCACGAGGATGTGCAAGCCGGCCGAGTCGCGGCCGCGCACCTCGAGCCGATCGAGCGCCGACAGCGCAACCTGCACGGAATGGAACGCCTCGATCGCACGCGGCTCACGGACACCGCTCCCGAGGTGCTCGACCGCGCGCGCCGTGCGCAAGCGGTCCCGGCTCAGCGCCCACAGCGCGTCCTTGACTGTGACGACTGCGGCGTTCAGGGCTTCGATCTCGATGCCGGCGTCGTACGCGTCGAGCGCGGCGTCGAGATCGACGACGACATTCGTGAGTGACGCGGCGCGGTGCTCGAGCGCACTCAGCGCGACCGGATCTGCGAGCAGCGCGATCGTCCCGCCCGTGCCCCGTAGCGCGCGCTCGATCTCGCCGATGCGCTGCCCCACCGCGCTGATCCCCGGTGCATCCGGCGCCGCCACGTACGGGCGCAGCGAGACCTCGGCTTCGTCCAGCGCGGCCACGAGCAGCTTCAGCTCGGGCGCGAGCCGGTCACCCGGGCGACGCAACACCGCGACGATTCCGCACATACGACGACGTCTCCCTTGCTGACGTTCGGTCACCCGGTCGATCCGTGACCGGATCCGTGACCGGCCGAAAGAGTCTAGGAGCGGTCAGCCCGTGAAACTGGCCTCGACGGTATGTCGCAGCTGCGCCACCGCGGCCTGGGCGGCATGTTCCGTCGGCGCTTCGACCATCACCCGCACGACCCGCTCCGTTCCTGACGCTCGCACCAGGACCCGGCCCCGATCCCCGAGCTCGGCCTCGATCGACGCGATCTGCGCGTGCAACGCGTCGGCGTCGTCGAGGTTCGGCGCGCGCGCAACCGGCACGCTGACGAGGACCTGCGGAAATCGCGCCATGCAGGCCGCGATCGCGGAGAGCGGACGGCCGCTGCGCACCACGAGGTCGCACAGCAACGCGCCGGTGAGCACACCGTCGCCTGTCGTCGCGAGATCGCGCAGGATCACATGGCCCGACTGCTCGCCGCCCAGCACGAGGTCGTGCGCCTCGAGCGCGATGAGCACATTGCGGTCACCGACCGGCGTCTCGACGACACCGATGCCGGCGTCGGCGAGCGCGCGCCGCAACCCCAGGTTCGACATCACGGTCACCGCGATCGCGCCGTTGCGGAGCCGGCCCCGCTCGGAAAGATCCAGCGCGAGCGCGGTCATGATCTGATCGCCGTCGACGATCTCGCCGCGCTCGTCGACCGCGATGACACGGTCGGCATCGCCGTCGAGCGCGAGACCGACGGCCGCGCCGTGGTCGAGCACTGCTCGGCGCAGGCCGTCGGGGTGCATCGACCCGCAGTCCGCGTTGATGTTGCGACCGTCCGGCTCCGCGTTGCACACAACGAGGTCGGCGCCGGCGGACCGCAAGGCGCGCGGCCCGGAGTCGAACGCAGCGCCGTTCGCGCAATCGAGCACGACGCGCAGACCGTCGAGCGTTCGCCCCTCGAGCGCGGCGTCGACGTGCGCCACGTATTCCGCGCCGCGATCGTTGTGCGCCCAATCGACGGCGGGCAGGCCCGGCGTCGAAGCAAGGATCGTCGCGAGTTCGTGCTCGATGCGCGCCTCGACATCGTCCGGAAGCTTGCGGCCGCCGGTCGCGAGCAGCTTCACCCCGTTGTCGGACCACGGGTTGTGGCTGGCCGAGATCACCGCAGCCGCGGCGCCGTCGATCTGGGCGAGGAACGCGACACCGGGCGTCGACAGCACGCCGACCGCGACCACCCGCGCCCGTTCGGCGGCGAGCCCCCGGCACAGCGCGGCCTCGATGCGGGAGCCGGACTCGCGGGTGTCCCGGCCGACGATGAACGCGTCGCGGCCGAGCACGCGGGCCGCGGCCCGACCGAGCGCAGTGACGAACTCGTCGGTGAGATCAGTGTCGGCGTCGCCCCGGACGCCGTCGGTCCCGAACCGCAGCACGGGCGCGGCGCGTCAGCGCTTCGAGTACTGCGGCGCCTTGCGGGCCTTCTTGAGCCCGTACTTCCGCCGCTCCTTCTCACGCGCGTCGCGGGTGAGGAGCCCGGCCTTCTTGAGCACGCCGCGCGTGTCCGGGTCGAGGGCGATGAGGGCCCGCGCGATGCCGAGCCGGATGGCACCGGCCTGCCCGCTGACGCCGCCACCGTCGAGCGTCGCGTCGACGTCGTAGACCTCTTCGGTCTGCGTGAGCCGCAGCGGCTCCTTGGCGATGACCTGGTGCGTGAGGATCGGGAAGTAGGCGGCGAACGGCCGGCCGTTGACCACGATCACGCCGGTACCGGGGCGCAGCCGCACGCGTGCGATCGACTCCTTGCGGCGACCGGTGGTCTGGATGAGGGGCTTGGACACGAGCGACGTCCTTCTCAGCCGGTGACACGCGCGTGCGCGCGGTCGGACAGCGGCCGCGGGACGGGCTGCTGCGCCTGGTGCGGGTGGGTGGGTCCGGCGTGCACCTTCAGCTTCTTGAGCTGCGCGCGCCCGAGCGGGCCCCGCGGCAGCATGCGCTTCACCGCGAGCCGCACGACCTTCTCGGGATCACGGGCGAGCAGGTGCTCCAGGTTCTCGGTGCGGATGCCGCCCGGGTAACCGGTGTGCCGGTGGTAGAGCTTGTCCTTGCCCTTGCGCGGCGACACGGCGAGCTTGGCCGCGTTGACGACGATCACGTGGTCGCCGGTGTCGACGTGCGGCGCCCAGATCGGCTTGTGCTTGCCGCGCAACAGCACCGCGACCTCGGTGGCGAGCCGGCCGAGGATGGCGTTCTCGGCGTCGATGACGTGCCACTGCCGGGTGATGTCGGAGGGTCGGGGCGTGAAGGTACGCACAGTTGCTTCTTTCGGGCGCTCGCGGCCGAGCGGTTGGCAGGCCCGGGCGCGAAGGAAGCGGCGCCGGACGGACAGACAAGAGTAGCGGCGCCGAGGTCCTGGTCACAACTGAGGCGAGCCGCCCGACGCTCCGCCCGGAGCGGGAACTAGCCTCGGCCGCCGTGAGCCAGGTGCACGAAATCGCCGACGAGCACCGGGACGCGGCGGACGCCGCCCTCGAGATCCTGCTCGATCCCGCGCTCGACCCCATCGTCGACATGGTGTTGACCCGCCGCGACGGTGACTACGAGGCGCTGACCCCCGACGGTTCGGTCCGGTTCCGGCGGGCCGTCGGCGGCACGCTGACCGTCACCCACACGGACGGGCGGAACCCCTTCGCCGAGCAGGCCCCGGACAGATTCACGCCCCTCGCCGAGGAGCTCGCGAACAAGCACCCGAACCGGCGGGAGAACACCTACCCGCACGCCTACGACCAGGTCGCGCAGCTGTTCGACTCGCCGGCTGCCCCGGACCTGTGCGTGATCCACTCGGCGTCCCACAACTGGGCCGACCAGGGCGGCCACCTCGGCGAGCACGGGTCGCTCGGCGTCGTGCAGTCGCGCGCACCACTCGTGTTCGCCGGCACGGGCGTGCGCAGCCAGGGCGTGATCCCGGATTCCGCGCGCCTCGTGGATGTCGCACCGACGGTGGCCGCGCTGCTCGGTTGCGCGCCTCGCCCGGACGGACGCGTCCTCGCGATCCAGGACGGCATCGCCCGCACCGACATCCTCGACGAGCACGAACGGCCGCGCCACGTCGTCGGGTTCCTGTTCGACGGCACGAACGCGAACGTTCTCTACGACATGGCAGCACGCGGCGAGGCGCCGAACGTCGCGCGACTGATCGCGATGGGCACCGCGTTCGGACATGGGGCGATGGCGTCGCTGCCGACCGTGACACTCGCGAACCACACGACGATCCTCACCGGCGCGCACCCGGGCCACCACGGGATCCTGCACAACGCATGGTACGACCGCGCGCGGGCAACAGATCATCACCAACTCGTCGGCCACGTGGCCGACCGCGATGGACCACCTCACGCCGGGCACGGAATCGATCCACGACGCGGTGCACCGCACGTGGCCGGACGCTTTCACCGCGTCGGTGAACGAGCCGTGTGACACCGGCGCCGACTACTCCACGTTCGACTTCTTCCGGCGCGGTGAGGTCCCGCCGATCCCGGAGTCACCCGAGGGCCTTCCCCACACCACCGAACGGTTCGTGCGGCCGTCGAAGGACTACGCGTGGTCGTCGGTGGTTGACCACATGGGCGTCGAACAGGCCATCGGCATCCTCTCGGGTCACTACCGCGACGTCACGTATCCGATGCCCCGCTTCCTGTGGTGCAACTTCACGCTCACCGACGCCGCGATGCACGAAGGCGGCCCCTACTCCGAGATGGCCGCCGCGTCCGTGCGTGACAGTGACGCGCGCATCGGCGAGGTGATCAGCGCGCTCGAACGACGCGGTGTCGTCGACGACACCGCGTTCCTCCTCGTCGCGGACCACGGCATGGAGGAGTCCGATCCTGCGTGCACCGGCGACTGGGACGTCGCGCTGCGCGCGGCCGGTCTCACCTTCCGGGACGAGGGCTACGGCTTCTTGTACTTCGGCGTCTGATGCGCGCCCGTTGATGCGACGCGCGTGCACGAGCATGGTTGTCGCGCTGCTCGTCGCCATCGGGCTCGGCGCGTGCCGCGGCGGCGATGACAACTCGTCGGCGTCGGATCCCGGTGACACCTCTCGCAACGCGGAGACGACCGCGCCGCCGAACACGGCCGGCCTGACCCCGGACCTGAGCACGATCCTCGGCCGGCAGCAGGACGCGGTCATCAAGGTGACGTACAAGCGCGGCAAGGACACGTTCACGATCGCGCAGAACCGCGAACGACGCTCGGTGACGACGGGCACGTCGATGTCGATCGTGACGCCGGTCCGTTCGGTCGACTGCACGAACATCGGCACCAAACCGGTCTGCCTCGAAGTACCGGAAGGCGTGAGCAGCCTCGTGAACGTGGGCCTGCTCGTCTACGACAACATCGCGCAAGGACTGGCCTCGGCGGCCGACGCGGTGCCACCGATCCCCACCACGACCGAGCGGGTCGCCGGCCGTCCGGCCGTGTGCGCAGAGGGCGACTCGTCGACGTTCCTCTCGCGCGTCTCCGGCTCGATCGGAAGCCTCCCGGACCAGAAGGTCCGCGCGTGCATCGATGTCGCGAGCGGCTACCTGCTCGAGTACTCGAGCCGCGACGACCCGGCCGACAAGCTCATCGCGACGAAGGTGGAGAAGCCGACCGCAGCCGACTTCAAACCGCCGGCTCCGGTCCAGGGCTTCTAAAAGCCGACATCCCAGAGGCAGAGCCCGCGCGGCGCCGCGAGCTGCCCCGCCGCCCCGCGGTCGCGCGCCGCGATGATGCCGAGCATCTCGCCCGGCCGGCGCTTGCCCACACCGACCTCCACGAGCGTGCCGACGATCGCGCGCACCATCTGCCAGCAGAACGCGGCGGCGCGGATCTCGTAGCGCAACACGCCGTCACCCTCGTCCACCCACGACGACTCGAACACGGTGCGCATCGTCGTCGATCCCTCGGGTCCCTTCCGGCAGAACGACGCGAAGTCGTGGTCGCCCACGAACGGATCAGCCGCCAGCCGTAACGCGCGCAGCTCGAGCGGTTCTGGGATCCACCACGTGAACCGGTCGCGGAACGGATCCGGCACCGGCCGGTTGATGATCGTGTACCGGTACCGCCGCCACTGCGCGGAGTGCCACGCGTCGAACTCCGGATCGACGAGGTCGCACGAGCGCACCACCACTTCGGGCCCGAGCATGGATGTGACCGCGGCCGCGAGCTTCCACGGGTCGAGTCCCGGCTGCGTCCGGAACGACACCACCTGCCCCCACGCGTGCACGCCCGCGTCCGTGCGGCCGGAGCACGTCAGCTCCACGTCGTGCCGCAACACCTTGCCGATCGCGGATCCGAGCACACCGCCGACCGTGCGCACGTGCGGCTGGTTCGGCTGCGCCGCGAACCCCGAGAAATCGGTGCCGTCGTACGCGACGACCATCTTCACCTGCCGCGGGCCCACCCGCACCGGAAGACTCGAACAGCGTCACGCGCCGAAGTCTTGCCGCCCGAACCGACTGTTTGCACCTGGGCGCGCCCCCGCGGGGCGCATCCGGTGCAAACGGTCTCGGACCGGCTCAGACGAGTTCGATGCGCGCCATGGGGGCATTGTCGCCCGGGCGCGGGCCGAGCTTCAGGATGCGCGTGTAGCCGCCGTTGCGGTCGGTGTAGCGCGGCCCGATGTCGGCGAACAGCTTGTGCGCGGCGTCGACGTCGTGGATCGTCGACACGACCTGACGCTGCTTGTGCACGCCGCCGTGCTTGGCCTTCGTGATCAGCTTCTCGACGTACGGGCGCAGCGCCTTGGCCTTCGCCTCCGTCGTGGTGATCGCGCCCACCTCGGAGATGATCAGGCTCGCCGCGAGGTTCGCCATCATCAGCTTCTGGTGCGCGGGACCGCTCCCGAAGCGCGCGCCCTTCTTCGGAGTGGGCATGGTGCTATTCCTTCACCCGCAGCGACAGCCCGCGCTCGTCGAGCTTCTGCATGACTTCCTCGAGCGACTTCGCACCGAAGTTGGTGATCGCGAGGAGGTCGTCCTCCGTCTTCTGCACCAACTGGCCGATCGTGTCGACCCGTGCCCGCTTGAGGCAGTTGCGCGGCCGCTCTGACAGGTCGAGCTCCTCGATCGGGAGGTCGAGATCGGGCGAGCTCGAGACCGGGGACGAGACCTCGCCGAGGTCGAGGCTCTTCGGATCGTCGGAGAGCTGGGCGACGAGGTCGATCAGCTTGCGCAGCGTGTCACCCGCGGAGGCGAGCGCTTCGCGCGGGCTGATCGAGCCGTCGGTCTCGATCTCCAACGTGAGCTTGTCGTAGTTCGTCGCCTGCTCGACGCGCGTCGGCTCGACGGAGAACTGCACGCGGCGCACCGGCGAGAAGATCGCGTCGACCGGGATCACGCCGATCGTGGTGGTGCGCTTGTTGCGCTCGGCCGACAGGTAGCCGCGGCCCTGCTCGACGGTCAGGTCGAGCGCGAGGCGGCCCGCGGCGTTGACGGTCGCGATGTAGAGGTCGGGGTTGAGGACCTCGACATCGGAGGTGGTCTGGATGTCGGCCGCGGTGACCTCACCCGGTCCGCGCTTGTCGAGGCGCAGGGTGACGGGCTCGTCCGAGGTGCACCGGAGCACGAGGTCCTTCAGGTTGAGGATGACATCGGTGACGTCTTCCTTCACGCCCTTGATCACGTCGAACTCGTGGAGCGCGTCGTCGAAGCGCACTTGCGTGACGGCCGCGCCGGGGATCGACGACAGCAGCGTGCGCCGCAGGCTGTTGCCGACCGTGTGCCCGAAACCGGGCTCGAGCGGGGAGATGATGAAGCGCTGGAGATCGCCTTCGGCTTCGCCGGCTTCGATCTCGGGACGCTGAATGATGAGCATGAGGCAGCCCTCGGCTGGTCGTTCGGGGGGTGGGCTACTTGGAGTAGAGCTCGACGATGAGCTGCTCGCGCACCGGGACGTCGATCTGCTCGCGGAGCGGGAGATCGCGCACGGTTGCGGTCATGTCGGTCGTCGAGACCTCGAGCCACTGGGGAACAATGCGGTCCAGGGTGTCGATGTTGTGGCGGACCACGATCATCTTCTGCGCCTTGGGTCGCAGCGAGATCACGTCGCCCTTGCGCACCGCGTAGGACGGGATCGTCACGCGCTTGCCGTTCACGTTGATGTGACCGTGGCGGACGAGCTGACGCGCCTGGTTGCGGCTCGACGCGAACGCGGTGCGGAACACCACGTTGTCGAGGCGCAGCTCGAGCGCACGCATGAGGTTCTCACCCGTGATGCCGGGCTGGCGGTTCGCCTTGGCGTACACCGAACGGAACTGCTTCTCGAGCAGCCCGTAGATGCGGCGCGCCTTCTGCTTCTCGCGCAGCTGGAGCAAGTACTCGCTGTCGCGGACGCGACCGCGGCCGTGCATACCGGGCGGGTAGGGCCGGCGCTCGATCGGGCAGCGCATGGTCTCGCACTTGGTGCCCTTGAGGAACAGCTTCATCCGTTCACGCCGGCACAGCCGGCAGACGGGGCCTGTATAGCGCGCCATAACTACTGGTCACTCCTCTGCGCGCCTACCGGGCCTGCGGCGAGCGGGGCTCCGTTGCGTTCCATGACTCTCAGACCCTCCGCCGCTTGGGCGGGCGGCAACCGTTGTGCGGGATCGGCGTGACGTCCTTGATGCCGACGACCTCGATACCGACGTTCTGGATCGAACGGATCGCGGTCTCGCGGCCCGAGCCGGGGCCCTTCACGAGCACGTCCACCTTGCGCACACCGTGTTCCATCGCGCGCCGCGCCGCGGCCTCGGCCGCGAGCTGCGCCGCGAACGGCGTGCTCTTGCGAGATCCCTTGAAGCCGACGTTGCCCGACGACGCCCACGAGATCGTGGCGCCGGTCTGGTCGGTGAAGGTGATGATCGTGTTGTTGAAGGACGACTTGATGTGCGCGACGCCGTACGCGACGTTCTTGCGCTCTTTGCGCTTCGGCCGGCGTCCACCGGCGGCAGGTTTCGCCACTTCAGCTCTTTCCGTTGCTCATGATGCCGCTCTTGGCCGCTGGGCCCGGGCGGCGGCAGGCTTCGCCACTGAAAATCAGGCTCCCGTTGCGATCGACTACTTGCGAGCGCGCTTCTTGCCCGCGACCGTCTTCTTCGGTCCTTTGCGGGTGCGCGCGTTGGTGCGCGTGCGCTGTCCGTGGACCGGCAGACCGCGGCGGTGCCGCAGGCCTTCGTAGTTGCCGATCTCCATCTTGCGCTTGATGTTCTGGGACACTTCGCGGCGCAGGTCACCTTCGACCTTGAGGTTCTGGTCGATGAAGGTCCGCAGCCGGGCCACTTCTTCTTCGGTCAGGTCGCGTACACGCGTGTCACGCGACATACCCGTCTGGTCGCACACCAGCTGCGAAGTCGTGCGGCCGATGCCGAAGATGTAGGTGAGCGAGATCTCGAGCCGCTTCTCGCGGGGGATGTCGACGCCGGCGATACGGGCCATGACTACTGGTCACTCCACTGCGCGCCGTCCGAGCCTTCGGCAAGCGGGGCTTCGTTGCGTTCCATAGATAGGTGCTCCTCAGCCCTGGCGCTGCTTGTGGCGCGGGTCGACGCAGATGACGCGCACGGCACCATGCCGGCGGATCACCTTGCACTTGTCGCACATTCTCTTGACGGAAGGTCGGACCTTCATGAGTTCCTCGATTGCGTTTCTTGCTGGGCGGATTGCAGTTACTTGTAGCGATAGGTGATGCGGCCGCGGCTGAGGTCGTACGGCGTGAGCTCGACCTGTACCCGGTCCCCCGGGGCGATGCGGATGTAGTGCATGCGCATCTTCCCCGAGATGTGCGCCAAGATCTTGTGCCCGTTCTCCAGCTCGACACGGAACATGGCGTTCGGCAACGGCTCGGTGACCGTTCCCTCCACCAAGATCGTGTCGTCCTTTTGCTTGGCCAGAAAGCGTCACTACCTTCGAATTCCTGGCGCGCCGAGACGCGCGAAACGGGCTGGGGCCGACTGAAAAGCATACCTGACCGGCGCCAAGAACGGAAACCCGGCTCGGTGAGGGACGCAGCTCCAATCGCGGGCGCCCGCCCGCCCCGATGAGGGACGCAGCTCCAATCGTCGGGCGCGAGCCCGCCCCCCAGCAAGTCCCTCGAGCTAGAGACGCGTCAGGATCTCGGGGCCGTTGTCCGTGAGCGCCACCGTGTGCTCGAAGTGCGCGGAACGGGAGCCGTCGGCGGTGACGACGGTCCAGCCGTCGTCGAGCAGCCGGGTGGAGGCCCGGCCCGCGTTCACCATCGGTTCGATCGCGAGCACGAGCCCCTCCCGGAGCCGGAGGCCCCGGCCGGGCGGCCCGTAGTTCGGGACGTCGGGTTCCTCGTGCATGGCGGTGCCGATCCCGTGGCCCACGTACTCCCGGACGACGGAGAACCCGGCTTCGGTGACCACGCCCTCGCACGCGGCGCCGATGTCGGAGAGCCGGTGCCCGGCCCGGACCGCGGCAATCGCGGCGTCGAGGGAAGCCTTGGTCACTTCGATCAGCTGTCGGGATTCGTCGTCGATCTCGCCGACGGGCACCGTGAGCGCGGCGTCCGCGTGCCAGCCCTCGATGATGGCGCCGCAGTCGATGGAGACGATGTCGCCGTCCTCGAGTCGCCGCGGGCCGGGGATGCCGTGCACGATCACCTCGTTCGGCGAGATGCAGGCGACGGCCGGGAACCCGTGGTAGCCGAGGAAGTTCGACCGCGCGTGCCGGCGGTCGAGCACGTCCCGGGCGGCACGGTCGAGATCCGCCGTCGTTGCGCCCGGCTTGGCCGCGCGTGCGCACTCCTCGTGCATCTCCGCGACCACTCGCCCCGCCTGCCGCATGTGGTGGATTTGGGCGGGCGTCTTGCGCAAGACCATGTGTCGGTGACCGGTCGCTAACTCAGATGGTCGTCGACGACCTTGATGATCCGATCGAAGACGTCGTCGCCTTCACCGATCCCGTCGACGACCTGGAGGTGGGCGCTCTCGCGGTAGTAGTCGATGATCGGCACCGTCTCGTGTTCGTAGAGCTCGAGCCGGCGGTCGATCGCCTCTTCGGTGTCGTCGTCGCGCTGCACGATCCCGCCGCCGCACGTGTCGCACGTCCAGTCGTTCGTGGGCGGCAGGTTCACGTGGTACACCCGCTGGCAGTTCTCGCAGACGCGCCGGCCCGCGAGCCGGTCGAGGACGATCTCCCGCGGCACGTCGATGTTGACGGCGACGTCGAGCGGTTCGGCGCCGAGCACCCGGTCGAGCTCACGCGCCTGATGGAGCGTGCGGGGGAATCCGTCGAGCACGAAGCCGGCGTCGAGAGGACCGCCGGGCGCGAGGCACTCTTCGACGACCCCGACGACGATCTCGTCCGGCACCAGCTCGCCCGCGTCCATGTAGCGCTTCGCTTCGAGTCCGAACGCGGTGCCGCGGCTCGCGAGCTCGCGGAACATGTCACCCGTGGAGAGGTGCGGGATCTCGTAGTGCTGCGCGACCCGCGTCGCCTGCGTGCCCTTGCCGGCGCCCTGTTTCCCGAGCAGGACGAGGCGCGGCTTGCGAGGCCCTTCTCCGCCTTGCGCCTGGCTGGCCATGCTCAGTGCAGGAAGCCTTCGTAGTTGCGCATCATCAACTGGCTGTCGATCTGCTTCATCGTCTCGAGCATGACGCCCACGGTGATGAGGATCGACGTGCCGCCGAAGATGAACCCTTGGATGCTGAAGACCTTCAGCGCGAGGAACGGCGCGATCGCGATCACCATGATGAACAGACCACCGGGCAGGGTGATCCGGTTCAACACCTTGGCGAGGTAGCGCTCCGTGGGTGGCCCGGGCCGGATGCCGGGGATGAACCCACCCTGTTTGCGGATCACGTCCGCCTGTTGCTGCGGGTTGAACGCGATCGCCGTGTAGAAGTACGCGAAGAACAGGATCAGCAGCGCGTACGCGCCGACGTAGATCCAGGTGATCTGCTGGTTCCCGAGGAAGTTGTCGCTGATGAAGCTCTTCACGCCGTCCCACGGCAGGACGTTCGCGATGAGCGCCGGGAACGACAGCAGCGAGCTCGCGAAGATGACCGGGATCACACCCGACTGGTTGACCTTCAGCGGGATGTAGGTGCTCTGACCGCCGTACATGCGCCGGCCCACGACCCGCTTCGCGAACTGGACCGGGATGCGCCGCTGCCCCTGCTCCACCGTGACGATGCCGACGATCATCCCGATCGCGATGACGAGGATGATCATGAACTGGAAGGTGCCGGACTGCTCCATCAGGTTCGCGCCCTGGAACGGCAGGCGCGAGACGACGGAGGCGAAGATCAGGACCGACATGCCGTTGCCGATGCCGCGTTGCGTGATCAGCTCGGCCAGCCACATGACGAGCGCGGTGCCCGCGGTCCACGTGAGGACGATGAGCGCGGCCTTCCACGGTGTGAAGTCCGGTATCAGCACGAGGCCCGACGGCAGGTTGAGTCCGAGCGGGCTGAACCCGCCGTTACCTCGTTTCAATGCGAACACGAACGCCGTCGACTGCACGATCGCGAGGGCGACCGTGAGGTAGCGCGTCCACTGCGTGATCTTCTTCTGGCCGGTCTGGCCCTCTTGCTGCCACTCCTCGAGCTTTGGGATCACCACCCCGAGCAACTGCATGATGATCGACGCCGTGATGTACGGCATGATCCCGAGGAAGAACACCGCGACGTTGGTGAGCGCGCCACCCGAGAACAGGTCGAGGAAGCCGATCGCGCCGCCGGTGTTCGAGCTCTTCAGCTCTTTGATCGCGCGGAAGTCGACGTACGGCACGGGGATGTGGGACCCGAGCCGATAGATGGCGATGATGAAGATCGTGAAGAGGATCTTGTTCCGCAGGTCAGGGACCCGGAACATGTTCCGCAAGCGGGAAAGCCCTTGCATGTGGGGCGCACGACCTCCGTGAAACCGGAACCGGCAGTGTACTTAGCGGTTGGTGAGGGCGTTCCCTCGGGCCGGAGGCCGACCGGTGGGCCACGGCAGCGGCAGCGTTTCGACGCTCCCACCTGCGGCTTCGATCGCTCGGACCGCGGCCTGGGAGAAGCCGTGGGCCCGGACGGTGAGCGGTTTGGTCAATTCGCCCCGGCCGAGGACCTTCACCAGCCCGCGCTTGGCGACCTGGCCGCGCTCGCGCAGCGTGTCGGGTGACACCTCGGCGTTCGCGTCGAACGTCTCCAGCGTCGTCAGGTTCACGACGTGGTACTCGATGCGGAACGGGTTCTTGAAGCCCTTGGCCTTGGGGGTGCGGCGGTGCAGCGGCGTCTGGCCACCTTCGAACCGGGCGGGCACGGTGCCGCGCGCGCCCTGGCCCTTGGAACCGCGGCCTGCGGTCTTGCCGCCCTTGCCGCCGATGCCGCGCCCGACCCGCTTCTTCGCCTGGCGCGAACCGGGCGCCGGCTTCAGGTCGTGGACCTTCACTGGATCTCCTCTACGGACACGAGGTGCGGGACCCGGGCGATCATCCCGCGGATCTCCGGTCGGTCGGGCAGCACGTTCTGTGAGCCGATCTTGCCGAGACCGAGCGCGCGAATCGTGCCGCGGTGCTTGGGCTTGGTGCCGATCTTCGAACGCACGAGCGTCACCTTGAGTTCCATCACGCGACCTCGGTGACTTCGTGCTTGCCGCGCTGGCGCTCGCGGTACGCAGCGAGCATGCCCTTCGAGGAGACCTCTTCGGGCGACTTGCCGCGCAACTTGGCGACGTCTTCGGGACGGCGCAGTGAGGTGAGACCCTGCATCGTCGCACGCGCCACGTTGATCGCGTTCGACGAACCCAACGACTTGGCGAGCACGTCGTGGATCCCGGCCGCTTCGAGGATCGCCCGTGCGGCGCCGCCGGCGATCACACCGGTACCGGGTGAAGCCGGCTTCAGCAACACGCGCGCCGCGTCGTGCTCGCCGAGCACCACGTGCGTGATCGTCGACCCTGCCAGCGGCACTGCGAACAGGTTGCGCTTGGCGACCTCCATCCCCTTCTGGATGGCGGCGGGCACTTCCTTCGCCTTGCCGTAGCCGAGGCCGACGTTGCCCGCGCCGTCGCCCACGACGACGAGCGCCGTGAACGAGAAGCGCCGGCCACCGCGCACGACCTTGGCGACACGGTTGATGGCGATGACTCGCTCGTCGTACTGACCTTCAGGCATGGATGTCTCCGCTCAGAATTCGAGTCCGGCTTCGCGCGCGCCTTCGGCGATCGCGGCGATCCGGCCGTGGTACTTGAACCCGCCGCGGTCGAAGACGACCGAGTCGATGTTCGCCTGCTTCGCGCGTTGGCCGACCAGTTGTCCGACCTGCTTCGCACCGGCGACCGTCGAGGTGGCGCCGCCGCGCAAGCCGGTCTCCATCGTCGACACGCTCACGATTGTGCGACCCGAGATGTCGTCGATGGCCTGCACGTAGATGTGCTTGTTGGAACGGAACACCGCGAGGCGCGGCCGTTCGGCGGTTCCCATGATCTTCTTGCGCACCCGCCGCTGGCGGCGTTTCCGGTGCTCGAGCTTGGTGAGCGGCATAGCGATCGGCCCTCGTCTACTTCGCCGACTTGCCGGCCTTGCGCACGATGCGCTCGCCGGCGTAACGGACGCCCTTGCCCTTGTAGGGCTCGGGCTTGCGGATCTTGCGGATGTCGGCCGCGACCTGGCCGACGAGTTGCTTGTCGTGGCCGCGCACGATGATCCGCGTCGGCTGCGGGACCTCGAAGCTGATGCCGTCGGGCGCCTTCACCCGAACGGGGTGCGAGAACCCGAGCGCGAGCTCGATGCCGTCGGAGCCCTGCGCGGCAGCGCGGTACCCGACGCCGACAATCTCCAGCTCCTTCGCGAAACCTTCGGAGACCCCGACGACCATGTTGTTGATGAGGCTGCGCTGTAGGCCGTGCAGCGACCGGTTCGAACGAGTGTCGTCGGCACGCGACACGACGAGCTCGTCTCCTTCGCGCTCGACGGTGACGCCGCCGATGATCTCGTGCTCCAGTTGGCCCTTCGGGCCCTTCACCGTCACGTGCGCGCCCGCGATCGTCACGTCGACGCCGCTGGGGACCGTGATCGGCTGCTTGCCGATGCGAGACATGGGGACTCCGCTACCAGACCTGGCACAGGACCTCGCCGCCGACCTTGCGCTCGCGCGCTTCCCGGTCGGTCAGCAGACCCTGGTTGGTGGACAAGATCGCGATTCCCATGCCGCCGAGCACCGGCGGCACGGCCTCGGCCTTCGAGTAGACCCGGAGGCCGGGGCGTGAAACGCGCTTCAACCCGGAGATCGTCCGGCGACGATCGCTCGAGTACTTCATGTTGATGGTGAGCAGCCGGCCCGGGCGTCCGGGACGGTCGCCGACCTCGTAGCCCGAGATGTAGCCCTCGCGCTGGAGGATCTGCGCGACGGCTTCCTTCAACTTCGAGGACGGCATCACGACGTCGTCGTGGAACGCGGTGTTCGCGTTGCGCACGCGGGTGAGCATGTCGGCGATCGGATCGGTCATCGTCACTTCGCTGCCACCCCCCTCACCACGACGACTTCGTCACGCCGGGGACTTCGCCGGCATGCGCCATCGTTCGGAGGCAGATCCGGCAGAGGCCGAAGTCGCGGTACACCGAGCGCGCCCGGCCGCAACGCCGGCAGCGGGTGTAGCCGCGCACCTTGAACTTCGGCGTGGCCTGCTGCTTGTTGATCAGAGCTTTCTTCGCCATTCGGTTACCCCTGCTGCCCATCGCGGCGGAACGGGAAGCCCAGCGCGCGCAAGAGCGCACGTCCGTGCTCGTCGGTTTCTGCCGTGGTGACGATCGTGATGTCCATGCCACGCACGCTGTCGATGTTGTCGTAGTCGATCTCGGGGAACACGAGCTGCTCGGTGAGACCGAACGTGTAGTTGCCGTGTCCGTCGAACTGGGTCGGCGACATGCCGCGGAAGTCGCGGATGCGCGGGATCGCGAGACTGACGAGCCGGTCGTAGAACTCCCACATCCGGTCGCCGCGCAGCGTGACCTTCGCGCCGATCTCGTTGCCTTCACGCAGCTTGAAGCTCGCGATCGACTTCTTCGCTTTCGTCACCATCGGCTTCTGGCCGGTGATGATCGTGAGGTCGGTGACCGCGCCGTCGAGCAGCGAGCGCTGCTGCGTCGCGCGACCGACACCCATGTTGATGACGATCTTGATCATCCGCGGCACTTGCATCACGTTGCGGAC
The DNA here is from genome assembly GCA_963745645.1 of uncultured Actinomycetes bacterium. GTDB lineage: Bacteria > Actinomycetota > Acidimicrobiia > IMCC26256 > PALSA-610 > CAVUFH01. Next base: position 268,057 of record CAVUYD010000008.1, read on the forward strand.
ACCGAGGTCTGCGAGCAGTTCACCCTTGATCTCCGACTCGTAGCGCTGCTTGAGCCGCGGTGCCTCGGCCTTGGCGTTCCCGGTCTTGGTCGTGGCAGCCATCAGATGTCCGACTCGCACTTCTTGCAGACGCGCACCTTGGCGCCGTCGGCGGCGAAGCGGTAGCCGGCTCGCGTCGGCCCGCACGATCCGCAGATCAACGCGACGTTGGAGACGTGGATCGGCATCTCCTTGTCGATGATGCCTCCCTGCATCGTCGCCCGCGTCTGCTTCTGGTGCTTCTTGGCCACGTTGATCAACTGCGAGCTGGTGACGATCACCTTCTCGCGGTCGGGCAGCACGCGCGTCACTTCGCCGCGCTTGCCGATGTCCTTCCCTGCGATCACGACGACCTCGTCGCCCTTGTGGATCTTCATCACAACACCTCCGGCGCGAGCGACACGATCCGCATGAAGCGGCGGTCGCGCAGCTCGCGTCCGACCGGACCGAAGATGCGAGTACCTCTCGGCTGCATCTGGTCATTGATCAGTACTGCGGCGTTCTCGTCGAAGCGGATGTAGCTGCCGTCGGGACGGCGCTTCTCCTTCTTCGTGCGCACGACGACGCACTTGACGACGTCACCCTTCTTCACCGACGCGCCCGGCACGGCGTCCTTGACCGTCGCGACGAACACGTCGCCGATGCTGGCGTAACGGCGGCGCGTGCCGCCGAGCACCTTGATGCAGAGCACCTCGCGGGCGCCCGAGTTGTCGGCGACCCGCAGGCGGGATTCCTGTTGGATCATCGAGCGCGCTCCAGGACTTCCACGATCCGCCAGCGCTTCTGCTTCGAGTGCGGGCGCGTCTCGGCGATGCGGACGCGGTCGCCTTCGTTCACTTCGTTGGCTTCGTCGTGCGCGTAGAACCGCTTCGTGCGCTGCACGGTCTTGCGGTAGCGCGGGTGACGCACGCGGTCGGTGACCGCGACGACCACCGTCTTGTCCATCTTCGTGGACACGGCAATGCCGTCGCGTACCTTGCGCGCGTTCTTGCGCTGGGTGTCTTCGGTGTCTTGGGTCTCTTCGGCCACTATGACTCCTGCGCCTCGGCCGCCACGATCTCGCGCTCGCGCAGCAAGGTGCTGATGCGTGCGACGTCGCGTCGCAACTCGTTGATCCGGTGGTACTTGTCCAGCTGCCCGGTCGCATGCGTGAACCGGATCTTGAACAGCTCGTCCTTGGTCTCGATCAACCGAGCTTCGAGCACGTCGTCGGTGAACTCGCGGAACTCGCTCGCTTTCGTCACGCTTCCTCCTGCCGGATGATGAAGCGGGCCTTGATCGGGAGCTTGTGGATCGCGAGCCGCATCGCCTCGCGGGCGACGGGCTCGTTCACACCCGAGAGCTCGAAGAGCACCCGACCCGGCTTCACGACCGCGACCCACTTCTCCGGGTTGCCCTTGCCCGAGCCCATGCGCGTCTCCGCGGGCTTCTGGGTGACGGGCTTGTCGGGGAACACGTTGATCCAGACCTTGCCGCCGCGCTTGATGTAGCGCGTCATCGCGATACGTGCGGCTTCGATCTGTCGGTTGGTCAGCCAGCCCGGCTCGAGGGCCTGGATGCCGAAGTCGCCGAAGGCGAGCTTCGTTCCACCCTTGGCCATCCCCTGCAGGCGGCCTCGCTGTTGCTTCCTGTGGCGGACTTTCCGCGGCATCAACATCGTGCAAGGTCCTCAGTCGTCGCTGCCGCGGAAGTGCGGGGTCTCGTGGTGTTCTTGGATGCGCCGCTCGATCTCTTCTTCCTCTGCGAGGAGACGTTCGAGCTCCGGGTCCGCCTCGTGCACGAGCTCGCGTGCGGGCGCTTCGTCCTCGACGACGGCACCTTCGACGGGGGCCGCTTCCTCGGACGCCGCGGGCTTGCGGCGACCGCCGCCGGCGCTGACGACGCGCCGACCGGGGGCCTGGCCCGCGGTCTCGCCCACCGCCATCGCGGCTTCCTTCGCGATCTTGTCCTCGGCTGCGCTCTTGTACGGGAGGATCTCGCCCTTGTAGATCCAGACCTTCACGCCGATGCGACCGAACGTGGTGCGCGCTTCGGCGAGGCCGTAGTCGACGTCGGCGCGCAACGTGTGCAGCGGCACCCGGCCTTCGCGGTACCACTCCTTGCGGCTCATCTCGGCGCCACCCAGCCGGCCCGCGCACTGGACGCGCACGCCCTGGGCGCCGGCCTTCATCGCGGTCTGCACCGCACGCTTCATCGCGCGCCGGAACGAGACGCGGCCGGCGAGCTGGTCGGCGACACCCTGCGCGAGCAGGGTGGCATCGATCTCGGGCTGCTTGATCTCTTGGATGTTGAACTGGATCTTGGGATTGCCGGTGATCTTGCGCAGGCCTTCGCGCAACCGCTCGGCCTCGGCGCCGCGGCGTCCGATGACGATGCCGGGCGCGCGGTGTACACGTCGATGCGGAGACGGTCGCGCGTGCGCTCGATCTCGATGCGGCTCACCGCCGCGCGCTCGAGCTGCTTGCGCAAGTAGTCACGGATCTTCCAGTCCTCGATGAGGAACTCCGTGTACTCCTTCTTGCTGGCGATCCAGCGCGACTTCCAGTCGGTGGTGATGCCGAGCCGGAAGCCGTAGGGGTTGACCTTTTGACCCATTACTTCGACTCCTCTGAGTCGTCTGCTTCGTCGGCGGCGTCGTCGTCGGCGGCGGCTTCGTCGGTAGCAGATGCCTCTGCGGCCTCTGCGGCTTCTTCCGCTTCTTCTTCCTCGATGGCCTCGTCGACGTCGACGTAGCCGCCCTCGGACGCTTCTTCGATCTCACCGGCGAGCGACGTCGGATCGTCGACCAGGTCTTCGTCGTGCTCGTGATCGTGCTCGTGGTCGTGCTCTTCCGTCGCCTGCTGGCGGCGCGAACGCCGCACTCGCTCGGCTCGACGGCGCTGCGCGACCGCGGCGCCCCGACCGGAGGACTCGTCGAGCCGGCGGCGCCGGTCGAGCTCGTCCTCGTCGTAGCGGGCGACGATCAACGTGATGTGCGACGTGCGCTTGCGGATCCGGAAGTACCGGCCGCGCGCGCGGGGCTGACCCCACTTGCGGGTGGGGCCTTCGTCGGCGAACGCGATCGCGACGTACAGCTCCTCGGCGCTGAGGTGGAAGTTGTGCTCCGCGTTCGCGATCGCGGACTCGAGCACCTTCAGTACGTCGTCCGCGGCGTCCTTCTCGCAGAGCTGGAGCGTGCGCTCGGCATCGTCGACCGACAGCCCCCGCACGAGGTCGAGGACCTGGCGGACCTTGTACGGCGAGACCGGCTGGTAGCGCGCGGTGGCGCGTGCGTTCGGCGCGGTGATCGTGGGAGCCATCAGCGCCGGCTCGATCGCTCTTGCCCGGCGTGGTACCGGAACGTACGGGTGGGCGCGAACTCACCGAGCTTGTGACCGACCATGGCCTCGGTCACGTACACGGGCACGTGCTTGCGGCCGTCGTGCACCGCGATCGTGTGCCCGACCATCTCGGGTGTCAGTGTCGAACGACGCGACCACGTCTTGACGACGCGCTTGTCGCCCGCCTCGTTGAGGCGTTCGATCTTGACGCGAAGGTGCTCGTCGATGAACGGGCCCTTCTTCAAACTGCGCGGCATTTACATGGCTCCTTCACTGCGCGCCGTCCAGGCGGCTGCGCCGCGGGCGGGGCTTCGTTCCATCCGCACGGTTACATGGCTCCTTCACTACGCGCCGTCCGGGCGGCTGCGCCGCGAGCGGGGCTCCGTTCCATCCGCACGGCCGATTACCTCCGTGCGCCGCGGGTACGCCGCCGGCGAACGATCAACTTGTCGGAGGCCTTGCCTCGCTTGCGCGTGCGGCCTTCGGGCTTGCCCCACGGCGACACCGGGTGCCGGCCGCCGGAGCTCTTGCCTTCTCCACCACCCAACGGGTGGTCGACGGGGTTCATGGCGACGCCACGCACGTGCGGGCGCTTGCCCTTCCAGCGGTTGCGACCCGCCTTCCCGATCGAGATCAGGCCGGCTTCGCTGTTCCCGACGGAACCCACTGTCGCGCGGCAATCGATCGGCACGCGCCGCATTTCCGTGGACGGGAGCCGCAGCGTGGCGAACACGCCTTCCTTGGCGATGAGCTGAATGGCCGCACCTGCGCCCCGGCCCATCTTGCCGCCGGCGCCGGGCTTCAACTCGACGTTGTGCACGGTGGTACCGACCGGGATGTAACGCAGCGGGAGCGCGTTGCCGGGCCGGATCTCCGAACCCTGACCGCTCTGCAACATGTCGCCGACCTGCACGTTGTTCGGGGCGAGGATGTAGCGCTTCTCGCCGTCGAGGTAGTGCAGCAGCGCGATGCGCGCGTTGCGGTTCGGGTCGTACTCGATCGCCGCGACCTTCGCGGGGACACCGTCTTTGTTCCGCTTGAAGTCGATGATGCGGTACCGCTGCTTGTGACCGCCGCCCTTGTGGCGCGCGGTCATCTTGCCGTGCGCGTTGCGACCGCCCGTGCGCGGCTTCGGAACCGTCAGCGTCTTCTCGGGCTTCGTCTTCGTGACTTCCGAGAAGTCCGAGGCCGACTGGAAGCGACGGCCCGGGCTCGTGGGCTTGCGCTTACGTATGGGCACCTATTCTCCCCCCCGCTCCGTCGCACTCCAGGCCTTCGGCGTGCGCTGCTGTGTCCGCATCCCACCCATGTCAGCTCCCGAAGATGTCGATGCGATCCTCGCCGGGGGCGAGGGTGACGATGGCGCGCTTCTGAGTCGCGCGATTGCCCCACGTTCCCGTGCGGCGATTGCGCTTGCGCTTGCCCTTGCGATTGATGGTGTGGACCTTCTCGACCCGCTTGCCGAAGAGCTCCTCGACGGCCTTGCGGATCTCGATCTTGTTCGCACCCGGCGCCACGATGAACGTGTAGACGTTCTCGTCGTAGGCGGCGTACGACTTCTCGGACACGACCGGCTTGATGATCACGTCCCGCGGGTCACGCGCGCTCATTCGGAATCATCTCCTGCAGCCGCGGCGCCGTCGGTGAGACGAGCGACGGTCGCTTCGAGCGACGCCTGCGAGAACACGATCGAGTCGTTCACGAGGACGTCGTAGGTGTTGAGCTCCTCGGGCAGGATGATCTGCACCCGCTCACCGAGGTTGCGGAACGACTTCCATACCGCTTCCTCGGTGCGCAGCAGCACGAGCAGCACGCGCGAGTCGCGCTCGCCCTTCGTGCGCAGTCCGAGCGAGGTGAGCAGCTCGAGGCCCGACTTGGTCTTGGGCTCGGTGATGCCCCAGTCGTCGACGACGATGACGTTGCTGTCGGCCGCGCGGTCCGAGAGCGCGGAGCGCAGCGCGAGCTTCACCATCTTCTTCGGCGTCCGCTGCGAGTAGTCACGCGGCTTCGGGCCATGGGCCACACCGCCACCGCGCCAGTGCGGTGAACGGATCGAGCCCTGCCGGGCGCGGCCCGTGCCCTTCTGCCGCCACGGCTTCGCGCCGCCGCCGGACACTTCGGCGCGGGTCTTGGTGCTGTGCGTACCCGCGCGCTTCGCCGCGAGCTGGGCGGTGACTACTTGGTGCATCACCGCGACGTTCGGCTCGATCCCGAAGATCGCTTCGGGGAGGTCGACGCTGGTGCCGGCGCCGCCGGTCGCGGTCTTGGTGGTGAGGGAGGTCATGACGACACCCCGGCCTTCACTGCGTTGCGGACGAACACGATGCTGCCGTTCGAGCCCGGCACCGAGCCCTTGATCAGCAAGAGGCCCCGCTCCGCGTCGCCTTCGACGATCTCGAGGTTCAGCGTCGTTACCTTCGTGCTGCCCATTTGGCCGGCCATGCGCACGCCCTTGAACACCCGCGCCGGCGTCGCGCAGGCGCCGATCGAGCCGGGTGCGCGGTGCTTCTTGTGGTTACCGTGCGACGCGCCTTGGCCCTTGAAGTTGTGGCGCTTCATGACGCCGCTGAAGCCGTGGCCCTTCGAGATGCCGGTGACGTCGACGCGCTCGCCGGCGGCGAAGACGTCGGCCTTGAGCACCTGGCCGACCTCGAAGTTCGACAGGTCGTCGACGCGCAGTTCGACGAGGTACTTCTGCGCGGGCGCACCCGACGCCTTCAGGTGCCCGAGCTCGGGCTTGTTGAGGCGCGTCGCTTTGGTGTCGCCGAACGACAGCTGCACCGCGGAGTAGCCGTCTCGCTCGGGGGTCTTGAGCTGGACCACGCGACAGGGCCCGGCCTCCACCACCGTCACCGGAATGATCCGGTTGTCGGCGTCGAAGACCTGGGTCATGCCGAGCTTGCGGCCCAGGATCCCTTTGTTCGCCATCGGATGTCCCTCGTCATGCGTGGTTGCGGGGTGCGTGGTTGCGGTCACGCGAACGCTCCGCACGGGCGGCGAGTCGCTGGGCCCGAGCGGAGCGTTGGTTCGGTTGTGCCGCGCGGTCCCCTGCCGAAAATTGCCGACAGGGCCTGCACGGGCCTCGGTTTGCAGATGGGCGGTTCCGGTCGAAGAACCGCCGCCCGGAGAACCTGAGAATGATAGCGACCAGGAAATCCCGCCGCCACCCGGGGTTTCGGGCTCAGCCCGCTCCACTTGCTCGCCGCGGACGTCGCCTTTGATTGCGAAACCCCGCGCCAAGCGCGGGGAATTCGACTTCGATGGCAAAACCCCGCCGCCGGGAGCTGCGTCAGGCGGGGCGGGTGGCTTCGAGCGTGTACTCGAGGGGGACGAGGGTGCGGTCGCCGGGCATGCGCCAGTGACCGTTGCCGAAGTCCTCGAACCAGGGATACGCGGGCCAGTCGATCTCGTCGTGCTCGGTGAGGCGTGTCAGCGTCAGGCCCGCGTCGAGGACGGCTTGCACGATCTCGCCCAGGCCGTGGTTCCACTCGTAGCTGACGGGCTCGGCGAGCGCCGCGCCGTCGGTGTAGGTGAGCGGCTGGTCGAACCGGGTCGCGTCGTGCCGTTCGAAGTAGGGGTACTTGAGCTCGAGCCGGCCCGGCCCGAGCTCCTCGGTCGCCCACAGGACGGGATGGCCCTCGCGGAGGTACAGCCGGCCGCCGGGCCGGAGCAGTGCGGCGACGACCTCGGCCCAACGCGCGATGTCGGGGAGCCAGCAGAGCGCGCCGATGCCGGTGTACACGAGGTCGAAGCGCGTCTCCCCGAGCGCGTCGACGGCGCCGTACAGCTCGGATTCGACGAAGGTCACGTCGAGGCCGGCGCGGGTCGTGATGTCGCGCCCGACTTCGAGCGCGGTGGGCGAGAAGTCGAGGCCGGTGACGCGGCCACCGAGCCGCGCCAGCGAGAGGGTGTCGGTGCCGATGTGGCACTGCAGGTGGACGACGTCGAGACCGGTCAGATCACCGAGGTACGGCGCGTCGTACGCGACGACGTCGCTCAACTGCTTGCGACCGGATACCAGCCCGTCGAGGTCGTACGTCCGCGATGCCGCGTGCACCGGAACGCGCGATTCCCAGTTCTTCAGGTTCGCGGCGCGCGACGCGTCGAGCTCCGGAGCAGGTTCCGGCGACATGCGGCGACGGTATAGGCCGCCGCGGGTCGCCAAAACCGATTTCAGACTTGCTGGATCTTGATCTCGATGTCGACGCCGGCGGGGAGGTCGAGGCGCTGGAGCGACTCGACCGTCTTGCTCGTCGGCTCGACGATGTCGATCAGGCGCTTGTGGATGCGCATCTCGAAGTGCTCGCGGCTGTCCTTGTCGACGTGCGGCGAACGGATGACCGTGTACTTGCGGATCTCCGTGGGCAGCGGCACCGGGCCCCGCACCTTGGCCTGCGTACGAAGGACGGTCTCGACGATCTTCTTGGTCGACTGGTCGATGACCTCGTGGTCGTACGCCTTCAGCCGGATGCGGATCTTCTGCCCAGTGTTGCCTGCCACGAAGTCCCTACTTCTCGATCTTGACGACGCGGCCGGAACCGACGGTACGGCCACCCTCACGGATGGCGAACCGCAGACCTTCGTCCATCGCGATGGGCTTGCCCAACTCGACCACCATCTCGGTGTTGTCGCCGGGCATGACCATCTCGGTGCCCTCGGGGAGCACGACCGTGCCGGTCACGTCGGTGGTGCGGAAATAGAACTGCGGGTGGTAGTTCGAGAAGAACGGCGTGTGCCGCCCGCCCTCTTCTTTCGTCAGGATGTACACCTGCGCGGTGAAGTTCGTGTGCGGCGTGATCGCACCCGGCTTCGACAGGACCTGGCCCCGCTCGACGTCTTCCTTCTTCGTGCCCCGCAGCAGCGCACCGATGTTGTCGCCGGCGCGGCCCTCGTCGAGCAGCTTGCGGAACATCTCGACGCCCGTGCACGTGGTCTTGGTCGTGGGACGGAGACCGATGATCTCGATCTCCTCGCCGACCTTGACCTGACCGCGCTCGACGCGACCGGTCACGACGGTGCCGCGACCGGTGATCGTGAACACGTCCTCGATCGGCATCAGGAACGGCTTGTCGATGTCGCGCGTCGGCTCCGGCAGGAACGTGTCGACCGCGTTCATGAGCTCGACGATGCTCTCGGCCCACTTCTCGTCACCCTCGAGCGCCTTGAGCGCCGAGACCCGGATGACGGGCGTGTCGTCGCCGGGAAACTCGTACTCGTTGAGGAGCTCCCGCACCTCGAGCTCGACCAGCTCCAGGATCTCCTCGTCGTCGACCATGTCGGCCTTGTTCAACGCGACCACGATCGACGGCACACCGACCTGCCGCGCGAGCAACACGTGCTCACGCGTCTGCGGCATCGGACCATCGGTCGCCGCGACCACGAGGATCGCACCATCCATCTGCGCCGCACCGGTGATCATGTTCTTGATGTAGTCGGCGTGACCCGGGCAGTCGACGTGCGCGTAGTGACGGTTCTCCGTCTCGTACTCCACGTGCGCGATCGAGATCGTGATGCCGCGCGCCTTCTCTTCCGGCGCCTTGTCGATCTCGTCGAACTTGGTGAAGTGGACACCAGGATTCCGGTCCGAGAGCACCTTCGTGATCGCGGCCGTCAACGTCGTCTTGCCGTGGTCGATGTGACCAATGGTCCCGATGTTCAAGTGCGGCTTGTTGCGCTCGAACTTCTCCTTCGCCATTACTACGTTGCTCCTCGTGTCAAAGATCTTTGTGCAGTGCCTGGTGCGGTCATTCGCCGCGGACTCGGGCGATGATCTCCTGCGCGATCGACTCCGGAACTTGCTGGTAGGAGTCGAACTGCATCGTGTAGGTCGCGCGCCCTTGGGTGCGGGACCGAAGGTCCCCAACATACCCGAACATCTGCGCCAACGGGACCCGAGCACGGATCACCTGCGCGCTGCCGCGTTGCTCCATGCCCTCCACCTGGCCGCGCCGAGAGTTGAGGTCACCGATCACGTCACCCATGTAGTCCTCGGGCGTCACGACCTCGACCTCCATCACCGGCTCGAGCAGCGCGGGACGGGCCTTCTTCACGCCTTCCTTGAGCGCCATCGAACCGGCGATCTTGAATGCCATCTCGGAACTGTCGACGTCGTGGTACGAGCCGTACGTCAACCGCACGCGGATGTCGACGAGCGGGTAGCCGGCGATCACGCCGCCTTCCATCGCCTCCTGGATGCCGGCGTCGACTGCGGGGATGTACTCGCGGGATGACGCCGCCGCTGATCTCGTCGACAAACTCGTAGCCACCGCCCTGGCCGGTCGGCTCGAGGCTGATGACGACGTGGCCGTACTGACCCCGGCCACCGGTCTGGCGCACGTACCGCTGCTCGACCTTCTCGACCGGCACCGTGATGGTCTCGCGGTAGGCGACCTGGGGCTTGCCGACGTGGGCCTCGACGTTGAACTCGCGCATCATGCGGTCGACGAGCACCTCGAGGTGGAGCTCGCCCATGCCGCGGATGATGGTCTGACCCGTCTCTTCGTCGGTGTTGACGCGGAACGTCGGGTCTTCGTCCGAGAGCGAGCCCAGGGCCTTGCCCAGCTTGTCCTGGTCCTGCTTGGTCTTGGGCTCGATCGCGACGGAGATGACGGGCTCGGGGAACTCCAACTTCTCGAGCACGATCGGGTGCGCGCGCTCGCTCAACGTGTCACCGGTGGTGGTCTGCTTGAAGCCGAGACCGGCGACGATGTCGCCGGCGTACGCGACCTCGATGTCCTCGCGCTGGTTCGCGTGCATGCGCAGGATGCGACCGATCCGTTCGCGCCGGTCCTTGGTCGTGTTGTAGACCTCGGAACCCTTCTCGATCTTCCCGGAGTAGATGCGGAAGTACGTGAGCTTGCCGTAGGGATCGGCGACGATCTTGAACGCGAGCGCGGAGAAGGGCTCGTCCTCGCTGGGCTTGCGCTCGATCTGCTCGTCGTTCTTCGGGTCGGTGCCCTTGGTCGGCGGGATGTCGAGCGGCGACGGCAGGTAGTCGACGACGGCGTCGAGCATGGGCTGCACGCCCTTGTTCTTGAACGCCGAACCGCAGAGCACGGGCACGAACTCCTGTGCGAGCGCTCCGATGCGGATCGCGTGCCGCACCTCGTCCGGGGTGAGCGGCTCGTCGGAGAGGTACTTCTCCATGAGGTGGTCGTCGACGTGCGCGATCGTCTCGAGCAGCTGCAAGCGAGCGGCGTCGGCTTCTTCTTGCATGTCCGCGGGGATGTCGATGCTCTCGAACTTCGCGCCTTCGCTGTCGTCGTCGAGCGGCCACACCAAAGCCTTCATCTCGACCAGGTCGATGACGCCGCGGAACTCGCTCTCCGCACCGATCGGGAGCTGGACGACGGCCGGGTTCGCGTCGAGACGGTCGCGGATCATCTCGACGCAGCGACGGAAGTCGGCACCGACGCGGTCCATCTTGTTGACGAAGCAGAACCGCGGCACGTTGTACCGGTTCGCCTGCCGCCACACCGTCTCGCTCTGCGGTTCGACACCCGCGACCGCGTCGAACACCGCGACCGCGCCGTCGAGGACGCGCAACGACCGCTCGACCTCGACCGTGAAGTCGACGTGGCCGGGCGTGTCGAGGATGTTGATCTGGCAGTCGCGCCACTGGGCGGTGGTTGCCGCGGACGTGATCGTGATGCCGCGCTCTTGCTCTTGGACCATGTGGTCCATGACCGCGGCGCCTTCGTGCACCTCACCGATCTTGTACGTGCGGCCCGTGTAATAGAGGACGCGTTCGGTCGTCGTGGTCTTGCCCGCGTCGATGTGGGCCATGATCCCGATGTTGCGGGTCTTGTCGAGAGGAAAATCGCGTGCCATTGCGTGAGTGCTTTCTCGTCGGGGGAGGGCAGCAAGCGACCGGGCACTCGGGCCCGGTCGGAGGGCGGGTCGAACCCGCTGCGGCGTCAGTTCGCGCTCAGCGTTCCGACGCCCTCCGTGTCACTGCTCGAATCATCATGTGCGTTCTCTTCGGTCCCCCGTGCGGATTTCGAAGCGCTCCTACCAGCGGTAGTGCGCGAAGGCCTTGTTCGACTCGGCCATCTTCTGGAGGTCCTCGCGCCGCTTGATCGCGGCGCCGATGCCGTTGCTCGCGTCCAGCAGTTCACCCGCGAGGCGCTCGGACATCGTCTTCTCCCGCCGTTGGCGCGAGTAGCCGACGATCCAACGGATCGCGAGCGTGGTGGCCCGGCGGGGCCGGACCTCCGTGGGGACCTGGTACGTCGCACCACCGACGCGCCGGCTCTTCACCTCGAGCTGCGGCCGGACGTTCTCGACCGCGCGCTTCAACACCGCGACGGGATCGCCGTTCGTCTTGCGGCTGATCTCGTCGAGCGCGCGGTAGACGATGTGCTCGGAGGTCGAACGCTTGCCCGAGAGCAAGACCTTGTTCACGAGCTGGGTGACCACGACCGACCGGTAGATCGGGTCGGGCATCAGCTCGCGGCGAACGGCGGGACCTTTCCGCGGCATCTCAGGAATCCCTCTTGGCGCCGTAGCGGCTGCGCGCTTGCTTGCGGTTCGCGACGCCCGACGCGTCGAGTGCACCGCGGATGATCTTGTAGCGAACGCCCGGCAGGTCCTTCACCCGGCCGCCACGCACGAGCACGATCGAGTGCTCCTGCAGGTTGTGGCCGATGCCCGGGATGTACGCGGTGACCTCGATACCGGAGGTGAGCCGGACGCGTGCGACCTTGCGCAGGGCGGAGTTCGGCTTCTTGGGGGTCGTGGTGTAGACGCGCGTGCAGACGCCGCGCCGCTGGGGCGAACCCTTCAGGGCGGGGGTCTTCGACTTGTCCCGCTTGGTCTCCCGTCCGTGGCGGACGAGCTGGGCAATCGTGGGCACGCGTGAATCCTTCGCGAATTTCGTCGGGCTTGCCGAGGAAGGGAACCTGCCTCGGGCGGTCTCGGCTCGCGAAACCGCGTCGGAGCCGGGTCGCCAGGATAGCAGGCGCGTCTCCCGGGTGAGACAGCGGACGCACCGCCTGGCCACGGAGCGAGAAGACGACTACGGTGCGCGCGTGCGGGGCGTGGTTTTCGCGCTCGGGCTCTGGGAACCTTGGTGCGGGAGGCATTCATGTTACGGGCTGCAGGGATTTTCGCGGTCTGCGCGACACTTCTGGTGTCGGCGCCGGCCCTGGCCGATTCGGGCTCGTTGCCCGGCGGCACTTCGATATCGGCGGAGATCACGAGCCCGGCTTCGGGCGCGATCCTCCAGGCCGGGGCCACGACCGTCAGTGGCACCGCCGCCGTCGGTGCAGCACCGGCGCTCAAGAACAACACCGTCGTGTACGTGGTCGACGTGTCGGGCAGCACGGCCGACTCGGCCGGTGTCGACTGCGACGGGGTGGAAGGCACCGACTCCACGTTGACGTGTGAGAAGGCGGCGGTCTCGTCCGTCAACGCCCAGGCGACCGGGGCGCTCTCGCCGGTCCTCAACTCCGGGGTCGTGAAGTTCAGCAACGTCGGCAGCGCGCTCGACGTCGATCCCGCGGAGGGCACGCAGGTGCTCACCGCGCCCGGGCCGAACATCGACGGCGCGGTCGCGACGCTCGTCTCCGGCGGCGGCACGAGCTACGTGGCCGGTGTGACGGCGGCCAACACCGTCCTGTCCGACGCGGCGGCTGCGTCGACGAAGACGCTCGTCTTCTTGTCGGACGGGGCCGACACGTCGGGCGGCACCCTGCCGGCCGTACCGAGTGGCACCACAGTCCGGGCGTTCGCGATCGGTTCCGGATCGTGCACGACCGGTCCGATCCCGATGAGCGCGGTGGCCGCGCTCGGCGGACCCGGCAGCAGCTGCACGCAGGTGACCGACTTGTCGGTGCTCGACGACGTCATCGGCCAGCAGGTCGGTTCCACGCTCTCCGCGCTCTCGATCTCGGTCGACGGCGGGGCGGCGGTTCCGATCCCGCCCGCCAACATCGTGCCGACGCCTTCCGCAGGGTGGTCCGGCGTCCGTCACCTGGACGACGTCGGTGACGCTGGCGAGCGGCAACCACAACATCTGCGTGACGGCCACCGGCTCCGACGTCGGCGGGACGGGGAGCGCGAGCGACTGCGTCACGGTCCAGGTCGCGACCTCGACCGCCAACTGCACCGCGACCGCGAACTGCAACCTGACCTCGGCCGACGGCGCCAAGTCGACTGCCAACCTGGTCGTGCAGGGGATCAACGACACCGTCGGGATCCGGCCCGCGGCAACGCCCCCGGGTGGCTGTGCCGGCGTGAACTGCGTGACCGCCTACGACGTCTTGTTCAACACGAACGTGGGGGCGGGAACCGCGTCGTTGGCCGTGACGACGGCGCCGAACGTCTCGACGCCGTTCCTGAAGGCCGCGGTCTACATCGACGGCGTGAAGGTGACGCGCAGCTGCATCTGGAACTTCATCACGAAGAACGAGGTGCTGCCTTGCAAGATCATCGCCCCGACGCTCAAGGGCGGCACGTTCTACTTCGTGAAGTTCACCGCGGATCCGAACGTCAGGTTCCGGTGATCGGGCCGGTTGCACTGTCCTCGGCGCCCGACGGGATCGGGTAGCCGGGAACCGAGACCACGTCGAGGCGGCGGAGTATCTCCGCCGCCTCGACGCGTTGGTCCGCGGACGCCGGGATCCCGAGCGCCGGACCGGCCTGGTCGATGACCTCGAGCGCGAGCGCGGTCTCGTAGTCGTTGCGCTGTTCTCGCGCCATCGTCAGTGCGGCCTCGAGCTCCGCGCGTGCCTCGGCGGCGGCGCCGGTCTCGGCGTGCGCGAGACCTCGCAACCGGTGGAGCGCGGGTCCGAGATGATCGGATGCGCCGGACGTCGCGGCCGCGCGGTCCAGCACCTCGAGCGCGGTGGCACCGTCCTCACGCCGCACGCACAGGTCGGCGATCGCGAGGTCGGTCGCGGCGACGTCGAGCTTGGCACCGATGCGGTCGAGCGTGGCCCGGGCGGTCTCGAGCAGGGTTTCGGCATCGCCGAAGCGTCCGGAACGGGCGGCGATGATCCCGCGGGCGCGCTGGGCGACCGCCACGCCCCACGGGTCGTCGGCGGCGCCCCACGTCATGACGGCATCCGCGAGCAGTTCGTCGGCTTCGGCAAGCCGCCCCTGGTCGGCGAGGATCTCGGCGATGTTGGAGTCGGCGAGGGCGACGTTCACCGGGTCGCCGTGCTTCGCACGCGCGATGCGGGCCCGCGTGTACCACTCGAGCGTGTCGCCCCAGCGGCCTTCGTAGTACGCGGCCGCGCCCAGCAGGTTCGACGCGGTCGCTTCGCCGCCGAGGTCGCCGAGCCGCGTGTAGATCTCGAGTGCGTCCGCGGTGCGTTGCCAATCGGGTGCCCTTCCCGACGCCTCCTCCGCGAAGTCGAGGACGAGGAGTCCTCGGGCGCGCGCCTCGTCGTCGCCGGCGATCTCGGCGTGCGCGACACCGTCGCGCGCGGCGACGATCGCACGCGCCATCAACCCTTGGTTGGCGCGAATCGCGGCCAGCCACACCAGGAGCTGCGCGCGCGAACCGATCGGCGTCGGGGCTGACGACGCCGTCGAGGATCCGCTCGGCCCGGTGGATGGCGCGGACCGCTTCCGCGTACCGGCCCCGTCGTTCGGCGACGAACGCCTCCTTCAGCAACACGCGGCCCGTCGCGGTCGCGTCGCCCGCGAGGAGCTTTCGCGTTGCGGCATAGGCGGCACGGGACTCGGCGTACATCCCACCGCGGTCCTGCACGTCACCCAACGCCTCCAGGACGATCGCGCGCTCGTCGTCGGAGGCGTCGCCGCAATTGCGCGCCGCTTCCAGCGCCCGGCCGTACAACTTCGCGGCTTCCACGTTCGCGTAGACATCGCGCGCGGCATCGGCCGCGACGCGGGCGTAACGCCACGTCTCCTCGTAACGCTGCGCGTGGAAGAAGTGCAGGGAGAGCAGCGCGGCGTCGCTCTCCTCGTCGTCGGCATTGGCGAGCATCGAGTCGGCGACTTGGCCGTGGAGACGTTGGCGCGTCCGGTACGGAAGGCCCGCGTACGCGACATCGCGCACGAGGGCGTGGCGGAAAGTCACCCACCCGGTCGCGTCGGACGCGAGGAATTCGGTCAGTCGCGAGAGCGTCTGTTCGATCGGCACGTCGTCGGCATCGACGGCACCGAGGTAGTCGCCGTGGAAGCCCGCACCGAGTACCGCGACGCGCCGCAGCCGCGCCCGGTCCTCGGCGGCCAGGCGATCGACGCGCGCCGAGATCAGACCCTCGATCGTGCTGGGCATCGAGGAGATGTCGCCGCCTTCGCGGAGGGCACTGAGCAGCTCGAGGAGGAACAACGGGTTGCCGTCGGCCCGATCGACCAGCTCGTCGGCCACGTGCTGCGGCAGCGGCGCGGACGTCGTCGCCGCGGCCACGAGCAGCGCCGTCGCGGCCCGGCCGAGTGGCTCGAGGACGACCCGCTGGCCACCCTCAGAAGGGTCGAGCACGAAACCGGTCGCCACCCGCCGCCTCGTGAGGCACACGAGCCACGGCTGGTCCGAAGCCGCGCGCGGCGAGCGCGCGAACGAGATCTCCCGAGGAGTCGTCCATCCAGTGTGTGTCCTCGAAGCAGAGGATGGTCGGTTCGTTGAGCAGCACCGCGAGCAGCTCGATCACCGCGTCTTCGAGGCGCTGCTTGCGGAAGGACTCGTCGAGCTGCGCGACCTCCTCCGTGTCGGCGAGCTCGAGGCCGAGCGGGATGCCGATGAGCGGAAGCCACGGCCGTAGTCGGGGCGCGGCGACCGACACGACCTGTTCGAGGCGCGTCGCCGCTTCGTCGGAACCGGCTGGAACGCCGATGATCCCTTCGAGCAGCTGCCCGATCGGGAAGTACGGCGTGGCGGCCTGGTACAAGCGGCACTGCGCGGTGCGCACCGGTATGCCGGCCGCGCGGCGCTCGATCTCGCTGAAGAACCGGGACTTGCCCGCACCGGGGTCGCCGACGATCTCGATCACGCCGCCCCGCCCCGACGTGAGCCCGTCGATGACCGGTACGACGCGCGCGAGATCCTCGTCGCGGCCGACGAGCGGCAGCTCCGCGCCGGCCACTTCCGCGCGCACACCCCGCGCGGGCCCGACCGAGAACGCCGTGACCGGTCGGCGCTTGCCTTTGACGAAGAACGGCTCGAGCGCGTCGGTCTCGAACAGGGTGCGAGAGCTGTCGAGCACTGAAGCAGTCGCGAGGAGCTGCCCGTGCTGCGCGCGGGCCATGACGCGCGCGGCGAGGTTCACCGCGTCGCCCATCACCGTGTAGTTCCTGCGGAAGGTGGTGCCGATGTCGCCCGCGAACACGGGCCCCGCGTTCACGCCGATCTGCAACGGGAGCGACGGTTGCCGTTCGACGATCTCGCGCAACGCGAGCAGCATCTGCTCTTCGTCTTCGCCGGACCCGAGCGGCGCACCCGCGGTGAGGATGATCTTCCCGCCGTCGGCGTCGACATCGGTCGCGAGGAAGCAGACGCCGCGCGGGTCGATCGCTTCTTGGACGATGCGCACCAGCTCGTCGAGGCCGGCTGCCGCCGCGTCGGGTGATCGGGCGACGAGTGCGTCCAACCCGGTGAAGTGCAGGAACGCGACAGTCACGCGGCGGTGCTCCGACCGCCCCTCGGGGCCGCCCAGCACCTCGCGGAGCGCGACCGGCACGAGCGGGCGCAGATCCCGATCGACCTCCGGGAGCACGACGGCGCCGGGCCGGGGCTCGGCGATCGCGCCGCGCAGCGCGAAGCCGGGGCCGGTCGGCGTGCCCACGTTCGCGGCCGGGAGCGCGGCGGCCGTCGCGGGTCCGATGACGATCTGACCCGTGCGCGCCGCGCCTTCGATCGCGACCGCCGCGCTCGCAGTCGGTCCCGCGACGATGAGCTCGCGGTGCGAACCGCCGACAAGGAAGAAGTCGAACGGCCCGCTGTGGACGCCCACGGTCATGCGCAGGATGACCGTGCCGGCATCAGTGGCGACGGTCGCGATCTGACGCAGTGTGTTGCGCATCTCGTACGCGGCCGCGACCGCGGCGCGCTCGTGCGCGTCGCCGGAGAAGAAGAGGAGCAGCGCGTCGCCGCCGAACTTGAGCAGCGTCGCGCCGTGGTCGTACGCGTCGGTGAGCAGCCGGCTGAACCGCGATCCGATGACCTCGGTGACGTGCTCGGCGCCGACGTTTCCGAAGCGGGCGAGACGCTCCGACATCTTCGTGAACCCGGAGATGTCGACGAACACGACGGACCCGTCGATGCGACGGTGCAGGTCGTCGTCCGGGCCGGTGTCCGCCCAGACGCGCGCGACTCGCGGGATGGACGTGGCGAGCGCGTCCGAGTCCGCGTCGGCTGCGGACGCGGAACCGGCGTGGCCAGCGAGGGTCTGTCCCACGCCGGTCACGCCGGTTCTCGTGTCGGTGCTTGCTACTCGCCGGCGGAGGCCGTCTGCCCGCCGTCGCCGAGCGAATTCGCGTCGGCTGCGTCGGGTTCCGGTTCCGATCCGGTGTCAGGCTCGGGGTCGGCCACGGCCTGGACGATCGTGTCGAACCCGTCGTCGCTGCCACCCAGCTCGGCGCCGCCACCCGCAAGGATGCCGATGTCGGCGACCTCACCCGCGGGGCGCGAGCTCGAGGCTTCGCGCAACCACGTGGCGAGGTCCATCTCCTCTTCGGCCTCCGACGTGTAGAACGGCAGCGGCTCGTAGTCGGGTGCGTGGGTCCGGATGTCGCGGTAGAGCGGCATACCGGTTCCCGCCGGGATGAGCTTCCCGATGATGACGTTCTCCTTGAGGCCCTCGAGCCCGTCGGAGCGACCTTCGATGGCCGCTTCGGTGAGCACCCGAGTGGTCTCCTGGAACGATGCCGCCGAGAGCCACGAGTCGGTCGCGAGCGACGCCTTCGTGATTCCCATGAGCTCGGGCCGGCCTTCGGCCGGACGCTTGCTGTCCTCGACGAGCGAGCGGTTCTCCTCCGCGTAACGCCGGGCGTCGACCTTCTCGCCCGGGAGGAACTTGCTGTCCCCCGGTTCCGAAACGGTCACGCGCCGCAGCATCTGGCGAACGATCACCTCGATGTGCTTGTCGTGGATCGACACACCCTGGTCGCGGTAGACCCGCTGCACCTCGTCGACGAGGTACTGCTGCGTCTCCCGCACACCCTTGATCTCGAGCAGCTTCTTCGGGTCGAGCGGGCTCTTCTCGTCGCCGACCAGACGATCGCCGGCCGTGACGTCCTGACCGTCGCGCACGACCACGTGCGCACGGCGGGAAACCGCGTACTCGACTTCGTCGCCTTCGTCGGTGACGATCGTGATGACCTTCTCGCCCTTCTCGTTCTCGCCCAGGCGCACGACACCCGACACATCCGCCATGAGCGACGCGCTCTTCGGCGTACGGGCTTCGAACAACTCGACGACACGCGGCAGACCGTGCGTGATGTCCTCGCCGGCAACACCACCGGTGTGGAACGTCCGCATGGTGAGCTGCGTACCGGGCTCACCGATGGACTGCGCGGCGACGATGCCGATGGCCTCACCGAGGTCGCCGGGCTTGCCGGTCGCGAGCATGCGGCCGTAGCACCGCGCACACACGCCCGACACCGTCTCGCAGGTGAGCACCGTGCGTACCCGCAACCGGTTGAAGCCGGGGTCGTCGGCGAGCAGACGCATGACGTCGTCGTCGACTTCCGTGTTGCGGGGCACGACCGTGCCGTCGGTGAGCGTCACGTCCTCGGCCAAGGAACGACCGAGCAAGCTCGTCTCGAGCAGGCGCCACGCTTCCGGTCCGGGCTCGACACCCTCGACCCAGATGCCTCGGGTCGACTCGCACTCTTCCTCGCGGATGATCAGTTCCTGCGCGACGTCGACGAGACGGCGCGTCAGGTAGCCCGAGTCCGCGGTGCGAAGGGCGGTGTCGGCGAGGCCCTTGCGGGCGCCGTGCGTCGAGATGAAGTACTCGAGCACGTCCAGACCTTCACGGAAGTTGGACTTGATCGGGCGAGGGATGATCTCACCGCGCGGGTTCGCGACCAGACCGCGCATACCGGCGATCTGACGAACCTGCATGACGTTTCCACGAGCACCCGAACCGACCATCATGTCGATCGGGTTGAACGGCGATTGCGCCAGCATGTCCTGCATGGCCCGCGTCACCTGGTTGGTGGCGTCGGTCCAGATCTCGATCTCCTGCTGGCGCCGCTCGTCGTCGGTGATGATGCCGCGTTCGAACTGGCTCTCGACCTTGGTCGCTTCGCCTTCGAACTTCTCGAGGAGCCCCGCCTTCTGCGGCGGCGTCGTGACGTCTGCGATCGAGATCGTCAGACCGGCACGCGTCGACCACTCGAAGCCGAGTGCCTTCAACAGGTCGAGGCTGTTCGCCACGACGGCCTTGTCGTAGTTCACGACGAGCTCGCCCACCACTTCGGTCACGTCGCGCTTGCGCATGACGCGGTCGACGAACGGGAAGTCGTCGGGGAACGCCGAGTTCAGCAGCAGGCGACCGAGCGACGTCTCGACGAGCACCTCGGTCGAGCCGTTGGTGCCGTTTCCATTGGTCGCCTCCGCGCTCCGCTTCGCTCCGCTGTCGCCTCCGTATTCACGCAAGACGATGCTCTGGCGCGTGCCGTCCTCGAGCGGACGCGGGAAGCGATCCGCCGGGAACTTGCCGACCGGCATGCGCACCTTGATCTTCGTGTGGGCCGACAGCGTCTCGCCGTCACCACCGAAGCGCTCTTCGTACGCGGCGTAGGCCTCGTCGAGGGACGTGAACACGCGTCCTTCGCCCTTCAGCCCGTCGACCACCTCGCTGAGGTAGTAGACACCGATGACCATGTCCTGGCTCGGCACCGCGATCGGGCGACCCGACGCCGGCGACAAGATGTTGTGCGCCGACAGCATGAGCAGCCGCGCTTCGGCCTGCGCCTCCGCGGACAGCGGCAGGTGCACGGCCATCTGGTCACCGTCGAAGTCGGCGTTGAACGCCGCGCACACGAGCGGGTGGATCTGGATCGCCTTGCCCTCGACGAGCACCGGCTCGAACGCCTGGATGCCCAAGCGGTGCAGCGTTGGGGCCCGGTTCAGGAACACCGGGTGCTCCTTGATGACCTCTTCGAGCACGTCCCAGACCTGCGGGCGCGCGCGCTCCACCATCCGCTTCGCGGACTTGATGTTCTGCGCGTACTCGAGGTCGACGAGCCGCTTCATGACAAACGGCTTGAACAGCTCGAGCGCCATCAGCTTCGGCAGACCGCACTGCCGCAACGCGAGCTGCGGACCCGCGACGATCACCGAACGGCCCGAGTAGTCGACGCGCTTGCCGAGCAGGTTCTGACGGAAACGGCCCTGCTTGCCCTTCAACATGTCGGAGAGCGACTTGAGCGCGCGGTTGCCCGGCCCCGTGACAGGCCGGCCCCGGCGGCCGTTGTCGAACAGCGCGTCGACGGCCTCCTGGAGCATCCGCTTCTCGTTGTTGATGATGATCTCGGGCGCACCGAGATCGAGCAGTCGCTTCAAGCGGTTGTTGCGGTTGATCACGCGCCGGTACAAGTCGTTGAGGTCGGAGGTCGCGAAGCGGCCACCGTCCAGCTGCACCATCGGACGCAGGTCCGGCGGGATCACCGGGACGACGTCGAGGATCATGCCCATCGGCGAGTTGACCGCGCGGCCGTTGTCGTCGCGCCGGTTGAACGCGGAGACGACCTTGAGCCGCTTGATCGACTTCGCCTTGCGCTGACCCTTCGCGGTGGCGATGGTCTCCTTGAGCTCCGTCTCGACCACTTCGAGGTCGAGGCGCGACACGAGGTCCTTGACGGCCTCCGCGCCCATGCCACCCGCGAAGTACTCGTGGTAGCGGTCCGTGAGCTCGCGCCACACCCGCTCGTCGTCGATGAGCTGCTTCGGCTTCAGCGTCCGCAGCGTGTCCCACACGAGCTTGAGGTGACCGATCTCCTCTTCGTACCGGAGCCGGATGTCCTCGAAGTCCTTGTTCTTGGCCTTCTCGGAGCGCTCGAGCTCGTTCTTCTTCGCGCCGCGGCCCTCGAGCTCCTCGAGGTCCTTGATGTACTCCTCGTCGCGCTCGCGCATCTTCAGGTCGCGCTCGCGCTCGAGCTCGTCCACCTCCGCGCGCATCTCCGCCTCGAGCGAGGGCAGATCCTTGTGCAGACGCTCGGTGTCGACCCACGTGATGAGGTGGGCCGCGAAGTAGATGACCTTCTCGAGCGACTTCGGTGCGATGTCGAGCAGGTAACCGAGCCGGCTCGGCACACCCTTGAAGTACCAGATGTGCGTGACCGGCGCCGCGAGCTGGATGTGGCCCATGCGCTCGCGCCGCACCTTGGAGCGCGTGACCTCGACGCCACACCGCTCACAGATGATGCCCTTGAAGCGGACGCGCTTGTACTTCCCGCAGTAGCACTCCCAGTCCTTGGTCGGACCGAAGATCTTCTCGCAGAAGAGTCCGTCCTTCTCGGGCTTGAGCGTGCGGTAGTTGATCGTCTCGGGCTTCTTCACCTCACCGTTGGACCAGGTGAGGATGTCGCCCGCAGTCGCCAAATTGATGGTGAGCCGGTGGCTCTCGTTCACGTCGAACACGTGATGGCTCCTCTATTGCTCAGAAGCGAGCAGGTGCAGTGCTGGCTCGGGCCGCGTCTTCCTCGTCGGTGCCCCGTTCGGGTCGCGACAGGTCGATGCCGAGCGATTCGGTGGTGCGGAAGGCGTCTTCGTCGAGCTCGCGGATCTCGATCTGCTCGCCGGCCTCGTTCATCACGCGGACGTTGAGGCAGAGCGCCTGCATCTCCTTGATGAGCACCTTGAAGGACTCCGGGATTCCCGGTTCGGGGATGTTCTCGCCCTTGACGATCGCCTCGTACACCTTCACGCGGCCGAGGACGTCGTCGGACTTGATGGTGAGGATCTCCTGCAGCGCGTAGGCCGAGCCGTACGCCTCGAGCGCCCACACCTCCATCTCACCGAATCGCTGACCACCGAACTGCGCCTTCCCACCGAGGGGCTGCTGCGTGATCATCGAGTACGGGCCCGTCGACCGCGCGTGGATCTTGTCGTCCACGAGGTGCGACAGCTTCAAGATGTACATGTAACCGACGGTGACGGCACGGTCGTAGGGCTCGCCGGTGCGACCGTCGAACAACTGCGCCTTGCCATCGGGGCCGATCAGATGCGATCCGTCGGCGCCGTCGGGGTTGAGGTTCTCGAACAGCTGCTGGATCGTCTTGTGCGCACCCGACTGCTCGACTTCGTCCCAGTGGGCACCGTCGAACACCGGGGTGTTGATCCAGACCGCGGGCTCGGTGATCGTCCGCGTCTTGTTCGGTGACAGCGGGCGGGGCTTGTCTTCGGTCCAGCCGTGACGCGCCGCGTACCCGAGGTGGGCCTCGAGGACCTGACCGACGTTCATGCGGCTGGGAACACCGAGCGGGTTGAGCACGATGTCGACCGACGATCCGTCGGCGAGGTACGGCATGTCCTCGATCGGGAGGATCTTGGCGATGACGCCCTTGTTGCCGTGGCGACCGGCGAGCTTGTCGCCTTCGCTGATCTTGCGCTTCTGCGCGACATACACGCGCACCAGCTGGTTGACGCCCGGCGGGAGCTCGTGACCGTCTTCGCGTGAGAACACGCGGACGTCGATCACCTTGCCGCTCTCGCCGTGCGGCACCTTGAGGCTGGTGTCACGCACCTCGCGCGCCTTCTCACCGAAGATGGCGCGGAGGAGACGCTCTTCGGGGGTCAGCTCGGTCTCGCCCTTGGGCGTGACCTTGCCGACGAGGATGTCACCGGCGCCGACTTCGGCGCCGACGCGGATGATGCCGCGCTCGTCGAGGTCCTTGAGGATGTCCTCGGAGAGGTTCGGGATGTCGCGCGTGATCTCCTCGGCACCGAGCTTCGTGTCGCGCGCGTCGATCTCGTGCTCTTCGATGTGGATCGACGTGAGCACGTCGTCCTTGACGAGGCGCTCGGAGATGACGATTGCGTCCTCGAAGTTGTGACCCTTCCAGGGCATGAACGCCACGAGCAGGTTCTTGCCGAGCGCGAGCTCGCCGAGGTGCGTGGAAGGACCGTCCGCGAGGACGTCGCCCTTCTTCACCTGCAGCCCCTCGTACACGATCGGCTTCTGGTTGATGCACGTGCCCTGGTTCGATCGCCGGAACTTGGCGAGCGGGTGGGTGACGCGACCACCGGTCTTGTACTCGACGGTGACGGTGTCGCCGGACACGTCGGTGACGGTGCCCTCTTCCCGCGCGAGGAGCACGTCGCCCGCGTCGCGTGCGGCACGCGCTTCGACACCGGTACCGATGTACGGCGCGGTCGCGCGCAGGAGCGGCACGGCCTGCCGTTGCATGTTCGCGCCCATGAGCGCGCGGTTGGCGTCGTCGTGCTCGAGGAACGGGATGAGCGCGGTGGCGACCGAGACGATCTGCTTCGGCGACACGTCCATGTAGTCGACCTCGGCCGCGGTCACGTATCCGATCTCGCCCCGACCCGCACGCACGAGAACGCGCTCGTCGAGGAAACGGCCGGACTCGTCGACGTTCGCGTTCGCCTGCGCGATGACGTACTCGTCCTCGTCGTCGGCGGCGAGGTAGACGATCTCGTCGGTGACGCGGCCCTTCTCGACACGCCGGTACGGCGTCTCGATGAAGCCGAACCGGTTGATGCGCGCGTAGCTCGACAGGTAACCGATCAGACCGATGTTCGGGCCTTCCGGCGTCTCGATCGGGCACATGCGGCCGTAGTGGCTCGGGTGCACGTCTCGCACCTCGAACCCGGCGCGCTCACGCGAGAGGCCACCGGGGCCGAGCGCCGAGAGGCGCCGCTTGTGCGTGAGCCCGGCGAGCGGGTTCGTCTGGTCCATGAACTGCGACAGCTGCGAGGAGCCGAAGAACTCCTTGATCGCCGCGACCACGGGCCGGATGTTGATGAGCGTCTGCGGCGTGATCGCCTCGACGTCCTGGGTCGTCATGCGTTCCCGCACGACGCGCTCCATGCGCGACAGACCGACGCGCAACTGGTTCTGGATGAGCTCGCCGACCGTACGCACCCGGCGGTTGCCGAAGTGGTCGATGTCGTCGGGGAAGTAGCCGGCGTCACGGTTGTGCAGCTTCACGAGGTACGAGACCGTCGCGAGGATGTCGGCCTTGGTGAGCGTGAAATCGCCGCTGCGGTTCTCGACGTTCGCGTCGGGGATCTCGAGCTCGAAGCGCTCGAGGCCGAGCACCGGGTACTCCTTCGAGAGCTTCTTCGACACCTTGTGGCGGCCGACCTTCGCCTGGTCGTAACGCTTCGGGTTGAAGAACAGGTTCTCGAGCAGTGCACGCGCCGAGTCGGGCGTGGGCGGCTCGCCGGGGCGCAGCTTGCGGTAGATGTCGATGAACGCCTCGTCGACGGTCGCGGTGTTGTCCTTGTCGAGCGTGTTGCGCATCGACTCGTACGGGCGGCCGTGCTCGTCGGTGATGAGGTTCAGCAGTTCGTCTTCGGTCTCACCGAAGCCGAGCGCCTTGAGCAGGATCGTGACCGGCTGCTTGCGCTTGCGGTCGATGCGGACGTAGACGACGTCCTTCTTGTCGACCTCGAACTCGAGCCACGCACCGCGGCTCGGGATCATCTTGGCGTCGACGACTTCCTTCTCGGGCGCGGTCTTGTCGGGGGTCACACCGAAGTAGACACCCGGCGAACGCACGAGCTGCGACACGACGATGCGCTCGGTGCCGTTGATGATGAAGGTGCCGCGCGCGGTCATCATCGGGAAGTCCCCCATGAAGACCGTCTGTTCCTTGATCTCGCCCGTCTGCGCGTTCATGAAGCGCGCGGTGACGAACAGCGGCCACGCGTAGGTCATGTCGCGCTCGCGGCACTCGTCCTCGGAGTGCTTCGGCGGGTCGAACACGTGGTCGGTCAGCTCGAGCTTGAGCTGGCCGGTGAAGTCCTCGATCGGTGAGATGTCGCGCAGCACCTCGGCGACACCATCTTCGATGAACCAATTGAACGAGTCGGTCTGGACTTCGATCAGATTCGGGAGGTCTTTGACCTCCCGCAACTTCGAGAACGAGAAACGCTCACGGGACGCGAGACGAGCCAACGTCACTCCAATCCGGGGTGGGTCACGCTGTAGGGCACCGGCCGCCGGTGACTGCGCCACGGCCGGGGAAATTTGAGAAACACCGAGACGCGCGCCGGTGTTCCGGGCGCGCGTCGTCAGGGGTCGAGAAACACGAAAGGCACGAGCAGGCAGACACGGCTCCGCCCAGCATAGCCCCAGGCCATGCTGGCTGCCAACACCGTGGCGCGCCGCGACCGATCGGGTCGGCCACCGCACGAATATGGCGCGGAGGATACGACGGGACCCGCCGTCTGACAACCACTTGTTGGGACAGGTCGGGCACTTGTGGGCAGGTCTGGCACCCGAAACCGGAAAAATCCGGTCCCGGGCGGGCTCGATCCCGGTGCTTACTTGACCTCGACCTGGGCGCCGGCCTCCTCGAGCTTCGCCTTGCCCTTGTCGGCGTCTTCCTTCGAGACCTTCTCGAGGACAGGCTTGGGGGCGCCGTCGACGAGGTCCTTGGCCTCCTTGAGGCCGAGGCTCGTGAGCTCCCGGACGACCTTGATCACCTGGATCTTCTTGTCGCCGGCCGCGTTCAGGATGACGTCGAACTCGTCCTTCTCCTCGACGGCCTCGCCGCCGCCCCCACCTGCGGGCGCCCCGGCGGCAGCAACTGCCACGGGAGCCGCGGCGGTGACGCCGAACTCTTCCTCGAAGGCCTTGAGGAACTCGTTGAGCTCGAGCACCGTCATGTTCTTGAAGACGTCGAGCAGTTCAGTGGTGCTGGGTGTTGCCATGGATCTAGCTCCTGTTATTCGGTTTCGCTCGACGCGTCAGCACTGTCGGACTCACCAGAAGTGGGGGCGGCTGGCGCCGCGGGAACTTCTCGTGACTCCTCCGAGGCGTCGCCTGACGGCGTCGCCGGTGCTTCCGCTGTCGCGGTTTCGATTTCTGCTGGGGCAGGTTCTTCTGCCGTGACCAACGCTTCGCCGCCTTCGACTCGTTGGTCCACATAGGCCTTGAGGCCGTAGGCGAAGTTCCGTGTGAAGGCCTGGAACAGGCCGGCCGCCTTGGTGAGGGGCGCCTGGAAGCCACCGGCGAGGCGAGCGAGCAGCTCGTCGCGCGGCGGGACCTCGGCGAGGGCCTCCACGTCCTTGGTCGTGAGCAGGCGGTCGCCGAGGATGCCGCCCTTCACGATGAGGTTCGGGTTGCCCCGGGCGAAGTCGCGCAGTGCCTTCGCCGCGGTGACGGCGTCGCCGCCCTCCTGGCGGACGAACGCGATCGCAACCGGACCCTCGAGCTCGGCAACGAGGTCGGCCAGGCCGGCGTCGGTCGCGGCCCGGCGGGCGAGCGTGTTCTTGAAGATCTTGTAGTCGGTCGCCGCGGGTCGCAGCGCGGCGCGCAGGTTCGCGATCTCGCTCACCGTCAACCCGCGGTACTCAGTGAGCACGGCGGCGTCCGCGCTGCTCAGGCGCGTCCGGATCTCGTCGATGACGGTCGCCTTGCGCTGGAGCTGCGCGCTGTCGGCGTCGGCTTTCGTCGGCATGTCATCCCCTCGGTGCCGGCTCGGGCGAGATGCCACGCGAGCGGCGCGCGACCGTACGGCCTGCGCTTCCCGGGGTCACCTCGTCCGGCGGGCGGTTGCCCATTACCTCGCCTTGACACCAGGGTGTCGAGACCGGAGGTCTTCGGCGTTCGATTAGCGGTCAGTGATCGTAGCATCCAGACCCGTGCCGACCCTCGCCGACCGTGCGCACCGCGAACCTCTGCGACTTCCACCGGTGGCTCCCCCGTCTCTACTCGGGCCGGCTCCTCGACCAGGACGGCGTCGTCGCCGTCACGGCCGAGCCTCGACTGGCCGGTGAACCGGACGGCAGTCCGCGACCGGCGGCACCGATGCGACGGCGTGGGCCGACGCGGTCGAGGCGTTTCTCTTCGCCGACGGCCACACCGCGTGCGTGTACGCCCGCGTCGGCGCCGACGACGACATCACCGAAGTGCTCGCCGCACGCGGCTTCGCCGAGATGGCGACCCTTCCGGAGATGGTCTGCGAAACCCGTTTGGAAACGCGAGCGGATCCCGCGGGCTTTCGGGTGCGCCTGGCCGAGTCCGCCGATGATGTTGGCGGGTATGCGTCCGTCGCGGGGGAGGCGTTCGCGCACCTCGCGATTCCCGCGGACTGGCTCGAGGCGACGCTCGCCAATCCGGACGCGTTGCTCGCCGACGACATCGCGATTGCGATCGCCGAGGCCGACGACGGCACGATCGTCGCCGGCGCGCTGTCGATCGTGCTCGGTGACGAACCGAACGGCTACGTCGCGTGGGTCGCGTGCGCGGACGCCGCACGCGGCCACGGACTCGGCGACGCCGTTACGCGCCGCGTGACCAACGAAGGCTTCGACCGCGGTGCACACGTCCTCACCCTCGAAGCGTCGCCGTTCGGCCGCAACACGTACGCCCGCATGGGCTACCGCGAGCTGTACGACTACCGACTCCTCATCAAGGTGTGAGCACACCGCTGACGCCGGCGGTCGGCGACTTCGTCGCCCAGATCGAGGAGCTGCTCGACGCCTCGGACTGGCCCCACCTCGACCGCCCGGCGGTGACGGTGACCGCCGGCGACGCAAGTGCACTCGTCGTCCTTCCCCACCGCCGCGACGCGCGGCTGGGAGTGGAGGTCGAGATCGACGACCGGGTCGTCAAGATCGCGTACGGACCGGAGCGCGTGCCGTTCACCCGACGGGACGAAGCGCTGCGGTTCCTCGAGATGCTCGGCCGCGGCCGGGTCGAGCTCGTCGTGCAGCGCAACCCGATGTGGACGTCGCTACGCAGCTACCGCGACGGGCTCGCGCTGCCGTTCCGCAAGACCGGCGAACCGTGGCCGAACTTGCGGTTCCGCACCGAACGCTTCCGCTTCGGTTTCGTGTGAAGGCGATCAGCTCGCGTCGACGCGGGACTCGGGCGCGATCTTCACGCCCGGGCCCATCGTCGACGACGTGGTCACGGCCTTGAGGTACTTGCCCTTGGCGGCCGCGGGCTTGGCCCGGACGATCTCGTCGAGCACCGCGCCGTAGTTCTTCACGAGCGACTCGACGGGGAAGCTGACCTTGCCCAGCGGGACCTGGACGTTGCCGTAGCGGTCGGTGCGGTACTCGACCTTGCCGCCCTTGAAGTCGGAGACGGTCTTGCCGACGTCGGTCGTGACCGTGCCCGTCTTCGGGTTCGGCATCAAGCCGCGCGGACCCAGCACGCGGCCCAACTTGCCGACCTGACCCATGAGGTCCGGGGTGGCGATGGCGACGTCGAAGTCGACGAAGCCCTTCTGGATGCGGTCGACCAGGTCGTCGGTGCCGACGACATCCGCGCCCGCCTCCTCGGCTTCGCGCGCGGCGTCGCCGGCCGCGAACACCGCGACGCGCACGTCCTTGCCGGTGCCCGCGGGCAACGAGACGGTGCCGCGCAGCATCTGGTCGGCCTTGCGGGGATCGACACCGAGCCGGAACGACGCTTCGACGGTCTCGTCGAAGTTGCGGTTCGAGAGCTGCTTCACGAGGTCGAACGCCTCTTGCGGCTCGTGCAGCCGTTCGCGGTCGTAGCGGCGGGCCGCGTCGGTGAGTTTCTTGCCGGGCATGTGCGCTCCTTTTCGACTGGTCGACTCCGCTTCCGCGACCGGCGTGTCGGGTCGGCGTCGGCTTCGTCTCCGTCAAGCTCCCTCGGATGTTCGGTTGCGCCGGTTCGGCGGGCGAGGTCCTCCCACCGGGCGCGTTTGCGATCCTCAGCCGGCGACTTCGATGCCCATCGAGCGGGCGGTGCCGGCCACCTGGGCCATCGCGCCTTCGATGTCGATGGCGTTGAGGTCCGGCATCTTGGTCTCGGCGATCTGGCGCACCTGGTCCTTGGTGACCGTGGCGACCGTCTCCCGCCGCGGCGCCTGCGCGCCCTTCTCGATGCCCGCGGCCTGCCGCAGCAGCACCGGTGTGGGCGGCGTCTTGGTGACGAACGTGAACGTCCGGTCCTCGTAGATCGTGATCTCGGCCGGGATCACCGTGCCCCGCTGGGACTCCGTCGCAGCGTTGTACGCCTTGCAGAAGTCCATGATGTTGATGCCGTGGGGACCGAGCGCGGTTCCGACCGGCGGCGCGGGTGTCGCCGCGCCGGCCTGGATCTGGATCTTCACGACGGCCGCGACCCTGCGCTTTGCCATTGTTCCTTCTCTGCCTTCTGTGGTTCTAGAGCTTGGCGACGTCGGCGAATTCGAGCTCGACCGGCGTCTCGCGACCGAAGATGTTCACGAGCACCTTGAGCTTCGAGCGGTCGACGTCGATCTCGCTGATCACGCCGTTGAAATCGGCGAACGGACCGGTGACGACGCGCACCTGCTCCGCGACTTCGTACTCGAGCCGCGGCCGGACCTTCTTCTCGGCGGCCGGGCCCTCGATCTTCTCGCCGGTGCCGAGGATGTCCTCGACCTCCTTGCGCGAGAGGTGGGTGGGCTTGGCGCCGCTGCCGACGAACCCGGTGACCCCGGGCGTGTTGCGCACGACGTACCAGGCGTCGTCGTCGAGGCCCATCCGCACCAGCAGGTAGCCGGGGAAGACCTTCTTCTGCACGACGACCTTGCGCCCGTTCTTGAACTCGATGACGTCTTCCATCGGGATGACGACCTCGTAGATCCGGTCCTCGACGTTCATCGAGCGGACGCGGCTGGCGAGGTTGGACTTCACCTTGTTCTCGTAGCCGGCGTAGGTGTGCACGACGTACCAGCGACCCGGTCGGTCGTACGGGCTCGGCTCCGACTCCGGGATCTCCTCGATCTCGATGACCTCGGCGTCCTCGAGCAGCTCGGCGCCCGCGCCGGTTTCCGCCGCGTCGGTCTCGGCCTCGGCCAGCGTGTCGGTCGCGCCGCCGTCATCGGTCGCGCCGCCGTCGTCCGGCGCGACGCCGTCATCGGTCGCGACCGGCGAATCGTTCGTGAACTGCGCCTCGAAGGGCTGCATCTCATCGCCAGACTCCGGGGTGCCGCTGCCGGACTCCGGGTTGTTCGAGGGATCGAAGGTGTCGGTCATCAGCCGAAGATGAAGTCGACGGCCCGGAGCGAGAAGTAGTCGAACCCGAAGATGATCGTGGCCATCACCACGACGCCGATGATCACGACGATCGAGGGAATTGATGACCTCGGAGCGCGTCGGCCAGGCGACCTTCTTCAGCTCCGCCATGACCTCGCGGTAGTACTGCACCGGGCCCGTGCGCTCGCGCTTCGGCGCGGAAGACGCGCTTGTCCGGCGTACGGGGCTTGTCGGTGCCCTGCTTCGCCATCATGCGCTTGGCTTGTCGGTTCATCGGTTGAGTCATGGGCGTCGCCTCGGCGCGAGCAACGCTCGCACGGGTTCGGGTACACGCAGGGCAGGAGGGACTCGAACCCCCAACCGCCGGTTTTGGAGACCGGTGCTCTGCCAGTTGAGCTACTGCCCTCCGGGCGCGGGGGCCGGGCCGAGAGGATAGCAGTGGACCCTCAGGGTACCGCCCGGTGGGCCGGGGCTCGCCTCAGCTGGCGAGGAGCCGCACGACGGACGAGCGGCGGCGGGACCGGGCGATGAGAAGCTGCGGTCGCCGCGGTTGCGACGGTGCCGCCGATCGCACCGACGTACGCGAGCCGGCGGCCGGTGACGAGCGTGCGCATCGCATTGCGCTCGGTCGCGTCGCTGAGCAACGCGAGCGTGTCCCCGAGGAGGCCGGGGTTGGGCTCGATGTACCGGGTACGCAGGAGCTCGAGGTTGCGCACCAGCTTGCGGTACCGAACGAGGTCGGTCTGGCACCGGAGGCACTGCTGCACGTGCCGCTCCACCGCGAGGTTCGACTCGTCGACCCCGTCGACGAGGCCCGGCAGCAGCGCCGCGACTTCGTCACACCGCATTGGCTTCGGCTCCTTCTTCGTACAACAGATCACGCAGCTTGCGGCGGGCTCGGTGCAACCGCACTTTGGCGGCCGGGACCGAGATCCCGAGCTCTTCGGCGATGGCGTCGTGGGGCAGGCCGTAGACGTCCTTCAGCACCACCAGTGAACGCAGCTTGGGGGGCAATTCGTCCAACGCGGTCCCGATGCGCTGGAGCGAGTCGGCCGACTCCGCCGCCGACAGCGGGCTGGGAGTCCGGCCGGATGTCGGCCGGTTCGACGACGTCTTCGAGCGACTCGGTCCGGTGCCGCTTGCGCTTCCGGACGTGCGTGGCCGCGGCGTTCGCGGTGATGCGGTACATCCACGTCGAGAACTGCGCCTCGCCGCGGAACTTCCCGATCGCCCGCCAAGCTCGCAGGTACGCCTCTTGCACCACGTCGCGCGCGTCCTCCTCGTTCCCCGTGAGGCGGCGCGCGAGCGTAAAGGTGTCGACGAAGGTGCGGCGCACCAGCTCGTCGAACGCATCTCGGTCGCCGCTCTGTGCGGCGCCGATCAGCTCGGCTTCGTCCACAGGCTCCCTTTCAGGGGGTGAGGCGTTCGACCACCCGCATGTCCGAAAGGTTACGAGGCCATCGCCCCGGCGTTCGGGCGTTCCTGGGGCTAGCGCGTCTCCTTGTGGAGCGTGTGGCGCTTGTCCCACCGGCAGTACTTCTTCATCTCGATGCGCTCACGGTCGTTCACCTTGGACTTGACCGTGATGTAGTTCCGCCGCTTGCAGTCCTCGCACGCCAGCGTCACCTTCACGCGCTTGTCACTCTTGGCCATCTCTGCTCGCTCGTTCGAAGCCGGCGGGGCCGGCGGGGGTGGTTACTTCTCGATCTTGACGACGCGGCCGGAACCGACGGTGCGGCCACCCTCACGGATGGCGAACCGCAGGCCCTCGTCCATCGCGATCGGCTTGCCGAGCTCGACGGTCATCTCGGTGTTGTCACCCGGCATCACCATCTCGGTGCCCTCAGGCAACACGACCGTGCCCGTGACGTCAGTGGTCCGGAAGTAGAACTGCGGGTGATAGTTCGAGAAGAACGGCGTGTGCCGCCCACCCTCTTCCTTGGTCAAGATGTACACCTGCGCGGTGAAGTTCGTGTGCGGCGTGATCGCCCCGGGCTTGGACAGGACCTGCCCGCGCTCGACGTCTTCCTTCTTCGTGCCGCGAAGCAGCGCACCGATGTTGTCGCCGGCACGGCCCTCGTCGAGCAGCTTGCGGAACATCTCGACACCAGTGCACGTCGTCTTCGTCGTCGGCCGCAGTCCGACGATCTCGATCTCCTCACCGACCTTGACTTGACCGCGCTCGACCCGACCGGTGACGACCGTGCCCCGACCGGTGATCGTGAACACATCCTCGATCGGCATCAAGAACGGCTTGTCGATGTCACGCGTCGGCTCCGGCAGGAACGTGTCGACCGCATTCATGAGCTCGACGATCGATTCCGTCCACTGCGGGTCGCCTTCGAGCGCCTTCAACGCGGACACACGCACCACCGGCGTGTCATCGCCGGGGAACTCGTACTCGTTGAGCAGCTCCCGCACCTCGAGCTCGACCAGCTCCAGGATCTCCTCGTCATCGACCATGTCGGCCTTGTTCAACGCGACAACGATGCTCGGCACACCCACCTGACGGGCCAGCAACACGTGCTCACGCGTCTGCGGCATCGGACCATCCGTCGCCGCGACCACAAGGATCGCACCGTCCATCTGCGCCGCACCGGTGATCATGTTCTTGATGTAGTCGGCGTGACCCGGACAGTCGACGTGCGCGTAGTGACGGTTCTCCGTCTCGTACTCCACGTGCGCGATCGAGATCGTGATCCCACGCGCCTTCTCCTCCGGCGCCTTGTCGATCTGGTCGAACGCAGTGAAATGCACGTTCGGGTTCTTGTCGGCAAGCACCTTCGTGATCGCCGCCGTCAACGTCGTCTTCCCATGGTCGATATGACCGATCGTCCCGATGTTCAAGTGCGGCTTGTTGCGCTCGAACTTCTCTTTGGCCATGGGATGTGCTCTTTCGCGTCGGCCCGATTGGGCGGGATTGTGGACTGAGGGTCGGGAACCGGCCTGGGTAGCGGAGGCGGGACTCGAACCCGCGACCCCACGATTATGAGCCGTGTGCTCTTACCAACTGAGCTACTCCGCCAGGCGGAGCGGGCCCGCGGGCCCGCTCCTGGAGCCCCCTTACGGACTCGAACCGTAGACCCCTTCCTTACCATGGAAGTGCTCTGCCGACTGAGCTAAGGGGGCAAGGCCCGGCAAGGATAGCGGGCGCGCCCGAATCGGCGCCGCGCCGGCGTTTGGGGTCATATTGGTGCCGTGTTGCGCACCCGCCTCGTCGAGCCGGCCGACGCCGAAGCGCTCCGTGCGATCTACAACCTCGAGGTCCTCGAGTCGACCGTGACGTTCGACCTCGTGCCCCGCACCCTCGCGGATCAGGTCGAGTGGATCAGCCATCATTCCGGCAGCCACCCTGCACTCGTCGCGCTCGACGGCACCACCGTGGTCGGGTTCGCATCGCTGAGCCCGTACCGGCCCCGCCCGGCCTACACGCCGACGGTCGAGGACTCGGTGTACGTCGATCGTGACCACCGCGGTGCCGGGGTCGGCGCCCTCTTGCTCGGCGAGCTCGTCGCGCTCGCCGGCGACCACGGCTTCCACTCGGTCGTCGCGCGCATCGTCGGTGGCCACGACGCGTCGATCAAGCTGCACAAGGTCTGCGGCTTCGAAGAGATCGGCGTCGAGAAAGAAGTCGGCCGCAAGTTCGGCAAGTGGCTCGACGTGGTCCTGATGCAGAAGATGCTCTAGGGCTGAGCTGCGAAGAAAAAGGCTCGCCGGAGGCGAGCCAGTGGGCCGGGTTGGATTCGAACCAACGTAGCGTAACGCAACGGGTTTACAGCCCGTCCCCTTTGGCCACTCGGGTACCGACCCGGATCTACGATAGCAGCGCCCTACGATCGTTCACCTCGGGAGCAGTGTCTGATGCCCACCTTCGACGTCGTCTCGGAGATCGACATGCAAGAGGTGCGCAACGCAGTCGATCAAGCGAGCCGCGAGCTCGCGACGCGGTTCGACTTCAAGGGCACCGACAGCGCGGTGGAGCTGAAGGACAACGCGATCGAGATCGAGTCCGCCTCGGAAGAGCGGCTGAAGGCGGTCACGCAGGTCCTCGAAGAGAAGATGGTGCGGCGCAAGATCTCGCTGAAAGCCCTCGACTACGGAAAGGTCGAAGAAGCCACCCATGGACGAGCACGGCAGAAGGTCGCGTTACAGGTCGGCATCAACAGCGACAAGGCTCGCGATATCGGAAAGTACCTCAAGGGTCTGGGGCTGAAGGGCGTGCAGCACCAGGTCCAAGGCGACCAGCTTCGCATCAGCGGCAAGAAGCGCGACGACCTGCAGCGAGCAATCCAGTCGTTGAAGGAACACGACTTCGGGATACCGCTGCAGTTCACGAACTTCCGCGATTGAACGACGACGCCTTCACCATTGCGATCGGCACTCGTGCGATCGGCTCGGCCCGCGCCGGGCGCGTGTTGACCATGCTCGCGGGGAACGACGACGGTAGCGACGTGGCGCAGACGATGCCGGCCGACACCGGGCGGCGGCCCTTCCGCATCACACCGACGCCGGAACCGACGCCGGTGGTACCCACCATCGTGAGCCGCGTCGACATCTGCCTCGTCGACGTCGCCTTCGCCGTGATCGTCGCCTTCACCGCAGTCGTGTACTTCCGGTGGACTCGCGGCGCCTTCTTCTGGGCGGACGACTGGCCGCTCGCGCTGCGCGGGCTGTCGGCCCGCGACTCTGGTGGAGCCGTACAACCAACACCTCAGCATCGTCATCATCGGCCTCTACCGCACCCTCTACAAGGTGTACGGCTTCGACTCGTACCTTCCGTGGCGCGTCGCCGGCCTCACGTGCCTCATCGCCGTTCCCGTCTCGTTGTATCTCGTGCTCCGCAACAAGACCGGTCCGTTCGTCGCAGGCGTCGTCGCGTCGTATGTCCTCTGGTTCCCGCACACGTCCTTCGTGCCGTCACTCCTGAACCACTACCTCGTCCTGGTCGGCGCGATCGTCTGCGCGTGGGCACTCGGACGGCGGGACAACGCGAGCGATCTCCTCGTCTTCGTCACGCTCGCGTTCGCGCTGTGCTCAGCAGGCGGCGGACTGTCGGTCGCGGCCGCGTGCCTGGTGTACGCGGCGGTGACGCGGGCTCGGGGCCGGCGCTGGGCTGCGATCGTCGTTCCGAGCATGCTGTGGTTCGCCTGGTGGCTCAAGTACGCGCGGGCAGGACCGCCCGCCGAAGATCGTGCGGCTCGATGGCAGCGGGATCGTGCACCGAGCGTTCGACGGCATGCGCGCGTCGTTCGACGCGCTCGCGTTCGGGAACCGCTACCTCGGCGTGATCCTCGCGGTCGCGTTCCTGCTCCACCTCGGTTGGCGTCTCCGCGGCGGTCTCGCGTCCGCGGCCGAACGCGCTCGCGTGGACCGCCGCGCTCGTGACTTGGTGGCTCGGCCTCGCCTACTCGCGTGGCGTGCTCGCGGCTCCCCACACGTTCCGCTACCAGTTCGTCGGGGCGGTGTTCATCATCCTCGCGATGGTGCCACCGACGCGCCTGTCCCTCCCGAAATGGTCGCGGTCGCCGGTTGCAGCGATCGCGCTTCGTGGTGGTCGGGCTGATCGTGCTGGTGAACCACGGTGCGATCGTCGATCTCGGCGGACAAGCAACGGGCGACGGCGATTGTGACGAACGCGTCAGCTCATCGTGACCAATCTCGGGCCGACCGTCGTCCCTGACACATACAAGTTCAACATCGACGTGGGCAACCTGACCGCGGCCCAGTACCGGCGTGCGATCGACCTCTACGGAATCCCCAAGGGCACGAAGTCGGCGTCGCCGGACCGCGCGCTGATCGGTCTGGGCGGGATCGCGCTCGAAGCAGGCGGGATCACCACCCGTGGCGTGCACGAAGCCGAACAACGGCGTGCGGGCGCCGGCCAGCGGCGCAAGGTGCTCGATCGTGGCACCGAACAGTCCGGGGCATCAGGTGGGCTTGCGCCGGTTCGATCCGGCGCGCACGGTCATCGGGGACGTACCGGCCGGCAAGGCAGTGACCGTGCAACTCGGGGGCTTCGGCTCGACAGCGCCCTGGATCGTGAGCGCGCTCGGATCCTGCGTCGCAGTCGTGGGTTGAGGCCAGTCGTAGGTTGTCGTGGGTTGACGAAGGTCGCGTTGACGCGCGCACACGCTGATCGTTGTCAGGTCTTCGCCGAAGACGATCTCGCCGTCGAACTCAGTGCGCGCGATGGCGGTCCACTCCTCGATGCTCCCGGGTGCGGGCGTCGGTACCTGATGCGTGAGCACGAGTGTCTTCACGCCCGCGCGCATGGCAGTCTGCGCGGCCTGGACGACCGTCGAGTGGTAGTCGATCGTGTCCTGGAAGCGCGGCATCGGCACCATGCGGACGAGGTCGTCGCGCAACACGGTCTGGACGTACACGTCGGCGCCGCGGCACAAGTCGTCGAGACCCGCGCACGGGACCGTGTCACCCGCGAGCACTGCGGCGTGGTCGTCGTGCTCGACGCGGTAGCCGACCGTCGGCTCGACCGGTCGATGGTCCGTGGCGGCCGCGACGACACGCACGCCGTCCTCCTCGAACACGACGCCGGGACCGACCTCGATGACGTCGAGCAACGGTTCCCATGTGAGGTCCGGATGGTGTGCGAGGCGGTACTCGATATCCGGCTGCAACATCGCGCGCATCCCGTCGATCACTTCGAGGGTGCGCGGCGGGCCGAAGATCCGTAGCGGGCGCGGGACCTGGCTCATGACCCAATGCGTCGTCACGATGTCGTTGAGATCACAGATGTGATCGCTGTGCAGGTGGGTCAGGAGCACCGCGTCGAGCAGGACCGGCACGCTGCCCGCGGCCGCGAGCCGCATGGTCACGCCCCGCCCGGCGTCGACGAGCAGCGTCTTGCCGCCCGCACGCACGAGTGTGGCCGCGCCGGCCCGATCGCGGTCCGGGAGCGGATTGCCGGTGCCGAGCAGGACGACGTCGATAGGCGCGTTCTAGGCGCGGTACGACGCGCTGCGCAAACGGCGGATGCGCTCCTCGGTGGGCGGGTGCGTCGTGAACAGGTTGGCGAACTGCATCTTGCGACCTGTCAACGGGTTCACGATGAAGAGCGATGCGTGCGCAGGGTCGATGTTCATCGGAACCTGCTTCGCGTAACCATCGATCTTCTCGAGCGCAGACGCGAGCGACTCACCGCTTCCGAGGAGCTCGGCGCCGCCGCGGTCCGCGTCGAACTCGCGGGAGCGCGAGAGCGCGGCCTGCAGCAGGCCGGCGGCCAGCGGTGCGAGCAGCATCATCATCAACGCGCCGATGGCGTTGCCACCATCTCGGTCACGGCCGCCACCGCCGCCGAAGAGCGCGCTGAACATCGCCATGCGGGCGAGGAACATGATCGCCATGGCCATGGCCGCGGCTACGGACGAGATCAGGATGTCCCGGTGCCGCACGTGCGAGATCTCGTGCGCGAGCACGCCTCGCAACTCGTCCTGGTTCACGACCTGGAGGAGACCTTGGGTGACGGCGACCGCCGCGTGCTCCGGACTACGACCCGTCGCGAACGCGTTCGGTTGCTGGGCGGGGCTGATGTAGATCTTGGGCATCGGCATGCCGGCCCGCTGAGTGAGGTCGCGGACGATCGCGTAGAGCTGCGGCGCTTCCTGTTCGGTGACGGGCTTCGCGCCGGCGGCACGTACCGCCAGTTGGTCGGAGAACCAGTAGGAACCGCCGACGAAGACGAGGCCCAGCAGCAGCCCGATGACGAGGCCCTGGGTCCCGAAGAACGACCCGATCACCATGAACAGGACGCCGAACCCGGCGAGCAGGGCGGCCGTCTTGATCGAATTCTTGAACATGCTCCGTGCAACGCTCGGTCGGCGCCCTTCGTTCCCTTTCGGGCCCCGGCTCAGGCGGCTCTCAGCTGTCGTAGTAACCGGAGTGCACGTACAGGCACGGAATGCCCTCGCTCCGGAACATCTCCACGTTGCGGCGGTCGTCCTCGAATGCGAGGGCGAGCTCGAAGCCGGCAGTGCGCAGCTCCCACACGGTGGACTGCTTGAAGTCGCGCGAAAGGTCGTAGTCACCCCACGGCCGGGTGATGAGCATGTCCCAACGGATGTCGTAGCGGCGCAGCCACGCCTCGGTGAGGTGGTGCACCCGGTGCGGCCGGGCCGTGAGCAGCACGATCTGCAGGTCGGGATCGAGCAGGTCGAGCAGCGTCTTCACCTCCTCGATCACCGGATCCTCGCCGCACGCGTCGAAGAAGGCCCTCCAATCACGCCGCGGTGCTTCGAGGTAGTGCTGGCGGCCGGCCGCTTCGGACAGCACGCCGTCGATGTCGACGACGACGGCGCGGCCGGGCGCGAGCGGCTCGTTCGCGTGCAGGGTCCAGTGTTCGGGGAGATAGCGCACGCGGCCGGCCGCTACTCCTCGGTCGGGGCGGTCGCCATGTAGCGCGACTTGATGCCGTCGACGACGGTCGGATCCGCGAGCGTGGTGGTGTCGCCGAGCGCCTGGTCCTCGGCGACGTCGCGGAGCAGCCGCCGCATGATCTTGCCGGAGCGGGTCTTCGGCAGCTCCTCCGTGAAGAGCACCGACTTCGGTTTGGCGATCGGACCGATGAGCTTGGCCACGTGATCGCGGAGCTCCTCGACGAGCGCGTCGCTGGGTTCGACGTCACTGCGCAAGATGACGAACGCGGCGATCGCCTGTCCGGATGTCGCATCTTCCTTGCCGACGACCGCGGCTTCGGCGACGGCCGGGTGGTCGACGAGCGCGGACTCGACCTCGGTGGTACTGATGTTGTGCCCCGACACGAGCATGATGTCGTCGACGCGGCCCAGCAACCAGAAGTAGCCGTCGCCATCGCGCTTGGCGCCGTCGCCGGCGAAGTACTTGCCGTCGAACCGGCTCCAGTAGGTGTTGCGATAGCGCTCGGGGTCACCCCAGATGCCCCGCAGCATCGACGGCCACGGGCGAGTCAGCACCAGGTAACCGCCACCGGGGACGCCGGCGGGCCGGCCGGCGTCGTCGACGATGTCGGCTTCGAGCCCCGGCAGGGGAAACGTCGCGCTCCCCGGCTTCAAGACGGTCGCGCCTGGGAGCGGGCTGATCATGATGGCGCCCGTCTCCGTCTGCCACCACGTGTCGACGACCGGGCACCGCTCGCCACCGATGAACTTGTAGTACCAGACCCAGGCTTCGGGGTTGATGGGTTCTCCGACGGAACCGATCACGCGCAGGGAGGAGAGGTCATGACCGGCCGGGTACGGCTCCCCCCACTTCATGAACGTCCGGATCGCGGTGGGTGCGGTGTACAGGATCGTCGCCTTGTACTTCTCGACGATCGACCAGAAGCGATCCTTCTCCGGGTAGTCGGGGGTTCCTTCGTAGAGCACACTCGTCGCCCGGTTCGCGAGCGGGCCGTAGACGATGTACGAGTGGCCGGTCACCCAACCGATGTCGGCCGTACACCAGTACACGTCGGTGTCGGGACGCAGGTCGAACACGTACTTGTGGGTGTACGCCACCTGGGTCAGGTAGCCACCGGTCGTGTGCATGATGCCCTTCGGCTTCCCGGTGGTGCCGGAGGTGTAGAGGATGAACAGCAGGTCTTCGCTATCCATCGGTTCGGGTGCGCATTCGGCGGACTGGTCGGGGACGGCTTCGTGCCACCACAGGTCCCGGCCGTCCTGCATCGAGATGTCGTTCTCGGTACGCCGCAAGACGAGGACGTGTTCGATCGAGGGCGTCTGCGCGACCGCTTCGTCCGCGATCTCCTTCAACGCGACAACGGAGCCGCGCCGCCACGCGCCATCAGCGGTGATCAAGACCTTGGCCTGCGCGTCGTCGATCCGGTCACGCAGCGACGTAGCCGTGAAGCCACCGAACACGACCGAGTGCGGGGCGCCGATGCGCGGCACGCGAGGAGGGCGATCGGGAGCTCGGGCACCATCCCCATGTAGATCGCGACGCGATCGCCCTTGGCGACGCCGAGGGACTTCAAGAGGTTCGCGACCCGGCTCGACTCCTCGAGCAGCTGCGTGTACGTGACCGCGCGCGTGTCGCCCGGCTCACCCTCCCAGTAGTACGCGACCTGATCACCGTGGCCGGCTTCGACGTGACGGTCGAGGCAGTTGTACGCGACGTTGATGCGACCACCGACGAACCACTTCGCGAACGGACGCTCCCACTCGACGATGGTGTGCCACTCGTCGATCCAGTCGAGCGCCAGGGCCTGCGTGGCCCAGTGGCCCTGCCAGTCCTTCTCGGCGTCGGCATACGCGGAAGCGTCGGTGATCAACGCGTCCTTGCGCACGTGGTCGGGCGGCGGGAAGGTGCGCCCCTCTTGGAGCAGTGCCTCGAGCGCGTCCGCCATACCGCATCCCCCTTCGCGTCGGATTCCGCCCCGGTCGGGGCCGAGGCTACCGGCCTTCGGAGCGGCTCGGGCCGGCCGACTTCGCGAGCGTGACCACGCGATGTGCGCCGAGACCGGTGGGATCTGTGAGCGCGGCGGCCTCGTTCGTGCGACTTCGTCCGGCGATCGCCGCGAGGTCGCCACGCGCCGCGCCCGCGTCCCACGCGCGCCGACCCTCGGCCACGAGTTCGTCGATGCCGACACCGGCCAACCACTCGGCTTGGTTCGTGTCGAGGACGATTCGGAACCCGGACGCATGCGCCACGTGTTCGAGCTGTTCGCGAACGACATCCGCCGTGATGTCCTGGATGCCGGGGTCGCGGAAGGCGTCGTGGCCGCGACCGTGACCGCGATAGGTCCGCAGCCAACCGCTTCCCCTCCGCAGCACCTCGTCGACATCGACGACGTAGTCGAACACCGCAACGATCCCGCTCGGCAGCGTGCCTGCGCACTCGGCGAGCCAGGCGTCGATCCCCCGCGGTATCGGGAGGCGGGCACCGATCGGGACGTCGCGCTCGCCGACCACACGTTGCAGCGCACTCGCGTCAGCGTCGGTCGCGGGTACGAGCACCTCGCTGAACTCGGGACCGTCTGTCGTGACGCGGACTTCCTGCCACCGCATGCCGTCCCAATGCGCGATGCCGAAGCCGAGGTTGTCGAGCAGTTCGTTGGCGAGCACGACGCTGCCCGGCGGCAGCTCCGGGAGGTCGGCAACCGACGCGAACACCGGCCCTGCGCTGCGCACGGGGACGAGCTCTTCGTCGACGTCGCGATGGACGAACGGCCCGAGCGCCTCGTCCGCCGGTTCGAGCGGGAGGAGCTCGCGCTGCTGCGCCCGCAGGGCGGGCGACCGTTCGACGAGCACGTAGCGCAGCGCCGCGAGGCAGTCGGGCTCGGCCCGCCGGATCTCACGCGCCAGACGGCCCGTTCCGGCACCGGCTTCGACGACGAGGAACGGATCCGGCGCGCCCAGGTCGCGCCACCAACCGTCGAGCGCACGGGCGACGCACGCACCGAACAGCGGTCCGATCTCCGGCGCGGTGACGAAGTCACCGCCGCGGCGGCCGGCACCGTGACCGCGACCGCGACCGAAGAAACCTTCATCGCCGTCATAGAGCGCGACGTCCATGAATGCGTCGAACGTGATGGCGCCCTCCCGCCGGATGATTGCCGCGAGCGTGTCGGCGGCGCTCATCCGATCAGAACGCGAGCTCGCCGACCCGTGCGAAGATCTGCGGGTAGATGCCGATCACCACGGTGACGGCCACGGTGATGGCGATCGCGCCGCCGAGCGCGGCCGGCACCCGGATCACCGAGCGGTCTTCCGTCGCCGGGTCGTGGAACCACATCGCGCGGATCACGTTCGCGTAGTAGAAGAACGCGATCACGGAGTTCACGGCCGCGATGATCGCGAGCACCGTCGCCCACCCGTTGCCGACCTGTAGGGCGGAGCTGAACATCACGAACTTCGCGAACCAACCGGCGAGCGGCGGGACGCCGGCGAGTGATGCGAGGAAGATCGTCATCATCACCGCGAGTCCCGGAGAGGTCTGGAACAGGCCGTCGTAGGTGCTGATCTCGGCCGACCGGGTCCGGCGGGCGACCGCGATCACGACCGCGAACGCACCGAGGTTCATCGCGCCGTACACGAGCAGGTAGACGATGACCGCG
Organism: uncultured Actinomycetes bacterium; assembly: GCA_963745645.1. GTDB lineage: Bacteria > Actinomycetota > Acidimicrobiia > IMCC26256 > PALSA-610 > CAVUFH01. The sequence goes on from CAVUYD010000008.1 coordinate 310,550, forward strand.
CCGAACGCGTTGTCGGCGACACTGAGGTCGCCGTGCGCGGCGGCGATGCCCGCGGCCGCGAACGGCACGAGCATGAACCCGCCCTGCGCGATCGACGAATAGGCGAGCATGCGAACGATGTTCGTCTGTCGCAGCGCGCCGAGGTTGCCGAGCGTCATCGACGCCGCGGCGAGGAACCACACGAGTGGCCACCACAGATCCGCGCCGGCGCCACGCGTGCCGTAGAAGCCGAAGAAGATGATGTTGAGCAGGGCGACGAAACCGCCGGCCTTGGAGGCGACCGAGAGGAATGCGGTGACCGGGGTCGGTGCACCCTCATAGGTGTCGGGGGCCCAGAAGTGAAACGGCACCGCACTCACCTTGAACGCGAACCCGACAAGCGTCAGGAAGATCGCGATGGTCAGCAAGGGCTTCGTGCCTTCGGTGGACACGAACTCCGAGATCTCCGAGAGTCGCGTCGAGCCCGCGAATCCGAAGATCAGCGACATCCCGTAGAGCATCAGCGCCGACGACAGCACGCCGATGATGTAGTACTTCACCCCCGCTTCGTTGGAGATGCGGTCGTGCTTGCGGAACGCGGCGAGGATGAACGTCGGGACCGAGATCAGCTCCAGCGCGACGAAGATCGTGATCAGGTCGCGCGCGGACACCATCACCGTCAGGCCGAGCGTCGACGCGAGCAACAAGAAGTAGAACTCGCCGCGGTAGTAGTCACCGCTCTCGATGTAGTCGACCGACACCAGGATCACGACGTAGGTGACGACGAGGAAGAACGCCTTGAGCGCGAGCGCGTAGTTGTCCACCACGTACGCGCCGCCGAACATCGACCGGTCGTTGCCGTCGGCTGCGAGCGTGACGATCGGGATCAGCGAGACCAGGACGCCGATTGCGGCGATCCGCGAGATCTGACCCGCGTCGCGGTCGGGGACGACGAAGCACGCGACCAGCACGACCAGCAACGTGGCCGTGAGGCATATGTCGGGCGCGAGCGCGTGCCAGTCGAAGACGGGGTTCATGTCAGGTTCCGACCGCCTGCGACATGGCCGACACCATGTGGCTGACCGCGCCGTCGGTGATGCGGAAGAGCAGGCCGGGCGCGATGCCGAGCACGAGGATCAGCAACAGGATCGGCAACCAGGCAGTCCATTCGAACGCGTTCACGTCGTGGATGTGCGCGTTCGCGAACTCCGGTTTCGGTTCGCCGAACGCGACCCGCTGCAACATCCAGAGCAAGTAGCCCGCGGCGAGGACCGTGCCGACGGCGGCCACGACCATGTACACACGGAACAGCTCCTCCGACAGGCCGAGGCCGGGTTGGAACGCCGACAGCACGGCCGGGAACTCGCCCCAGAAACCAGCCAGGCCCGGTAGCCCGAGACTCGCCATCGCGCAGAAGCCGAGGATCCAGCCCATCTTCGGCGCCTGGACCAGCAGACCACCGAGCCTCGACAGCTCGCGCGTGTGGAAGTTGTGCTGCACCGATCCGGCGATGAAGAACAACATGCCGGTGATGAGGCCGTGCGCCACCATCCCGAAGATCGCGGCGTTGATGCCGAAGTCCGTGAGCGTCGCGATGCCGAGCATCACGAAGCCCATGTGCGCGACCGACGAGAACGCGATCAGGCGTTTCATGTCCTTTTGCGCGAGACATCCGAGCGCGCCGTAGATGATGCCGATGACCGCGAGCAACCCGATCCACGGTGCCCAGCTCTTGGCCGCTTCCGGCAGCATCGGGAGCGCGATCCGGATGAAGCCGTACGTACCGAGCTTCAGCAGGATCGCCGCGAGCAGGACCGAACCGACCGTCGGCGCTTCCGTGTGTGCGTCCGGCAGCCAGGTGTGGAACGGGAACATCGGCACCTTGATCGCGAAGCCGAGGAAGAGGCCGGCGAAGATCAGCAGCTGGACGCCGTGGGTGATGCCGCTCCCGGCCGCCCGTGAGAGCAACACCATGTCGAAGCTGTGCTGCGCGCCGGGGACGTTCGGCAGGACGTCGACCTTGAAGAACAAGGCGAGGAAGCTCAGCAGCATCATCGCGGAGCCGAACAGCGTGAACAGGAAGAACTTGATCGACGCGTACTCACGGTTGGGACCGCCCCATACGCCGATCATGAAGAACATCGGGAGCAGCACGAGCTCGAAGAAGATGAAGAACAGGATCAGGTCTTGGGCGACGAACGTGCCGTTCATGCCCACTTCGAGGATCAGGATCAGTGCGAGGAACGCCTTCGGGTTGTACGGATCCGGGAAGTGGTTCCACGAGTAGATGACGCACAACACCGTGATGAACGCGGAAAGCGCGAGCAGCGGCAGCGAGATGCCGTCGACGCCGAGGTGGTAGCGGCTGTTGATGACGTCGATCCACGAATTGTTGATCTGGAACTGCAACGCGCGCGTGTGGTCGTAGTCGAAGTCGGAGAGGATCCCGATCACGACGCCGAACGTCGCCAGCGTCGCGAGGAGCGTGATCCACTTGATCAGCTCCTCATAGGCGCGCGGGATGAGCATCACGATGACTGCGCCGACCGCGGGTAAGAAGACCGCGAGGCTCAGTGCCCATTCCGACCATTTCATCGAACTGCTTCCCCTCCGCTAAGCCGCGATCCAGAGCACGAGGGCGAACACGCCCACGGCCAGGACGAGCATGAGTGCGTAGAACTGCAGGCGACCCGTTTGGATCTGGCGCACCGCGCCACCTGCTTCTCCGGTGCCGATGCCGATGCCGTTCACGATGCCGTCGACACCGCGCTGATCGATGTAGTTGTAGGTGACCTTCCCCAGATCGACCGCACCACGACCGGTGTAGTTCAGGACGTTGTCGATGACGTGCTGGTTGAACCAGTACACGGCGCGTGCGATCGGACCCTTGATCGATCCGACGATGATGTCGGTGTAGAGGACGTCGAGGTAGTACTTGTTCACCAGGAACTGCTTGCCCGCGTACGCCAGACGGTTGCGTTCGCTGAGCCGCACCGCTCCGATGCTCCTCCAGTAGTAGAGGTAGGACGCACCGACGCCGAGCAACGCGATGGCGACCGAGATGACGGCCCAGCCGATCGCGAAATTCGCCTCCGGCACTTCGGGGAACGCGAACCGCGGCTCGAACCACTCCGTGAACTTCTCGATGCCGGGCGCGTTCAGCCAACCGACGAACACGGCGAAGAACGACAGCACCCACAACGGACCGGTGATCAGCCGGTTGCTCTCGTGCGGCTCACCGTGGTGCGCGACTTCGTCGGCGTGCTGGACGTCGGCAAGATCGTGTTCGACGAGCTCGTCACCGACATCGGTCGCGTGCGTCTCTCCGTGATGGCCGCCGCGGTACTCGCCGAAGAACACGAGGTACACGCAGCGCGTCATGTACGCCGCGGTCATGAACGCGCCGATCAGCCCGACGATGAGGAAGGTCGTGTAGCCGTTCGCCTTGGCGTTCACGAGGATCTCGTCCTTCGACCAGAACCCCGCGAGCGGGAAGATGCCGCACAACGCGACCGTGCCGATGATGAATGTCCAGAACGTCTGCGGCATGTACTTCCTCAGCCCGCCCATGTCCTTCTTCATGTCGAAGGAGTGGTGTGAGCCGGAGTGACTCACCGAACCTGCCCCGAGGAACAGGTCGGCCTTGAAGAACGCGTGGGTGAACAGGTGGAAGATCGCGGCCACCCACGCGCCCACGCCGAGCCCCATCACCATGTAGCCGAGCTGGCTGATCGTCGAATAGGCCAGCACCTTCTTGATGTCGTCCTGCACGAACGCGAGCGCGGCCCCGATGATCACGGTGATGCCGCCGATGGCGGCCATGAAGTTGATGCCGCCGTTGCCGATCGAGAAGCCCTGGAAGAACACCGGGAACAGGCGAGCGCCGAGGAACACACCGGCGACGACCATCGTCGCGGCGTGGATCAGCGCAGACACAGGTGTCGGGCCGGCCATGGCATCCGGCAACCACGTGTGCAGCGGGAACTGGCCGGACTTGCCGATGATGCCGAACATCAGGCCGACCGCGCACCAGAGCACGAGCGTGTGACTGACCTTGCCCGACAGGGCGGCCTGGTTGACGGCAACCGTGTTGAACGAGCCGCGACCGGTGGCGCCCTGAACGAGGAAGAACGTCATGATGACGCCGATGAGCAGGCCGATGTCACCGGTACGCGTCGTCAGGAACGCCTTCAACGCGGCGTCGGAGTTCGGCTTCTCCTCCCACCAGTGGCCGATCAGCAGGAACGAGCACAGGCCGACGAGCTCCCAGCCCACGAGCATCTGCAGCGTGTTGTCGGCCACGACGAGCAGCAGCATCGACGCCGTGAACAAGCTCAGCGCTGCGTAGTAGTGCGTGAAGCGGCGGTCGCCGCGCATGTACTCGAGGGAGTAGATGTGCACGAGCAGCGAGATCGTCGTGACGACGAACATCATCATCACGGTGAGGCCGTCGATCTGGATTCCGGCGCCCAGGTGCACGCCGCCGTTCTGGAACCAGGTAGTGCTGCGCGTGATCGGCTCGACGAGCGCGGCGCCATGTCCCTCTTCGGCGGTCATGTGCCCGACGCTGCGACCGAGCGCTCCGAGTGCACCGGATACGCCGTGCGTGCCCTCGGCGTCACGGACGCGGTTGATCCACTGGATCGCAGCGCCGACCGAGAGCACGAACGACGCGCCGACCGCGACGATGCCGACCTCTGCGCCGCGGCGCGGCATGCGTTTCCCGAACAGCAGGATGATCGCGAACGAGACCGCCGGCAGCAGTGGGACGAGCCACGCGTTTTCGAGGAACCACATGAGTCTGCAGTCAGCCCTTCAGCACGTCGACGTCGTCGAGGTCGGCGCTGCGCAGGTTGCGGTAGATCAACAGCACGATCGCGAGCCCGACACCGACCTCGGCTGCGGCGATCGTGAGCACGAACAACGCGAAGACCTGGCCCGCGACCGTGTGGTTGTACGCACCGAAGGCCACCAGGTTGATGTTCACCGCAGCGAGCATGAGCTCGACGCTCATCAGGACGAGCACGGTGTGCTTGCGCGTGAGCACGCCGTAGATACCGGTGCAGAACAGGAACGCGCTGAGCAGGAGGAACTGGTTGAGCATCATGCGGACCGGTCCTCCTCAGTCCTTGCGCGCCAGGACGACGGCGCCGATGAGCGCGGCCAGCAGGAGGATGCCCACGACCTCGAACGGAATGATGTAGTTCCGGAAGAGCGAGTTCGTCACGGCGGCAGTACGCGTCGGCGCATCGAGCTGGATCTTCGTGTTGTCGAACGCGTCGATCATCAACGCCGCGAGGATGCCGCCGAGGAAGAGGGACACGACCAGGCCCGGCCACCTGAGGTCGTTGTCGAGCGAGTCCTTCGGGTGCATCGGTGCGCGCGTGAGCATGATCCCGAACAGGAACAGGACGATGACGGCACCGATGTAGACGAGCACCTGCACCCACGCGACGAACTCCTGACCGAGCAGGAGGAACTGACCCGCGCCACCCGCGAGCACGACCACGAGGAACAGCGCGGCGTGCACGACGTTCTTCGTCGTGACGACACCGATGGCGCTCAACGCCATCGCGGCCGCGAGCACACCGAACGCGATGTTCTCCGCGACCACTACTTCTTCCCCTTCAAGGCACCCAACTCGAGAGGCTCGGGCTCCGGAACGGTCTCCATCCACTCGCCGAGCTTGTCCTTGTCATGGAGGAGCTCCGCGATGCGGCGTTCGGAGTACTCGAACTCGGGGCTCCAGAACAACGCGTCGAAGGGGCACACCTCGACACAGATGCCGCAGTACATGCAGAGCGCGTAGTCGATGTCGAAACGGTCGAGGACGCTGACGCTGCGGGGGCGGCCGCCTTCGCGCCGAGGTGGACGCGTTTCCTTGTGGCCTTCGATGTAGATGCACCAGTCCGGGCACGAACGCGCGCACAGCATGCAGACCGTGCAGTTCTCTTCCTTGAGCGCGATGACGCCGCGAGCGCGGGCGGGCGGGTCCTCGCGCTCGTGCGGGTACTGCACCGTCACCGCGGGCTTGGTCATCGTCTTGAACGTGACCCCGAGGCCACCGAGCATTCCCTTGATTTCCTTTTTCACGTGAATGCCACCTTCAGCACGCCCGTCGCGAGGATGTTGAGCAACGCGATCGGGATGAGCCACTTCCACGCGAGCGCCTGGAGCTGGTCCTCGCGCAAGCGCGGGTACGTGAAGCGCGCCCAGAACATCAAGAACGCGACGAGCATCACCTTGACGAACAGCACGATGGGTCCGAGGACGTCGGCGAGCAACATGTTGTGGCCGGGATCGACGAACGGCACCGACCATCCGCCGAGGAACATGGTGGCGGCGAGGGCGGCGAACGCGAAGGCGGTCCCGAACTCCCCGATGAAGAAGAACAAGAACCGGAAGCCCGTGTACTCCACCATGTAGCCGGCAACCAGTTCGGATTCGGCGACAGGCATGTCGAACGGCGGCTGCGTCAGTTCGGCCTGGGCCGCGACCATGAACAGCGCGAAGCCCACGAACTGCGTGAGGATCAGCGGGAAGCCGAGCCCGCCGAATCCGAAGATCTCGCCGCTGCGCTGGAACTCGACGATCCCCTGCAGGTTCATCGTGCCGGCCTGGATCACGACGCCGACGACCGCGAGCACGAGCGGCAGTTCGTACGCGATCAGCTGCGCGGCGGCGCGCAAGGCGCCGAGCAGCGCGTACTTGTTCGCGCTCGCCCACCCGGCCATGAGCACGCCGACGACACTGAGGCTCGACACCGCGAGCGCATAGAACACGCCGACGTCGAGCGGCGCGACGACGAGTCGCGGGCCGGCGGGGATCACGACGAACACGAGGAACGTCGACATGACGACGATCGCCGGCGCGAGTGCGAAGACCTTGCGGTCCGACTCGCTCGGCATGATGTCCTCCTTCTGGAGGAACTTCAGGCCGTCGCCGACGAGCTGGTACCAGCCGTGGAACCCGCCGGGGTCCATCGGCCCGAGCCGGCTCTGCATGTGGCTCATCATCTTCAGCAGGAACGTGTAGCCGAGGATGAGTGCGGTCAACGGCACGATGCCGAGCACGATCAGCGTCTTGATCGTGAGTGTGGTGCCCCACCCGATGTCGACCGCGAGCACAGGAACGTCAAGCATGGCTCCCTCGCTTCGCGCTGAGGGGGCTACGCCGATCGAGGCTCCGCTGCGTCCGCACCGTGCTCACCGGTCGATGTCTCCGAGGATGAAGTACAGGCTGGCGAGGATGGTGATGACGTCGGGGACGTACACGCCGCGCAGCAACCAGTCGAGGATCGAGACGTTCGAGAACGACGCGGAACGGATCTTGACGCGGAACGGGCCCGTCGCGCCCTTCGAGACGACGTAGTAACCCATCTCGCCGAGCGGGTTCTCGGTGTTCACCCAGACCTCGCCCTGCGGCACCTTGATGATGCGCGGGACCTTCGCCATGATCGGGCCGGCCGGCAGACCGTCGATGATCTGCAACACCATGCGTGCCGACTCACGCGTTTCCTGCAACCGCACCCAGTACCGCGCGAACGAGTCGCCGTCGGGGTGGGTCCAGACCCGCCAATCGAGCTCGTTGTAGACGAGGTACGGCTGTCCGTCGCGCCGCAGGTCCCAGTCGACGCCGCTCGCCCGGAGGTTCGAACCGCTGACGCCGTACGACGCGCCGAGCTCCCCGGGAATGATGCCGATCGAGCGGGTGCGCTCCTGGAAGATCGGGTTGCCGACGACGAGGTCCTCGAACGTGTCGCAGGACTCGAGCACCTTGCGCATCGCTTCGCGGCAGTCCGAGATCCAACCCCACGGCAGGTCTTCCTTGATGCCGCCGATGCGGTTGAAGTTCGGGTGGAAGCGACCACCGGTGGCCGCTTCGATGAGGTTCAGGACGTACTCACGGTCGCGGAAGCCATAGAAGGCCGGCGTGATCGCGCCGACCTGCAGCCCCATCTCCCCGAGGAACAAGAGGAACGTCGCGATGCGCGACAGCTCGGTGAGCGCGGTGCGGATCCACTCGGCGCGCGGTGGCGCCTCGATGTTCATCAACTTCTCGGCGCCGTTGATGAACGGGACTTCGTTCGCGAACGACGACAACCAGTCGATCCGGTTGATGAGCGTGGTGATCTGCGGATACGTGCGGTACTCAGTGAGCTTTTCGTAGCCGCGGTGCATGTAGCCGATCACCGGGTCCGCCGCGATCACGCGCTCGCCGTCGAGGCGCACGACGAGCCGGAGCGTGCCGTGCGTCGCCGGGTGCTGCGGCCCGATGTTGAGGATCATGTCGCCGGTGTCGAGCTCGACGTTCATCTGCGAGTCGGCGAGGTGCCGGTACAGCGTCGGGTCGACCTCGAACTCGGGGAGCTCGCCCGGTTGCGGCCGGTCAGTAGGTGTGGTGGTCACTCGGACGCACCTCCTTCCCCGCTCCCGGCTTCCCCGCTCCCGGCTTCCCCGCTCCCGGCTTCCCCGCTCCCTGCTTCCCCGCTCCCGGCCTCGGCTCCCGCTTCGATCGCGGCGTTCTCGTCTTCGGGTGTCGCGTCGCCGGGCATCGGTTCGACGTCCACGAGACCGGGCCAGGGCTTCACCTCGCGGGCGAGCAACGGAAAGTCCTTGCGCAGCGGGTGGCCCTCGAATTCGGACGGGAGATACAAGTGGCGCAGACTCGGATGGCCGTCGAAGACGATGCCGAACATCTCCCAGGTCTCGCGCTCGTGCCAGTCGGCGCCGGGGTAGACACTCACCCACGATTCCGCGTGCGGGTCCGCTTCGTCGACGTCGACCTTCAGCGTGATCCCCGACCCGGCTTGGCGCGTCGACTCGACGAGCGCGAACACCTGCAGGCGCCCGGCCGATCCGGCGACGCCGAACGTCGTCTCCTTGGGCTGGACCGGCGCGGAGGTGTCACCGGATCCCTCTTCCGCGATGACCGGCGTCGGCATCCAGTCGATCGCGGCGATGAACGAGAGGTAGTCGCAGCCGAGCTGGTCCTTGCAGAAGCGCGCGGCCTGTCGCCACGATCCCGGCGCGATCCGAACGATCAATCCGCCGAACGCGGCACCGTGTTCGAGCAGGCCGTCGCCGAGCTCCTGCTCGAGGCGCGCGAGCATCCCCTGCTCGCGTTCCGCGAGCGTGGGCGTCTCCTCGCTCTCCGGCGGGGCCGTAGTCGCGTCAGCCAACGACGATCGGCTCCCGGCTGGTCGCGCCGTCCTGGGCGCCTTGGTAGCCGTCCTGGATCCGCTGCTGGAGCAGCACGATGCCCTGGATGAACGCTTCCGGCCGCGGCGGGCAGCCCGGCACGTACACGTCGACGGGGATGATCTGATCGACGCCCTTGGTGACGGAGTACGAGTCCCAGTACGGACCACCGCAGTTCGCGCAGGATCCCATCGAGATCACGTACTTCGGGTCGGGCATCTGTTCGTAGAGCCGCTTGATCGCGGGCGCCATCTTGTCGGTGACGGTGCCGGAGATGACGATGAGGTCGGCCTGGCGGGGGCTCGCCGGGAACGGGATCACACCCAGACGCATGACGTCGTAACGCGGGCCGGCGAGCGCCGCGCCCATCTCGATCGCGCAACACGCCAGGCCCCACTGGAACATCCAGAGCGAGTACTTGCGGCTGTAGTTCAAGAGCCACGACAGCGGCTTGGGCAGTTTGTCGGAACCGGCTAGGCCCACTTCAACAACCCCTTGCGCCAGACGTACGCCAAGCCGAGCAGCAAGACGGCAATGAAGATCGTCATCTCGACCAGGCCGAACCAGCCCAGGCCGTCGACGTTGATCGCCCACGGGAAGATGAAGACCGCTTCGACGTCGAAGATGACGAAGAGCAGCGCGTAGACGTAGTAACGGACGTTCGCCTGGCCGAAGAGCGGCAACGGGTCGGAGCCGGATTCGTAGGTGATGTACTTCTCGTCCTGCGGGTTCGTCGGGCGCAGCAGGCGGGCCGCTCCCAGCATGGCTCCGACCATCACGAATGCCGCCACCACGAACACGGCGACGGCCAGATACTGCCTATAGAACTCGGTCACGCGCGGCTCCGGAACCGGCCCGGGTGGGAAACGTCGCGGAGTATACGCGGGTCGTTTTTTCCGCAGCGCAATCGGGATCGAGCGGATTCGGGATCGAGCCCCGGCGGCCGCTCGCGAGCGCGACCATGGGGCCATGGAGCACGAAGGGACCGAACGGGCGCGTCGCCGCCGCACCGACATCGGCCGGCTGAGCACGTGGCGGCCGTTTGCCGAGGAGCGCGGCGATCGCGACGGCGGCCCGCCGCGCACCGTGTTCGTCCTGTCGGGTGGGGGGAACCAGGGTGTCGCCCAGGTCGGGATGCTCCGCGCGGTGCTCGAGCGGGGCATCGAACCCGATGTGGTGATCGGGACGTCGGCCGGTGCGCTCAATGGGGCGGCCGTCGCCTACTCGCCGAACCTCACCGGCGTCGCGCAACTGGACCGCGTGTGGACGTCACTCTCCTCCGCCGACGTGTTCCCCGGCTCGCGCTTGAGCCGGGCGTGGAACGTGGTGAGGAGGGAGACCTATCTGTTCGAAGCCATCGGTCTCGACGCACTGGTCGACCGGGCCACGCCGGCCCGGAGCTTCGCGGACCTCGCGGTGCCGCTCCGGGTCATCGCGACCGATCTCGACTCCGGGGACGAAGTCGTGTTCGCACGCGGCCCCCTGAAGCCGGCACTGCTCGCGAGCGCGGCCCTTCCGGGCGTCTTCCCGATCGTCGAGCACGACGGCCGGCGCTTGGTGGACGGCGGCGTCGTCGACAGCGTCCCGTTGTGGCACGCGCTCTCGGGCCCGGTCGACCGGGTGTTCGTGTTCAACGTGTCTGCGGGCGCGGCCGACCGCGAAGAACGATCGGCGCTCGACGTGGTGATGACCAGCTTCATGCACTCACGCAGCCAACGGTTCGAGCTCGAGATGCGCAACGTACCGGCGCGCGTGCAGGTGATCGTGTTGCCTCGCCCTCCCGATCCACGCGAGCTCTTCGACTTCTCGGGCGGTCGCGAGCTCATCGACGAAGCGCACCGGCTCGCGTCAGCCGAGCTCGACCTGGTCTTGCGACGCCCGGCAGCCGAGCACCGCGCGCGAAAGCGGTTCTGGCGCCCGGGGTCAGCCGAGTCGGTCGCGGGCTGAGCGCGACACCGCTCGCGCGCCGCGCACGCACGTCAGCGCAAGAGTTGCGTCGCGTCCCGCGCGAACTCGAGCACGACGTTCGGGAGGATCCCGAGGAACAGCACACCGGCCGCCGCGATCGCGAGCGCGACCTTGGTGCCGGAGTCGACGCGCAATCGCCGCGCCGTCTTGGTCCCGCCGGTGCCGGGCGCATCGGCTTCCGTCTCCTCGGAGCCCTCGGCGAGTGGCTCCGGGGCGTACATCGTGAGCACGATGCGCAGGTACACGAAGGCGCCGATGACGGCCGTCAGCATGCCGATCAACGCGAGCGAGTACTGCCCGGCGTCGACCGCTGCGTCGAACACCGAGAGCTTCGCCACGAATCCACCCGTGAGCGGCACGCCGGCCTGTGCGAGGAGGAACAGCGTGAGCAGGCCCGCGAGCATGGGCTGGCGGGCGGCGAGGCCGCGGTACGACGCGAGCGAGTGGTCGTCGTCGTGGTCGTGGGCCACGACGCTGACGACGGCGAACGCGCCGAAGACCATCAGGGCGTAGGCCATCAGGTAGAAGAGCGCCGCGCTCGTCCCCTGCTTCGTCGCGGCCTGCACGCCGATCAGGATGTAGCCGGCGTGGCTGATCGACGAATAGGCGAGCATCCGCTTCACGTCGGTCTGCACGAGCGCGGCGATCGAGCCGACGAACAGGGAGAGGACCGCCAGGCCCCAGATCTCCGGGCGCCAGTCGACGCGGTACAGGTCGAACGCCCCGAGCAGCACCCGCAACATCGCGCCGAATGCGGCCGCCTTCGTCGCGCCGGCCATGAACGCGGTCACCGGAGTCGGCGCGCCCTGATACACGTCGGGCGTCCACATGTGGAACGGCGCCGCCGCGACCTTGAACGCGAGACCGACGAGCATCAGCGCGATGCCGAGCAGCAGCACACCGTCGTCGAGCAGCGTTGTGTTCGCGAGGAAGTCGGCGATCTTGGTGAGGTTCGTGCTGCCCGTCGCGCCGTACACGAGCGCGACGCCGTAGAGGAATATCGCGGAGGAGAACGAGCCCAGGAGGAAGTACTTCAGGCCCGCTTCTTGTGACGTGAGGCGCCTCCGGTCGAACGCGGCGAGGACGTAGAGCGCGATCGAGAGGATCTCCAGCGCCAGGAACACGATGATCAGGTCGTTCGCCGACGCCATCAGCATCATGCCGGTCGCGGAGCAGAGCATCAGCGCGTAGTACTCCGGCCCCTCGAGCTGCTCGCGTTCGAGGTAGCCCGCGGCGAGGAACAGCGCGAGCAGCGTCGAGAGCAGGACGACGGTCATCACGAAGACCGCGAAGCCGTCCACGGCGACCATGCCCGCGATCGCCTGGTACGGGCCGTCCCGGTCGACGATGTGCCATTGCACGAACACGAACACGCCGGAGGTGAGGACGCCCAGGCACGCGACCAGGAGGGCGCCTTCCTGGAGCCACGACCGTCCGCGCAGCAGCGCCTTCCCCACCACGATGACGAGCGCCGCGCCGAACAGCGCGATGTAGGGAGCGATCGCCAGCCAGTCGATCGAGGGCGTGCGGATCGGCTCGGTCGCCTGCGCGAGGAACCCGGTCACTTGTCCCCCTCGTTGCTCGCGACCGCGGGACCTTCGTTGCTGACCGCGGGCTCCTTGTAGTCACTGTGGTCCTCGACGTGGTGCACGAGCCGCTCGACGGACGGCTGTACTCGATCGAGCACCGGCTTCGGATAGAAGCCGAGGAACAGTGAGAGCCCGAGCAGCGGCACGACCGTGCAGATCTCGCGCAGCGACACCTCGCGCATCGTCACGTTGTCGCCGTCGGGTTCGCCGGTGAGCGTTCGCTGTACGGCCCAGAGCATGTAGACCGCGGCGAGGATCACACCCGTGGGTCGCGACGACGACGTACCAGCGACTGGTGAGGAACCCGCCGAGCAGCGCGAGGAACTCACCGATGAAACCCGAGAAGCCGGGGAGCCCGATCGACGCGAACGTCGCGATCACGAACAGGCCGCCGAAGATCGGGATCGCCTTCCACAAGCCGTTGTAGTCGGCGATGGCGTAAGTGTGGCGGCGCTCGTACAGCATCCCGACCAGGAGGAACAGCGCACCGGTCGTGAGCCCGTGCGACAGCATCACGAAGAGCCCGCCCTGGATGCTCTGCTGGGTGAGCGCGAAGAACCCGAGCACCACGAAGCCCAGGTGCGCGACCGACGAATACGCGACGACGCGCTTCAAATTGGGTTGCATCGTCGCGACGATCGCGCCGTACGTGATGCCGATCACCGCCAGGACGAGCAGCAGCGGTGCGAGGTCCACCGCGGCCTGGGGGAACATCGGGATCGCGAAGCGCAACAAGCCGTACGTGCCCATCTTGAGCAGCACACCGGCGAGCACCACCGAGCCGGCAGTCGGCGCGTCCGTGTGCGCGTCAGGGAGCCACGTGTGCAACGGGAACAACGGCACCTTCACCGCGAACGCGATCACGAAGGCGAGGAACAGCCACTTCGCTGTCCCGCTCGAGAGCGCGCCGCTCGACGAGGCCCACGCGGTGAGGGTGCGGGTGTCGAACGTCAGGAAGCCCTTGGCGCTGCGGTGCAGGAACGCGACGGACAGGATGCCCACGAACAGGAACGCGGACCCTGCTTGCGTGAACAGGAAGAACTTCATGGCGGCGTAGCGCCGGTTGCCGTGTCCCCAGCCGGCGATGAGGAAGTACATCGGCACGAGCACGACCTCGAAGAACACGAAGAACAAGATGAGGTCGAGCGCCAGGAAGACACCGATGAGTGCCGCTTCGAGCAACAACATCCAGGCGATGAACGACTTGGCCCGTTGGATGTCCGCCGACGCGAGCAGCCCGATCGGGATGAGCAACGCGGTCAACGCGACCATGAAGAGGCTGATGCCGTCGACGCCGACCGTCCAGCGCACGCCGAGCGGTTCCATCCACGCGTGGCTCGAGAGGAACTGGTAGCCGGCGTCGCCGCGATCGAAGTCGAACACGAGGTAGATCGCGATCGCGAACGTCGCCACGCTTGTCGCGTAGCCCGTGGCGCGGGCCAGCTCGGGCCGGTCGTTCGGCATCAGCACGGTGATCAGCGCGCCGATCGCAGGAAGGACGATGAGCGTCGTGAGGATCGGGAAGTCCACTTACGACACCGCCCGCACGAACATGTAGCCGACCAGCAGAACCGCCCCGAACACGATGCCGAGCGCGTAGTTCCGCACGAGGCCCGTCTGCACCTTGCGCAGGCCGCCCCCGGCCGCGCGGAAGCCGTGCGCGATGCCGTTGACCGCGCCGTCGACCCCCTTGCGGTCGACATCGTCGCTGAGGAACCGGGCGAACGCGGTGACCGGACCGCTCACGAGCTTGGCGACGCCGACATCGAAGTAGTACGCGTTGGCGAGCACCTTGGCGAACGGACCGAGCCGCGTCGCGACGGGGTCTTCACCGTTCGCGGGCAGCCCGTTGCGATAGAACGCGCGGCCGAGCACGATGCCGCTCACCGCCGCAACCAGCGCGATCGTCGACAGCGCGAACCCGAGGCCGAACGAGCTGACCTCGGGTTGCTGCACGCCACGGAAAACGGGTTCCAGCCACCGCGTCAGGATGTCGAAGTTCTCGTTCCGGAACGGCAGGTTGAACAGGCCACCGAGCACGGCCAGACCGGCGAGCACGACGAGTGGCAACGTCATCAACCACGGCGATTCGTGGGGCTGCGGGACATGGTCGTCGTGAGATCCCGCACCGGCTTCGTCGCCTTCGTGCACCGGCGCGTCGGCACCCGACGCGGCGACGAGCTCCTCGGGTGGCGTCGACCACCGCTCGTTGCCATAGAAGACGAGGTACACCTGACGCGTCATGTAGAACGCGGTGATGACCGCGGCGGCCGCGCCCACCGCCCAGAGCGCGTAGTTGTGGCTCGCCCACGCCGAGGCGAGGATCTCGTCCTTCGACCAGAAGCCCGACAGCGGAATGATGCCGGCGATCGCGAGCCAGCCGACGATGAACGTGCCGGCCGTGATCGGCATCCACTTGCGCAACGCGCCCATGCGCCGCATGTCTTGTTCGTCGTGCATGCCGTGGATCACCGAACCGGCCCCGAGGAAGAGCAACGCCTTGAAGAAGGCGTGGGTGATCATGTGGAACATCGCCGCGGAGTACGCGCCGACGCCGGCCGCGAGGAACATGTAGCCGAGCTGGCTGATCGTCGAATACGCGAGCACGCGCTTGATGTCGTTCTGCGCGATGCCGACCGACGCGGCGAGCAGTGCGGTGATCGCGCCGATCCACGCGGCGATGTCGCCCGCGTGGTGGGAGGCCTCGAAGAACGGATGGGCCCGGCAGATGAGGAACACGCCGGCCGTCACCATCGTGGCCGCGTGGATCAGCGCCGAGACCGGGGTGGGACCCTCCATCGCGTCCGGCAGCCAGATGTGCAACGGGATCTGTGCGCTCTTGCCGATCGCGCCGAGCAGCAGCAGGAGGGCGATCGCGGTGACCGTGCCCTGCGAGAGGTGCGACGCCGCGCCGGTGGCCGCGTAGTCGAGCGTCCCCAGCTTCGAGAAGATGAGGAACATCGCGAGCATGAAGCCGACGTCACCGACGCGGTTCGTGACGAACGCCTTCTTGCCCGCGACCGCCGCGCTGTTGCGCTCGAACCAGAACGAGATGAGCAGGTAGGAGCAGAGCCCGACACCTTCCCAACCGAGGAACGTGAGCAGGAAGCTCGAGCCGAGCACCAACACGAGCATGGCGGCCGCGAACAGATTCATGTACGCGAAGAAGCGGCTGAACCGCGGGTCGCCGTGCATGTACCCGATCGCGTAGAGGTGGATCAGCGTGCCGACACCGGTGATGAACAGGATCATCGTTGTCGACAGCGGATCGACGAGGAAGCGGAAGTCGACCGTGAATCCGCCCGCTTGCAACCAGGTGAACCCGTTGCTGACGTTGTGCCGCGCTTCGGGTTCGAGCGAGAGCAGCGCCAAGAACGTGATCAGCGACGCCAAGAACGTCAGTGCCATGAGGCCGGTTGCCAGCCATCCGGCGCGCGGCTCGCCGATGCGCTTGCCGAACAACAGCAGCACCACGGCACCGAAGGCCGGGATGGCGGGTATCACCCACGCGAGATCGAGAAGGTCGCGAGCGTCCACGTCTACCGGTCACTCCACTGCGCGCCGTCGAGGCCTTCGGCGGACGGGGCTCCGTTGCGTTCCATGTCTACCGGTCACTCCACTGCGCGCCGTCGAGGCCTTCGGCGGACGGGGCTCCGTTGCGTTTCACGGCTCAGCCCTCGAGGACGTGCACGTCGTCGGCAGTCACGTTCTGACGGCGCCGGAAGATGGCCACGATGATCGCGAGACCGACAGCCACTTCGGCCGCCGCGACGACCAGCGTGAAGAAGACGATGGCCTGGCCTCCGATGTCGTCAAGTGCCTTCGCGAACGTGACGAACGTCAGGTTCGCGGCGTTGAGCATCAACTCGATGCACATGAACATCACGAGCGTGTTCCGCCGCAGCAAGAGCCCGACGCCGCCGATCGTGAACAGGATCGCCGCGAGGATCAAGTAATAGGTCGGGGTGACCTCTAGCGCGAGGATCACGACTACAGCTCTCCCCCGCGGTCGGGGACGGGCGCGCGGCTGCTGCGGCGGGCGAGCACGACGCCCCCGACCACCGCGATCACCAACAGCACCGCGGTGATCTCGAACGCCCAGATGTAGTCGGTGAACAGCGCCCGCGCGAGAGTCTGCACGTTGCCGGTGCGGGCACCTTCGAGCGGCGCGGTGGACGAGCGGGCGCCGGTGGCCCAGTCGTTGCCCGCGATCGCGATCACCTGCGCGAGGAGCAGCGCGCCGAGCGCGAGTGCGAGTGGGCGCTGGAAGCGGATGGGCTCGGTGAGCGACTCGTGCTGGTCCACCCCGAGCAACGTGATGACGAACAGGAACAGCACGACGATCGCGCTCGCGTAGACGACGATCTGGATGATCGCGACGAGGTCGGCGTCCTGCATGAGGAAGAACACGGCCATCGTGAGCATCGTGAGCAGCAGGAACAGCGCCGAGTGGACCGGGTTGCGGGCCACGACGACGCCGACCGCCCCGGTCAGGGCCGCGGCCGCACACACGAAGAAGAGCACGGCTTCCATCAGACGGGTTGCTCCGTGGGGCCTTCGGACTGCCCCGGAGCAACTTCGGGCGGCTTGCTGTGCTCCTCCGGCGGGCGCACGCCGAAGCCGAGCTCGCCGGACCAGTTGACGCGACCCTCGTACGCCGCGTTCCCGGACGAGGACGTCGCGCGCATCCACGCGCTCGTGTCGTCGTCCTCGCCGCCGAGCCACAGCTCCCACGGGAGGCGCTTCGCCCGACCGTCGTCACCGACGAGCAGCTCGTCTTTGGTGTAGATCGCGTCGGCACGATTCGTGAACGAGAACTCGAAGAGCTTCGTCTCGGTGATCGCTTCGGTCGGGCACGCCTCGACGCACAGGTCGCAGTGGATGCAACGGAGGTAGTTGATCTCGTAGACGAAGCCGTACCGCTCACCGGGTGAGACCGGGTCCTCGATCGGGTTGTCGGCACCGCGGACGTAGATGCAACGCGCCGGGCACACGCCTGCGCAGAGCTCGCAGCCGATGCACTTCTCCATGCCGTCTTCGTAGCGGTTGAGGACGTGACGACCGTGCTGGCGCGGCGGCTTCTCCGACTTCACGGCGGGATATTCCGTCGTGAGGCGCGGCTTGCCCATCTGGCGCAGCGTGACCCAGAACCCCGAAAGGCGGCTCATCAGCGGAACTCCTCCAGCTGCTCGCCCGCCTTCGGCATCGCGAGGTAGAGGACTCCGAACGCGAGCAGCGCCGCGCCGGCGGCGACCGGTGCCGCGATCCAGACGTTCCAGTCTTGGTCACGCGCGACCACGAGTGCCGCGGAGACGAGCGCCCAGAGGATCGCGATCTCGATCAGGTACTTCCACCCGAGCGACATCAAGCGGTCGTAACGCATGCGCGGCAGGGACGCGCGCACCCACACGGTGCAGAAGAGCAGTGCGAGCACCTTCGCCATGAACCAGAACACCGGCATGATCCAGACGTTCACGAAGCCGTGCGCGCTGAGGAACCCGAGACCGGGACCGTTCGGCCCCCCGAGGAACAACGTGACCGCGACCGCCGACATCGTGATGACGTTCATGAACTCGGCGAGGAAGAAGATCGCGAAGCGAATGCCGGTGTACTCGGTGTTGAAGCCACCGACCAGCTCCTGCTCGGCCTCGACGAGGTCGAACGGTGGGTGGTTGGTCTCGGCCGCGGCCGCGATGAGGAAGATGATGAACGGCACGATCGCCGGGACCCAGTACCAGTCCGTCAGGAACGCGTGCCAGCTCATGCCTGCTTGCTTGTCGACGATCGCGCGCGTCGACAGCGTGCCCGCTTGGATGAGGACGCCGAGGATCGCGAGGCCGAACGCGGCTTCGTAGGAGAGCAACTGCGCGGTCGCGCGCACCGAGCCCAGCAACGGGTACTTCGAGCCCGACGACCAGCCCGCAAGCATGATGCCGTAGACGCCGATCCCCGACATCGCGAGGATCCACAGCGCGCCGATCGGCAGGTCGGCCACCTGGAGGAACGTGCGGTGACCGAGGATCGACACCTCGCCGCCGATCGGGATGATGCAGAACATCAAGAACGCAGGCAGG
The DNA here is from genome assembly GCA_963745645.1 of uncultured Actinomycetes bacterium. GTDB lineage: Bacteria > Actinomycetota > Acidimicrobiia > IMCC26256 > PALSA-610 > CAVUFH01. The sequence continues at coordinate 329,360 of CAVUYD010000008.1, forward strand.
AGCGACAGGTACGGCGCGAGCCGGAACACCGGCCGGTCCGCGGACGACGGGATCGACTGCTCCTTGAAGAACAACTTGATGCCGTCGGCCAACGTCTGCAACACGCCGTACGGCCCCGCCCGGTTCGGGCCGATGCGGTTCTGCATGTCGGCGATGACCTTGCGCAGGCCCCAGATGTAGAGCATCACCGACACGAGCAGCAGCGCGAACGCGACGACGACTTTGATCAGCACGACCGCGAACACGGACCAGGTGATGTCGCCGCCGTTGAAGAGCGGGTCGAGCGCCAGCACCGGATTCATCGCAGCGTTTCTACACGCACATCGGTGACGGGTGCGGCAGTGTCGATGATCAGTGCTGGGCCGGTGCCATCCGCAGGGAATGCCATCGCCGCGACGCCGACGGGAACGGCAGGATCGCCGACGACCGGGCGCGTCAGCGAGGCCCGGGCCGCGGTGATCTTCACTTCGGTGCCGCTGTCGACGCCGAGCGCGGCCAGGTCGTGCGGGTTGACGCGCAGGACGTTGTCGGGAACGAGCCGGCCGAACGCGGGCGTCTCGCTGACGATGCGCCCGTGGTCATAGAGGGTCCGACCCACGACGAGCCGCAGCGCATAGCCGTCGCGTGGTGGCACGTTCACGGTCGGCGCGCCGCGGTCCCATTCGAGGAGCGGGGGTACGGGCGCGGTGGCCGCGACCTCGGGTTCCGGATCGACCACGGGCGGGTCCTGAGCCTCGGCGACGTCGGCCGCGGCCTCACCCTCGACCTTGATCGGATCCCACGACGTTCCTTGTCCGTCCTCGGACAGGATGGAGAGCTCGCGCGTCCGGAGCACGATCTCGTCGACGTGCTCGCGGAACGGCAGGACGACGCCGTCTCGCGCCCGCCGAAGGAGCGCGGCGGTCGCACCGAGCTGCACGGGCGCGACGCGGGCCACTTCGTCAGCCACCTCGTCGACGGTCGCGAGGTCGAAGTCGCGGCCCAGCCGGTACGCGAGCTCGACCGCGATCCGCCAATCGTCCATCGCGGTCCCCTCGGGCGCGACCTTGCGCCCGACCCGCTGCACGCGATCCTCGAGGTTCGTGATCGTCCCTGTCTTCTCGCCCCAGAGCGTGCACGGCAGGAACACATCCGCGCGGCGGGTGGAGTCGGAGACGAACCCGTCGACGGCGATCACGAAGCCGGCGCCGTCGACGCCACGTTGCGCGAGGTCGGCGTCAGGGAAGTCGGAGAGCGGATCCGCGCCGAGGAGCACGAGCACCTGGATCTTGCCGTCGGCGGCCGCGCCGAGAATCCCGGCCGCGTCCAGCCCGCGTTCTGCCGGCGTCGCGCCCCAGTGCTCGGTGAACCACTCCGCCCCTGCGTCGAGCGAGACCCGGCCGGGGAACACGCCCGGCGCCAGTCCGGCACCGAGCGCACCGTGCACGTTGCCGCGACGCAGCGCGGACAAGAACCGCACGTCCGTGAGATCCGCGAGCGCCGCGGGCCGAAGCGACGGTGATGTCGGCGGACTCGGCCAAAGAGGTGCGGCCGAGCACCACGACGACCGGTCCGGGCCGGTCACCGCGGATCTGCTCGATCTGCTCGAGCTCCGCCGCACCGATGCCCGCGCCGGGCGCGAGCCGGCCGACTGCCGCGGCGAACCGCGTCAGTGCGTGATCGAGCGGTGCGAGATCGACAAGCGGAACGCCGAGCTCCTTGGCCACGCGCTTGATGCGCAGGAACAGGACCGGGAGCTCTTCCTGCAGGTCGGGGCCGAGCAGCACGACCGCGGCCGCGGTGTCGACGTCGGCGATCTCGGCACGCGGCAGCCCGAGGACCACCTCGGCCGGCAAGCCGTCGCCGAGCTGCGCGTCGACGTTGTCGGTGCCGATGACGCCCTTCGCGAGCCTCGCCCACACGTACGCGTCCTCGTTCGTGCCACGCGCCCCGCCGAGCACGGCGATGGCACCGGGCCCGTGCAGGTCGCGCACACGCTTGATCTCGGAGGCCGCGGCGTCGAGCGCTTCCGGCCAGGACACCTCGACGAGCTCGCCCGACTGGCGAGCCATCGGGTCGAGGATGCGCGCGTCTGAATGCACCCATTCGATGCCGTAGCGACCCTTGTCGCACAGCCATCCGTGATTCACAGGCTCGGAGTCGACGCCCAGCAACCGCACCAAGCGGTTCGACGACGATTGCAGGGCACCGCGGCATTGCACCGAGCACGTGACGCACGACGTCTCGGCGGTCGCGAGGTCCCACGGGCGGGCGCGGAAGCGGTACTGACTCGCGGTCAACGCACCGACCGGACAGATCTGCACGGTGTTGCCGGAGAAGTAGGAGTCGAACGGCTGGTCGGCGAAGTTCAGCACCTGCGTGTGATCACTGCGATCGACGAAGTCGATCAACGGGTCGTCCGCGATCTCGTCCGCGAAGCGCGTGCACCGCGCGCACTGGATGCAGCGTTCGCGGTCGAGCAGGATCAGCTCGCTCAGGCGGATCGGTTTCTCCCAATGGCGCTTCTCCTCGACGAAGCGCGATTCCCCGGACCGAACGCCAGCGTCTGGTCCTGGAGCGGGCACTCGCCGCCACGGTCGCAGACCGGGCAGTCGAGCGGGTGGTTGATGAGCAGGAACTCGAGCACACCGTCTTGGATCTTCTTCACGGTGTCGGACTGCGTGTGACACACCATGCCGTCGGTAACGGGCGTGGTGCAGGCCGGCGGGAACCCGCGCACGCCCTCGACCTCGACGAGGCACATGCGACACATGCCGACCGGCTGCATGCGTTCGTGCCAGCAGAAGCGCGGGATGTACACGCCGTGCTCCTGTGCGACTTTGATCAGCAGTTCGCCGGGCTGCGCCTCGATGACCTTGTCATCGATCGTGAGGGTGACCGTGCGTCTTCGGTTCCGGCTCCGCGCCCGAGGGCGGCGACGCGGCGGTGGTCATACGACAGCCTCGTCGGCGACGTTGACGAGTCGGGCCGCGATCTCGTCGTGGAAGTACTTGTGCAGGCTCGCGATCGGTGACACGACGCTCGGTCCGAGTGGGCAAAGGGTCGTCTGCGTGAAGGGCACGGTTGCAACGTTCGGTGAGATGCCCGAGCCGATGTCGATCAGGAGGTCGAGGTCCTCGGGGCGGCCCATGCCGTTGGCCATGCGGTAGAGCACCTTCTCGATCCAGCCGGTGCCTTCGCGGCACGGCGTGCACTTGCCGCACGACTCGTGCGAATAGAACTTCGCGAGCCGCCACGCGACCTGCAAGGGATCCGTGGTCTCGTCGAACACCATGATCGCCCCCGAGCCGAGCGTGGTCCCGAGGTTCTGCTGGACCCAGTCCATGTCGTACGGGGCATCGAGGTGCTCGTCGCTGCCGGTGAGCCATTGGAACGACGCGCCACCCGGCAGGAAGAACTTCAGTTCCTTGTCGTCACGGATGCCGCCGGCGAGTCCGTAGATGATGTCGCCGGAAGGTGCAGCCGTACGCGACTTCGTAGTTGCCCGGCCGTTTGACGTGACCGGAGATCGCGACGATGCGCGTGCCGGTGGATCGATTGATGCCGATCTTGGCGTAATCCTCGCCGCCCATCTTGAGGATGTGCGGCAGGGTCGACAGGGACTCGACGTTGTTGACGACCGTGGGCTTCGCGTAGAGCCCCTCGATCGCGGGAAACGGCGGCTTGAGGCGGGGCATCGCCGCGCTTGCCCTCGAGCGATTCGAGCAAGCCCGTCTCTTCGCCACAGATGTACGCGCCCGCGCCGCGATGCACCACGAGCTCGAGGTCGAAGCCCGACCCGAGGATGTTCTTGCCGATGAAGCCCTTCGCCGAGCCGCTTCGTCGACCGCTTGGACGAGGCGGTCGTAGCCGAGTGCGAACTCGCCGCGCACGTAGAGGAAGGCCAGGTTGCACGTGATCGCGTAGGCGGCGATCACGATGCCCTTCGATCAGTTGGTGCGGATCACGTTCGACGAGCATGCGGTCCTTGAACGTGGAGGGCTCGCCTTCGTCGGCGTTGACCACGAGGTAGCGCGGCAGCACGCCTTCGGGAAGGAACGACCACTTCAGACCGGTGGCGAAGTTCGCGCCGCCCCGGCCCGCGCAGCCCCGACTTCGTGACCTGCTCCTGGATCGCCGTCGGGATCACCTTGCGCAAGAACTTCGCGCAACGCGTCGTAGCACCCGGATGCGAGCGCACCGTCCATCGTCCACGAGTCGTCCGGCCGCTCGTACAACCGCTTCGTGACGATTCGGGTTTCTTCAAACATGGCTCCCTCGCTCCCGGTCGAGAGGCCTGCGGCAGGCGGACCTTCCCTGCGTCCGCACGGTCAAGGTCACGTCGTGCTCCCGACGATCGAGCCCGAGATGGTGCGCGCGGTGAGGTCACCGCGCTTGTACTGCTCGACGATGTCGGCGGCGCCCTCCGGATCCAACTTCTCGTGGAACTCGTAGTTGACCTGCATCGCCGGTGCACCCCCGCACGCGGCGATGCACTCGACTTCCTCCACCTCGACCTCGTCGTCCACGGCATACGTCGTCTCGAGGTGCTCCAGGATCTCCGGTCCACCGGTGACGAGGCACGTGACGTTCGTGCACACGGACACCAGCAGCCGGCCACACGGGCGGCGCTTGAACATCGTGTAGAAGGAGCAGGTGCCGAGGACGTTCGCAGGCGTCTCGTCGGTCAGCTCGGCGATCTCGGCCATCGCTTCGTCCGACAACCAGCCGGCTTGGTCCTGCGCGAGGTGCGCGAGCGGCAGGATGGCCGACTTCGCGTGCGGGTACTGCGCGACGATCTCCCGCGCGCGTACCCGATTCCGATCCGTGAAGAAGCTCACGAACCCTCCCCGCGGTTCATCGGTCGACCTCACCCATGATCGGATCGATGCTCGAGACGATCGCAATCGCGTCCGCGACGAGGCTGCCTTCGGTCATCGCTTCGGTCGCCTGCAGGTTGTAGAAGGACGGCCCGCGGATGTGCATGCGCACCGGTTTCCCGGAGCCGTCGCTGACCATGTAGCAACCGATCTCGCCACGCGGCGACTCGATCGCGACGTACGTCTCGCCGGGCGGCACCTTGAACCCTTCGGTGAACAGCTTGAAGTGGTGGATCAGCGCTTCCATGGACTCGTCGATGCGGGCGCGCGGCGGCGGCGTGATCTTCTTGTCTTGGAGGCGGTAGTCACCGTCGGGCATGCGCTCGACGCACTGGCGCACGATCTTCACCGACTCGAGGATCTCGAACAGGCGGATGCGGTAGCGGTCGAAGACGTCACCACTGCTCGCATACACGACGTCCCAGTCGACCTCGTCGTAGGGCAGGTACGCGTGCGTCTTGCGGAGGTCCCAGGCGAAGCCGGTCGACCGCAGGATCGGGCCGGTGATGCTCCGCGCGAGGCACTCCTCCGTGTTGATCACGCCGACACCCACCGTGCGCTCGCGCCAGATCGGGTTCTCCGACAGCAGTTCGTCGTAGTCGTTGACGCCCGCTTCGACCAGATCGCAGACGTTCAACGTCGCCTCTTGCCAACCGGCGGGCAGGTCGGCGGCGACACCTCCGGGCCGGATGTAGTTGTGGTTCATCCGGAGCCCGGTGATCATCTCGAAGAGGCGTAGTACCTCTTCGCGCTCGCGCCAGCCGTAGAGCATCATCGAGACCGCGCCGATGTCCATGCCGTTCGTTGCCTGGAACAACAGGTGCGACGACGCGCGGTTGAGCTCGGCCATCATCATGCGGATCCACTCGCGCGCGGCGGCACGGTCACGTCGAGCAGGCGCTCGACGGCGAGGCTGTAGACGAGCTCGTTCGAGAACGGTGCGGCGTAGTCCATGCGCGTGACGTTGGTGCCGCCCTGCACGTAGGTGAGCTCTTCGCCCGTCTTCTCCATGCCGGTGTGCAGGTACCCGATGACCGGCTTGATGCGGATCACTTCTTCGGAGTCCAGCTCCATCATGAGTCGCAGCACGCCGTGGGTCGACGGGTGTTGCGGACCCATGTTGATGATCATGGTGTCGCCGAGCTCGTCTTCTTCGGGCCACATTCCGCCGCCGGTGATGACCAGCTCGCGGGTCCGCGTCTTGGTCGGCTGCAGCTCCTGCGCGCCTTCGTCCGTTCGCTTCTGGAGCTCGACTTCTTGTTCGTTCATCGCGGGCTCGGGTCACCTTTGAACGTCACCGGAACGCGCGTGGGTGGGAAGTCCTTCTGGAGCGGATGCCCTTCCCAGTCGTCCGGCATCAAGATCCGTGTGAGGTCGGGATGACCCTCGAAGCTGATCCCGAACAGGTCGTACGTCTCGCGCTCCGGGAAGTTCGCGCCCGGGTACACAGGCGTGAGCGACGGCACCGTCAGATCGTCGACCGGGATCTCGCAGATCACCCGTATGCGTCGGTTGCGCGCGTGCGACAGGTAGTTCGCGACGGCCTCGAAGCGCTGGAGCTCGACACCCGGTGGCGCGTAACGTGCGCCGTCGAGGAGATGATCGACCGCGGTGATGTCGGCCAGCATCATGAACTGCTGCTCGTCGCGCAGGAACATCGCGACGTCGGCGAACACGCTGCGATCGACGTAGACGACCGGTTGCGTGTGGCTCTCGACGAACACAGAACCGGGGAAGCGCGCCACGATCGCGGCGGCGACTTCGTCGGACGGCACCTCGGGCGCGGCGTCGCCGGCGTCATCGTGATCGTTTTCACGAGGCTCGTCGTCGCTCACTGCAGATGCCCCATCACCAGTTGGTCAACTCGTGGTCACCGGTTCGGCGTCGAGCCGGATCTCGGCGCCACCCGACGCCGACGACTCCCGCCGCTTCAACAGTTCGCCCGTACGGATCTGGTCGTGCAGCGTGAGGATGCCGTGCAGCAACGTCTCCGGACCGGGCGGACAGCCTGGCACGTACACGTCGACGGGCACGACCTGGTCGACCCCTTGCACCAGCGCGTAGTTGTTGAACATCCCGCCGGTGCTCGCGCACACGCCCATCGAGATGACCCACTTCGGCTCGACCATCTGGTCGTAGACCTGCCGGAGCACCGGCGCCATCTTCTGCGAGACGCGGCCGGCGACGATCATGAGGTCAGCTTGGCGCGGGCTCGCGCGGAACACCTCCATGCCGAAGCGCGCCATGTCGTAGTGCGCAGCACCCGTCGCCATCATCTCGAGCGCGCAACACGCGAGACCGAACGTTGCCGGGAACACCGAGTTGCGACGACCCCAACGCACCACGTCTTCGAGGCGCGCCGTCATGAAATTGTGCGGGACCTGATCCAGACCCATCAGGCCGCCTCTTCCTCGTCGCGACGAGCGGACGGGTCCAGCACCGCTTGCCTCGTGCGCAGCAACGGACCGGGGAGGCGCTGCACGACGTCCTTGACCGGACCCCAGTCGAGCGCGCCGACCGAGAGCAGGTAGGCGAACGGCACCAGCAGGATCAGCACGAACGATCCGACCGCGACGAGCCCGAACAGACCGAGCCCGCGGAACACCGTTGCGAACGGGTACAGGAAGACGATCTCCACGTCGAGGACGATGAACGCCATCGCGACCAAGTAGAACTTCACCGGGAAGCGCTCGGCGGGCTCGTGCTCCGGAACGATCCCGGACTCGTACGGTGCCTGCTTCGCAGAGTTGGGTCGCTGTGGCGCGAGCAGTTGCGACGCAACGAACGACAACATGATGAACGCGACCACCAAGGCGGCCATGATCAGGATCGGCAGGTAATCAGCCAAGCTTCTTCGATTCTCCCGGGCGCGCTCGCGCGGAGGCTACCCGCGCGGCACGAGTCGAAACGAGATGACGGCTCAGGGCTCGGGTGCGACCCGTACGAGTGCGGCGACCGCGCGGTATGCCGCCTCGGCCGGTCCGAGCTCGTCCGGTCGGAGGAGGTTGGCCATGATGCGCAGCACCCACTCCATGAGCGTCCGGCTCTGGAAGCCGACCCGCGTGAGCTCACGCATGACCGCGGGGTTGCCGATCGCCCGCACGAACGCACGGGCGACCTTGAAGTAGAGGCCGTAGACCTCGTCGATCCGAGCGTCGTAGGTGCGCAGCGCGAGGCCGTCGTCCGTCGTCAACGCGAGGTCGACCGCGTCGGCCGCCAACCGGCCCGTCTCGTACGCGATCGAGATGCCCTCGCCGTTGAACGGGTTCACGGACCCGGCCGCGTCGCCCACCACGACGAACGTCGGGCCGACGCGCGGTTCGACCGAGCTCCCGGTCGGGAGCCGGCCGCCCGTCGGCGCGCAGGTCGCGGTCTCCGGACGGATGTCCCACGACGCTGGCGCGGTCGCGCAGAACGCTTCCATCAGCCGGGACGTGTTGATCGACTTCCATCCCTTGAAGGTCGAGAGCAGGCCGACCCCGACGTTCACCGTCCCGTCGCCGACCGGGAAGATCCAGCCGTAGCCCGGGAGGTGGTTGCCGTCCTTGTCGCTGATGTCGAGGTGACTCTCGATCCACGGCTCATCATGCCGCGGACTGGTATAATAGCCGCGAATTGCCATTCCGAGTGGGTAGCTGCGGTCCCGAGCGGTCCCGAGGGCCCGCCCGAACCGGGAGTTGGCGCCGTCGGCGACGATCACGTACCGGGCTCGCACGGTCTCGACGGCACCGGTGTCGCGCCGCTTCACCGTCGCCCCGGCGACGACGCCGTCCTCGACCACCGGGGCGAGGGCCTCCGTGGCCGGCCACAGGGTGGCGCCGGCCTTGACCGCACCCGAGGCGACGAGGTCGTCGAGGTCGCGGCGGCGCACCACATATCCATAGGGCGGGAAGTCCGGGTGATCGGGCCAGCGCGAGCTCGAGCGTGACCCCGTGGCCGATCGACCGCAGACCGTCGAAGCGCTGGAAGTCGGAGAGCGGCTCGGCCAGCCCCATGTCGTGGAGTTGGCGGACCGCACGCGGTGTGAGGCCGTCGCCGCAGGTCTTGTCGCGGGGGAAGCGTTTCTTCTCGACGATCAGGACCCGATGACCGCGCTCGGCGAGCCAGTAGCCCGCCGCTGCGCCCGAGGGTCCACCGCCGACGACGAGGACGTCGTAGGTGTCTTCGCGCGAGCCGTGCACGGACACATGATCACATGCCCCGGAACCCGTCTCCGCACCGCGAATCAGAAGCCGCGAACCCGCAAGCTTGAAACTGAGAACCAACGGGGGAGGGAGCGACACACAATGTGCGGACGCAGCGGGAGTCCCGCTCGCCGAAGGCCCCTCGGACGGGAGCGAGGGAGCAAGAACAATGTGCGGACGCAGCGGAGTCCCGAAACGCCGAAGGCCCCTCGGACGGGAGCGAGGGAGCAAGAACAAATGTGCGGACGCAGCGGGAGTCCCGCTCGCCGAAGGCCCCTCGGACGGGAGCGAGGGAGCAAGAACAAATGTGCGGACGCAGCGGGAGTCCCGCTCGCCGAAGGCCCCTCGGACGGGAGCGAGGGAGCAAGAACAAATGTGCGGACGCAGCGGGAGTCCCGCTCGCCGAAGGCCCCTCGGACGGGAGCGAGGGAGCAAGAACAAATGTGCGGACGCAGCGGAGTCCCGAAACGCCGAAGGCCCCTCGGACGGGAGCGAGGGAGCAAGAACAAATGTGCGGACGCAGCGGGAGTCCCGCTCGCCGAAGGCCCCTCGGACGGGAGCGAGGGAGCGACACACAATGTGCCGTTGGCGCATCTAGCGTGGTACTAAGAGCGAACGCCGGCCGACCAAGATCGTCCCGTGGCTGACCGGCCCCGCTTTCCCCTCGACAAGGAGATCACGGGGCGATGCCCGACACCCTCGCGAGCCTCCTCGCTCTCGATATCCCCAACTTCTTGCCGGAGCATCCGACCTTCCTGCGTCACGCGGGACGGTTGATCTGGGCGTCGTTGCTGCTGGGCATCGGGATCACGATCGTCTTCATCTGGGTGCGGCAGCCGAAGCGTTCCGCGGAGCCTGCGACCTGGGCGGCGACGATCGTCGGCGCGATGGGCACGTGGGTGCTGCTGGTCCTCGCGTACGCGGTGTGGCCGCACGAGTGGCTCACGTACGCGAACTCGTACTTGAACCTCGGCAAGGACACGTTCTTCGTCCGCGAGAACCAGTTCTTCGGCGGCTCGTTCCCGCCGATCAGCATCCCGCGTTACGTCCTTGCCGACATCGTCGCCGCGGGTTCGTACTTCGTGTTCGGGACGATCAACGTCTACTTGTTCTCGGCATGGCAGAAGCGCAAGGTCGCCGAGCCCGTCGAAGCCGCTGAAGGCGAGTCGCCGAACGAGCCTCCGCTCACGGGTCCGTTCTCGCGCCTGCGCCGGCGCCGCGCCGGCACGTCCGCGTACGGCCGCCCCGTCACGACGAGCGAGCAGTGATCCGCCGCGGCGCACGTCACCCGGCGCGGCGAGCGAGCGAGCTCGCCCGCGAACGAGCACCGGCAAGTCGGTACCGACGTGCGGCGACGCACCTTCGAGCCCAAGCGAGTGAGCGAATAGACATGGCGAAGACCGATGCGAACCCGCCGATGCCGGAGTTCTCGAGCTCCTACGTCCTCCAAGAGGTCGACCCGACCTGGCTCACCGCCGCGGTCAAACCCAAGCAGTTCCTCCACATCGACCAAGCCGAATGCATCCTCTGCGAAGGCTGCGTCGACATCTGCCCGTGGAAATGCATCCACATGCTCTCCACCAACGCCATCGACGAAGCCGTCAACGCCGACCAACCCGGCGACGACCCCAAAGACCACGTCGTGTTCGTCGTCGACGAAGACGTCTGCACCCGCTGCGCACTGTGCGTCGACCGCTGCCCCACCGGCGTCATCATCTTGGGCAAGGTCACCAACGACTGGGCCGAAGGCGACCCCAACGTCCGCACCAACCGACACGGCTACGCCTACGGCGTCCGCTTCTAGGCGCTGAAAGGAACGAGGTTCGTGGCCAGCAGTAACGGCACCAACGGACACAGGCCGAAAGTCCTGGAGAAGGTTGGCGAGATCGGCAACAACATCTGGGGATCCCAGGTGGTCAACTCGATCTTCCGTCCGGGCTCGGTGTTCCGAAAGGGTTACACGGACTCACCGCGTAACCGTTCCTACGTGATCATGAACAACGTGCTGTACCACCTTCACCCGGTGAAGGTGAAGCGGCACACGGTGAAGGTCTCGTACACGCTCTGCCTCGGCGGCCTGTCCTTCTTCCTCTTCATCCTGTTGACCGTCACCGGCATCTTCCTGATGTTCTTCTACCGGCCGACGGTGGAGTCCACGTACACGGACGTGCAACAACTCGAGACCGCGGTGTCGCTCGGTTCGCTCGTGCGCAACATGCATCGATGGGCCGCGCACCTCATGGTGCTGTCCGTGTTCCTGCACATGGCGCGCGTCTTCTACCACGGTGCCTACAAGTCGCCGCGCGAGTTCAACTGGATGATCGGCATCATCTTGTTGACGCTCACGCTGCTGCTCTCGTTCACCGGATACCTGCTTCCGTGGGACCAGCTCTCGCTGTGGGCCGTCACGGTCGGCACGAACATGATGGGCTACACGCCGGTGTTCGGAGACAACGTCAAGTACGTGCTCCTCGGATCGTCGCAGATCGGAAGCGAGACGTTGCTCCGATGGTACGTCTTACATGTGCTGCTCTTACCGTTCGTGATCGTCATCTTCATGGCGGTTCACTTCTGGCGCGTCCGCAAGGACGGCGGCATCTCGGGTCCGCTCTAGAGGCGAAGGAGGCAGACGCATGACCGATGTCCCCGAACACCTGCTTCGCCGTAGCCAAGAGCGCCGCAAGGCCCTCGGCCTCCCGGTCGAAGGCGACGACGGCGAGGAGATCGCGCCGGCCGCCGACGACGCGCCCGCGGGCGAAGAAGAGGCCGCGCCCGAAGCACCGGCCGCGGCGGCCGACACCGGCGACGCGATCACCGAAGACGTCGGCGGTGTCCCCGCGCACCTGCTCGAGCGCGCCCGCAAGCGCAAGGCCGCGCTCGCGGGTGGAGGCGGCGGTGACGGCGGCGGCAACGGCGGTGCCGCAGCCCCGGCGGCAGCCGGCGGCGGAGGTGCTGCACCGCGACGGGCGGCCGCGACCACGGTCGCGCCCGCACCGGCCGGCACCGGTCCCGGCGGTCACACGCAGCGCCTGCTGACCGTCGTCAAGTCCGGTTCGATCCAGCAGACCCGCGCCGAGGCGCAGGACAAGGTGCACACCTGGCCTCACCTGCTCGCCATCGAGTTCGCGGCGGTGTTGTCGATGACCGCGATGGTCACGATCTTCTCCGCGCTCGTGAAGGCGCCGCTGCTCTCGCTCGCCGACACGAACCAGACGCCGAACCCGTCGAAGGCGCCCTGGTACTTCCTCGGTTTGCAGGAACTGCTCACGATGTTCCACCCGATGGTCGCAGGTGTGACCATCCCCGGTGTCGCACTCGTGTTGCTCGCGATCACGCCCTACTTCGACAAGAACCCGTCGAACAAACCTGCAGATCGCAAGTTCGCGATCATCATGATGACCATCTTCATGATGTTGTGGGCGGTGCTCGTGATCATCGGTTCGTTCTTCCGAGGTCAGGGCTTCAACTTCGTCTTCCCCTGGAACGACGGCATCTTCTTCGAGCTGTAGGAGCAGGAGCCTCCGTTGGCCATCGCCATCGTCATCGTCATCATCCTTCTGGCCGCGGCCGTCACGGTCTTCTTGACCGCGAGCCGGCGCCGGGCGACGACAGGCACGCTTTCGCGCGAGACCCGCGAGCCGCGACCAGTCCGTCGAGGCCGCGACCGAACCCGCGACGTCGACCTCGACCGAGATCGAAGCCACCGGCCGGCCGCGCGCCGACGACACGCGCGAGAACATGCCGGGCGACGTCGCGGTTCGTGACGCGAAAGAAGTGGTCGTCTGGGAGCCGGTCGACGAGGAAGAGATCGGCGTCAACCGCCGGCAGTTCCTCAACCACGCGCTGCTCGGCGTCTCCGGCTTCTCGGCCGGTGTGCTCGGCATCGGGATCCTCGGCTTCCTCTGGCCGACGGGATCGAGCGGCTTCGGCGGCAAGATCGACGCCGGGAACATCGACGACATCCTCGGTCAGATCTCCGACAAACGGACGCCGTTCTACGTCCCCCTCGCCAAGACGTACCTCAACCCGTACCCGAAGGACGCGCTGCCGGCCGCGAAGAAGGTCGCGTCGTACAAGCCGGTGCTTCCCGGCTACGAGGAAGGGCTCGTCGCCCTCTACCAGCGGTGCGTGCACCTCGGGTGCCGCGTGCCGTGGTGCCTGTCGTCGCAGTGGTTCGAGTGCCCCTGCCACGGTTCGAAGTACAACGCGGTCGGCGAGAAGCGTGACGGCCCCGCGCCACGCGGTCTCGACCGGTTCACCTTGACCGTCAGCGGCGGTGGTGAGGTCACCATCGACACCGGGACGATCGTGACCGGCCCGCCGATCGGCACGAACACCACCAAGCAGGGGCAGGAAGGTCCAGCGTGCGTTTGACGACAGTGCCCGATGTCGCCTTCGTCGTCTGGAAGTCGGATCTTCGGCATTTCCTCGTACTGCTCAACATCCTGGCGATCCTCGGTTTGGCCGGGTACCTGCTGTGGGCGAACCTCTCGCGCAAACGCGTCGAGAAGAGCCCGGCCAACCAGACGCGCTTCTTCGACGACGACGACCTCGAAGGCCGGCGCCTCGAGCGCGTGCTCGGCTGGAGCCTCGTGTTCGTCACGATCTTCGCGGTCGTGATGCTCGTGTACATCGTGCACGAGCCGACCCGGCAGGCGCACTCGGAGGTGTACTTCAAGGACGGATCGGTCGAACACGGCGCGGTGTTGTTCGCCAACCCGGCCGGTGAGGCGTACAACCCGGTGCTGTCGTTGCAGTGCGCGAACTGCCACGGCAGCGACGGCGGTGGTGGGTCGACGACGCAGATCATCGACCCCGACGGACCCGACGGGCCGAGGGCGCCCGAAACCTTCACCTGGAAGGCGCCGCCGCTCAACACCGAACTGTTGCGGTTCACGCCGGAAGAGGTCGAGCAGATCATCACCTACGGCCGTCCGGGAACGCCGATGCAGCCCTTCGGTGTGCTGGGTGGTGGTGCGAAGAACGAGCAGACGATCGCCGACCTCGTGGCGTACATCCAGTCGATCCAGCTGTCGCCCGACCAGTCGAAGAAGAACGCGACAGAAGGATCTCGTCGCGGCGCGCAAGGCCGCCGACGATCAGGTCGACGTGGCGACGAACGATCTCGCGGACGCGACGAAGGCGCTCGCCGATGCGCACGCCCAAGTGGTGGAAGCCGCCGGGATCCCGGCGACGACGAGTGACGCCGACATCGCGGCGCAGTGCAACACGCTCGCGGACACGATCAAGCAGGCCGGCCGCGCGACGGCCGAACAAGCAACCGAAGGCAAGGCGTGCCGGACGTTCCTCACTGCGTTCGCCGACGAGAAGACCGCCCAGGCCTCGCTCGCGTGGGCGGTGGCCTGGCGTGACTCGCGCGTGGACGTGAGCGACGGGCAATTGCTCTTCGAGACGTACTGCGCCGCGCTGTCACACCCAGGGCTGGTCGATCTTCGACCCGACGCAACCCGACAGCACGCGGGTGCTCGGACTCGCCGGTGGCGGTGGCGGCCAGGGTGGCGGCATCGGCTTCAACCTGCGCGACGGTGACACAGAACGGCGGTTCGGTCCGGGTCGCACCAAGGGCACGCTCGGTTTCGATTCGCAGCTCCAGTTCATCCAGCAGGGCTCGGAGGCGAACAAGCAGTACGGCAACGGCGGCATCGGCTCCGGCCGCATGCCCGGCTTCGACAACATGCTCACCGAGAAGATGATCGAGCAGATCGTCAGCTTCGAGCGCAACGACCTCGACCGCACGGTCTACCTGGCGCCGGCGACCACCACGACGACGACTCCTTCGACCACGACGACGACTGGGGGCTAGGGGAGATGGGTCTGGTCAGGCTGCTCGCCCAAGAGGGCGGGCCCAAGAACCTCTGGGATCCGACGATCCTGGGCGTGCTCGTCGTGCTCTCGGCCGTCGGGCTGTTCTGCGGTTCGGTCTACTTGCTGCTCGGCACCAACCTCGGCGCTCGGCTCGGCTTCCTCGTCGCGGGCGCATGCCTCACCGGCTTCCTCGTGCTGCTCTCCAGCCTCTGGATCACGACCGCGACGCCGTTGAACAGCCCGAAGGGCCGGCCGCCGGGCTGGAAGGTGAAGGAAGTCGTGGCCAGTCCCGAGAAGTCGAAGATCTCCGGGGTCCACAACATCACCGAGGACGGCACTCCGGTCGATGTCGAGGGGCTCGCACAGCTGCGTCCGGCGACGGACCTCGCGCTCGTGACCAAGGCGCCCGTGGCCAACCAGGAAGCGCCGGTGCAGCCGTTCGCGATCTTCGGTCGCAGCACCGA
This sequence comes from uncultured Actinomycetes bacterium, assembly GCA_963745645.1. Taxonomy (GTDB): domain Bacteria; phylum Actinomycetota; class Acidimicrobiia; order IMCC26256; family PALSA-610; genus CAVUFH01. The sequence continues at coordinate 344,693 of CAVUYD010000008.1, forward strand.
CTACCTCACCGACTTCAAGGGCTTCCAGACCTACACCGTCGGCGGTGACTCGAAGAACCTCCTCTGGCACACGCCGAAGTACGCGGTGGTGGAGATCTGCAACACGCTCGTGCAGGAGGCGGTCGCCGGGCAGCCGCCGCCGACCCCTGTGTGCGATCCGCTGACGCCGAAGCAGTACGTCATCATGGAGTACGACCGGGGTTCGTTGCGGCAGCCGCCGTTCGTCTACTTCTTCACCTCGCTCATCCTGTTCGGGATCTTCCTGCTCTGCTTGCACTGGTACGAGAAGGACGCCCGCGAGCGCGAGAAGGCCGGATCGGACCTGCGTCCGGTTCCCACCAGCTAGGAGACGACGATGTTCGTCGCGCAGCAACTGATCGACGCGAGCAAGCAAGGCGGTGAGGCGTTCCTGGCGTTCGCGATCATGGTGTTCTTGTTCACCGCGTCGCTGTTCTACATGGACCGCGTGCGCAAGCGGCGTGAGGAACGCGACCGCAACGAGCCGTAGCTCGACGCGTCCTCCGACAGTCAGTCCAACGCCGCCGCGGCTTCCGCGGCGGCGTTGATCGTCTGGTCGATGTCCTCGGCTCGGTGCGCGAGGCTCGGGAACAGCGTCTCGTAGCCGCTCGGGGCGAAGTAGACGCCGCGATCGAGCAGGCCATGGAACAGGCGGGCGTAGCGCGCGTGGTCGGCCGCCTGCGCGCCTTCGTAGTCGTGCACCGGTTGCGCGGAGAGGAACACGCCGACGAGCGTGTGCACGCGCGTGACTTGCACGGGAACGCCCACGCCCGCGAACGCGTCGCGGAGGCCGTCGGCGAGGCGCGCCGCGGTCGCCTCGAGGGTCACGTACGCGGCCGCATCGAGCTGCGCGAGCGCGGCGAGGCCGGCCGCGGTCGCGAGCGGGTTCCCGGAGAGCGTGCCCGCTTGGTACACAGGACCGACCGGCGCGAGCTCGTCCATGATCGCGGCGGGACCGCCGACCGCCGCGAGCGGCATACCGCCGCCGACGACCTTGCCGAAGATCGAGAGATCGGGCGCGATGCCCGTGTTGCCCTGCATGCCGGCCGGGCCGACTCGGAAGCCGGTGATCACCTCGTCGAACACGAGGAGCGCTCCGGTACGGGTGCAGCGCTCGCGCAGCCCGTGCAGGAATCCCGGAGCGGGCGCGACGAGCCCCATGTTCGCGGCGACGGGCTCGACCAGCAGCGCGGCGAGGTCGGCACCGTGCTCGTCGAGCGCGGCATCGAGGGCGGCGAGGTCGTTGTACGGGACGACGATCGTGTCCGCGACCGTGCCCGCGGTGACGCCGGCCGAACCGGGCAGCCCGAGCGTGGCGACGCCGCTCCCCGCCTGCACGAGCAGCGCGTCGAGGTGACCGTGGTAGCAGCCTGCGAACTTGAGGACCTTGGTGCGGCCGGTCGCGCCGCGCGCGAGGCGCACCGCGGTCATCGCCGCCTCGGTACCCGAGGACACGAGGCGAACCTTCTCGACCGCCGGGATGCGTGCGCAGATGACCTCGGCCAGCTCGACCTCACGCGGCGTCGGCACACCGAACGACGTGCCCTCGGCCGCGGCCCGCTGCACGGCGTCCACGATCGCCGGGTCGGCATGACCGAGGATCGACGCGCCCCAGGACTGCACGTAGTCGAGGTACCGGTTGCCCTCGGTGTCCTCGATGCACGCGCCCTGCCCCCGCGCGACGAAGAACGGATGGCCACCGACCGCGCCGAACGCGCGCACCGGCGAGTTCACACCGCCCGGTATGCGCGCCTGCGCGCGCGAACCAGTTGGTCCATCGCGATCGGTCACGCCGTGATGGCTCCCTCGCTCCCGTCCGAGGGGGCCTCCGGCGTTTCGGGACTCCGCTGCGTCCGCACGGTGCGATCGCTCACTTAGCCGTCAGCCGAGCCACTCGGCGGCGTCGCGCGCGAAGTACGTGAGGATCGCGTCGGCGCCCGCGCGCTTGATCGCGAGGAGGTGCTCCATCGCGACCGCGGGGCCGTCGATCCAGCCGAGCTGCGCGGCGGCCTTCACCATCGCGTACTCGCCGCTGACGTGGTACGCGGCGACAGGGACGTCGAACGCGGCGCGCACGTCCGCGATCACGTCGAGATACGCGAGCGTGGGCTTCACCATCACCATGTCGGCGCCTTCGTCGAGGTCGAGCGCGACCTCGGTGAGCGCCTCGCGGCCGTTGGCCGCGTCCATCTGGTAGTGCTTGCGGTCGCCGAACTTCGGGGCGCACTCGGCCGCGTCGCGGAACGGGCCGTAGAGCGCGGACGCGTACTTCGCGGCGTAAGCCAGGATCGATGTGTCGGTGTGACCGCTCGCGTCGAGGGCGGCGCGAATCGCGGCGACCTGGCCGTCCATCATCCCCGACGGCGCGATGAGATCGGCGCCCGCGTCCGCCTGTGCGATCGCGATGCTCGCGTAGCGCTCGATGGTCGTGTCGTTGTCGACGGCGCCGGCGTCGGTGAGGACGCCGCAGTGCCCGTGATCGGTGTACTCGTCGAGGCAGTTGTCGGCCATCAGCACGAGCGACTCGCCGACTTCGTCGCGGAGGTTGCGCAGCGCCACCTGTACGACGCCGTCCGGGGCGTCCGCCTGCGAACCGAGCGCGTCCTTGAGTGCGGGGACGCCGAACAGGATCACGCCGGGGATGCCGAGCCCGGCGAGCTCGCGCACTTCCTTGCGGAGGCTCTCCTGTGTGTGCTGGACGACGCCCGGCATCGAGACGACGGGTTCGGGCGCGTCGATCCCCTCCTTGACGAACAGGGGCGCGACCAGGTCGTCCACTCCGAGCCGGTGCTCGGCGACGAGGCGGCGGAGCGCCGGGGTGCGCCGCAGCCGGCGCAGGCGACGTTCGGGGAAGGGCACGGACCGATGCTATTTCGCAGCGGTGCCCGGCCCGGTCCCGGGCGCTTCGGTGTCCGATCCGAGGGCCTGCACCACTGCAGTCACGAGGCCGTCGAGCGTGTGCGGATCCGCCTCTCGGTCGACTCGCAGCCCACGCGATCGCGCGGTGTCCGACGTCACCGGACCGATCGACACCACGAGCGGTTGCGGCTCAGGGAGCGCCGTGATCGTGTCGCAGAAGTTCGAGACGGTCGACGACGACGTGAACGTGATCGCGTCGACCTCGCCGGCCTGCACGCGCGCGACGACGTCCGGGGCGGGGGCGGCCACGACGGTGCGGTACACCGCGAGCACGTCGACGCCGTATCCGGCGCGGGCCAGACCGTCGGGGAGGATGTCGCGTGCGACCTCGGCGCGGGCGAGGAGGACCCGCGGGCCCGCACCCTCTGGTGGTGGGAACGCGTCGAGCAATGACTCCGCGACGAAGCGCTCCGGTACGAGGTCGGCACGGATGCCGCGCCGCGCGAGCGCACTCGCGGTACCGGGGCCGATCGCGGCGACGCCGCGCCGGGCCGAGTGCGCGTGCGTCGAGGCCGGCCGGTGTGAGGCCGCCGTCGAAGAACGCGTCGACCCCGTTCGCGGACGTGAAGACGACCCACGCGTAGCGCGACAGCTCCGGGAGCTCGAAGTCGACCGGGTCGAGCGCGATCGCGGGGAGCTCCAGCACCTCGGCGCCGAGTTCCTCGAGGCGTAGGCGCAGCTCGCTCGCCTGCTCACGGGCGCGAGTCACGACGACCTTGCGCCCGAACAGCGGTCGCTGCTCGAACCACGAGAAGTCCAGCGCAGCAACGTCGCCGACCACGATCGCGGACGGCGCTTCGACACCCAGGTCGGCGATCGTCGCGAGCGTCGCGCGCGAACGTGCGCTGCTCCGGGCGGGTCCCCCACCGCACCGCCGCGACCGGTGTCTCGGCCGGGCGGCCACCGTCCATCAGCGCGCGGGCGATGTCGGCGACGTGGCCCGCGCCCATGAGGATGACGAGCGTCCCACCCGCGCGGGCGAGCGCGTCCCAGTCGGTGTCGAGGGTGCCCTTCGCGGGGTCTTCGTGACCGGTCACGATCGTCACGCTGGTCGACACCCCGCGGTGCGTGACGGGGATACCGGCGTACGCCGGCGCGGCGATCGCGCTCGTGATGCCGGGCACGACTTCGAAGGGCACCTGTGCGGCGATGCACGCCTCGGCTTCTTCGCCACCGCGACCGAACACGAACGGATCGCCGCCCTTCAGCCGCACGACCGCCTTGCCCGCGCCCCCGCGCGTGACGAGCACGTCGTTGATCTGCTCCTGGTTCATCGCGGCCCGGCCCGGTGCCTTCCCCACGTCGACGCGCTCGGCCGCCGCCGGCGCGAGGTCGAGCAGCACCGGGGAGGCCAAGCGGTCGTAGACGACGACATCGGCCGCCCGCAGGAGCTCTTCGCCGCGGCGCGTCAGCAGCCCGGGATCACCGGGGCCGGCGCCGACGAGGTACACGGTCACGGCGCGACTCCCTCGGCGTCGAGCAGGCCCCGCCCGCCTTGGTGTTCGAGCAGGTCGCGCGCCGCCGCGCGCCCGACTTCCTCGGGGACGTGTCCGTGCGCCTGCGCGCGCAGCACGACGTGGCCGTCGAGGGACGCGAGGAGCACCTCGAGCGCGACCGTTCCTCCCGCGACGGTTGCAAGTGCGCCGCACGGCAGGTTGCACCCGCCGCCGAGCTCGGCCAGGAACACGCGTTCCGCCGACACCGCGGTGTGCGCGTCGATGTCGTCGATCGCCTCGAGGCGCGTGCGCGTCTCGGCGTCGCCGGCACGGCACTCCACTCCGAGCGCACCTTGCGCGACCTGCGGCAGCATCACCGCCGGATCCAGAACTTCGGCGACTTCCGCGGCCAGGCCGAGGCGGTCCAGCGCCGCGTAGGCGACGACGATCGCGTCGTAGCCCTCGTCGGCGCGCTTGCGCAGACGCGTCTCGATGTTGCCGCGCAGCGGGCCGAACGCGACGTCGGGCCGGATGTGCGCGAGCTGGGCCCGGCGCCGTACGGAGCCGGTGCCGATGCGTCCACCCGCCGGGATGGCATCGAGGCCCACGCCGACGAGCGCGTCGCGCGGATCGGCCCGCTCGGGCACCGACGCGAGCACGAGGCCCGGCGCCGTCACGGCCGGCAGATCCTTGGCCGAGTGCACCGCGATGTCGGCCCGGCCTTCGAGCACCGCCTGCTGCACCTCTTTCACGAACACGCCTTGTCCGCCCATGCGATGGATGTCGGAGGTCTGGTCCGCGTCGCCGTGGGTCTCGACGACCACGTACTCGACATCGCCTCCGAGACGCGCGCCGACGTGTTCGGCTTGCCAGCGCGCGAGCCGGCTGCCGCGCGTCGCGATGCGCATCATCCGCGCCGCGAGCTATTCGGCAACGGGCAGGTCGAACAGCGCGCCGAGCGCGTCGGCGTAGTACCCGCCTCGAGGCGTACCGGCCGCGTCCTTGACCCGAACCGTCGGCTCGTGGAGCAGCTTGTTCACGATCGCATGAGTGAGGGCCTCGACCGCGTCGCGCGTGTCCGGGTCGAGGCCGGCGAGCTTGGCGCGGTAGCGCTCGAGCTCGTGGACGCGCACCTCTTCGCCGAGCGAGCGCAACGCACTCACGAGCGGGGCCACCTCGCGGGCGGCCCGTTCGGTGCGGTACCGCTCGATCTCGGCCGAAAGGATCTCGCGGACCTTGCCGATCTCGCCGCGGCGCCGCGTCGCCGAGCGTTGCGCGTAGTCCTTGAGGTCGTCGAGGTCGAGCAAGGTGACGTCGTTGATCTCGTGCACGCCGGGATCGACATCGCGCGGCAGGGCGACGTCCACGATGAGCAAGGGGCGACCGTTGCGGCACGCCATCACCATCTCGACGGTCGAGCGTTCGAGCAAGACTTCGTCCGAGGCGGTGGACGAGAACACGACGTCGACGTCGACCAGCGTGTCGGCGACGTCGGTGAGCGGGATCGCGACGCCGTCGAGGTGCGCGGCGAGCTCGTCCGCATGTGCCGCCGTCCGGTTGGCGATGCGCAGGTCCGAGACACCGCGCGACTTCAACGTCGTCGCGAGGCCGCGACCCATGTTGCCGGCACCGATCACGAGGATCCGCGCGTGCTCGAGCGTTCCGAGCTGTTCGGCCGCGACCGAAACCGCGGCCGCCGGGATCGACACCGAGTGCCGCCCGATCGCGGTCTCGGTCCGGGCCCGCTTGCCCGACTCGACCGTGTGGCGGAACAACTGCGGCAGCATCTGGGTGGCGCTGCCTTCGCGCACGGCGGCTTCCCACGCGTGACGAACCTGGCCGAGGATCTCGTGCTCGCCGACGATCATCGAGTCGAGACCCGCGGCGACCGAGAACAGGTGCGTCACCGCGGCATCGTCGTAGTACGTGTACAGGTGATCGGCGAGATCGTCCGGGTCGGCACCGGAGTGCGCGCCGAGAAACTCGGCGACGTCGCCCACGGCCGCGTGGAAACGCGTGCAACGCGCGTAGATCTCGGTGCGGTTGCACGTGGAGAGCACGACGACTTCGAGGAGGTGCTCGCGCGCGACCAGGTCGTGCAGCACCTTGGGCAGCACCACCTCCGACACCGTCATCCGTTCGAGCAACTCGACGGGGACGGTGCGGTGGTTCAGGCCGACGACGATGAGAGACACGTGCTCAAGAGCTCCTTCGCCTCGTCGAGGCGCCCGGAACGGACGAGGTCCACGATGCCCGAACGAAACGCCTGCTGCCAATCGGCATCTTCACTCGAACGCCCGGAAGCCCGGAGTGCTTCCCGGGACTCGGACAACAGGTCGAGCAACGTGGCGTACTCAGGGCCGATCTCCTCTCCGAGGGTGCGGCGCAGGTACGACGCGAGCGCCGGGCTGCGTCCACCCGTACCGATCGCGATCACGAGATCCGACCGGCGGACGACGGACATCAGCGTAAACGAGCAGTTGTCCGGATCGTCGGCGCTGTTCGCCCAGATTCGGCGTTCCTCGGCGGCCGCGAACACGGCCCGGTTGGCGACCGGGTCGTCGGTGGCGGTGTAGGCGAGCCAGGCACCGTCGAGGTCGGCGGCGGCGAACGGCCGGGCGAGGACGGTGCACCGCCCCTGATCCGCCCAACCGCGCACCTCGTCGGAGATGTGCGGCGCGACGACCACGACCTCGGCACCGCCGTCGAGCAGCGGCTCGATCTTGCGCGCCGCGATCCGACCGGCGCCGACCACCACGACCCGCCGCCCCCGGACGAGGAGGTTGACCGGCACTCCCGACAGCCCGGGCCGGGAAGGAGGAGTCACGGGTATGCGCCCGCCGGCAGGCCCCGCCGCAGTTGGTAGAAGGACAGGATCTGGAGCTCGATCGCGAGGTCGACCTTGCGCAACGAGACGCCCTCCGGAACCGTCAGCACGGTCGGCGCGAAGTTGAGGATCGAGCTGACCCCGGCCGCCACGAGCTGGTCCGCGACGTCCTGGGCGACGGCCGCGGGCGTGGCGAGGATCGCGATGGCGATCTGGCGTTCCTTCACGATCCGGTCGAGATCCTCGATCGGTTCGACCGGTTGGTCGCTCACCACCTGACCGACCAGTGCGGGATCGGCGTCCACCAGTGCCACGACGCGAAAGCCGCGCGCCCGAAGCCTCGGTAGTTCGCGAGGGCACGGCCGAGGTTGCCGATGCCGACGATGACGACGGGCCAGTCGCGGGTGAGGCCGAGTTCGCGGCTGATCTCGTGCAGGAGGTACTCGACGTCGTAGCCGACGCCCCGGGTGCCGTAGGAGCCGAGATAGGAGAGATCCTTCCGGACCTTGGCCGCGTTCACGCCCGCGAGCTCGGCCAGGCGCTCGGACGAGATCGTGGCGACCTGGTGCTCCGCGGTCTCGAGCAACGCCCGGTAGTAGAGCGGCAGCCGCGCGACGGTCGCCTCGGGGATCCTGCGTCCTGCTGCGTCCGCCATCGCACCAACCGTACCGACCTTGTGAGCGGATTCTCAAAGTAAGGGCGGCCCGAGGCGCGAAGGCTCCGGTCCGCAACCCACCTTCCCCCTCCCACCGCTCCCTGCGCCGCCGCGGCCTCCGGCACCCGAAGGCTCCGGTCCGCAACCCACCCGTTACGCTCGCGGCCGCCCATGGTCGCCGGTCTCGCCTTCATCGCCACTGCCGTCGCGACCGTGTTCGCCCAGGCCACGGCGGTGCGGTGGTCGCGGAGCCGGGCTCCACACCAGGCGGCGTGGACGGTCGCCCTCGCGCTCTTCGCGCTCGCCTCCGCCGCGTTCGCGACCGGATCGTCCACCGGGTGGGACGAAGGCACGTTCCGGATCTTCTATCTGCTCGGTGCGATCGTGAACGTCCCGTGGCTGGCGCTCGGCACCGTGTACTTGCTGTGGGGCCGCCGGATCGGCAACCCGGTGCGCGCCGGTCTCGTGTTCTTCAGTGGTCTCGCGACCGGCGTGATGCTGTCGACGCCGATCCACGGCACGATCCCGACCGACACGCTGCCGATCGGCAGTGAGCACCTCGACGCGCTGCCGCGCGCACTTGCCGGGATCGGCAGCGGCGTGGGCGCGGTCGTGCTCATCGGTGGCGCGCTCTGGTCGGCGTGGCGGTTCTCGCGCCTACGCACGCCCGGCAGCGGACGGCTCGCGCTCGGCAACGTCTTGATCGCGCTCGGAACGCTCGTGTTGTCGAGCGGCGGACTGATCCAGGGCACCGTCGGCCACGACGAAGCGTTCGCGATCTCGCTCGCGACAGGTATCTCCGTCGTCTACGCGGGATTCGTGGTGACGTCGTCCGCCAAACCGCGCGTCGTGTCGTCGGCCGCCGACAATTCGCGGCGCAGCAGCTTGCCCGTGAACGAACGCGGCAACTCCGAGACGACTTCGACACGCGTCGGGAGCTTGTAGCGCGCGAGCCGGCGGCCCGCGTGCCGCAGCAGTTCGACTGGATCCGGTTGCGCGCCCTCCACCGGCACGACGAACGCGACCACCGTCTCGCCGGTCCGCGGGTGGGCCTCGCCGATCACCGCGACTTCGGCGATGGCCGGGTGGTCCGCGATCGCCTCTTCGACCTCGCCGGGGTAGACGTTGAAGCCCGAGACGATGATGACGTCCTTCGCCCGTTCGACCAGCGTCAGCCACCCGTCGGGGTCGGCCACTGCGATGTCACCGGTGCGCAGCCATCCGTCGGCCGTGAGCACCTGCGCGGTCGCCTCGGGATCCTCCCAGTAGCCAGCGAACACGTTCGGACCGCGCACGAGGATCTCGCCGGGATCCCCTTCGAGGACGTCATGATCCTCGGTGTCGACGAGTCGTACATCGACGCCGGGGAGCGGAGGACCGATCGATCCGGGTCGCGGTCGCGTCGCGACCGCGCTCGTGCTCACGACCGGTGACGCTTCGGTCAATCCGTAGCCCTCGTGCACGCCGACCCCGAACCGTTCTTGCATCTGCCGCGCGACATCGACCGGGAGCGCGGCCGCACCCGATACGCACAGGCGCACGCCGCTGAGCGCGTCGCCAGGCGCGTCATCGGCACCGAGCGCGCTCCACGCCGCGTACACCGCTGGCACCGCGGCAACGACGGTCACGTGGTCGCGATGCACGCGCGCGAGCACCTCGGCCGGATGGAAGTGGTCGACCAGTGCAACCGACGCGCCGGCGAGCAACGCGAGGTCGAGCACGACGTTCAAGCCGAAGACGTGGAAGAACGGGAGCACTCCGAGCGCGACATCGGACGCTTCGATGCGCAACCCCGCGTGACCTTGCAGCTGTTCGAGGTTGGCGAGTAGCGATCCGTGCGTGAGCATCGCGGCCTTCGACGGACCGGCCGTGCCCGCGGTGAACAACAACACCGCGAGATCGTCGGTACCGCGTGTGACCGGCGGACGTGCGTCACCCGCGTCGCTCACTTCGGCGTCGAGCACCAGCACCGGCGGCGCAGTCTCCGCGCGCGACGCCGCGCGACGCGCGCGATCGGCGTGTTCCGGCGACGCGACCAACAGCGCGGGCGTCGCGACCTCCAACTGGCGCGCGAGCTCGCGGGCCGGCGCGGCGGGATTGAGCGGCACCGCGACCGCACCAATCGCGAGCGTCCCGAGGTACGCCGACACGAACGCGGGCTCGTTGCCGGCGAGCAACGCGATGCGGTCTCCCGCCTCGACGCGCGTTGCCAGCAGCCCGGCCGCGCGCGCGCCGCGCGCGCGGCGAGCTCGCCGTGGGTCACGGGCTCGCCCGCGCCGACGAGCGCGGGACGGTCCGGAGTCGTGGCGGCGGCGCCGAGCAGGGCCGCGACGAGGTTCATCGGGCCCGGAGGCTACGCCGTATCGCGCGCGCGGTCCGTGGCCACGAAGTGTGAGAATTCTTGCTCAAGCATCGCGCCGTGCGTGTCGTTGTGTTGTGTACAAGATCGGGGGTCCCGGTCGTGTGAGCGGGCGGTGTGGTCGTCACCGGGAAATCCCCGGGGACCTCCACACACGCAGCCTCCCAGCCCGCCCCACCAACGTCCGCAATCGCGGCCGGGCCCCTGTCTTGTTTCCTTGCCGCCTCCTTGCTGAGATGCGGCTGCGCCGCGACTGGAGCAGCGTCGCCGAGCGGGTTCCCAACGGCTTCACGTTCTTGCGTGAGTTCGCCCACCGCGAGTGTGGGTGAAGTCACGCACGTTCGATGGGCTAGTTGCGGAGGCGGGCGAGGAGGCCGGCGACGGCGACCCCGATGAGCACCGCCGCGAGCACGAGCGTGACGATCGCCATCCAGACGACGTCGTTCGCGATCAGCAGCACACCCGAGAGCGCGGCGACGAGACCGACGAGCAGCACCGCGATCAGATTCGGGATCGGCAGGTTCGGGATCGGGAGAACCGGCCGGGGCATCTAACTGGGGCCGAGGCGGAACACGAACTGGATGATCGCGGCGACCAGGATCAGCACCAGCAGCACGACGAGCACGAGGCTCGTTCCCCACCTCATTGCGCGCCGCCGACTCGCTGCGGCACGAGCACGACGGTGCTGCCGGCGCGGCAGCTTGAGCAGCGCGGCGGCGGACTGGCGGTCGTACGCGAGCGCGCAGCTTCCGTACGAGTCGACGATCAGCAGCAGTTCCGACGGGTTGGCCTCGGCGAACGCGTAGGCCCAGCGGGCGCGCCGGCCGGCGTCGCCCATGCGGACCTCGATCGTGTCACCAGGACCGGCCCCGACCTGGCGCAGGACCTCCGGGTCGACGTTGAGCTGGCAGTTGCCGAACCGGTCGACCCAGAGCACCTCGGCTTGGACCTGGCCGTCCTCGATGTTCGGCAACGGCAGGATCCCTGGCGTCAGCGACGCAGGATCGATGTCGTCGCCGAGCACCGCGAGCGGGATCCCGTTCGCGATGTGCGCAATCGCGGGCGCCATGATGTCGCGCCCCGCGAACGTCGGACCCGGTGCCGGGAGCTGGTACTGCTCGTTCTCGAGCGCGACGACCCGTTCGGGTCCGCCGAGCAGCGCCACGGCCGGAGCCAGCAGCCCGTTGTCGGGGCCGACGAGCAGGCCGTTGGAGACCTCGACGGCGATGCAGCGCCGGTCGGTCGCGACGCCGGGATCGACGACCGCGAGCACGAGGCCCTCCGGGAGGTACTGGACGGCTCGGGCGAGGGCCAGCGCGCCGGCCCGGACGTCGAACGGCGGGATGTCGTGGGTGATGTCCACGATCCGCAACTGGGGCGCGAGGTCCAAGATGACGGCGTGACAGACACCGACGAACTCGTCGGCGTGCCCGTAGTCCGAGAGGAACGAGACGAACTCGAAGCGCGACGCCACCAACCGACGACGCTACCGGCCGGCGGACCGGCCGTCGGGATCTGCTCGACTATCCGGCCTGCGTGTACCGGCTGGCCAAATAGACGTTCACGTCTGATTCAGCCACCCGGAACGACCTGCCGACGCGCACCGCCGGCAGATCACCGGCTTTGATCAGCCGGTAGACGGTCATCGAAGACACCCGCATCAAATCCGCGACTTCCTGCACAGTGAGAAAGCGCGCCTTGCTCAACTCCGGCCCCACGCAGACTCCCTACTCCTCCCGCTGGGACCGTGACCATATGTCGCTGCGGAACAAGTTGTCGAGCGTGCCTCGCGATGCCTGTGTGGCTCAGAGCTCGGGGCCGCCGTCGCCGGCACCTTCCGCGCACGCACGTTCGAGCAGCGCGACGAGCGGCGCGTACGCGCGCGGTGCGCGGCCACCGTGCACCGGCACCACCAGGCAACCGTTCCCGTGCTGGGCCCTGGTGCGGACGGCGGGCACGGCCAGCTCGACCCGATCCAGCCCCGCGAACGCGACCACCTCGACCCCGGCGTCGACGGCGGCGACCGCGAAGGGTCCGTCGGCCACGACCAGAGACGGCCGACCGGCGAGGAACATCCACTCCTCGGCCGCGTCGGGACCGCTGGTCGCGAGCAGCGACGAGCCGTCACTGACCACCGCGATGCCGTCGAGCCAACGGAGGAACCGGCCCGTACGTCCGTCGACCCGGAGCGGGCCGGTGTCGTCGGCGTCGTCGATGGTGGCGCCGGCGGCCCCGCGAGGCGGGCCAGCGCGGCATGGATGCCGAGCAACGACGCCGGTTGGGCGGTCGCGAACGCGACGCGAGCGCCGCTGCGGGCGACTGCACCGATGCGGGCGGCGGCCACCCGGGCGGCCCGGACCGTGCACTCGACGTCGATTCGTGCGTCCTCCGGCGTGGCGCCGAACACGGCGCGGATCGCGGCCCACGTCTCGACCGGGTTGGTCTCGAGCCGTTCGACCGAGTGCCGGACCTCGCTCGGACCCGGACTGGTCGTCTTGCCTGCGACCTTGGCGCGGACGAGGACCTCGGCGGCGGTGGGCTCGGGTGCCGGCGCCGGCGCGGCGACGGGCGTGCGGACCGGATCGTCGAGCCGGGGCGGCCGGTTCCGGGCCTTCATGTCCGGGCCTTCATGTCCGGGACTTCATGAGGGTGACGCGTCCTTTCGTCCGAGCTCACGGGAACGTTCGGTCGCCGCCGCGACGGCATCGAGGAACGCGGCTCGGACGCCCCGGGCTTCGAGCTCGCGCAGGCCGGCCGCGGTGGTGCCACCCGGGGACGTGACCGCAGCGCGCAGCGTTTCGGGGCCGTCGTCGCCGTGGGCCAGCAGCGTCGCCGCGCCGAGCAGCGTCTGCTCGACGAGTTGGTTCGCGATCGGGCGCGGCAGGCCGACGAGCACACCGGCCTCGGTGAGCGCCTCGGCGACGAGCATCACGTACGCGGGACCGGATCCGGACAAGCCGGTGACGGCGTCCAGCTGGTGCTCCTCGACGCGCACGACGATGCCGACCGCGCGCAGCAGCCGCGACGCGAGCTCGAGATGCTCCTCGGTCGCGGTCGCCCCGGGCGCGATGGCCGAGGCGCCGAGCCCGACGAGCGCGGGCGTGTTCGGCATCGCCCGCACCACGGGGCGACCCGGCGCGGCGGCTTCGACGGTTGCGATGGTGACGCCCGCGGCGATCGAGAGTACGAGTGCGTCGCGCGGCAGCGCCGGGAGTGCCGCGGTGAGCGCGGCCGGCACGTCGCCGGGCTTGACCGCAACGATCACGACGTCGGCATCCGCGACCGCCCACGCCCCGGTCGGCGCGACCCGAACCTTGGGGAAGCGGGCTTCGAGGTCCCGGCGGCGTTCGGGGTCGACCTCCGCGACACCGACGTCGTCGGGGTCGTAGCCGCCGTCCAGCAACCCGCCGACGAGTGCCGCGCCCATCTTCCCGCCCCCGAGCAGCGCGACGCGAGCCATCGCCACGAGGCTAACGCGCTGAGAACCGTCTCCAGCCGCATGACCCAGGAACCAAGCGGGTCGCGGGGAAACCACGAGTGCGCGGCCGCGGTGTCGCGCCCGGGCGCGACGAGGCCCGAGGAACGATCGTGCCCGCTTCGCACTTCCCCGAACGAAGCGGGCCCTCCTGCACCTCGGGCCTCGCGATCGCGTCACGGTATCACCGGCCGCATCACATTTCAAGACACTTCTTCACATTCTGACAGGATCTGAGCGGACCGCCGCGGATCGAGCGGCGGACGGTCAGCGCGGCCCGAAGCCGAGGCGAATCGCGGGCTGGAACCAGCGCTCGACCGCTTCGTAGAGCACGCCGATGATGCGGTCCAGTTCGGCGACGTCGAGATGCTCGAGCAGGGTGCGGCCGACGAGGTACCAGTCTCCGTCCGGACCGATCGAGAAGTGCGCGCCGTACATCTTGTGGTTGCACTGCAAGAGGAAACGACCGAGCGCTTCGTGGTTCGCGGGCGGATCGGGCATGAAATACAACTCGTAGCGCAGTGTGCGTTGGTGCAGATCGAAGTAGATCGTCGCCGCGTCGCGGCCGTCGCAGCCGAAGCGCACGTACCAGCGCGGGATCGACGCGTCGTACTCGACCGTCTGTACCCACGGCTCGCGCGCGACGTGCTGTTCGAGATGCTCGGCGATCATCGCGTGTTGCGCGGCGAGGAAGGCGTCGTCGAGCGCGAGGTCGCGCTCAGTCACAGCGGACGAGCGCGCGTGCGGCGAGATCGCTGTAGGAGCGGCGCAGCCGCCCGGCGGTCGCGCTCCACGAGTAGCGACGCGACTGCGCGGCCGCGTTCACGCTCATCTCGGCCGCGAGATCCGCGTCGTCGAGAAGGAGCGCGATGGGTGTCGCGAAGTCGACGGGGTCGCGCCCTTCCACGAGGAAGCCGGTGCGGGCGTCGTCGACGAGCGAACGCAGACCACCGACCGACGCGGCCACGACCGGCGTGCCGCACGCGGCCGCCTCGAGCGCGACGAGTCCGAACGACTCGGTGCGGGATGGCACCAGGCAGACGTCGGCGGCGCGGTAGTACTCGGCCAGCTGTGCATGCGGCTGCGGCGGGACGAACCGCACGCGGTCCTCGACGCCCAGTTGTTCGACGAGCGCCCGAGTGCGAGCCAGCTCTGCTTCGCCGTCGGCACCGCTCGGACCACCGACGATCAACAGGGTGACGTCCGGATCTTCGAGCTCGGCCAGGCAGCGCACCGCGAGACGGAGCCCCTTGAGCGGCTGGATTCGGCCGACGAAGAGGATCACCCGGCGGCCCGCGAGACCGAGGTGGGCCCGGGCCGCGGCCCGGTCACCCGAGGCGAACATCGTGTGGTCGACGCCGGGCGCGACGACCTCGATGCGATCGGGATCCGCGTCGTAGAGCAACGCGAGCTGCGCGCGTTCGTCGTCGGTCGAGGCGAGCATCAGGTCCGCGCACGCGACGACCTCGTGCTCGATGCGCGCGCGGAGTTCCGGATCGTCATCGAGGCCGGCGTCCGCCTTGACGCGCGCGAGCGTGTGGAACGTCGCGACGAGCGGCAGGTCGAGCTGGTGCTTGAGCGTGTGTGCGACTGCGCCCGAGAGCCAGTAGTTGGCGTGAAGGACGTCGACCGGTGGCGACGCCAGCAGCAGCTCGCGTGCCGCGTCCGCGAACGGATCGACGAGATCGACGAGATCGTGCTTGGCGACGGGTTCGCGCGGCCCGGCTTCGACGTGCAGCACGCGGAAGCCGGGTTCGACCTCGACGATGTCAGGTTGCTCGGGGTGTTCGGCGCGGGTGTAGACGTCGCAGGCGACACCGGCGCGCGCGAGCGCGGACGCGAGCGCATCCACGTAGACGTTCATCCCGCCACCGTCGCCCGCACCCGGCTGGGCCAGCGGCGACGTGTGCATGCTGAAGACGGCGACGCGGCGCTCGGACATCGGGGTGTAAGGGTACCCAGACCGCGGGAGGTCGCCGTTCTTCAGGGAAGCGGCGCCGCCGCGGCCTGGCCCGCCCGCCACTCGGTCTGGAAGGACCGGTAGATCTCGACCAGCACCTGCTTCTGCCGGTCGTTCAAGGTCGGGTCGTTGAGCAGGGCGTCGACCACGTCCGGGGCGTCATCGGTGCGCTCGTCGAGGATGCCCGCGCGCACGTAGAGCGTCTCGGCGGAGATGCGCAGGCCCTTGGCGATCGCCTGCAGGATCTCGGCCGACGGCTTTCGGAGGCCCCGTTCGATCTGGCTGAGGTACGGGTTCGAGATGCCGGCCGCCTCACTCAGCTTGCGCAACGAGAGGCGGGCGTTTCGACGCTGGTCGCGGATGAACTCGCCGAGGTCGTGCAGCCGCGTCTCGAGCGCGTCCGCGCTCATCAGGGGGTCCCGGCGACCTGCCGGGACGCGATCTCGCGATCCAACCTGTCGATCACGCCGTGGAGCTGGTGGCGGATCTCGGAGAGCTCGCGTTCGAAGTCGCGCAGCCGTTCCGACGCGTGCCCGAGCTCCGCGTCGTCGAGCGTCGGCAGGTTCGCGAGCGTCGAGTCGGCGACGAGCTCCTCGCGCCCGTCGGGCCAGTGCAGTTCGATCGTCGGCGGCTGCGCGCTCGAGAGACGCGTGGCCGCGGCGGTCGCACGGCCGCCGTCGGCGCCGAGGATGCGCGGCAGGTCGGCGACGAGCTCGTCGAGGCTGCCACCGCGCGCGCGGCGGGCGCGCTCGGCTTCGAGGATCTCCATGCGCGCCTGCACCATGCGGCGGTCGTAGGAGACGGTCAATTCGTACTCCGCGCAGCGACTGCGCATCGCGCGCAGATCGTCGAGCGAGCGCGTCGGGAGCGCCGACAGGTATTCAGGATCGAGGAGCTGACGTATGCGTTCCACCGCGGGGCAGGCTACCGCTCGCTAACAGTGGGCTCGGACGGTCGGGTACGGGTCCACGGCCGCGCCACCGCCGGGGTGGATCTCGAAGTGGAGGTGCGGCGTGCCCTTCGCGTTCCCGGTGTCGCCGACCTTGCCGATCTCGTCGCCCGCGCTGACCGCCCCGCCGCCGCCGACATAGGCCGACAGGTGTGCGTAGAAGTAGGTGTTGCCGTCGCTGCCGTGCAGCCAGATCTGGTTGCCACCGAGGCCGCTGGAACTGTGCGAGACCGACCCGCTCACGACCGCGTAGATCGACGTGCCGCGGCCCGCCATCATGTCGACGCCCTGGTGTCGACGACCGCCCGAACGGGGCGCGCCGAAGGTGGAACTGAACGACGATCCCGGCACGGGGCACTGAAAACCACCGACTACCACGACGGACCTGCCGCGCGGCAACGCCGCGCCGCCCTTCTTGCTCGCGCTCGCGGCGGCCGCGGCGCGCGCCTTCTGCAAGCGATCCTGCAACTCACGCTCGCGCTGCTCGCGTGCGAGTCGCTCCTTCAATTGCTGCTCTGCCGCCTCTGCGGCCGCGAGTGCGCTGCGCACATCCGCCTGCCTCGCTTTGAGGTTCGCGACGAGGTCGGCTTGTTGCCCGACCTTGTGGTCGAGCTCGGACTCTTGAAGGTGCAGGTCCTCGGTCATCGCGCCGAGCTGGTCGACCGCGGCGTTGCCCTGCCGGTTGACGCGATCGAGGAGCTCACTGCGCCGCATCGCCTCGAGCACGTCGGCGCCGTTCATGATCGCGTCGAGGTCGGCGTTGCCGCCCTTGTAGGCCTCGAGCGCTCGGGCGGTGGCCACCGCGCTCAGCGCGTCCGCGTTCTTCTGGAGTCCCGCGACCTGCTGTCGGGTCCGGTCGATGTCGTCCTTGAGCGTGTAGTAGGTGGTCTGGGCGTCTTCGTAGCGCGCGGTTGCCGCGTTGGCGGCCTCGCGGGCCGCCGTGACGCGCGCCTCGGCCTGCGAAACGGGGTCGCCGGCGGCGCCGACCGCTCGGGTCGGCACCAGGAGCAGCGCGAGCACGACCGGGAGGGCAAGCGCGCGACGCCGCGACGGACGTAGGGGCAGGATCCGCACGAGCCTGGCGACGGTAACAGACCTGGTGGGAGGAGGGCAGAACCCCGACCCGGTCAGGAACCCCCGGAGACCGGGGGCAGCACCGCGACCTCGTCCCCCTCGTGCACGAGGGTCGCGGCTCCCGCGGCGGGTTCGTCGCCGTTCAGCCAGACCCTGGAAGTCCGCAGCACGGCCTCGAATTCGGGGCCGTAGCGCGCCGTCGCAACCCGCAGGACCTCGTCGAGCGTGGGATCCGGGCCCGGATCGAACTCGTCGGTCGCCCGGCCGGCAGCCTCGCGCGCAGCTGCGAACAGCCGGAGCCGCACCCCGGCCATCTATTGCGGCGGCGTGTCGACGTTGGTCCGGGCCGTCGGCTGCGCCTCGAGCCGGGCCGGGTCGATGGGCTCCCCGGTGACTTCGTCGACGCCGTAGCTGCCGTCGTCGAGCCGTTGCAGCGCGGCCTCGATCTCCACGAGGTCGGCTTCGAGCGACTCGAGGATCGACAGGTCCTTCTCGCGCTCGAACGTGTCCGATGCGGTGTCGGCCGGGTGCTGGTCGTAGTGCGCGAGCTCGCCGCCCTGATCGGCGTCGTCCTGATCGAGGCCTTCGCCGCGCAGCTCGCCGATCAGACCGTTCACGCGCTCACGGTCGGCAACGAGACGCCGGCGCGCCGCATCGTCATCGAAGGAGGTCATGGCCGCACAGTACCCACCGGCCCCGTCCGGGTCACTCGAAGCGTGCCGGTCACTCGAAGTGGATGCGGGCGCGCAAGCGCCTCGGGTCACTCGAAGTGGATGCGGGCGCGCAGCTCTTCGACGAGATCGGCGAGCAGTTGCTCGAGCAGCACGGCCCGACTCTCGGGCGCGGCCTCGAGCACGCGCTGCGCATCGAGCGGACCGAGCGGCGCGGTCGCGGCGACCTCGAACAGATCGCGCGTCGCGTCGCTCGAAGGTGGCGGCACTGCCGTCGGGACGCGGTCGTCGAGGACGTGCCAGAGCTCGAGCACGTCACCGAACGCGGCGAAGACGCGGTCGCGCGCCGCGTCCGCTCCGGCGAGCGGTGCACCTTCTTCGAGCACCTCGACCTCTGCGTTCGGGTACGGATCCTCGGCGAGCCACCGCACGATCTGGAACCGGCCGAGTCCGACCGCCGCGATCGCGTAGCGGCCGTCCTCCAACTCGGCGGCTTGCACGATGTGCGCGACCGTTCCGATGTCGAACCGGGTGTCACCACCTCCGACTTCGTTCCCACGTTCGATGAGCACCACGCCGAACTCGCGCTCGCCCTCGATGCAGCGCCGCATCATCACGCGATAGCGCGGCTCGAAAACGTGCAGCGGGAGCACCGCGTGCGGGAACAGCACCGTTCCCAGCGGGAACATCGGCAGAACGCGGGTCGCCATGTCAGCGCCACACGTCAGTTCCAGCGCGACCGCAGCAGACGAACCTCGGTCTGCAGCTCGTCGGCGATGTCGTCCGGCGCCGACGCCGCGACTTCCGCGTAGGCGCGCTCGGCGCGTTCGGGATCGCCGGCGCGCGCCAACGCACGCAGCAGTTGCACCTGCTGCTGCACAGGGACGCCTGGGATCGCGAGGTGCAACGCGCACAACGTTCGCGAGGTTGCCGGGATCGGTGCCGAACCGGCCTTGCTCGAGGTTGGCGAGCATGCGAGCCAGGATGGCCCGCGGCGGGGTCGGCGCGAGGTCGGCTGCCTCGAGCGGGCGGATCGCACCGTGCAGGGCGGCGAACAGTCGTGCACAGTCGAGCAGTTCGAGCCGCGCACCGCCGTGGAAGGGGTCGTACCACCGGTCCCCGACCGCCGCTTCACGAACAAGGAAGTGGCCGGGCATACCGATCCCCAAGACCTCGATGCCGTTGCGGCGCGCGACTTCGATCAGCAACACCGACAACGTGATCGGGATGCCGCACCTTCGTTCGATGACCGCGTCCAGGAACGAGTTGCGCGGGTCGCCGTAGTCGTCGGCGTTGCCGCGGAAGCCTTCGGTGACGAACAGCAACGTGCGTACGGCATCGAACGTCGGTTCCGGACTCGCGGCCGCGAGCGCGTCGATGCGGGCACACCACTCGTCGATATCGAGGGGCGGCCGCGCCTCGGGACACGCGCAGGCCGCGATGCAGAACGCAGCTTCGTCGAGCCGGATGTCGGGTTCCGGCGCGCGGACGATGCTCCCGAAGCGCTCGACCGGATCCATCGGGCGACGGTACCCCGCCCGGTGATTCGGCATCCCGCCGGTAGGCTGGGTGCTCCATACGAGGCGCAAAGGCCCGATGATGCGCGACAGCCTGCACGAGACGATCGCCCGGCGACTCGGGGAACAACAGCAACGGATGACCGCGGTACGCGTCCAGGTCGTCGACGTGCTGGCTGCTTCCGAACGACCGCTGACGATCCCCGAGATCCTCGAAGCGGGCGCCGGGCTCGCGCAGAGCTCCGTGTACCGGAACCTCGTGGTGCTCGAGGAGGCGCACGTCGTGCACCGCATCGTGACCCACGACGAATTCGCCCGTTACGAGCTGGCAGAGGATCTCACCGGCCACCATCACCACCTCGTCTGCGCGAGCTGCGGCCGCGTCGAGGACCTCCCGGCCTCGGAGAGCATCGAGCGTTCGGTCGAGGCCGCGGTCGCCCAAGCCGCGCGCAAGGTCGGGTTCCGCACCGCGCACCACCGGCTCGATCTGGTGGGCACGTGCGCCGACTGTTCGTGAACGCACCGTCAGCCACATGACGGACGATCCGTGGATCAACTTCTTCGTCGTACTCACGGTCGGGGCGAACATCGCCACGCTCGTCGTGTGGCTGCTGGCGCTGACCGCGCAGTTCGGTCGCGACATCGACATCTGGATCCGCCTGCGCGACGCGCTCGGGGAGAACGGGCTCGCGCTCTCGGCCCTCGTAGCGGGTACCGCGATGGTGGGCTCGCTCTACCTCTCGGAGGGCGCGAACCTGCCGCCGTGTCGGTTGTGCTGGTACCAGCGCATCGCGATGTACTCGCTCGCGGTCATCCTCGTGGTCGCCGCGATCCGGCGCGACTGGCATGTGCGTCCGTACGCGCTCACACTCGGGCTGATCGGTCCGATCATCTCGATCTACCACTACCTGATCGAGCGCTTCCCGAGTTGGGAGAACAGCACTTCGTGCGACCCGACGAATCCGTGCAACATCACATGGTTCTTCCGGCTGCACTACATCTCGATCCCGATGATGGCGCTGTCGGCGTTCCTGCTCGTCGACACCATCCTCCTCGCCGCCCGTCCCCCTGAGAGAGCGATCGCCGAATGAGCGAGCCCACGGCCAAGCGCCTACCCGTATGGCCGATCCTGATCGGCGCGGTCGTCGTCGCCGCGGTGATCGCCGTCTTCATCAGCGCGAGTGGCGGTAACGACAAGCACGACACCGCGGCCGAGCACGAGACGGGAACGGTGACCGTGTCGGGCCCGCCGCTCCCCGAGTTCGTGTCGACCCGGCACGACGCCGCGGTCGGCGACACCGCGCCCACACTGCACGGCACCAACTTCTCCGCCGCGCCTGTCACGATTCCCGCGAACGACGGGAAGGCCAAGGCGATCTTCTTCGTCGCGCACTGGTGCCCGCACTGCCAAGCCGAGGTCCCGCGCCTCGCGAAGTGGATCCAGACCCACGGCATCCCGGCCGGGCTCGACATCGAGATCGTCTCGACGCGTGTCGACGAGGCGCCGAACAACTATCCGCCCTCGGCGTGGCTGCAGCGCGATGGCCTGGGCAAGCTGCCGATCATCACCGACGACACTGACTACACCGCGTACTACGCGTACGGCGGGGGCGGACTGCCGTACATCGTCTACCTCGACAAGGACAACAAGGTGGTGCTCCGGACCGAAGGCGAGTACGGCGACGATCCCGAGGGCTTCACGCCGTTGTTCACGGACCTCGTGGCGGGCAACCCGGTGACCAACCCGCAGGACGCGGGTTGATCGTCAGCGCTCGGTGCCGGCGGTCTCCGCGATCTTGCCGCGTGATGTAGGACGAGAAGAAGCCCGCGTAGCGCTGCTGCAATTCCGGGATCTTCCAGTCGCCGCCGGTGATGAGCCCGCGGCACGACGCCGTGCCGCACGAACACACGAACTCGTCGTAGTCGTTCGTGTCGGTCATCGTGTAGTCGAAGCACAGCTCGGAGCCGACTGCGATGTCGGACATCGCGACGACGAGCTGCGAACCGACGATGCCGCAGTTCGGCTCGCACGAGTGGTTCATCAGGTCGGCGGGCGTCGAAGGGCGGAACGCTAACCATGTAGAGCCGGTCGTCGATCTGCAACGAGTGGGTACGCCACGACTCGTCAAGCGTGTCGAACTCGATCCGGTCGACGACGTAGCCGCCGAAACCGGCGACGGTGGTGCCGCCGGCGATGGGCGCGGTGGCGAAGATCCCGAGGCCTTTGGCGCCGGCGGACGCCACCGACGCGTTCGGGTTGAGCCAGGACTGCTGCACGGCACCTCACTCTCGGTCGCCGTCACGTTGGGCGGGCCTCACCGCGAGGCGAACCGGACCAACCGAATCGGGAACACTACACGGCGTGCCTGAAGTCTCCGTGTTCGAGATCGTCGGTGGTCAGCCGTACTTCGACGATCTCGTCGACAACTTCTACGAGCATGTCGAGGTCGATCCCGTGCTGCGGCGGCTCTACCCGGAGGACCTCGCGCCGGGCAAGCGCGCGCTCGCGATGTTCCTCGCGCAGTACTGGGGCGGCCCTCCCGATTACAGCGCCGAGAAGGGTCACCCGCGCTTGCGCATGCGGCACGCGCCGTTTGCCATCGGCACCCCGGAGCGGGACGGGTGGGTGACCGCGATGTTCGCGGCCGTCGAAGCGACGCCGGCTCCCGAATCGGCGAAAGCGGCGATGCGGGAGTACTTCGAGATGGCGGCGACCGCGATGATCAACTCCGGCGCGAGAATGGGCCAGTCCGAGCAAGCGGCAGCGTGAGCAAGCGGCAGCAGAAGGAGAAGATGGCGCGACGGCGGGTCGCGTCGGTGCGTCGGGCGCCCGCGTCGCCGGAACGCGATACGGGCCGGCCGTCTCTCGCCCGACCGCCCGGTGCCCGCCGAGATACCGCGTCCGCCCTACGCACCCGACGCCCCCGCCCTGCAGCCGGCCGTCCCGCCCGCCGAGTTCGCGGATCGCATGCGCATCGCGGGCCGGGCGGCGCGTGAGGTCCTCCTCGAGACCGGTGCGGCGGTGCGGCCGGGCATCACCACCGACGAGCTGGACCGGATCTGCCACGAGGCGTGCATCGCACACGGTGGCTACCCGAGCCCGCTGCACTACAAGGGCTTCCCGAAATCTCTCTGCACCTCGGTGAACGAGATCATCTGCCACGGCATCCCCGACGACCGCGTCCTGCTCGACGGCGACATCGTCAACTGCGACGTCACGATCTTCTTGAACGGTGTCCACGGCGACTGCAACGCGACGTTCCTCGTCGGCGACGTGGACGACACCGGCCGTGAGCTCGTCCGCGTCACGAAGGAAGCGATGTGGAAGGGCATCGACGCGGTGCGCGTCGGTGGCCGCATCAACGACATCGGGCGGGCGATCCAGGATCACGCCGAAGCGCACGACTTCGGAGTCGTGCGCGCGTTCGTCGGGCACGGGATCGGCGAGGTGTTCCACACCGCGCCCTCGGTGCCCCACTTCTACGATCCGCACGCCGACACGCCGATCGTCGCGGGCATGACGTTCACGATCGAGCCGATGATCACCGAAGGCTCGTGGGAGCTCGGGCGCATCTGGTCCGACGGCTGGACCGCGCCGACCCGGGACCTGTCCCGCAGCGCCCAGTTCGAGAACACGCTGGTCGTGACCGCCGCGGGTGCCGAGGTGCTCACCCGGCTTCCCGACGAGCCGCACGGGAGCTGATCTCGGCCCACGGGAGCTGATTCCCCGCCGTCGCCTGAGCCGCACCGGATCGAGCGCGCGCAGGTCCTCCTCAGCCCAACTCCTCCTCAGTTCGGTGCCCCGACGCGCCGACACCGAGAGTGGAAGGCGGGCGGGTTCGGCGGCCCGCCCACGAGGATGGGCTCCGAGAGCGCACGATGACGGCCCTGCCGCAGCACTTCACGGTCACCGCCACCGTGAACTCCGCCGCGGCCGACGGCACCTTGACGATCGCGCCCGGCGCCATCGTCCTGCGCCTCGCCCCGGAAGCCCGCCGCGTCGTCGGTGTCGGCCGCGTGACGCACGCCCGGTCCGAGCTCATGATGCTCACCGCCCGCCTGCTCCCGCCGTTCTCGAACACGCGCCTGTTCCTCGAGGAGAACGACCTTGTCGCGATCGCAACCCTGCCCGGGTGGGCCCGGCCGCGGCTGCGCGACAGCGTCGCAGCGAGCCGGCTTCGAGCTGCGCGAGCAGTCGGGTTGGCTCACGACCCACCTCGCGACCCCTGACGTCCGATCGCGACTGACGCGCGTTCGACATCGCTCGGCTCGCTGACGAAGGCGGTGGCGGGCGCGCGGATCGCAGAGCTACGTTCCGCCGCGTGCGGTTGGCCGGTGAGAGCGCGCTCGTGACGGGATCGACCGCAGGCATCGGACGTGCCATCGCGATCGAGTTCGCGCGTCAGGGCGCACGCGTCGCGATCACCGGGCGAGACGCCGAACGCGGCCACGAGGTGGTGCGCGCCGTCACCGATGCAGGTGGACGCGCCGTGTTCCTTCCTGCCGACCTCCGGGACGAATCGGCGTGCGTCGAGCTCGTCGCGGGCGCGGCACGCGAGCTCGACGGGCTGACCGTGCTCGTGAACAACGCCGCGCGGAGGCAACCGGCAGCGACGGTCGCGCCGGCGACCTGACGACCGACGCGTGGGAGTCGATCCTCCGCGTCGACCTCACCGCGCCCTTCTGGTTGTGCCGCGAGGCGTTGCCGTACCTCGAGCGGGCGGGTGGGGGCGCGATCGTGAACATCTCGTCGCCGGCAGGCGGAACGGGCGAGCCCGGGCTTCGCCGCTTACATCGCAGCCAAGGGCGGACTCAACGCGCTCACGCGGTCGATCGCGGTCGACTACGCGGCGGCCGGCATCCGCTGCAACACGATCAGCCCCGGCTACGTGTTGAACGACGCGTCGCGACGCCGACATCGACCCGGCGCGGCGGTCCCGGTACGAAGGTATGCATCTCACGCGGCTCGGCGAGGCCGCGGATGTCGCGCTCGCGGCGGTGTATCTCGCGAGCCGCGAGTCCGAGTTCGTGACCGGCGTCAACCTGCAACTCGACGGCGGCAGCAGCATCGCTCGCGGTCTCACCCTCGGATAGCCCGGTGCATCCGCGCGTGTGCGTCAGCGCGATCTCGTCCTACCGCAATCTCGCTGACCGAAGATCTCGCGTTCTGGGACCGGCACGGCATCGAGCAGGTTGGCGTGTCGGTCGCGAAGCTCGAAGCGCACGGTTGGGACGACGGCGTCGCGCGCGTCGACGCCGCCGTCGCGCGCGGGCTGCGCGTCGGCAACCTCATCGGTCTCGGGCCGTTCCGCCTCGCGGAACCGGAGCGATGGGAGACGCAGCGCGCGCGCCTGCTCCGTTCGATCGACGCGGCGGCCCGGTTCGGTGCCGGCTGCCTCGTGTTCACGACTGGTCCGGCGACACCACTCTCGTGGGAGGACGCGGCCGACGCGCTCGAGGCTGCGCTCGCACCGGTCCTCGAGGTGGCCCGCGCCGCGAACGTGGCGTTCGCGATCGAGCACACGAATTCGCTGCGGGTCGACGTCGGGTTCGTGCATTCGCTCCACGACGTGATCGACGTCGCCCGCCGCCTCGACACCGGCGTGTGCCTGGAGATCAACGCGTGCTGGGCGGAGCGGGGCCTGGCCGCGACGATCGCCGGCGGCATCGACCGGATCCGCCTCGTACAGGTCAGCGACTTCCGCGTCGGGACGCTCGCGACTCCGGACCGACTCGTACCGGGCGACGGTGACATCCCGCATCCGGCGGATCCTCGGCGACCTTCTCGCCGCCGGTTACGACGGGCTGTTCGACCTCGAGCTCGTCGGGCCGCGCATCGACGAGGAGGGCTACGACACCGCGGTGCCCGCGTGCGGTCGACGTGCTCAGCACGATGTTGCTCGATCTCGACGCGTGAGGGCCGCGCCGCGAACCCGCGTGACGCGGAGCTCCCGGTCGTACACGCGGCGGTTGCTGATCGCGGGCGAGCCGTCGATCGCGAGCGGGATCAGCACACAGATGTCGGCAGACTTGAAGAGGTCGCCGTGGAGCTGCACGCGCCAGCCTGCGTCCTCCCAGTCACTCGCGTCGGCGGTGAGGATCGGACGTCCCGTTGGCCAGCGTCATCGAGTCGAAGCCGTCGTCGAACGACGTGTTCGCGTACGCCCGCCGCAGGACTTCCGGGTCGCGCACGTCGTTGCCGGACAACTGCGCCACCTGCTGTGCGTTGTCGACGAACTCGTTTGCATCCGACCGCAACGAGGCGCGGGTGATGTCGTCGCCGAACACACCGAAGGCGACGATCGCCCCGACCAAGCCGACGATCGTCAGGCCGAGTCCGACGTAACCGAGGATCGTGCCGGCCCGGGCGAGACCTTTGCCGCCTTCCCGGCCTTCGGACCGCTTGATCTGCCCGGACGCGATGTGGCCGGTGATGATCGCGACGATCGATCCGACGAACGGGCAGATGATGAAGTTCGCGATCCCGAAGATGAGCGAGACGATCGCGAGGTTGTTGGTCTTCGGCGGTCCGTACGCGGGCTGCCCCGGCGCCCAGGTCGGCGCGGGTGCGGCGTACTGGTAACCGGTACCCGACGGCGGCGGCGCCACGGTCGGCGGAGGTGGGATCGGCGGCGCGGGCGGTGGCGCAGCCGGCGGCGGCTGGTTCCACGCGTCCGACGGCCGCGACTCGGGCGGGGTCGGATCCGGCGGCGGCGCGGCCGGCGGCGCCGAAGGCGCGGCCGGTGGCTCTTGCGGAGGTCTCGGGAGGAACACCGGAACCGGAGTCGGTCACGCGGCGAAACGCTACTCGGGTGGCCCCCAGCGCGCCGCGTTTCCGCGCGGGCGCACCGGGAGCGCGCACTGCTCGATCGCTTCGACGCGCGCGACGTAGCGGGCGGGCCACTCCACGACGGTTCCGTCCTGGACGAGCAACTGGACGACCCACGCTCGGGCGATCGGACGTGCCGTCACCGCTTCGAGCAGCCGCTGTTCGAGGACCAGCGCCTTGCCTTCGCGACGCACGTAACGCATGGCCGCGACGAACGTCTCCCCCGGCATCCCTTCGGATTCGTACAGCACGTGCAGTTCCCGCGCCGCGACCACGTAGCGCGCCGTGTTGATCGCGTCCAGCCACCAGTCACCGATCGACTCGCGCACGTACGCGATCCGCGCGTCGTTGAACATGCGGACTGTCGCCGCGTTGTTCAGGTGGCCTTGGCGATCGAAGTCGTTGTCGCTCGTCGGCGCGGTCCGGATGTGGCGGTATCCCTCGCGTTCGAGCTGCGCCTCCGCGCTCACGCCCACATGAACGCGCCGCCGTCGGCCATCAAGGTGTGGCCGGTGAGGTAGCGACAACCGTCGCTGCAGAGGAACCAGGCGACCCCGCCGATGTCGAGCTCCGGATCACCTTGACGACCCATCGGGCAGTTCTCGATGAAGATGCGGTAACCCTCGCTCTGCTGCCCGGCCGCGCCGTGATGTGTCGCCGCGGCCGGCGCGATCGCGTTCACGACGATGCCGTCCATTCCCCACTCTCGGGCTGCAGTGCGCGTGCAGCGCGCGGATCGCTTCCTTCGACGCGTTGTACGCGGCGAAGCCCTTGCCACCGGTGATGCCCATCGACGACGCGAAGTTGACGACGCGGCCCCAACCCTGGTCACGCATGTGCGGATAGGCCGCCTGCATCGCCCACAGCGTGCCTTTGACGCCGGACGTGTAGAAGATGTCGATATCGCGCTCGGTCACATCCGCGATCGGCGCGAGCGGGCGGAACGTCTGCGCGTTGTTGATCAGGCAGTCGACGCGACCGAACCCTTCGACCGTCGACGCGATCATCGCCTCGATCTCGGTGCGCTCGCTCACGTCACACACGATCCCGAGGTTCGGGACACCGAGAGTGTCGAGCTCCGCGCACGTCTCCTCCATGAGGTCGGGCTTCCACTCCGCGACGACGATCGACGCGCCGCCCTTGCCGAGGTGCAGGGCCAGGCCCTTGCCGATCCCCTTGCCGGCGCCGGTGATCACGATCACCTTGCCGTCGACAGTGTGCATCGCGCGCGTTTCCTCGACCGAGACCACGGCCAGACCCTAGTTTCTGAGGTCCATGAACGGAGCCGTCCTCATCACCGGCGGCGGGAGCGGCATCGGCCGCGCCACGGCGCAACGCGTCGCACGCGACGGGTCTGCAGTCGCCGTCGTCGATCGTCACGGCGACAACGCGCGCGAGACCGCCGCACTCGTCACGAGCGCCGGGGGCCGCGCCCAGTCGTACGTGTGCGACGTCGGCGACGACGACGCGGTGCGCACCGTGGTCGCGCAGGCGATCAGCGACCTCGGGCGACTCCGCGGCGTGGTGACCGCGGCCGGCATCTTCCACGGGCCCGGATCTCAATCCCGCGCACCAGGTCTCGGTCGACGACTTCGTCCACGTGTTGCGCGTGAACCTCGTGGGCACGTTCGCGGTCGTCGCGCACGCGCTTCCTTCGCTCTTCGACGGCGGAGGGTCGATCGTGACGATCGCGTCGACCGCCGCCATCCGTGGCCATGGCTACGGGGCCGGCTACACCGCCAGCAAAGGCGGCGTCGACGCACTCACGCGCCTGCTGGCCGTGCAGTACGGCGCTCAAGGCGTGCGGGCCAACTGCGTGTGCCCCGGCGGCGTCGACACGCCGATGACGGGCGGCACCTTCGCGACGCCCGAGGCCCAGGCCCGCGCGAAGACGCGCGTCCCGCTCGGACGCTACGCGCAACCGGAGGAGATCGCGGACGTGGTTGCCTTCCTCCTCTCCGACGACGCGCGCTACGTGACGGGCCAGACCCTCCCCGTCGAGGGTGGCGCGACGATCGCCTAGCACCGGCGGCTGATCGTGCGCGCCGCTCAGCGGGGCTGACACTCGAACGGCGCGGGCTGCTCAGTACGCGGCGGCGCCGGGGTCGTGCGTTCGGCGACGACGATGTCGGATTGCTCGAAGCGAACGGTGAACTCGGAACCGAGCAGATCGTTCGCGAGCGCGGTGTCCTTGGGATCGAGAAGGCGACGGTCGAGGATCAGCCATTGCACGCCGGCCGGATCGTCGAGGTTTTCTCCGTGCACGCCCCAGTTGATGTTGCACCACGGAACCGGGAACTCGTACACCTTCTCTCGGTGCGTGATGTGCGGGACGATGTCGTACGCCGCGCTCACCGCTGCATCCTTCGGCACCAGGCCGATCGCATACTCCTGGGTCGGCTGGTGGATGTCGGCATGGAGAGGCCAGATCCGGTCGTAGTCGCGGGCGAGTGGTGATGCACCCCAGGCGACGGTCGTCACCGAGCGCGGCGATCACCACGATGCTCACGCCTGCGTTGCGAACGGTGGCGCTCCCGCCGCTCACGCGCTGCATCCACGCGATCGCCTCGACGGACGCGACCGCACCGCCCGCGACGACGAGCGCCGAGTAGTGGAAGCGGTAGTCGCGCGTGTACGGGAACAAGGTCAAGACGTTGACCGCGACCATCGGCAGCGCGATCGCGAACGCGCGGAGATACACGAGCGGGAGCAGCGCGAACGGCGCGAGCATCCGCCAATACCACGTCTGTCGACTCGACTCCGTGATGCGTTCGACCGCGAGCGAGGGGTGCTGCGCGATGTTCTTCGCGATCTCGCTCGGTGTCTCACCGAGCTCGGGTCCGAAGAAGGAGTCGTAGAACCGGCCGACTCCGTTGAAGTGCGGGATGAGGATCTGCGTGGCGAGGAGGAACCACGCACCTGCGAGCAGCGCGATCGCGGTGCCGATGCGCCAGTCGTCACGCCGGTCGAGCACGAGGTACAGGCCGACAAGCACGAACACCGCCGCGAGCAGGAACTTCCAGTCCCCGCTCGACGGGATGACGACGGGTACGAGGCAGCCGACGACCATCGACCCGAGCCCGAATGCGAGGCGCCGTTGATCGCCTCGCAGTCGGAACGCGACGAGCAACCCGAGCACGACGACCGCGAGCGCGACGTCCTCTTTGCAGCTCAGTGCGATCACCGCGGCAACGGTGAACCACGTCCATCGTCGTTCGCGCGCGGCCCAGTACGCGAAGAGCAACGGCCCGATCGCGACTGCGTCGGGATGGAAGAACTCCCACATCAACCACTGGTAGGTCGGGTTGAGGAGCAGCGCGATCGCGAGTGCGACACCGCACCAACGCGAACGCAGCAAGTCGCGTCCGAGCAAGAAGATCGCGATCGCACCGCTCGCTTGTGCGAGCACCTGCACCGCAAGCAGGAATTCGACACCACCGCCCGCGCGATAGAAGGGCGCGAGCACCAACAAGAACGGGTTCATGTGGTGACCGAACAGGTCGAGACCGCGCACGGTGACGAACGGATCGCGAAATTGCGAAAGTAACCACACACCTTGGTCGTAGATACCGAGGTCGAACCCGAAGGTCTGAAACCGTTCGTGCCGAACGAGTGGCAGCCGGAAGAACCACGCGATCCAGACAACGATGCACACGAACAACACGGTGCGCGCCGGCTCGAAGCAGTCGATCGCACGCTCGAACACAGTCGGACGTTCTGCACCGAATTGTTCGACATCGTCGCTGTCAGGCGACGTGTCCGACACTTCTGCGTCAGTCAGCTCGGCCGATCCGTCGCGCATCACGAAGATTCTCGCATTCGCAACACTGCCGGTGACCAGCGGGTTGTTGCCGGACGCGCCCCGAACCTCACGCAGCGTGACCCCAGAGTTTCGCCTTCGCGCAGTCGCTTCATTAGGGTCGACCGCAATGCGCAAGCCCCGCACGCGCCGTTTCGGCCGCGGGCGCAGCATCGGTGTGGCGGAGTCACACACTCGCACCGTGCTGACGCGTGGACGCGTCCTCGCCGTCGCACTCATCGTCGCGCTCGTTTCCGTGCCAATGGTTGCCAGCGCGCAGAGCACCAACGACCGCATCGCGCAGACGCGCAGCGCGATCGACGCGGCCGCGCAGCGTTGGTTCGCGAGCCGTGAAGAAGCCGCGCAGCTCGACACGCAGATCGCGGAGCTCGAGCACGAGGTCGCGGACGCGAAGCAGCACGCCGACACCACCGCGGTTGCTGCCACCGCACGCGCCGTCGAGATCTACAAGGGCTCCGGCACCGACCTCGGGCCGGTGCTGTCGAGCGGCAGCGCCCTCGACTCGGTGCGGCGGGCGACGTTGCTCGACCGGGCCAACGCCGAGAGCGAGCGCGTGATCGACGAGTTCAACCAGGCGTCCGAGGCGCTCGCGCAGCAACGCGCCTCACTCGAGCAGCGCCGGACCGAGCAAGCTGCGCTCGTCCAGAAACTGGGAGACGAGCAAGCCCAGCTGCAAGCGCAGCTCGCGGGACTGCAGGGCCAGGCCCAACGCGAGGCCGCGGCGGCCCAAGCAGCCGCGGCCAAGGCCGCCGCGAGCCGGTCGAAGGCCGCGCCCGCGGCTCCCAGAGTGGCCACCAGGTCCGCCACCAAGAAGAGCACCGCCCGGCCCGCGCCGGCCGTGGTCCCGCCGCCGCCGTCGAGCGGTGGTGGCGGCTCCCACCACGACGACCCGTTCCTCGTGTGCACCCGCGCCCGTGAGAGCCACGGGAACTACGGGGTGGTGAGCGCGTCGGGCAAGTACTACGGCGCCTACCAGTTCGCGCTCACGACATGGGACATCACCGCCAGCCACGCCGGTCGGGTCGACCTCGTCGGCGTGCGACCCAACACCGCGGGTGTCGCCGATCAGGACGATCTCGCGTGGGCGCTCTACCAATGGCAGGGCAAGGGGCCGTGGGGCGGACGGTGCTGAGCGCGGTGTCCTGGTCCTAGAGGCCGAACCGGCTGAGCACGTCGGCGAGTGAGCACTCGGCCAGCGACGTGACCACGAGGTCGGCGGCCGACAGGTCCATCTGCTCCGTCACCGGGTTGGGAACTGCGACGACGCGCAGTCCTGCGGCACGCGCCGCGTCGACACCGTGCGGTGAGTCTTCGAGCGCGATCGCGTCGCCCGGTGTGACACCCAATCGCGCGCACGCGTCGAGGTAGGTGTCGGCCGCGGGCTTCGGCGCGAGACCCGTGCCGTAACACGCGAGGTGAGCGAAGCGGTCCCGGAGTCCGAGCCGGCGCAGGTGCAGTTCAACCCACTCCCGCTCGGAACTCGACGCGATCGCGAGTCCGAACCCGCGCGCCGCGGCCGCATCGATCCATTCGATGACGCCGGGACGCGCGACTTCGCGCGCGAGGAGGTCGTCGCGGTGCGCACGCCGTCGCGCTTGCATGGCGTCGACATCGAACGAACCCGCCGCACGCGACTCGAGCAACGCGACCGCGCCCAGCCCGCCGACGGTTCCTACCTCGGCCGCCCACTCGTCGATGGTCGGTGGTGTGCAGCCGTGTTCCTCGAACGCGACGCACCAGGACTCGAAGCTCGACGACTCGGTGTCGAGGATCAACCCGTCGAAGTCGAAGACGACAGCCCGAACCGTCACGAGCGCGCGTCGAAGCTGTCGGCGGGATCGATGGGGCTCGCGAGCGAGACGCCGCCGTCGGCGGCGACGATCTGCCCGGTCACCCACTCGAGGCGGCACAGCGCCACGATGACCTCGGCGACGTCTGCGGCCGTGCCGAGCCGGCCCAATGCGGTGCGGCGCACGGCCCGTTCCTGGTACCCGGGCAGCCGGTCCGTGGCACGGAACATCGGCGTGGTGGTCGTGCCCGGCGCGACCCCGTTGACACGGATCCCGTGCGGTCCGAGCTCGCGGGCCGCCACCCGGACCAGAGCGGCGAGGCCGGCCTTCGACACCGAGTAGTGGGCCATCAATCGCTCGGTCAGGAAGCCGGACACGCTCGTCACCGCGACGATCGCGCCACCTGCGTCGACCATCGCCTTGGCGCATTCGCGCAGCGTAGAGGAACGCGCCGCGGAGGTTGACGGACATCACGCGGTCCCACTCCGCGACCGGCATCTCGAGCAACGGGCTCATACCGCCGATCCCCGCGTTCACCACCGCGACGTCGATGCGGCCGAGTGCCGCCCGGGCCCGGGCGACGCTCGTCACCACCTGCGCCTCGTCCGCCACGTCGGTGACGAGCGACACGTCCGCCGTCGCGGATTCGGTGAGGTCGAGCGACGCGACGCGCGCACCCGCGGCCTGCAACGCCGCGACCGTCGCCGCGCCGATCCCGCTCGCACCGCCGGTGACGATCGCGCCGGCTTCGTCCAACTCCATCACGGCGAGACGCTAGCGGCGGGGGCCGACCGCGGCCGTCGATTACGTGGTGCGGTTCTGGCGGTAGGCACCCCATGCGGTGCCCGCGGCGAGCACCGTGATGCTCACGATCAGGATCATCGTCGACAGCACGTTGATCTGCGGCGGGGTGGCGGTGCGCGACTGGTTGAAGATGCGGACCGGGAACGTGGTCGTGTCGGGGCCCGACACGAAGTACGTGATGATGAAGTCGTCGATCGACAGCGCGAACGCGAGGAGCGCGGCCGCAAGGATCCCGGGCGTGATCAGCGGCAGCGTGACCTTCCAGAACGTGCGCGTCGGTGACGCGCCGAGGTCCATCGCCGCGTCTTCGAGTGTCCAGTCGAGGCCGCGGACGCGCGCCCGTACGGTGATCGCGACGTAGCTCACCAGGAACATGATGTGGGCGATGATGATCGTCGTCGTCCCGAGCACGAAGCTCTGGTTGAACAACAGCATCGTCGGACGGATGAACAGCGTGAGCAACGACGCACCGAGCACGATCTCGGGCGCGGTGAGCGGGAGCACCAGCAGGAAGTTGACGGGTTCGCCGCCACGAATCCGGTAACGGACGAGCGCGATCGCGATGAACGTACCGAGGATCGTCGCGATGACGGTCGAGATGAGCGCGATGCGCAGGCTCAGGATCAGCGCGTCGACGAGCGGGCGGTTGGCGAAGGGGTGCAGCCAGTTGTCGAACGTGAACTTCTGCCAGACCGCGTTGAAGCGGCCCTTCGGCTCGTTGAAGCTGAACGCGACGATCACGAAGATCGGCGCGAACAGGTAGAGCAACCCGAACGCAGCGATGAGGTTCATCCCGATCCGGCCGAGGCGACCGGCGGGGGACGTGACGGTGCCCGACGCGCTCACGTCAGGTCCTCGGTGCCGAGGACGCGCGCGTAGATCGTCACGAGCACCATGACGATGCCCATGAACACGAACGAGAGCGCGGCGGCCACGGGATAGTCACCCTGCACGAGGAACTGGTCCTGGACGACGCTGCCGATCATCGTCGTGTGCGCGTTGCCCAGGTAGTACGCGTTCACGAAGTCCCCGGCCGCGGGGATGAACACGAGCAAGCTGCCCGCGAACACGCCCGGCAACGACATCGGGAACACGATCTTGCGGAATGCACGCCAGGTCGTGGAGTACAGGTCACGCGCCGCGTCGACGAGGCCGGGATCGATCTTCTCCAGCGCGACGTAGATCGGCAGCACCATGAACGGCAGGAAGTTGTACGTGAGGCCGCCGACGACGGCAATGGGAGTGCGCAGGAAGGTGTCCGACGCACCGAGGATCCCCACGTTGCGGAGCACGCTCGTGAACCAGCTCTGCTCGCCGAGGATCGTCCGCCACGCGAGCGTGCGGATCAGGAAGTTCGTGAAGAACGGGATCACGACGAGTCCGAGCAGCACGTTCCGAAAACGGCCGCCGCGGAACGCGATCACGTACGCGAGCGGGTATCCGATCGCCAGTGCCAGCAGCGTGGCCGCCGCCGCGTACGCGAACGACCGGTAGAACTGGTCGCCGAAGCGCGAGAACGCGTCGCCGTAGTTCGCCCAGTGCCAGTTGAAGGTCGGATCGGAGAAGCGGTCTGTGCGCTCCGACAACGACATCCGGAACAGCGTGTAGAGCGGGACGAAGAAGAACAGCAGCAGCCAGATGATCCCGGGCGCGAGCAGCAGCCACGGCGTCACACCACCCCGTCGCTTCCCTTGATCGTCGCGTTCGACGATCGTCGCGCGCGACTTCGACGGCTCCGCCTTCTCTTCGGGAGGCGCGACCGCAGTGGCCACTCGTCCCTCGGATCAGCCTGCGCCGAGGATCTCGGAGAACCGCTTGTCGAACTTCTCCTCTTCGGCCGCGTCGAGCGTGCCGAAGACCTGCAGCTGCGCGAGGAACTCGGGCGTCGGCACGACGAGCGGGTTGTCGACGAGCTTCGCCGCGTCGCCACCCATCGCCGTCAGCGCGTCACCCGTGCCGGCCACCGGCGAGACGTACTGGATCCCGGCGGTGAGCACGGCCGCGTTCTTCGGGTCGTAGAAGAAGTTGATCCACTCGCTCGCGAGGTCGACCTTGTCGGTGCCGATCGGGATCAGGAAGTTGTCGGACCAGATCATGCCGCCCGAGTCCGGGATCGCGAAGCGCACGTCCGGGTTGTCGAGCGTGATCTGCGCGACGTCGCCGGACCACGCGAACGCGGCCGCGAGGTTGCCGGCACCGAGGTCGTTCACGTACTCGTTGCCGTTGAAACCGTCGATCTTGCCGTCGTTCACCGCCTTTTCGACAGCGCGTCGAACGCAGGCCCGGCCTTCGCGTAGGTCGGCTTCGTCGGATCGGCACCGCCGGCGAGCATGAACAGCCCGACGGTGTCGCGCATCTCCGTGAGCACGGTCTTGGTGCCGGGCGCGGCGAGGAAGTCGTCGATCGACTTGATCTCCTTGCCGGTCGTCTTGATGTTGTACGCGATGCCGGTCATGCCGGTGGCCCACGGCGCGCTGTACTTGCGCGTCGGGTCCCAGTCCAGGTTCTGCAGCGCGGGGATGAGGTTCTTCTTGTTCGGGAACTTCGCGGTGTCGAGCGGCTGGACCCACGGCGGGTCCACCTGGTTGATGAGCCGGCTCGCCATCCAGTCGGTCAGCACCATCGAGTCGCGGCCGGTGCCCTTGCCCTTCGACAGGTTGGGCCGGATCTTCGTGAAGTACTCGTTGTTGTCGTTGATGTCCTCGGCGTAGTCGACGCTGATGCCGGTCGTTTTCTCGAAATCTTTCAGGCTCTGGTCCGACATGTAGCCGGTCCAGTTCGAGACCTTGAGGTCCTTGCTGCCGCCACCACCGCCGCTGCTCCCGCCGCTGCTCGAGCTGTCGTCGTCGTCGCCGCCGCACGCGGCGAGGATCGCGGGCGCGAGCAGGACCGCGCCCGTGGCTAGTCCGGCCCGTTCGAGGAACTTCCGGCGGCTCAGACCCGCCGCGATGAGATGGTTCCGCTGACGGGACTTCATGTGACCTCCCCGGTCGGTGCATCGAGATCTTCGGCCGTCACGACCCGACCCACCGGGAGGAGGCGAGCCGCGGCCCGCTCCCAACCCACCCAGACCTGGTCCCCCGGACGCAGCATCGGAAGCTGCTCGTCGGCCCCCACATGGGCCACTGTCTCAGAACCGTCACGCGTTGTCAGCGCGACCCGCACCACCGGACCCTGGAACACGAGGTCCTTGACCGTGCACGTGAGGCCGACGTGCCCGTTGTCGGGTTGGTTCATGAGCACACTGACGCGCTCCGGCCGCACCATCAGCGTCGCCGCATCGCCCGCACGCGCGCGTCCGCGCCGTTCGGGATCGGCAACCGTTCACCGCACACTTCGACCGTCGCGAGGTCGCCGTCACACGCGACCACCGCGACCTGGAACAAGTTGGCGTCGCCGATGAAGCCGGCGACGAAGACCGACGAGGGCTCGTCGTAGATCTCGCGCGGCGTGCCGATCTGTTCGACCCGCCCTTCGTTCATCACGGCGATGCGGTCGCTCATCGTGAGCGCCTCTTCCTGGTCGTGCGTCACGAACACGAAGGTGATGCCGACCTCGCGCTGGATGCGCTTGAGCTCGAGCTGCATCGCCTGGCGCAACTTCAGGTCGAGCGCGGCGAGCGGCTCGTCGAGGAGCAGCGCGCTCGGGTAGTTGACGAGCGCGCGGGCGAGCGCGACCCGTTGCTGCTGGCCCCCGGACAGCTGGCTCGGCTTGCGGTGCGAGAAATCCGAGAGCCGGACGATCTCGAGCAGCGCACCGACACGGCGCTTGATCTCGTCGCCGCCGACCTTCTGGGACTTCGGTCCGAAGGCGACGTTGTCCCAGACGGACATGTTGGGGAACAGCGCGTACTGCTGGAAGACGGTGTTGACGTTGCGCTTGTAGGGCGGGACGCGCGACACGTCCTTGCCCTCGAGCCGGATCTCGCCCTCGGAGGGGGCCTCGAACCCGGCGATCATGCGCAGGGTCGTGGTCTTCCCGCACCCGGACGGTCCGAGCATGGCGAAGAACTCGCCGCGGGCGATCCCGAAGTCGGCTTCGTGGACTGCCACGAACTGCCCGAAACGCTTCGACACGCGTTTCAACTGGATGACGTCGTCCGTCGTCGTATCACCTCCCACGCAGGGCGCCTCGGCGGGCGCCGTTCCCGGGCGGAACGCTTGCACGCCGATAGGTTGTGGCGCAAGGAAGTCGTTGTGAACGGCGTGTTTCGTTGCGGATTCCCTTGCCTGAGACCCCTTCGGGCGGCCAACATCGTGGAATTACCGACCAGGCATCGTGGAACTGCCGAGGAGGATCAGGTGGCACGCGAGAACTTCATCGGCGGCACCTGGCGCGCCGCCAAGTCCGGCCAAACCGACGAAGTACGCAACCCGGCCACGGGTGCGCTGCTCGAGGAGGTGGCCGCGAGCACGAGCGACGACGTCGACGAGGCGGTTGCGGCGGCAGCCGCGGCGTTCGGCACCTGGAGCCGGACCACCCCCCGGCAGCGGTTCGAGATCCTGACCAAGGTGGCGGACGCCATCGCCGAGGACATGGACACGCTCTGCGACCTCGAGATCCGCAACGTCGGCAAGCCCCGCTCGATCATCGACTTCGAGATGGACCTCACCGTCGACAACTGGCGCTTCTTCGCGAGCGGCGCCCGCTTCCTCGAGGGACGGGCCGCGGGCGAGTACCTGGAGGATCACACGTCGTTCCTCCGCCGGGACCCGGTCGGGGTGGTCGGGTCGATCGCGCCGTGGAACTACCCCCTGAACATGGCCACGTGGAAGCTCGGCCCCGCCCTCGCGGCGGGCAACACCGTCGTGCTCAAGCCGTCGGAGCTGACACCGTTGAGCGCGCTGCGGCTGGCCGAGATCACCCAGGACATCCTGCCGCCCGGCGTCCTCAACGTGATCACCGGCGACGGCGAGCACGCGGGCGCGTCGCTCGTCGCCCATCCCGATGTCGCGATGGTCTCACTGACGGGCGACGTCGCGACCGGCAAGGCGATCGCCCGGGCCGCGGCCGACTCGCTGAAGCGCGTGCACCTGGAGCTCGGCGGCAAGGCACCGGTGATCGTCTTCGACGACGCCGACCTCGAGGCGGTCGTCGCGACGCTCACCGAGACCGGCTACTACAACTCCGGCCAGGACTGCACCGCCCCGACCCGTGTGCTCGCGGGACCCGGCCTGTTCGACGACTTCGTCGCGTCGCTCACGGACTCCGTCTCGCAGATCGTCACCGGCGACCCGCTCGACGAAGCCACGGCCATGGGCCCGGTGGTGTCCGGCGAGCAGCTCGCACGCGTCGAGGGCATGGTCGACCGCGCCCGGGGTGCGGGCGCCGAGGTCACCACCGGTGGTCGCACCCGCGACGGGCGCCGGCTTCTTCTACGAACCGTCGGTGGTCGTCAACCCGGCCCAGAACAGCGAGATCGTGCAGCGCGAGGTGTTCGGCCCGGTGATCACGGTGCAGCGCGTCGCCGACGAGGCGGAGGCACTCGCGTGGGCGAACGGCGTCGACTACGGCCTCGCCGCGAGCGTCTGGACGCGTGACGTCGGCCGCGCGATGCGCATGGCCCAGGCGTTGCAGTTCGGGACGGTCTGGATCAACGACCACATCCCGATCGTGAGCGAGCTCCCGCACGGCGGCTTCAAGCAATCCGGTTACGGCAAGGACATGTCGATCTACGCGATCGAGGCCTACACCGAGATCAAGCACATCATGATCAAGCACTAGAGCATCGGACCTCCATGGACGCACTCACTGCACGCGCCAACGACATCGCCTACAGCGAGACGCGGCGCCTCCTCGACAACACGCAGAAGTCGAAAGCGCTCTACGAACGCGCGCTCAACAGCCTGCCGCAAGGTGTCGGTTCCTCGTTCCAAGCGGGCGACCCCTACCCCATCTATCTCCGCGAGGGCCACGGATCGCACGTCTGGGACGTCGACGACAACGAGTACGTCGACACGCACGGCGGCTTCGGCTGCATGGTCGTCGGTCACGCGCACCCGAAGATCGTCGAAGCGATCACGCGCGCCGCGAAGACGGGCACGCACTTCGCGGCACCCACCGAGGACATGGTGCTCTTCGCCGAAGAGCTGTGTCGCCGGTTCCAGCTCGAGAAGGTGCGCTTCGCGAACTCGGGCACCGAAGCGACGATGAGCGCGATCCGCGTCGCGCGCGCGGCCACGGGTCGCGACGACATCGTGAAGATCGAGGGTTCGTACCACGGCCACCACGATCAGGTGATGTTCTCCGTGGTACCGAACGCGGACGTCATGGGTGGGCGCGAGATGCCGTCATCCGTCCCGATGTCGCTCGGCGTCCCGAAGTACCTCGAAGGTCACACGCACGTGGTGCCGTTCAACGACCTCGTTCTGCTCGAGCGGCTGTTGCAGGAGCGGGGCAACGAGATCGCCTGCCTCATCATCGAGCCGGTGATGATGAACATCGGCATCGCGGAGCCCGAACCCGGCTACCTGCAGGGTCTCAAGGACCTGCTGCACCGGTTCGGCGCGCTGCTCATCTTCGACGAGGTGAAGTGCGGTGCCGCGATCGCGCCCGGTGGCGCGACCGAGCGCTACGGCGTGCGTGCCGGATCTCACCTGTCTCGCGAAGGCGATCGCCGGCGGTACTCCCGGCGCCGCGTTCGGCGGACGCGGCGGACGTCATGGAGACGATCGAACGGGGCGCCGCGCAGCAGGGCACGTTCAACGGGAACCCGCTCGTCGCCGCGGCCGGCCTCGCCGCGCTCACCGAGGTGCTCGTGCCCGACGCGTACGAGTACCTCGGGAAGCTCGGCACGCGCATGGCTTCGGGGTGCGCGGCCGCGATGTCGCAGTACGGCATCCCCGGACACGCGGTCGACCTCGGCGCCAAGGGTTGCGTGTCCTACCGTCCGACGCCGCTGCGCAACTACCGCGACTTCCTCGAGGCGAATGACGAGATCTTCAACGCGTCGTACCCGTGGATGGTGAACCGGGGCGTGCTTCATGACACCCGGCGACGAAGAGCAGTGGACGCTCTCGGTGCAGCACACGGAGGAAGACGTCGACCGTTACGTCGAGTCGTTCACCGAACTGTGCGCGGAGCTGGCAAAGGGGTGAAGCGCCGGCCCCCCGACGCGCTCGACGATCCCGACAAGGCGATCGTCGAGTTGCTCCAGGAGGACGGACGCCGCTCGTACACGGGCATCGCGGCCG
Source organism: uncultured Actinomycetes bacterium (assembly GCA_963745645.1). Lineage (GTDB taxonomy): Bacteria > Actinomycetota > Acidimicrobiia > IMCC26256 > PALSA-610 > CAVUFH01. Next base: position 384,989 of record CAVUYD010000008.1, read on the forward strand.
CGGTCGGGCTGTCCGAAGCGGCCGTCCGGACCCGGGTCCAGCGCCTGATCGAGGGCAACGTGGTGCAGATCGTGGGCGTCACCGACCCGCTGCGCCTCGGCTTCCGGCGTCAGGCCATGGTCGGCGTGAAGACCGAGGGCGACATCGAGGCCGTCGCGGACACCCTCGCCGCGATCCCCGAGGTCGACTATGTGGTGTTCGTCTCCGGCTCCTACGACCTGCTCTTCGAGATCGTGTGCGAGGACGACGAGCACCTGCTGTCGATCCTCAACGACAAGATCCGCAGCATCCCCGGCGTGCGCACGACCGACACCTACACGTACCTGCGGCTGCACAAGCAGACGTACGCGTGGGGCACACGCTAGCGGCGGCAACCTTGTTGACGGTCGGCGTACCGCGCGAGGTGAAGACCGACGAGCACCGTGTCGCGATCACGCCCGACGGCGTCTCCGAGATGCGCCACCACGGCGTCGCGGTGCTCGTCGAACACGACGCCGGGACCGGCTCGGGCATCACCGACGACGACTACCGCGCCGCCGGCGCCGAGATCGTCGCCGACGCGCCGCCGACGTGTGGGCGCGCGCCGGCCTCGTGCTCAAGGTGAAGGAACCGCAGGCCGTCGGAGCTCGCGTACCTGCGCCCCGATCTCGTGCTGTTCACGTACCTGCACCTCGCCGCGTATCCCGACGTCGCCCGCGCGCTGCATCGACGTCGCGGCACGACCGGCGTCGCGTACGAGACGGTGCAGCTCGCGAACGGCCAGCTGCCGCTGCTCGCGCCGATGAGCGAGGTCGCCGGCCGCATGGCGCCGCAGATCGGCGCGCACTTCCTCGAGCGCGCGCCAGGGCGGGCGCGGCGTGCTGCTCGGCGGCGCGCCCGGCGTGCGGCCCGCGCGCGTCGTCGTGCTCGGCGCGGGCAACGTCGGTTGGAACGCGGCGTGGATCGCGCAGGGCATGGAAGCCGAGGTGCTCCTGCTCGACAAGAACCTCGACCGGCTGCGCTGGGTCGACCAGATCCACAAGGGCCGCATCCAGACGCTGGCGAGCAACCGCGGCCGCGGTGGCGCGCGCGGTGCGCGACGCCGATCTCGTCATCGGCGCGGTGCTCGTCCCGGGCGGGCGGGCGCCGGTGCTCGTCACCGACGACATGATCGCGTCGATGCAGCCCGGGCGCGGTGATCGTCGACTGCGCGATCGACCAGGGCGGCACGCATCGAGGGCATCCACGAGACGACGCACACCGACCCGGTGTTCGTGCGCCACGACGTGCTGCACTACGCGGTCGGCAACGTGCCCGGCGCGGTGCCCAACACGTCGACGTACGCGCTCACCAACGCGACGCTGCCGTACGCGGTCGAGCTCGCGACCGGCGGGCATCGACGCGGTCCACGCCGATCCCGCGCTCGCGGGCGGGGTGAACACGCTCGAGCGGCGCGGTGACGAACGCGGCGGTGGCCGAAGCGCTCGGCGTCGCCGCGTCGCTCGCGACTCGCCGCGCTGAGTCGACTAGCCGGTCGTCGGGCGCTTCGCGCGTCGGCGTCGGACGTCGTCGCGTGAAGCCGGGCAGCGACATCGACCGGCTGCTTCGGCGCCTGCGCCGCGTCGCGGTTCGCCTGCTGCAGCTGCGCGAAGATCTCTTCGCGGTGCACGTCGATCGACCGCGGCGCCTTGATGCCGAGGCGCACTTGATCGCCGCGCACCTCGAGCACGGTCACGACGATCTCGTGCCCGATCATGATGCTCTGATTCGCACGTCGCGTGAGCACGAGCACGAGGTCCCCCCTCCGTGGCGGCCGCGCCGTGGTCGCCGGGGCCGAGCATACGCTGCGAAGCGAGAAACGCGCGTGCGACGCGATCCGCGCGTACGCGCGGCAACGTGGTCAACTCGCAATCGCAAGCGGAGCGCGCGCGCTGTACCCGACGTCGGGAACACGACCTGCGCGGCCTCGTGCGAGAAGCCGGTTGACGACGATCGGACCGAGCAGGTTGACCGTCGAGTCCTCCGGCCGGTCGCGCAGCGTGACCACGCAGAACACGACCGCGTCCCGCGCCTCGCGCAGACCGAGCCGCTCGGCCTCGACATCGTCGAGCTCGAACTCGTACTCGGGATAGAACATCCACGGCGGGACCACGACGAAGCCGCGCTCGGATCGTCGACGGCGGAGAGCAGCAGGAACGGCCTGTCCGCGTCACCCACGGCGCCAGCTCGAAGCGGTGCGCGTGCGGGAAGCCGGGCAGTCCGGCCGGGAACGTGATCTCGATGGACAGCGTCGACGGCCCGCCCGTGCAATCGATGTCGATCATGCACCTTCACGATCGGCGGGCGGCTCGTGAAGCTGAGCGCCGGCGGCCGCGGTCCGGTTCGGTCGGCCCGGTTCGGTCGGCCCGGTTCGGTCGGTTACGTCAAGAGGCCCAAGGTGAGCGCCCGGCCGAGCGCCTCGTTGCGGTTGCCCGCACCGAGCTTGGCGTAGACGTGGACCAGGTGGGTCTTCACCGGTCGCCACCGTGACGGCCATGGTCGCGGCGATCTCCCGGTTCGAGCGTCCTTCGGCCAGCAGCACGAGCACTTCGCGCTCCCGGGGTGACAGCATCGGGTCATCCACGGCCCCGAGCGCGGGCCGGATCGTTCCCGAGAGCGAACCGAGCAAGCCCGGCGCGACATACGGAACGCCCTTGCCCGCGGCGTCGATCGCGGCGCCGACATCCTCGACCGGCGCGGCGCGCGGCACGATGCCGGCGACCCCGAGGGCGACGAGGTAGCCGACGAGGTGGTCGGGCGCAGGCGGGACGAGGGCGATGATTCGGGGGGCGGGTCGCAGCGCGGCCAGCCGGCGGGCGGCTTCGGCGAGCGCCAGATCGGCGGGCGCGCCGAGCACGACGAGGTCGCACCCGTCCATCGTCACGACGCGGACGGCTTCCCGGGCCGCGTGCGTCTCGGCGACGACGTCGACGCCTCGACCACGGAGTGTGGCCACCAGGCCGGCGCGGGCCAGCGCCATCTCGTCGACGACGACCGCGGTGACCACCGCGGGGTTGGGGTCCACGACCGGTTGCCCTCCCAATGGGCCGGGAATCGGGTCGTGTGCAGCGTACTCCGATCCCCGACCAGCCGGTTCACCCTTCGCGGCCAGGCAATTCCACCCCGGGGATGATCAAGGCCGAGGCCTGGCGGGGCCGAAACCTTTGCAACGCCTCGGGCAGGCAGGCGCTTCGGGTGACGGGGGGCAACTTGAACACCCAAATCGATATCGAACGGGCGACGTACGAGGACACATTGGTGCGGGAGCACCTCTCGCTCGTGCAATACGTGGTGTCGGAAATCGTGCACCGAGTTCCGAACCACGTGAGCCGCAACGACCTCGTGTCCGCGGGCATGCTCGGCCTCGCGCAGGCCGCACGGTCGTTCGACGCAGAGCGCGGCATCGCCTTCGACCGCTTCGCGTCGACCCGCATCCGTGGCGCGCTCCTCGACGAGCTGCGCGGCCGGGACTGGGCGAGCCGCTCGGTCCGCGCCAAGGCGCGCGGGCTGCAGGCCGCGAACGACGAGCTGACGAACAAGCTGGGCCGGCCGCCGTCTCCCGACGAAGTCGCACGCGAGCTCGGCGTCGAAGCCGACGCCGTGCACAAGCTGGTGGACGACGTCCACCGCGCGACGGTCCTCAACTACGACTCGCTGGTGCTCGAGGGCGACGCCGAGTCCTTCCTCGCGACCAGCGACGCCGGACCCGAAGACACCCTCCTCGACCGGGAGCGAAAGGCGTACCTGGTCGACGCGATCGAGGCACTGCCGGAGCGGCTGCGCCACGTCGTCGTGGCGTACTTCTACGAAGAGCGTTCGATGCAGGAGATCGCCGACGAGCTCGGGGTCACCGAGTCGCGGATCTCGCAGCTCCGTTCGGAAGCGATGGCCCTGCTCCGAGACGGCATCAACTCGCAGCTCGACCCCGACGCACTCGAGCCCGAGGCCCGGCCCAACGGTCGGGTGGCGCGCCGGAAAGCCGCCTACTACGAGGCGGTGGCGGCCAAGTCCGACCCGCGCTCACGGCTGCGCGAGCGCGCGACACCCGCCATCGGCATGGTGTCCGTCGGCAAGAGCTCATTCTGAGAAACGGCGGCGGCCCGGCGCGGGGATCCCGCGCGGTCGTCAGGCGGCGGCGTCGGCGGCGGCCCGCGCCTTGCGGGCGGCCTTCTGCCGGCGCCGGATGAGCCGGTGCCGTTCGGTGGGGGTCAAGCCACCCCACACGCCATCGGGCTGACGCGTCGAGATCGCGTACTCGAGGCACGCCTCGGCAACCGGACACGTTGCGCAGATCGCCTGCGCGGGCCCGGCATCGGCTTCCGATACCGGGAAGAACACGGTCGTGTCCGCGCCGCGACACTCGGCGTCGTCCTGCCAGTCAGTTCGTTCGGGGATGGCGTCAAAGAGAGCCATAGGAAGTATCCCAACCGTGCGGGTGCCTCAGGCATTCCCGACCCGGCCACTCGGTAATCCCGGACATCTCTGACAAGTCCCGCGCCGGGACCGGGCGGCCGATCGCCCTTGACCGGGCCGAGTCGCGTCCGTGAACCTCCTCCCCCATGACGGAGATCGCCCGCGCGACCGGAACGTCGCCGGCCAGTTCACCGAGCGGGCGTACCTGCATCGCGCAGGACTTGGCCAGGTTCGGGATCGGCGACGTCCTCGTGCACACCCGGGACCTCGCCCGCGCGACCGGTCTCGACACACCCTCGACCCCGAAGAGGTCCACATCCTGTTCACGGCGATGGAGCCGATGGACGAGATGATGCACAAGTCCTCGCACTTCGGCACGCGCGTCACGGTGCCGGACGACGCCGACGAGCAGACGAAGCTCATCGCGTTCAGCGCTCGCCGCCCGTAGTCGTTCGGCGCGAGCGACTGACTCCTCTCCCGCGGATCGTGCGCGGTCTCGCACATCGGCGATGATGGCGACATGGCCGAAGAAGCAGTTCCGTACAGCACGCTCGTCGAAGGTTTCACCACCCCGGCGATCGAGGACGGCGACACCGTCGTATCGATCTTCAGCTTGGTCAAGCTGCGCGACAGCGACGGTGACGTGCAGTGGGCGAGCAGGAGCGGGGGCGAAGGGTTGTCGTCGGAGGAGCTGCTCGGCGCGCTGATGGGACTGGTTGCATCGATCCAGCGCGATCTCGCAGACGACTGGCAGTGAGGACCCTGCCGACGCGCGCGCGTCAGGTGCGTGTGGCGAGCGGAACGAGGTCCTGGCGGAGCACCTTGCCCATCTCGTTGCGCGGGAGCGCGCCGACCAGCGTGAGGCCGGCCGGGATCTTGTAGGGCGCGAGCGTCGCGCGGCACCACGCCTGGAGCTCGGCGAGCGTCGTGCGACCGACGACGAACGCCCACGGCACTTCACCGAGGCGGTCGTCGGCGACACCGGCGACCGCGACGTCGTCGACTCCGTCGAGCGCGCGGATGCGTTCCTCGACTTCGTCGGGGAACACCTTCAAGCCACCGCGATTGATCATGGCGCTGACCCGGCCTTCGATCCACACGAAGCCGTCGGCGTCGATGCGCGCGAGGTCGCCGGTCCGGAGCCAACCGTCTGCGGTCACGCGATCGGCCGCGGTCGCGATGTCGGGCGGCAGCCCTGCGTCAGAACGGATCTCGAGCTCGCCGACCGCGTCGGTACCGCCGATGTCGCCGGTGTCGGTTCTCGTCCGGAGCTCGAAGCCGCGGTGCGGCCGGCCGACTGCACCGAGCTTCGCGGGGCCGAACTCCTTCCACTCGGCCGCGCTCCAGCCCACGGCTTCGCCGCCGAGCTCGGTCTGGCCGTAGCCATTGAGGATCGCGACGCCGAACCGCTCGTGGAAGCGGCGCGCGTGCGCAGGTGACAGCGGCGCGGAGACGCTGCGGACGTAACGCAGCGGCGCGAGCGTGGTGACCGCATCGTCGTTGGTGAGCATCACGAGCGCGGCGGGTGGCAGCACCGACGACTTGATGCCGTGCTCCCGGACCAGGCGCGCGAACTCGCGCGGTTCGAACTGCGCCATGAGGACGACGGGCGCGCCGAGGCGGAACGCGAACAGCACCTGGTAGATGCCGGCCCACAGCGCGAGCGACATCGGGACGAGGTTGGGCATGCGCACCCGGTCTGGGGACGCGGTTTCCTCGCGCCCAACGCGGAGCGAGGCGATGACGCTGTCGAGGATCTCCCCGACGGTGTCGTGGCGCAGCACGACGGCCTTCGGCGCGCCGGTGGTGCCCGACGTGAACTGGACGATCGCCTGGTCGGGTGTGACCGCTCGCGGCTCGGCCGGATCCAGGCCGATCACTTGGTACGGCGTGCCGGGAACCGCGATCACCTCGCCGGAGATGCTGCGCGCGAGGTCATCGGTGGTGACGACCGCGGCGACGCCAGTCGTCGCGACGGATCGCGCGAGCTCGGCCGGCGGGACACGCGGGTTGAGCGGGACGAAGGTGCTCCCGGCATCCCACACGCCGAACCACGCCGCGATCGTCGCAGGGACATTCGGGAGCAGCACCCCGACGGCGCGACCGGTGAGGTCGTGAGCGCGCAGGCTCGCGCTGAGGCGCGCCGCGAGGTCGCGCAGCTCGGCGCGCGTCGCGCCGGTCGACACCCGCGAACGCGACGACCTCGTCGCCGGCTCCTGAGAGGAGGTCGGCCAGTGAGGTCACGAGATCTCGGAGAGCGGCCGGCGATCCTCGACCGCGGGCTGGCGGCCGAGCCGCATCGGCGCGAGCGGCGCGTCGACGAGCAGGGTGCGTCGGATATCGGCGCCGAGCGCGACGAGCCGGGCTCGCCACGGCGCGAGTGCAGGACCGTCCCACGCCTGCTCGTACTGCGCCCAGGTGGGCCAGTCGGGGAGCGCCCAGATCACGATCGCTTCGGTGTCGTTGCGCATCGCCACGCGGAACGCGCCCACCAGCCGCATGTCGAGGCTCTCCAGCGTGCTGATGCCGACCTCTTCGACCGCCTCCAAGTAGCGGCCGACCGTACCGACCGGCATCGACACCAGTTCGTGCGCGTAGGCGGCGCCGCGTACGCCGCCGGCGACGAGGTCGTCGATCGTCGGACTCCACGGCATCGGGACGACGATGCGGTCGAACCCGCCCCGCCGCAACTGCGCGGCCGCCGCCCACCACTCGGCCAGGGCCGGGTCCTGCAGGCCGGAACCTCTCAGCTCGTGCGCGAAGTTGTCGGCGAGGGCGTCCCAACCGTCGAGCTCCCACATGTTCACGACCTCGGGCCACCGGCCGGTGGAGCCGACCGTCGCCCACACGCCGAAGCACTGCATGTTGCGCTCCGCGATCGCCGTCGGCACCCAGTTCGCCGTCATGTGGTGCATGTACTTGGCCCGGTTGTGGCCGATGACGTCGATGAATTCGTGGATGTAGACCTTGGTGTTCACCGGGCCGCGATCCTATAGACAGGGCATTTGGTGGAGACCCAGAAGGCGCGCATGTTGCGAGGCGATCCGTACGACGCATCGGATCCTGAGCTCGTGTCCGCGCGCGCTCGGGCGCGTGTGCTGGTGGCGCGCTTCAACGCGACGGTCGATCGCAACGAACAGCGGACAATCCTCGAGGAGCTGTGCGGGTCGCTGGGCGTCGACACGATGATCGAGCCGCCGTTGCGATGCGACTACGGCGCGCAGATCACGATCGGCGCGCGCAGCTTCGTCAACTTCGGCGCGGTCGTGCTCGACTGCGCGCCCGTCACGATCGGCGCCGACGTCCAGATCGGTCCGAGCGTGCAACTGCTCACGCCGACGCACCCGCTCGACCCGGACCTGCGCCGTACCGGCGTGGAGGGTGCGGCGCCGATCGCGATCGGCGACGGTGTTTGGCTGGGCGGCGGCGTGATCGTGTGCCCCGGCGTGACGATCGGTGCCGGCACCGTGGTCGGCGCTGGGAGTGTCGTGGTGCGCGACCTGCCGGCGCGCGTGCTCGCGGTCGGCAGTCCTTGTCGCGTCGTGCGCGACCTGTAGGTCACAGCTCGTCGACATAGGTGTCGGTGCCCGGGATCGTGCGAAGGAACGGGCTCGCGAAACCGATGTCGGTCCGGTCCGCGAGAACGGGCGCGACCCGCGTCCAGGCTTCGAGTGGGTGGCCGGTGGAGAAGGCAAGCACCAACGTGTGCGCTTCAGGATTCGCGCTCGACATGATCACGCGCTGCGGACCGAAGCCGACCGCCAACGGCAGGTCCGGACCGACGAGGTCGCCCGCCCACTCGTGCGCGGCGCCGGTCGTCGCCACGGCGATCACTCCCGCGAATCCGTGATCGAGCGCGGTCGCAGGCGGTGGTGCGCCGGCGGCGCGCACGTCCCAGTCGCATCCGTACACCGCGGTGTGCAGGTGCTCGCGGCCCGCGAAGAGCCGTTCGGGTGGCGTCGCGGCATAGGCACGCGGCGGCCCAGTCGTCCCACTCCCCCTGCATCCCCGGCAGCAGCCAGTACGTCGCAAGATACGAGCCGCGCGCCGGATCTCCGAAGAGGCGCCCCGCGAGGCGGGCGTCCTTGCACGCTCGTGTCGCGACCCAGCGCGCGCCGGCGTACATGCCCGGACCCGCCATCGCGGCAGCATAGAAATGGTCGCGTTCGTACCACGCGTTGAACGCGGCGGCTTCACCCGCGGCCGGTTCTATATACGCGACGACGGCGGAGCCGATCGTGACGGGATCAGTCACGAGTGAGGGGTTCCCAGCGCGCGTCGCGCTTCTCCGCGAACGTGCGCGGTCCTTCTTCCTGGTCCGGGTGCCCCCACATCGAGACCAGCTCCTTGGCGCCGGCGCGGCAGGCCTCGGTGAGCCCGAGCTCCATCGCACCGACGAGGGCCCGTTTCGTCGCGGCCATCGCCGCGGGCGAATTCTTGGCGATCTTCTCGGCCAGTTCCTGTGCGACCTCGCGCAGGCGCTCGGGTGGGTCGACGACCTCGCTGATCATGCCGAGCTCGTACGCGCGCTGCGCCGGCATGCGTTCGTAACGACCGACAAACGCCATGCGCATGACCGCCTCTGCCGGCATCTTCTTCATCAAGCCGATCGCCTCGATCGAAACGACCTGACCCACGGAGACGTGCGGATCGAAGAACGTCGCGTTGCTGCTCGCGATGACGATGTCGGCGTCGGCGATCCAGTGGAACGCGCCGCCGGCGCAGATGCCGTTCACCGCGGTGATCACGGGCTTCCACACGTCGTTCTGCCATGCGGTGAAGCGGAGGGTCCACTGCTCGACCGACTCCCGGTAGCGCTCCATCCCCTGGCCGTCGGTGGCGAGCTCGGTGACGTCGACGCCCGTCTGGAACGCGCGCCCTTCACCGGTGTGCACGATCACGCGCACTTCCTGGTCCGCGTCGAGTGCCTTCCACGCGACCTCGAACTCGTCACGCATCAACGAGTTCATCGCGTTCAGCTGCTCGGGCCGGTTGTTGATCAGCCAGCCGACCGGACCGACGCGCTCCAGCTTGAGCGTCTCGAGGGTCGGATACGTCACGAGAGAACCTCCCACGCGGGCGCGCGCTTCTCGGCGAAGGCGCGCGGCCCTTCTCCTTGGTCCGGATGGCCCCACATCGACACGAGCTCGGCCGCGCCGGCCGCGATGCGGCGGTGAGTCCGGCCTCGAGCGCGCCCCAGAGCGCGCGCTTCGTCGCGGCCATCGCGGCCGGCGAGTTCTGCGCGATCTTCTCGGCGAGCGCTTGCGCCTCGGCGCGGAGCTGCTCGGGCGGGACCACCTGCGAGCAGATCCCGAGCTGCGTACGCACGCGCCGCGCGTCATGCGTTCATGCGTCCCCATGAGCGCCATGCGCACGACGGCTTCCATCGGCGACTTCTTCGTCAGTGCGATCGTCTCGTACGCGCTCGACCTGCCCGATCGAGACGTGCGGATCGAGGAACGTGGCGTTCTCGCTCGCGATGACGATGTCGGCATCGGCGACGAAGTGCAGGCCGCCGCCGGCGCACACACCGTTGACGGCCGCGATCACCGGCTTCCAGACCTCGTTGTGCCACGCGGTGAGGCGCAGCGCGAAGTCACGCGTTCGGCGGGACTGCTCGCGCAGCGCGTTCGGGTCCTTGCTCAGCTGCACGACGTCGAGCCCGGTCTGGAACGCGCGACCTTCGCCGGTGTTGACGATCACGCGCACCGTCGGGATCGTCGGCGAGCTCGCGCCACGCGGTCTCGAACTCGGACATCATGCGCGCGTCCATCGCGTTGGCCGCATCGGGCCGGTCGAAGACCAGCCAGCCGACCGGGCCGCGTTCGTTCGACGCGATAGCGTCTCGTAGGCCATCGCCGTCAGCTCCGCGGGATCTCGCGCCACGGCGCACCCTGGTACGGATCGGGTTCGCGCGGCAGACCGAGCACGCGCTCGCCGAGGATGTTCTTGTTCACCTCGGTGGTGCCGCCCTCGATCGTGTTGGCGCGGCTCCGCAACATGCCGCGCACTTCCGAGGGCAGCGACGCGTCGCCGTCGGAGGTCTCCCAGGCGATGGCGTCCGGCGCCGAGCAGGTCGATCGCGAGCAGTTGGATGCGTTGGTTCAGCGCGCCCTGGTGCACCTTGCCCACCGAGCTCTCCGGCCCGGGCGACCGGCCGGCCTTCACCTGGGCCCGCACCCGCTGGTTCGTCCAGTCGCGGATGCGCTCTTCGCGAGTACAGGCGCACGAGCTCCTGGCGGACGACGGCAGTCGTCGCCCCGGCCCCGGGCGCCGTGCGAGCTCGACCACGTGATCGACGCCGCGGCCACCGATGCGGTCGACGCCGCCCGAACCGGCACCCGACACCATCTGCCGTTCACCGGAGAGCGTCGCGTTCGCGACCTTCCAGCCGTCGCCGACCTCGCCGACGCCGCATGTCGTCGGGGACGACGGCGCGGTCGAGGAACACCTCGTTGAAGTCGACCTCGCCGCCGATGTGCCGCAGCGGACGCACCTCGACGCCGGGCTGGTGCAGGTCGAGCAGGAAGTACGTGATGCCCTGCCGCTTCGGCACGTCGGGATCGGTGCGCGCGAGCAGGACGCCGAAGTCGGAGAAGTGCGCCCACGTGGTCCACACCTTCTGGCCGGTGACGAGCCAACGAGTCGCCGTCGCGCTCGGCCCGCGTCGCGAGCGACGCGAGATCCGAACCCGCGCCCGGCTCGCTGAACAGCTGACACCACTTCTCCTCGTTGCGCACCATCGGCGGCAGGAAGCGCAGCCGCTGCTCCTCGGTGCCGTACGCGAACAGCGCGGGCGCGGTGTTGTTGAGCCCGAGCGGGTTGAGCCGGCCCAGGTTGAACGGGCGCAACTCCGCCTCGATCGAGGCGCGCGACGTCGCGGGAGCGAGATCGAGCCCGCCGTACTCGACCGGCCAGGTGGGCACGACCAGCCCCGACGCCGCGAACACCGGATACCACGCCTCGTAGTCGCGCGCGGTGCGCACCTCGCGGACCGCCGCGGCACCACCGGCGCCGGCCCGCGTCGATCCACGCGCGCGGCACGTTCGCCTCGACCCACGCGCGCACCTCGTCGACGACGTCGTCCACCGGCGTGTCCGGCGACACCGCGAGTGCACGGCCGTGTCCACGTTCACCGGCCTTCGAAGCGCGGCGGCCGGCGCTTCTCGCGGAACGCGGCGAGGCCTTCGCGGAAGTCGTCGGTGCGCGACGAGAGCTCGAGCGCGAACGCCTCGTTCGGCGAGCTGCTGCGTCGAGCGCAGCACTCGCGGCCCTGCGTGCAGCAACCACTTCGTCAGACCGAGCGCGACCGTCGGGCCCTGCGCGAGGAGCTGTCGACGAGCTCGTCGACCGCGCCGTCGAGCGCGGCCGCCGGGAACCGCGCGGTGGATCGCGCCCCACTCGGCGGCTTCGTCGCCGCGGAGCTGCGCGGCCGAGCAGCAGCAGCTCCCGCGCCCGCGCCTCGCCGACGCGGCGCGGCAGCAACCAGGTGGCGCCGCTGTCGGGGGTGAAGCCGCGTTCGGTGAACGGCTCCCAGAAGCGGGCGTCGTCGGCGGCGATGGTGAAGTCGGCGGCGAGCGCGAGCTGGAACCCGATGCCGGCCGCCCAGCCCCGCACCTTGCACACGACCGGGATCTGCACGGTCATCGAGCAGCGGGATCAGCCGGTGCGCCTGCGCGGGCAGGCGGCGCTGGATGCTGCCGGTGCGCGGTCGCGCCGAGCGGTCCGCGTTGCGGGCGACGATGTCGGCGCCGCCGCAGAAGTGGTCGCCGCGCCCTCGAGCAGGACGATCACGCGCACGCGCGTCGTCGGTGCCGGCGGCGTCGACCGCGTCGATGAGCCCGACCATCATCTCGTCGTCGATCGCGTTGCGCTTCTCCGGGCGATCGAGCTCGCAGCCGCAGCACGCCGCCGGTCAGCCCGACCGCGAGCCCGTCCACCTCCGTGTCGAAGATGTCGGTCATCGGTGCGCGAACTCCTCGGAGATCGCGGCGAGCGCCTCGGCAGAGATCGCGCGCGCCGCCGGGCGGGTCGGGCAGCCGCACCGCGCCGTGCTCGCGGCTCGGCAGCAGGATCGTGGCGTGAGCCCGGCGTCGTGAGCTCACCGCGCTGGTTCTCGACCGTCGAGCTCGAGGTCGACGGCGGGTCGATCGCCGTCGGCGAGGTACTTGCGCACGACGCGTCCTCGCAGCCACTGCGTGTCGCCGACGTAGTTGAACTTCCGGAACTCGCAGTCGAGCTTCCACAGCCACGCGTCGTCGCCCATCCAGTCGGTGCAGAGATGGATGAGCCACGTCTCGCGCATGCGGCCGTAGTCGAACGTGGTCGGGTTGCCCGACCGGCGCGCGAACTCCGGGTCCCAGTGCACGCGCTGCATGACGTCGGGGACGTTGAGGTCGTCGCGATGGAAGAAGCGCGGGATGCGCGTGCGGTTCTGGTAACCGAGCCGCAGCGGCTTGACGCCGTAGAGGCCCATGCCCATGCCCGCGTGCCAGCAGACCATGTCGGTGACGGTGAGCGGGCCCTTCACCATCGGGCCGACCTCGTCACCTTCGTCGACGTCCTCGCACCAGCGGGGCTCGGCACCGCGCGCGCCGTTCGCGATGCGTACTGCGCGTCGATCGCGTCGATCTGGTCGTCGGTGTACGGGCGGAGCTCGATCGCCGTCGTACTTCTTGCGTTCGCGCGCCTTCTCGCGCTCGGTGCGCACCATGAGCCGGTACTGCCCGGCGAGCAGCACGCCGGTGTCGTCGCGGAACACCTGCGCCGTCCACTCGTGGATGGCCCGGCCCGCGAACTCGCTCGGCTTGTCGAGCGCGGCGACGAGCGCGTTGCGGCGAAACGTCCGCCGCAGCGGGTACAGCGGCGACCACCACTCGCGCGCGCTCGCGGCGTAGAACGCGTGCACGCCGCGCAGCGGATCGCCCTTCATCAGCTCCGCGTGCTCGGGCGCGACCTCGGTCACCTCGTCCTCGCCGATCAGCGTGTCGCCGCCGACGAGCACCGGCGACGCGATCGCCTCCTCCCACCGCGTCTTGGCGCCGTACGCCGGGATCGCACCACAGCGGGTTGTCGTCGCCGTAGGCGATGGCCACGTTCCGGAAGGTGTCGTACGTCGGCAGCGTGTAGTACGGCGGCATCGGGTGCGGTTCGGGGATGCCGATGCGCGCGCGCAACCGAGCAACGCCTTCGTCGGTGATGCGACCAGAGTCCGACAAGCCAACCCCCGTGCGTACTGGCCCGAATACTGTACCGAGCGTGACCGACGACCTTCCCGACACGATTCCGAGCGTTCTCGAACGCGCCGCGACGCGCTACGCCGACACCGAGGCGCTCGTCGACGAACGATCGCGACTCACCTTCGCGGACCTGCGGGATGCCGCGGGTGTCGCCGCCCGCGCGCTCGTCGCGGCCGGCATCCAACCGGGCGACCGCGTCGCGATCTGGGCACCCAACATCTCCGAGTGGGTCGTCGCCGCGCTGGGCGTCTACCGCGCGGGCGGCGTGGTCGTGTCGGTGAACACGCGGTTCAAGGGCAACGAAGCGACGTACATCCTCAACCGCGCGCAGGCGAAGCTGCTGTTCACCGTCACCGACTTCCTCGACACGAACTACGTCGACCTGCTCCGCGGCAGCGACCCGGTGCCGTCACTCGACACGATCGTCGTGCTGCGCGGCCACGCACCCGAAGGGACGCTCGACTGGGACGTGTTCCTCGCCGGCGGAGCAACCGTCGATGACGCGGAGATCGCCCGGCGCGAAGCCGCGACGACCGGCGACACCGTGTCGGACATCATCTTCACCTCCGGCACCACCGGTCTGCCGAAAGGCGCGATGCTCACACACGGTGCGAGCGTCGCCGCATACGACGCGTGGACCACGGTGGTCGGTCTCCGGCACGGCGATCGGTACCTGATCGTCAACCCGTTCTTCCACACCTTCGGCCTGAAGGCGGGCATCCTCGCGTGCCTGATCACCGGCGCGACGATCGTGCCGCATGCGGTGTTCGACGTCGACTCGGTGATGCAACGCGTCGTCGACGAACGCATCTCGATGCTGCCGGGCGCACCGACGATCTACCAATCAATCCTCGATCACCCGCGCGTCGACGCGTTCGACATGTCGACCCTGCGATTGGCGGTCACCGGCGCCGCGGCCGTGCCGGTCGAGCTGATCAAACGCATGCGCGCGGAGTTGAGCTTCGAGACCATCGTCACCGGCTACGGCCTCACCGAAGCAACGGGCATCGCGACGATGTGCCGGCACGACGACGACGCCGAGACGATCGCCACCACTGCCGGACGTGCGATCCCCGGCGTCGAGGTGCTCGTCGTCGATGACGGCGGCAAGGAGGTCGCGACGGGTGACCCTGGTGAGGTCGTCGTGCGCGGTTACAACATCATGCGCGGCTTCGTCGACGATCCCGAAGGCACCGCGGACGCCATCGATGCCGAGGGCTGGCTGCACACGGGCGACATCGGCGTGATGGACAGCCGCCGCAACCTGCGCATCACCGATCGCAAGAAGGACATGTACATCGTCGGCGGGTTCAACGCGTACCCGGCCGAGATCGAGAACATGATCCTCGCCCATCCCGCGGTCTCGCAGGTCGCGGTCATCGGCGTGCCCGACCAACGCATGGGCGAGGTCGGGTGCGCGTTCGTCATCCCTCGCCCCGGCGCGACGATCGATCCCGACGAGCTGATCGCGTGGTGCCGTGCGCAGATGGCCAACTACAAGGTGCCGCGCCGGGTCGAGGTGGTCGACGAGTTCCCGTTGAACGCGACCGGCAAGGTGCTCAAGTACGAGCTGCGTCAGACCGTCCAGGGGTAGTTCTCGTAATTCTCGTCGGGCCAGTACACCGTGCCTTCGTCCCTGAGTGCCTGCATCTGTGCGTCGTCGTAACCGAGCTCACCGAGGATGGCCTGGGTGTGCTCACCGACGAGCGGCGGTGGCCCCGCGATGTGGCCGGGCGTCTCCGAGAAGTTGATGAGGTCGCCGAACTGGCGCATGCGCCCGACGATCGGGTGCTCGTACTCGGCGACGAGCCCGAGGCGCACGTCGTCGTCGTCGAACAGCACCTCCTGGCCCGAGTTGGTCTCGCGCGGGATCTCGTTCGGGACGCCCGCGTCGTCGAGCACGCGCGACCAGATGATCGCGGTCTGCGCGGCGAAGCGCGGCGCGAACAGCGCCTCGAGCTGCTGGCGGTGCTCGCGCGCGCGCGACGCGGTCGGCGAAGCGCGCGTCGTCGAGCAGCTCCGACAGGCCGAGCGCCTGGCACAACCCGACGAACTCGTGCTGCTGCACCGCCGCGATCTGGATCCAGCTGTCGACCGTGCGGTAGAGCCGGTAGCACGCGTCGATGCCGGTCTGATCGGCGTCGAGCTCAGGCCGGGGCACGCCGTCGCCGTCGGCGAGCAGCGCGTCGGATGCGAGCATCGCCGCGCCGTCGAGCAACGACGTCCACAGCTCCTGACCCTCGCCCGTGCGGCGCTGGCGGTACAGCGCGGCGAGGCAACCGACCACCGACAACATCGCGTTGGCGGTGTCGGTCATGCCGAAGCGGATGTAGAGCGGCTTGTTGCCCGCACGCACCGGGCCGGCTTCGTACTCGAGCCCGGCCGCGGCCTGGAACAGCGGGTCGAGGCCGCCGAAGTGCGCGAGCGGGCCGTCGAGCCCGTACGCCCAGGTGTTGCAGTAGACGACGTCGGGGTTCACACGCTTGCAGTCCTCGTACGCGATCCCGAGCCGCTTGGCGACGCCCGCGGTCATGTTGTGATGGACGATGTCGGCCCGTTCGACGAGCTCGAGCGCGATGTTCTTGCCCGCCTCGGTCTTGATGTTGAGGCCGATGTCGCGCTTGCCGCGCGAGCAGCCCATGAACGGTTGGTTCACCATGCGCATGCCGTCGCCGGTGACCGGTTCGACCTTGATCACGTCCGCGCCGAGGTCACCGAGGATCATCGGGCCGAACGGCCCCGCGAGGTACTGGCCGAAGTCGACGACCGACGACGCCGTCGAGCGCGTACATCAGTCCACCGCCTTCCCGGTCGTGAACCCACGTATGTCGTCGGCGGAGTAGCCGAGCGCGCCGAAGATCTCGTCGTTGTGCTGACCGGGTGCGGGGCGCGGCCCCTGGATGCCGCCCGGCGTGTCGTGCAGGTGGATCGGGACGCCCACCTGCGTGGTCTTGCCGTACACCGGGTCGTCGACCGTCGCGATCATGTCGTTGGCGAGCGAGCTGCGGGTGCGGCGCACCGTGCGCGCCGAGTGCGGCCTCCATCGTGTCGATCGCCTCGACCGCGTGGTTGTTCGCGCGGAACTCCTCGATCAACCCTTCGCGCGTCGCGCGCCTTGTAACCCGACGCGCCGCAACGGCGTGATCTGCGCGCGTTCCTCCGGTGAGAGCATCGGATAGCGCGACGGGTCCGACGCGCCGGGCACGCCGACGATCTCGTCCTGGCTCTTGATCGGCGCGAGTCCGCTCATGATCGACGTGTGCACCCACTCGTCATCGGCGACCTCGAAGATCATCTCTTGGTGCACGCCCGGCGGGTACGACTTGGCCATCGTCCCGTAGAAGTCGGCGCGCGAGTGTTCGATGTACGTCCAGATCTGGGTCGTGAAGAGCAGCGCACCCTGCAACAACGAGGTGCGGACGTGCTGGCCGCGACCCGTCTCCTCGCGCGCGACGAGCGCGGCGAGGATGCCAGTGGGCACGAGGAACATCGCGGCCATGCTCGGCAACGGCACGTGCAGGAAGATCGGGCCCATTCGCCAGCCCGGCTGCTCCCACTGCTGTCCGCTGCTCGCTTGCACGAGCGCGTCATAGCCGGGCCGCTGCGCCCAACGGTGGCCTTCGGGGTACGCGGGACACGACGTGTACACGAGGCGCGGGTTGCGCGCGTGCAGCGCGTCGAAGCCGATGCCGAGCCGGTCGGTGACGCCGGGCCGGAACGTCTCGACCAGCACGTCGGCGCTGTCGACGAGCTTGTGGAACGCATCGAGGCCGCCCGGGTTCTTCAGGTCGAGCGTGACGGAGCGGCGCGAACGGTTCCACACCGCGTAGCCGCTGTAGTCGCGGAACGGGTCGCCACCCGGCGGTTCGACCTTGATGACATCGGCACCCTGTTCCGCGAGCAGCAACACGCCGAGCGCGCCGGCGATCCCCCAAGACAGGTCGAGGACGCGCAGATCGTTCAGGGCTCCGGGCATCGCCGGATCTTCGCGCGACCTGACATGCGTGTCACATAGTGCGCCGACGGGGCCACCCGTGCCACGGCTGCTTGGCGATGTAGCCGACGAGGAGCTCGACGACCTTGGCCCGGGTGCGATCGTGCGTGATGTCCGCCTCGGCGAGGATCTCGGCCGCGACCCCGCCGACGCCGCTCAACAACGCGAGGAGTTGGTGCTCGGTTCCGATGTAGTTGTGCCCGAGCATCAGCGCTTCCCGCGTGCACGACGCGAGCGCAGCCCACGCGCGCGGCGTCAGCGGACCCCGGCCCGAGAACTCGGTGTCGATGCGCGCGCCGATCCCCGCGATCACGCCTTCGCGATCGAGCCCGAACTCCACGAGGATCCGCGGTGCGAGTGCTTCGGGTTCCGCGTAGAAGCCGAGCAGGAGATGCTCGGTTCCGATCCACGCGTGCCCGAGTGACGCCGCGGCCGCGGGCGCGTGGTCGCTCACCAGTCGGCGGGCGCGCTCGGTGTAGCGCTCCCAGCCCACCGGCTCCGCCCGCTCCCCGGTGAAGCGCTTCTGCACGGCCTGCTTGGTGACCCCGAGCGCGCCGCCGATCTCGGCCCACGAGTGACCGGCGCGCCGGGCCCGGTCGACGTAGTGCGAGAGCATCGCGTCGCTCTGCTCGCCCAGCCGCTGCGCGCTGAGTGCCGCCGTCTCGAGCAGCGCCAACGGCTCGTCACTCGGCGCCGTGGTCTGCACTTCGGTGATGAGGTCGTCGAGCGAAGGCATGCGTCAACCCTACGTTGACGCCCGCCGCTTCGTCAACCCTCGGTTGACTCCATTCCGGCGTGAGAATGCCCACCGGATGCAGGGGGGAACTCACGCAAGTTCGCTGGTGCGGGCGTCGACGAGCGCTGACGTCGGCGAGTGGCGCGCGGTCGCGCGGTCGGTCGAGGCGCTGTTCGGCGCGCCGATGGCCGACGCGCCCGACTGGAACCTGCACCTGCAGCGACACCTCGCAGACGGAACCGCGTGGTGCGCGTTGGATCCCGCGGGCGCGGTGGTGGGCGGGGCCTGGTGGTCGGCGCGCGCGACCACGAGTGTCCACCTGGGCTGGCTCGCGGTGCATCCCGACGCGCGCGGTCAGGGCGCCGGGCGCGCGCTCGTCGAGACGGTGATCGCGCACGCGGGTGCGCGGCGCGTCGAGGTCGTGACCTTCGGCGCCGATCATCCGGCCGGCACGGACGCCGAACCCGCGCGGCGGTTGTACCGCGCGCTCGGCTTCGAGTTCGAGGCGTCGGTCGCGGGCGCGCCGGACGGGACGCCACGCGAGCTGTTGGTCCGGCCCGTCATCCTCCGCGGCGACGACTTCTCGCTCCGGCCGTTGCGCGTGGACGACGCGGCCGCGCACAAGGCCGGCGAGGACGACGAGCAGCTGCGCGGCTTCGAGTTCCCGGCGCCGGCGCCCATCGAGCGCGTCGTCGCCGCGATCGAAGCGTGGCGGGAGGCGTGGGCGACGGGCGGCGCGGTCCGCGACTTCGGCATCTGGGACGACGCGACCGACGCATTGATCGGCAACGTCGAGATGCGGCTCCTGCCGGGAGACGCGCAGCTCGTCAACCTCTCGTACCTCGTGTTCCCCGGTTGGCGCCGGCGCGGCTACGCGACACGCGCCGCGTGCCGCGCGCTCGCCTACGCACGCGACGAGCTCGGCGCGCGCGCCGCGGTCATCGAGGCGCTCACCGACAACACTGCGTCACTCGGCGTCGCGCGGGCGCTCGGGGCGACCTACACCGGCGAGACCACGAAACCGTCCGGCAGCCGCTACGCCGCGTTCACGCTCCCGCTCTGAGCCACCTCGGTGCACAACTCGACCATCTGATCGGTGGCCCGTGCACCTCAGCGGTGCACAGAACGACAATGAGATGGTCGAGAAAGCTTCAGAGGGCTTGGGCGCGGGGGCCTTCGTCCTCGTCGTCGAGCGCGATGTCGAGCGGCGTGACCGCCTGCAGCGACTGGCGGGTGACGAGGCGGTTCTTACCGTCGGCCTTGGCTTCGTAGAGCGCGGCATCGGCTTCGGAGATCAGGTCGTCGAGCGACGTCGCACCATCGGAGTCGGTGACGCCGTAGCTCGCGGTGAACCGCGGGAGCCGGCCGTCGTCGCCGATCATTCCGACGCGCTTCTGCACTCTTTGGAACACACGCTGCGCGTCTTCGGCGGAGCAGCGCGGGAGCACGACGACGAATTCCTCACCGCCGTACCGGCACACGATGTCGTCCGGTCGTACTTCGGCGCGCAACGCCGCCGCGAAGGCGCGCAGCGCGCGGTCGCCGGCTTCGTGCCCGTGCCGGTCGTTGAGCTCCTTGAAGTCGTCGACGTCCGCGAGCACGAGCGACACCGGCGTTCCGGTCGAGAGCAACCCGCTGAAACCGGCTTCGAGCCGACGACGGTTCACCAAACCGGTGAGGCTGTCGGTGGACGCGGCCAGGCTCGTCTCCGACATCACGCGGATCATGCCCAGGCGCAGCCCGAGCTGGTTGGCCAGGATCTGCAGCATCGACGTCTGGTTGTCGTCGATCGCCGCGACCTCCTGCGTCTCCGAGTCCGCCGGCCGGCGCGGTGTCGTCGTGTGGATCACACCGACGGTGCGACCGAGCACCGAGACCGGCACGCACACCGCGGACGCGACGTGATTGCTGCGGCACTTCAAGCGCGGGCACGTGTCCATCTCGTTCGCATCGCCGAACACCTGCAGGTGGCCGCGACGCGCGGCGATGCAGTCCTCCGGAGACGTAACGGGACAAGCCGGCGGGTCCGCGACCGCCGACACCGCGACGCGTTCGAGGTGCGCGCGGCTGTTGTCAGCCAGGAGCATCTCGCCCGCGTGCTCGGGCATCACCCGTTCGAGTGCTTCTTCGGCGAGCAGCAACGCGGCCTGTTCGGTCGGCGCCATCTCGAGCGCGTTCGAGACACGCGTCGCGAATTCGCGGCGGCCGATCTCGAGATCGGTCTGGCGTTCGTCCGCGCTGCGTTGGGCGGCGTCGACGATCGCGCGGCCCTTGGCGAAGCGCGCGACCACGAGGAGCAACGGGAGGCAGGTGACCACGGGGAGCCCGAGCTCGAAGACGAGGCGGACGGCGCCGTCCATCGACTCCGGCAACGCGAGCGTGACGACCTTGGAGAGGACGATGCCGACGAACACGAGCACCACCGCGCCGGCCACCGCGCCCCGAGCGCTGTCGTTGACCTTCGCGCTTGGCGGCCTGCCGGTCCGCCTCGGTGACGACCGCTCCTTGTTCTCGCACACGTATTCATCGGATTTCAGCGGTCGCGGCTTGACCCGGCGGACGATTTGTCGATCCAGGCGCTCGGGAGGCGGGCCGTACCCAGGGGGCGCCTTTCACGCTTAGGACACAATGGAACTCGGCCCGCGCACTCAGGGAGCTCCCATGTCGCTCGTCTACGCGTTTGATCACGCTCACGAAGCCGCACCGACCGAGCTCCGGCATCTGCTCGGCGGCAAGGGCGCCGACCTCGCCGAGATGACATCGGTCCTCGGCCTGCCTGTCCCACCCGGCTTCACGATCACGACCGAGGCATGTCGCGCGTACCTCTCCGTTGGCGTGTGGCCGACGGGCCTGGCCGACGAGATTGCCGCGCATCTCGACCCGCTCGAGACGGCGATGGGACGGCAGCTCGGCGACCCGAGCGATCCGCTGCTCGTCAGCGTTCGGTCCGGCGCCGCGCTGTCGATGCCGGGCATGATGGACACGGTCCTCAACCTCGGCTTGAACGACGACTCCGTCGAAGGTCTCGCCAAGCAGACCGGCGACGAGCGTTTCGCTTACGACTCCTACCGCCGCTTCATCGCGATGTTCGGGCGCATCGTCCTCGGTCTCGACGCGCGACGCTTCGACGAGCTGCTCGACGCCGCGCGCAACCTCGCCGGCGTCTCGTCGGACAGCGAGATCCCGGCCGAGCTGCTGCGCTACCTCACGAACACGTATCAGCGTCTCGTTGCCGCCGCGACCGGGCGGCGATTCCCGCAGGATCCCGCGGAGCAGGTGCGGCTGGCGGTCGGCGCGGTGTTCACGTCATGGTCCGGCACCCGAGCGGTTGCGTATCGCAATCGGGAGCACATTCCGCACGATCTCGGAACCGCGGTGAACGTCCAGGCGATGGTATTTGGAAACCGTGACGAGAACTCGGGCACCGGGGTCGGGTTCACGCGCGATCCTGCAACCGGTGCGACGGGCGCTTACGGCGACTTCCTCGTCAACGCGCAAGGGGAGGACGTCGTCGCCGGCATCCGTACGACGTTGCCGCTCGCCGCGCTCGCCGATCGATTCCCTGTCGTCTATGGCGAGCTGATGGACATCTTCGCGCGCCTCGAACGCCACTACCGCGACATGCTCGACACGGAGTTCACGATCGAGCAAGGGAAGTTGTGGATGCTGCAGACGCGCGTCGGCAAGCGCGCCGGACGCGCGCGGCGCTGCGCATAGCGGTCGACATGACGACCGACCCCGAGATCTCCCTGACGCACGAGGAAGCCGTCATGCGTGTCACGCCCGCGCATCTCGATCATCTTCTGCACCCGCAGTTCGAGCGCGGCGACCGGGTCGTGATCGCGCGGGGCCTCGCCGCATCGCCGGGGGCCGGCGTCGGCCGCGTCTACTTCGACGCCGACGCGGTCGTCGCCGCGACGGTGCGCGGCGAGCGCGCGATCCTCGTGCGCACCGAAACGTCACCCGATGACATCCACGGGATGCAAGCGGCGGAAGCAGTGCTGACGAGTCGGGGCGGGCTCGTGAGCCACGCCGCGGTCGTCGCCCGGGGATGGGGTATCCCGGCCGTCGTCGGCGCCGCCGACGTTGACATCGAAGCGCGCCGTTTCGTCGCCGACGGGATCCTCGTGCGAGAGGGGGAATGGATCTCGATCGACGGCACCGCCGGGGAGGTGATGCTCGGCGAGCTGGCGCTGACGGCGGCCGAGCCGCCGTCCGAACTCGCCGTCGTCCTCGGTTGGGCCGACGAGATCCGCGGGGCACGGCTCGGCGTACGCGCCAACGCCGACAACGCGCCCGACGCCACCCGCGCGCGAGTACGGCGCGGAGGGCATCGGCCTGTGCCGCACTGAGCACATGTTCCTCGGCGAACGACTGCCGGCGGTGCAACGCATGATCCTCGCCGACACAGCCGAGAAAGAAGCCGACGCGCTCGCGGAGCTTCTCGAGCTGCAGCGCAGCGATTTCGTCGAGATCCTCGCGGTGATGGACGGCTTGCCGGTGACGGTTCGACTGCTCGATCCCCCGCTGCACGAGTTCCTGCCGGACATCGAGGATCTGATCGCCCGCGAGGCTCGCGGTGAGCTCGACGAGATGTCGCGCGAGCTGTTCACCGCCGCCCGATCGTGGCAAGAGCACAATCCGATGCTCGGGACGCGGGGCGTCCGGCTCGGGATCATGAAGGCTGGCCTGTACAAGATGCAGGTCCGCGCGTTGCTCGAGGCCGCGCAGCTGCGCGCCGACGCCGGCGGCACACCGGTCGTCGAGATCATGATCCCGCTCGTCGCCACGAAGGCGGAACTTGCGCTCGTGCGCCGCTGGGTCGAAGAAGAGGTGGAGCGTGTGCTCGCCGCGTCGAAACGCCCGATCGACGTGAAAATCGGGACGATGATCGAGACGCCCCGCGCGGCAGTGCGGGGCGACGACATCGCCGAGGCCGCGGACTTCTTCTCGTTCGGCACCAACGACCTCACGCAGATGGCGTTCGGGTTCAGCCGCGACGACGTCGAAGGTCGCTTGATGGCTCGCTACCTCGAGGAAGGGCTGCTCCCGCGCAACCCGTTCGAGACGATCGACTTCCGCGGCGTTGGCGACCTCATGCGCACGTGCGTCGAGCGCGCACGGACGGTGAAGCCGGATCTGAAAATGGGCGTCTGCGGGGAGCACGGCGGCGACCCCGCCTCGATCGCGCTGTTCGCCGAGCTCGGGCTCGACTACGTCTCGTGCTCACCGTTCCGCGTCCCGGTCGCGCGCCTCGCCGGCGCGCAAGCGGTGCTCGCGCTCGCCGCGGGCACGGTCGCGACTGAGTAGCGCCCGGCCACGAATCGCTCCACTGGTCGCGGCTCGTGCTCTCCTTCACCCGGAACTCGACGGGTCAGGATCCATCCCCGGTTGGTGTCAGATCGATCGCTAGGTGGACGATCTCGGCTTCCCTCCGCTCGGTCACGGGCCGGCCGGTGTGGCGGAAGACGGCCAGCATGCGGGCGTTCTGATGCAGCGTTTGTGCGATGAAACGGTCGATGCCGACGCGGCGGGCGCGGCAGGCGAGGTGCTCGAAGAGGAGCGTGCCGAGTCCGCGGCCCTGCCAGCTGTCGGCGACGACGAATGCAACCTCCGCGTCCGCTCCTCCCTCGACGCGATCGAACCTGGCGACGCCCACGATCTCTCCTGCGACGACCGCAACGACCGCTTCTCGATCGCGGTGGTCGACGTGCGTGAACCGGTAGAGCTCGTCCGCGCTGAGCTCAGGGTGGAACGAGAAGAACCGCAGGTATTGGGTATCGGACGAGAGCGTGTGGTGAAACCGCACGAGCCGCTCGGCGTCCGCCGGCCGCATGGCCACGAGATCAAGCGCGGCTCCGTCCCGCAGCCGAACCGTTTCGCGTTGATCGAACGTCATCGCGTCCACGGGCCGTCCTTTCCCTGTCGGTTGCCGCCGCCCAGTCGTCGGCGTACTCGCCCCTCGGCGACGTCGTTGCCGTCGAGACAAGCGAACTGCATGCCGCTACCGCGCGTCGCGGGCGCCGTTCGCTACGGCTCGGCAACATGCATCCACCTGGCCGGCGACCGAGGTGGTGGGTCGGATCGTGTACGCGTCCGCCTCGGGGGGCGGCGGAGTCGCGGACCGCACCACGATCGGGAGGCCGGGCCGGCTCGCCCGCATGGCGCCGAGCACGTTCAGGCGTTGCGCCTCATCCTCTCGGTCGTCGCCGAGATCGAACAGCACGACATCTGCCTCCGTCGCGAGCGGGCACGGTTCGCCCTTGACGAGCGGGCACTCGCTCGCGTCCATGAGCGGCCCCTGACACAGCGTGATTTCGAAGCCGGCCTGGCGGAACGCGGTGAAGTCGGCGATCGCAAGGGCGGGGTCGCGGCTCTCGACGAGGAGCCGCCACGGCGGGTCGTGGCGCTCGCTGTCCCCCGAGCGATGGTGGTGGCTGGTGCGCTGGAACATGGTGGCCTCCCATCCGGCGCCTCGTCTCCATTCCGCCATGAAGGGTCGGGCGCCGCCCAGGGCCGATGGTCACAGATGCGTCGGTCGGACGATTCGCGTGGCAGGCCCTGATGCGGGCAGGGGAGGATGGGGCGTGGAGAGCGTGCGATGGTTGGCCCGCGGTATGCACGAGGTGCCCGACTCCGCCGACTGGCTCTCGCCATCTGAGTCCGCGCGACTGTCGACGCTGCGCTTCCCGAAGCGACGCACCGAGACGCGCTTGGCGCGATGGACCGCCAAGCACGCCGTTGTCCGCGCGCTCGACCTGGACGCGGGCGCCGCCACCCTCGCCTCGATCGAGATCCGGCGCGCCTCGACCGGGGCTCCGATCGCGTTCGTGGCGGGAGCGCGGTCGTCGCTCTCGGTTTCCATGACCGACCGCGCCGACTGGGCGGTCTGCGCGGTGGCACGGCACGGCCTGGCGGTGGGCACCGACCTCGAGCTGGTCGAGGCGCGTACCGAGGCATTCGTGCGCGACTGGTTCACGCCGGCCGAGCGCGACCTCGTTCTTCGCACGTCACTGGGCGTCCCGCGCGATCTCGTTGCAAACCTGGTGTGGTCGGCGAAGGAGAGCGCGCTCAAGGTGCTCCAGACCGGTCTTCGACGCGACACGCGCTCGGTCGAGGTCGACGTCCTCGAGATGGACGGTGATCGTCGATGGGCGCGCCTGACCGTCCGCGCCGAGGAGGGGACGAGGTTCCCGGGTTGGTGGCGTCGCTACGGCGACTTCCTGCTCACCGTCGTCACCGATGCCGACACCTCGCCTCCCACCACGATGGAGGAACCGCCCCGCCTCGCCGCGGCCGTTCCCTCCCACTCGTGGCTCCCGAAGCAGTGAACCTCAGTCCGTGTCGCCGCGTTGTCCGGCCGTACCGGCCATGCCGCGTTCGAGCGCGTCGACCAGATAGGGCCGCAGGCCCCTGGCCGTGATGATGCGGTCGACCGAGCCGACCTCCAGCGCCCGCTGGATGCTGTGGACCCGGTCGAACTCCTCGGCGACCTCGCCCAGCTTCTCCGATCGCACCGCGTCTCTGAGCGCCCGTTGCTCGCGCGCCGCCCGCTGCTGCGCCTGGTCGTGGCCCTCGAGCCCAGCCATCCGCTCGGCCGCCGCAACCACCCTCCGGTCGGCGTTGGTGCGGGCG
This sequence comes from uncultured Actinomycetes bacterium, assembly GCA_963745645.1. Taxonomy (GTDB): domain Bacteria; phylum Actinomycetota; class Acidimicrobiia; order IMCC26256; family PALSA-610; genus CAVUFH01. Next base: position 411,024 of record CAVUYD010000008.1, read on the forward strand.
TCGACCTCACGGGCGAACACGACGGCGGCAGCCGGGGCGCCGCCGATCACGGACGCGTAGGAGCCCTCCACGGCCACGACCTCGAGGTGCTCGGTGAGCCGCTTCGAGAACACGACGAACGCGCCGCCGTGGTACCGAGAGATGACGACGAACACGATGGGCCCGTCGAAGTTCGTGACCGCCCGCCCGATCTCGGCGCCGAACTCGAGCTGCCGTCGCCGCATCGATTCGGGAGAGCCGTCGAAGCCGGACAGATTGCCGAGCACGACGACCGGTCGGTTGCCGCTCGCGGCGTTGATGGCTCGGGCCACCTTCTTCGACGACTGCGGGAACAGGGTGCCCGAGGTCCACACCGACGGACCGTCCCCCGGCACCATGCCTTCTCTGGTCACGGGCCGCGACTCGAATCCCAGGAGGCACACCGGGATGCCACCGATGTGGGCATCCCACACGACCGCGGTGTCGGCGTCTTGCCACGCGACCCACCGCTCGAGCGGCGGGTGGTCCTGGTCAGTGACGGCGCGCATCACCGATCGGATGTCGAATGCCTTCTTGCGTTCGGGGTTGCGTTCGGTGGAGAAGATGTCGCCGACGTTGGTGAAGTCGCTGCCCTCGACCGCGAGCGTGCGGCGATCGGCACACGTCCCGATCGAGCGGGTCGCCGGTCGTCGCCCGCCGCGGAAATCGTTCCCCAGGTACGACGTAGGTGTGGTCGTAGTGGCGGAAGAGGATCTCGCAGGCCGACTCGATGTCGGTGGCCGAGTATTGGGCCTGGCCGTTCGGGCCCATGATCCGCTCGAACCCGCCGATACCGAGGTTGTCCTCGGCCGACACACCACCCGAGAAGTCGAGCGCCTGCTTTCCGGTGAGCACCATCGCGCTCTCGGGAACCATGACGAGGATGCCCCTCGTGTGCATCAGCATCGTCGCTTCGGCGTTCCAATACGGCTGCGCGCCGACGTTGATGCCGGTGACGACGATGTTGATCGCTCCGCCGGTCTGGGTGAAGGTGATGATGCGCCGCAGCACTGCACCGATCCAGTCCATGTTCTCGGTGCCGCTCGTCATCGAGATCCGAGCCCCCGACGAGAGCGCGAACCACTCGACCGGTACGCCGAGCTGCTCTGCGAGATCCAGGGCGGCGATGATCCGGCGGCATTCAGCTTCCGCGAGGGCGCCCAGGCTGCGGCTCGGGTCGCCGGCGATGAACACCCGGTGCATCCCTTCCGGGATCGTGGGCGACCGCGTTGCGGATGACGCCGACGACGAGGTTGGCGGTGTTCTCGCCGGCGGGCCGGTCGACACGCACGAGCTGGTCGTGCTCGTCGAGGTCGTACTCGACGAAGCTCGCCCGCGGGGAAGTCCGAGGGCTCGCCTTCCGGCGGCGTGAGCAGCCGGATCAGCTCGTAGGGATAGACCCCACCGCGGCGTTGGGTCTGCATGACCTTCTGGCCGTACTCGTCGAGCGGCTCGATCGGGCTGTCGTCCGGCTCGGTCTGGTGGACAACGACGCCGCGTGCTCCGGGGTTGGTCACGTGGAGCGCGACCGGGTGCACCGCGCCGCCGCGCTCGAGCATCCCCACCCGGGCGATGACGCCGCTCGATTCCCAGTCCTCGAGTGACCGGCGCGAGCTTGTGCGCGAGATCACGCCAATAGTCGACCGGCACGGTCCACGGCGGCCGCACATACAGGATCACCAGGTTCTCGAGGAGCCGCCGCTCGGGCGGGCGGTGGGATTGGAACCGGCGGACGGCGGCCAGGATCTCCATCAGGATCCGTTCCAGCAGCGGGAACGCAACGGCGCGTCCCGCGTCGTCGCGCACGGGGGTGAGGTCACGCACCTCCGCGAGGACGAACAGCCGCTCGTCCTTCGGATTGTCGTGGGCGACGCCATGGAACAAGTACACGTCCTCAGCCGACGCGAGCCGGGTGAGGGCGAACTCGCCGAACCGCTCTATTGCGAGCCGTTTCGCGAGCATCGGGTGCAAGTTCCGGTAGCGCGCGTCTTCGACGAGGTCACCGTCGCGCGATCGGAACGTGTAGTGGTAGGTGACGGCCGGCCGCGGGTCGGGCGGCTCGGCCGTGATCGTGAGGTCGATCCGGTGGGCGGGCCGTCCCAGGTCGGTCGACGCGATCGTACGGCGCAGCCGCTCGGCAACCACATCCACGTCGTCGGGCTCCCCGTCCCGCCACAGATGCAGATCGAGGATGGCTCCGCGGTCCTCGGGGGTGTCGGCGAGGTGCAGCCGGGCCGCCCCGATCACCGCCACCAGATCGTCGACCGGGGCGAAGGCGACCATGAGGTGGAATCGGATGCTGTCGTGGTCGTATTCGGCGACCGCAAGCCGGTTCCCGCCGGCTTCGAGGAGAGCGATGTCGGTCAGGTCCCGGGTCCGGTAGTAACGACTGGTGGCCACCTCCAGCACGGCATCACGCGTCGGCGCGTCGCCCCGCTGGTACCACCGCAGCAATGCCGCGCGCATGGGTTGCGGGCAGGCGACGAGCGCGGCCAGATGTTCCGCCCGCTCGCCGGGCTCGCCGGCCGCCATCAGCTCGATGTGGCGCTCCATCTCGGACGAGCGCTGGGCCTGCGCTCGGAGGAGGACCGGCTGCTCGAAGAACCGGAACCGCACGTCCCGGGCGAGGTCGCTGAGGCTCGGGTAGCGGCCGTCGGTCGCGGCGATGATGTGATCGAGGAGGCCGCGCAGCTCGTCGATCGCGCGCGTGCGCAGCTCTTCGATTCGGGCGAGGCGACGGTCGAGGATCGCGGCGACGGCAGCGACCAGCCCGTCGAGCCGCTGCTGCGAGCGGTACACCCGCATGAGGGTCTCGGCCACGTCGCTCGACGGACCCAGATCGTCGAGCCCGTAGTGGCGCAGCACCCGCAGCAGTTGTTCGCGGAACACCACCGGCAGCCCGTCGCCGCGTCGGTCGTAGGTGCGAAGACACGTGAGGAGATATTCCTCAGGTGCTCGCACGCTGCTCGCCGGTCTCCTCCTCGGCCGGCTCGGGCCGGCGTCGCGAGATCGCGCAGAGGTCCGCGAACAGGTGGAGGATCTCATCCTCGGCCCGGAGCCGCTCCGGACGGTCGAACCCCAGCGCGGCGAACGGGTCGTCGCCACGGGTGATCTGCTGCGTCGACGCGGCGTCGAGGTCGTAGCCGAGCAGGTAGGCCCGCAAGGCATCGGCGGGCTGCCAGTCATCGTTTGCGCCGATACCGAAGTCGAGCTCGACGGCGCCGTCCGAGACCCGTGCCTCGTCGACGATGAGCGGCTCGAGCTTGAGCAGCGGCACACCCGTGCCGACCTGCACGTTCGGCGCCACCAGCACCGAGCTCACCCGGCCTGGGAACGCGGCGGTGACGGTCGTCTCCATCTTCATGCTCTCGAGCACGACGAGCGGATCGCCGACCGCCACCTCGTCTCCCGGTGACACGGCGACCGACACGATCACGGCCGGCGCCGGCGCCCGGACGACACCGCCCTCCTCGCGGGCGATCGTGTGCGTGATGCCTTCGACCTCGACCGTGTGAATCGGGCCGAGGACCGCTGACACCACCCGGTAGTGGCCGCCGCCACAGCGCACCCGGCGTTCAACGGTTCCGAGCCGCTCGACCTGGAGGTCGACGACCGAAGCGCCGGCATCGACGCGGTAGCGTCGTCCGCCCGAGTTGGTGCACGCGCAGTGCGTACGACTGACCGCGGTAACGGAACTCGATGCGGTGCCCGGTTTCGGCGGGCGGGCCGGGCCGGCCACGCGCCACCTCGGCGTAGAACGATGCGCGTTCGATGGCGTGCTCGACGTCGTATGCCTCGACGGCAGCACACATCAACGCGACGTCGGCATGGCGGTGCTCGAGCAGCTCACCGGCGGCCATGCGGGCGTCGATCCATCCGGTGTCGTAGTGGCCGGCGATGACGTCGGGATGTTCGAGGAGTGTGAGGAGGAAGGCCTTGTTCGTCCGTCCTCCTTCGACGATGACCTGGGTCTGCGACAGCGCCCGCGCGAGGCGCACGCGCGCCTCCTCCCGGTCGCGCCCCCATGCCAGGACCTTGGCGATCATCGAGTCGTACTCGGCCGCGATGTCGTCTCCCTCGGCGACACCGGTGTCGACGCGGATGCCGGGACCGGCCGGCGGTCGGAACCACCGGATCCGACCGGGTGCCGGCGCGAACTGGTTGTCCGGATCCTCGGCGTTCAGGCGCGCCTCGATGGCATGACCCGACGCGGCCTCCGGTGGCGCACCCGGAAGTCGCGCGCCCTGGGCCACCGCGATCTGCAGCTTGACCAGATCGAGGCCGGTGGTCAGCTCGGTGACTGGGTGCTCGACCTGGAGGCGGGCGTTCACCTCCATGAAGGAGTAGCTGCGCGTCGCCGGCGAGTAGAGGAACTCGACCGTGCCGGCATTCGTGTACCGGGCGCGCTGGCAAAGCGCGGCTGCCGCCTGGCGGATTTCCAGCTCCTGGTGCGCATCGAGCAACGTGCACGCCGATTCCTCGATCACCTTCTGGTGGCGACGCTGGAGCGTGCAGTCACGCAGTCCGACGGCCCACGTGCTGCCATGGTGATCGGCGATCACCTGGACCTCGACGTGGCGAGCCCCGGTGATGTGGCGTTCGAGGAACACCGTCGGGTCCCCGAACGCGTGGCGGGCCTCGGTGCGGGCTGCCTCGAACGCGGTGCCGAGCTCGGCCGGGTTCGCTACCCGGCGGATGCCGCGGCCGCCGCCACCCGACGTCGCCTTGACGAACAGGGGGTAACCGACGCGGTGGGCGGCGTCGGCCGCCGCGTCGAGGTCGGCCACCGGGCCGCCGCTCCAAGGCACGACCGGCACCCCGGCCTCCTCGGCCAACCGCTTGGCGCCGATCTTGTCCCCGACCCGGCGCATCGCGTCGCCCGACGGCCCGATGAAGACCACGCCGAGCTTGTCGCACAGGTCGGCGAACTCAGCATGCTCGGCGACGAAGCCCCAGCCGACCCACACGGCCTCGGCCCCGGACGAGACCAGGCCGCCGTTCGAGCACGTCATAGTCGAGGTACGAAAGGGTGCGGCGGCCCAACTGCTCGTCGAACACGGTCGCCGGACCGATGCACACCGCTTCGTCTGCGTCCCGGACGAACCAGGCATGGCGGTCGGGCTCGGTGTAGAGGGCGATGGTTGTCAGCGGGGAGGCGGCACTGCGGTTGAGTTCGGCGGCCGCGTTGATGAAGCGCATGGCCGGCTCGCCCCGGTTGGCGATGGCGACCCGTTCAAACGGCATTGTGCTCGCTCTCGGAGCTTGGGCTCGCGGTCAGTCCATCGCCTCGGCCAAGGGTTGCCGGCCTTCTGGATCGACGCCCCCGGGCAGCTCGATGGTGTGGTAGCCGTGCAGCTCGACCATGACGTGGCCCGCCTGGTCGACAACATGACCGTCCCAGCCGCCCTCACGTCGCGTCGCAACGGCTTCGAGCCGCCCGGAGGTTGCGTCGGGGGTGTCGTGCAGGACGACCTGATCGATGCGCTGTGGCAGACCGAAGCGACCCTCGCGACCAATCTCCCAGATGCCGGCCGTCTGGAAGAACAGCTCGATCAGTCGAGGACACGCGACCTCGGGCCGCTCGGCCGGGACGTGGTCGCCAGGGAGGCCGGTCGCGAGCAACCCCACCGGGCCCTGCTCACTGCGCCACGCCCGCTCGAGGACCTGGTAGGCGGGACCGTGGAAGTAGACCGCGTAGATGGCGTCGGCGATTGCACTCTTGCCGTTCGGCGGAGGCGGTGGCGGTGCCGGTGCCGCACGCGGGGCGACGGGCGCCCGCGCCAAGCGGACCTTCCCGGTGACGTGCGTGGTGACTTGGGGTTCAGCCTGGTTCGCGAGGATGCGGCTCCCGGTCAGGCGGCATTCGGCGACCAGCTCGTCGCCGTCGCGTCGGAAGGTCGCGGTGATGGTCAGGGTGCGAGGTTCTCGGCGATAGAACTTGAACGCCGCCAGGAACTCGACGTCGTCGATCTCGATGACGTGCCAACCGGGAAGCGGCAGCCGAGCCACCTCGGCGAACGCCTCGATGCCCATCACGCCGGGCAGGACCGGAGTGCCCTCGATCTGGTGGTCGTCGAGGAAGGGCTGCGCCGAGGGATCGAGGGTGGTCTCGACCACGAGCCCGTCGTTGCCGGTCATGGCGACGACCCGGCCGACCATCGGGCCTGCCTGCGTGGCGTCGAACTGCGACGGGTCGATGCCGCCGCGCTCCGCCCGTTCCTCGACCAGGACGCCCAGGCGGCCCGCCACGATGACCTCGCCGCGTGTCGCACCGGCCGTCAGCTCACGCCGAATCGTCGGGATGCCGACGTCGGGCGGCAGCATGTCGATGCCGGCGCGCTCCATCATCTTCGGAATCGAGCCTCGTGAGGCCATACCGATCCCGCCCCAGGCGGTCCAGTCGATGACGATGGCGCGGGTCTCCGGCCGGGTCGTGCGCATGGCCGAACCCAGCTTGCACAGCAGGTCGTTGGCGGCGGCGTAGTCGGTCTGTCCCAGGTTGCCGAACCGGCCGGCCACCGAGCTGAAGGCGACCGTGGCTCGAAGGGGCATATCGCCGATCGCGTTCATGAGGTTGAACCACCCGTCGCTCTTGACGTCGAACACCAGGTCGTACTCCGCGGGCTTCTTGTCGGGCAGGGTGTGGCTGACATCGAGCCCGGCGGCGTGGACCAGCACGTCGATCCGGCCGTGGCGGCCGACGATGTCGGCGACGACCGCGCTCGACCGCCTCGCCGTCCGTGCAGGTCGACGGCGTGGTAGTGCGCCTGACCACCCGCGCCGAGCACGGCATCGATGGCGGTGCGGGCGGCCGTCTGCCGTTCGAGCCGAGCCAGCTCCTGTTCCACCATCACCGGCGTGGGTCGCTCGCCGGCGTCACGCAGCCGCTCGATGATGTCGACTTCAGCCCCTCCTTGTCGGCGGTGAAGCGTCCGAGGTCTGGGTCGTCTGGATCGGGTTCGGATGTCAGGTCGAGCAGGTGGAACACACCGCCCGACGCCCGGGCCAGGTCGGCGGTGATCGCCGAGACGATGCTGCCGGCGGCACCGGTGACGACGAACACGGTGTCGGGACCGAAGACCATGCCTTCCCCGCCGTCGGCGGCCGGTTGCTCGTCGAGGGTGATCGTCCACCGCAACGGTCGGCGTGGCCGACCTCGACCGGGCCGGGGTCGTGCAGGGTCTCTTCGACGAGCAGCTGAGCCACGTCGCCGACCGGGCGTCGGGACCACGTCGACCGCCTTCACCAGCGCGCCGGGCTTCTCCAAGGCGAACGCCTTGGCGAAACCGGTGACGGCACCACCGAGGGGCGCGACCGCGCCCGCGGCGTCGTAGCCGTGGCGGCCGCCGAGCCGGGTGCCGGCCACGAGGAATGTTCCCGGCTCCCCGATCTGGTCGTACAGCCGGCGCATGGTGGCGTAGAGCAGCTTGACCCGGACCCGATTGGACTCCCGCCAGCCGGCGAGGTCCAGTTCTCGATCGCCCCTTCGTCGTCGAGGGCCTGCACCAGTAGACGCCGTGGATCGGACCGGAGGCGAGCCAGTCGTCGAGGTCGGCGATGAGCTCGTCGGCGTCGGGTGCCTCCTCGATCGAGAGGACCTCGACGCCGCGCGCGTTGAGCTGCTCGGCGAGGGCGGCACCCACCCCGCCGCGGTCGGAGCCGACCACGACTCGCATGCCGCCGCGCAACTCGACACCGGTTGGTGCGCAGGCCGCGAGCGGAGGTCGGAGGTCGCGACCGGCACGCGCCGCGGGAGCCGGTCCGCGTCCGCAAGGTCAGCGACCGGGGGTCCGTCGGGCACGACGGCCGCGCTGGCAACGGGCTCGGACGCCGTCGGGGCGGCCGCGCCGGTTGCCGGGGCGCGCTCGTTGACGAACGCGATGACGTGGGCGAGCGTCGGGTAGTCGCGCAGCTTGAGCTTGTCGTCGCGTTCGATGCCGTACCGCTCGCGGATGGACGCGAACATCTCGGCCTGCTTGACCGTGTCGATGCCGAGATCGGCCTCGAGATCGAGGTCGAAGTCGAACATGTCGACCGGGTAGCCGGTCTTCGCGGCGACCATCGCCAGCACCGCGTCCGCCACCGCCACCTCCGGCACCGCACCGGCACCGCAACCGGCGCCGCCATCGGCTCGGACGCGGCAATCGTCGCCGCCGGCGCCTCGGACGCCGTCGGGGCGGCCGCGCCGGTTGCCGGGGCGCGCTCGTTGACGAACGCGATGACGTGGGCGAGCGTCGGGTAGTCGCGCAGCTTGAGCTTGTCGTCGCGTTCGATGCCGTACCGCTCGCGGATGGCCGCGAACATCTCGGCCTGCTTGACCGTGTCGATGCCGAGATCGGCCTCGAGATCGAGGTCGAAGTCGAGCATGTCGACCGGGTAGCCGGTCTTCGCGGCGACGAGCGCCAGCACCGCGTCCGCCACCGCCACCTCCGGCACCGCAACCGGAACCGCAACCGGCGCCGCCATCGGCTCGGACGCGGCAATCGTCGCCGCCGGCGCCTCGGACGCCGTCGGGGCGGCCGCGCCGGTTGCCGGGGCGCGCTCGTGGACGAAGGCGATGACGTGGGCGAGCGTCGGGTAGTCGCGCAGCTTGAGCTTGTCGTCGCGTTCGATGCCGTACCGCTCGCGGATGGCGGCGAACATCTCGGCCTGCTTGACCGTGTCGATGCCGAGGTCGGCCTCGAGATCGAGGTCGAAGTCGAGCATGTCGACCGGGTAGCCGGTCTTCGCGGCGACGATCGCCAGCACCGCGTCCGCCACCGCCACCTCCGGCACCGCAACCGGCACCGCAACCGGCGCCGCCATCGGCTCGGACGCGGCAATCGTCGCCGCCGGCGCCTCGGACGAGGGCGCGGCGTCCGGTTCGCGCTCGCGCACCACGTTGGTCTCGGGCACCGGCTTGGCGTCGGACGGGGTTGTTGCCGGCGTCTCGGTGGGGACCGGCGCGCCGGTGTCGACGACCCGCAGCCGCCGCTGCACGATCTCGAGACGGGCGTCGTCGCGGCCGGTGACGTCCGCGAGCCAGCGCCGCCATGCCACTGGGTCGACGATCCGGTACTGATAGCCGAGTTCGCCGGGTGCGCGGTGCCGGCCGTCGGCCACGGGCGTCCAGCGCAAGAGCGTCATCGCGATCTGCGAGCCGAAGCCGGCCGCCAGCCGAAGCGCGTAACGGACGGGGTAGGCCCCGCCGATCGACAGGTTGAGCTCGCCCAGGGCCGCATCGACCTCCTTGAAGTTCGGCACCGGAGGAACGATCCCGGTCTCGAGCGCCTTGACGGCGACCACGTCCTCGATCCCGACGCCCATCGGGTGGCCGGTGAACCCCTTCGTGTTGGCGATCACGAGCTTGTCGGCATCGGCCCCGAACACGGATCGCAATGCGCTGATCTCTGCTTGTGCGCTCCCGCCCCGCGCGGGCGTGTAGGTCTCGTGGGAGACGAACACGGTCTCCGGGGCGATGGCGTGGCGATCGATGCCGCGTGCCTCCGCCTGCGCGACGACATGTTCCATGACCGCCGAGATGTGGTCGACGTCGAGCTTGGTGCCATGGAAGGCGCTGTTGGCGGTGACCGCAGCCAGCACCTCGCAGATGGGCTGGATGCCCCGTTCCCGCGCCGCCTCAGCCGACTCGACGACGATGGCGGCCGCGCCCATCCCGAGCAGCATCCCGTGGCGGCGGTTGTCGAAGGGGACGGCGGCTTCCTCGACCACCGCGTCGGTGGCTGCCGCGCCCGTCGCCAGGAAGCCGGCCCCGATCCAGTCGAGCAGCGCGTCCGACGTGACGTTGTCGGCCGCGACGATGACGACCCGTCGGCAGCGGCCGGCGCGGATCCAGTCCTCGGCGAGCGCGATGGCCTGCGTGGTGCTCGCGCAGGCCGAGTTGATCTGGGTGTTCGGGCCCCGGGCGCCGATGATCTCGGCGAACTGCGAGTGACCCATGGCGAGGATCCGGAACAGGAACCGCCGGTCGAACTCGAAGGGCTCCTCGTCTGCGGCGGCCTGGACCTCGGCGATTCGGCGGTCGACTTCCGCCGCGGCCTCGGGGTCGGCGATGCGGCTTCGCATCGCACCGAGGGCGGCGAGTTCCCCGCGACGGGACCGATCCGCGACGGAGCGCTCGATGTCGGAGGCGAACTCGCCGAGCCCCGGGAACGCCGACGCGAAGATGATGCCGGTGTCGTCGCGAAGCGCGTCCGGGAGGCCCCACCGTTCGGGCAGTTGCGACCCGATCGTCGTCGTCTTGTAGTGCAGCACGAGCGGGATCCCGGCGTCTCGCAGCGCGTCGAAGCCGGCGCCGATGGCCAACCGGGTGCAGTCGTCGAGCGCCTCGTCGCGTTCGGCGTCGACGCCGAACTCCTCGACGAGGTCGAGCGCACCGGCGCGCGCGGCCAGCTTGATCACGTCGTCGGTGCTGTCGATCGTCTCGAACCGGGCACCGTCCTCGCTCTTGACCAGCCGGGTGATGTGCTTGTCGACGATCGCCTGCTGGAGCGCGTGCGGGATGACATCGATGAACTGCTGCCCGCCAGGATGCGGGCCAGGTTGTCGTCGTCGAAGACGCGCGCCGTACCCGGCAGGCCGAGGGCGGCGCCGGTGATCACGACGGGTTCGGACGGGCCGGTCGGCCTCGGCGAGCTGCCGACCGGGGGCGCGGCGGCGGGAGCGCCCTCCAACAGCGAACGGCTCTGGTCGAGGAAATCGGCAAACAGCCGACCCAGGTCGCGGTACCGATCGTCCATCGTGGCTCCGGTCTGTTCTCGTTCGGGGACAACCGGCGCGTCGCGAACGACTGCGCGCGGTTCCGGCGCGTCCTCGGAAGGGGCGCCGAGGCCGGCGGCGTACAAGCCGCACAGCGCTTGGTTGAACGCCATCGCGTCACCTTGCTTCGGGTGGTTGGTGAACAGCGCGAGCACGTCGTCGTGCGCGTTGCCCAGCACGTCCTCCACGAAGCCGTGGAGCGCCTTCTTCGGGCCGACCTCGACGAACACGCGGCCGCCCTCGGCGTACAGCGTCCGGAGGCCCTTCACGAACTGAACCGGTGAGGCGACCTGGCTCGAGAGGATGTCGAGCATCCGCTCCTGCACGCCGGCTCCGGTCGGGTAGAGCTCCCCATCGACGTTGGCGACGATCGGCAGCACCGGTGCCTTGAGCTCGAGCCGCGTGAGCGTCCGCCGCAGCGGCTCGCTGGCCGGCGCCACGATCGACGTGTGGAAGGCGTGGCTGACTGGGAGGCGCATCGTGGTGAAGCCGGCCTCGTCGAACGCGGCCACGGCCCGGTCGACGGCTTCGGTGGCGCCGCCGATGACCGCTTGGCTGGTGCTGTTCACGTTCGCGATGACCACGTAGCCGTCGATCGAGTCCACGACGCGTTCGATCTCGTCGAGTGGCCCGAGGACCGCCGCCATGGCGCCGTTGTCCTCGATGGAGAGTTCGGCCATCTCGCGGCCCCGGGCGCTGACCGCCTCCAGCGCGGCATCGAAGGTGAGCGCGCCGGCGGCCACGAGCGCGCCGTACTCGCCGAGGCTGTGCCCCATGACGATGTCGGGCTCGATGCCGTGCGCAGCGAGCAGACGGGTGAGCGCGATGTCGGCGGCCAGCACCGCGGGCTGGGTGATCTCGGTCTGCCGCAACTGCTGCTCGAGCAGTGAGACCGCCTCCTCGTTCTCGCCGTCGATGAAGATGAACTCGGTGAGCGGCCTGCCGAGCAGCGGGGTCATGACCCGGTCGGCCTCCGCGAAGGTCTCCGCGACGATCGGTTCCTGCTCGCGCAGGGTCGTCAGCATGTTCACGTACTGCGAGCCCTGACCGGTGTAGAGGAAGGCGACCTTGCCGGGCGCGCCTCTGCCGAGGAAGACCCCTTGCGCCCGTAGCGCCCGCCACATCGCCGCGTTGTCGGTCTCGAGGGCCTTGATCGCGCGGCGCGCCTTGGCGGCCAACTCCGTGGCGCGGCCGTGATCGATCGCCACGCGCACCGGCGCGCGCAGATCGTTCGCGTGGGGTGGGCCCGCAGGCGGGGTCGCGCCACCATCGGCGGCGTCGGCCACCTCGCGGAACCGAGCCGCGAGCGCGACGTCGTCGGCCGCGCCCGCCACGAACGCTCCTCGCCGCGGGGCATCGGCGGTGGTGCGCGCCGGCGCGGCGTGCTCAGGCGCCGTGGTCGACGTTTGGGGAACGTCGACCCCTGCGAAGGAAACCGGCTTCGCCTGGTCGCCACGGTGTCGCCCCGGTACGTGCTCCTCGAGCACGGCGTGGAAGTTGGTGCCGCCGAAGCCGAAGGCGCTCACACCGGCGCGGCGAATGCCCGCCGCAGGCGCGTCCCACTGCCTCAGCTCGTGTTGACCGCGAAGGGGACACGATCGAAGTCGATGTTGGGGTTGGGGCGGTCGAAGTTGATGCTCGGTGGCAGCACCTTCTCGTGGAGTGCCATCACCGCCTTGAGGACGCCCGCCGTGCCGGCCGCGCCCTTCAGGTGGCCGATGTTCGACTTCACCGAGCCGAGGGGGATCGATCCGACGGGCACATCGGGACCTCCGAACACCTCGGCGAGTGCCTCGACCTCGACGACGTCGCCGACCGGGGTCGACGTGCCGTGCCCTTCGACGAACGAGCACGTCGACGGCGCGATTCCCACAAGCTGCCAGGCCCGCTCGACCGCGAGCCGCTGGCCGATCGGGTTCGGGGCGGTGATCCCCTTGCCCTTGCCGTCGCTGGCGCCGGCGACGCCGAGCAGCACCGCGTAGATGCGGTCGCCGTCGCGCTCGGCGTCGGCCAGCCGCTTCAGCAGGAACAGGGTGCCGCCCTCGCCCATCACGAAGCCGTCGGCGCCGTCGTCGTAGGGCCGGGTGCCGGTCGCAGACAGCGCGCCGATCTTGCAGAACTTCACGAAGGTGGAGGCGCCCATGTTGCGTCGACGCCGCCGGTGAGCACGGCGTCGTACTCGCGGTTGATGAGCCCTTCGATGGCGGCGGCCATGGCGGCCAGACCCGAGGCGCAGGCCGCGTCGATGACGTAGTTCGGACCGCGGAGGTTGAACAGGTTGGCCACGCGGCCGGCGATGATGTTGCCCAGCTCGCCGGGCATGGTGTCCTCGGTGATCGCGGGAAGCGCCGCGCGGAATCCGTCTCCCGCCTCCTCGAGGATCGCCTCCCGCACCTCTTCGAGAGCGTCGCGAAGGTCGCGCGACCCTTCGAGTTCGCGCGCGAACTCGGGGAAGTTGATCCGCATCGCTGTCCGGTAGTGGTTCTCGCCGGCCATGGCGTTGCCGATCACGACCGCGGTGCGCTCGGCGTCGAGCGGCCGGTCCGGCCAGCCGTAGTCGAGCAGCGCGGCGCGGGCGAGGCCGACGGCCCACTTCTGCGCGTCGTCCATGGCCTCGCTGACCCGCGGCGGGATCGGCAGCTTCCATGCAAAGGGGTCCCATTCGAACGCCCGGACCCAGCCGCCGATCTTCGAGTAGGTCTTGTCGGGGGTGACGGATCGGGGTCGTAGTACGCGGCCGGGTCCCAGCGATCGGGTGTGACGTCGCTGATCGAGTAGCGGCCGTCCTTGAGGTTCTGCCAGAAGGTCGGCGCGTCGGGAGCGTCGGGCATGATCGCCGCCACACCGACGATGGCGACCGCGCGGTCGACCGACTCCTCAGGCATGGGATCCGCCCGAGCGGCCGTAGAGCACGTCGGCGACTGCGTCCATGTCGTCGAGGCCGCCCGCCTCGGCGGCGGCAATGTCGTGGATCCGGAGCGAGGCCTCCAGATCGTCCAGCCCGGCTGCCCCGGCAACGCCGGAGCCCCAGACCAGCCGCAGCCCGCTCCACGCCACCCGCAGCGCCGCGTCACGAGCGAACACCCGGGCGAGGACCGCCAACCCGGCGGCGTCGAACCGGCGGTCGACCTTGGCGCTCAGCGCGCCGTCGGCGGCCCGGCCGCGCGACGGCTGAGCGCCTCGGCGCTCTCGGCCTGGGCAATCAGCTCGCCGAGCCGGAACAGCACGTGCTGGTTGCGGGTCAGACGCCCGGTGCGGCAGCGCTCGAGCACCTCGGCCAGGGCATGGAGTGCCAGGGCGACGGTTCCGGCACCCACGTCCGGGTGCCGGGCCGCGACCGTGGCCGTGTCGACGGCCCGGTCGTGGTAGTACCGGCCCCGGGTCTTGAGGTGCTCCTGCCAGCGATCGCGGGCGATCGTCATCTCCATGATCTCGGAGGTGCCCTCGTAGATCGTGGTGATGCGGACGTCGCGCTTGATCTTCTCGACCATGTACTCGCGGGTGTAGCCGTAGCCGCCGAGGGCCTGGATCGCCGCGTCCGCGGCGTCGTTGCCGGCCTCGGTCGCGAGGTACTTGGCGATGGCGCCCTCCGTGTTGAGGCTGCCCTCGCCGGCGTCGATGCGTTCGGCCGTCTCCTCGATGTAGGCGCGGGCGGCTTCGAGGCGGGCGGCGTGGGGCACGATCAGCTTGTGGGTGTAGCCCTGCTTCTCGGACAGTGGCCCGCCCGCCTGGATGCGCTCGGTCGAGTATGCGATCGCCTTGTCCAGCGCCGACCAGCCGGCGCCCAGCCCGAAGGCGGCGACCATCAGGCGCGTGTAGCCGAACACCTGCTGGGCCTGGACGAGGCCTTGGCCCTCGACGCCGCCCACCAGCGCGTCGAGGTCGACCGACACGTCGTCGAGGTAGAGCGCGGCGGTGTTGCTCAGGCGGATGCCGTGCTTGTCTTCGGGCTTCGCCTGCGTGAATCCGTCGACCCCGCGTTCGATGACGAACCAGCTCGGCCCGCCCGGGGTCTTGGCGAGGATGGTGTAGACGTCGGCGATCCCGCCGTTGCTGATCCACTGCTTGCGTCCGTCGAGGCGGTAGCCGACGACGCCGTCGTGCTCGACCGGGGTCGCCGTGGTCTTGAGCGCGCCGAGATCGCTGCCGGCTTCCGGCTCGGTGGCGCCGTAGGCGAGCAGGATTCCCTCCTCGGCGATGCGGGTGAGCCACTGCTTCTTCTGCTCCGGCGTGGCGCCCACCACGATCGGATCGCTGCCGAGGAACGTCGCGAGCACGCTGGTCGCCACGCCCAGGTCGATCGCGGCCATCTCCTCGCAGACGCGGTAGACGTCGAAGGTGGCACCGCCCATCCCGCCGTACTCCTCGGGTATGAAGAGCAGCTGGATGCCCAGATCCTCACCGCACATCTTGCGGACGACCTCGACCGGGCATTCGTCCTCGTGGTCGAGCCGGAGCAGGGCGTCAACGGGGAGATTGCGATCGGCGAACTCCCGGATCGCCTCGAGGGTCATCTCCAGCACATCGGCGTCGAGGCCCGCCTGTGCTGGGGTCATCGTGGGGTGAGCGGTCATCGCGGCACCCTTCCCGCTCAGTGGGGCTTTGCTTCATCCTTACCAATGGCTGGCATTCGTCCCAGAGGCCAAGGTCCTGACTTCGGCCTGCGAGAATCCCGGTCAGGGGCGATCGCGGCGCGCACGTCGCATCCGCTCCAACGTCATTTCGCCGCCTGCAGCCGGGGTCGCCGCGCCGCGCCGAGCTCCTGATGCAGCATCTCGGTCGCCTCCGAGGCGGCACCGAGCCGGTCGAGCGCGCTGGCCTCGGGCTCGACCCCGAGGCTGTTCAGCGTCATGGCCAGCATCTCGTAGTGCCCGACGAGGAAGCAGAGTTCGATGAGCTGCCGCTCGCTCAGCTCCGCAGCGAGCGCGGTCCAGGTGGCGTCGGTGATGACCCGAAACTCGTGCAGCTCGTCGACGGCCCGGAGCAGCCGCGCTTGTCGGGGCGTCCATCCCTCCGCTTCGGGCCCGCGCGGTATCCGCTCGATCGCGGCCGGCGGCACGCCGGCCGTTCCCGCAAGGGAAACGTGTTGGGCCCACTCGTACCAGCAACTGCAGGTCCACGCCGTGCGCAGGACGACGAGCTCGACGTCGGCTCGCGGCAATGCACTCCGCACGAGAAACGAACCGGCAAACGGCAACCAATGACGGAACAGCCGGGGATGCCGCGCGAGCGTGGTGAACACGCGTGGCGGATCACCCCGCGTGACGAGGGCGCTGAGTGTCGCCACCGTTCCCGCGACCGGATTCAACCACCAGCGACGCAGTGGCGGTATCCGCACCTCGAGCTGCTCGGTCACGTCTCGCGCTCCTTGCGCCCGATCGGCACCCGATCGGCCGCAACCTCATCGTCCGCGTCGGCCGCGGGGGGCGCCAGGGGCGAAGGTCCCGCCGAGATCAGTTGCACCTCGGGTCCTTGGGCCCTTGTGCGAGCGCCGCGCAATCGGCAGGGTTGGGACAGGAGGGGAGGCGACATGTCGACCTCTTGGATGGTTTCGGAGAAGAGCGAGGACGGCGACGGCGCCGCGCGCTTCGCGTCCATTGCTCGCTGGCTCCCGGAGCACCGTCTCACCACCGACGAGCTGATGGCCTCGACCCGGCACCGCACGAAGATCGATCTCGAGCGGTTGACCGGCATCCACGAGCGTCGGGTGTCGCAGGGCGAAGAGGACTCCTACTCACTCGCCACCGCCGCCGCGCTCGACTGCTTGAGCAGGTCCTCGTACCAAGCCGAGGATCTCGACGTGGTCGTGAGCTGCAGCATCACCAAGTACCGCGACGGGTTGGTGTCGCGCTTCGAGCCACCCATGAGCATGGCGGTGGCCCAGGCGATCGGCGCGACCAACGCCGTCGCGTTCGATGTCGCGAACGCGTGCGCCGGCACGCTGACCGGCGTGTTCATCCTCAACAACATGATCCGGCGAGGCGTCGTGCGCCGCGGCTTGGTGGTGAGCGGCGAGTACATCTCTCAGCTCGGGCGCAACGCCGCGAAACACATGCACAACATCTTGAGCCGGGAGATGGCGTCGCTCACCCTCGGCGACGCCGGTGTGGCCGCGATCCTGGAACGGGCGCCCGACGGTGTGCCCGGCATCACGTTCGCCGGCTTCACCACCATCTCGGACCACAGTCGCCTCTGCTTGGCGTACCCCGCGCACCACGACCCCGGCGCTCGCATGTTCACCAACGCCCGAGCGATCCACAAGGTGGCGATCGCCGACCTCCCAATTCTCCTCCAGGAGATGCTCGACGTCTCCGGCCTGGAGATGGGCGAGATCGACCACCTCATCCCGCACCAGACGTCGGCACGGGCGATCCGCAAGGGGATGGCGTCGGTGGGCGAGGTGATGGGCGCGACACCGCGCAACCCAGCCGTGGTCACCGTTGACCGGTACGGCAACACGGCTTCGACGACGCACTTCGTCGCGCTCGTCGAGGAGTTGCGGGCGGGACACATCCAGGCGGGCGATCGCATCGTCCTCCTGGCACTCGCCTCCGGGCTCGAGGTCGGAGTCGTGCTCTTCACGGCGGACAAGGAGTTGGTGGATCTCTATGGGAACGACGATTGATTCCGTTGCCATCTCCGGCGCCGGGTTCCGCACAGCACACAGCGCACGGCGACTGGCCGACACCGCGATCCGCACCTGCCTGAGCCGGGAGGGCATCCCCGCCACTGACGTCGACCTGCTGATCAACGCCGGTCTCTACCGGGACCGCAACCTCGGCGAGCCGGCGCTCGCCGCGCTCATTCAGGAGGACATCGGCGCCAACCCGGAGGACCCGCACGAGGGAGGCCACGGCACGTTCTCCTTCGACGTCGCCAACGGAGCCTGCGGTGTGCTGACCGCGTTGCAGATCGCGGACGGTTTCCTCAGCTCGGGCACGATCCAGCGCGCGCTCGTCGTCGCCAGCGATGCCAACCCCGGCCGTGGCCGGGCGCCGAACTTTCCGTTCGCCGCGGCCGGAGGAGCGCTGGTCTGCAGTTGGCGCGACGGACCGGTCGGGCTCTCCGGATTTCGGTGGGAGGTGTCTGCCGACGGCGGCGACTCGTTCAATGCAGCGGTCGAGTTCGACCACGGCCGCAATGTGTTGCGCATCGACGAACATCCCGGCTTCGCGGACCGAGCCGCGGCGTGCGCGAGCAAGGCCGCGGTGGGTCTGCTCGCCGATCACGGGCTGACGCCCGGCGACATCGATCTGGTCATCGCCAACCCGCTGACAGACGAGTTTCGTGATCCGTTCGCGGGCTACACGGGTGTGGCGCCGGACCGGATCGTGGCACCTGATGGCGCGGCTCGCGTCCACACCGCCGGCCTGATCGTGGCGCTCGAGGCGGCGGAACAGCAAGGACGGATGGCCGAAGCGCACCGCGTGCTCCTCGTCTCCGCCGGCGCCGGGATCGTGGCCGGGGCTGCGCTCCTCCAGCGGTAATGCCGGGCACCACGGTGCGCCGCGAAGCACTCGTCAGAACTTCTGAGATCGGCGCCGAGCGGGCGCCCATGTGGTTGTTCGAGACGTCGGAGACCTGCGCATCGTCTGAGTGAGCGCAAGCGCGCGCTGAGCGCAAGGAGGCCAACGACATGAGCGTGTGGGCCCTCGTCTACGACGGCTTCGAGCCCGACCAAGAACGTCATCGCGAGGCTTTGTGCACCCTCGGCAATGGCTACTTCGGCACGCGCGGGGCCGCGCCGGAGGCACGCGCCGACGAGGTTCACTACCCCGGCACCTACATCGCTGGTTGCTACAACCGACTGATATCCGAGATCGCGGAGCGATCGGTCGAGAACGAAGACCTCGTCAACGCGCCCAACTGGTTGCCTCTGTCGTTCAGAGTCGAGGGAGGCGAGTGGTTCGACATCCTTCGTCTCGAGTTGCTCGCGTACCGCCAAGAGCTCGACCTTCGTCATGGCGTGCTCACGCGGGTGGTTCGAACCCGCGACCACGAAGACAGGGTCACGAGCGTGACCCAACGCCGACTCGTCGACATGGCTCGGCCGCACCTGGCGGCGCTCGAGACGACCATCGTGGCCGAGAACTGGTCGGGGCGGGTCGAGCTGCGGTCGGCGCTCGACGGCACCGTTACCAACCGCGGCGTCGCGCGCTACCGCGGCCTGCGCGGCGACCACCTCCGTCCGATGGAAACGGGCACGGCCGGCGAGGAGGGCATCTACCTTCTGGCTCGCACGAGCCAGTCGGGCATCCTCATCGGCGAAGCGGCACGCACCCGCGTGACGAGCGGCGACCGGCCGACGGCGAGCGAACGACGGCTGATCGAGCTACCCGGCTTCGTCGCCCACGAGCAACTCGTTGACATCGAGCGGGGGCTCCCCGTCACGGTCGAGAAGGTCGTCGCGCTCTATACGTCACGCGACGCGGCGATCTCAGAAGTTGCGCTCGCGGCGCGCGCGGCTGTGGAAGAGCAAGACGACTTCGACCACATGCTCGAGCGGCATGCACTCGCGTGGGACCACCTCTGGCAGCGGTTCGACCTGCCGCTCGAGGGACACGTCGACGCCGAACGAATCCTCAGACTGCACCTGTTCCACGTCCTGCAAACCGTGTCACCCAACTCCATCGACCTCGACGTCGGCATCCCGGCACGCGGGCTCCACGGCGAGGCCTACCGCGGGCACATCTTCTGGGACGAGTTGTTCGTCTTCCCGCTCATCAACCTGCGGCTTCCGATCCTGACACGGTCGTTGCTCGGCTATCGATCCCGGCGGCTCGATGCCGCTCGGGCAGCCGCCAGGCGCGAGGCGCACACGGGCGCCATGTTCCCGTGGCAGAGCGGCAGCGACGGCCGCGAGGAGACCCAGACCCTCCACCTCAACCCAAGGTCCGGGCGGTGGCTCAGCGATCACTCCCGCCGGCAGCGGCACATCAATCTTGCGATCGCCTACAACGCTTGGAGCTACTACCAGGTCACGGGCGATGTCGAGTTCCTGCGGTTCCGGGGCGGCCCCATGATCACCGAAGTCGCCCGCTTCATGGCGAGCCTCGCCACCTACAACCGCGACCTCGATCGGTACGAGATCAAGGGGGTGATGGGGCCCGACGAGTACCACGACGCGTACCCGGGGTCGGAGGTATCGGGGCTCGACAACAACGCGTACACGAACATCATGACCGTTTGGTTGCTGTGCCGCGCGCTCGAGATCCTCGATCTCCTCCCAGAACTCCAGGCGCGGGAATTGCGGGAGCAGCTCCGGGTGTCGCGACAGGAGGTCGAGCGCTGGGAGCACATCAGCCGCCGGATGCGTGTCTGCTTCCATGCCGACGGCATCATCAGCCAGTTCGAGGGCTACGACCGGCTCGCGGAGCTCGACTGGCTCGACTACCAGGAGCGGTACGGCGACATCCAGAGGCTCGACCGGATCCTCGAGGCCGAGGGGGATTCGACGAACCACTACAAGCTCTCCAAACAGGCCGACGTACTCATGACCTTCTATCTCCTGTCGGCCGCGGAGGTGCAAGGCGTCTTCGCCCGGCTCGATTACCCGTTCGATCCGCCCGCCGACTTCCGCCGTAACATCGACTACTACCTCGCCCGAACCTCACACGGTTCGACGCTGTCACGAATCGTCCACGCGTGGGTGCTCGCCCGGCTCGACCGGCGACGTTCCTGGGATCTCTTCCTCCAAGCCCTGAACAGTGACATCGCCGACATCCAGGGCGGCACGACCCACGAGGGCATCCATCTCGGTTCGATGGCTGGGACACTCGACCTTGTCCAGCGCTGCTTTGGTGGCGTCGCGCCGCGCGGCGATGTCTTGTGGATCGATCCCGCGCTTCCCGACGAGCTTCCGGCCCTCCGATTCCGCATCCACTACCGGGGCCATCGGATCGACATTCACACCACGCACGATCGATTGTTCGTCGGCGTGCTCCCGGCACTCGCTCCACCGATCCGAGTCGGTTTCGACGGGGAGGTCGTCGAGCTTGGCGGGGGAGCCACAAAGGAGTGGTCGCTGCCATCGAACGGCTGAGGAGCATGCGATCCCGTGTCAGCGCGCGAACATCGCGTCGTCGGCAAGCATCGCGAGAATCGTGTCGACGTCTCCGGTCTCGAATGCGTAGACGAAGCGTTCGCCGTGGTCGCGGACGCGCTCGTCGCGGAGCGCGCGCGGAGTCGGCTGCCGGCAGTCGCGGCAGCCGTCATGTTCGGCATCGGCGGCGCGTTCGGAGCCGACTGGGAGAACCGAGAAGTCCAGCGCTACCTCCAGCATCGCGGCGCGACGGACACGACCACGTAGCACGAGGAGCAGCGGTGTAGGACCTCTTCAGCGACCGGGCGCGTAGGACAGGCCGAGCGGTCCGACCCCTTCGGTGTTCGTTTCCGCTCCGCCGACGAAGAGCGCGACGTCACCGGTCCATACCGCCGTGTTCGCGCTGAGGAGCGACGGCGGCGAAGCCGGCGCCGCCGGCAGGGCCCGCCAGGTGTTCGTCGCGGGGTCGTACACGGCGCCGTCACGCGGGTACCCACCCGACGGCTCGCCCGATGAGTTGATGACGCGCCCGCCCCAGACCAGGACCTCCCGATCAGTCCAGACCATCTGGTGACCCTCGCGCGCCTCGAGCGGCGACGCCGGGAGCGCGGTCCAACTGTTCGTGGTCGGGTCGTACGCCGCGCCCTTGCCGAGGAGTCCGCGGTTTCCCTCGCCGCTCGGACCGTCAGCGCCGTAGCCACCCCACACGATGAACCGATGCCCGGTCCACACGCCCTTGGACGCCATGCGCGCGGGAACCGGCGCGCGTGGGATGGTCCGCCAGTGGTCGGTCGTCGGGTCGTACGCGGCGCCGTCGCGCTGCACGCTCGCGGGTAGCGATGCTTCGTCACCCTGCGGCTCGTCGGCGCCGGCCCACAGGAGCAGTTCCTTGCCACTCCATGCAATGGTCATGTCGTAGCGCGTGAACGGCGGCGGTGTGCCGGCGGTCCAAGTGTCGGCGACCGGGTCGTACCGGAA
Source organism: uncultured Actinomycetes bacterium (assembly GCA_963745645.1). Lineage (GTDB taxonomy): Bacteria > Actinomycetota > Acidimicrobiia > IMCC26256 > PALSA-610 > CAVUFH01. The sequence continues at coordinate 432,820 of CAVUYD010000008.1, forward strand.
CAGGTGGGTGGCATCGAAGGCGATCACTTCCTTCCCGGTCCACACCGCATGTTCCCGGCTCCACACCGCGTCCGACGGCCCCGGTGCAGGCATCGGCGCGATCGTGCGCCACGTGTTGGTCACCGGGTCCAGCGCGGCGCCAGTGGCCGTCGGCACCGCTTTGCTCGCGTCCGGCTCTGCGGCCGAGCGCGCCTGCCGCCCTCCGACGACGATCATCTCGTCGCCGGTCCACACGGCACCCTCACCATCGCGTTCACCGAGCGGGAAGGGTGCGAGCGTCCGCCAGCTCGCGTTCGCGGGTGAGTACGCGTCCACCTCGGTTCCACCGAGCTGTTCGCAGCAGCCAAGCGGTCCGCCGAGATACTCGCTCCCGGTCCACACCGCGTACTTGCCAAGAAGGCCGGGCGCGGCGGCCAGCTGCTCCCAGCCCTCGGGCAGCACGGGCCGGGTCGTGGTGGTGCTCGATCTGGTGGTCGTCGTCGTCGATGTGGGCGCGCTCTTCTTCGAGCTGCTGTCGTCGCCGCCGCACCCGGCCAGCGCGATCGCGAGGGCGGCGACCAGCGGCGCGATGAGCACCCGGCAACGCGTGCGGCGAACGGTCGTGCTCATGGCATCACCTTCAGCACGCCGGATAGCCGACCGGCACGCGTACACGACTGCCGACGCTCATCCGATTCCGGTCGCGTTGTACGCGACGACGCGGAAGCAGCGGTGATCGACTCCACCGGAGATCAGCTCCACGTACTGGAAGTGGTCGACGCAGTCGTGATCGACGCAGCCGCAACCGTCACCAGCCACGATCGCCGGTTGTCCATCGATCAACAATGTTCCCGCGGCCGGTTCCGTCGGTAGGGTCATTGGACACATCCCCGCCCGGCCGGGCACCGACCCACGCGCCAGCGGCGGATCAGTGTCGAGTCAGTGTCTGCGATCACGGTGGGCCGCATGGAACACCGTGGACCAACAGTCATGAGTGGCCGGATCGGCCCGGGCTTCGATGCCCGTGCATTCGACGCGTTCCTGTTCGACCTCGACGGCGTGCTGACGTCGACGGCGCAGGTGCATGCCGCGAGCTGTTCGACGCCGCGGGCAACGTGCGCGACGGCATCCACGTCGACATCTGCGACACGGGCGTGACGTACCCGCTCGCGAATAGGGTGTGAACCGAGATTCAGTCCAGGGAGCGCCCGATCACCGGGTGCCGAACCGGAGAGGGCGTCGTATGAACGTCGAGGACATGATCTTCATCAGCGTCGACGATCACGTGGTCGAGCCGCCCGACATGTTCGCGGGCCGGGTCCCGGCGAAGTACGCGGATGCGGCCCCGCGAGTCGAGCACACCGACGACGGCAACGACGTGTGGATGTTCAACGGCGCGGTGATCCCGAACATCGGGTTGAACGCGGTCGCGGGCCGGCCCAAGGACGAATACGGCGTCAACCCGACCGCGTTCGACGAGATGCGGCCCGGTTGCTTCGACGTGCACGAGCGCGTCAAGGACATGAGCGCGGGTGGCGTGCTCGCGACGATGAACTTCCCCTCGTTCCCGTCGTTCTCGGGCCGCCTGTTCGCGACCGCTGACGACAAGGATCTCGCGCTCGCGATGGTGCAGGCGTACAACGACTGGCACATCGACGCCTGGTGCGGTTCGTACCCCGGGCGGTTCATCCCGATGGCGTTGCCCGCGATCTGGGACCCGGAGCTGTGCGCGCGCGAGATCAAGCGCGTCGCCGCCAAGGGTTGCTTCTCGATGACGTTCACCGAGAACCCGGCCACGCTCGGGTATCCCAGCTTCCACGACGCGTACTGGGACCCGATGTTCCGCGCGCTCGTCGATGAGGGCACGATCCTCAACATCCACCTCGGATCGTCGGGCCAGCTCGCGGTCACCGCGCCCGACGCACCGATGGACGTCATGATCACCCTTCAGCCGATGAACATCTGCTCGGCGGCCGCGGACCTCCTGTGGTCGCGCGTCTTCAAGGAGTTCCCGACGCTCAAGGTCGCGCTCTCCGAGGGCGGCACCGGCTGGATCCCGTACTTCCTCGACCGGCTCGACCGCACGTACGACATGCACCACCTCTGGACCGGCCAGGACTTCGGTGACCGGATGCCATCGGAAGTGTTCCGCGACCATTTCCTCACGTGCTTCATCGCAGATCCGATCGGCATCGCCCTGCGCGACGAGATCGGCACCGACAACATCTGCTGGGAGCAGGACTACCCGCACTCCGACTCTTCGTGGCCGAACGCACCCGAGGAGTTCGCGCGTGTCGCCGCGCGATATGCGGTGCCGGACGCGGACGTGAACAAGATCACCTTCGAGAACGCGATGCGCTGGTACCGCTTCGACCCGTTCGCGCACCGCACGCGCGAGCAATGCACCGTCGGCGCGCTACGCGCGGAGGTGGCGGGTCACGACGTGTCGATCCGCTCGATGGAGAAGGGCCGGCACGCGCACGCGGCGAAGGTGTCGCTCGCGGAGATGGCGGCGAAAGCCACGGCCTGACCGTTCGAAGTTCGCGCCGAGCCCATCCCTACACTGCGCCGATGCCCGAGCCCCTCTCGCCGAGCCCGCGTGAGCTGCGCCGTCAGCAACACCAGCAGCTGAGCCGCGCGCAGATCCTCGACGCGGCCGAAGCGGTGTTCGCCCGCAAGGGGTTCCACGACGCGACCGTGAAGGAGATCGCGGCCGCGGCGGAGTTCTCCGTGGGCGGCGTGTACAGCTTCTTCACGGACAAGGACGACCTGTTCGTCCAGATCTACCTGCGTCGGGGATCCGAATTCATGCGCGGTATGCGCGACGCGCTCGAGCACCCGGGCACACCCCGAGAGCTCCTGCACCGCCTGGCCGACTTCCAGGTGCAGTTCTTCCGCGACAACGCCAACTTCGGCCGGCTCTACCTGCGCGCGTCGGGCGTGACGCTGGGTGAGCTCGTCTCCAAGATCGACCAGGCCGTGGTCGAGAACTACACGGAGGCGATGAACCTCCAGTCGAAGCTGTTCCGTGCGGGCCAGGACGCGGGCGAGCTCCGGGACGGCGATCCCGAAGTGCTCGCCATGCTCTTCAGCGGACTGCTCTCTGCGTACCAGTCGATGGACCCGTTGGTGAGCGGGACCGCGACGGGTTCCGAGCGCATGCCGATGCCCGAGCTGCACGACATCCTCGATGCGACGTTCGGGGCGTGAGGCGACCGCGGGGCTGACCCCTACACCTCTCGGTTGCTGGGCCACTCGGGTCGGTAGTAGCCGTCGAAGCGCAGCTCACCGCCGCGCAGCTCGCGGATCGTGAGGAAGTCGCCCTTGTAGCCCTTGTGATCGCCGGGTCCGAACTGCACGTAGGTGCCGGGGCCGCCGTTTGTCGCCGGCATCCACCGGATCCGATCGAGCCCGTCACGCACCTCGCGCGGGGTCGGGATCTTGGCGTTCGCGATGCCGTGGATCGCGGCGCGCGCGGTGTCGTACGCGAGCGCGACGACGACGTTGCGCGTGGCGCGCCCGAAGCGCGCCTTGAACCGCTTGATCATCGCTTCGTAGTTCGGGTTGGCGCCGTCCTCGCCGAGTTGGTCGACACCGTGCCAGCCCTCGAGCCCCTCTGCCCACTTGTTCGAGTTCGAATAGAACATGAACGCGGTGCCCATGACGCGCGGCGGGTCCCAGTCGAGCGCGCGGAACGCCTCGGCGAAGTGGAACGTCGCGTAGCCGTAGCCGCCGTAATAGACACCTTCGGTTCCCATGTCGCGCATGTCGGAGAGGTGTTCCTTGAGGTTGCGCGGGTTCGGTTCGAGCTTCACCTCGCGCGAGATCGTCAGCCCGAGCCGGATCGCTTCGTCGCGGAAGAAGTCGGCGTAGTCGCGACCCGACGACCCGACCTCCCAGAACAGGCCGACCTTCTTCAGCCCCTGCTGGTACAGCCAGTTGGCGCACATCACGCCTTCGGTCGGGATGTCGCCGTTCGCGACCGTGTAACAGAAGTCGCTCGCGAACCTGTGCGCGCCGGTCCAGCCGATCACCGGCACACCGATCTCCTCGGCGATCGGTTGGAGGGTCAGGCAGTTGTCGGAGATCATCGGCCCGAGGATCACGACGCAGCCCTGCTCGACGAGCCACTTGTAGCCGTCGATGAGCTTCCGGTAGTTCTCGCGCGGGAGCCCGCGCGCGTCGCACGTGATGATCGCGACGGGCGAACGACCCCACGCCCCTTCGTTCAGCGCGTCCTCGATCGCGAGGATCGTCGGGTCGATCCAGTCCGCGAGCAGCTGCCCGAGGTCCATGTCGACCAGCACACCGATCTTCACCGGTTCGAAGGGGTCGCCTTGGGTCTGCAGCCCCCGTGTCGGCGGGTAGACGACGATCTCGGCGACCGCCTTCTCCGTCGGTGCACCACCCCCCTCGTACCAGGTCTGGCCCTCGCCGCCCTCGCCCTCGAGGTACGAGCTCGTGCCGAACCTGACGTTGCACACCGCGCGATCCGCCTCGGCGATCCCGAGGTCCACCGGCGCCGGGAACATGCGCTCGGCGTAGACGGGCTTGTCGTCACTCATGCAAGGATCTCCCGCTGCAGTCGAGAAGGGGAAACGAAATCTGAACCGGCGCTCAGGGCGTGAACTCTACGTTCAGGGCCTGCGGCGTGCGAGAGGAACAGGCATGGCGGTCGATCCGGTGCGCCGGCTCGAGATCATCGAAGCGGTGCGCGTCACCAAGGCGCGGTACTTCCGGTACATCGACCAGAAGGCCTGGGACCGCTTCCCGAGCCTCTTCGTCGCGGACGTCCGGATCGACGTCACCGACGACATGGAGGCGATGGGGATCGATCCCGCCCGCGGTATCACGATCGGCCGGGACCGCTTCTCACGCAACGTGCGCCGCGCCCTCGAGGGTGTCATCACCGTGCACCACGGTCACATGCAGGAGGTCGAAGTGGTGGACGCCGAGCACGCGACATCGATCACGGCCATGTACGACCGCCTCGAGTTCGCGGACGGGCGCGTGCAGCACGGGTTCGGTCAGTACGAAGAGACCTACGCGCTCGACGAAGGCGCCTGGCGCATCGCGCGCATGACATTGCGCCGCCTGCGCATCGACACCGAACGCGCTTCCGACTGATCGGCGCGTTCGTGACGTCGGGCACGCCTTCGTCCGAATGTGAACCGGAGCCGCGCCCGCCTGCGTAGTGAGGCGCACAGAGCAGTCCATCCCCGCGGTTGCCCTGTTCCCCAGCAGAAGGACACACACATGAAGCCTCGTCGTATGGTTCGCATGGTCGCGCCAGCTTTCGCATCGCTCGGGCTCTTGACCGCCGGTTTCGTCGGTCTCGCCGCGAACGGTTCTGGCGCATCGACCGTCACCCACTTCGGAATGGTTCGTTCGACTGCGGCCACCAACGCCGGTTGCCTGCCGAACGCGACGGGCGATGTGCGCATCGTCCAGCACCCGGAAAACGAAACGATGACCGTACGTGTCTCCGGACTTCCGCGCGACACGGGGTTCGACCTGTTCGTCATCCAGACGCCTGACGCGCCGTTCGGTGCCGCGTGGTACCAGAGCGACCTCGAGACCACCGGTGGTGGCTCTGGGTCCGTGACGGTCCAGGGACGGTTCAACCACGAGACGTTCTCGATGTCGCAGGGCGGCCCCGCGAACGGGTCCGACCCGCTGCAAGGCCTCGCCGGTCCTGCGGTCAAGGACACGAACGTCAAGTTCCGTCCGACGAGCCAGTTCCACCTCGGCCTGTGGTTCAACAGCCCCGAGGACGCGGCCAAGGCCGGCTGCCCCGGCACCGTGACGCCGTTCAATGGTGAGCAGCACGCGGGCATCCAGGTGCTCAGCACCCGCAACGCGCCCGTGGACCACGGTCCGCTGGAGAACATCGGCTGAGCGTCGACGCACTGCTTCGGCAGTAATCAGGCAGGTTGGACGGCTCCCGGTCACCGACCGGGAGCCGTTCGCGTGCGCGTCAGTTCCCGGGGGCAGTGCGGCGGCCGAAGCTGCCGCCCGGGAACGCACCGCCGCCCGGGAAGTCGCGGCCGTTGCTGTCGTTGCCGTTGGACGAGGCCGTCGCGGAACCGGGAAGCGGCTCGCCGAGATCAGCGATCACCACCCGCTGGCCGGCCGTGAGGCCGCTCGTGATCTCCGTCCACGTCGCGCCGATTGCGCCGACGCCGACGTTCACGGTTTTCGGATCGCCGTCACCATCAACGACGCGGACCGTGTGGTTGTTGCCGTTCGTCGAGACCGCGGAGGTGGGAACCGCGAGCCGGGAAGCCGCGGACTTCGTCACGATCGTCACGGTCGCGAGCGAGCCGTTGCGCAGCCCACTCGTGTCGCCGTCGAGACCGATGATGACGGGGTACGTCGTGGTCGACGAGGCGGAAGTGCCCGAGAGCCCGATCGAAACGATCTTGCCGGTGATCGGCTTGCCGCTGCCATCCGGCTGGATCGTCGCGTGCTGACCGACGGCGACGTCGGGGAGGTCGTCGACGCCGATACTCGTCGTCACTTCGAAGCCGCCTTCGCCGACCACGACGATGTTCTGGGTCGAGGACGCGCTGCTGATGTCGTCGCCGACCGCGATGTTCACTGCCGCGACCGTGCCGCCGATGGGTGAGGTGATCGTCGCCTGCGCGAGTGCCTGCTGTGAGACCGCGAGTTGCACCGCGGCGGCGTCGACCGCCTTCTGATACGCGATCAGATCCTGCGACGACGGCGAGTTGGCGCCCGCGCCCGAGTTCGCGCCGCCCGAGGTCGGTGCCGGTCCGGTTCCGTTGTTCGCGCCGCCTCCGTTGTTCGATCCCTGGCTCGTGTTCCCGCTCGTGCTCGCGCGCTGCGCGAGGAGGGTGTCGAGCGCGTTCGATGCCTGCACGAGCGCGTTCTGACTGGCGGCGAGCTGTTGCTGCGCCTGGAGCGCGGTGTCGAGCGCAGTCGCGCACGCCGAGCTGTCGTCGCCGGCAGGCGTCGTCGTGGTGGTGGTCGTGCTGCCCGAATCAGATTCCGACGCCGACCCCGACCCCGAGGACGAGGTCGACTCGCACGCCGCTTGCGCGGCCTCCAGTGCGTGCTGCGCGGCGGCGAGGTCCTTGTCGACCTGCTGCTGCGCGTCGACGACGGCACGCTGCGCGGCCGCGAGCTCCGGGTCGGAACCGTTCGCCGAAGACGTCGCGCCCGGGGTGAACGCAATCGTCTGGATGCCGGACGTCCCCGACGGACCGCCGACGCTCTCGCCGTTCAGCGCCTTCTCGAGGGTCAGCTCCGCCTGGTCGAGTGCGGCTTGACTCTGGTCGACGCTCGTCTGCAACGAAGTCGTGTCGAGCGTCGCAAGCTTCTGACCGACGCCGAGCTTGTCGCCGACCGCGACGTCGACGGTCGAAACCGTTCCCGACACGGGGAACGCGACCGTCGCCTGCGAGACGGGCTGGACGACGCCGACTTCGGTGAGCGCCTGGTCGACGGACTGCGACCCAACGGTCGCGGTGCGGTAGCCGGACGCCGACGCGCCGCCGACGCCCATGAGTGCGGCGCTGCCGGCGACGACCAGTGCGACGACGACGAGCACGCTGACGAGTACCGCGCGCCGGCGCTTCGGCGTCGCGGTCGGGAACGGGAACGGATCGGTCACGGTCACTCGTTCCTCAATGCGTCGATCGGCGCGAGCCGGGCGGCGCGCGTTGCGGGATACACACCGAACACGACGGCGATACCGATCGCCATGGCGATCGCGCCGAGCGCCGGCGCGAGCGACAGGACGATGCGCGTGTCGCTGAGGTGCGGGATGATGGCGGCGCTGAGGGCGCCGACGATCACGCCCAGCACGCCGCCGGCGAATCCCAGCAGTGAGGCCTCGACCAGGAACTGGCGCCGGATGAGGCGCGGCCGGGCGCCGATTGCCTTGCGCAACCCGATTTCACGGATCCGCTCAGTGACCGACACCAGCATGATGTTCATCACGCCGATACCACCGACGAGCAAGGAGACGATGGCGATGCCGGCGAGCATCACTGTCAGCGTGTTGTCGACCGAGTTGGCCGCGCTCAGGATCGACTGCTGCGTCGCGATCGAGAAATCGGCGTTCGCAGAATTCGTGATGCCGTGCAGGTTGAGCAGCAGGGCGTTCGATTCCTGGTACGCGGCGGAAAGCGAGTCGGACGACGTGGCCTTCACGTAGATCTCATTGACTGTGTCGCGGTTGGCCCCCCCGACGAGTCGCTCGCTGTACGTCGAGAACGGCACGATCGCGACGTCGTTGTTCGACGTGTTGTCGGACGAGCTCAACGACTCGAGCACGCCGATCACCTGCAGCTTGCTGCCGTTGTATGCGACGGTCTGCCCGACCGGGTCGCGCCCGCTGAAGAGCTCGGTCGCGGTATCGGGGCCGAGCACGACGACGCTCGCCGCGTTCTTCTCGTCGCTCGCATCGATGAACCGGCCGCTCGTGACGTCACGGGAGCGGACTTGCTGCCACGAAGGTGTGGTGCCGATCAGCGACGTCGTCCAGTTGGTGTCACCGTTCGTCAGCGATGCAGACGTCGTCGCGGTTGCGGCGACGGTCTGGACGTCGGGGGCGACGTCGCTCGAGCCGAGCGCGTCGGCGTCCTGCACGGTGAGCGTCGACGCCGAGCCGAAGCCGCCGCGCACGCCGCTCGTGTTGGTCGAGCTCCCAGGCGAGACGACGAGGATGTTCGTTCCCAGCTCGTTGATCTGGTCGCGCACCTCGGCGCGAGCGCCACGGCCGAGACCGACCGTCAGGATGACCGCGGTGATACCGATGAGGATCCCGAGCATCGTCAACGCCGAGCGCAACCGGTGCGTGCGAACTGCGTCGGTCGCGGTGCGAAGGGTGTCGGACCAGTTCACGACGCCCGTCCCGTGTCGGCGGTCGAGACGAGAAGGTCGTCGTCCGAAACGCGACCGTCGTAGATGTGCACGACCCGCTGTGCCTGCGCCGCGACCGCGTGGTCGTGAGTGATCAGGATGATCGTGCGGCCGGACTCGTGCAGTGCGCGCAGGAGCGCGAGCAACTCCGCACCCGACGCGGAATCGAGGTTGCCGGTCGGTTCGTCGGCGAGGATGATCGCGGGCTCGGTCACGAGCGCACGCGCGATCGCAACCCGCTGCTGCTGTCCGCCGGAGAGCTCGCCGGGTTTGTGGTCGGCGCGGTCGGAGAGGCCGACCTGATCGAGCGTGCGGCAACGCGCGCGTCTTGCGCTCCGCGTGGTCGACACCGGAGTACACCAGCGGGAGCTCGACGTTGCGCCACGCGCTGAGGTACGGCAAGAGGTTGAACTGCTGGAAGACGAACCCGATGAGGCGGTTGCGCACGTCGGCGAGCTGGTTCTCGCCGAACGACGCGACGTCGTGACCGGCGAGCACGAACTGTCCGGTCGTCGGCACATCGAGGCAACCGAGGATGTGCATCAGGGTCGACTTGCCCGAACCGGACGGACCGATGATCGCGACGAACTCACCCCGTTCGATCGTCAGCGCGACGTCGCGCAGCGCTTCCACCGCAAGCGCGCCGGTCTCGTAGGTCTTTCCGATGCCTTCGAGGCTGATGACCGCCTCTCCGGCCGCGACCGACGGGGCACTGGGCGCGGCGGGATCGATGGTGTTCATTGCCCGCCCGCGCCCTGGAATCGCTGCTGCAGGCCGCCGGCGCCGGGGAAGCGAAGGACGACCTGCTCGCCTTCCTGCAACCCGCTCGTGATCTGCGTCATCCCGTTCGAGGTGAGGCCGGTCGCGACCTGGCGCGTCTGCTCCTTGCCGTTCGCGCTCACCGTGACCGTCGACGTGCCGTTGTTCGTCGTCACCGCGAGCGACGGGACCTGGATCGCGTCCGGGACCTCGGCGTAGGTGATCGCGACCGTCGCGTTGGCGCCGGAGTTGTAGTCACCGCTCGTGTCGGTGAACGCAACGGTCACCGGATAGCTCGCGACGCCCGAGCTCGCGTCGGCAATGGTGCCGACCTCGGTCACCGTGCCGGATGCGCTCGCGACCCCCGCTTGTGTGGCCGAGCCCGCACCGCCCGCCGCGCCACCGGGCGCCTGCTGGGCGCTGCCTCCGCCGCCGTTGCCCCCGCCGCCGTTGCCGCCGCCGAAGTTGAAGTCCGGTCCTCCACCTCCGCCTCCGATGGCGCCGAAGGGGAAGTTGCCGCCGCCGAAGCGGCCGTTGTTCGAGCTGGAGGTCGACAACGTGACCGTTGCGGTCTGACCGACTTTGACGTTGGTGATGTCGGTGTCGTCGAAGCCGAGGTCGATCGTGTAGCTCGACGTGCTGATCACCTGGACGTCGGGCGACGAGCTCGAGTCGTTGTTGCCGCTTCCGCTGTTCCCGTTGTTGCCGTTGCCACCGAGGCCGTTCGGGGTGGACGAACCACCAGGCGCCGCCGCCGAGTTTCCGCTGCCGCTCTGGCTGCCCGATTGACCGGTACCGCCAGTCCCAGTCGACCCGAGTTGTTCACCGACGGAGATGTTCACGGCGGCCACGCTGCCGTCGAAGGTCGCCACGAGCTCGGCGCCGTCGAGGTCGCTCTGCGCGGACGCGAGCTTGTCCTGTGCGGAGGTGAGCGAGGACTGGTCTGCTTCGATCTGGGCGTCGGATGCGCCGGCATCCTCGTCGTCGCTGAGCTTCGCCTGCGCGTCGGCGACGCTCGATTCCGCGTCCGCGACGGCCGACTGCAATTCGGCAGAGTCGATCGTCGCGAGTACGTCGCCGGCCTTCACGGTCTGGCCCGCCTTGACGTTGACCGCGGTGACGGTTCCCGCGGAGCCGAAGGAGAGGTCGTCGGTCTGCGCGGCCGCGATCGTTCCGTCCGCGGAGACGGTGCGCGCCATCGGGCCCTTGGTCGCAGCGACGAGTTGGGACGTGGGCGCCGCAGCGGCGGCGCTGCCGCCGTCGTCGCGGATGAACACCCACCAGCCTCCGAACGCCAGTACCGCGACGAGCGGCATGATGATCCAGGGCCGCAACAGTTTGGTGGCGATCGTTCGCACTTCGATGCTCCCTCGCGACTCAGTCGGTCGAAGATGTCGACGGCGGACTGAACTGCCCACCGTTTCCACCGCGCGGACCGCCACCGGGGAACCCGCCACCGAGGCCACCGCGATCGCCCTTGCGTACGGAGTCGGCAGTGACGGTCCCGTCGTTGGTCGATCCTTGCGCGCTGACGGTGTCGCCGACCTTCAGGTCGTGCAACGAGATGCTCTTGGTGACCGAGATCTTGGTGTCGGCATTCGTCGCGACCGTCACGGTGTCGCCTTCCGTGGTCTTGATCGTGATCGTCGAGCCGTCGACCTTGGTGACCTCACCGGCGCGGAAGCCGCCGTTGCCGAAGTTGCCGAACCCACCGCCGTTCTGCCCACCGGGCGCCGTCTGACCGTTCGGCGGAGCCTGACCTTCGGGAAATCCCTGACCCTCCGGCGGGGCCTGACCCTCGGGGAATCCTCGCCCGTTCGGAGGGGCTGCCCGTCGGGCGTCGCCGAACGCTGCCGGAAGAACCCGGCTTGTTGATCACCGTTGTCGACGATGTTCGTCGCGGTGATGTTCGCCGAGCCCGTGGTGTCGTCGGTGGTGACGAGGACGTTGTCGCCGACCTTGATGTCGGAGACCTCGCCGTCGACCATCTCGGTGAACTTGGTGTCGCCGGTCGTGACGACCTTCGTCGTGCCGGTGCTACCCGAGAAGTCTTGCGTCTCGAGGGTCAGGGTCTTGCCGTCGATCGCGGTGATCGTCCCGGCCGCGCCGCGCCCACCGAAGCGACCGTCGAATCGGCCGTTACCGTTCGGTCCGCCGTACGTCTGGGTCTGCGGGCTCGCCGACGCAGTCTGCACCGAGGGCGAGTCCTTGCCGTGGCCTGCGAGGGTGACGGCGAGGATGCCACCACCGACGAAGGCCGCGGCGACGACGCCCGCCGCGGCCCACGACTTCCACACCGGTTTGTGCGGGCGCTCGCCGCTCCCGAGTCGGTGCCGACGCCGACGGCGCTCGCGGCCTCGGCGCCGGCGAACGCCCGATCGGCGGGATCGGCTCGAGTTCAGGGGGATTCGGTCGCGACATCGCTTCTCCTCGCGTTCGACCCGCGCCACGCCGGTCGCAGCCGGCATCATGAGGCGACGCAGATGAGAGGAAGCCGAGTACCAGCTGCGAGCATCCGCAGGAACCAGAACGTGGGGCGCTACTCGCCTTTCGAGCGCGATGCCGAGCTCGGCGCGCGCCGCGGTGTCGTCCTTCGGTGCGAGCATCGGGATCGCGAACGTGACGTCGTGCAGCGTGCCGGTGAACCGGAACGGCACGGTGTAGTCGTCGCACACCGGGAAACCACGGTCTTCACCGATCGTGAGCCCGGCGCTGCCGATCTGCCAGCGGAAGGGCAGGTCGTGCGGGAGCTCGCCCCGCCCGACCTCGCGACCGTCGACGGCGAGGATCCCGGTCCGGCCGCCGCCCTCACGCGTATATGTGTACGAGAGCTCGTGCGCGCCCGCGGGAACGCGTTCGGTTGCGATGATGCGGTGCGCGTTGCCGAAGCCGTTGAACACGTGGACCAGCCTGCCGTCCAGCAGGTAGAACGCGCAGCCGTTGGTCCAGTTGCCCAGTGCGAACAGGATCCCTTCGGCGCGCTCGTCGACCTCGACGCGCGCGGTCACGACGTAACCCGCGCCGAGCGGCGGCAACACGTCTTCGGACACGGGCCCTCCGCCCGGTTTGAACACTGTGCGGAAGCGCGGGCCGTACGCGGGCCGGAACATCGCGCCGGCGCGCCCGATGAACGAGTCGTCGAGCGGCAACACGTGGTTGCGTTTCGCCTCCGCCCACCACACGTCGACCAGCTGTTGTACCCGCTCGGGATGCTCGGCCGCGAGATCACGTGACTCGGAGAAGTCGCGCGAGAGGTCGAACAGCAACCAGTTGTCCTCCCCGAACACCCGGCTGCCCTCGATGTTCTCGCGCTCCACCGCGAGCTGACCGCCGACGTGATCGGTCGTTGCTTTCCAGCCGTCGTGGTAGATCGCGTGGCTGCCGAGCATCTCGAAGTACTGCGTGGTGCGGGGCGCGGGCGCACCGGCCGACGCGAACGCGGCCAGCAACGAGCGTCCTTCGATCGGCATCTGTTCGACGCCGTCGACCGTCGCCGGCGGCTCGATCCCGGCCGCGTCGAGGATCGTCGGCATGAGGTCGATCGCGTGGCAGAACTGGTCGCGCACCTCGCCGCGGGCCGCGATGCCGGCGGGCCAGTGGACGATCAGCGGCGTCCGCACCCCACCGAGCCACGCGTAGCGCTTCCACAAGCGCAGCGGGGTGTTGCCGGCCCACGCCCAGCCCCACGCGTAGTGGTTGTACGCGCGGTGCCCGCCCAAGTCGTCGATCCGAGCGAGATTCTCGTCCAGGTCCTCGTCGAGCCCGTGCACGAAGCGGTGCTCGTTGACCGATCCGTACGGTCCGCCTTCGGCGCTCGTCCCGTTGTCGGAGATGAGGCAGATCAGCGTGTCGTCGAGCAGGTCGTTCACTCGCAGGTGCTCGATCACGCGCCCGATCTGGTGATCCGTGTGCGCGAGGAACCCGGCGAACACCTCCATCATGCGCGCGTAGAGGCGTTGCTGCTCCGGAGGCAGTGCGTCCCACGCCGCGACCCACGACGGGCGCGGCGTCAACACGGTGTCGGGCGGAACGGTGCCGTTCGCGACCTGCCGCGCGAACACACGATCGCGCCACGCATCCCAACCGTCGTCGAACTTCCCGACGTACGGTTCGATCCACTCCGGCGCGACCTGATGCGGAGCGTGCATCGCACCGGTCGCGAACCAGGTGAAGAACGGCTTGCCCGGCGTGGCTTGCTGCTGGTCCTGCAGCAACCGGATCGCCTGGTCGGCGAGGTCCTCGGTGAGGTGGTAGCCGTCGGCGGGACCGCGCGGTGGTTCGATCGCGTGGTTGTCGGCCTTGAGCTCGGGAGTCCACTGGTTCGTGTCGCCACCGAGGAAGCCGTAGAACCGTTCGAAACCGAGCCCGAGCGGCCACCGGTCGAACGGTCCCGACGCGCTCCATTCGTCGCGCGGGGCCAGGTGCCACTTGCCGACGGCGTAGGTCGAGTAGCCGTTGTCGCGAAGGTGCCGCGCGAGGGTCGCGGCGGCACGCGGGATGCGGCCGGTGTAGCCCTCGTATCGCACCGCGAGCTCGGGCAGCATGCCCATGCCGACCGCGTGGTGGTTGCGCCCGGTCAGCAACGCGGCGCGCGTCGGGGAGCACAGCGCGGTGACGTGGAAGCGGTTGAAGCGCAGGCCGCCCGCCGCGAGCGCGTCGATGTTCGGCGTGGCGATGTCGGAGCCGTAGCAACCGAGCTGCGCGAACCCGAGATCGTCGAGCACGATGACGAGCACGTTCGGCCCGGCCGTGCGCCCGCGCGGTGGCGCCGGCATCATCTCCGGCGCGTCAGGAGCACCGTTCATCGCGCGGCCATTCAGTGAGCCGGCACCGCGAACGGCACCCGGTTGTAACCGCGCACCGTGCTCGTGTGCAGGCGCACGGCCCGGTCGAGGTCGACATCCCAGGTGGGATACCGCAGCAGCGTCTCCTCGATGCCGATGCGGCCTTCGAGGCGCGCGAGCGCGGCCCCGAGGCAGAAGTGGATCCCGTACCCGAACGCGACGTGGTGGTCGATCGGGCGATGGATGTCGAAGCGGTCGGCATCCGGATACTTGCGTTCGTCGCGCCCGGCCGCGCCCGTGAGCAGCAGCACTTTCGAGTTCACGGGCACCACCTCGCCGTGCAGCTCGACATCACGTGTCGTCCAGCGGCCCTGCACCGGCGAGGGCGCTTCGAAGCGCAGCAGCTCCTCGACCGTGTTCGGGATGAGGCCGGCGTCGGCCGCGAGCTCGGCCCGTTGCTGCGGGTGCGCGGCGAGGACCACGGCCGCGTTGCCGAGCAGCCGGGCGACCGTTTCGGTGCCCGCGCTGATGATCAGGTTGGCGAAGGTCGTGGCTTCCCCAGGGGTCAGCTTGCGGAGCTGACCCGCCTCGTCGGTGATCTCGGCGCGGACGAGATCCGTGAGCATGTCGTCCTGCGGGTGTTGCGCGCGGTCCTTCAGCTGCTCGGACAGGTACCGGTTGAGGACGTTCCCCGCCTCGAGCGAGATGTCGTTGATCATCCCGACGCCGGGCTCGATGTGGAACACGAGGTCGATGTGCTCGCGCACGTACTCCCGATCGGACGCCGGCACACCGATCAGCGCGGCGATGACTTCGGCCGGGAGCCGGGCCGCGAAGTCCTGGACGTAGTCGAATTCGTCGCGCCCGAGCTGGGCGTCGAAGAGCTCCGCGCACAGCTCCCTGATGCGCGTTTCGAGCTGGGTGACCCGCCGCGGCGTGAACGCGCGCGACACGAGTGCCCTGAGCTGCGTGTGGTCGGGCGGATCCATGAAGATCATGAACCCACCGCCCATCGGCTGCGGCGACATCATCTCCAGCACGGTGCCGTGCGCGGAGCTGTAGGTCGCGTTGTCACGGTGCGCCGCTTCGACGTCCGCGTACCGGCTCAGCGCGTAGAAGTCGAAGCGTTCGTTGCGATAGAGCGGCGCGTCGTCACGCAGCCGTCGCCACACTTCGTACGGTTCGCGATCGAGCTCGATGTCGAACGGGTCCCAGTAGAGATCGCTCATCGCGCGCGCTGCTCCTCGGCGGCGGCGATGCGTTCCAGGATCGCGGCGAACGCCTCCGGCTGCGTCACCGCGGGGATGTGGCCCGAGTCGAGCTCGATGACCTCGACCGGGTTCGGCAGCCGCCCGATCATCTCGTCCTGCAGCGCCACGGGCACCGGACGGTCCCGCAGGTTCTTCACGTAGGTGACGGGGATGTCGCCCACCGCGGCCCACGACACCGGCTGGAAGTAGAAGTTCATGGAGTCCTTGACCGCGCGCACGGGAGCGACGATGAACTGCAGCGTCTCGTCGTCGAGAGTCTCGCCATAGGAGTCGCGCATGGCCTCGGCATCGTCGGGCGGCCCGGGTGTGGTGAGCGTCCAGCCGTCGCGGCGCGCGGCCTCGATCGCCGCGACGGTGCGCTCGCGGTGCGAGGCCTTCATGCAGTCGAGGCCGACACCACCTTCCGGTGGTACCGACGCGGCCGACAGCACGATGTGCGCGGTGCGCGGCGCCGAGCGCGGCGGCGACGCCGGGGACGAACAGCCCACCCGACGAATGTGCGACGAGGATCACGCGGTCGATTCCCGCGTGCTCGACATCGGTCAGCACCGAGCGGACGCCCTCGTCCACGGTGAAGGTCATCGGGTCGGTCGGCTTGTCGGCGCGACCGGGCAGGTCGACCGCGCAGCGCGGGCGCGTCAAGCACGGGACCAGCCGGTCCCAGAACGCGCCCGCGGCGCCGCCACCATGGATGAGCACGAACCCGAGATCCTGCACCGGGTGCGCAGCGTAACCGGCTCGTGTGTCGCGCCCTCAGGGCTCATGGCCGCCGGGCGCGTGTCGGTGGACCCGACCTAGATTCAGCGCGTGACAGAACGCTCATGGGTCAGCGGCGAGCAACACACGATCACGGCGCTGCTCGACCGGCGCCTGGCCGACGACCCCGACAGTCAGTACCTCGACGTGTGCGGCGCGACCTTCACCGCGGCCGAGGTGAACACGACCGCGAGCAAGCTCGCCAACGCGTTGGGCGAGCTGGGTGTGCGTCCGGGCGATCGCGTCGCCAACCTGATCGAGAACTCACCGGAAGCGATGCTCGCCTGGTGGGGTGCGATCGTCGGGGGTTCGATCGCGGTGCCGATCAACACCGCGTACAAGGGCAGTACCTTCGCCATCAGCTCGGCGACTCCGGCGCGCGGGTCGTGATCGTGCAGCGGACGCTCGCCGACCGGATCGGCGCGGTGCTCGGCGACCTCCCCGAGCTCGAACACGTGGTGATCGTCGACGACCGTGAGGATCCGGGCGCCGGTCACGACGTCGCACCGACCGCGAAGGTCACGGTCCACGAATGGGAAGAGCTCCTCGCGGTCGACGCCACGACCCCCGAAGTCGCGGTGCGGCCGTCGGACCTCGCGACGTTCGTCTACACCGGCGGCACGACCGGCCCGTCGAAGGGCTGCATGCTCAGCCACAACTACCACGAGGCGCTGTCTCGTCAGATCGGCATCTGCTGGGGACGCACCGCCGGCCGATGTGGTGTGGACGCCGCTTGCCGCTGTTCCACTTACAACGCGCTCGTCACCGCCGTCCTCGGGTCGCTCGTGTTCGGCGGGCGCGGTGCGATCTACCGGCGGTTCTCGGTGTCGAACTTCTGGCCCGAGATGAACCGCGTCGGCGCGACCATCACGTCCACGCTCGGCACCATGGCGTACCTCCTCGCCAACGACTCCGACCGGCCGGAGATGCCGAAGTCGGGCGCGCCCGAAGCGAACACGAGCCTGCGCCTGCTCGGTGCCGCGCCGCTCCCGGCCGAGGTCGACAACCAGCTGCGCGAGCGGTTCGGCGTCGAGACGTTCAGCGGCGCGTTCGGCCTCACCGAAGCCAGCCTGGTGTCGTGGCAGCCGCCCGGCGTGCGCAACAAACCGAACGCGGCCGGCGTCCTCAACGACGAGTACTTCGACGTCCGCCTGTTCGACGACGACGAGAAGGAAGTGCCGCAAGGCGAGCGCGGCGAGATCGTCGTACGACCCAAGCGGCCGCACGTGATGTTCGAGGGGTACTGGGGTCGCCCCGATGCAACGGTCAACGCGACTCGCAACCTCTGGTTCCACACCGGCGACATCGCCCGCCTCGACGAAGACGGCTTCCTGTTCTTCGTCGACCGCAAGGCCGACTACCTCCGGCGCCGCGGCGAGAACATCTCGAGCTTCGAGGTGGAAAGCGTGCTCATGGGACACGGCGCGCTCGCCGACGTCGCGGTGTACGCGGTGCCGAGCGAGATGACCGAGGACGACCTCAAGATCACCGCGACGCTGAAGGAAGATGCATCGATCACCGAGGAGGAGTTGTTCCGGTGGTGCATCGACCAGCTCCCGTACTTCGCGCTGCCGCGGTACGTCGAGTTCCGCAGCGAACTGCCGCGCAGCCCGGTCGGCCGCGTGCTCAAGCGTGACCTGCGTGACGAGGGCGTGACCGCCACCACGTGGGACGCCGAGGCCGCGGGCATCGAATACGAAAAACGCTGAACCTCAGACGTCTTCGAGCACGGCCATCGCCGCGTTGCGGCCGTTCAGCGCGATGACGCTGCCGGCGGGATGGGTCGCCGCGCCGCAGAGGTAGACACCGGTCGATCGGCGTGCGCGGCGCGAAGCGGTCCGTCCCACATCTGATCGGGCATGCACTCGCCCTGGAAGATGTGGCCGCCGGTGAGACCGATGCGCCGCTCGATGTCGGGCGGACCGAGCACGTCGATCACTTCGACGCAGTCGTGCGACGTCGGGCGAGAAGCGCGCCGATGAGATCGATCACCTTCGTGCCGATCTCGTCGCGCCGCGTGTCCCAGTCGCCCTCGGCGAGCGTGTACGGCGCGTACTGCACGAACACGCTCATCGTGTGCTTGCCCGCGGGCGCGACGGTCGGGTCGTACGCGGTCTGGAAGTAGAGCTCGGCGAAGCCCGGGCTCGGGCACGCCGCGCGTGCACGCCTCGAACGCGGCTTGCGCGTCGTCGATCGGGAGCGCGATCGACACCGGCGCGCGGCACGGCTAGTCGGCGCCGGGTGCCGCGGTCCAGTGCGGCAGCCGGCGACAGCCCGCAGTTGAGCTTCATGCACCGGGCTCTGCACGCGCCAGCCGTCGACCTTGGCCCGGAACGCGGCCGGCGCGGCATCGCCGCACGAGCGCGACGGTCACCTTCGGGTCCGCGTTCGACACGACGCGCGGGCGCGGATGACCTCGCCGCCCTCGAGCTCGCACGCCCTCACCGGGCACGGATCTCGCGCGACGGGCACGCCGGCGGCCAGCACCGCGCCGAGCTCCGCGCGCGGCTTCGGCGATCGCGAAGGAGATGCGGCCCATGCCGCCCTCGACGTAGCCCCACGCCATCGGGCACGCCTTCGAGCTCGCCCGAGAAGTGCATGAGCTTGATCGACGCGGTGCCCGGGTCGCGCGGGCCGGCCCACGCGCCGATCACGCCCTGGCCGTAGAGCGCGGTGTGCAGCCGCTCGTCCTTGCAGAAGCGGTCGATGACGTCGGCGATCGACGACGTCGAACAGCACGTCGATCAGCTCGGGATCGTGGCCGAGCAGCTCCTCGAGCTCGGTCGCGGTCGGGCGCGTCGCCGATCCAGGCGTCGCGGCGCGCCCTTCGCGCAGCGCGCGCCGCATGCGGTCGAAGAACGTCCTCGTACGCGAACTGTCCCTCGATGTCGGCGTCGGAGAAGCCGTTCTCGCGCATGTTCGCGACGGTGCGGTCGTGGTCGAGGAACTGCGCGTAGGAGCGTGCCGTCGTCGAACGGGCACCAGATGCCGGGATCGGCGACGAACACGTTGTAGCCGTGCTTGCGCAGGTCGAGCTCGTCGATCACCACGCTGGTCGAGCAGGCCGACGACGTACGCGCACGGGCTCACCTTGTAGCCGCCGGTCGGCGAACGGCTCGTTCGAGCGTGCACGCGCCACCGAGCTGCTCGCGGCGCTTCGAGCACGAGCACCGACTTGCCCGCCTGCGCGAGGTACGCCGCCGCGGTGAGGCCGTTGTGGCCACCGCCGACGACGATCGACGTCCCACGTCGCTGCGCCGCCAGCTCGCGACACCGGCGTCGGGCAGCCCGACCTCGCCCGAACACGTCGGCGACCGTGGATCGCCATCCGGCGCTCACTGTCGTCACCTGCGCCCCGACCGTCACGGCGAACGTCTCGAGGTTCGTCGACGAACCGCTCGACGTCCTCGACGGTGTGCTGCACCGACATCGTCCACTGCTCGCACTTGCCCCACGGCGGCAGGAAGACGCCACCGTTGTGCTGGAAGAGCCAGTGCGCGTGGCCCCAGCGGTCGTCGTAGCGCGAGGAAGTCGCGGTAGTCGCGCAGCCGGCGTCGGCGAGAACACGACACAGCCCTTGGCGCCGAGCGCGCTGCACGTAGCCGGGAAGCCGGTAGCGCTCGAGCACGTCGTTGCGCGCCGTCGCACCATCACGCGCGCGCAGCGTGTCGAGCTACGCGTAGCACGTCGGGCGTGAGCACCTCGAGCAGCGTCGCGCGGGCCGCCGCCATCGTGAGCGGGTTGCCGTTGAACGTGCCGACCTGCTCGTAGCGGCCGTCCTCGATGAGGTGCATGACCGCTTCGGTGCCGCCGATCGCGCCGCACGGCAGGCCGCCGCCCATCGCCTTGGCCAGGCAGACGATGTCGGGCGTCACGCCGGAGCGCTCGATCATGCCGCCGGGCGCGATCGCGAGGCCGGTCTTCACCTCGTCGAACGCGAGGTAGCGCGCCGTGCGCGTGGCAGCAGCTCGCGCAGCCCGGCGAGGTAGCCGTCGGGCGGCGCGATGATGCCGATGTTCATCATCACCGGCTCGATGATCATGCCGGCGATCTCGCCGGGGTACTCGACGAGCACGCGCTCGACCGCGTCGAGGTCGCCGAACGGCACGACGACCGTGAGCGCGCGCGATCGTCGGCCGGGATCGCCGGCGTCGGTCGCGCACCGAGTGCGGGTGCCGGCGCGGGCCCGGCGTCCTCGAGGTCGGGATACACCGACACCTGCACTGGTCGTGATGGCCGTGGTACGTGCCCTCGACCTTGATGATGCGCTCGCCGCCCGGTCGCGACGCGCATGAGGTGGATCGCGTCCATCGTCGCTTCGGTGCCCGAGTTGCCGAAGCGCCACAGCGGCAGCCCGAAGCGGCGCGCCAGCTCCGCGGCGACGACGATCGTGTCGTCGGTCGGCTGCGCGAAGTGCGTACCGAGCGCGACGCGCTCCTGCACCGCGCGCACGACTGCCGGGTGCGCGTGGCCGACGAGCATCACGCCGAAGCCGGCGTGCAGGTCGACGTACTCGGTGCCGTCGACGTCGAAGACCGTGCGAGCCCTTGCCGTGGCTGACCCAGACCGGCCTGCGGCGGCGCGGCCTGCCAGCTCGACGCGACGCCGCCGGCCAGATCGACCGCGGCCTCGCGCGCAGCCATGCGATCGCGGTGCGCTCGAGGAATCGCGCTCCTGCTCGCGATGAGCTCGTCGAGCACCGCCCCGTTCGTGCGGGCAGCGCCATGACGGCCATCCGTTCCGCCGTCTCCCGGTCGGCCTCCGACGCGGCGACGTCGACCGACGGCTCCGCAGGATCCGTACTGACGATCAGTCAGTCACGTACCGGTCATCGAGCCCCGGCAACGCCATGCGCCGGGTTCGAGCGCTGGAGCGGGACCGCGCCGGTCGAGTACGTGCGCACGAGCGTGACCCACTCGCTGCACGCGCGTCCTCCTGCGCGCGGAGAACGGACCCGGGCCGGTAGCCGCGGGAGGCGATGCCCCGCTGCACGCTCTCGCAGGCGCGCCCAGTCCTGGCGGTTCGTGACGTCCCAGAAGTCGACCGCGTACGGCCGGGTCGAAGCCGGGCTCGCGCGACCGTCGTCGGGGCGAACAGCCACTGGCACTCGACCCACGACTCACGCCGGGCGCGAGCGGCTCGATGCGATGCGTCATCACGTAGTCGGGGTGCAGGCTGATCAAGCAGGTTGGGGAACAGCCCGATGTAGAGCGACCTCGCGCGGCGCTGCGTCGCGTCGAGGCCCGGGAGCGGCGACCGCGCCGCTGCTCGCCCGTCCATCGACATCGTCTCGCGCGTCGGCTCGAGATCCATCGTGCCGCCGACCCACGCGCCCGGGCAGCGTCGAAGTTGTCGCCGCTCGTGGGCGGGCTCACCACGGCACAGCTCCGGGATGGATCGCCGGGCAGTGGTAGCACTCGTGGTAGTTCTCGATCGGCGAGCTTCCAGTTCGCCGCCAGCGCGTACTCGTGCGTCGCGCCGACGACGAGCGTCGGCGCATCCGTAGGTCGCGACGCAGCTCGTCGAGCGCGCCGATGTGCTCGGCGAGCGGCCGCGCGTCGCCCGACACGTTGACCATCACCCAGCCGTCCCACTCCTCGACCCGCAGCGCGAACGAGACCGTGCTCGGTCGCGTCGAAGCCCGGCGGCGGCGTCGAAGCGCGGCGTCGCGCGCAGCGAGCCGTCGAGCGTCGTACGTCCACGCGTGGTACGGGCAGTGGATCGCGGCGCGCTTGGCGGTCGCGCCGCACGGCAGCAGCTCGTGGCCGCGGTGCCGGCAGACGTTGGCGAACGCGTGCAGCGCGCCGTCGTCGCTCGCGGACGAGCAGCACGCCCTCGTCGCCGACGCGCACCGCCGTGCGCTGCACCCGGCTCGCGCAGATCCGGCGACGCGGCCCGACGCACACCCAGCGAGCCGGCGAAGAAGTGCTCGCGCTCCCACGCGAGGACCGCGTCGATCGTGTACGCCTCGCGCGGCAGCATCCGGCCGCTGCCGCGTCGGGTCGAGCACGGCCGCGAGCCGCCTCGCGGCGACGCGGCGCCGGTGCGGGCTGATCGCGTCATGCGCCATCCTCCCACGGGCAGCCATCGCGATCGGCTCGCTTGCGGTCGCGCGAGGATGCGCCGCGTGCACGAGGCAGCGCGGGGATGCCGGTGACGCCACCACCGCCGTGCGTCGCCGACGAGCACTGGTAGAGACCCTTGATCGGGGTGGTGAAGTCGGCGTAGCCGGGCGCGGGGCGCATGTGGAAGAGCTGCTCGGCCGAGAGCTCGCCGTGGAAGATGTTGCCGCCGATCAGGCCGTACTCGTGCTCCATCTCGTACGGGCCGATCACCTGCCGGTGCAGCGATCGACTGCTTGAAGTTCGGCGCGAGCTCGGTGTAGCCGTCGATGACCCGATCCGCGTACGCCTCGAGCTCCGTCGGTGTGCGGCTCGCTCGGTCCACGTGTGCGGCACCCACTGCGTGAACAGCGACATCACGTGCGTGCCCTCGGGGCACGATCGAGCGGGTCGAGCGTCGACGGGATGCACGCCGTCGGAGAACGGGCGCGCGCGCGGCGCGTCCTTCGCGCGCGTCGCTGGAACGCGCGCTCGAGGTAGTCGATCGAGTGGCACAGCTCGACGGCGCCCGTGTGGCGCTCGTGCAGCTCGGTGCCGGGATCGGCGATGAAGTCGGGCAGCTCCGAGAGCGCGACGTTCACCTTCACGACGCCGCTGCGGCTGCGCCAGTGCTTCGAGGTCGCTCGACGAAGTCGTCCGGGAGCTCGCGCGCGGTCGATCTGGCGCAGGAACGTGATCTGCGGATGCGTCGCCGCGACCACGGTGGCGGCGCGGAGCTCCTCGCCGTTCGCGCAGCGCGACACCGCGGCCCGGCCGTCGCGCACGAGGATGCGCTCGACCGGCGCGTCGGTGCGCACGTCGGCGCCGAACGCCTCCGCGGCGCGGCGGATCGCATCGCGACACGGCGCCCATGCCGCCGATCGGGATAGCCCCACGACCCGAGGTGGCCGTCGCCGACGTCACCGATCGAGTGGTGCATCATCACGTAGGCGGTGCCGGGCTCGTCGGGCCCGGCCCACGTGCCGATGATGCCGTTGATCGCCATGACGCCCTTCACCTCGGGCGACTCGAACCAACGGTCGAGCAGATCGCGGATGCTCGTCGTGAACAGCCGCGTCGCGTCGCCGTCGATGCGCACGTCGAGGCCGCGCACGCCCCAGGCGAGCGCGCAGCTGCTCGAGCAGGTCGCGCCGGCCGGCGCGACCCGAGCTTCGGCGGCGTGCGTTGAGCAAGCAGCGGCGCGAGGACGTCGGCGACGCCCGTGCAACCACGCTTCGTAGTCGGCGAGGTCGTCGGCGTCCGTGCTTGGAGAACTTCGCGACCTCGTCGATGGTCGCGCTCGGGCTCGTCGTGGAGCAGCAGCGATCGGCCGTCGGGGAACGCGATGTACGACGGGCCCATCGGGATCACGCGGTAGCCGTGCCGCGCGAGGTGCGAGGTCACGGAGGATCGTCGGCGGCATCAGGCTCATCACGTACGAGAGCGCGGTCACCTTGAAGTCAGGACCCCACGGCGTCTCGGTCGTCGCCGCACCGCCGATGTCGTCGCGCGCTTCGAGCACAACGGTGCGCAGCCCGGCCCGTGCGAGATACGCGCCCGGCGACCAGCCCGTTGTGACCGCCGCCGACGACGATCGCGTCGAGCGTTTCCATGTGTGCCGCCTCGCAGACTCGGGGGGCGCGTTGTAGACGCAAGTGCGCTGCCATAACCTCCGCGGCGCGGGGCGCGGCAGTGCACACTGTCTCGCCGCGTGCTTTACTGACTCACCAGTCAGTCTAGGACCGTACCGGTACGGGGACACCGACGGCGAGGGGATGCTGGCGATGGCGTATCACCCGAGGGAGCGCGGGCCGAACGACCGCGGACGCGGCGAGATCGACCGCCGGACGTTTCTCATCCGCTCGAGCGCGATCGCGGCCCTCGCCGTGGGGGGCGGGTCTGCGTTGCTCGCGGCCTGCGGCGGCGACGACAGCAGTAGCAGCGGCAGCACCAGCGCGAGCCCGGTGAAGTTGTCGCGGCCCGACGATCCCGCGACGCTCCCGCTCTTCGACGACGTGCCGGCGATCGAGAGCGGGAAGAAGCCCGAGGGCGGGACGCTCAAGCTCTTCAACTACGCCGAGTACATCAGCCCCGACACGGTCAAGGCGTTCGAGAAGAAGTACGACGTCAAGGTCCAGATCACCACGTTCACCACGATGGACGAAGCCGTCGAGCAAGCTGCGCACCGGCAGCGCGAAGTTCGACGTGTTCTTCCCCACCCCGATCGTCATCGGCAAGGTCGTCGCCGGAAAGCTGCTGCAGCCGATCAACAAGTCGTACATCACCAACTTCGCCAACGTGTGGACCGCGCTGCAGGACCCGTTCTACGACAAGGGTTCGCAGCTACTCGGTGCCGTACACGCTCTACACGACGGGGATCGGTTACCGGCGCGACAAGATCGATCGCGACCGACGACCGGTGCAAGCTGCCCAACGGCTACCGACCTGCTCTGGGACCCGAAGTACAAGGGTCGCACGTACATCCTCGACGACGACCGGGAAGCGCTCTGGATGGCGCTGCTCCGGCGCGGGATCACCGACGTCAACACCGAGGACCCGACGCAGATCGACCAGGCGCTCGCCGATCTCGAGCCAGCTCGCTTCGCCTCGTGAACGTGAAGGTCGGGCATCGAGGACTACCAACGCTCCCCGACGGCAGGCCACCGTGCACCAGGCGTGGTCCGGCGACATGGTCAACGCGCAGTGCCTACCTCCCCAAGGGCGGCGACGTCTCCACGCTCGGCTACTGGTACCCGCACGACAAGGGCGGCATCATCGGCAGCGACATGATCGCGATCCCGGCGAACGCGGAGCACCCGGTGCTCGCGCACCTGTTCCTCGACTACATGCTCGAGCGAGAAGGCGCGCTCGACAACTTCAACGGGATCGGGTACCAGCAGCCGCACAACGCGCTCGATCCCGAGCGAGTGATCGCCGAGGGTTACGTGCCCGAGAACGCTGTCCAGACGCGATCGTGCGCGAAGCCGACTTCGACAAGGGCGTGCAGCTGCTGCAGTTGTCGCCCGCGGGTGAAGCCGTGTGGGACAACGCCTGGTCGAAGTTCACGACCGGTGCCTGAGGACGCGTTCGAGTAACAGGTGGCGGCTCGAGGCGAACGGCGGTCCACCGCAGTCTGGGGGCTCTTCGCGTTCCCGGGCGTCCTGTGGTTGCTGCTGTTGTTCGTCGTGCCGTTCTACGGGGTCATGGCGGTCGCTTTCGGGCGCGTCGACCCGATCTTCGGCAGCCGCACTGCCCGTGTGGAACCCGCTGCAGTGGCACGCGACGACGTTCGGCGACGTGTTGCACGGCACCTTCTTCGGGCCGTTCCGCACGGTGTTCCTGCGCACGTTCGTCTACGTCGGTCACCGCGCTCGCGCTCTGCTTCGTCATCGGCTACCCCGTCGCGTACTACATCGCGCGCTACGGCGGGCCGGCACAAGGGACTGCTGCTCGGTCTGATCCTCGCCCCGTTCTGGATCAACTACATCATGCGCATGCTCGCCTGGATCAACCTGCTCCAGGACGACGGCTACGTGAACGACGTCCTCACCGCGCTGCACCTCGACGCCGATCTCCGGTCGAACTGGCTGACGGTCGGCCTATCTCGGTGATCCTCGGCCTGGTGTACGGCTACGTCCCGTTCTTCATCATCCCGTTGTACGCCGCGCTCGACCGGATCGACGGCCGTCTGCTCGAGGCGTCGCGCGACCTCGGCGTCAGCCCGACGCGCACGTTCCTGCACGTGACGTTGCCGCTCGCAAGTCCGGGCTGCTCGCCGGCGTCGGTGATCACCGCGCTCCCGATGTTCGGCGACTACTACACGAACACGATCTGTTGTCGGCGTCGCCGCGCACGAACATGATCGGCAACCAGATCCAATTCTTCCTGCTCAGACAGCTCGAGAGAAGGCGGTCGGTGCGAGCCTGGTGCTCGTCCTTTCCGCGATGCTCCTCGTGCTGATGGCCTACTACCTGATCACGACCGACCGCGCGACCCGGGCGGCGCAGTGAACGGGGGGCCCGATGAAGCCGTGGGTGTGGTGGCGCAACCCGTGGCGGCAAGCCGCTCATCCTCGCCGACCGTGACGTGGGCGTACATTGCTCTGGTCGCTGGTGCCGGTGCTCATCGCCATCCAGTTCTCGTTCAACAACGGCCGGTCGCGCAGCACGTGGCAGGGCTTCTCGTTCCGCTGGTACTGGGGTGACCCGACGCAGTCGGTGCTGCACGACCCGTCACTGCGGCACGCGCGTCAGCAACAGCCTGCGGCTCGCGATCATGACGATGCTCGTCGCGACCCCGCTCGGCGTCGCGCTCGCGCTCGGATTGACCCGCTGGCGCGGTACGCACCAGCGGCCCGCGAACGGCTTGATGCTCCTCCCGCTCGCGACGCCCGAGATCGTCATGGGCAGCATGCTCTACCTCGTGTTCGTCAACATCGTTCACGTTCATCCCGCTCGGACGATCGGCGCAGATCCTCGGTCAGGTCACGTTCTCCTGTCGTATGTCGTCGTGATCGTTCGTGGTCGGCTGCTCACCATCGGACGCGACTACGAGGAAGCCGCGCAGGACCTCGGCGCGTCACCGACCCAGGCGCTTGCGCACCGTGCTGTTGCCCCTGCTGGGGCCCGCGATCTTCGCCAGCTTCATGATCGTGTTCGCGACGTCGATCGACGACTTCGTGATCAGCGCAGTTCCTCGTCGGCCGACGCGTCCAGCGAGACCGTCCCGATGAAGCTCTACAGCACCGTCCGCCACCGCGCCCACGCCGGCCCTGAACGCGCTCGCCACCGTGATGCTCCTCGGGACGACGCTCGCGATCATCTTCGCGGTGTTCGCGCTCCGGATGTTCCGCCGCGGTGAGAAGGGCTCCGCGGTGCAGGAGTTCGCGACGATGGACCTCTGAGCGCCGCTCAGAGCGCGTCGGAGAGCTCGTCGACGCTGAGCGGTCCGGGCGGCAGCAGGCGGACCGAGTCGGGTGGGGCAGCGCGACGCGTACCGGCGTTCCCGGGGTGAGCTGTGCGCGCGGTGTCGGCGTTGGTCACGAGCGTCTGGATCGCGATGTCGCCGGGGCAGCGCACGATGAGCTGCGTCGTCGGTCCGAGGTAGACGAGCCGGTCGACCATGCCCGGCATCTGGTTCTCGTCGGTCGAGCCCTCGTCGACGAGCTTCACCTGCTCCGGACGGATGACGATCTTCGCGGCGCCGCGCAAGTCCAGTTGGCCGGTGTTCACCCGCAGCCGCGCATCGCCGAGCTGCACGTGACAGCCGCCGGCCGGCGCGGTGCCGGCGCAGTTCACGTCGAGCAGGTTCGCGACACCCGAGGAAGTCGGCGACGTACGCGCTCGCGCGGTTCTTCGTACACCTCACGCGGGCTGCCGCCTGCGCGACCGTGTCCGTCGTTCCATCACGGCCAGGCGGTCCGACATCGTGAGCGCCTCTTCCTGGTCGTGGGTGACGTAGACGAACGTGATCCCGACTTCACGGTGCACGGTGGTCAGCTCGACCTGGAGGGCCTTGCGCAGCTTCGCGTCGCAGCGCGCCGAGCGGCTCGTCGAGCAGCAGCACCTCCGGCTCGAGGATCAAGCGCGCGCGCGCAGCGCGACCCGCTGCTGCTGACCGCCGGACAGTTGCGCGGGCTTGCGCTTCTCGAAGCCGACGAGTTGCACGAGATCCAACGCGTCGCCGACTCGTCGCCGCCGATCGGCCTTGCGCGACACCGGACTGCCATCGCAGCCCGTAGGCGACGTTGTCCTCGACGCTCAGGTGCGGGAACAACGCGTAGCTCTGGAAGACGGTGTTCACCGGGCGTTTGTGCGGCGCGGTCGCCGCCATGTCGACGCCGTCGAGCAGGATCTGCCCCGACGTCGGCTGCTCGAAGCCGGCGATCAGGCGCAGGGTCGTGGTCTTGCCGCAGCCGGACGGCCCGAGCAGCGAGAAGAACTCGCCACCGGTGATCGACAGCGTCACATCGTCGACCGCGGCGGTGTCGCCGAACTGCTTCACCAGCCCGACCAGGTCGACGGCTGCGCCCCGTGTGGCCATGCTGCATCTTACGAAGCGATCCGGGGCGGACTCGGCTCGAGATCGATAGAGTTACTGACTCGCCAGTCAGGAAGCGCCCCAAGTCAGGAAGCGCGATGGCTTCACTCCCCGATGAACTCGCGGCTGAGCTCGCGGCTCGCCATCAGGTGCAGCTCGATCGGGCGCGCACGCTCCCGGGCTCGTGGTACTCGGACCCGGTCCATCACGCACTCGAGATGGACGCGGTCTTCGGTCGTTCGTGGGTCGGGGTCGGGCTCACCGACGACGTCGCGGCGACGGGAGTCACCTCGGCACGTTCGCCGGGCCGGTTCCCGTCCTCGTCGTGCGCGACGACGACGGCGTGCTGCGCGCGTTCCTCAACGTGTGCCGGCATCGCGGGTCGCCGATCGCGCAGGGTGCGGGCTGCAGTCGCGCGCTGCAGCTGCCCGTACCACGGATGGGTCTACCGGCTCGACGGTTCGCTCGCCCGGGCCGGCGGCGTGGGCCGACCGGCCGACTTCGACCCGGATGACTTCGGGCTGACGGCGAAGTGCAGCGTCGCGACGTTCGGCCGCTCGCTGCTCGTGAACCTCGATCGCGACGCCGCGCCCCTCGACGCGGGCCGGCTCGGGCACGCGGTCGACCCCTTCCACATCGAGCGACTTCGAGCTCGCGCAGCGCGACCGCTACGAGTGCGCGTTCAACTGGAAGGTGCTCCTCGAGAACTACTCGGAGAACTACCACACGCCGTTCGTGCACGCTCAGCTCCCGGCCGCCGGCTACGAGTACCCGATCGAGACCGAAGGCCCCGTGGTGTTCGCCTGGGATCGACCGCTCGCGCCACGCGACCCGTCGGAACGAGCGCTCCACGACGCACGACCGGGCGACCCGGCGTGGTCGGGTGTCGCCGAGCACGCCGCACCGGAGTCGTTCAACAACGGCTGCTACGTCACGCTGTGGCCGAACACGATGTTGTCGGTGTTCTCCGGCTTCGCCGCGACCTTCCGGCTCACGCCGACATCGCCCACGACCACGGTCGTGGAACGCGACTACCTCTGGCACCCGGCGGTGGGCGACGATCGGCGGAAGTCCGACTACGAAGCCACCCGCCGCGTCGTCGACCAAGACCTCGAGATGTGCGAGGCGGTGCAGCGCACGTACAACGGTGGCTGTTCGGCGGGCGGCGTGCTCTCCACCGAACACGAGAACGGCGTGGCCCACCTCCACCAACTGCTCGTTGCGTCGCTGTTGCGCGGCACCTGAGCGTTAGCCTGTCGGTGTGCCCGGGCGCACACTTCGCAGACCGCGTTCACCACGCCGCATCGCACCTGATCAGCGCCGCGTCGAGATCCTCGATGCCGCGTGGGCCGTCGTCCTCGAACGCGGGTTGACCAACACGCGCATCTCGGACGTCGCCGATGCGCTCGGGGTCAGCACCGGGCTGATCCACTACCACTTCGAGTCGAAGGACGAGCTGCTCGCCGCAACCCTGCGCCACGCCGCGGAATCCGACATCCTGCGGCTCGAGAAGTCGGTCGCGTCGAGCGCCGATCCGATCGCGCGCCTCGATCGGGTGCTGCGGGAGTACCTCCCCAGCCCGCGTGGGGACCAGACGCTGGCTCCTGTGGATCGACACGTGGGCCGCCGGGCTGCGCAACCCGGTGCTGCGCGAGATCTCCGAGGAGCTCGACGAGTCCTGGGTGCGTGTGCTCGAAGGCGTGATCGTGGCCGGCGTCGACGCGCGGCGTGTTCCGGACCTCCGACCCGCGCGGCGTCGGCATGGCGCCTCGCTTCCTTGCTCGACGGTCTCGGGCTGCAGGTCGTCCTCCACAACTCGACGATGAAGCGCAGTCAGATGCTCGAGCACGCGCGCGTCGCCGCCGCGCAGGAGCTCGGACTCCGTCGCGCGCGAGTTCCCTGGCGCGCGTCGCTGACGCAACCAACGAGGAGGATCGGATGGTCGGCCGCGACTACGACGGGATGCTCGCGGAGACGGTGACGATCCGCGGGTCCCAGGATGACGTCATTCCCGCGTACTCGGCCCGCCCGCTCGGTGCCGGTCCGTTTCCGGGCGTCGTCGTGATCCACCACATGCCGGGCTGGGACGAGTGGTCGAAGGAGGTGACGCGGACGTTCGCGCGTCAGGGCTACACCGCGCTCTGCCCGCACCTGCACCACCGGGACGCTCCCGGCGCGAGCTCCGACGACGCGGCCAAGGCCGCGCGCGAGGTGGGCGGCGCGCCGGACGCGCGCGTCGTCGGCGACGTCGCGGCCGCGGTCGACGTGCTGCGCGCGTTCCCGAACAGCAACGGCAAGGTCGGGGTGATCGGCCACTGCTCCGGTGGTCGCCATGCATGGCTGGTCGCGTGCCAGGTCGACATCGACGCCGCGATCGATTGCTACGGGGGCGGTGTGGTCATGCCTACCGACCGGCTCAGTGACCGCATGCCCGTCGCGCCGATCGACCTCACGCCCGGCATGCGTTGCCCGCTGCTCGGCCTCTTCGGCAAGGAGGATCAGCACCCTTCGCCGGAACAGGTCGTCCAGCAAGAGGAAGCGTTGCGCGCCGCGGGCAAGGACTTCGAGTTCCACAGCTACGACAACGCCGGCCACGCGTTCTTCTGCACGACCCGACCGATGTACCGCGTCGAGGCCGCGCTCGAAGCGTGGCCGCGCGTGTGGGAGTTCTTCGGCCGCCACCTGGCCGCGGCGTCAGCGCGCATGGCGACCTGCCCGGAGTGCGGCTACGACTGGGAGATCGGCCCGGTCGACATCGTCGCCGAGCTCCACGCGGTCGTGGTCACGCCGGCCGGCGACGCCGCACTGGTACGAGCTCGGCCCGAACCGGACACCTGGTCGGCGCTCGAGTACGCCGCCCACCTGCGCGACGCGTTGCAGTTCTACGAGGACCGCATCCGCCGCACGCTCGTCGAGGACCGCCCCCAACTCGAGCCCTACGACTTCCACGGCGCGAGCGAACGGCTGGCCTACAACGCCGGATCGCCGAGCCGCACCGCGGCCGAGGTCGATGTCCGCGCCCACGCGTTGGCCCGGCTCCTCGCCGGTCTCGACGACGTGCAGTGGTCGCGCGTTGCGATCGGCAGCGACGGTGACGAGCGCACGGTCCTGACCCTTGCGCGGCGCGCGACCCACGAGGTGCAGCACCACGCACTGGACATCCGCCGCGTCCTCGCTGCCGTCGGCGCGGCCGATTCCTGACGCCCGGGAAGAGCATCTACGGTCACGGCGTGGTGCGCGGCTGGACGTGGGACGAGACGCTCTACCGAGGGTCGGCGCGGTACTACGCGCAGGGCCGGATGCCGTATCCCGACGCGCTGCACGACGTCTTCGCCCAGGCCCTGCAACCGCGTGCGGGCGCGCGGTTGCTCGACGTCGGCTGCGGGCCGGGGATCGTCGCGCTCACGCTGGCCGATCTCTTCGCGGGCGTCGTCGGGGTCGACGCCGACGCGGAGATGCTCGCCGAAGCGGGCCGCCGCGCCGGCGCGCTCGGAGTCACCAACGTCGTCTGGCTGCGGCGCCACGCCGAGGCCATGGCCGCGGACCTCGGCCGGTTCGAGTGCGCGACGTTCGGCCGGTCGTTCCACTGGATGGATCGAGAGCGGGTCGCGCGCGTCGTGTTCGGGCTGCTGCAGCCGGGCGGCGCGCTCGTACACGTCGACACCGTCGTCGCCGACCCGGCGGCCGCGGCACCCGCCAACCTGCAGTACCCCGCGCCGCTCACGGGATGCGATCGCGCAGTTGCGGGCGAAGTACCTCGGTCCGGAGCGGCGGGCCGGGCAGGGCGTCCTTCCGTTCGGGACCCCGGACAACGAGTGGGGTGCGATCGAGCCGGCCGGGTTCAGGCCGCCCGAGCGGGTCCGGGTCCCGGGCCGCAAGGAGGTCGTCCGCACGGTGGACGACATCGTCGCCGAGGTCCTGTCCAAGTCGAGCTCCGCACCGCATCTGTTCGGTGATCGCCTCGGGCCGTTCGAGCAGGACCTGCGCGCGCTGCTCGCATCCGCCGCGGCCGGCGGTCGGTTCTCGGCGTGGCAAGGCGACGCCGATCTCGTCGTGTACCGCCGGCCCTGACGCCCGGAATCCGTGCGCGGCGACGGTTCAGGTCGCCGCGAGCAGCGCTTCGACCTCGTCGAGCAGCGCCGCGTACTGCGTGCGTTCGCCCGGCCGCGACGTGAACGGTTCCGCGATTTCGAACGGTTGTGCGAAGTAGCGCGCGATCGGTGGGAGCTCCGCGTCCGCCGCGAACGAGACGTGCCGCGAGCGCGGCACGCGTCGCGGTGGCGAGCTGCTCGTGCCGAGCGCTCGGGTAACGGCGGCTCGTCGTGCGCGCGGGATCGACCGCGGGCCACAACGGCGCGCCGGGCCCGGTGCACGTCGAACGCGACCTGCGCGTCGAAGCCCTCGGGCGGGTCCGGCGCAACCTGCGGATAGGTCCCGGTGAACGGCTCGATCACGATGACGCCGAGCACGTTCGGGTCGCGTGCGAGGGTCGGGAGCGCGAGCATCACGTCGTGCGCGTGCCCGGGTCCTTCGAGCAGCGCGACGAGCTTCGGCTTCGGGTCGTGCAGGCACCCGGCGAGTGCACCGCCGAACTGCGCGCGGCGCGCGCTCGCGTCGGCGCCCGCCGGCGAGAGGTGCACGCGGCAGTCGACGCCGGTCTCTCGGATCTCGTGCTCGGCGCCGGCTTGGCTGTACGGCCCGTGCTCGAAGCCGACGAGCCAGAAATCGGCCGGCCGTAGCGCGGCTGCGATCGCGAACAAGAGCACCGTCTGGCCGAGCCCTACCGTGGGCGGCCAGTGCTGGACGCAGCCCCGGTGCAGCGGCGCGAAGAGGTCGACCGCGCGGATGCCGGTGGGCACGAGCTCGGAGCCGTCGGGCCGGTCGGCCGGATCGGCGCGGCGGAGCGCGAGCCAATCAGCAGGCGTCCGTCCGTAGTCGTCGACGCGCGCGGGGTCGGCACCGGCCGCGAGGAGGCGCGGGACAAGGTGGTGGTGGCCGCGTTGCATGGCGACGTGGAGGGGCGTCGCCCCCGCGAACGCGGGTGTGTTCGGATCCGCGCCCGCGTCGAGCAGGTACTCGACGACCGCGCGGTCGCCGCCGACGGTTGCCGCCCACAACGGTGACTCGGCGCCCGCGCAGTCGCAGCGATCGCGCACCGGCGCGCCCGCCTCGACGAGCAGGCGCACGAGATCGACGTCTCCCGTCTGCGCGGCCCGGATCAGCGCGGATGCCCGACCCGCGAACGCGAACTGCAACCCGGCCGCGAGGGCTTCGTCCGTCGACCAGTCTTCGGTGGCGTGGACCAGCGCGGGATCGGTGCGGATGAGCCTCGCGACGGTGTCGACATCGCGATCTCGGATCGCGACGAAGAGCAGGATCGTCGCGTGGAACCGGTCGGAACGCGAGGGCCGGGCTGCGGAAAGCGCGTCGGTCGCCATGGGGAGCAACTCCTCGAGTCGTCGGCGAGCGGTGAACGCCCGCTTCTTCGCGGCTGCGGGCGTGATGCCGAGGAACGCCGCGAGTTCCGGATACGTGAGGTCGCCGAGGTAGTGGAGTGCGATCACCGCGCGCTCGGGTTCGGGCAGCGCCTCGATCGCGGCCCGCACGTGGTGCTCTTCGTCGGCCGCGGTGACGAGCGCAGCCGGATCCCGCGCGCTCGTGTCGGCCACTTCGATGCCGTCGATCGAGCCGACCGCGAGCCGCTTGCCGCGCCCGTGGCGCGAGCACGCGGTGCGGACCAACGTCGCGAACCAGCCGGGGAACGCGTCGGGGTCTCGCGAGGTCGCCGAGCTTGCGGAACGCGAGCCCGAACGCTTCCTGGGCCGCGTCGGGCGCGGCATCCCAGTCGCCCGAGCACGCCATGGCCATGCCCACCGCGAAGTCCTGGAAGCGCGCGACGAGGTCGGACCAGGCCGCGTTGTCACCCCGTTGCGCCGCTTCGACGACCACCCGCAGGCTCGTTTCTCGCCGCATCGTGTCCATGCACCCCAAAGGAGCCGCCCGCCGCACCGGCGGTTACCGCTGGTCGGGAGGTTCGTGTTCAGTGATCGGGCGCCGCCAGCGTGATCACCTGATGGTGGTCGACGCGGGTCACGACCGCCCGCCGGCCCGGCTCGGCCGGTGGCGGGGTCTCGGTGATCGGGACGAACCGGTGGGTGTGGTCCTCGATCGTCGGACGGCCCGCCGCGAGCCACGCGCGAGCCTGGGCGACGAGGTCCCGCGCGAGGTCGGCACCGTGCGGCCCCGCCCACGCGATGGTTCCCGCCGTCCCGGCGATGCGCGCCGACGAGCCCGCACCGTCGTTGAGCTCCGCGAGCGAACCCGCGCGCTGATCAGCCGCCGCCACCCAGTAGCCGAGGTCCCACTCCCCCAGTCCGCCGATCCGCTCCCGACCCGGCGCGACCGCGAGCGCGCGCACGAGCTCGTTCGGCAGCGGCGCGCGGGCGCTCGCGGCAACCGCTGCTGTCGCATGCGGCCACAACCGCACGTCGCCCTGCCGCCCCTGGATTGCGACGTACCCGCTCCGCGTCACGATGCGCCCCTCGCCGCCGCGGTCGAGGCGGATCATCGGGTGCAACCCGCCGTGCAAGAGCGGCACGAGGGCGACACCACCAGGACCGAGCTGCCGCAGCCACGCGGCGGCGACATCGTTGCACCCGACGCTGCCGACGACGCGGTCGAACGGCGCGCGCTCGGGCGCACCGGCGTCACCATCGCGCGCGAGGACGGTGACGTTCGTGTAACCAAGCGTGTCGAGACGCGCGGCCGCGCCCGCCGCGACCTCCTCGTCGATGTCGATCGAAACAACGCGGCCGTGCGGGCCGACCAGTTCCGCGAGCACCGCGGCGAAGTACCCGGGACCGGTGCCGATCTCGAGCACCGTCATCCCGGGCGCGAGCGCCAGCAGATCGGCCTGGATCGCGAGCAGTTGGGGTGCCGAGGCGGTGCTCGTCGTCCCGCCCGCCGCGCTCGCGACCCGATTCACCGCGAGCGCGCGGTCGGGATCGTGCAACACCCGCAATGACGCCGCGTCGCCCTCGCGGTGCTCGACCGCCTTGGTGCGCATCCCACCGATGACGGTGGGCAGCGTCCAGAAGTGCGGCACCATCCGGTGGCGGGGCACCCGCGCGAACGCCACGAGCGTCGCGTCGCTGACCCCTGCACTCCGGAGCCGCTCGACCATCGCGGCGCGAGCCCTGGCCGCCGCGTCCTCGTAGCTCGCGGACACGGTTGGATCTTGCCACGCCGCCTTCGCCTCGACCGGCGTGCGTTGCCCCACCGGAACGGGGGGCGAACTCACGCAAGAAGGGTCAGATCAGGGTGAGACCGCCGTCGACGGGGAGGACCTGGCCGGTCACGTAGCTCGCGGCGGGCGACAGCAGGAACGTGACGACGGACGCGACCTCCCACGCGGTGCCCTGGCGTCCGAGCGGGACCGGCGTGCGCTCGCGCGACGGGCGGCCGCGAGATGCGTTGCGCCCGAGCGGCGTGTCGATCAACCCCGGCGCGACGACGTTGGCGCGAACGTCGCCGGCGCGCCGCTTCGAGCGCGACGTGACGGCACAACCCGAGCAGCCCGGCCTTGGACGCGTCGTAGGCGGGGAGGCGGCTGCCGGGCTGGAGGCCGGCGACCGAGCTGATGAACACGATCGCCGCGCCCGGGTTGAGCACGGGCACGGCGGCGCGCGCGAGAAGGAAGTGGCTGCGCAGGTTCACCGCGAAGGTCGTATCCCAGTCGTCGGCCGAAGTTCCCGCGAGCCCACGGCCGCGACCGATGCCGACGTTGCACACCAGACCGTCCAGACCGTCGTGGGCCGCGACCGCGACGATGGCCGCGCACGCGTCTTCCGAACGCACGTCGCCGACGACGACGCGGCTCTTCCCGCCTTCGCCGTCGATCATCGCCACGGTCGCGCGTGCGGACCCTTCGTCGCGGTCGGCACAGATGACCTCGGCACCTTCGCGCGCACACTCCACCGCGATCGCGCGACCGTTGCCGACCGGTGCATCAGGTTCGTCGTCCGGGCTCGGCTGGGTGCCCGCGCCGACGACGAGGACGCGACGCGCTTCGAGCAGACCTTCACGCATCGCGCGCGACCGTACTTCAGCCGATGGTGCCGAAGATCCGTGCGTACTCGGCGTTGTCCTCCACTCTCCCGACGACCGCCAGCCAATCCTGCCGCGCCTTCCCTCAGTGCACGCCGGCGAAGAGATCGTCTTCGGGGACGGGCGCGCGGGTCGTGTCGCGGACGCGGATGAACGACTCCTCGCCGAACACCTCGCTCCACACGTCCGGCGGGATGCGGCTCCACCACGACTCGTCGAGCTGGCTCGCGTCCGCGACCAGCGCGGCCCGCTTGCGATCGACGACCGAACGCACGTCGACACTCGTGGTGATGAGCGCTTCGAGCTTCGCCATCTGCGCGAGCCGCTCCGGACTCGGCTCGGGGAGCGATGGGAACTCCAGGCCGAGCGCTTCGAGCCGGGCGCGCATCGCCTGCCAGTCGCGCCGCCGGCGTGCGATCAGGTACAGCTTGGCCGGGATGCCGCTGCGCGCCACCGCCGCGACCGTGATGCGGTGCGCTTGGAGATGGTCCGGATGGTTGTACCCGCCGGCGTCGGTATACGTGATGACGACATCGGGGCGGTACGTCTCGAACAGCTCGAGCAGGCCGCGCCGCGCCGACATCGAGCGGGATGTTGCAGAACGCGTCGGGATGGTCCTTGTACTCCCACTCCTCCATCCCGGAATCGCGGTAGCCGAGGCGAACGGAATGCGTGACGCCCAGCTCGCGACATGCGATGTCGAGCTCGGCGAGGCGCGTGGCGGCGACAGCCTCCGGGTCATGGCCGGGTTCGCCCGGCTTCACGTGATCGGGTCCGTCGCCCATCTCGCCGTTCGTGCAGGTCACGACGATCGTCTGCGCACCCTCGTCGCCGTAGCGCGCGAGAACACCACCGGTGCTCGACGACTCGTCGTCCGGGTGGGCGTGAACGGCCATGAGCGTGTGTTGTCGCGTCACCGCACCAGCTTCTCACCACGCGCGCTCACCTGTCGCCGTCGAAGGCGTCCTCCAACCGGGGATGCACGCAGCGGCTCGCGAGATCGACGATCAGCAACACGCGGTGGATCGGGCCGGCCTCGGGGACGACGACATGAAGGTCACGCCCACGTGACTGCAGACGCTCCGAGATGGCGAACAGCATGCGGACACCCGCGCTGTCGAGGTAGGTCGTGCCGCTGAGGTCGACGATGTGCCGGCGACGCGTCGCGCACCAGCTGCTCTTCGAGCACGCGCGCCAGGTCTTCGGCGTTCGACATGTCGATCTCACCCGTGATCGTCGCGACGTAGCAATCGTCGACGAGCGTGACGTGTACGCGGGCCAGATCATCCATGGTCGGGGGGAAGCTCGAGTTCACGGCTCATGCGCACTTCGGTTCCTCTCGAGCTCGACATGACTTCGACCGAATCCATCAGCGCACGCATCATCATGAGCCCGCAACCGTCGTGGTCGTGGCGCGCTTCCTTCCAGACACCGCCGTCACTGACGGTGATCGTGACGACCGCAGCATCGATGGAGGCCTCGACCGACACCGTTCCTTCCGCGACTCCGTACGCGTGTTGCACCGCGTTCGTGTAGGCCTCGGTGGCCGCGACCATGAGCTCGAACGCCACCTCCCGACCGACCCCGTTCTGGGTGAGCCAGCGACCGACGGACCGCCGGGTCGACGCGACGGTCTCGGGAAGCGCCGGGCCATCGAGACGCAAGCGCCGACCGATGAGCGAGATCGGCCGCACCGCGAGCAGCGCGACATCATCGGCGGGACCTTCGTCGAGCAGTGTGGACACGAGATGATCGCACACTGACTCGAGATCGTCGGGCGCTTCTCCGGCGGCCAGCCGCAGGAGCGCGAGACGGTCGTCCATGGGCACCGCGCGCCGCTCGATCAACCCGTCGGTGTACAGCACGAGCGACGCGCCCGGATCGAACCACAACGATGCGGCTCGGAACTCGGCGTTCTGCGTCACGCCCACCGGCGTGGAGCGCCCGTCCTCGACGTAGTTCGCGTCGTGCGGGCCACGGATCAGCAACGGCGGTGGATGACCCACGTTCGCAAATGAGAAGTTGCCGCGTCGCGGGGTCGAGGTGGCCGTAGAGCACGGTTGCCATCGCTCCCGGCTGCAGCTCGCGCATGAGCCGGTTCAGTCGGGTGAGCGCCTGATCGGGCGCGAGCTCGTCCAGCGAGTAGGCGCGCAACGCCATGCGGATCTGCCCCATCGTCGCGGCCGCGCTCACACCGTGGCCGGCGACGTCACCGATCACCAGACCGAGCCGGCCTTCGCTGAGCGGGATGATGTCGTACCAGTCACCGCCGACGTACACGTCGCGCGTGGCCGGGATGTAGCGCGCCGCGACTTCGAGACCGAGCGCCTCGGGGATCCGGTCCGGGAGCAGGCTGCGCTGCAGCGTCGCCGCGACGCGATGCTCCCGTTGGTAGAGCTCCATCTGCGCGACCCGCTCGCGCGTCACCAGCTCCTGACGTTCGGCGACCGCCGAGGCGAACAGCAACGACGTGAAGGCCACCGACGCGTTGAAGCTCTGGAGCAGGATCATCTGGCTCAGCAGGCTCTCGCCCGCGAACGGACCCGCGTCGTGAGCCGCCGCGGCGGTGACGATCACGGACACGATCAGTGCTGCCGGCGCGGCCCCCCGCTGCTGGAACCGCCACGCGATCCACCCGAGCAGGGGGAGCACCAAGAACAGCAAGGGCTCGTCGCTGTGCACCGCGACCACCGCCGCGATGATCAGCGCGGCGAAGAGCGCCGCGGCTTCGAGCAGCCGCTCCCATCGGAGCCGTCGCAGACGTGGGGCCCACTGCGACAGCGAGAACGGCCAGATCGGCCGTAGCGACCAGAGGAAGGGCGCGACGATGAGCACGCCCATCGCGTCGCCGGCCCACCACACCGACCACGTCTCGAGGAAGTGGTCGGCGTCGATGCCGTCGGTCAAGAGGAGCGCGAGCGAGCCGACCGTCGCGCTGACCACCATGGCCCCGAGCACGCCGAGAAAGACGATCGCGAGCGCGTCCCGCACGCGTCGCAGACCGGCGTCGAACCCGACCTGCCGGAGGAGGGCGACGCCAGCGACCGGCGCGAGGGTGTTGCCGGCGGTGATCAGGACGGCCGCGCCGACATCCGGACTGATCGGGACGTTGACGGCGAACGCGGCCACCGCGATCGCGGGCCAGATGCGGTAGCCGCCCGCCAGTAGCGCGACCACCGCGACACCCGTGGGCGGCCACAGCGGCGTGACGTCGTTGTCGACGAGCGCGAGCTTCAACCCGAGTTGCGCCGCGAGATAGTACGCAGCCGCCACCGCGATCAGCTCGAGCGCGTACCCGCCGCGCGGCGTCCACCGCATCGCGATCATTCCCACTCGGATACTCGGCCGATACCGGCACGCGCGCAATACGGAGCCGCGCCCGAAAATCGTTCGCAGCCACGCATCGTGACTCCCTAGCCTCGACCGTTCACCCGCTCATCGATCCGCCTTGTCGCGCCTGGGGGGCTGCCGTGCGGGAGCGAGCGCTCTGGCGAGTTCTGCCATATCTGCGGCCTCACGCCGCCAAGATCGTGTTCGTCACGGTCTCCGCGATCGCGTCGATCGCGTCTCAGCTCGCGATCCCGCTCATCGTCGCGGCGGCGATCGACGGGCCGATCAAGGACGGGAACACGGCGGGGCTCTGGCCACTCTTCGCGCTCACGGTCGTGCTCGCGGTCTTCGATCTGGGGCTGACGTACCGCCGCCGCCTGTACCTCGCCCAGATCTCGACCGACGTCGAGACGCGCATTCGCGACGACTTCTACGAGCACCTGCAACGGCTCGAGGTCGGCTTCCACGACCGCTGGCAGTCCGGGCAGCTGCTCTCACGCTCGAGCTCCGACATCGCACTCATCCGACGGTTCGCGTCGTTCGGCGCGATCTTCCTCTTGGTCATCGTTGTCGAGGTGCTCGGCATCTTCGCGCTGCTCCTCCACCTGTACGCACCGCTCGCACTGCTGACGATGGCGACCGCGATCCCGGTACTGGTGCTGTGCCGCCGCTTCGAGCGCGACTACCACGCGGTCGTGCGCCGCATCCAGGACCAGACCGGCGATCTCACGACCACGATCGAGGAGAACGCGCGCGGGATCCGCGTGATCAAGGCGTTCGGGCGCAGTCAGGAGATGTTCGAGCGCTACGACGCGCAGTGCCGCGAGCTGCGCGAGACCGAGCTGGAACGAGTCGCGGTGCACACGCACTTCATCTGGGTGCTCGTCCTCATCCCGAACCTCACGCTCGCGGCCGTGCTCCTCGCGGGGGCGGTCGCGGTCGCGCACGGCGGCATGACGCATCGGCGACCTCGTCGCGTTCGTCGCCTACGTGCTCATCCTCGTGTGGCCGATCGAGGAGCTCGGCTGGATCCTCGCGATGGCGGAGGAGGCGGAGACGGCCGCGGGCCGCGTGTGGGAGGTGTTCGACACCGCGCCGGTGATCGCCGACCGCCCGGGTGCGCACCCGCTCGCACACGCCCGCGGCGAAGTGCGCTTCGAGGGTGTGCAGTTCGTGTACCCGGGCGCCGATCGCACCGTGCTGCGCGGCGTCGACCTCGAGATCCATCCGGGCGAGACACTCGCGCTCGTCGGCGCGACCGGCGCGGGCAAGACGACGGTCGCGACCCTGCTCGCCCGCCTCTACGACCCGACGGCGGGCCGCGGTGACGCCTCGACGGGCACGACCTGCGCGACCTCACGCTGCGCAGCCTGCGGCAACACGTCGGGTTCGCGTTCGAGGAACCGACGCTGTTCTCGGCGAGCGTGCGCGAGAACCTGCTCATCGGCCACCCCGACGCGACCGACGACGACATCGATGCCGCGCTCGAGGTCGCGCAGGCGGCGTTCGCGCACGACCTGCCGTGGGGTCTCGACACGCGCATCGGCGAGCAGGGCCTCTCGCTCTCGGGCGGGCAGCGTCAACGGCTCGCGGTCGCGCGCGCGATCATCGGCCGCCCACGGGTGCTCGTCCTCGACGATCCGCTGTCGGCGCTCGACGTGCACACCGAAGCGCTCGTCGAGCGACGCGCTGCGCCCGATCCTCGCGGACCGCACCGCGCTCGTCGTCGTGCACCGACCGTCGACGATCGCGCTGGCGGACCGCGCCGCGCTTCCTCGACCGCGGCGTGATCGTCGCGGTCGGAACGCACCGGGAGCTGTTGCGGCGGGAGCCGCGGTACGCCGCGATCCTCAGCCAGGCCGCGGACCCGGATCCGCAGGAGCGCTCGGCGTGAATCGCGGTCGACGTTCGAGCCGGACGAGCTCCCCGACATCGACAGCTCCGGCCCGCTCGACCTCACCGGCGACGCGCGGGTCGACACGTGGCGCGGCGTCGCGGCCGAAGACGTCGACGAGCCGAGCACCGGCGCTGGCCGGCCTGCTGCGCAGCCGCAGCCGCGTGCTGCTCGGCGCGCTGATGCGCCCGCACCGGCGGCCGCTGCTCGCGCGCGGCGGTGCTGATCGTCGTGCAACACCGTCGCCCAGCTCGTCGGTCCGTTGCTCGTGAGATCGGGATCGACAACGGCATCCCGCCGCTCCTCGACGGGCGGCAGCGGGAGCATCCGACCGCTCGTCGCGCGTCGTCGTCGCGTACGTCGTCGATCACGGTGATCGGCGCGGTCGACGTTCAACGGCTTCCTGCTGATCACGGGCCGCGTCGGTCAGGACATGCTCCTCGACCTGCGCCGGCGCGTGTTCGTGCACTTCCAGGGGCTCAGCCTGTCGTTCCACGAGCGCTACACGTCGGGCCGCGTCATCTCGCGGCTCAGACCTCCGACATCGAGGCGCTGTCGAGCACATGCTCACCTACGGCGTCGTCACCCTCGTCACGTCGGTGCTGCTCGATCGTCGGCATCGGCGTCGTGCTGTTGCTGCTGGACCTGCGCCTCGCGATCGCGGTGCTCGCGGCGCTTCCCGATCCTCTGGTTCCTCACGCGCTGGTTCCGCAACCAGTCCGAGCAGGCGTACCGCGCGACACGCGACGCGATCGCGCTCGTGATCGTGCACTTCGTCGAGAGCCTCGGCGGCATCCAGGCCGTGCACGCGTTCCGGCGCGAACCGCGCAACCAGGAGATCTTCGACGCACCTCGACGACCGCTACCGCGGCGCGAACGTGTGGTCGCAACGGCTCGCCGCCGCGTACGGACCCGGCGTGCAGTTCGTCGGGCGCATGACGACCGCGGTCGTGCTGCTGCTACGGCGGCTGGCTGGTGATCGACGGCCAGATGAGCGTCGGCGTGCTCGCGGCGTTCCTGCTCTACCTGCGCCGCTTCTTCGAGCCGATGCAGGAGCTGAGCCAGTTCTACAACCTGTTCCAGGCCGCGGCCGCCGGGCTCGAGAAGCTGTCGGGCGTCCTCGACGAAGCAGCCGACGGTGCCCGCAGCCCGCGCACCCGGTGCCGCTGCCCGAGCCGC
The DNA here is from genome assembly GCA_963745645.1 of uncultured Actinomycetes bacterium. Lineage (GTDB taxonomy): Bacteria > Actinomycetota > Acidimicrobiia > IMCC26256 > PALSA-610 > CAVUFH01. The sequence goes on from CAVUYD010000008.1 coordinate 475,907, forward strand.
GCGGTGCGCTGTCGGTTCGACGGCGTGCGAGTTCGCGTACCGCGATCGCACGGTGCTGCCCGCATCTCGATCTCGACATCCCCGCGGGCCAGACCGTCGCGCTCGTCGGCGCGACCGGCGCGGGCAAGACGACGATCGCCCGCCTCGCGGCGCGCTTCTGGGATCCGACGCGTCGGCCGCGTGCTCGCTCGACGGCATCGACCTGCGCGATCTCGGCCGAAGCCGACCTCCACCGGCGCGATCGTGACGGTCACGCAGGAGAACTTCCTCTTCACCGGATCGGTCGCCGACAACATCGGCCTCGGGCCGCCCCGGCGCGATCGCCGCGGAGATCGACGCGGCGGCGCGCGCGATCGGCGCCGCACGAGTTCATCGCCGCGCTGCCCGACGGCTACGACACCGACGTCCACCAGAAGGGCGCGCGGCTGTCGGCCGGGCAGCGCCAGCTCGTCGCGTTCGCCCGTGCGTTCCTCGCCGACCCCGCGGTGCTCATCCTCGACGAAGCGACGTCGTCGCTCGACATCCCGTCGGAGCGGCTGGTGCAGCGCGCGCTGCGAACGCTGCTCGCGGACCGGACCGCGGTGATCATCGCCCACCGGCTCACGACGGTCGAGATCGCCGATCGCGTGCTCGTCCTCGAAGACGGGCCGGATCGTCGAGGACGGCACGCCCCGCGACCTCGTCGGCCGCGGCGGCCGCTACGCGCGGCCTCCACCAGCGCCTGGCTCGACAGCCTGGTGTAGGCGCCTCGTAGCCGGCGTTCGGCACAACGCGTCAGACGTTGGGCAGCACGTCCTCGGTGACGCGCCGCAAGTACGGCCACGCGAGCTCGGGGGGCAACCCGCCGCACAGCGGGTGCAACCCGAGCAACCCGTACCGACGCACGTGTCCGATCGCCTCGTCGACGGTCATCACCCGGTGCGCACCGTTCTCGGCGCGCAACTCCTCGACCGTCGTGCCGTACGACAGGCTGGCGGTGTTGCCCTGCGGGTTCCACGCCGCGTACGTCGTGGCGTCGTGCAGCAGGTACGGTCCGAGCTCGTCCACGCGCGGTCGAGATCGTCGGCGACGAAGATCGTCGACGGCACGCCGGGGCTCGGCAACGTGATGTTCCCCGGCGCTTGCCCGAGCCGCGCGCATTCGTCGCGGTACGCGTCGCCGAGCTCGGCGCCGTCGGTCTGCGCGAGGAAGTCGAGCCCGAAGCACGCGGCCCGGCGCGCGGCCGCGGTCGACTGCCCGCCCCACGCGATCGCCGGGCCGCCCGCCGTGCGCGGTGCCGGGGTGACGCGCACGTCATCGTCGATGACGGCCTTGCCCGCGAGCGCGTCGAGCAGCACCCGCAGCCCGGCGTCGGCACGGCGCGCGCGCTCCTTCATCGGGATGCCGTAGAGGGCGAACTCCTCGGGCCGGTACCCGAGGCCGAACACGTACGACACCCGCCCGTTGCTGATGTGGTCGAGGACCGCGATGTCCTCCGCAAGCCGGATCGGGTCGTACATCGGCAGCAGCGCGGCGGCGACGAACAGCGCCACCTGCTTCGTGCGCGCGGCCATCGCCGACGCGAGCACGAGCGGCGACGGGAGGAATCCGTCGGGTGAAGCGTGGTGCTCCGACAACGCGACCACGACGCAGCCGCGGGTCTCGGCCCACTCGGCCATGTCGATCGCCGCGGTGTAGAGGTCGGTGGTGCGCGTCGGGTCCGGTGCCCGCATGTCGAACCGCATCATGAACATGCGTTACTCCTTCGCAGGGCGCGGCGCGTACGCCTGCGCGATGACGTCTGCCGTGGGTTCGAGCGTGAGCACGCCACCCGGTGGTTCGACGTGCACGGTCGGGAAGTGCACGCCCGGCCGGTCGAGCAGCGTGCCGACGAGATCGAGCAGGACGGCCGCGACATCTTCGACCGCCATCATCCGGGTCGTGTGCTGCGCGCGCACGATCCACTCGGCGAACGCCTCGTCGAGCACGTCGCGGCCGAAGTTCGCGCCGAACTCGGTGCCGATGGTGCTGCCGATCGTGGCCCGCACGAACCGGATCTGTTCGTACTCGGCCCGCAGGCACTCGACGAGGTGGTTGAGCGCGACCTTGCTCACGCCGTACGGCGCCAAGCCCCACCGCGGCTGGTCTTCCACGGTGGACGAGCAGAAGACCATCACGCCGATACCCGGGTCGAGGTGCGGCACGGCCGCCCGGGCGACCAGCGCGGGCCCCATCACGTTGGTCTCGAGCACCTCGCGCCACTCCGCCGCGCCCTGATCCGCGAGTCGCCCGAGCCGCGCGACCCCTGCGGTGTGCACCACCGCGTCGAGGCCGCCGAGGCGGGCGACGGCTTCGGCGAGCGCGCGCGTGACCGAGTTCTCGTCGCACACGTCCATCACCACGCCGGACGCGCCATCGTGCGTGCGCGTGATCTCGTCCAGGACCTCGGCACGGCGCGCCGCGAACACAACTCGCGCGCCTCGCGCCAGCGCAGCGGTTCCCACTTCACGACCGATGCCGGCCGAGCCGCCGACGACGAGCAACCGTGCCCCTACGACGTGCACACGTTGGCCTCCCCCGACCTGATCGACGACTCGCGGACGCAATATACGATCGCCGGATGGGCGCGACCAGTTCGTTGGTGCGACACGAGGTGGACGAGTACGGCGTGGCCATGCTCACCCTCGACGATCCTGACCATCGCAACACGCTCTCGCGTCGCATGAGCGACGACCTCGCGACCGCGGTCGACACCGCGCTGGAAGCCGGCGCGGGATCGATCCTCCTCACCGCGACGCCACCGGTGTTCTCCGCGGGCGGTTCGCTCGACGATCTCGATCGGCCGGACATCGACCTGCGCGGCGCGTACACCGGGTTCCTGCGCGTCGCGGCCGCGCCCGTCCCGACCATCGCGGTGGTCGCCGGCGCGGCGATCGGCGCGGGCGTCAACCTGCCCCTGGCCTGCGACGTCGTGCTCGCGTCGCCGGACGCGCGCTTCGACCCGCGCTTCCTCGACGTCGGGATCCATCCCGGTGGCGGTCACCTGTGGCGGCTGCGTGAACGCATCGGCCGGCAGGGCGCGGCCGCGCTCGTGCTGTGCGGCGACACGCTCACCGGTGACGAGGCAGTGGCGGCCGGACTCGCGTGGCGCTGCCTTCCCGGCGCAGACCTCCTGCCGTTCGCGCACCGACTCGCCGTGCGCGCCGCGGCCCGGCCGCCCGCGCTCGTCGCGGCCGCGCACGAAGGCGACGCTCGACGCGCTCGCCGGGGTCACGACCTCGGCGGAGGCCGTCGATATCGAGCTGGCCGCGCAGCAGTGGTCCATCGAGCAGCCCGCGTTCGCGGAGGCGCTCGCCCGCGTACGCGCGCAGATCAAACGCTGACCGGGGGAACCGGCGGGTCAGCGGTGGGCCCGCACGAGCAAGCGGCGTTGCCGGATCTCGAGCGGCACACCCGCGCGCACTTGCGCATCGAGCCGCGCGAACGCGTCTCGGTACGACTCGATCGTGAAACCGGTCCAGTCGTCGTGCAGCGGGCCGACGGCCTTGAGGTACCAGGCGAACGCGCCGACGTCTGCGAAGCGGTACGTCTCGACCCCGACGCGCGCGTCCTCCACTGTCAACCCCGCGGCCCGGATCTGCGCGACCGCGAGCGGCAGCCACGAGGCGGCCGGCGGCGGGTCGGCGCGCCCCAGCAACGAGCAACAGTCGTCGAGGTTGCCGTTGTCGACCTGTTGCGTCATGAAGACCCCACCGGGCGCGAGCACGCGTGCAACTTCGCCTGCGACGAACGCCTCGTGCCGGTTCACGACCAGGTGGAACGCGCCGGCACGAAACGGCAGCCGGCCGCGCGGCTGTGACACCAGCTGTTCGTCGTTGTCGAGCGCGCCTTCGTCCTGCACCAGGTAGCCGCCGACCGATCGCAGCGTGCGCGCCGCGGCCTCGACGTTCGGTGGCCACGCTTCCGACGCGACAGTCAACCGCGGGTGCACCGGCAGCTGTCCCAGCCATTCGCCGCCACCCGTCCCCATGTCCAGCAGGTCGGGCGACGCACGCGCGAGATCCACGGCCATCTGCGTGTAGTCCCACGGCGGCGCGATCGTCGTGCGGTCGTCGTACGCGGAGAAGTCCCAGCCCGTGAACGGCCGCGTCTTGCGCCTCCGAGAGCAGCGCGGCGACGTCGGTCACCCCGCGGCGCCGGCCAGGCCTTCGTAGTTCGCGATGTGACGACTGATCACCGCGAGGCTCGACGCCCAGAACTCCGAGTCGCGGACGTCGAAGCCGAAGCGGCCGGTGAGCGACGCGGCGTCGGCCATGCCGGTGGCCGACAGCAGGTCGTCGTATCCGGCGCGGAAGCGCTCCGGGTCCTCGACGTACTTGGCGTAGAGGCCGATGCCGAACAGCAGCCCGAACGTGTACGGCCAGTTGTAGAACGGCGTGAAGTAGTGGGGCTTCACCGCCCACATGTACGGGTGGCGGTAACGCTCGTCGAGCCCGTTGCCGTAGGCCGTGTCCTGCGCCTCGAGCATCATCGCGTTCAGCTCGCTGACCGACAGGGCGGTGCGCCGCCGGCGCCGGCACAGCTCGGACTCGAAGAGGAACCGGCTGTGGATGTCGACCACCACCTGCGACGCGCCCACGAGATAAGTGTCGAGGATCGCGAGCCGTTCATCATCGTCGGTCACCTGATCGACCGAGCTCTCGAACAGCAGCGTCTCGCAGAAGATCGACGCGGTCTCGGCGAGAGCCATCGGCGTGCGCCGCTGTATCGGCGTGCGGCCGGACAGCGCGACGTTGTGGAACGCGTGGCCGAGCTCGTGCGCGAGCGTCGACACCGAGTCGTGGCTGCCGTCGAAGTTCATCATCACGCGGCTGACATCACCGTCGACCGACGCGCAGTACGCGCCACCCCGTTTGCCGTCGCGGATCTCCGCGTCGACCCAGCGCTCGGAGAACGCGCGCGTCGCGAGCCCGGACAGTTCGCGTGAGTACCCGCCGAACGCGTGGAGCACGGCGTCGGTGGCATTGCCCCACGACACTTCGCTCGCCTCACCGATCGGTGCGAAGAGATCCCACCACGGCAGCCCGTCGGTGTGGCCGAGCCGCGTCGCCTTGGCACGGAAGTAACCACGGAACGTCGGCAGTGCCGCGACGACCGCCTCGTTCATCGCGTCGAGCGTCGAACGGTCGACGTTGTTCGCGTAGAGGTTCGGTTCGAGATCGTCCGCGTAGCCGCGCCGACGGTTGAGTACCGCGAGCTCGCCCTTGGCCCCGTTGAGCGCGGCCGCCAAGGGCACCCCGACCGTCTCCCAGGCCGCGAGCTCGCCTTCGTACGCGGCCCGCCGGCGCTCGGCATCAGGGTGCGTGGCGAGGCCGCGCGCCAGCGCCATCGGGATCTGCTCGTGCTTCCCGCCGACAACGAGATCGACCATCAATTGGGAGGAGACGTCACCGTGCAGCCGCGACCACGCCAGCGATCCCGAAGGTGCGAGCTCGGCCGCGAGCGATTCCTCGGCTTCGCTCATCTGGAAGTCGGCGCCCTCCGCCGACTTCTGCAGCGCGAACCGGTGCTCGTCGGCAAGGACGCTGCGGCCGGCCAGCTCGTCGACGCCGAGCCCGGCGACCCACGCGCCCAGCCGCTTCATCAGCGGGCCGAGCGCGGCACTACGCGTCTGCAGCTCGACCATGTTCGCGGCCGCGGCGTCGTCGCGCGAGTCGGTGGTGACGAGCGCGTAGAGGTAGGTGCTCACGATGCGCATCTGCGTCTGCACGTCGTTCACCTCGGCGAGCACGGTCTCGAGCGCGTCGACATCCGCGTCGGTGACCGGCCGCGTGTCGACGACCTCCCGGATGTCGTGCTCGTCGAAGAGCGCGACCAGCCGGTCGACCGATGCGTAGATGCCTTCGACCGCGCCCGAGAACGAGCGGTCGTCGATGCCCGTGAAGATGGGGCTGAGATCCCAGCGCGGGATCGTCTCCGTCGTTGCCATCCCGGGGACGCTACCGCCGTCGTTCATGTCCGGCCCCTCCGTCGTTAACCTCCGCATCCGGAGGTGGAAATGAGTGGCAGACGGGCACGCGACGACGAAGTGACCGCGTGGCAACGCGACGGTTGGGTGCTGATCGACGGGCTGATCGGAGCCAAGGAGATCGACGCCGCGGTCAAGGAACTGACGAGCGTGTTCCCCACCGCCGCGGAGTACCACGCCGATCCCGAAGGCGTGACCCAGAAGTACCTCGGCATGCCGCCGGAGCCGAGGGAGAACTGGCGCTGGCCACCCACCGGGCCCGGCTTCCGCCCCGAGCAGCACCTCTGGCGGTCGGAGTTCCCGTTCCCCGGCGCGCGGTTGAACCGCTTGTGCACGCACCCGGCGATCGTCGACTTCATGGAACGCGCACTGGCCGAAACCGACATCCGGCTCTACCAAGCGCAGGTCGGTGCGAAGTACACGGGCGCCACCAACTACGAGCAGCCCATGCACACCGACCGCAACCACTCGTGGTTGCCCGCGGTCATGGAGGCGCCGTGGTGGCACGTCGAGTCGTTCCTGTATCTCTCGGATGTCGACGAAGGCAACGCGCCCACGCACCTCGCGCCGCTCGACGCGACGAAGGACTACTCGACGGCGGTGCCGCTCCTCTGGCCCGACAACGACCCCGGGCCCTACGCCGCCGAACGTCCCGCGCCCGGCGTTCGCGGCTCACTGCTCGCGTACCGCACCGACGTGTTCCACCGCGGTGTCGATCTCACGAAGCCCGGCGGGGCGCGCTTCTTGCTCAACGTGAGCTACAAGATCGCGGGCCACGACTGGATCGGCTTCACCGCGAACCAGTCGCGCGCGACGTCGCACAACTGGGTCGAGTACGCCGAAGGCAGCACGCCGCGCGAGCTCGACCTCTTCGGTTTCCCCCAGCCCGGCCACCCGATCTGGACCGCGGAACTCCTCGACCTCACGGCCGAGCGCTACCCCAAGCTCGACCTCACCCCCTGGCGCAACGCCCTGCGCGGAGGCCGCGCCGGCGAACGCAGCACCGCCGCTACCAAACGAGCACGCCGACCGCGGTGACGATCACCAACCCGATTCCGAGAAGGAGTTGGCGGACACCGAGCACCTTCGCCGGAACCGGTGGCCGACGCACCCACACGGCCTGCACCGCGGCCAACGCGAGGACCGCGGCGAACCCGAGGGCCAGGCTCCGATCGAGCACGACCGCCAGTGCCGCGATGGCCACGCCGCACACCTGCGCCCGGTCGCTCGTCGTGACCGGCCCCGCCCCGTGCCGCAGCCGCGCGATCTGCAGTCGCACGAACGGGATCGAGGCGACCGCTCGCGCGGCCAGGACCAACCACAAGCCGGCGGCGAGCGGCACGGGCTTGCCGTCGGCCAGCGCGATCGCGGCGGCCACTGCCGCGATCCCCACCGCGCCACCCAGCTCGGGAACGAGGCGCCGGCTCCGGCTGCGCATGTCGAACCACAGCTCCACTGCCACCAAGGGCGCGGCGATCGCGACCGGCACGAGCCACGACCAACCGGCCCACTGCACCGCGGCGATCGCCAGCACGCCCAACAGCACGAGCTCGATCGCCGCGATCGTCGCCGCGAGCGCAGTACGCGGCAACCAGCGCCGGCGCCAGAGGTCGGCGGCGACCAGCTTCACCGGTGTGCGCGCCACGAACGCGACCACGGCCGCGAGCGCGAGCGCGAACCCCGCGCCCGATGGCGCCACGAGCAACCCGAGCAGCGCGGGCTCGAGCGTGAGACCCCAACCACCGTGCTCGCTCGGGACCGCGACCGCGCGCCACATCGCGCGGTTCGCGCGTCGGTCCGACCGTTCCGACGGTGTTCACTTCGACGGCGAGGTCAGCCGCGTGGCGCATTCGAGGCGCATGGTCACAGACTCGAGGATTCGGGAAGTGGTGGGCAGGGCCGAAGGTCCCAGCACTTCTTGCTCAGCGGGTGCTCGCCGCGCCACTCCCTCTTGCCGGTGGGTCGCCAGGGACTCGAACCCTGAACCTGCGGGTTAAAAGCCCGATGCTCTGCCAGTTGAGCTAGCGACCCGGGAAGCCCACCAGTTTGCCCGATGCTCGTGTGGCTTCGTGGCGTAGAACACCCGCATCCGGCGTTCGGTTCCCCTGGAGGGCGCGCACGGGCGGATCAAGGCGCCTCGCGCTCGGGTCGATATCGCGAAGTACCCGATGTCTGCTTCACCGTTCCCTCACTGTGTGACCTCGCCGTCGCCCGACCGCGCCCTGCGGCATCTGCGTGCGGCGCGGTTCTTCCTGACGTCGGGCTCGTTGCGGGCCGACGAGCGCGGGCTCTACCTCCAGCCCGACGGGCTCTGGGCCCGCACGTTCGGCACCGACGAAGGTTGGTACGTCGCGGAGTGGCCGGACATCGCGGTGGTCCAGCTCCGCCGAGGCGGCCGCTACTCGCTGCTGCGGGCGCGGCTGCGCGTGCTCGACGCCTTCGGCCGGGTGCTGTTCCGCGGTGAGGTCGCCCACGCCGAAGCCCGGACGATGTTCGGCGCGACGCGGCTCGTCGAGGAGCCGGAGTCCGGTCTCCTCGACAACCGGCGGTACGTGCGACTGCCCACGACCGTCTCCTGAGCTTCGCGGCGTTCTTCCCGACCCGGCTCTCCGGCCACTTGCAGGATCCCGACCTCGTCGCGTGGGTCGAAGGGCACACCGGGCTGAAGCGCGCCGCCGTGAAGACGAGCTGGACGGCACCATCGTCTTCCTGGCGAGCGACGCTTCCAGTTTCGTGACCGGCCAACACCTCTACATCGACGGCGGCTGGTCGGTGTACTGAAGCGTGACCTCCGAGACGCGACCGGCATGACGCACTGCGGTCGTATCGTCGACGGCGATGATCGATCGCGGGTTGGCCGATCGCGTGGTTGCCGTCCACCTCGTGTACATCGCGTTCATCCCACTCGGTGGGTTCCTCGCGTGGAAGTGGCCGCGTCTGGTGCCGGTCCACCTCGCCGCGGTCGCGGCCGCGCTGATCAGCGTGACAGTGCACTATGACTGCCCGCTGACTGGTCTCGAGAAGACGCTGCGGCGGCACGGCGGCGAGGCGCCGTACCGCAACGGGTTCGTGGACCACTACCTGACCGGGCGCCTCTACCCACACGGCGCAGACGCGTACGTGCAGCTCTTCGTTGCCGCGTGCATCGTCGTGTCGTACGCGCACATCTTGCGCCAGCGGCTACGCGCCCGACGGCGGCCCGACGTCAGCGCGCCGGCGTGAGCTGACGCGCCAGCGCGAGCCCGGCGTCACGATCGAGGGCGGACTCGAGCCGGTAGGTCACGCCGTCGCGTTCCCAGAGCAGGGTGTTCGTGGCGAGGCGCGCGGTGTCCGGCTGCGGATTGCCGTCGGCGTCGAGATAGAAGAACTCGTGCACGCCGTTGCCGAGCCAGTAGCCGGTGGCGCCGGCAACGTTGACCGGTTCGATCGTCGTGCCCGGCGGCAGCTCCTTCGCCACCAGTGGTCGATCGAGCCGGCCGGGAAACTCGGTGAGCAGCAACCCGATGTCGGAGTCGAAGACGCGGGGCAGCCGCGGTGACGGCTCCCAGACGAACGACGTCCCGCCCGCGGGCCGGCCCACGAATGCAGCGGCAGGCGCGCCGATGCTGTCGGGGATCGTGATCGGCGCCGGCGCGTTGCGCCGGGCGGCGTCGACGTCGATCGACCGCCCGAGGTCGAATCGAGTGCCGAGGTTGCTCGGGACCGACGTCGTGCGAGTGATGCGTTCTCCACCGATGCCGAACAGGTCCGCGACGGCGCGGCGGGCGGGCGGGATGACGAGCACGAGGAGCGCGATCGCGGCCGCGACCGCCGCGCCCACACCGACCCGGCGCCACGTGCGGGTGCGGCCGGTGTCGCGCTCGATCTGCGCGAGCGCGCGGGTGACGATGTCGACCTCCGGATCGAGCGCGGTCAGGCTGCGGCCGAGGTCCTGCAGTTCGAGGACGAGCGGGTCGGCGGTGTCAGGCATCGGTGCCTCTGGTCTCGATCGGTTCGGACAGTTCCGCGCGCAGCCGGTCGAGCGCGCGTGAGAGCCGGGACTTGACGGTGCCGGGCGGCACTTCGAGGACCGCGGCCGCTTCCGCCTCACCGAGGCCCATGAGGTGGCGGCACACCACCACTTCGCGGAGCGGGTCGGGCAGCGCGTCGACCGCGGCGCGCAGCGTGTCGCGACGTTCGCGTTCGAGGACCGCGACCTCGGGCGAGGGGGCCGCCCCACCCGAGGCGCGATCCGCGGCCTCGCGGAGCTCGTACATCTGCCGGCGGCTGCGCGCGCGGCGACGGTTCCGGGCCTCGTTCGCGACGATGCGCAACAGCCAGCTGCGAAACGGCGCGTCACCGCGGTACCGGTGCCGCGCCGACCAGCTCTTCACGAACGCCTCCTGGGTCGCGTCGTCACCGTCCTCACCGCACAGGAGCCGCGCGAGCGCGCGTGCCGCGGCCTCGTGGGCGCGCAGCAGCGTCGCGAACGCATCGAGATCACCGGCCCGCGCCTGTTGCAGCAGCGCCCGTTCGTCGAGTGGACGGCCCTCCACCGATGGTCGCGGTGCTCAGCCGGTGCTCGGCACGATGTTCTGGCGCTTGCGGAGGAGGACGAGCGACGTCACCGCGGCAGCCACGATCACCAGGGTCGCACCGATCGGCAGCCAGGGCACGCGCGTCCCGCTGCTCGCCACGACCGGTGACCGGAGCGCGGACGGCGCGGGTGCCCCGGTGCGCCACGAGGACCGCGCGCGAAGGCACGCCGAGCTGTTCCAACGTGGTCAGCAGCGCAGGCGAGGCGCGGTACCAGCCGCCGCGCGTCTGCTCGGTGTCGTAGAACCGCTGACCCGGCGCCATGTACGTGACCGGTCCGCCGTCGGCGTAGGGGTAGATGTCCTGCTTCAGCGCGTCGGCTCCCGGCGCCGGGCTCAGCTGCCACGTGATCGTGAGCTTCGGGCCGAGGTCACCGGCCGGGCGCGCGTCGAGCATCGGATCGGGCACCTCCTGGAACGCGGCCGCGAAGAACCCCGACTGCATGACCAGCCCCTCACCCGTGCCGGTGCCCTCACCACCGGAGAGCGCGATCGGCGCGGCCAGGCCTTCACCCGTCAGCTCACCGCCGGTCGGTCCTTTCGCGCCGGCGACACCCGTCGACAGCGCGAGCACCCCCGCGACGATTCCCAACACCAACCGAGCTCGCATCGCACGCTCCTTCGCGGCCGGATCCGTCGACGACTCGGGTCGTCACGCGGTCCGACACCGCTCGGGACGCGTCGGTTCCAACTTCCCGCGCCGAACCTCCGGCCGCGAGGTTTGCCATCAAAGTCGAATCCCCCGCGGATTGCGCGGGCTTCTGACGACAGAGTCGAAAACACCGGGGGCCGGAAAGCGGTCGCGCCGTTCGTAGACTCGCCGGATGCCGCTACAGGGTGAGTACGAGCCGAGCCCGTGGGAGTGGGCGCGCGAGCAGGTGTGCCAGTACGAGGAGAGTGGGGGCACCGAAGGCAACGAGCTGAACGGGTTGCCCGTCATCGTGCTCTGGACGAAAGGCCGCCACAGCGGCAAAGTCCGCAAGACGCCACTCATGCGCGTCGAGCACGACGGCAAGTACGCCGTCGTCGCGTCGCTCGGCGGTGCCCCGAAACACCCGGTCTGGTACCTCAACCTGCGCGACGACCCCGAGGTCACGCTGCAGGACGGTGCGAACGTCTACGACCTCCGCAGCGCGTGAGCTCGAGGGCGACGAACGGAACGAATGGTGGAAGTACGCGACCGACGCGTACCCGCCCTACGACGAGTACCAGACGAAGACCGACCGCGTGATCCCGATCCTGGTGCTCGAACCCCGCTGACGTCAGGCGGAGCGGCGGATGCGTGACCGCCACATGCACGCGCCGATCACCAGCGCGCCGAACCCGATCATGACGAGACGGTACGGATCACCACCGGTGAACGGCAACGCGCCGTCATCGGTCTTGGCGCCGTCGTTCATATTGGTCGTGGTGGCGTCGACCGTGGGCGGCACGTAGCCGAACTCGAGATCCGTGCGCGAGTGCCCGGCCGCGAGCGCCACATCAACGCGTGAATCCGTGTTGCCGTCGTTGTCGCCCGTGGCGCGGTAGCCCTTCGGCAGCGTGGACGTGACCACTGCGATGCGGAACGATCCCGCACCGACGTCGGCGAACTGGAACGGGCTCGCGGTCACCGTGGAGTCGAGCAGGACGTCGTCCGCGGTGCCGAAGGTGCCGTCGGTGCCGGGGCCGATCAGCGTCACGGTGACACCGGAGATGTCGGACTCGCCCGCATCCTTGACGCCGTTGTGGTTGGTGTCCGCGAAGACATCGCCCCGCACCACGTTGGCCGTCGGCGACGCGCTGGCCTCGGCGGTCACGCTCTCGACCATGCCGTCGGCGACGATCGACGCGGTGTTGACGATCGCACCATCGGCGTCGGCGGCGACGGTGGCGTTCACCGTGACCGTCACGGTCGCACCGGGCCCGATGTCGGCAACGGTGTCGACGTCACCCGTGCCCGACGCGGGCGTGCAGCCGGACGCGCACGTCCACGACGCGGCCTCGATCGTCGCGGGGAGCGGGTCGGTGATGTGCGCGCCGGGCGGCGGTCGACGGCCCGTCGTTGGTGGCCTGGATCACGAACGTGACCTCGCCACCCGCTTGGTAGTGCGCGGTCACGGTCTTGGTGAGGTGCACGGCGAACTGCGGTTGCGCCGGCGCGGTCGGCGGTGCCGGTGTTGTTCGACGGGTCGGGATCCCCACTCGCGCTCGTGACGGTCGCGGTGTTCACGATCGAACCGGTCGCGGCCGGGTCGACGGCCACGACGATGCGCAGCACCTTCGTCGCGCCCGATGCGATGGTGCCGAGGTCACAGGTGATCGGTCCCGCGCCGCTGCACGTACCGCCGGTCGCCGACACGTAGGTGAGCGCCGGCGGCGGGGTGTCGGTCACGGTCACCGCGGTCACGTGCCGACGGCCCCGCGTTGTGCACGGTGAGGAGGTAGGCGGCATCGGTGCCGGGCACGAGTGGTGTCGATTCGAGCGCCTTGGTGAGCGAGAGGTCGGCGGCCGCGGTGACGTCCACCGACGCGGTCGCGGTGTTGTTCGTGCGGCTGGGATCGGACGTGGGCGACGAGACCGTCGCGGTGTTGTCGAGCTGACCGAGCGCGCCGGCATCGACCGTCACGATCACGTCGACCGAGACCGTGTCGAGTGCGGTGACCGTGCCGAGGCCGCACGTCACCGTGCCGGCCGCGGCGGTGCAGGAGCCCTGCTCCGGCACGGCCGAGACCAGTGTGGTGCCGGCGGGCAACGTGTCGGCGACCGCGACGGCGAGCGCGTCGGACGGGCCGTGGTTCGTCACGGTCAACGTGTACGTGACGTCCTGACCACCGACGGCGGGGTTCGGCGCTGCGGTCTTGGCGAGCTCGAGGTCGGCGACCGCGTTGACACCGGTCGTCGCGGTCGCGGAATTGTTCGCGGGCTGCGGGTCGGAATCGGTCGACTGCACGGTCGCGGTGTTCGTGATGGTGCTGCCATCGGGCATCGAGGGATCGAGGTGCACGGTGATCGTCGTGTCGACGGTCGCTTGGAACGCGACCTCACCGAAGTCGCACTGCACGGTGCCGGCCGTCTCGGTACAGCCCGCACTCGCGGTCACGAACGATGTGCCCGGCGGCAATGCATCCGTGATCGTCACCGCCGCCGCATTCGAAGGTCCGTTGTTCGTCGCGGTGACGTGGTACGTGAGGTCGGTACCCGCAGCAACGGGATCCGGCGCCGCGGTCTTGGTGATCCACACGTCGGCGAGCCGCGTGCAGTCGTTGTCGCGGGCATCGGCACCGTTGTCGGCGGGGTTCGGATCGAGCTCGTTGCCGACGGCATCCGCGTGGTTTCGCCGATCACGGTTCCGGCCGGCGTCGCCGTGGGAACGTCCACGGTGACCGTCGTCGATACCGTGCCGCCCGACGGAATCACGCCCACGTTGCACGTCACGACTCCCGCGGCTTCTCGCGCAATCCGGACTGGCCGAGGCGAAGGTGACGAGCGGCGGCAGCGCATCGGTGATCACGACACCCGACGCGTTCGACGGACCGTTGTTGTGCGTCGTGAGCGTGTACGTGAGCTGCTGACCGGCGACGACGGGATCGACGCTCTCGGTCTTCGTGAACTGCAGGTCGGCGACGCGCTTGCCACGTTCGTGGACGCCAGCGCGAAGTTGTTGCCCAGGTTCGGGTCGCTGTAGATCCCGTTGACGAAGGCGGTGTTCGTGAGCAGCGAACCGTCGAGCGCCGCCGGGTCGACCGTCACGGTGATGGCCCGTACCGCGGTCGCACCACTGGCCAGCGCGCCGATCGGGCACGCGACGCTGCTGGGACCACCGAAGGTGCAGCCGGGCGCGGCGACGAAGGTGACGCCGGGCGGCAAGGTGTCGTTCACGAGCACGCCGATGGCGTCGGACGGACCCGCGTTCGACGCGGTGAAGCGCGTAGGTGAGCGCGCCGCCCGCGACCACCGGATTGGGCGCCGCGCTCTTCGTGAGCGAGACGTCGGCGACGTGCGTGACGGGCGTCGTCACTGAGGTCGCGTTGTCGGCCGGGTTGGTGTCGAGGCCGGTCGGACCGACGTTCGCGTTGTTCGTGACGGACAGGCCGCCGAAGCCCGACGGGATCGCGATCACGACGTTGATGGTGACCACGCCGCCGGCATCGAGCGTGCCGAGGTTGCAGGTCACGACCCCCGCGGCCGCACCGCAGGAACCCTGGCTCGCCGAGGCACCTGCGAACCCGACACCGAACGGCAGGATGTCGGTGGCCACCACGCCGTACTCCGCGGACGGACCCGCTTTCGCGACGGTCAGCGTGTAGCCGAGGTTCTGGCCTGCGACGCCGGGTGACGACGTCGCCACCTTCGTGATCGACAGGTCGGTGCGGCGGATCATCCCGGTCGTGAGCGTCGTCAGGTTGTTGCCCGGATTCGGGTCGGGCGTCGTCGCGCCGACGATCGCGGTGTTCGTCAGCGACGTCGCTGGGCCCGGGTTCGACGGCGAGGTGACGACGATCGTGATCGTGCGCGTCGCGTGCTCGACGGGAGTGTGCCGATGGTGCACGTCACGAGGCCGGGCCCAGCCGCGGAGCTCCCCTGACTCGGTATCGCGGACACGAACGCGACGCCCGCCGGGAGGAAGTCGGAGACGTTCACCCCGGCGGCGTCCGACGGTCCCTGGTTGGTGACGGTGACTGTGTATGTGACGTTCTGCCCCGCAACGACCGGGTCCGGCGTCGCGGACTTGGTGATCGACAGATCGGCGAGCCCGTCGACCGTGGTCGAGGCGGTCGCGGTGTTGTTGCCCGGAGTCGGGTCCGGCGCCGCGCTCGGATCGACGCGGTGTTGGTGAGCACGGTGCCCGGTGGCAGCGACGGGTCGATGGTGCCGGTGATCGTGAACGGCCCGAACGCACCCACGGCGGCACCACCCGGAACGGTGCAGGTCACCGTCGGGCCCGAGACCGCGCACCCACCGGCGTTGGTGACGGTGAAGCCGGGCGGCAGGTTGTCGACGATGGTGACCGGCCCGGTCGCGACCGACGGGCCGTTGTTCACCGGGTTCAGGGTGTACGTGAGCGGACCGCCCGTGCGCGGGGTCGGGCGCATCCGACTTCGTGAGCGAGAGATCCGCGACGCGGTTGATGCCGGTGGTCGCGGTCGACGTGTCGTTCGCCGTGTTGGGATCGGGCTCGGTGCGCGTCACGGTCGCGGTGTCGGTGAGCGTCGCGCCGTGCAACACGGTCGACGCGACGGTCCCGGCGATCACCACGTCGGAAGCAGTACCCGGCCCGAGGTTGGCGAGCGAGCACGTGACGGTGCCGCTGGCGAGCACGCAGCCGGCCGGGAGCGCGCCGACGTTGACGACGAAGCCGGCCGGCACGGGATCGGTCACGACGATGCCCGTCGCGGTCGACGGACCCGTGTTGGCGACGTGCAGCGTGTACGACAGCGGCATGCCGGCGACCACCGGGTCGGGCGCATCCGACTTGGTGATGCTGACGTCGGCGCGAGTCGTGACCGTCGTCGTCGCGGTCGCGGTCGTTGTTGCCCGGCACCGGGTCGAGGTCGGTGGTCGAGACGGTCGCGGTGTTCGAGAGCGAACCCCGCGTCGCGGGCCCGACGTTCACCGGCACGACGATCGGCGTGGAACCGCCGGCCGCGATGTTGGCGAGCGTGCAGGTGATCGTCGTCGTGCCGCTGCACCCGGCCGGCAACGCGCCCGCGTCGACACCCGCAGGCAACGTGTCGACGACGGTCACGCCGTGCGCGGTCGACGGCCCCGCGTTGGTGACGGTGATCGTGTACGCCAACGGCGTCCCGGCGAGCACCGGGTCGGGGCTGTCGGTCTTGGTGATCGAGAGGTTCGCCGACCCGAGGATCGTGAGCGGCGTCGGATCGGTCGCGCCGGCCTGCGCGGGGTCATCCGAGAGCGCGGTCGCCGCGCCGGTGATCAGGCCGACCGAGTTCACCGTCGCCTGGTTCGTGACCGTGCCGGGTGTCGCGCCCGGCGCGATCGTCGCGGTCACGGTCACCGTCGCCGTCGCGTTCTTGTTGGCGGTCGCGCCGGTCACGCTGAACGTGTTGCCCGAGAACGAACTGGTGCCCGGCGTGGTCCCGGCGCCGGTGACGGTCACACCGGTCACGGTGCTCCCGGCGGGCAACGTGTCGGCGACGGAGAACGTCGCCGGGTTGTTGCGCACGTCCATCAGGTTGGTGACGCCGATGGACCACGTCACGGTCCCGCCGACGACCACGGTCGTGGGCGACACGGTCTTGGTGACCTGCACGTGCAGCGCGTCGTCGAGGCGGCCGTCGTTGTCGCTGTCGGTGTCGATGTAGTCGGGGATACCGTCGCCGTCCGAGTCCACGGGCGTGCCGGGCGCCGGGCCCGCTTCGACGGCGTCCGGGATGCCGTCGTTGTCGCTGTCGGTGTCGAGGTAGTCGGGGATGCCGTCGAGGTCCGTGTCGCGCGGCACCGGCGAGAACGTGATGTCGTCGAGGAAGTTTCCGATCGACGCGCCGCCGACCGCGGACACGGCCATGAACCCGAAGCGCGTCACGGTCTGCCCCGGCGGCACGGTGTAGCGGCGCGTCGTGCGACCCCATGCCGCAGTGCCGTCGGAGATGTCGGCGCCCTGCGCGACGAGCGGACCGGCGGGCGGCCCGATGATGACGCGCATCACGTCGACACCACCGCGACCCCGGTGGAGCAGGCTCCACTCGATCGTCTCACCCGGCGTCGTCGCGACGTCTTGATAGAGGGTTGAGGGTTGGGTCGCGTTCAGCTCCGCGAACTGCGTCCCCACGCCCGCGGGGACGCCGTTGAACCCGGTGTGCCACAGCTCGATGAGCCCGTCGCTCGCCGTCGTCGACCAGCCGGGAACCGTCGAGTCCGGGATCTGCACGTACGTCACCACACCGCCGGGCGACTCGAAGCCGCCGTTCGTGAGCAGCGAGCTCGACAGCGGCGGATTCTCGACGGTGTCGGGGATGCCGTCGTTGTCCTGGTCGCCGGGCACCGAACCGGCGCGGCCCGCGGGCACGAGGACGCCGACCATCAGCATCAAGACTGCGACCACTCTGAGCAGCCGCGCCGAGCGTGTCCTCGCCAGTTCTGATCCCCGCATTCACGGGATTTATCGGCACCTGCCGGCGCCACCCGCGGGATTTCTTGACCTCGGCGATTGCCAGAATTTCTCACTCCGTGGTCGAACCGACCGTCCGGAGAGAGATTCGGGGGAATCGTTCAGGGGTGCTTCGGCGTGGAGGTCGGCGGCGCGCCGCACTCCTTCGTCGCGAACTCGGCCAGCCGGGCGCGCACGGGCGCGCCGCTCGCGAAGTCGTGGTGCGACACGTCGCGGCGGAGCTCGTCGATGGGTTCGTGCAACGACGCCGGCGCGGCCGTGCGCAACTTCGCGAGGGCGGTGACATAGGAGTCGACCGCCCGGTCGAAGTCCGTCCGGAACTCGTCGGGGTCCGCGATGTTCGCCCGCGCGATGGCGTCGGCACCGCGATCGAGCTGATCGAGCCGCGCGCAGGCCTCGTGGTTGTCGACCGATCCGCCCGCGGCCGCGCCACCACCGCCGCCGCCGGCGCTGCAGGCGCCGAGGATCGCGGTGACGGCGACGACACCCGCGACCACGCCTCCGACCACGCCGGCGAGGGCCCGCGCGCGTCGGGTCGGGGAGTGCCGCATCGGGGAAACGGTAGCGATGGATCCCCCGGAGGCGGGGAACGGTGGTGCGCTACGATGCCCGTTCTCCAGTGGAGACGAGCCCCCATCGTCTAGTGGCCTAGGACGCCGCCCTTTCAAGGCGGTAACGGGGATTCGAACTCCCCTGGGGGCACGGGAGGCGATCGACTCGCCGACCAGCAATCAGCGAACACGGTCCTGTGGTGCAGTTTGGAGTGCACGCCGCCCTGTCAAGGCGGAGGCCGCGGGTTCAAATCCCGTCAGGACCGCTCCCATAACCCGGCCGGGTAGCTCAGTTGGCAGAGCGCGCGCCTGAAAAGCGCGAGGTCACCGGATCGACGCCGGTCCCGGCCACCACGAAACTGCACGTCAACGGCTTGTCCGAGTGCTGATGACGTTCGACACCGTGCTCTCGTGCCAGCTACGAATGATCAGACTCCTTCGAGTGCCTGCAGTCGGCCCGACCGGATCGCTTTCGTGAACGCCTGGTAGTCCTGTTCGTTTTGATCCGCGTACCGCTCGGAGAAGTCGGTGATCGACTGGTCGAAGCGGTCCTTCTTGCCGAGATACGCGGCGATGGCGATCGGGTCGCCTGAGCGGGCGTGGGCCCGCGCCAGCGTTTGGCCGCAGATGCGGGCGTAGAACGCGAGCGCGTCGGGGACCATCGTTTCGATCACCGCGGAACCTTTCATGTCGCGTAACTGTCGCCAGTACAGGTAGCGGTTGTCCTGGGCACCCTTCGTCCAGCCCAAGAAGATGTCGCTGGCGGCCTGCATCATCCGCTGACCCTGGACCACCCGCTCACCGGCCTGGCGATAGCGGCTCTTCGGGAGGTGATCCTCGAGCACCGACGCGGTCGCCTCCTTGACCTGCAAGAACAGCGGGTCCTGTTGGTCGCGACCCTGCAACAGGACGATGAAGGCGCGGGTGCCGACGCTGCCGACACCAACGACCTTGCGGGCGGCGTCGACGACCTCGAAGCGCTCGAGCAGGTGGCGACGGTCATCTTGCAGCGTTGCCCGGTAGGCGCGGAACTGCTCGTGGATCGTGTCCTCGATCTGGTCGGCGGGGATACCGATGCTCGCGGCCGCCTCCGCCAAGCCGACGACGATCGGCGGCTGGCTGATGATCCGGTAACGACCGTCGACGAGCTCGGCGAGCTTCGACAGAGCCTGCAGGCTGTCGCGTGTGCGCGCCTTCGCCGCGACCTTCTCCGCTCCTTTCTCGACGGCCTTCGCTTCCTTCTTCTTGCCGGGGCTCTCGATCGAGCGCGCCGCGATGCTGATCGCGCTCATCAGGTCCTGTTCCGACAGGTGCGCGTACCAGATGTCCAACGTCGACATCCCGGAGAACTCGATCATGGCCTCTCGATAGGCCGTCACCGACGAACGCGTCGCGACGCAGGCGTCGGCCTTGCTGAAACCGTTGTTGCGCGCCACGATGGTGAAGCTCGCGGCCATGCGCTTGACGTCGTACTCGAACGGACCGGGGAGCGTTTCGTCGAAGTCGTTCAGGTCGAACACCAGGCTTCGTTCCGGCGATGCGTACACGCCGAAGTTCGAGAGATGCGCGTCGCCACACAGTTGAACGTTGAGTCCCGCGGTAGGCGTGTCCTTCAGGTCGTCGGCCATGATCTTCGCCGCACCGCGATAGAACGTGAACGGCGAGACCATCATGCGCCCGTGACGGACGGGCACGAGATCGGGCTCGCGCGTCGCGTTCTGCGCTTCGAGCAACGCAACGGGATCAGGTCGGTCCGGCGCGGGCGTCCACCCGGCGTGGTCCGCGGGAGCGGCCTGTTGGCGCGCGGCCTTCCCCTGCGCCTTTCGTTCCTCCACACTCGGGTGCACGACTTTCGTCACGATCTTCTTCCTTCGTTCAGACACGCTCGGCGGTGGCAAGAGTCAGCTGGACGGGCAGCCGGCTTCCAACGCGGTCAGGAGGGCCTGGGCGGAGGTCGCGACGTTGCGCGCCGCGGTTGCGACCTTGGTCATTCCGCTGACTCCATTCCCGCTGAGGTCATCGATGGCCTTCTGGAGATCCGTGATGGACGACTGCAACGCATCGACCTTCGGCTTGTCACCCGACTTCACGGTCGTCGCCAGGTTGTCGACGTTCTGCTTCACCGCATCGGTCGCTGCTTGAACGCTGCTCTTGCCTCCCGTGAGGGTCGACGGGCTCGTGAGCGTGGAGATCGAGCTCTTGAGCTCGCTGACGGAGTGGCACACCGGACTCGTATCCGCAGTCGTCCCCGAACTCGTGCTCGGTGTCGTGGCCGACACCGTGGGCGACGGCGACGAAGTGTTCGAAGTCGACTTCGAGCTACCGCTCGACCCGCAGCCCGCCAACGCGAACGCCAACCCGCTCAGTGCAAGCGTTGCCGCCGCGGTCCGGATCGAACATCGAAACCTGAGCATCGTTTCATCCCTCGTGATTGATACGGCCGGCGACATCTCCGAGTTGCCGATGTTTTGGTGACCGGTCAGGACGACATTTCAATCTGGATTGCTTCCTCAAGCTCGATCGCCATGCCGAGCGCAGTGGCGATCGCGCTGGCGGCCGACACGACCTTGGGTGTGCCGATGATCGGGGCGGCAGCGATCGAGAGCGCCGCGGACGTCTTCCGCGGTCAAACTGGTGTTGGCGGCCGCGGCAAGATTCAGCAAGTACGAACCCGGGGGCGCGTTCACTGCCGCCAGCGCGGTGAGCCGGACCATCATCAGGTCGCGGTCATCCAGGTCGGCACGTTTGACCGAGTCGGCCGTCATCTCGAGGACGGTGTCCAGCAGGGGTCGTTCGTCACTCATTGTGCGCTCCTCGTGTCGATGGAGATCGCCGCGCTTCGCGGACGTCCTCATCGAGCATCGTTGGCTCCGTCGGCCGCGTCTATCCGCCATCGGCACGCTGCCGGTCCCGGGCCGGGATAGGGGCCAAAGACCCTGCCGCAACAATCGAGATGCTCTACGGCCGTGACGCAGGCGCGCGGTAGAAGATCGATCGTGTTCGTTGCACGTCGCCGCGTCATCACAGACCATCGACGAGTTGGTCGACACGGTCGACTCCGCACGCACGGCGCCGAAGACGTTGCGTCCCGGTGCCATCCGCGCCGAGGTGGCACATGCCGACCTCGGTGATGTTCTCGTCGAGGTCGGCGACTATTCGTTTCCGATCGCGACGGCGGGTGAGACGGCGACGCATCGCATCGGCATGTTCACTCCGCTCCGACGCGCCGTGTCCGGCCACTTCAAGGGCGAGGCACTGACGCCGGACGTGCTTCACGTGTGGGGTGAGGACGCCGAGATCGCAGGCGTGATCGGCGAGCCCGCTCAGTTCGGGATCGTGTCGTTCGCACCGGAGGCGCTGGATCGGACGGCAGAGGCGCTGGGAATCGAGCTCGACCTTCCGGGCCGCGGCGAGGTCCGCTCGGTGAGCGCGGTGGATTGGCCGCGCCTGGACGACGCGTTCGAGTTCGTACTGCGCACGGCTCGCGACCGACGCGAAGGCAGCGTGAGCGACGCCGGCGCGACCGCGCTGGGCGAGTCGCTGGTCGAGCTCGCGGTGCGATCAGTCGCCACTGAGAACAATGGGCCGCTGCACGCACCGCGCACGCGCCTGAACAGTCTGCGCGTCGTGCGAGCGTGTGAGGATCATGCGGCTCATGCGCGATACCAAGGCGTGACGCTTGCCGATCTTTGCGTGGCGTCCGGCGCGTCGGAGCGGTGGGTCCGTCATGCGTTCCACGACTGCTACGGGATGTCGCCGACTTCGTATCTGCGTGTCATCGCCCTGCACGAGGTCCGGCACGCGTTGCTGCACGGGTCGCCGGGACACGACACGGTCGGCCGCGCCGCGTCCGACTTCGGTTTCTGGCACCTGAGCCGCTTCGCCGCCCAGTACCGGGCGCTGTTCGGCGAGTCACCGAGCACGACGCTCGGTCGGCGGTTGCACTCGTCCACCTGAGCTTCCAGCCGCGCGCTAGGAGTTCTCGGTGCGACAGCGAGTCATCGGCACGTTTCGCGTCGACTCTCCGCAGCACTGCCGGAATGGGATAGCCACCGTTGCGTCGGCGCGGGATCATTGAGAGCGTCCGCAGCGAGGAGTTCCGTGTACCGCACCGCCCGCTCGACGGGTCAGCGACTCAGCCGAGGAGTATGTGATGTTGGCATATGACTACCCGTTGCTCTCGGTGTTTTGGAGCATCTTCCTGTTCGCGCTGTTCGTCTTGTGGATCTTCATCGTCATCTGGGCGTTCATCGACAACTTCCGGCGCACGGACCACCACGGTGTGGCCAAGGCAATGTGGTTCCTCTTCATCGTGTTCGTCCCGGTCATCGGTGTGTTCTCCTACATCGTCACCCGGCCGGCCGACCCCTACGTGGTCGTGACAACCGGGTAGCCGGCGGATTTGTGCTTCAACCAAATTCACGAACGAAATCGAGGAAGACAACATGGCAAAGGCAGATGGTGTCTTCATCTACATCGGTACGTATCCGAGTGAAGCTGTGGCACGAGACGACTATGAGGTCGTGAAGGACCTCCACTCGGTCGGCGCGGTCGGTACGTACGACGCCGCGGTGGTCACCAAGGACGACAGCGGCAAGGTTCACGTCAACAAGGACGAGACCGCGACTCGCCATGGCGCGTGGGGCGGCATCGCGGTCGGTGCGGTCGTCGGGATGTTGTTCCCACCGTCGATCATCGGATCAGCGGCGATCGTCGGTGCCGGCATCGGCGGTGTAGGCGGCCACTTGTGGAAGGGCATGTCCCGTTCCGACGTCAAAGGAGTTCGGCGAGCTCATCGACACGGGCGAGGCTGCGCTGCTCGTCGTCGGCGAGTCCACGATCGAAGCGGCGCTCGACAAGGCCGGACTGAAGGCGGAGAAGCACATCGCAAAGAACTCGACGACGTGAGCTCGAAGGACATCGACCAGGCCGTGCAGGAGACCGCCAAGGAACTCAGCTAGCGCCTGTCTCGCCGCGCCCGCGTCGGGCGGGCAAGGCGACACACCACACAACCACTCGTCAGACAGAGGAGCCGAACATGCCCACCGACGCTGAAGAGATGCCGGTACTCGAAACGCTCGCCGCAATGACGGCCGCGTCGCTCGAGCGATGCGACCTTCCCGCGGACACGCTGTTGTCGGTTCGCCTCGCCGCCCTCGTCGCGGTCGACGCACGGCCGACGTCGTATCTCGCTCATATCGGTGCTGGGGCCGAGGTGGGCATGACGCTCGAAGATGTCCAGAACGTCTTGGTGGCTGTCGCTCCGATCGTAGGGACCGCCCGGGTCATGTCCGGCGCGATCAACATCGCCGAAGCACTCGGCCTCGCGATCGTCGCGTTCGAGGACGACTCCGAATAGGTCCGGGGTTGTTGACGGCGCGCGGCGTAATCTCCGTCGCCGCGAGACTGCTGGTCGTACGACGACACCTGTTCACGACAGACAGGGCCGACCGGTAGGAGCGTCATGAACACGTCGACGAGCAAGGGTGGGGCCGCGCTGGTCGCGTTGGCCACGGCGCAGTTCCTCATGGTGCTCGACCAGTCCGTGATGAATGTCTCGATCAGTCAACTGGTCAAGGACTTCGACACCACGGTGACCACCATCCAGGCGGTCATCACCCTCTACTGCCTGGTGATGGCAATGCTCATCCTCACGGGAGCCAAGATCGGTGACATCATCGGTCGTCGACGCGCGTTCATCATCGGCCTGATCATCTACGCGTGCGGCTCGGCCTTGACCGCGGTATCGCAGACGGTCGCGGTCCTTGCGCTCGGATGGTCGATCCTCGAGGGCATCGGTGCCGGGCTCGTGTTCCCCACGCTCGCCGCATTGATCGCCGGCAACTTCGAAGGAACCCGACGCAAGGCGGCCTACGCGGTGATCGGTGGCGTCGCGGGTGCGGGCATCGCGGTCGGTCCCATCGTGGGCGGGTGGGCGACGACCGAGCTCACGTGGCGCGTTGTGTTCGTCGGCGAAGTCTTCATTGCCGGCTTCATCCTGCTCATGACCCGCAAGGTGCGAGACGCGCCCGGCCCCACTCCTGCGCCGAAGCTCGACGTCGTCGGCTCGGTGCTCTCGGCCACCGGTCTGGGACTGTTCGTGTTCGGCGTGCTCGAATCGAGCACCTGGGGATGGGTCGAACCCAAGAACTCGCCCATCACGATCTTCGGTTTCTCGCTCACGCTCTTCGTGATCGCCGCGGGGTGCGTTGTGCTCTGGGGGTTTGTGAAGTGGCAGGAGCACCGCGAGGCGACGCAGCGCGACCCACTCGTCCACCTCTCGTTGGCCCGGATCCCACCAGTGCGGGCCGGCGTCATTGGGCTCTTCAGCCAGAACCTGATCCTGATGGGGACGTTCTTCGTTGTCCCGCTGTATCTCCAACTCGTGCTCGGACTCGATGCGCTCGAGACCGGGATCAAGATGCTGCCGATCTCCATCACCATGCTCGTGACCGCCGGACTCGGCGCGAGGCTGTCGAACCGCTTCCCGGTGCGCACGATCGTCCGGTGCGGACTCGTCGTGACCATCACCGGTGTGCTCATCCTGCTCGCGACCATCCAGCCGACACTCTCCGACGCCGGATTCGCGATCGGCATGGGTGTCCTCGGCATCGGGATGGGCCTGATGATCTCGCAGCTCGGCAACGTGATCCAGTCATCGGTCGAGGAGTCGGGTCGCAGCGAGGCCGGCGGGTTGCAGTTCACCGGCCAGCAGCTCGGCTCGGCCCTCGGCGTCGCGTTGATCGGCTCAATCGTGCTGCTCGGACTGACCAACACGTTCATTCGCACCGTCGAGCAGGACTCGCGCATCAACGCTGAGGTGTCGAACCAGGTCGGTGTGGCTGCCGGCTCCAACCTGAGCTTCGTCTCGTCCGACCAGATCGAGAGCGCCGCAAAGCAGGCGGGCCTCGACCAGGCCACGACGGCCGCGGTGGTCGACGACTACGAGACCGCGCAGCTCCGATCACTCAAGGCCGGTCTCCTCGGTGCTGCGTTCCTGGCCCTCATCTCCCTCGCGTTCACCGGTGAGCTCCCCCATGCGGCGATCGGCCAGCGAAAGCAGCCGGTTCCCGCAGTCGCGTCTCACTGAAGGCGGCCCGGCGGGATCAGATGCGCTCGGGGTCTTCGACCTGCTCGAGGAACTGCCGGATCTCGCTGGCGCGGAACCGCCGGTGACCACCCAGCGTGCGAATCGCCGAGATCTTCCCGGCGCGCGCCCAGCGAGTCACCGTCTTCGGGTTCACGCGGAACATTGCGGCAACTTCGGACGGAGTGAGAAGGGCGTCGTCGTCACTGGGTTGCATTTCGTCCACCTTGTGGGCTCGAAGGTTCTTCCGTGAAAGATCCGGTCTCGGGGGTTGCACTTCGCATCTCCGTACCCCGCGTCCGAACCTGCCGATCCTGGTGTGTCGTGCATGCACCAGAACCTCAGGCTACGGGCGCATCGGGTGGTCCGGCAATATGTGGATGACTCACACAGAAAGGCCGGTTCTGCCAGTGTACAGGTGTCGTATTCCCCGACAGATCCGGCATATCACCCAGCGCCGATGACTTCCCAGATCGGCGCGCCCACACCCTCGCTCGAGGTGTCGTAACGGTCGGCGGTGGGGCTCAGCGCGAGCGACTCGCTCTGCGCCTCGGTCGGCGTCGGCGCCACGCACGGGGTGCGCGCGAACGTCGTCGCGAGGCTTTCGCTGCCCTTCCGCTCCCACACGAAGACCTGTCCGTACGTACGCAACGCCACGACCGCGCCGTTCGCGGAGATGTCACCCGCCGTGACCAACCGGCCCGCGCCGAGGGCGAGCGTCTTCACCGCGGTGAGCGCGCCCGGACTGTCGAGCGAAGTGACGTACACCTTCGACACGCCGGTCAGTTCCTTGGTCACGATCACGAGCTGGCGCTTCAACGGGTCGACCATGAGGGCCTCGGCGTTGTGCGGACCGTCCGGGTAGCGCAGCGTGAACGCTGTCGCGTTCACCGACTTCGCCGTCAGCGCGGGCTCGGCGACGCGGTACACCACGATCGCTGGCCGGACCGCGCCGTTGTCACCGATGTCACCGATGTAGATCGTCTTGCCGTAGATCGCGATGTCCTCCCAGTCGACGGCCGCGGGCACGTTCACCGCGACGGTTGCGCGCAGGGCGCCGGACCGATCGATGGCGAAGATGCGCGGGACGTCACCGGAATCGTTGTTGGCCCAGAGCACGCCGGCCGTCGTGCGGCTCGCGGCAAGCCCCGACAGCTCCTGGATCTGCGCGCTCGCGAGCTTGCCGACCTGCCTCGGCGCGGTGCCGTGGCAGAGCCTGGTTGCGAGCGGCGTCGCCGAGGAGACGGTGCGGCACGACGCGAGCGCGGGCAGCGCCAGCACCGCGAGCAGCGCACAGACCGCGCGACGGCGCGCGGAAACCCGAGAACTTGCGATTCGGGACTGCATCAGCCAGCCGGCACCATCTGCACGCGACCGTGACCGTCGACGATCTCGCCGACGAGCCAAGCGTCGTGGCCGGCCGTACGCGCCGCGTCGACTGCCGTCAACGCGTCATCGGCGGCGACCACCGCGAGCATTCCCAAACCAAGGTTGAACACTTGTTCCATCTCCCCCGCGTCGATTGCGCCGGCGTGTTGGATCTCGCGAAAGATTCGTGGCACTTCCCACGAATCGTTCGACACTATGGCGTCGCATCGATCGGGCAAGACCCGAACCAGGTTGCCCGGAATTCCACCACCGGTGACGTGGGCGAACGCGTGTATGTCCGCTTCGCGAGTCATGCGCAACATTGCGGGTGAATAGATCACACTGGGGCGTAACAACTCTTCGGCGAGGTCATGGTGCGCGCCCGACCACGCGGGGCCGTCGAGCGCGCGTCCGGCGCGGTCCAACAGCGCGGCGCGCGCGAGTGAGTAGCCGTTGCAGCGCAGACCCGGACTCGCCAACCCGACGATGCGGTCGCCCGCGCGCACGCGCTGCGGCAGCACCTTGGCCCGATCGACGACACCAACCGCGAACCCGACGAGATCGAACTCACCGGGCGCGAGCAAGCCCGGGTGCTCCGACATCTCGCCGCCGAGCAGCGCGCAGCGCGCGGTGCGGCAGCCTTCTGCGACACCCGCGACGATCTCGTCTACTTCGTCGGCGACGAGATGACCGACCGAGATGTAGTCGAGGAAGAACAACGGTTCCGCGCCCTGCGCGGCGATGTCGTCGACCGACATCGCGACGCAGTCGATCCCGATCGTGTCGCGGCGATTCGCGAGCCGGGCGATGAGCGACTTGGTACCGACGCCGTCGGTGGACGACACCAGGAGCGGATCGTCGTACTGCTTCCAGTCCGGGGCGAACAGGCCGCCGAAACCGCCGAGATCGCCGACGACCTCGCGCCGGAACGTCGACCGCACGTGCTCCTTGATGCGCTCGACGGCCTTCTCTCCGGCCGCGATGTCGACGCCCGCCGCGGCGTAGGTCAACCGTTCCTCGGGAGCGGAGTCGCCGTCGGGCGTCACGCGCGATCGATGGTGCCGGACACGTGCAGGGTCCGGTTCTCCACCTCGAGTGCGTGCTTCGTGTCGTGATCGGGAACCGGCACCGGATACTCACCGCTGAAGCACGCGGTGCAGAACGACTCGCCGGTCGACGCCGTCGCTGCGATCGTGCGTTCGAGATCGAGGTACGCGAGCGAGTCGACACCGAGGTAGTCGGCGATCTCACCGACCGACATGTCGGCCGCGAGCAGATCGGAGCGCTTGCCGGTGTCCAGCCCGTAGAAGCACGGCCACCGGTACGGCGGCGACGACACGCGGAAGTGGACTTCAGTGGCGCCGGCTTCGCGGAGCAACGCGATGATCTGGCGCGTCGTGGTTCCGCGCACGATCGAGTCCTCGACGACGACGACGCGCTTGCCCTTGAGATTGTCCTTGAGCGGGTTCAGCTTCAACCGGACGTTCTTGCCGCGTTCCTTCTGGCTCGGCTGGATGAACGTGCGCCCGACGTAGCGATTCTTCACGAACCCGTCGCCGTACGGGATGCCGGACTCTCGCGCGTAACCCTGCGCGGCCGGGACACCCGACTCCGGAACCGGCATCACCATGTCGGCGACGCAGGGCGCTTGGCGGGCGAGCTCCTCGCCCATGCGCTGGCGCACCGCGTGGACTTCTTGACCGTAGAGGTGCGTGTCCGGCCGGGCGATGTACACGAACTCGAACAGGCACAGTTTCGGGTTGGCGTCCGCGTAGCGAATCGAGCGGACGCCGCTCGCGTCGATCGCGACGAGCTCACCGGGTTCGACGTCACGGACGAAGTGCGCGCCCACGATGTCGAGTGCGGCCGTCTCGCTCGCGAGCACCCAACCGCCCTCGGTGCGGCCGAGCACGAGCGGGCGGAAGCCGTTGCGATCGCGCACGCCGAACAGGTGCGCTTCGTCCATCAGCACGAGGGAGAACGCGCCGGCGAGCCGGGGCAGGACGTGCTGCAACGCGATCTCGAGGTCGCGACCGTCGGAACGGATCTCGTCGCCGTACTCCCGCGCGAGCAGTTCGCCGATCAGCTCGCTGTCGGAGGAGAGCACGCCGGGCAGCATGCCGAGCTCGCGTGCGAGCTCCTCGGTGTTCGTGAGGTTGCCGTTGTGGCCGAGCGAGAAGCCGGCATCGGCAACCGAACGGTAGACCGGCTGCGCGTTGCGCCACGTGCTCGAACCGGTCGTGGAGTAGCGCACGTGCCCGATCGACAGGTGCCCTTCGAGCGGCGCGAGGTGACGCTCGTCGAACACCTGGGTGACGAGCCCCATGTCCTTGACCACGGTGATGGTCTCGCCGTCGCTGACGGCGATGCCGGCCGACTCCTGCCCGCGGTGTTGCAACGCGTACAGACCGAGGTACGTCTCGTGCGCGACCGCTTGCCCGGGGGCGTACACCCCGAACACGCCGCAGGCTTCGCGGGATGATCGTCGTCGGCATGATCGTCTGGCCGGTGCACGTCCAAGGCTCCCATTATCTCACCCACGCGAGGGCCCTCCCGTAACCTGCAGCGATGAGCGCCACCGGCCCGTCTACCGGCTTCTGCCTCTGGTTCACCGGCCTCTCCGGGGCCGGCAAGAGCACGATCGCGAACATCGTGGTCACCGAGCTGCAGGCGCGGGGCCACCGCGTCGAGCTGCTCGACGGCGACGAGGTGCGCGAGCACGTCTCGAAGGGCCTCACGTTCTCGAAGGAAGACCGCGACATCAACATCCGCCGCATCGGCTTCATCGCGAGCCTGCTCGCGCGCAACGACGTCGTGGCCGTGACCGCGGCGATCTCCCCCTACCGGTCGGTGCGCGACGAAGTGCGCGGCTACATGGACGACTTCATCGAGATCCATGTGGCGACCTCGCTCGAGGACTGCGAAGCGCGCGACGTGAAGGGCCTGTACGCCAAGGCGCGGGCGGGCGAGATCCCCGAATTCACGGGCGTCTCCGATCCCTACGAGCCGCCGCGGAATCCCGAGGTGCGCGTCGAGACGGCGGGCAAGACGCCCGAGGAGTCCGCGGCCGACGTGGTCGCCTGGCTCGAGGGTGCGGGCTACAGCCCTCCACCCCGGTAGCCGTCAGCCACTGGTCAGCAGGCGCGGGAGGGCGTCGCGCCAGGCGCGTTCGGCATCGGCGCGGGGCACGTCGAACGCGCCCACGGCGACGAGACGGTCGCCCTTGGCCTCGCCCACGACCTGCGCCGGCACGCCGGCCGCGACCGCACGCCCGAGCACGCCCGCGACCCGCTCGGGCGAGACCGACAGCACCACGCGCGACGTCGACTCGCCGAAGCACGCCTCCGCCGCGGTGCACTCGGTGCCGAGCGTGAGGTCGACGCGGAATCCCACCTCGCTGTCGAACGCCATCTCGCACAGCGCGACCGCGAGTCCGCCGTCGCTCACGTCGTGGACACCGTTGACCTCGCGCTCGCCGACGAGGTCCGCGACGATCTCGTGCAGCGCGCGCGCGGCGGTGAGGTCGGCAGCCGGCGGCATCCCGCCCGTCTCGCCGTGCAGCACCGCGGCCCACTCGGAACCGCCGAGCTCCGGGCTCGTCGCGCCGAGCACCACGATCGTGTCGCCCGGGTTCAGCCGAGCGGGCGGCGGCGCGTCCGCGAGCCGGTCGATGAGCCCGAGCACGCCGACCACCGGCGTGGGGTGGATGTCGGCGCCGCGCGACTCGTTGTAGAACGAGACGTTGCCGCCGATCACCGGGATGCCGAGGGCTTCGCACGCTTCGCTGATGCCTTCGACGACTTCGGCGAACTGCCACATCACTTCGGGATGCTCGGGGTTGCCGAAGTTGAGGCAGTTCACGAGCGCGAGCGGGCGCGCCCCGAGGTTGCGACGTTGCGCGCGGCTTCGAGCACGACGAGCCGGCCGCCCGTGCGCGGATCGAGCTGGCAGAAGCGAGCCTTGCCGTCGGTGGCGAGCGCGAGGGCCTTCTCGGTGCCCTTGACGCGCAGCACCGCGGCATCCGCGCCCGGGCCCGCGACGGTGTTGAGGAACAGCTGGTGGTCGTACTGGCGCGACACCCATGTCTTGTCGGCGATGGTCGGGGTCGCGAGCAGTGCGAGCAGCTCGGGGCCAAGGTCCGTGCCCGGGCCGAACTTGGCCCGCAACTTCGGCGCCGGATCGTCGGCCTGCAGTTCGTCCTGCGCCGGCGGGCGCGCGAGCGGTCGCCGGTACGACGGACCGTCGCCGAGGCTGCCGACCGGTACGTCCGCGATCGGCGCCCGGTCACTGCTGACGAGCGGCGCGTCGTCGCCGCGCGGTGGCACGGGGTTCTCGCCCGGCACCCCGATCGCGTCGAAGAGCCCATCGAAGACGCGGAAGCGCGGCTCGACCCCGACGCGTCCGACCACGGTCGCGCGCGACCTCCCAGCGCGCCGCGAGCTCGCGCACCGCGTCGAGGTTCGCGGGTGTGACGATCGCGAGCATCCGTTCCTGGCTCTCGGAGGTCAGCACCTCGACCGGATTCATCCCGGGCTCGCGCTTGGCCACGCGCGCGACATCCACGTCCATGCCGACCCCGCCCTTGGCCGCGGTCTCGGACGCGGCACACGACAGCCCGGCCGCGCCGAGGTCCTGCACGCCGACCGCGAGCCCGCGGTCGAGCAGCTCGAGGCAGGCTTCGATCAGCCGCTTCTCTTCGAAGGGATCGCCGACCTGCACCGAAGGGCGCTTGGCCTCGCTGCCCTCCTCGAAGCCGGCGGACGCGAGCACGCTCGCGCCGCCGATGCCGTCGCGGCCAGTGGAGGAGCCGAGCAGCACCGCGAGGTTGCCTTCGCCTTCGGCCTTCGCGAGGACGAGCCGTTCGGTCGGCAGGATGCCGAGGCACAGGACGTTCACCAACGGGTTCCCGCGATACGTGTCGTCGAACACGACCTCGCCGCCGATCGTCGGCACCCCGACCGAGTTGCCGTATCCGCTGATGCCGGACACGACGCCTTCGAACAAGTAGCGCGTGCGCGCGTCGTCGAGCGTGCCGAAGCGCAACGGATCCATCAGCGCGATCGGGCGCGCGCCCATCGAGAAGATGTCGCGGATGATGCCACCCACTCCGGTGGCCGCGCCCTGGTACGGCTCCACCGCGGACGGGTGGTTGTGGCTCTCGATGCGCACCGCGATCGCGAGCCCGTCGCCGATGTCGACGACACCCGCGCCCTCGCCCGGGCCGACCAGCACCCACGGTGCCTGGGTCGGGAAGCGCCCGAGGTGCACTCGCGAGGACTTGTACGAGCAGTGCTCGGACCACATGACGGAGTACATCGCGAGCTCGAGCTCGGTGGGTTCGCGCCCGAGCTCGCCGACGACGGCCGCGAGCTCGTCGTCGGTCATTCCGAGCTGCCGGTGCAGCGGTTGTGCGGTCGCGTCGGGCACACACCGAGAATAGGTGCGTGGGAATAGGTGCGCCCGCACGGTCAGACTTGCATGTACGAGGGCCGGAGTCGCCACTCGGCGGTAGGAATGCGCGAAGATGCGCCCGCCGCATTTACCGATATAAGAGGTCGCACGATGCCAGCAAGGACGAAGAAACGCGCGATGACGGACGAGCACAAGTCCGCGCTCGCCGAAGGCCGCAATCAGTCCAAGACGGTCGGGCGTTATCTCGAAGCGTTGGAGGCGAACAAGCCCAAGCGGGGCCGGAAACGCACCTCCGACAGCGTGAAGAAGCGGCTGACGACGGTCGAGACCGAGCTCAAGGCCGCGACCGGCCTGCAGCGGCTCACGCTGCTGCAGGAGCGCCGCAACCTCGAGGTCGAGCTCGCCGGCATGCAAGCAGGCGCACCCGATCTCTCCGCGCTCGAGAAGGATTTCGTGAAGGTCGCGAAGAGCTACGGGCAGCGCAAAGGGATCACATACGGCGCGTGGCGCGAGTTCGGCGTGCCGCCCGAGGTGTTGAAGAAGGCCAACATCACGCGCGCCGCTTCCTGAACACAACCTGGCGCATCTGCCACATCACCGGCTCGTCACTGCCCGACTGTTCGAGCGCGCGGAAGTGCTCGAGCAGCGCGTCACCGTCGGGAGTCCGGTCGCGCCATTGCGCGGCATTTCGCCAGAACATGCCACCCGCCCGCGCCGCGGACACCGGGTGCTCGAGCACGCGGTCGAGCACCCGTTCGCAGCGATCGGGCGTGCGGTCGAGGGCGGGTGCGGCCCAGAGCGTCGCGCCGGTCGCGGCCACGATGGCGGTGACGGTCTCCTCGTAGCGGGCGAACCACGGGTCGTCGCTCAGGTAGCCGACCGGTTCCTCGCACACGAGCAGTCCGTTGCCGGGTCGCAGCGACTTCGCCCACGTGGCCGGCGCGGCATCGGTGTCGGGCAGGTGGCCGAGCAGGAAGCGGGCGTACACGATGTCGGCGGGGAGCCGCAGCGGTCGCGTCACGTCGTACACCGCGAACGTTGCGCGCGGCGACGCGGGCGCGTGCTTCGTCGATCATCGCCGCCGATGCGTCGAAGCCGGTGATCTCCGCGAGCGGGAACGCCGCCCGCAAGAGCGCGGTCGTGTGCCCCGGTCCGCAACCGAGGTCGAGCACGTAGCGGACGAACGCCGGTGGCAGGTCGGCGAGCAGCGCGTTCGTCGACGGTGCGAACACCTCTGCCAGCACCGCGAGGCGTTCGCGCGCGACATCGGAGTCGCCGAAGGTGTACTCGCTCAAGCCGCGACGCGGCAGGCCGCGAGCAACGAACGCAGCAGCGGCACCCCGTCGGCGGAACCCAGGATCGGGTCGGAGGCCCGTTCGGGGTGCGGCATCAGCCCGACGACGTTGCGGCCCGCGCTGCAGATGCCGGCGATGTCGTCGAGGCTGCCGTTCGGGTTCTGGGTGTAGCGCACGACGACACGGTCCTCGGCCCGCAGTTCGGCGAGGGTGTCGGTGTCACATACGTAGTTGCCTTCGAAGTGGTTGATCGGGATGCGCAGCCGGTCGCCGAGGGTCGCGGCGTTGGTCAGCACGGAGTCGACGGTCTCGACCCGCAACTCGACCGTTTCGCAGAGGAACTTCAGGCCCGCGTTCTTCTGCAGCGCGCCGGGGAGCAGCTGCGCTTCGGTCAGCACCTGGAACCCGTTGCAGATGCCGACGACCGGACCCCCCGCCGCCGCGAACGCCGCGACCGCGCCCATGACCGGTGAGAACCGGGCGATCGCGCCGGTACGGAGGTAGTCGCCGTGCGCGAAGCCGCCGGGAACGACGACCGCGTCGACGCTGCGCGTGGTCGGTTCGCCGTGCCACAGGATCTCGGCGGTGGCGCCCAGCTGCTCGACCGCCCAGACGACGTCCTGCTCGCAGTTGGACCCCGGGAACAGCACCACGCCGATGCGCGCGCTCATGCCCGTACCGTCATGCGACGAGCTCCGAGACCGTGACGGTGTACGCCTCGATCACGGGGTTGGCGAGGAGGCGTTCGCACATCTCCTCGACCTGCGCGCGGGCGTGCGCCGCGTCAGTTGCGTCGACGACGAGCCGGATGGTCTTGCCGATGTGCACGTCGGTGACGTTCGTGTAACCGAGCGCGGGAAGCGCACGCTCGACCGTCGCGCCGGCCGGATCCGCGATACCAGGGAGGTGCGTCACCTCGACCCGAGCTTCGAACGCCGCCATGGAGACCATCGTAGTGCCAGCTCGAGCCATCGTCGGGGCGTTCACGCGTCGTCGGGGCCGAACCAGTCGTCGAGGCTCGCGCCCGTGATCAGCTCGTACGCCTCCCGGTAGCGCGCCCGTGTGTTCGCGATTGCGTCGGGCGACATGTGCGGCGCCGGCGGTTCGTGGTCCCAGCCGGTCGCGTCCATGAAGTCGCGGACGTACTGCTTGTCGAACGACGGCGGGGAACCGCCGACCGCGTACGCATCGGCGGGCCAGTAGCGCGACGAGTCGGGCGTCATCATCTCGTCGATGACGAGGATCTCATCGTCGATCGTGCCGAACTCGAACTTCGTGTCGGCCAGGATGACGCCACAGTCACGCGCGAACTCGGCGCCGAATGCGTACAGCCGCAGCGACAGCTCGCGCAGCTGCTCGTAGGTCGCCTCGCCGACGAGGTCGATCGCGCCATCGCGCGTCAGCGGGATGTCGTGGCCGGATTCGGCCTTCGTGCGTCGGCGTGAACAGCGGCTCCGGCAGCCGCTCGGCCCGGCGGAGTCCGGCGGGCACCACGAATCCGCCCACGGTGCCCTGGGCCTCGTACTCCTGCCAGCCGCTGCCGAACAGGTAGCCGCGCACGACGCACTCGAGCGGCACCGGCCGGGAGGAGCGCACCAGCGTGGCCCGGCCCGCGACATCGCCGGCGGTCTCGGGGAAGTCGGTGGGATCGGCCGAGATGACGTGATTGGGGACGATGTCGCGCGTCCGCTCGAACCAGAAGTTCGACAGGCCGGTGAGCACCCGGCCCTTGTCGGGGATGAGATCCGGGAGCACGACGTCGAACACCGAGACGCGGTCGGTCGCGACCATCAGCAAGCGGTCGTGGCTGACCTCGTAGAGCTCGCGCACCTTGCCGGAGTAGAGATGAGGGAGCGCCGTGGGCTGACCCGTCACGTCAGAGATCCCCGAGGGCGTCCAGCGCGTCGAAGACGCGACCAGTGTTCGACAGCGCGCGCTTCAGGTCGAAGCAGGCGTCGAGGCGCGCGGGCTCGAGCGCGGCGGTCACGTCCGGGTCCTCGGCGAGCAGCTCGCGGAACGGCCGTTCCTCCTGCCACGCGCGCATCGCGTTGCGTTGCACCATGCGGTACGCGTCATCGCGGGAGATCCCGGATTCGACGAGCGCGAGCAACACGGGCTGGCTGAACACGAGCCCGAAGGACGAGTCGATGTTGCGCAACATGCGTTCGGGATACACGCGCATGCCTTGCGCGATGGTCGTGAAGCGGACCGCGAGGTAGTACGCGAGCATCAGCGAGTCGGGCACGATGACGCGCTCGACCGAGGAGTGCGAGATGTCGCGCTCGTGCCACAGCGCGATGTCCTCGAGCGCGGCCTGCAGGTTGCCGCGGAGCACTCGCGCCAACCCCGACAACTGCTCGGACTTCACCGGGTTCCGCTTGTGCGGCATCGCGCTGGAACCCTTCTGCTCGCCTTCGCGGAACGGCTCCTCGACCTCGCGCACCTCGGTGCGCTGCAGGTGCCGGATCTCGACCGCGAACGATTCCACCGTCGCGCCGAGCGACGCGCACGCGTACATCACTTCCGCGTGCCGGTCCCGGGCGAGCACCTGCGTTGCCGGCACCGGTCGCAGGCCGAGGTGCTCACACACGTATTTCTCCACGAACGGGTCGACGTTGGAGTACGTGCCGACCGCGCCGGAGAGCTTGCCGACCGCGATCACGTCCCGCGCCCGTTGCAGGCGCTCGCGGTCGCGGCGGACCTGCATGGCCCAGAGCGCGAGCTTCACGCCGAACGTCGTCGGCTCCGCGTGGATGCCGTGGGTACGCCCCACCATCGGCGTGTCGCGGAACTCGCGGGCCCGAGCGGCGATCGTCGCTTCCAGGGCGGCGGCCGCGCCGACGATGTGGTCCATCGCGCGCGTCATCTGCAGCGCGAGCGCGGTGTCGACGACGTCGCTCGACGTCAGGCCGTAGTGCACCCAGCCGCCCACGGGCGCGCCGACGGTGGCCTGCACGATGTCGACGAACGCGGCGACGTCGTGGTCGGTGACCTTCTCGCGGTCGTGGATCGACTGGACGTCGAACCCGGCCCGCTCGCGCACGATCCGCGCGTGTTCAGCCGGCACGACGCCGAGCTCGGCCCACGCCTCCACGGCCAGCACCTCGACCTCGAGCCACGCGGCGAAGCGCGCGTCGTCGGTGAAGAGATCGGCGATCTCGGGGAGCGCGTAACGGGGGATCATGTGCGGGTCCGGTGCCGGGTCATAGAAGCGCTTGGGCGGCGATGTCGCGACGGTAGTGGAGCCCGGGCCAGGAGATGCGGGCTGCGGCGTCGTACGCGCGGTCACGCGCCGCGGAGACCGTCGGGCCGAGCGCGGACACCATGACCACCCGGCCGCCGTTGGTGACGATCGCCTGACCCTCGGCGCGCGTCCCCGCGTGGAACAGCAGGACGCCAGGGAGCGCGGCTGCGGCGTCGAGGCCTTCGATGACGTCACCGGTACGGGTCGGTTCGGGCGGGTAGCCCTCGGCGGCGAGGTACAGCGCGACGCATGCGTCCTCGCGCATCACCACCGGCGTCTCGATCTTGCCGACGGCGGACTCGTAGCAGTGGACATAGAGGTCCGACTCCAGGCGGGGCACGATCACCTGGCATTCGGGGTCGCCGAAGCGGACGTTGTACTCGATGACCTTGGGCCCGTCGGCGGTGAGCATCAGTCCGCAGTAGAGGAGCCCGCGGTACTCGGCTCCCCGCCGCTGCATCTCCCGCAGCGTCGGCCAGATCGCGGTGTCCATGACCACGTCGATGAGGTCATCGGGCACGAACGGTACCGGCGAGTACGCGCCCATCCCTCCGGTATTCGGGCCTTGGTCGCCGTCGAACGCGCGCTTGTGGTCCTGCGCGGTCGCGAACGGTTGCGCGCGCTCGCCGTCGCACAGCACGAACACCGACAGCTCCGGTCCGGTGAGTCCTTCCTCGATCACGCACGTCCGGCCCGCCTCCCCGAACGCGGCGCCCGACAGATACGCGCGCGCACGGCGTCGCGCGCTTCGAACATCGACTCGGTGACGATGACGCCCTTGCCCGCGGCGAGTCCGTCGGTCTTGATGACGTAGGGCTCGGGCAGCGTCTGCAGGAACGCGAGCGCGGCGCCCTCTTCGGCCGCACCGAACGTGCGGTACCTCGCAGTCGGAACGCCCGCGGACAGCGAGCACGTCTTTCATCCATGCCTTCGAGCCCTCGAGCGTGGCCGCGGCTGCGGTCGGGCCGAAGGCCAGGTGGCCCGCGACCGTGCACGCGTCGACGACGCCGGCGACGAGCGGGACCTCGGGGCCGATGACGACCAGGTCGGGGGCGATCTCGTCGGCCAGTGCGACGACCGCGTTCGGGTTGCTCGCGTCGACCGGACGGCACTCACCCAACGCCGCGATGCCGACGTTGCCGGGTGCGCACACCAGCTCGTCGACCTCGGACGAGCGCGTGAGGCCCCACGCGAGCGCGTGCTCGCGCCCGCCGCCACCGATGAGCAGGACGCGTGCCATCTACGCGGCGCGCGGGAGCACGACGGTCTGGTCACGCGCGGGACCGACACCGACGAAGGTGATCGGGACCCGCAGGAAGTCCTCGATGAAGCGCACGTAGTCGCGCGCAGCCGAGGGCAGTTGGTCGAGCCGGCTCGCCTGTTCGATCTGCGTGCCCCAACCGGGCATCGTCTCGTAGACGGGCTTCACCTTGTGCAGCACCGACTGGTGGTAGGGGACGTGCTGGTACCGCTTGCCGTTCTCGTCTTCGTACGCGACGCACACGCGCAGCTCCGAGAGCCCGGAGAGCACGTCGAGCTTCGTGATCGCGATCTCGGTCGTGCTGTTGAGACGCACCGCTTGCTTCAGCATCACCAGGTCGAGCCAGCCGATGCGACGCTTGCGGCCGGTGTTGGTGCCCCACTCGGCGCCGTGCTCGAGCAGCAAGTCACCCATCGGGTCCGCGCCGTCGAACAGCTCGGTGGGGAAGGGTCCCGACCCGACGCGCGTCGTGTACGCCTTGACGACGCCGAGGATGCGTTCGATCGCGCGCGGGCCGACCCCGGCGCCGGTGCAGACGCCGCCGGCGATCGGGTTGCTCGACGTGACGTACGGATAGGTGCCGTGGTCGAGATCGAGGAACGTCGCCTGCGCGCCCTCGAACAGCACCCACTGCTGCGCCTCGAGCGCCTCGTGCACGAGGTGCACGGTGTCGTCGATCATCGGCGCGAGCCGCGGCACGTACGCGAGGTAGCGCTCGGTGAGCTCCTTCGCGTCGAACGG
Organism: uncultured Actinomycetes bacterium; assembly: GCA_963745645.1. Lineage (GTDB taxonomy): Bacteria > Actinomycetota > Acidimicrobiia > IMCC26256 > PALSA-610 > CAVUFH01. Next base: position 514,562 of record CAVUYD010000008.1, read on the forward strand.
CAGCCGGTTGTACACCTTCGACAGCGTGCCGTTCTTCTCTCGGAGCGCGAGGTCGAGCTTCTCGCGGAAGATCTTCGGATCGAGCAGGTCCTGGACCCGTAGGCCGATACGCCACGCCTTGTCGGCGTACGCGGGCCCGATGCCCCGCTTGGTGGTGCCGAGCTTGTTCTTGCCGAGGAAGCGCTCGGTCACGCGGTCGAGCTCCTGGTGGTAGGGCATGATCAGGTGCGCGTTGCCGGACACGCGCATCAAGCCCGTGTCGATCCCCCGGGACTCGAGCATGTCGAGCTCGTCGAACAGCACCGCCGGGTCCACGACCACGCCGTTGCCGATGACCGGCATCACCCACGGGTACAGCACGCCGCTCGGCACGAGCTGGAGCTTGAAGACCTCGCCGTCGACCACGATCGTATGGCCCGCGTTGTGGCCGCCCTGATAGCGGACGCACATCGAGGCTTCCTTGGCGAGGTAGTCGGTGAAGCGACCCTTGCCTTCGTCGCCCCACTGCATGCCGACGATCACTGCGCCCGGCATCGCCCGCTCCGGTGAGGCTTGCCCCCGTGGAAATTGCTGACGTGAAATGCGATCACGTTGGGGAAATGGTAGCCGACGCGCCGGAGGCGGTCCTCGTGACTACAACGAAAGCCGGTCTTCGTGACTACAGCGTGAGCCGGTCGTCGTGACTACAGCGAGAGATGGTCGGCGTAGACCAAGCGGTACTTCACCGGCTTGACCAGGAAGTCGAAGTCGCCGGCCGAGATCGGTCGCACCAGGAAGTCGTCACGTTCGGTCGCGTCGGTCTCGAAGATCTCGTACTCGCGCAACACGACGCGCAACTGCTCGCCCTCGGCGCGCGCGGGCACGGGCACGGTGCCGTGGAAGCGCACGTCGTCGAGGCCGCCCGCGTCCGACAGCTCGAGCCGCACTTCGTCGCCGACCGCCGACCACGCGAGATCAGTCGTCGCGGCGGCAGGGAGTCGCTCGACCTGCGCGACCGCGAACCGCGAGAGGTTCAACCGTGTCTCTTGGTCCGGGCTGAGGTCGACCGCGTTCTTCGTGAAGCCACCCGGGCCGCGCAACGAGATCGCGACGCCGCTGCGGCCGACCTTGGTCATCCCGGCGGTGCGCTCCGCGACGAGCTGCGTGAAGTCGGGGAACACCACCTTCGACAGGTGCTGACCGCTGATCGAGTACGGCTGGTAGCGCGCGAGGGCCAGCTTCACGAACGGGAAGTAGGACGTGCCCGCGTTGAGCTGGAGATCGCAGTACCAGAGCTTGCGCACGTCGTCGTACTGCGGTTGGTGGCCGACGACGGTCACGTCGTGGCCCGGTGCCTCGAGCAGCGAGATGTTCGAACCCACCGCGACCCGCAGCGGGAACTGGTGGATGAACGGACCGGCCAGCACGTCGTCGGCGCCCCAGATCGGGTCCCGTCCCCAGTGCGTCACGTACTTCTGCGGGTCGCCGCTCGGGAGGAAGTACTTCGCGACGAGGTCGGAGAGTCGCGCGAGATCGGCGGTCGTCTCGAGGCGCGCGACCCGCAGCGCGGCGTCGTGCGACACGAGCGCGGCCTCGGCCGCCGTCATCTTCGCCCGGGTGCGGGGCGCGCGCACCGACGCGCGCGTTGCGCACGCGATGCCGGCCAGCAACCGCTCCGTGGCGGGCGCGCTCGCCTTGCCCGCCGGCTTGGCGAACACGTCGTCGAAGACGCGCGTCGCGAACTCCTCGGCGAGCGCCTTGGCGACCGCCGATACCTGGATACCGGCCTCGACGTCGATCGGCCAGGTGATCCACGGCTGGTCTTCGAGCACGACACCGAGCAGCTCGTCGACGCCCGACGAGTACCACGGGCGGTTCATGTACACGCGCAGGCCACCGCCGGTGCGCGTGCGCAGGAAGGTCGACGCGGCGCGGCGCCCTTGCGGGGCGAGCGTGAGGCCGCGCACCGTCTGCTCGTTCCACGTCCACGTGGGCACCACGTAGAGCACGTCCGGCGGATCTGGACGGCGCGACGACGGCACGTTCAACTCGACCTCGGGCCCGACGTGCGTGATCAAGTCACGCTGGTCGGTGATGGCGGGCGGGAAGTATTCGCGAAAGCGCGTGGTCGCGGTCGCCTGGTAGGTGACGTAGCGGTGCTTCGTGTCGTGGAACTCGTGGCGGACCCGGTGCTTGGGTGGTTGGCTGCCGGACGCCGGCGACGTCGTCGCGGTCGATCCGGCACACGTCTTCGGACGCGAGCAGCTGGAAGTCGTGCACGTGGGCGCGACCTTCGAGCGTCGACGGCGTGTCCTGCAGCACGTCGTCGATCGGTTCGCTCCAGTGCGCCTCGATGTCGAGCCGCTGCGTGCTCTTCGCGTGGTTCTGCACGACACCCGCGAGCACCGCGAACGATTCGCCGACGTTCCGCAGCACGCCGGTGTTGGGTACGCCGGTGGCGGGCACGTGGATCTCGGGCGGGAGCAACGGCTTCTCGACCGCGTGCACCAGCGTCAGCTCGGACCACGGCGTCAGCAACCAGTTGCGGCCCTGCGCGGCCGCCAGCCGGCGGAACGCGAGGCTGCGGAAGATCGCGCGCTGCAGCATCCACGGGCCGAACAGTTCCTGCGCACCTTCGTCGAGGTAGGACGACAGGTTCACCGTCACCATCTCGGCCTGCGGCAGCTTCACGGTGAGCAAGCGCTTGGGGGCGTCGTAGACGGGCGCGCCCGTGCCGTCCTCGATGCGGACGCGCAACGGGCGCCGGTCGTACCACGGCGCGTTCGGGTCGGTCGGTTCCCACTGCTGCAACCACGAACCCGGCACGCCGGGGAGCGCGGTGAACGATGCACCGACCGACAAGGGGTCGGGCAGGTAGGGCAGATCGAGTTGGTCGACGTCGTGCAGCACGTACTCGCCCGGCTGCAACGCCTGCCCCTTCGTGCGGTTCGGATCGGTGAGGTCGGTGGGGTGCACGGGGTCGATCGGGTTCACGACCACCACGCTCGGACCGGGTTCCAGGAACGACCCCGACTCGCGCGCCGCGATGTCGAACTCGGCGTCGAGCGTCGGCAACCCGGCCGACTGACCGATCGCGTCGTCGAAGCGGCCGTGCCACTCGGCGAGCTGCTGCGAGCCGATGGGCGGCGCGACGTGACGCTCGTTCGCATCGAGGTACACGAGCGGTGCGGTGTCGTGGCCGGCGAGGTTCGCGACGCGCGGGAGCTGCACGTACGCGGGTGGCAACACACCGAGGGTCGAGCGGATCACCATCCGCATCAACGACTCGCCTTCGGTGAACTGGCGGCGCGGCACCACCGCGGGCGACGGCACCGGGTCCCAACGCCGCCACGTGTGCACCGGCGTGACGTGTTGCGGAACCAGGTCGTCCTCGCGCACCGAGTTGCCGGCGAGGTCGACCGCGCGCGCACGGAACCGGTAGCTCCGACCGATGCGCAGGCGCGGCAGCGTTCCCGGTGTCGCATCGAAGTGCGTGACCAACGGCATCGGATACGGGTTCTCGACGGCGTCGGGTTGCGGGGGATCCGACACCGCGGTGTTGTTGATCGCCTGGCCCGGCCGCTTCGCGGCGAGGCTCCAGCCCTCCCAACCGAACACCGCTTCGTGGAGGTACTGGTTGTCCTCCTCGCCCGGCACGGCCGCGGTCGACGCGCCTTTCACGTAGCCCTCGTCGGGTGGGATCTCCACCGGCAGGTCGACTTTGGAACCGTCCGGCTGCTGCAACAGGTACTCACCGGTGCGCTGGTGCAGCGACAACCACCTGCCGGGCTTCTTCTGGTCCTCGACGTCGAGCCGGTACCCGCGGTTCACGTCTTCCGCGAAGAGCTCGGCCGCCTGGTCGTTGGTGTGGTCGTCCTCGTGCGTCGCGCTCGCGTCGAGCTGACCGACGATCTTCGCGCTGCGGCCATCGCGCGCGACCATGAACCCGCTCGATCGCAGCGCCGGCAGCGACGACGCGTCGTCGGTCATCGAGTTCCCGTTCTGCTCCACGAGATGCTCGTTCACCCGCTGCAAGTTCCCGGCGAAGTCGACCGTCTTGAGCGCGCTGCCGTCCACGTCGATCTGGTTCACGGAGAACCGTTGCGGCCACTCGAGCCGGAGCGTGCCGTCGACGAGGTCGCCCTCGCGGTCGCGCGGCGTCGCGATGAAGCGCCGGTCGGAGATCTCGAAGTTGGTCCACGGCCGCGCCGATTCCGCCGTCATCCACACGAGCACGTTCCCGGGCACGTCGCGCGCTTCGACGCGAAGCTTGCCGCGCGCCTTGATCGCGGGATCGACCTTCATGAGCAGGTCAACCGCGAGACCGAGCGGCCGCAGCAGCTTGGGGTAGTCGCCGCAGAACGCGACGAACCCGTGGAAGTCGATCTCGGGCGGCTTGGGCGGGGGCGGCGGCGGGTCCTCCGCGCTCAGCTCGCGCGCGCCCGGCCGGTCGTGGAAGCGGTAGGCCTCGGCGAACACCCAGACCGGCGCGCGGTTCCCCTGCGCGTCGGCAGGGAAGCGCGTGCGGTCGACGTAATGCCACTGGCGCGTCTTCTTCTTCTCGCCTTGGTGGAGGTGCGTGGTCGAGAACTCGTTCTCGAGCGCCGGGTAGTAACGACGGCGACCGTCGGACGACAGGTTGCCGATGTCATCGACGAGGTCCTGTAGCGGTCCACTCGTGACGGGTGGGAAGCCCTCCGGGTAGGCCTCGGCGACTTGGCCGTACAGCTCGAGCACGTACTGCGACACGTCCACGACCGGGAACGACGACAACTTCGCGCCGGCCATGTCGTTGAACTTGGGGTCCCGCACCTCGGTCTTGCCGAAGAGCGCGTGCCAGGTGGCGGAGTCGGGCGCCGGCGAGTCGGGATCGGGTTCGGTATCGAAAGATCCGACCCCGTCGACGAGGATCGTGAACTTCGTGTTGGCGATCGTCGCGGGCCAGTCCGCGAACGCCGGGAAGTTCGCACCGGTGAGGTCCAGGTTGCCGGCGCCGTCGGTGAGGAGGCGGGGCGACACGAAGATCGTCACCCGCCAGCGCTCACCGCTCTCGTGCAACCCGTTCGGCAGGGCGGTGAAGACCGCCGACTCAGTGGCCATCGTGTTCCCTCACTCGTCGCTGAACGCGTGGCAGTAGACGTCCCAGGGCCGGGCCGCGCCGGGCGGGGCGAGCGCGGACAGGCCCATGACGTCCACGAAGGAAGGGTCGCCCTTCGACCCCGCGAACTTCTTCTCCGCGCTGACCTGCACCGAGAACGAGAAGAAGGCGACCTCGACCTCGATGGTGATCGTCGCCCGCCCGACCGCCTTCCCCGTCGCGGTCTCGTACGTGAACTCGAGGTACAGCTCGATCGACGCGGAGATGAGCCCGAGGACGTCGACCTCGCCGCGCAATCGGAAGTAGCCGGTGAGCGTCGCGTCGATGTTGCCGTCGTCGTTGGTCTCGAGCTTGAAGTAGATACCGGCCATGATCGAGACGCTGCCGCTCGCCACACCGAGATTGACCTCGATCGCGGCGCCGAACTCGAACGCGGCTTCGAGGATGCGCAAGTTCTTGGGTGTGATCGTCACGCCGAAGAACCCGCCGCCCGCGAACAGCGAGACCGAGAGCCGGAACGGGTTCTCGCGCGTGCAGAAGTTGAACTGCGTCTCGATCGACTCGTCGATGAACGGCACCTTGAAGTTCGCGCCGAGGCTGATGTTCGTGAGCGCGAACACACCGACCGCGAGGTCCGGGATCGAGAGGTCGAAGCCGGCCTTGATGCCCTGGGCGGAGACGTCGAGGTACGGCGGGTCGCTGAACCCGTCGAACGGGATGATCTCCTTCAACGTGTTGACGAACGAGAGCGGCCCGGCGAACTCGATGCCGTCGGGGTCGGCGAACTGCACGTTCACGTCGGGTTTCTTGCCGGGCACGATCGAGAACTCGATGATCTTGAAGTGCAGGATCAGGAACTTCGCCGGCGCGATCAGCTGCAAATCGAACGGTGAGAGCGCGCACGACACCAACGCGCTCGGCGCCTTGCCCGGACGTGTCGGCGCCTGGATCTCGACCGCGAGCGTGAGCTTGCCGGTCGCGTTCGGGCCGAGGGGGCGGAAGATCGCGTGGTCGGCGGGGTTGGCGCTGTCGGGCCACGCTTCGAGATCGGCCGACCAGTCGAGCCGGGCGGTGACGATCTCCGGCAGCTTGAGGCCCTCCGCGAACTGGATCAGCGCCTGCGCGGCCGCGGCGACCGCGGCCGCGTCTTCGAGCTGATCCTGGATGCGGTGCACGATCCCGACGAGCTGTTCCTTCGCCGGGCGGGGCAGCACCGCGTCCGGCGCGCTGTTCACCGCGTCTATGAACGGCTGAAGGTCGTTGGCGATCGCATCGAGGTCGCCGCCGAGGTTCGGCGGCGTCGCGCTGGTGGGATCGGCCGCGAGCGTCGCAAGGTCGGCGAGCAGCGAGTCGACGTCCGTCTTCAACGTGGTGGCCGCGGCCCCGAGCGCGCCACCTTGCGCCTGCAGGTCGAGTGCCGCGTTGCGGACCCGCTCCGCGTTCTGCTTGAGCGTCGCCGCGATGTCGAGCGTCTGCGTGACGAACTTGGGCAGCTTGTTCAGGTCGAAGCCGACCACGCGCAGCAGGTCCGGCAACTCGATGAGGCCGAACAACTTGGCGCTGATGCCTTCGAAGAACTGGCCGGGGTTGAAGTCGGCCGCGCCGTTCACCGCCTTCTCGACGTCGCCCGAGATGGGTCCGGTGAGCCGCGAGAGCGCCTTGACGTTGAGGCTGGGCGTGACGAAGCCGCCCGAGCGATCGCCCTGGCCCGCGAAGTTCATGCCGGGTGGATCAGGGAGCGCGAGGAACGCCTCGACCTGGTTGTCGACGAAGCCTTTCTTGCCGTAGTGCTCCTGGTACTTGACCCGCTGCGCGGCCGCGTTGCCCGTGAGCGCGCTCATCGCCGGCACCACGGCCTTGGCTTCGTCGAGCACCGGAAGGAATCGCGGCTCGTCCTGCGCCACGTTGTCGATGTCGTCGGAGGTGACGACGTGCCACGTCATCGACTTGGTCGCGAGAATGGTGTCATCCGGCGCCGCGCTGTCGGCGTACGCGACCTTCTGGCCTCTCATGTCGAACTCGCGGTCGACGAGCGCGTGCGTGTTGTAGGCGGCGAGCGCGCCCTGGAGCGTGGCGCCGGGGACGTTGTAGTCGCGCTCCATGAAGACGAGCGGTGCTTCGAATTCGAGGACGTTGTTCTCGATGTCGGTCGCGACGAGCTTGAACAGGAAGTTCGAACCGCTCACCTGCGGCATGAACAACATGCCGGAACCGGGCGAAGGCAACTGGTTCGGCGGATCGAGCGACGGCGTGACGGTGGTGAGGATCCGCACCATGCCGAACGGCATCACGAGATCGACGTTGCGCCCGTCCGGGAGCACGAAGCCGTGATTGCGGAACTGCTTCTCGGGTTCGCGGACGATGATGAACATGCGCTGGAACAGGTACGCGACGGGTCCGGCGGGGCCTACCGCGAACTTGCGTTCGGTGATCTTCACCAGCGACACGCGTTGACCGAACGGCATGAGGAACCCCGCGTACACGACCTTGACCTCGTGGTCGCGTCCGAGCGCGGCGCGGTGCTTCCACTCCTCGATCGTCAGTCCGCCATCGGGCAGCGTCTCGAACACGACGCGGCTGTCGAGCCAACCGCCGAGCGCGGTGAGCATGAGCCGGTTCGCAGGTACGGCTTCGGGAACCCACGTGGTCGTGTGCTCGTTCCCGTCCGTGCGCGAGAGATGGAAGTTGGACGTCTCGTGGACGAGCATCATCCGGTCGCGGCTGTTGAGCGCGAGCCGGATCGGCGGGTTCTTCGGCTGGTCGTCGGAGCCATCCGCCTCGGGGAAGTTCTCGCTCGCCGGAGGCGACGCGAACCCGAAGCCCGGGAGCACGTCGAAGTCGCGAGCCCAGATCGCACGCACGGTGCGCTGATCCGCCGACAGCTCGTCGACCGTCGGGTTCCCGTCCTTGTCGTGGGCGCGGACGCCGAGCCGCGTGTGCCACAGCTCGAAGCGACCGTTGTGCTCGACCGCGACCGGGCTGTCGCGCGAACGCGCCGTGGCCGTTCGGCGAGATCTGCAGCCGCCACGGCAGCTCCAGGCTGGTCTGGGTGTCGGTCGGCGGTGCGGGGAGCGGCGGCGTGACCTCGAACGGGATGCGTACGCCGATCTCGGCGGCCGCCTCGCCGATGCCCAACTTGGCCCCGACGCTCGCACTCGAGACCGCGGCGAACGCGGCATCGAGACCGAACCGGTACTCGAGCGTCTTCGCGGTCGCTTGCATGCGGCCGAGCGCGATCAGCTCCGCGGCGACATTGGTTGCGACGTCGGGTGAGTCGACCTGCCGGCGGGCGCGCTGTCGTACGGAACACGGGCGCGTTCGCGGCGACGAGCACGTTCGTGATGTCGACGAGATCGCTGCCGTAGAACGCGCCCCAGTTCGGGCGGGGCCGGCGCGCGGGCGGCGCGGCGTGGGGGGCGACGCTGAGATCGAGCACGCTCATCGCCGCGAGCAATCCCTCCTCCGAATAGAGCAACGACTCGTTGGTGACGCGGAACACGAGCCGGCTCGACCCCGCGACGCTCGACCACAGCGGCGGCACCGGGAGCGCGGCGAGGTCCGCGGGGTTGGTGAGATCGAATCCCTTCGCCCCGACATCGGGATCCTTCGGCGGCGCGTCTGCCGTTGCCGAGGTGCAGCGGGGGCGGCGGGTCCGCCACCGGGAACTTCGGTGCCACCTCGAACAGCGCGCCCTCGGTCACGTGTTGCGGATGGCAGTCGACGACGAGGAACGCGGCGCGCGATCGGGTTCGGCGGGTGAGCAACGGCGGGTGCTGCGGCGTCGCGCCTGCGCCGAACTGCATGTTGACGAACGAGAACGTGAGATGGACGAGATCGGCGGGCCGCACCACCTCGACCGGCTGCGGCGCGATGAGCGCGCCGATGAGATCGTCGATCGCCGGGCGGGCTTCGATGATGCGCCGCGGGGGCACGGCCACGAGCGCCATGGCCAGCCGCTCCGCGTCCGCGCGACGCAGCTCGTTCCGTCCGTCGGACATCGCGCTCCTTCAGGGATCGACCCGTGAGAACACCGCTCGACGGACTCGAGCTCTGCGCAGTACCGCTACCGCGTTGAACTTCCCCCCGCGCAGTCCGACCTCGACAACCTAAAACGGTCGGGTTGCGAAGGAAAGGGAAAACTTGCGCGTGCTCTAACGTCGCGCGATGCAGGCGGCGCGGCGTTGGTTGGGAATCCCGTACGCGACGGCGGCGCGCTTCGCGCGGCCCACGCGCGTGGCGTGGAACCGCGACCTCACACCCGGTGGCGACTTCGGGCCGGCCGCGCCGCAACTTCCGGGCGACGACGTCGTGCCCGACATGAAGGTCGGCGCGACCGACGAGGCGCGCTGCTTGTCGCTCAATGTCTGGGCGCCGGCCGGCCCGAACGGTGCGGCCGCCGGCGGCGACCCGCGGCCGGTGCTCGTGTGGTTCCACGGTGGATCGTTCGTGCTCGGCGCGTCGTCACAGGCCTCGCACGCGGGCGACCGGCTCGCGGCCGAGCAGGACGTCGTCGTCGTGTCGGCGAACTACCGCCTGGGTGCGTTGGGCTTCCTCGACACACGCGCGATCGGTGGTGACGCCGCCAACTTCGGTCTGCACGACGCGATCGCCGCGTTGCAGTGGGTGCAGGACAACATCGCCGCGTTCGGTGGCGATCCCGCGCGTCACCGTGTTCGGTCTTTCCGCCGGCGGCGGACTCGGTGTGCACCTGCTCGCCTCGCCCGCCGCGGCCGGCCGGTTCGCCGGCGTCATCGTCCAGAGCGGCATCACGGACCGCACGCTGGACGCGCCGCGAGCCGCGCTGGTCGCGACCACCTTGTGCGAAGCGGCGGGAGTCACCGGCGTCGAAGGTCTCCGCGCGCTCGACGTCGATTCCTTGCTCGCGGCCCAGGCGACGGTGCTGCCCGCTCTCCTCAAGCCGGTCGGGATGATGCCTTTCCATCCGTGCGTGGACGGCGAGCTGCTCTTCGGCGCCCCGGCCGCGGTTCTCGCCCGTGGCGCAGCCCGTGAGGTCCGGTTGCTCGGGGGGACGACGTCCGAGGAGATGAACCTGTTCCTCGATCGTGGCGCGGCCGCGCCCGATCACGCGCGTCTGGTCTCGCGCGTGTCGCTCGCTACGTCGGCGTCGAACCCGAGGTCGCGGAGCGGGTCGTGGCCCGGTACGCGGCGGAGCTCGGCAACGAAGACGCAGTCTGGCCCGCGCTGTTCAGCGACGTCGAGATGCAGCTGCCGTTGCGGCGCGTCCTCGAAGCGCGCGCGTCGGCCGGCGCGGCCGACACCTTCGCATACCTGTTCGGTTGGGAGGCACCGGAACGCGGCGCGTTCCACGCCGTCGACATCCCGTTCACGTTCGACACGTTCGACGTCGACGGCTGGGGTGAGTTCGTGGGCTACGACGCCGACGCCGACCGGCTCGGCCGGGAGCTGCGCGCCGCGTGGGCGGCGTTCGCGCGACGGCGATCCGGGGTGGCCGCGGTTCCCGGCGACGCACGTGTTCGGCCGTGTGTCCGCCGACGCGGCCGAGCACCCGCTGTTCGCGCGCCAGCAGGACTACTGGGCGGGTTGACCGGCGAACGCGGCGGCGAGGCGCGTGGCCGGTGATGCGCTCGACGTCGGGTGACACGACCGAGAGCGCGCCGCCGCGACGGCGGCGTACAGCTCGACCGTCGAGTCCGCGAGCCACGGGTCGAGGCCACCCGCGACGACGGCGTCTCGCCACTCCCTGAGCGGCGGGTCCAGTCGTTGCACGCCGAGCCGCGCGGCGACCTCGTCGCCGTCGAGGGCTTCCGGACCCGTGACCCGCAAAGGTGAGTCGACCTCGCGCGTGCAACGCGACCGCGGCGACCGCCGCGATGTCGTCGGGGTCGACCCACGCGATCCGGCCGGTTCCGAACGGCAGCACGACCCGACCGTGTGCGATCTGTGCGCGCTGCCGTTCGAGCACGGTGGTGAAGAAGGACGGCTGCAACACCGTCACGGAGACGGGCGACAGTGAGAGGCGCCGTTCGATCGCGCGGTGATTGCCGTGGAGGCCGGCGTCGAGACCGTCGATCGGGATGTTCGACACCTTGACGATGCGCTCGATGCCGGCCGCCTCGGCCGCGTCGATCGCATTCGTCTCCAGCTCCACTTGCGCCGGTGTCGGTGACGACAGCAGGAACAGGCCGCGCGCGTTCCGGAACGCAGGCCCGAGCGACGGCGGATCGGAGAGGTCGGCGAGCACGACCTCGTCCGCGTCGACTGTCGCGGCGGCTTCAGGCCGGCGCACCAGCGCGTGCACCGGTACGGCGGCCGCGGTGAGCGTGCGCGACGACGCGCCCGCCCAGACCGCCCGCGGCACCGACCACGACCACCGTCACCCGCCGAGTCTGGCCCAGGTCCCGTGCGGACGCAGCGAAGCGAGGGAGCCATGTACCGTCGTGGCGTGCGAGAACCGCGTCCCGGTCCCGGTATCGGCCGCGAGCTGACGCCGCCCCAGGCGCTCGC
>CAVUYD010000009.1:0-152548 GCA_963745645.1 uncultured Actinomycetes bacterium
GAAACTAAAAAAAAAAAAAAAAATAAATAAAAATAAAAATAAGACTGTACTTTTTTTTTTTTTTTTTTTTTCTTTCTTTTTTTCTTTTCTTTTCTTTCTTTCTTTTTTTTTTTTTTTTTTTTCTTTTCCTCCTTCCTTTTCTTTCTTTCTTCTTCTCTCTCTCCTTTCTTTTCTTTTCCTTTTCTCTTTCTTTCCTTTTTCTTTTCTTTTTTGGGGCCCATGGTTAGCTTTACCCTGGCGTCTTGCGGTGCCCTGTCCGGTGCCTGTCCCTGGTTTGTTGTGTTGAGGGGTCGCCGGGCTGACGATTTGTCGTCCCACGGAACGCCGGCGAACAGCGTGTCGGGCGACATGTCCTCGACGTGCTGCAGCGTCCGAACGAGCAGCTCGCGGTGCTCCGGTCGCACCGGCGCGATCGAGAACCCGCAGTTGCCCGCGATGACGCTCGTGACGCCGTGCCAGCACGAGGGGCTCAGTGCCGGGTCCCAGAACACCTGCGCGTCGTAGTGCGTGTGGATGTCGACGAACCCTGGGCTCACGATGTGGCCGGCCGCGTCGAGCTCGCGCCGGCCGTCGAGCCCGGTGCCGATCTCACTCACGACGCCGTCGGTGATGGCGATGTCGGCGCGCCGGCGCGGGGCGCCGGTGCCGTCGACGAGGGTGCCCCCGCGGATGACGACGTCTGCGCTCACGAGCAACCTCCAGGGCCGAAACGGGCGCTCAGTCTCGCACGTGCCCACTCGAAATGTTGACGCCCGTGTCAGGTTCGGGCGACCCTCTGTGCATGCCTGACGCACCCCCGGTTCCTGCGCCTTTGCCACCGACCATGCCCGCGGCCGTGTTCATGGGTGTGCGGGACGTGCGCGTCGAGGACCGGCCGTTGCCGCCGATGACGGCTGCCGACGTGCTCGTCGAGGTCAGTCACTGCGGGATCTGCGGCTCCGACCTGCACTTCCTCCTCGAATGGGGTGGCAAGTCCGGCGCGATCGAGGGCCACGAGTACAGCGGCACGATCGTGGCCGTCGGGGCCGACGTGACCGGCTGGAGCGTGGGGGAGCGAGTGATCGCGGGGCCGTCGGTCCGCTGCGGCACCTGCGAGTACTGCCTCGCGGGCCGGCCGTCCCTGTGCGCCGATCGGGGCCGGGTGGGCGCCGACGACGGCGACTGGCAGGGCGCGTTCGCGCAGTACAAGACGATCCCCGCCGCGGAGCTGCTGCGCATCCCTGAGCACCTCGCGGCGAAGCACGCCGCGCTCGACCGAACCGATGGCGGTCGCGCTGCACGGCATCACCCGTGCCGGTGGCGCGCGCCCGGGCACGCGCTGGCTGGTGACGGGCGGCGGCCCGATCGGTTTCCTGTCGGTTGCCGCGTTGCGCGCGCTCGGCGTCGACGACGTCGTGGTGAGCGAGCCGCACGAGAAGCGCCGAGCGCTGTGTGAGCGGCTCGGCGCGCACACAGTGCATCCCGACGATCTCCAGGTGCCCGCGATGCCGCACGACATGGTCGACGAACCTTTCGATGTCGCGCTCGAGTGCTCCGGCAACAACAAGGCGATGGAAGCCGCGCTCGCGCAGCTCAAGCGCGCGGGCACGCTGGTCCTCGTCGGCGCCGGCATCCGCGCGCCGCGCTTCGACAACAACCGCATCCTGCTCAACGAGCTCATGATCACCGGCGCGTTCGTCTACGACCACGACGGCTTCCCGCGCGCGCTCGAGCTGCTCGCCTCCGGCAAGGTCCCGCTCGATGTCCTCGTCGAAGCCGAGGACGTGCCCCTCGACGGTCTGCTCGACGCCGCCCTCGGACTGCACGAAGGCACCCTCGCGGCCAAGGTGATGATCGTTCCGACCCTGTCAGGAGGAGGAAGGGCATGACATCGACGCAACCGGTCTCCAAAGGGCCGCGCTTCGGGGCCCGTAAGCCCCGTTTGAACCACGTGGCGATGAGCCTGCCGGCCGATCTGCTCGACGAGGAACATCGCCGCTTGATCGCCGACTTCTACATGGACGTGTTCGGCTTCGTGGAGCTCCCGATGCTCACCGAGGACCGCCGCCGGCTCGTGCTGCAGGTGCACAACATCGAGCAGTTCCTCTTCCTCATCGCGGAAGAGGCGCCCATGTCGTGCCCGCGGCTCGACCACTGGGGCATCTCGGTGGGGGAGGAGTCGGAGCTCGACGACATCCTCGCGCGCGCCCAGGCGTGGAAGGCGCGTGACGACCGCGTCGACATCATCGACAAGAAGACCGACGACCACGGCATGCTCGCGATCACGAGCATCTACGTCCGCTACCTCCTCCCGATGATGGTCGAGGTGCAGTGGTGGGACTACGAAGGCTGGGGGCAGCGGTTCTCCCCGAAGGCTGGGGGCAGCGGGTTCTCCCCGAAGGCTGGGGGCAGCGGGGACACGCGCAAGGAGAACGCATGACCCTTCGCTACGGCGCGTTCGTGCCGCAGGGTTGGAAGCTGGAGTACGACGGCACGAACGCGGCCGACGTGTGGACACGCACGAAGGAAGTCGCGCAGCTCGCCGAACAACTCGGCTACGACCACCTTTGGGTCTACGACCACTTCGAGACGGTGCCGACGCCGCGAACCGACGCACGTGTTCGAAGCGTTCACGACGCTCGCGGCGCTGGCGCAACACACCGAAACGATCAAGCTCGGCCAGCTCGTCACGTGCGCGGCGTACCGCAACGCCGGGCTGCTCGCCAAGGAAGCCGCGTGCGTCGACGTGTTCTCCGAGGGCCGGCTCATCTTCGGGCTCGGCGCGGGGTGGTACGACCGCGAGTACCAGGCGTACGGGATCCCGTACCCGAGCGCAGGGACACGCCTGCAGATCCTCGAGGAGACGCTCGAGGTCGTGAAAAGGCTCTGGATCGAGGAGACCGTCACCTACCAGGGCAAGCACCTCGCCTTCGACGGCGCGTACTGCGACCCGAAGCCGATCCAGCAGTTGCCGGAGATCTGGGTCGGCGGCGGCGGCGAGAAGGTGACGTTGCGGATCGCGGCCAAGCACGCGACCCACACGAACTGGCAGGTCGGGCTGGAGGCGTTCGTCCACAAGTCCGAGGTCCTGCGCCAACACTGCGACGACGCCGGACGCGACTTCGACTCGATCATCCGCACCCACGGCCCCGACTGCCGGATCTTCGACACCGAAGCCGATCTCGATGCCTGGCTCGACTCCCCGAGCGGCGGTGCGCGGCGACGCGGGAGCACGCCGCACGACAAGTACGTGCGCGACCATCTCGTCGGAACCGTCGAGCAGGTCGCCGAGAAGACGCAGGCCTTCGTCGACGCCGGGTGCCGCGAATTCGTCCTCTGGTTCCGTGACTATCCGTCCACGGATTCCCTTGAGCGCTTCGCCAAGGAAGTCATCCCGCGCGTGCGCGGCTAGATCCCTGGCGACGCGGGAGAATGTGGTGGTGCGGCGGCGAACGCTTCGCCTCCCGGGCCTCGACGGCATCCGGGCGCTCGCGGTCATCGCGGTGCTCGCGTACCACGACGGGCGACTTCGCGGCGGGTTCCTCGGCGTGTCGATCTTCTTCACGCTCTCCGGCTACCTGATCACGCGACTCCTCATCGTCGAGCGCGAGGTGAACGGTCGCATCTCGCTACGCGCGTTCTTCGCGGCGGAGGGTCCGACGTCTCCTGCCGGCCGCACTCGTGGGTGTGGTGTTGGCGACGCTCGTTTCCCTGGTCGTCACCGACGCACGCGCCGGCATGCGAGGCGACGGGCTCGCCGCGATCGCGAATGTCGCCAACTGGCGATTCGTGTTCGACGGTCGCTCCTATGCCGACACGTTCGCGGCTCCGTCGCCGCTCGCGGACTTCTGGTCGCTCGCGGTCGAGGAGCAGTTCTACGTGTTCCTGGCTCCGCTGCTCGCGATGCTGCTCGCGATGCGAAGCGGATCGCGCCGGGCGCTCGCGATCGGCGTCGTCGTGCTCACCGCCGGCTCGTTCCTCGCGGGTTGGCTCATCGTCGATCACATCGGACTCGACCGGGCGTACTACGGCACCGACACGCGTGCCCTCGAGTTCCTCGTCGGTGCTTTGCTCGCCATCGCGATGACCGGCCGCACCCTTCGGCGGGTGCCGTCGCGATTGTTCGCGGGTGCCGCCGTCGTCGCCGCGTTCGTGCTCTTGTGGTCGACGATCACCTGGCGCGAGTCCGATCCGGGCTTGTTCCGCGGGGGCTTGCTGCTCCATGCGCTTCTCGTGTGCGTCGTCCTCGTCGGTGTCTCGGAGCCTGGTCCACTCCGGGCGGTCTGCTCGTTCCGACCGCTCGCGGCGTTGGGCGTGATCAGCTACGGCGTCTACGTCTTCCACTGGCCGTTGTTCCTCCTGCTCGACGAGCGGCGAACCGGCCTTGATGCCGGTGCGGTGACGGCCGTGCGCCTGGCGGCGACGCTCGGTATCGCGGCGCTGTCGTACGTCGCGCTCGAGCAACCGATCCGTGCTCGGCGGCGGATACGGCGCGCGCCGTGGCTCGTCGCGCCGGCCGGGATCGCGCTCGTGGTCACCGCACTGATCGCGGTGTCGGCGACCGCGCCCGGCCCGACCATCGTCTTCGAGCCCGCGTTCGTCGGTGCGGCCGCGCGCCGCCCGCCGCCATCACAGCCGCCGGTCGGCGCGCCGGCACCCACGGTGCCGACCGCGAGACCGGGTGTCGTGTTGGTCGTCGGTGACTCGGTCGCGGTGACGCTCGGTCGGGGCATCGAGCGCTGGGGAGCGAACCATGGAGTGCTCGTCGACAACGCGGCGCGGTTGGGGTGCACGGTGCTCGTCGGTGTGCAGTTGCGCGGCGGCTACTTCGGCACCACCGACCGAGGGCTCGATCCGTGCGGTTCGCTGGCACGGTTCCCCGAACTGGTCGAGCAGGTTTCCCCCGACGTGGTCGTCATGCTCTACGGGGCGTGGGACGTCTATGACGCGTCCTGGGACGGCGGCCGCACTTGGTTCGAGCCGGGACAACCGGCATGGAACGCGCACTACCGGTCGGCGATCGCACAGACCGCAGCGATGCTGTCGGCCGGCGGCGCGCGATTGCTGTGGCTCACACCACCGTGCTTCGCGCCGCCGCCGGGGTCGGGCCGGGGCGGTGACGGCTTCGATCCGGCGCGCGTTGCCATACTCGGCCGTCTCGCCGACGACGTCGCCGCCCGCAACGGCATGACGGTCTCGCACGAACTGACGCGCACGGGTTGCCCGGTCGATTTCGGCGCGCGACCGGACGGCGTGCACTACGGCGATCCGGCCGCGGACGCAGCCACGGCCTTGATCGCGCCGCCGCTCGAACGGCTGCTCGCGATGCGGCAATGACCGAAGGGGCGGGTGTTACGTTGACCGCCGTGACGTTGCTCGACGACGCGCCACGCGCGCTTCCACTGCGCCGGGCGGGCGGCGGCCGCCGTCATGGGTGCTCGTCCTCGCCGGCGTGACGGTCGCGTTCGGGATCGGGTTGTTCTTCTACTCGCGCTCCGACATGTGGCTCGACGAGGCGCTGACCCTCAACATCGCACGGTTGCCGCTCGGTGACCTGCGGGGCGCGCTCGAGCGCGACGGCGCGCCACCGCTCTCCTACGTCCTGCTCCACGTCTGGACGGGTTTGTTCGGCGACAGCGACGTCGCGGCGCGTTCGCTGTCGGGTGTGTTTGCGCTCGGGTCGGTCGTCACGTGCTGGTTCGCGGCGCGCCGCTGGTTCGACGAGCGCACGGCGTGGCTCACGGTCATCGTGCTCGCGACGAACCCCTTCCTCATCCGTTACGCCACTGAAGCGCGCATGTACACGCTCGAGATCCTCCTCGTCGCGTGGGGCATCATCGCGGTCCCGCGTGCACTGGAGCGGACGTCGCTCGGCCGGTTGGCGTGCGTCGGCCTCGTGACCGCACTGCTCGTCTACACCCAGTACTGGGCGTTCTACCTCGTGGGGGTTGTGGGCGCGACCATGCTGCTCGCCGCGTGGCGGCACCGCGCGCGGCGGCGCGAGTACCTCATGGTCGCGGGCGCGATCGCGATCGGGCTCCTGCTGTTCGTCCCCTGGCTGCCGACGTTTCTGTCGCAGCGCGCGACACACGGGCACGCCGTGGGGTGTCGCGGTGCTCCCCGGGCTCCCGATCGGGATGACGTTTCTCGGGTTCTCCGGCGGCGACGAGCAGGAAGGCTGGGTCCTCGTGTTCCTCCTGGTCGCGCTGCTGCTGCTCGGCCTGTTCGCCCGGGCCCTCGACGGCCGCCACCTCGAAGTCGACCTGCGCGCACAGCCCGCGGCGCGGTGGCTCGGCATCATCGGTGGCGCGACGCTCGTGGTCGGGGTGAGTCTCAACTACCTCGCCGGCCAGGCGTTCGCACCGCGGTACAGCGCGATCGTGTTCCCGTTCTTCGCGCTGCTCGTCGGCCGCGGCCTCGCGCTGCTCGTCGACGGTCGGGTCCGGTTCGGTGCGGTCGCGCTCATCGTCGTCTTCGGGCTCATCGGCGGTCTGCGGGGCACCATCGAGCAACGCACGCAGGCCGGGCAGGTCGCGCACGCGTTGGTTGCGTCGGCAAAGCCGGGTGACCTCGTCGTGTACTGCCCGGATCAACTCGGACCTGCAGTGCACCGGCTCCTGCCCGGCGGCTTCGACGAGGTCACGTACCCCGCGTTCGCGGCGCCGGCCTTTGTCAACTGGGTCGACTACCAGAAGCGGCTCGACGCGACCGATCCCGCGGTGTTCGCGGCTGAGGTCGAGCGGCGCGCCGGCGACCACACCGTCTGGCTCGTCACCGGCCCGGGATACCCGAACCACCACGGTGCGTGCGACGCACTGTCGAACCAGCTCGCGAGCAAGCGGCCGGTGACCCAGGTCGTGTCGCCGAACGACGACTACTTCGAGAAGCCCGGTCTCCAAGAGTTCGCGCCGCCGAACCAGTGAGGAGCGGGCGCGGCAGCTTGCGAGGGGCATGGTCGGGGCCGAGCGCGCGCGATGTCTTCCGCGTCGTGTTGGTGCCGTACGTCATCTCCCGAGTGCTCGTGATCGCGACGCTCGGAGTGACGCGCGAAGTCGTGCGCGATCTCGCGACGATCACCGACCCGATCCAGGTCGGACAAGGACTCCACGCGTGGGACGCCGCGTTCTACGCCGCGATCGCGCGAGGCGGATACGACGCGGTGCCCACTGAAGGATTGCGCTTCTTCCCCTTGTTCCCGCTGCTCGCGCGGGCGGCTGCGGTCATTCCCGGTGTCGACAGCGATCTCGCGGTCGTGCTCGTCGCGAACCTCTGCGCGCTGATCCTCGGCTTCGCCCTCTACCGCCTCGCGTTCTTCGAACGTGGCGACGAAGCGTTCGCCCGGCGCGCGGTGTGGCTGCTGTACCTCGTTCCACCGGCGTATGTGCTCGTGATGGGCTACGCGGAAGCGACGTTCATGCTGCTGGCGGTCGTCGTGCTCTTCGCGATCCGCCGATCGCAGTGGTTCGTCGCCGCCGGGGCCGCGCTGCTCGCGGGTGCGTGCCGGCCCGTCGGGCTGCTGCTCGTCGTGCCCATCCTCGTGGAAGCGCTCCGGGACCGGCGCGCGTTGACCGGCCCCGACATCGCGGCGCGGGTCGCCGCAGTCGTGGCGCCCGTCGCCGGATGCTTCGCGTACCTGTCGTGGGCCGCCGACCGGACGAGCAGCTTCCTCGAACCGTTGCGGATACAGGAGGACGCGTCGCGCCGAGGTTCGGCTCGATTCCCGGTCACCAACGTGATCGACGTCGCGCGTGACTTCTCGACGGGCGACCATGACACTGCGGGTCTCCACCTGCTGACGATCGCGGTGTGCATCGCGTTGTTGGTGGTGCTCGCGCGACGGTGGCCCGCGTCGTACACGCTCTACGCCGCGTCCGCGTTGGTGCTCGCGTTGACCGCGCGCAACCTCGACTCCCTCGAGCGGTACATGTTGTCGACGGTGCCATTCGTGTTCGCGCTCGCGGACGTCGTCGACACGGAGAGTCGGGAGCGGGTCGTGCTCGTGCTCGCGGCCGCCGGTCTCGTCGCCGCAGCCGCGCTCGCGTTCACCGGGTCGCTCGTGCCGTGAAGTTCGGTCGCGCCCTCCTGCTGATCGCGGTGGTGGCGTTCGGCGTGCGCGTCGGCTACGTGGCGTTCGCCAAGGCGGGCGGCGAGTGCCCGGTGGTGCTGAAGTCCGGTTTCCGCACCTCGTATCCGGGCGAGTGCGCGATCGGCGACCAGGTCTTCTACAACTCGTCGGCGAACTTCCTCGCGGACGGCCACGGCTTCAACGAGGCGCTGTACGGCGTCGGACATCCGGGGGAATCGCCGCCGCCCGCGGCCGACCACCCGCCGCTCACGACGATCGTCCTCGCACCGGTGTCGTGGCTCGTCGAACGGCCGCCACTGTCGTGGGTCGCGGGCGACCCGGTCGACGCGAACGTGCGCGAGATGCGGTACGCGATGACGCTGCTCGGCACGCTCCTGGTCGTGCTCGTCGGGCTGTTGGGTCGTCGCGTCGGCGTGGCCGTGGGCTGGAGCCAACGGCGGTCCGACGGAATCGGCCTCGCCGCCGCCGGGATCGCGGCGTTCTCGCCGAACATCTGGGTCAACGACGGGCTCGTGATGTCGGAAACGGTGATGGACATCACGGTCGTCGCGACACTGCTGGCCGCGGTCGTCGCGTTCGAGCGGCCGTCGCCCAAGCGGCTGCTCGTCGTCGGCGTGGGCTGCGGCTTCGCCGCGCTCGCGCGCGTGGAGCTGCTGTTGCTCGTCCCGCTGCTCGCGGTCCCGCTCGCGTGGCGGTCCCGGCAACGGCTGCCGGCGCTCGCGGCCGGTGTCGGCGCGTCGCTGCTCGTGATCGCGCCGTGGGTCGGGTTCAACCTCAGCCGCTTCGACGACCCCACGTTCCTCTCGACGAACGACGGCAACACGTTGCTCGGCGCGAATTGCGATGCGGTCTATGCCGGCAAGGCGATGGGCCTGTGGGCACTGAACGGTTTCATGTGCACCGCTCCACCGGTCGTCGGCGACCAGAGCGTCGTGTCGTCCCGTTACCGGCATCTCGCGTTCGACTACATCCGCGCGCACGAACGGCGACTGCCTGCAGTGACGCTCGCGCGCATCGGCCGCACGTGGAGCTTCTACCGACCCGCGGACATGATCCGGTACAACCAAGGGGAAGGCCGCGAGGCGTGGGTGACGCGTCTCGGGCTCGTCGCGTTCTACCCGACGCTGGTCGCCGCGATCGCCGGCGTCGTCGTGCTGCTGCGCCGCCGAGCGCGTTGGGTCGGCTGGATCCTCTGCGTGCCCGTGATCACGGTGACGCTCACGAGCGTCCTCACGTACGGGCAGACGCGCTTTCGGGCCGCAGCCGAACCGTCACTGGCGGTGCTGGCCGCGGTCGCGCTCGGCGCCGCCTGGAGCGGGTGGCAACGCTCGCGGCGCACGTCAGGACGCGAGGCAGGGCGAGACCGCGTAGAAGGTCAGGCGCGGCGTCTGCAGGTCCGCGGTCGCGACCACTTCGTACCCGTCGACGCGGGCCCGGATCTTCGGGTAGCGCTCGGACGACAGACCGGACCGGTCGACGTCGTATCCGAGCTCGCGCCAGCGCTGCTCGACTCCGGTCAGCGCGTCCCGTGGGTTGGTGCCGGCGGGCGTGTCGACGAGCAGCGGCACCTCGACCCGATGCGTGCCGGCCGAGCCGACCGCATAGCCGAGCAGCTTCTTGCGGCAGGTGACTTCGCCGGTCTCGGTGGGCGGCTCGACGCTCACGGCCAGGCCCGGGGGCAGTGCGGCGGTGGCTTCCTCCACGAGGTCCACGACGCGCGTGCGCCCACGATCGAGGTCGCCGGCACCGGTCGAGGGGGTCGAGCACGCGCCGAGCAGCCCCGCGGCGACCGCCAAAGCAGCAGCGGTGCGCGCCACCTTGGATCCCCGACGAACCATCGCGTCGATCTATCACACGGTCGGGTCTGCCGATGACCCAGGTTCGCCGGTCACAAGGAGCGGACAGATACGATGCGGCGCCGCATCACCACGGGGAACGCCTCTTCACCACGGGGCGCGCCGCGGGGGACGCGACGCTTTCGATGACCGAACCCTTCCCTCCGCACCCCGCCCCCCGCCCCCCGGGCGACCTGTCGGTCGTCGTCATCGGCGCCGGGCCCGCCGGCCTCACCGCCGCGTACATGCTCGCCAAGGCGGGCCGGGCGGCCGGGGTGACCATCCTCGAATCCGACGACTGTCGTCGGCGGGATCAGCCGCACGGTGGTGCGTGACGGCTGGCGCTTCGACATCGGCGGCCACCGGTTCTTCACCAAGGTGACCGCGGTCGACGACCTGTGGTTCGAGATCCTCGGTTCCGAGAACTTCCTGCAGCGGCCGCGCCAGAGTCGCATCCTGTACCGAGGGCAATTTCTACGACTACCCGCTCGTCCCGATGAACGTGTTGAAGAACCTCGGGCCGATCGAAGCCGTGCGTTGCGTCGCTCTCGTACCTCTGGGTCCGCATCCATCCGCCGACGAACCGCGACACGCTCGAAGGCTTCTACGTGTCGCGCTTCGGCTGGCGCTTGTACGAGCACTTCTTCAAGACCTACACGGAGAAGGTCTGGGGCGTGCCGCCCTCGGAGCTGTCCGCCGACTGGGGCGCGCAACGGGTCAAGGACCTCTCGCTGTTCCGTGCCGCGTTCGAAGCGCTGAAGCCGAAGCGCTTCCGCGCCAAGGCCGACAAGTCGAAGCAGATCACGAGCCTGATCGAGGAGTTCAACTACCCGAAGTACGGCCCGGGGATGATGTGGGAGAGGGCCGCCGCAAAGGTGCAGGACGCGGGCGCGCAGCTGCACTTCGAGCAGCGCGTCACAACCATTCGCCACGAGAACGGATGGGCCGTTGCGGTCGACGCCGTCGACGCGGGCGGTGCGACGCACACGTACCCGTGCACACACGTGATCTCGTCGATGCCGCTCGGGGCGCTCCTGCGGGCGATGGATCCGCCGGTCGACGCGCCGGACGCGCGAGGCCGCCGACGACATCCACTACCGCGATCACCTCACGGTCGCGCTCGTGGTGCCGCAGGAGTTCTCGTTCACCGACAACTGGATCTACGTGCACGATCCCAGTGTCGAGGTCGGTCGCGTCCAGAACTACGGGTCGTGGTCGCCGTACATGGTCAAGGACGGCCGGACCTGTCTCGGGCTCGAGTACTTCGTGACCGAGGGCGACGCGATGTGGACGGGCTCGGATGCCGACCTCATCGAGCAGGGCAAGCGCGAACTGCACACGCTCGGGCTCATCTCGGACCCCGCGCGCGTCGAGGCCGGGTACGTGGTGCGCATGCCGAAGGCCTATCCGGTCTACGACGCCGACTACGAGGCGAACGTCGACGTCATGCGCAAGTGGCTCGAGGCCAACGCGCCCAACGTGTTCCCGTGCGGCCGCAACGGGATGCACAAGTACAACAACCAGGACCACTCGATGTTCACCGCGATGCTCTCGGTCGAGAACATGCTCGGCGCGAACCACGACGTGTGGGAAGTCAACGTGGAGGCCGAGTACCACGAGGAAACCGACGGCGCCGGCAGCAGCCGCGGCACCGGCCGCGACGCACCCCTTCTGCCGAAGCCGCGGCCCCACGCCGGTCCTGCGTCCGGCGCTGAGCCGAACGCGTAGCCTCTGACACCGTGAGTGCCAGCGTGGCGGCGTCGACGACTCCGGCGGCCGACCGGCGCGCGTTCTATCCCTGCTTCGACGGGCTCCGCGCCATCGCTGCCATCGCGGTCGTGATGCACCACGCGGCGATCGGGACCGCGTTCTCGTTCCGCCAGGTCGGGATCCCGCTCACCGATGTGCACTGGCCGATCGGGAAGTACTTCGCGCACATGGACGCGGGCGTCACGATCTTCTTCCTGATCTCCGGGTTCCTGCTCTACCGCCCGTTCGTGGCATCCGCCTTCGACGAGCGCGCCCCGATGGGCCCACGCCGGTTCTTCCGCCACCGGTTCCTGCGCATCTTCCCTGCGTACTGGGTCGCGTTCATCTGCATCACGCTGTTCGTCGGTCTCTCGATGCCGATCGGTGGGCGGCGCAGCCTCGTCGAGTACTTCCTGCTGCTGCACCTCTACGACCCCCAGCACGGCGGAGCCCGCGCGCTCGGGGGTATCTCACAGTCGTGGACGCTCGTGGTGGAGATCTCCTTCTACCTGTTCCTCCCGCTCTACGCGTACGTGATGCGTCGCGTGGGTGGCCGCCGCGAATTGCGCGAGCGCTTCCGGGTCGAACTGCTCGGGTTGCTCACGCTCGTCACCGTCAGCGTCGCGTGGCGCGCCTTCATCTTCTGGGGCGTACCTCGCACGTCCGCGTTGCACGAGCTCGGGCAGTACTGGTTGATCGCGCAGCTCGACCTGTTCGCGCTCGGCATGGGGCTCGCGCTCATCCGCACCTGGCTCGACCGTCGCGACGAGCCGGTCGCGTTCTTCGAGATGATCGGTCGCCACGATCTGCTGTGGTGGTTCCTCGCGCTCGTGCCGTTCCAGATCGTGTCGATGCACATCGGCCTCGCCGCGACCTTGAAGCCGGTCACCGGGGGCCAGGCGTACCTGCGGCAGTCCCTCTACGGCGCGACCGCGCTCTTCCTCCTGCTGCCCGGCGGTGTTCGGCTCGCAGGCACGTGGCGCGACCCGGCGCTTCCTGCAGCTCGCGCCGGTGGTGTACCTCGGCACGATCTCCTACGGCATCTACCTGTGGCACCAGGCGTTCCTGAAGAAGGTGCACCAGTGGTGGCACTGGGACCGCCGCCCGGGGGAGAACATCCTCGCCGGGTTCCGCGGCAACTTCCTCATCAGCGTCGCGGTCGCGCTCGCGCTGAGCATCGCCGTTGCGTCGCTGAGCTGGTACTTCATCGAGAAGCCGTTGCTCCGGCGCAAGGACAAGCCCCTGTTCGGCGACCGCCACCACCGGGCGGCAGGCGTGCGGTAATGACCGGATGACGCACCGGCCCCGCGCCGAGGCATGCATCGGCGCGGTGTTCGTCGCGCTCGTGCTCGGCTACGGGATCTGGATCGCGTTCGCGGCCACCGGGCCGGTCGGTCCGCGCGTGGGCTTCGGCCCCGATTCCGCGACCTACGTCGCCGCGGCCCGACACCCACTCTGGACGACGGACTTCCTCGCGGGCCCCGCACCGTTCGTGTTCCTGCTCGTCCTGAAGTTGTGCGCGCGCAACTTCCGGGCGCTCGTGCTGGCCCAGAGCGCGGCCTCGGCCGCATCCTGGCTCTACCTGGCGGCCACGGTGCGCGCGTCCATGCGGACGCGCGCCGCGCAACTCGCCGGCTTCAGCGGCCTGCTGCTCGTCGGCTGTTCACCCCGGGTCATCGAATGGAACGTGTTCGTCGCGACCGAGAGCATCTCGGTCACGTTGTCGTGTGCGGCGATCGCGCTCGGTCTCCGGCTCGCCCTCGGCGCACGCGGCCGAACGTTCGCATGCTTCCTGGTCACCCTGGTCGCGCTCGGATTCACGCGCGACACCAACGCGCTGACGCTCCTTCCCGTCGCCGCGCTCGTGATCGCCGGCGCGCTCGTGCACTGGATCTCCTGGCGCGGCGCGCTCCTCACGACGGGGGTGGCCGTGATCACCGCCGCCGTCGCGATGTCACTCTCGACCCGGGCGGACCGCCCCGCGTTGGTTCTGGCCGGTCACCAACATCAGCGTGCTGCGCCTCGTCGGCGACGACACGGCGGAGCCCTACCTCGTCACCCACGACTTCCCGCTCGACCGCAACGTCCGAGCGCTGCACGACAATTTCGCGTTCATGCACGACCAGTTGAACGGCGGCGTCGCTTTCCGGCCGCTCCGGGCGTGGGTCCGCACCGATGGGAGAAGCGCGTATACCGGCTTCCTCGTGACCCACCCGGCGTGGACGCTCGCGCGTCCTCTCGACGACACCGGCCCGATTCTCACGCCCGCAGTCCAGGGCTACTCGCGTGTCATCTTCCACAACGGGCCACCCGATCCGTACGGATGGCTCGGCTCGATCGGCTGGCCCGGCTCGCGCCTCGTCGCCGAGATCTGGCTCGCGGCCGCCGCCGCTGTCATCGTCGTGGTTGGAGTGCGCCGCCCCGATCGCCGACCCTTCGTGTGCGCGCTCGGGTTCCTGGGTGTCATCGCGATCGCGGGCTACTACGCCGCCTTCCACGGCGACGCCCTCGAAGTGCCCCGCCACGCCCTCACCTCGGCTGTTGCCCTTCGCATCGTCGCCTGGACCGCGTTCGCGCTCGCGATCGACGAATTCGGCCCGGCGTCAGTAGGACCGGCGTCAGTAGTAGAGGCGGTAGATCCCCACGAGGACGAGCGCGAGGATCACGGCTTCCGTCCCAACGATGAGGCGGCCGGTGCGCAGCACGCGCGCGGGTGACGTGTTGTCCGCGCTCGGTATCGCGGGGATCGCAGCGAGCACGAGCAGCGCGACGAGCGGGGAGAGGTAGCGGCCCTGGAACTCGTCGATGCGCGGCGCGCCGACGGCGTTCCAACCCGCGTATGCGAGCAGGAACAACGCGACGAAGAGCACGACGATCAGGACGGTCGCGACGATCGACGTCGCGCGCGCCATGGGTTGGCGGCGGCCGTCGACTGCGAGTGCGAGCGCGAGGAGGATCGCGACCAGAAGGACGAGCAGCCACGGCGTGTTCCAGCCGCCGACCTGGCCGAGCGCGTCGCGTGCGTAGTCGAAGCCGTGCTTGCCCAGTGAGTTGCCGATCGCCTGGAAGAAGTCGAAGGGGTGGGAGCGG
Organism: uncultured Actinomycetes bacterium; assembly: GCA_963745645.1. Taxonomy (GTDB): domain Bacteria; phylum Actinomycetota; class Acidimicrobiia; order IMCC26256; family PALSA-610; genus CAVUFH01. The sequence continues at coordinate 14,740 of CAVUYD010000009.1, forward strand.
ACGAAGTGGAGCTGCTTCGTCGAGTCGACGTCGTGGTAGGCGTACGACGCGCCGCTGGTGATGCCCTTGGTCGGCGCGGTGTAGTGATCCTGCGCCCACTTGCTCCACAGGCCACCGAGCACGACCGCGATGCCGGCACCGGTCGCCAGGATGGCGGCGACTTTGCCGCGGTGCTTCCACGCCGGGAGGAGCAGGAACGCGACGACGAGGATGTACGGCTGCTTGCAGAGCGCGAGCGCGATGGTGACGGCTCCGGTCTCGACGAGGAGCCGGGTCGGGATCCTGTCGGTGGGAAGTGACGCGAGGTGGAGCGCGTCCGCGACGAGGAGGATCGCGAGGCCCACTGTGACGGTGTCGGCGGTGACGGTGGCGGCCTGGAAGATCACGATCGGTGCGAGGCCGAGCGTCGTCAGTACCCACTTCCGCTTCGGGAGGCGGCGGATCGCGAGCGCGATCGAGCGCGATGTACGCGGCGAGGCCGGCGAGGCGCGCGAGCAGCAGGCAAGCGAGCGTGGAGAGGTGGAGGGCGCGGCCGATGTCGATCGCGATCGCGCTCGGGAGGTAGGGCACGGGGGAGTACACCGCGGCCGACGGGTAGGCGATGAACAGGTGCCGGCCGCGTGGCGTGTCGTCGTTGAGGTGCGACAGCAGGTCGGGCAGGCTCGCCCGGCCGTCGGGTGCGAACACGCCGGTCTGGATCAGCTCGATGATGTCGGTACGGAGCTCACGCGGGAACCGGCCTCCGAGTCCCTCCGTGTTTTGCTGGTCCTCCACTGAACGGATGCGGCCGTCGCCGATCTGCCAGGCGCGGAGGAAATGGAGCGGTTCGTCGTAGCCCGCGAACGGCGGCAGGACGATCGCGAACAGCGTGCCGAGCACGGCTGCGACGACGACGAACCAACGAACGGGACCCCACTGTCGAGGCACGCGAAACGGTAGCCTCTGCACCATGACGGACCGCGCGATGGAGCAGCGCGCGCCCAACCCTCGAGGTGCGCGCGGACCTGCATCGACGCTGGTCATCATCCCGGCGTTCAACGAAGAGGACGCACTGCCGGGCACGCTCTCCGAACTGATGTCGTTGCGTCCGGACCTCGACGTCGTCGTCGTCTCCGACGGCTCCGTCGACAAGACGGCCGAGCTCGCGCGCGCGGCCGGCGCCGCGATCGTCGAGCTCCCGTTCAATCTCGGCATCGGCGGCGCGCTGCAGACTGGCTTCCGCTACGCGGTCCGGCACGGGTACACGCGCGGCATCCAGTTCGACGCCGACGGCCAGCACGACCCGCGCGAGATCGCGGCACTCGAGGGCGCGCTCGACGACGGCGCCGAGCTGGTGATCGGCAGCCGGTTCGGTGAGGGCACCGTCGAATACCGCGTCGGGCCGATCCGGCGGTCGGCGATGCACCTGCTCCGCTTCGCCGTGAACACGATGTCGGGGCAGAAGTTCACCGACACGTCGTCGGGATTCCGCGCGTTCGACCGCGCCGATCCTGCAGTACTTCGCCGAGGCCTACCCGGTGGAGTTCATGGACTCCACCGAAGCGCTCCTGCTCGCGTGCAAGACCGGATACCGCGTGGTGGAGGTGCCCACACGCATCCGGAAGCGCGCAGGCCGGGACACGCGTCCACCCGTCACGTGCGGCTCGTGTACCACTACATGCGGCTGCTCGTCGTCATGCTGAGTCAGGTGTCGCGCCGCGCCACGCGGCCGGGAGGTGTCATCGTGATCCTGGGAGCCGATCCGGAGCCGATCTCGTTCGGACTGAGCACGCGCGCGCACGTCGTCGTCATCGGCGTCGTCGTCATCGGCGCGTGGTTCCTCATGCGCATGCTGCGACGCCGCCAGTTGCGCGGCAAGTACACGCTGCTGTGGATGTTCGTCGGCCTCGCGGTGCTCGTGCTCGCTGCGTTCCCGGGCCTGCTCGACCGGGCCGCCCGCTGGCTGCGCGTCTACGACTCGCCGAACCTGCTGTTCCTGCTCGCGATCGCGTTCCTGCTGCTCGTGTGCGTGTACTTCTCGTGGGAGCTGTCACGGCTCGAGGAGCGCAGCCGCATCCTCGCCGAGGAGCTCGCGCTGCTGCGCAGCGAGTCAGTCGAGGCCGGCCAGGCGCCGGGCGAGGGCGATTGAGCGGGTCGCGTCGTAGGCGCGGAAGATCTGCATCTTCTCGGCTTCGATCGAACCTTCGGCGTGTACGGCGAGCACGGCGTGGTAGCCGCCGAAGTCGCGCACGGTGAGATCGGAGATCAGGTTGATCATCGCGAGCCGTTCGGCCGCGGGCGCCGCGGCCGCGAAGTACTTCTCGAGCACCGGGCGCACCTCGGGGCTGTCCCAGTCGTCGCCGCCGGGGCCGGTGACGAGGAGACCGCCCGCGCAGTCCTGCACCGATGCGCATCGCTTCCGTGGAAGCCGGTCGCGAACGTGTACTTCGCGATGTTGGTGGTCGCGGAGTCGGGGCGGCAGAAGCCGTCGTCGCCGACGCTTGCCCGCGTCGGGCCGCGGCTTCGCACAACGTGCGCACGGTCTCCGCAGTAGATCACGAGCTGCGTGAGCTTGTCCTGATGTGGCCGGCGCGGATGCACGCCGTTCATCTCGCGCGACCTCGGCCGCCGCGCCCGACGAGCGCGTCGAGCAACGGGAGCTTGTACGACACGGCGGTGAAGCGGTGGTACTCGACGAACGCCAGTCGCGATCGGGCCGGCGAGCTCGGGCCGGCGGAAGCAGAACACGCGGTCCCACGGCACGAAGACGTCGTCGAAGACGGTCAGCGTCTCGAGCATCTTGTGCTTCGACGAGACCGGGTACTCCCACGGGTGCGTCGCGCCGGCCGAGTACGGCGATACGTACATCGACAGTCCCGGCGTGTTCGGCGGCGACCGCGAACGCCGACCGCGAAGTCGGCATCTTCGGGCCTTCATCGCGCGGGTGGGGAGCACGAGCATCTCGTTGCAGTTCGGTGTCAGCGACGTGTGCATCTTGGCGCCCCGCACGACGATGCCTTCGTCGCTCTCGTCGACCACGTGCACGTGCATGTCGGGGTCGGCCTGCTCGTGTGGGGCCTTGCTGCGGTCGCCCTTCACGTCGGTCTGCGCGACCGCGACGGCGAGGTCGTCGGCGCGGCAGTGCTCGTAGAAGGCCATCAGCCGTTCGAGCTCGACGCCCTGCAGCACCGTCTGCAGCGCGAACAACGCGTCGGTGCCGACATCCTTGATCGAGATCAGCGTGCCGCCGAGCGCGGTGGTCAGTCTCGACGAGCCGCATGCGGCGAGCAGGTCATCGGTACAGCGGGGGATCCGGTAGTAGGCGCTGTACTCCTCGCCGGTGTCGGCGTCGACGGTGACCGCGAGTGTCGCGGTACGCGGGATCGTGACCGATCTCGAAGTCGACGGCGGAGTGGTCGACCGCGACGCGCAGGTCGGGTTCGCTCAGCGCATCGTCGATGCGCTTGCCCCGGTACCAGAGGACGCGACCGTCCCGGAGCGATTCGCGGTACTCGTCGGCGGTGCGCAGGCCCATCGGGCAACCTTCGCGCACGGATGCAGCCGTCTCAATCTGACGGCACCGTCACAGAGTCGCGATGCGTTCGACCAGCGGCGACGCGGTGCCGACGGTCGAACAGCCGGCCGATGCGATCGAACATGCGGCGCCGGTTCAGCCACAGCAACCGCGACTTGCCGTGCGCCGAGGCCGGGCCGCAGCGACGAACGGCTCGTCGGGATCGAAGTCGTACGGGTGGCAGTACGTCCACAGCACCTCGTCGGGCCGCGACGTGGCGCATGCCGTACCGCACGGCCGACCACGGCAGCACGCGGAAGTACACGCCACCCAGATAGGGATTGGCGAGGTACGGATGGGTGCCCGGGCCGACCTGCGTCACCGGGCAGGGCAGCTCGAGCAGGCCCGAGGGCCAACGGGTCGGGACGCGCGGCCGGCCGGGCCAGCCGAACAGCGGGCTGCGCGCCGGCAGCACGCTCGACGAGTAACGGAATCCGAGCTCGGGCAAGATGTCGGTCGCCCACTCGGTGGACGGCACCAGCGAGAACGTTGGTGCGCGGAAGCCGGCGACCTCGGCGCCGACGAGGTCCTCGAGGAGCGCCTTGCCCCGCTTGCTGTCTCCTCGCGGAACTGGTCCGGGGTGAGACCGGTGAGCGGCTCGTGCCGGTAGGCGTGCAACGCGACCTCGTGCCCCGCCGCCGCGATCGTCGCGCACGAGCTCGGGTTCGTTCTCGGCGAGCTCGCCGACGACGAAGAACGTGCCGCGCACGCCGCGCCGCGCGAGGAAGGCGATGCAGCCGCGCGTGACGCCGGGCGCGCGCGGCGCGGTGCCGCCGGCGACGTAGTCCTCGACATCGAGCGTGAACGTGACGCGTCGCGACGTGCTCGCCACTAGCCGAGACCCATCGATACGCGTCCATGTCGAGGAACTCGAACGTGTCGAGCCGGAACCGGTCAGGCGGAGCGCGGCGCTCGTCGAGCGATTTGCAGCACGACGTTCAGCGGCGACGGTTGGAGGCGCCGCGGTGGCTTCACGCCGCGTATGCGCACGTCCGCGTTGTAACCCGCGTACACGCAGATCGGCGTGCGCGTCGAAGCGGCAGGCGGCGGTCACGAACGGCGCGCCGTCAACCGGCAGCGGCGCGCCCGGCCGCGGGAAGACCTTGAGCAGCACCGCCGCCGGGATCCCACCCGGCGCCCGCTGCGCGAGCACGCTCACCGCGATCGCGTCGGGGCGCCACGTGGAAGCACGTAGTCCGCCCCGGGCCGCGCCAGCCGCCAGCGCAGGAACGTCGGGTGTCCACGACTGCACCCAGCCGGTCACCGGTACCCAGTCGAGGTCGGCCGCCAGCGTCGTCGAACCACGGTGCTCGCGAGGAAGGCGGCGTCGACGGGCCGCGATTCGACCGACCGGGCGCGACCCGTGGGCAGGCACACCCGGACCGGCATCGGCCCGAGCATGCACCACCCGAACCGCTCGACCACCACGATCGTCGACGTCGTCGTTGCCGACGCCGATCATGCCCGGGCGCGCCGGTGTGCGCGGGCCCGCTCGTAGATCCTTCTCGGCCATCTCGCGGAACAAGCCGCCACGTCGGACGGTCGGGCTGGTCGCGACGTTGATCGAGAAGATGAACGGTGTCGGCCCCGACGTGGTCCGGTACACGCGTCGGGATCACGGCGTAGTCGCGCGATGCGGCGGCCGTCTTCGTCGTCCTCGTTCTCGTCGATCGCCTCGCCGCGCGGATTGTCGCGGTAGAACCACGGGAGGTACACCGCGATCCGCGAAGCGCACGTCGCCGGCGAGGAGTTGCGAGGGTCGCGTCGTACGACTGCATGGGATCGATCACCCTACACGACCGTCGCAACCGGCTCCGGCGGCGGCACGGACTCGGACCTCGTCATCGCGGGGTGCGGCGCGCGGCGGACGGAGCCGGCGGGCGATCCAGACGATCGCACCCGAGGCGAGCACCGGCAGCAGCACGTCCACGGGCACGCGGTACCTGGTGATGCCGAAGGTCGCGGCCGCAGTGATGGTGATCGACGCCGCGATGGCGAGGAAGGGGAGGATCGGCACTCGCCGCCGGCGCAGGATGACGAGCCCGCCGATGCTCAGCGCGAGAAGGGGGAAGTACTCGTACGTCGCGAGGCGTGACTGCCAGAGGCCGCGGCCCTCCACCCACACGTTGAACGGGTCGATGTTCTGCGCGGGCCGGTAGAGATCCCACATGCGCAGGACGCGCAGCGTCACCACCTTGGGCATCTCCTTCGAGTGGCGATCGATCTCACCCCTGCCGACCGCCCGCCATGCGACCTCGTGCGTCGACTCGTCGCCGAACCACGCGAAGTCGGTGCCGGGGATCAGGCCCAGCTGCTCCTTCAGCTCCTGCCGCGCCACGCCGGTGAAGAGAACTCGTCCAGCTTCTGGTCGAGGTCGTACGCGCAGCTGATGCTCCAGTAGCCCGCGTACGTCCCCTTGTACGTGCTGATGAGCTCACCGGTTTGCGGGTCGGTGTAGTCGCAGTTGGCGACCATCAGGACGCTGCCGATGCCGTTCGACATCGCGACGGGATGGTCGAAGCGGGTCGCGTTGTACAGGATCCACGGCGCGAGCACGATCCCACCGATCGCGCACGACGAACGCGAGCTCGAGCCAGCGCGGGCCAGCTCCGTTCCCGCCGCAAGAGCGCGAACGGGATCGCGAGCAGGGGGAAGAGCACCAGCGCCTCGGCGCGACTCGAGCGCGGCCAGCGCGATCGCCGCACCCATCGAGCCGCGGCGGTGCGCACCGAGGGCTTGTCCCAGAACTTGTACGCGCACCACACCACGATCGCGGTCGTGAGCACGTACATGCTCTCCGACATGAGCATCTCGTCGTTGATCCACAAATGCGCATAGGCACCGGCAAGGATCGCGGCGATCCATCCGGCCCAATCGCTCGCGAAGATGCGCCGCACGCGAGCAGCCCGAGCATGAAGACCGCGCCCGCGCCGAGCAGCGTCGACGCGAGCCGGTGGGCCGTCTCGCTCGTGCCGATGAACTTCGACACCGCCGCCAGGTAGAGGAGATAGGCGGGCGGGTGGCCCACGCTCGGCGTCACCCGCCCGAACAGGCGCCACTGGGTCGGGTCGATGAACCAGTGCCCGTCCGCGATGTCGTTCGCCTGCCAGTGGTAGTACGCGGCATCGCCGTTGAGGCGCAGCCGGTGCACGTTCATCAGGACGTACACGAACGCGCCAGGCGAGCGCGAGCAACGTGATCAGGACGAGGCCCGCGTAGAAACGGGGAATGGAGAAGCGTCCGATCGCGAAACGTCGATCGGCCGGCCGCGTCATTGCGCGGACGCTACCACCCGCGTTTTCGCAGACCGCGGCGCGTTCAGGCCCAGGCGTTGTCGGCCGAACGCATCGCCGCCCGGTTGCGCCGCCCACGCGGGAGCACCCGGTCGCGGATGCCCCACCACGTAACACGGGTGATGGCTTCGCCGACGATGCGCAGCGACATCTTCGACGTTCCCCGCACCCGATCGGTGAAGCAGATGGGGACCTCTTCGATGTGGCCGCCGATGCACGCGACGCGGTACGCCATCTCGACCTGGAAGCCGTAGCCGCTCGAACGCGCGGTGGAGAAGTCGATCCGGCGCAGCGTCGTGGCGCGGAACGCGCGGTAGCCCGCGGTTGCGTCGTGTACGTCGAGCCCGAGGGCCCAGGCTGCGTAGCGGTTGCCCGCCTTCGAGAGCAGCAGCCGTTCCCGCGGCCAGTGCGGCACGCTGCCGCCGGCGACGTACCGCGAACCGATCGCGAGGTCGGCACCGTTCTCGATGGCGGCGCAGCAACCGCGGGATGTCGGCCGGGTCGTGCGAGAGGTCGGCGTCGATCTCGATCATCACGTCGTAGCCGCGGGCCAGTCCGGCCGCGAAGCCTTCGCGGTACGCGCTCCCGAGCCCCATCTTCTGGGGCCGGCGCAGCACGTGGATCCCGCCGATCTCGGCCGCGAGGGCTTCCGCCTTCTCGGCGGTGCCGTCCGAGCTGTTGTCGTCCACGACGACGATGGTCGCGTCGGGCACGGCATCGCGGACGCGCCGCACGATGAGGTCGATGTTCTCGGCCTCTTGGTACGTCGGGATGGTGATCCAGGTCTTCACGTCGGGGACCCCCGGTTCAGCCACACGCTCGAGCCGGTATCCGCGGCCCGCGAGCGATCGCGAAGAGCACTGGTGTTGTCGGCAGAATGTGGCTCGTCATGAAGAGATGCGCTCTCGTCGATCCCGGATCCGACCCCGGACGTGCCGCGAGCCGAGCATGCGGTACACGACCGGCAACGCCTTCTCGTACGTCCACACGTAGGCCCGGCGGGGGATGTGGTGCCGCAGCCCGAGCGAATCGAGGCGCAGGATGCGCTCGCCGCTCGCGCGCCGGCCCGCGAAGTCGGCGCTGCAGCACGTCGTCGCCTTCGAGCCCCAGGCACTCGACCTCTTCGAAGAACAGCTGCAGCATCGACGCGAGCTGTGCGGGCTCGAACAGGTAGACGTGGAAGGGGTTCTCGAAGTCGGCGGGCGCGTTCGGGGTGATCACGAACGCCGGTGCCGTCGGGCCGCAGCACGCGGGCGAGCTCGGCGACGTGCAGCACCGGGTTCGTGAAGTGCTCGATGATGTGCGACGAGCACGACCGCGTCGACGGAGCCGTCGCGCACGCCGAGCGCGGCGCCGTCCATGCCCGCGAACCGCAGGCCCGGATCGGTCGCGGCGTGCGACCGGTCTCGAGACGGTCGTCGCGCGCTGTAGTCGACGCCGATGACGAGGCGGTCGGCCGCGGTGAGCTTCGCGGTCTCGTCGCCGACACCGCACCCGACGTCGAGCACGACGCCGGGCCCGAGGCGCGCCGACGACCTCGCGGTACCCGGCGTCGTGCAGCGCCAGGAGCGAGTCGGGGGTCGCGCCCTCCATCGGGCGCTCGCCGGTGAGCTTGGCCACGTGCCTCCTTCGAACCGGGCAGGAGCGTAGTTGCGTGCGTCCCGAGCGCGGGCCGACCCAGGAATAGCCGTCGCAAGACGTCAGAGTTTCACGGCCGTTTCACCCGAAGCCGCCCCGTCCCCGGAAACGAAGGCTGCGACACCTCTGTGATCGAACCGCACGGTGCCCACGAGCGCGTGAACCCCGGGATCTGGGTGCAGACGACAGCGACGTCGTCGCGAAGCTCGGCGACATCGCCGCCGACGCCGGGCTCCGCCGCGTCGCCATCCTCGCGTGGCGCGACCTCGACGATCCCGAGGCCGGCGGCTCCGAGGTGCACGCCGCGAACGTCGCCGCGCTCTGGGGACAGGCGGGCATCGAGGTGACGATGCGCACGTCGTACGCGCCCGGACACCCGCAGGTGAGCGTGGCGCGACGGCTACCGCGTCATCCGCAAGGCCGGGCCGCTACATGGTGTTCCCGCGTGCGGCGTTCAGCGAGATGATGGGCTGGCACGGCGCGAGCGACGGCCTGGTCGAGATCTGGAACGGCATGCCGTTCTTCTCGCCGGTGTGGGCGCGCCGGCCGACCGTCGCGTGGCTGCATCACGTGCACGACACGATGTGGGAGATGACGCTGCCGCCGCGGTTGGCGCGTATCGGCCGCACGATCGAGTTCCGCATCGCGCCGCCGCTCTACCGGCGGGTCGCCGATCGTGACGCTCTCGGAGTCGTCGAAGCACGAGCTCGTCGACCGGCTGCACTTCACGGCCGACGCGGGTCACCGTCGTGCCGCCCGGCATCGACCGCGCGTTCTCGCCGGGCGGGCCGAAGTCGCCCGACGCCGCTCGTCGTCGCCGTCGGCCGGCTCGTGCCGGTGAAGCGCTTCGACGTGCTCGTCGACGCGCTCGTCGGCGTGCAAGCCCGCGCATCCCGGAGCTGCGCGCGGTCATCGTCGGCGAGGGCTACGAGCGCGACGCGCTCGAGACGCAGATCGCGCGAGCTCGGCGCCGAGCGATGGATCGCTCTGCCGGGCCACGTCGACGACGACGAGCTGGTCGACGCTGTACCGGCGGGCGTGGGTCGTCGCGAGCGCGTCCGCGCCACGAGGGCTGGGGCATGACGATCACCGAGGCGGCGGCGTGCGGGACGCCGGCGGTGGCGACGCGCATCGCCGGGCCACGCCGACGCGGTCGTCGACGGCGACACCGGGTCTGCTCGCCGACGACGCGCGCGGGCTTCGCGGCTGCGCTCGACCGGGTGCTCTCCGACGACGCAGCTCCGCGACCGGCTCGGCACGGCCGCGCTCGAGCACGCGCGCGCAGCTCACGTGGGGCGCGACGGCACGCGGCACGCTCGAGGTGCTCGCCGCCGAGGCGCTGCGTCACCAGTCCGTCGTGAGCAGCATGTGAGCACCGCCACCGCGGACGCCGAGGTCGTCACGCGCCCCGTCACCGAGTCGACGCGCCTCGCGCACCGCGCTCGGCTACCTCGGTCTCGCGTCGCATCGCGTACATCCCGCTGCTCCGGTCGTCACCGGGCAAGGTCGCGGCCGACACGAAGCAGTACCTGTACCTCGACCCGGGCCGATTGCTCGGCGCGGGCGACGTCGATGTGGGATCCGAACATCGGGATGGGCACCGTCACGCACCAGAACATCGGCTACCTGTTCCCGATGGGGCCGTACTACTGGCTCCTCGACCGGCTCGGGGTGCCCGACTGGGTCGCGCAGCGGCTCTGGCTCGGCTCGTTGCTGTTCGTCGCGGCGCTCGGCGTGCTGTACCTGTTGCGCACGTTCGGGCTCCGCGGCCCGGGCATCGTCGTGGCCGCGCTCGCGTACATGCTGCACGCCGTACTCGCTCGACTACGCGGCGCGGATCTCGGTGTTGCTCCTGCCGTGGGCCGCGCTGCCGTGGATGATCGCGTCTGATCCGCAAGGCGTTGCGCGACGGCGGATGGCGCTATCCCGCGTTGTTCGCGCTCGTCGTGCAGCTGGTCGGCGGCGTGAACGCGACCGCGCTCGTCTTCGCCGGCGTCGGGCCCGTGCTCTGGATCCTCTACGCGTGGCTCGTCGCGCGCGAGGTGCGGTGGCGGCGTGCGCTCGGCGTCACGGCGCAGCACGGGCGTGCTCACGCTCGCTGACGTCGCTGTGGTGGATCGCGGGCCTTGCGCATCCAGGGCGCGCTACGGCCTCGACATCCTGAAGTACACCGAGACGGTCGACGGCGGTCGCCGCGCACGTCGACGCCGAACGAGGTCCTGCGCGGGCTCGGCTACTGGTTCTTCTACGGCCAGGACCGCCTCGGCCCGTGGATCGAAGCGGCGCGCGACTACACGCAGCACTCGGTCGTGATCCTCGCCGGCTACGGCCTCGTCGCGCTCGCGCTGCTCGCGGCCGGCGTTCGTGCGCTGGCGGCACCGCGTGCTTCTTCGTCGCGTTGCTGCGTCGTCGGCGTCGTCATCGCGGTCGGCGCGCATCCGTACGACGAGCCCGACGCCGCTCGGCGCGCTGTTCAAGGCGTTCGCGACCGGCTCGACCGCGGGCCTCGCGCTGCGGAGCACCGGTCGCGCCGATGCCGCTCGTCGTGCTCGCGCTGGCGGTCCTCCTCGGCCTCGGCGTCGAACGCGGCTGTCGACGGCACTGCGGCGCGACGCGCGGCCGGTGCTCGCGGTTCGCAGTCGCGGTCGCTCGTCGTCGCGCTGTTGTTCGTCAACTTCCCGGCGCTCGTTCGACGGGACGTTCTACGGCAAGAACCTGCAGCGACCGGAGGACATCCCGTCGTACTGGACAGGACGCCGCGGCCGCGCTCGACGCCGGCGATCACCAGACCCGCGTCCTCGAGCTCCCGGGCTCCGACTTCGCGTCGTACACGTGGGGCAACACCGTCGATCCGATCACGCCCGGTCTGATGGACCGGCCGTACGTCGCGCGCGAGCTCATCCCGTGCGGCACGGCCCGGCCGAGCGCCGACCTGCTGAACGCGCTCGACCGCCGCGATCCAGGAGGGCATCGCTCGATCCCGAACGGGCTTCGCACCGATCGCGCGGCGCATGGGCGTCGGCGACGTCGTGCTGCGCAACGACATCCAGTACGAGCGCTACAACCTGGTGACGCCGCGCGATCTCGACCGCGCTGTTCGCGTCCGTTCCCGGGCTCGGCGCCGCGGCCGGGTTCGGGCCGCCCCTGCCGAATCTGCCGGACCGGCCGCACCAGGACGAGCTGACACTGCGGGCGCCGGCCAACGAAGCGCCCGCCGCGCCCGTCGTCGTCTACCCGGTCGACGACCCGACCCCGATCGTGCGGTCGGAGTCGACGCGAGCACGCGCTCGATGCTCGCCGGTGACGGCGACGGGTTGGTCGACGCGGCCGAGGTCGGTCTGCTCGACGGCGCCGGGATCGTCCAGTACTCCGCGTCGTACACCGACGCGCACCGGATTGCGCGCTGCGCTCGAGAACGACACCACGCTCGTGGTCACCGACTCGAACCGTCGCGCCGCGCGCCGGTGGAGCTCGGTCCGCGACAACGTCGGCTTCACCGAGCAACCGGGGGAGAAGGCGATCCGGGACGACCTCGGCGACGCCCGGCTCGACGTGTTCCCCGCCGATGCCGACGCGGCGCGCTCGACAATGGATCAGCAAGGCGTCGCGTGGGCGACCGCGACGAGCTACGGCAACACGATCACGTACACGCCCGAGGACGGCGCGGCGCGTGCCTTCGACGGCGATCGTCGACACCGCGTGGCGGGCCGGTGCGTTCGGCGCCGCGATCGGTCAGAGGATCCGGGTCGACCTCGACGACGCGATCACGACCGATCACGTCAACCTCGTGCAACCGATCAACGGCGCCCGCGACCGCTACATCACCAAGGTGCAGCTGCGTTTCGACGGTGGCAAGCCCGTCGACGCCGAGCTCGACGCGTCATCCCGTACCGCAACCGGCCAGACCATCTCGTTCGCGCCGCGGCACTTCCGGCGGCTCGAGATCGCGGTGACCGGCAGCAACCTCGGGAACCGCCGGCTCGCCGGCAATGCCAACGCGGTCGGGTTCGCGGAGGTCCGCGTCGCCGACGCCAAGACCGGCACGCCGGTGCGGGTGCGGGAAGTGGTGCGGATGCCGTCGGACCTGCTCGCAGCCACCGGCCCGTCATCGACCAACCACCCGCTCGTCGTGCTGATGAGCCGGGATCGCATCCTGCCGGTGCCGCCGCGCAGCGATCCCGAGCAGGCGATCGCGCGCGAGTTCACGCTTCCTGACCAGCGCGACTTCGCGCTCACCGGCACGGCTCGGATCACGAGCGAGGCCGACGCGCCGACGATCGCGGCCGCGATGGGTGACGCGACCGCAGCAACCGGCGGCATCACCGCGGACTCCAAGGAGTTCCTCCAGGGTTGCGCGGCGTGCGGACCGCGAGCCGCGATCGACGGCGATCTCACGACCGCCTGGCAGACGCCGTTCGTCGGCGCCGGCGGCCAGTGGGCCGACTACCAGCTGCCGACGCCGATCACGTTCGATCACATGAACCTCTCGGTCATCGCCGACGGTCGCCACTCGGTGCCCACCCGCATCCGCCTCGACGTCGGCGGCGATGTGCGCGAGCTCGCGCTCCCGCCGATCACCGACCAGGCCGCCGAGAACGCGACCGCGACCGTGCCGCTGTCGTTCCCGGCGGTGACCGGCAGCGACGTGCGCGTGACGATCGAGGACGTGCGCGAAGCTGCAGACGTTCAACTACTTCTCGAACGGTCTCTCGCTCTCGCCCGCGGCCATCGCAGAACTGGGTATCCCCGGGCTGCAGGCACCGCCGCGCGCGGCATCGCTGAGCGGCGTGTGCCGGAGCGACCTGCTGCAGATCGACGGCCGAGTCGTACCCGTGCGCGTCGTCGGATCCACGCAGGACGCGATCGCGACGGCGCCGCTGAGTGTCGAGCCCTGCGACCCGGCCGATCCCGCGCGCACGCCAACGTTGACCCTCGACGCGGGTCGGCATGTCGTGTCGGCCGCGCCGGGCATCGACACCGGCCTGCAGCTCGACCGGCTCGTGCTCGCGTCGGATGCCGGCGGCGCGGCCGGTTCGGTCGCAGATGGGCGCGTCACGGACCGGCCGAGCGCGCCGCCCACCCCGCACGTCGAGGTCGTGCACGAGGGCCGCACGCGCGTGCGTGTCCACGTCGATGGTGCCGACGAGCCGTTCTGGCTCGTGCTCGGCCAGTCCGAGAACGCGGGCTGGCACGCCACCACCGACGGTGCCGCGCTCGGCCCGCGCCGGCTCGTCGACGGGTTCGCGAACGGCTGGCGCGTCGACCCGAAGACCGGGTCGTTCGACGTCGTGCTGCAGTGGACACCGCAACGAGGCGTGTGGGCCTCGATCTGGATCTCGTTCGCGGCCGGGATGGCCTGCCTCGGGATCATCGCGTTCACGTGGTGGCGGCGCCGGGCCGCGCTCGCACTCGTGACCGCGCCGGACCCCGACGACGTGCGGGTCGCGCTGGAGTGGCCGGGCGCCGACGAGTCGCCCGCGCTCGCCGGCCGCACGCAGGTGTGGGTCCCCATCGCGTGCGCGCTCGCGGCCGGTCTCATCGCCGCGCCGTGGATCGGCGTACTTGTCGGCGTCGTCGTGGCCGCCGCGCTGCGCTGGCGCGCCGGTGCGACTGTTCCTCGCCTGCGCGCCCGCGTTCCTCCTCGCGGGCGCCGGCGTCTACATCGCGTTCGCGCAGGTGCGGTACCAGACGCCCCCGATCTTCGAGTGGCCCACCGTGTTCCCCCGGGCGCGCACCATGGCGTGGCTCGCACTGGTCTTGCTCGCCGCGGCGGTGGTGGTCGACCTCGTCCGGCGCCGAGGCTTCAGCCGCACCGGGAACGATCCGCGGGACCGCAGCTAGCGTGGCGGCGCCTGCCCGCACCAGGAGCACCGATGTGATGACCGACTTCACGATCGTCACCGACGACGGCGAGACCACCGTCGACGCCACGCGCGCGGATGGCTCGGTCCGCCTCGATCCCGCCGCCCTGACGCGCGCCACCGGGTGGGAGCTGAAGCCCGAGGGGCTCTGCCGCGACGACATCTGCGTCCCCGTGCGCGACCGCGACGCGCTCGTCGTCGATGACGCCATCGACCTCCCCGAGTTCGCCGCGGTGCTGCGCCATCCCCTCGTCGTCGACGACGAGGTCGATCTCGCGGTGCTCGGCGCGTCGACGAGCGAACGCGCGGCCGAACGCGAAGGCCTGCGTGTGCCCGCCGACCTCGCGCTGCGTGACCTCGACGGCAACGTCCACCACTGGGGTGAGCTCGGGCGCAAGAAGAAGCTGCTCTTCGCATGGGCATCCTGGTGAGGCTGCCGCTACGACCTTCCCGGGTGGAAGGTCCTGCACGAGGAACTGCGCGACAAGGGGTTCACGGTCGTCGCGCTCGCGCTCGACGAAGCTGACGCCGCGCGCGAGTGGGTCGACGCCGCCGCACCCACCTATCCCACATTCGTCGACCCCGATCACGTGATCGCGGAACGGCTCGCGATCTACAACGTGCCGACGGTCATCTGGTTCGACGAGGACGACCGCGTCGTCCGCCCCCCGGTGATGGCCCCGGTCGACGATCTGTTCAAGGACTTCACCAACGTCGACTCGACCGTGCACCACGACCAGCTACGCGCCTGGGTCAACGACGGCACGCTGCCGTTCGACGAGACGGAGACCCGCAGCCGCATTCCGGCGCCCACTGAAGACGAAGTGCTCGCGCGTGCCGAACGACGCATGGGCGCGCACCTCCACCGCCTCGGCCGGCACGATCGCGCCGCCGTCCACTTCGCCCGCGCGGTCGAGTTGGCGCCGATGGACTTCACGATCCGGCGCGGCACCCTCCCGATGAACGGCGGCGACCCCTTCGGCCAGGAGTTCTTCGACTTCTGGGAAGAGTGGAAAGCCGCCGGCGCCCCCGGTTACAGCAGCGCCGACCAAGGCGGCTGAGGCACGGCTTCGCGCGCCCGGCAAGAGCAGCGGCGAGGCCTGCGCACCGCAACGCGCAGGGATAGCCACCCCCGACTCAATCGGGCAGTTCGGCGTGACCATGTGCGCGCTGTGTCCCACAGATGAACCGCATGCGGGCCATTTGTGGGACACAGTCGGCGGATACCTAATGCCCGCTCTGGAACTGTTATGTGAGTACCTACGTATGTGACGAGCGAACGGGTTGCTGGCTCAGATGGCGTCTTCGCTGTCAGCGGCGAGCTGCCTGCAGACGTCAGCAACGCTGATACCGGTCTGTTCTGCTGCGAGTCTGATCATGATGACGGCGGCGTACAGCGCGAAGCAGTCCAGGTCTTGGACGCGCCACCAGCCAGCGCGGTCGTCGTAGTCGGGCTCGATACCGGCGTGGATCTCAACCGCCAGCTCGAGAGCCGCGCGTAACTTCTGGCGGGCGGTGTTGCCCCGAAACTCGTGGTCTGGAAGCAGTCGTTCCGGCGCGCCCGACAATGAGATCGGCGACGAGCGCGTCGCGCCGGCGATTCGAAGACGCGTCGGCGGCGAGCTCACAGCACACGTCGGCCGGAAACGGGAACGTGATGTCATCGCCAGACATGAGTGTGTCGGCCAGGTTCGTCAGGGGTTCACCGGCTGATGCGACGGCGAGCACGCGGCGACGGACCTGCACTCGAGCCGCATCTGTCGCGTCCCGCTTCGTCACGTCCTCGACCGTACCGCGCGGGTTCACCTGACTGTGGCTGCTCCGCGGGGCGTGTGAATCTTGGCGCGCTGCGGCATCGCCCGCGGCGTGCTGCGAGCGCGCGTTCTGGGCGCGTTGCTGATCGGCAGGTCGGACGCGCCGCCGGTCAGGAGCCCGGCAGCTCTTCCCACGCCGCGACGGTGAGCCGCTGCGCGTGGAGGAGCTCGTAGAACGGCAGGTGATGGGCCGCGAAACGTGCCAGCTCGTCGGAGCTCTCGACGGTGTGGGTGTACCTGCGCTCGCGCGACGCGAAGCCGGAGCTGGCACTGACGTCGAGGTGCCAGCGTGCGGACCGACGCCACTCGGACCGTTCGCCCGGCTCCCACGTGAGCGCCTCCGGGATGAACGGCAGCTCGACGGCCACGCAGTACGCCGCCATCGTCGCTTCGGGCCGTGCGACGAGATCGTCGGAATCGATGACGAGCGGGCGGTGTCCACCGGCGTCACGAACTGCCGTGTGCAGCTTGTGCAGTGTCTCCAGCCCGATCGAGTCGATGCGCATGTCGGGCTCCACCGCGTAGAACGATGCTGCGATCTCCTCGGGACGGCGGATGAGGAACGCGTGCCGCGCCTCCGCGAGGAAGCGCCGATCGGCGAGGACCTCATGGTGTCGGTGGTCGGGCGTGTCCTTGAGGAACACCTTGACGTCGTGGGTCTGATCACGCAGCCAGGCGAGGAGCGCCACGGGTGAATCGAACGGCAACCCGGCGACGTCGGTCTCACCAAGGCCCGCCAGGTCACAGAACGGTTCGTGGACGGCGACCATGTCCCCGCGCTCGACCATCGAACGGAAGAAGGCCGTCGAGCGTGCTCGCGGTGCGCTCCACAATGCGAACACCGGCATCGTCGCAACGTATCCCTGAACGCCGGATCGAGGGCACCGAACGACGGGACCGAACGACGCGCAGCAGACGCGCGGCGGTGCCGCGCTCGACTCGCCGGCGCGCGACCGGGCATCCTGTGCGCGCTTGGAACCGAGCTCGTTGCACATCCGTGACGCCGTCGACGGTGACATGCCGGTCTTGCCGGAGGTCGGCCGCAAGTTCGATCGTTGGCTCGATCTCGTGCTCATGCAGCGGATCCTCTGAGATCGTGCGTCGGAAGGGATTTGCAACATGCGTTTCGTTCTCGTGCACGGCGGCTTCCACGGTGCGTGGTGTTGGAGCCGCACGATCCCCGAGTTGGAGCGGCTCGGTCACGAAGCGATCGCGATCGACATCCCCGGCCACGGCGCGCGCGTGCACGAGACCGCGACCTTGGCCGGACGGCTCGACGCGGTGGTCTCGGTGCTCGAGCCGGGAGACGTGCTCGTCGGGCACTCCGGAGGGGGACTGGAGATCACTCGCGTGGCCGATGCCGCGCCTGACCTCGTCAGCCATCTGGTGTACCTCGCGGCCGCGTTGCCGTTGGAAGGACGGCTGATGCAGGAAGCACTCGTGTACCGCGACGACGGCGTGACCGAGCTCGACTACGACGTGACCGCCATGCTGCAGCACCTGCGCATCGGCAACGACGGCTCGATGGCGTTCGCCGATGCCGAAGGCGCCCGCGCGCTCTTCTACCACGACTGTGACGAAGCGACCGTTCGCTGGGCGTTCGACCACTTGACGCCGGAAACCGCGGGGGACACCGCGACGACACCGATCTCGGTGCCGCGCTTCTGGGACGCCGAGCTTCCCCGCAGCTTCATCGTGTGCTCGGAGGACCGCGCGCAACCGAGGTGGCTCGCCGACGTGACCGCGCGCCGGCTCGGCGTCGAACCGCTCGCGATCGACGCGTCGCACTCGCCGTTCCTCAGCCGTCCGGCCGAGCTCGCGCAGCTGTTCGTCGACGCGACGGCGACCGTACCGGTCGGCCCACTGAAGCCGAACGGCTGACGCGTGGCGCGCCGCTACAGCACGACCGGCACGGGCTCCTCGACGCACGCCTCGCGTGCGTCGCGGCGAGCCTTGGCGATGGCGCGGTTCCCCACGAGGCGCGGCGCGATCGCCCCGATCGCGAGCGAGATGATCGCGAACATGAGGAGCGGCGCGCGCAGCGACCACGTGGCCAGTAGGCCACCGGCCAGCGCGCCGATCGGCCACACACCCCAGAGCGCGGTGCGGAAGAGGCTGAACACGCGGCCGCGCAGCGCGTCGGGCGTGAGCTCCTGGCGCAGCGAGTAGCTCACGACATCGGTCCAGGCGTGGCACGCGAACACGATGCCGATCGCAGCACCGCACACGTACGCGTTGGACGTGAGCGCGGCGACGATCGTCGCGGCACCGGCCGCGATGTAGCCGCCGACGATCACCGTGCCGGCGCCGAACGCCCCGGTGACGCGGTTCGTGACCAGTGCGGCGAGGGTGCCGCCGACCGCGCCGGCCGCCAGCAGCAGGCCGAACCCGGCGTCACCGGTGTGCAGGACGCGCAGCGAGAACAGCACGAGCGTCGCCTCGACGGCGGCGGCGCCGAAGTTGGCGATCGCACCGAACGCGGCCAGGCTGCGCAGCACCGGGTTGCGCCGGAGGAAGTTCCACCCACCGGCCAGGTCCTCGCGCAACGTCGCGACGACCCGCTCGTCGGTGCGTGCGCGCCGGGCGCGGAACGTCCCGGTCATCGCGGCGACGAGTGCGGCCGCGACGATGAACGAGAGCGCGTCGAGCCCGAACGGCAGCCAGACCGCCCACGTGAACAGCAGCGCACCCAGCGCGGGTCCGAGCAGCTCCTTCGCCGTCGACTCGCTGGCGATGAGGCGGCCGTTGGCCCGCTCGAGCTGCTCCATGGGCACGATGTTCGGCACGACGCCCGCCGCGGCCGGATCGAACAGCGTCTCGCCGCAGGCGAGCACGAAGATCACGAGCCACACGACTGCGATCTCGCCGCCGCCCATCGCGACGGTGATGGCGAGCATCGCCACGATCAGCGCGCGGCAGCGCGTCGACGCCGACCATCACCCGGCGCCGGTCGTACCGGTCGGCGACGACCCCACCGAGCACCCCAACGAGGAGGAAGGGGAGACCGCGTGCGATCTGCGTCCCCGCGATGAGAACCGGGGAGTTGGTGAGGTGCGCGGCCAAGAGGGGGAATGCCGCGAGTGCGACCCCGTCCCCCAGGAACGAGGTGGTCGCTGCCAGCCAGAGTGTGTTGAACCGCCCGCCAAGACGGCGTTCCACGAACCTGAGACTAATGACCGCGCATCCCTTCGTCACGTGTTCGACGGAGAGTGACCCTGCGCGCGACGCGCGGTTCAAGTGCGCACACGTGCGCGCCGATCGTTCGTTGCACATGTTCGACGACACGCGCGGCATCGACGAAGCGCTCGCGGCGATCCTCTGGGTCGGTGTCGCGTTGCTCGTCGCGAACGCGGTGTGCGCGTGGCGACTGGGGCGCGTGAACGCGCGCACAAGCGTCCGCGGCTTCGGGCTCGGGTTCATCACGGTCGTGTGCGCCGAGATCGCGACCGTGGTGGTTTGGCGCGCGGTGGGTGGCGAGATGACGGGGTTCGACGCGCTTTGGCTGCTCGGCGTGGTCGCCGTGGGCACCGCGAGCGCGCTCGGCCTCCGCCGTCATCGGTTGCGGTAGAAAAAGTGATCCTGGGAACGGAGCCGCCGAGCGCGACAATGGCGGGTGCTCCAGGTCCGTGATCTCGCGTCGAGGTAGGTGGGCGGTTGACGACGACCGGGGCCTCGTTCTCGCTGCACGCCGGCGACAAGGTCGGGCTCGTCGGCCGCAACGGCGCGGGCAAGACCTCGCTGCTGAAGGTGCTCGCGGGCGCGAGCCCGGCCGGCGGCGCGGCGTCGTGCTCCGGCCCGGCGGGGCTCGGCTACCTCGCCGCAGGACCCGCCGGCGCGGGCGCGGGGCTCGACGGCACCGCGCTCGTCGCACGTGCTCTCGGGCCGCGGCCTCGACGCAGCCGCGCGCGCCGGCTCGAGGAGCTGCGCGGCGAAGGTCGACGCCGATCCGTCGCGCGCGCAACGTGCAGCGCGTTCGGCAACGCGGAGGACGCGTTCGGGCACGTCGGGCGGCTACGCGGCCGAGTCGGAGGTGCGGCGCATCGTCGCCGGGCTCGGGCTCCGCGCCGATCGGCTCGACCTCCCGATCAGCGCGCTGTCCGGCGGCGAGCGCCGGCGGGCCGAGCTCGCGCGGATCCTCTTCGCGGGCGGCGACCTCCTGCTGCTCGACGAGCCGACGAACCACCTCGACGTCGACGCCAAGGCATGGCTGATGTCGTTCCTGCGCATCGTACCGCGGCGCGCTGCTCGTCATCAGCCACGACCTCGCGCTGCTCGACCAGGCGATCACGCGCGTCCTGCACCTCGACGAAGGCGAGCTCATCGAGTACCGCGGCACGTACTCGCAGTACCTCGTCGCGCGGAAGGCCGACGAGGAGCGCCGGGCGAAGCTCGCGGCGCGCCAGGAGTCGGAGATCCGCCGGCTCAAGCACGCTCGCCGACTCGATGCGCCACCAGACCGCAGAAGCGGGCCCGCATCGCCAAGACGCTCGACCGCCGCGTCGAGCAAGCATGAGCGCGAACAGGATCGAGGTCGGCCAAGGGCGAGCACACGCTGCGCGTGAAGCTGCCCGAGCCGCCGCACGCGGGCCGGGTCGTGCTCGAGGTCGTCGATCTCGCCAAGGCGTTCGGTCCGAAGGTCGTGTTCGAGGACGTGCTCGTTCGACGTCGGCCGGGGCGAGCGGCTTGCTCGTGCTCGGCCTGAACGGCGCGGGCAAGACCACGCTGCTGCGCTCGCTCGTCGGCGAGCTCGAACCCGAGCTCGGCGAGGTGCGAGCTCGGCCACCAGGTGTCGATGGGCTACTACGCGCAGGAGCACGAAGGGATCACGGCGCGGCCGCACGCGTGCATCGAGCACATCCGCGAGGCGTCGGGCGAAGCCGATCAGTACCTGCGCGGCCTGCTCGGCATGTTCGGGCTGCGCGGCGAGCTCGCGTTCCAGGACGCGGGCACGCTCTCGGGCGGCGAGAAGACGAAGCTCGCGCTCGCGATGCTCGTCGCGGGCCGGCACAACCTGTTGCTGCTCGACGAGCCGACGAACAACCTCGACCCGCCGTCGCGCGTCGCGATCGGCGCACGCGCTGCGCGAGTGGAAGGGCGCGATGGTGCTCGTGAGCCACGATCCCGAGTTCGTCACCGAGCTCGCGCCCGAACCGGGTGCTGCTGATGCCCGACGGCGTCCTCGACTACTGGTCCGACGACCTGCTCGACCTCGTCGCGCTCGCCTGAGCCGCGCTTACAAGTCGACGCGCTGGTCAGGTGGGCGTTCGCGTTCGGCGTCGGCGACGCGCGGTCTGCAGGGCCACGGTGTCGGGGCGGACCTGGCACTCGATGAACAACCGACCTTCGAGGCGCAGCCCTTCGTCGAGCGGGGAGCCGCAGCCCGTCGATCACCGCGCGCTTCGCTGCGAACAACGCGGGCCGGGGCTTGGTCGCCATCGGTTGCACCCACTCGAGCACCGCGTTCGACGAAGCCGTCGGTCGGGAGGACCGCCTCGACGAGCCCGATGCGGAGTGCCTCGTCCGCGTCGATGATGCGCGCCGACAGGACCAGCTCCGCGGCCCGGCCCGCACCGATCAGCCGGGGCAGGCGTTGCGTGCCGCCCGCCCCCGGGATGATCCCGACGGACACCTCGGGCTGACCGAAGTGGGCGCGCTCGCTCGCGACGCGGCAACGTGCACGCGAGCGACAGCTCGCAGCCACCGCCCCACGCCTGCCCGTCGACCGCCGCCACCACCGGCTGCGGCATCGCTTCCAGCTGCGCGAACGTGCGGCCCCACGACGCGGGATCACCCTCGACGGGATCGCCGCGGCCGAGGCGGGTGAGGTCGTCGAGGTCGGCATGGGCGACGAAGTAGCCGTCGACGCCGCCCGTGAGCACGAGCACCGCGATCTCGGGATCGGTCGCCACGTCGGTCGCGAGCTGTTCGAGCTCGCACATCGCGGCCATCGACATCAGGTTGCGCGGCGGTCGGTGAACGTGGCGAGGCCGACCGCGCCCCGCCGTTCGAAGGTCCAATGCTGCATCGCGTCACACTACGAGGGGTGCTCGCCGCCCGCATCCGAACGCGGCCAGACTTGCGGCCTGCAGGGGGAGGTGGCCGGTGCGGCGCATGCAACTGGTGGCAGGGGTGTCGACGGTGGTCGCGGTGATGGTGTTCGCCGCGTGCGGTGGTGATGACGACGACAGCACCACGACGAAGTCGACCGCGAGCTCGGAGTCAACGGCGGCGAAGACGAGCAGCGGCGGTGATGCCGCGCCCGGCGTCACCGCGGACTCGATCAAGGTCGTCGTGTCGCTCGTCGACTTCGAGTGCATCAAGGACTTCGTCGACGATGTCCGGCTCGATCAGGACAAGATCTACGGCGCGTATTTCAAGGACATCAACGACGCCGGTGGCATCAACGGGCGCAAGGTCGAGCCGGTCTTCAAGACCTACTGCCCGATCCCGGGCGCGCAGCCGAGCTCACTCGGGATCTGCACCTCCGCGGCCGAGGACGAGAACGTGTTCGCGGTCATGGGCGTGTTCGTCGACTTCACCGGAGATGCCCAGCTGTGCGTGACGCGCGACCAGCACCGGGTGCTGATCGCCCACGGCTTGACCCAACCATGGATCGACGAAGCTCCACCCGGCTTGCTGCTGAGTCCCGACATCACGGCCGAACGCCGTCTCAACGTGATCATGTCGCTGTTGGGCAACGAGGGCACGCTGAAGGGCAAGACGGTTGCCGTGCTCGCGGCCGACGACAACAAGGGACGCATCAAGTCGACGGTGGAGCCCGAGCTCAAGAAGCTGAAGGTCGCGCGCGGCTCGGACGCCGTGCTCACGATCTCCGGAACCGACACCACGGCCGCGCAGGCGCAACTCGACAGCTTCATCGAGAAGTGGAAGAGCGAGGACGTCGACTCGCTGATCATCCTCGGTGAGACAGCGTCGGCGAAGCAGTTCGTGCAGAAGATCAAGGACGAGATGCCCGACGTGCAGCTGATTGCCGACAGCGCAACCGTGCTCGGGCAGGGACAGGACCTCGTACGCGCGGGCCAGGCCGACAACCCCTACGACGGCATCATCTCGGCCGAAGGTGAGACCGGGGCCGTGCACAGCAAGGGTGAGAACTTCAAGCGCTGCAACGCGATCTACAAGAAGTACATCGGCACCGACGTCCCCGGGCCGAACGAGGTGGTGAAGGCGCCAAACGGCAAGCGCAACGACATCTACGGCGCCGTGAGCGACGCCTGCGCGGAGGTCACGATGTTCCTCGACATCGCGACCAAGGCCGGCGCGACGCTGAACAACGACACGTGGACCGCAACGGTCGACTCGATGGGCAAGATGCGGATCGCGTCCAGCCGGTACGCGTCGTTGCACAAGGGGAAGTACGACGCCGACGACACCTACGGCCTGGTGGCGTTCGACCCGAAGATCCCGAAGGACGGCGACTGGAAGGCCCTCACGCCGGTCCGTGACGTCGGCAGTCTCAACTGAATGCGCCCTGACCAGGGAAAACTCCCGACCCGAGGGTGCGAGACAAACTGACATCGGCGTCATAGAGTTCGCCCCAGCGAGCCACTGGGGGGAACCATGGGACGCACGAAGGCCGCACATCGGCCATTGCCGCGCGCCGGCTTCGTCGTCATCGTCGTTGCGGCGTTGCTGTTCGCCGCATGCGGCGGAGACGACGACGACAGCAGCGGGGCCAAGGACACGACGCCGACGTCGGCTTCCGGGAGCGGAAAGCTCGCCGATCTCGGGCACGGCGTCACCGCGGACTCGATCAAGATCGGGATCGCGGTCGTCGACTACGACGCGATCAAGGACTTCGTCGACTTCACGAGGGGCGATCAACAGAAGACCGCGCAGGTGTTCGTCGACTACATCAACGCGAACGGTGGTGTCGACGGGCGCAAGATCGATCCCGTCTACCGCAAGTACCCGCCGATCCCAGGTCAGGAACCGAGCGCGCTCTCGTTGTGCACGGCGTGGACCGAGGACGACGACGTGTTCGCGGTGCTCGGCGTGTTCATCGACTTCAGCGGTGACGCGCAGCTGTGCCTGACCCGTGACCACAAGACGATCCACATCGGCCACGAGCTCGAACAGCCCTGGATCGACGAGTCACCGGCCGGTCTGATGCTGACGCCGGACACGACGAAGGAAGCCGCGGCGACGATTCTCATCAACCTGCTCGACAAGCAGAACAAGCTGAAGGGGAAGACGGTCGCGATCCTGGCGGACTCCGACGGCGAGCAGCGGGCCAACGACGTCATCGCGCCCGCACTGAAGGACGCCGGCGCCGATCTCGGGTCCACCGCCACGCTGACGATCAGCGGCACCGACACGTCCGCGGCGCAGGGTCAGCTCGACAGCTTCATCGAGAAGTGGAAGAGCGAGAACGTCGACACCGTCTTCATGGTCGGTCTGAACATCTCGGCGAAGCAGTTCGTCCAGAAGCTGAAGGGCGACATGCCGGACGTGCAGCTGATCACCGACGCGTCCTCGACCGCGGAACAGGGGCAGGACCTGGTCGCGGCCGGCACCACCCCGAACCCGTACGACGGCATGCTCGGCACCATCGGCGCGACGGATTCCGAGCGGTGGAACAACAAGAGCAAGCTGTTGCAGCAGTGCGTCGACATCTACGAGAAGGCGACGGGAACCACCGTGAAGGGCCCGGACGAGGTCGCGCCGGGGCCCGACGGCAAGACCGAGGAGATCTACATCGCGGTCATCGACTACTGCAACGAGCTGTTCATGTTCCGGACGATCGCCGAGAAGACCGGAACCGACCTGACCAACGCCAACTGGACGAAGACCGTCGACTCGTTCGGCAAGATCGATCTCGTGTCCACCGACATCGCGTCGCTCTGCAAGGGGAAGTACGACGCCGACGACGCGTTCCGGCTCGTTGAGTTCGACCCCACGAGTGGGCCGACCGGCGACTGGAAGCCGCTCTCCCCGGTGCAGGACGCGAGCGGCGGGAAGTGCAAGCAGGCGGCCGCGTCCGACACGTGACGCGCTGACGATCGAAGCGCGAGCCCGCTTGTGCAGAACAAGCGGGCCGCGTCGTCGACACCCGAAGGCTCGGAAACGACCAGACGAGCCGTTCATGTGACGGGACACGCCATATAGGGCGAGTTACGCAACGAGAACGCGACAGCGCTCCAGTTCAGGCGCTTATCCCTCGACCACGAGGTTCGGGCATGACGGCGTCGTGCCGCGAAGTTCCCCTGCTGACGCGATTCTCTCCCTCGTCACACAAGGCGGTAGCGGAGGTGGACGACGCCGTTGCTGAATCGGTGCTCGTCGAGGAGCTCGAGATCGGCGCGCATGTCGGTCGGCAGTGCGGGGTTGCGCCCACCGAGGACGACTGGCCAGACGAACAGGGCCAGCTCGTCGACCAGCCCGGCGACGAGAGCCTGTGCTGCGAGGTTCGGGCCACCGACCAAGGAGATCCCTACTGGCGGCGGCCTTCAGGTCGTGTACCGCGCTGGGGTCGAAGTGGCGTTCGAGCCGGGTGTTCGCGGTGGACGGCGCGGCCAGGGTCGAGGAGTAGACGACCTTGTCCGCCGCCTGCCACACGCTCGCGTAGTCGGCCGTGAGGTCCGACTGCGCGGCCAGGGTGGAGTCGGTCTCCCAGACGGCCATCGTCTCGTACATGCGCCGCCCGTAGAGGTACGTGCCAGCGGACCGCATGAGCTCGGTGATGAACGCGAACACGTCGTCGTCCGGCGGAGCCCAGTCGAAGGCGCCACGTTCGTCCTCGGTGCAGCCGTCGAGGGACATGTTCGACGCGTAGATCAGCCTCGCCATTACCGCTCCTGAATCGCCTTTGCCAGTCTGGACGAACTCGTCGTCCAACCGTAGGGCAGCGCGGAGCGGCTCGATGACCGTCCCAGACGTGCCGGTCAGGGACGCGCCAGAACGCGCGCCCAAGCTCGCCCGATCGCTCGAGCAGGTCCTTGCCTGGCGTCGCGTCGCCCGCTCGGTCAGACGCTGACGCGGTAGTGGAGGTGAACGACGCCGTTTCGGAACCGGCGTTCATCGAGGAGTTCGAGTTGCGCGCGGACGTTGTCTTGCAGGGCGCGCTTGCCGCCTCCCACCACGATCGGACACAAGAACAGATGGCACTCGTCGACCAGCCCCGCGCCGATTGCGTATCCAGCGAGCTCGGCGCCCCCAATTGCGATGTCGGCCCCCGAGGACTGCTTGAGTCGCCGGACGGCGTCTCGATCGAACTCGCGCTCGATCCGCGTCCTCGCGCTGGACACCGTCTGAAGCGTCCGGGAGTACACGATCTTCTCAGCTGCGCGCCAGATCTCGGCGTAATCCCAGAACACTGCCGGCTCATCGGCCTCGGTGCTCGCGGTCTCCCAGAACACCATCGTCTCGTACATCCGGCGCCCGTATAGGTAGGTGCCGATCGGCCGCTCGAGATCGTTGACGAACGCATGCACCTCCACATCCGGCGCCGCCCAGTCGAACCTGCCCTCCTCGTCCTCGACGTACCCGTCAAGCGAGGCGATCGCCGCATAGATCAGCTTGGCCATCTCACTCCCAATGGGTAGTTACGGTGCAGCCACCACGGACGCAAATGCTGAGACCGCGATCCGCAGCCCAAATCATCGATCACGGCATCGCAGGAGCACGAGTACAGAGCGACTCGCTCATCGCATCGGCGACATGTGGGAGTTGATCGACTTCACGCCGAATGACGCGCGCCGACCCGGCGGTCGGGGAGCTCTAGAGCGTCGCGTTGCTCCTTTGAATCGCGCGGTCATCCGTGCCGAGGTAGGACGCGACGACTCTCGGGTTCGTGCGTACGTCCTCGGGTGCACCTTCGACGATGACCTCGCCCGCTTCGAGGCAGTAGATGCGGCTGCTGATCGACAGGATCAGCGGCAGGTCGTGCTCGACGACGACGAGCGTCGCGTCGAGCTCCTGCTGCACGCGCAGGATGAGGGGGCCGAACGCCTCGGCTTCCCGCTGCGCGACGCCGGACGTCGGCTCGTCGAGGCAGATGACCCGGGGCGCGACCGCGAGCACGCTCGTGAGCTCGACGATGCGCCGGGTCCCGGTCGAGAGCTCGGCGATGTACCGGTCCGCGTAACGGCCGAGCCCGAGGTAGTCGATCAGTTCGGACGCTTCGGCGTGCTTGGACCGCTCGCCGCGGATCGACGGCAACCACGCGAGCGAGAACCAGAACGACGTGCGATGCCTCGCCTCGAGCGCGAGCTCGACGGTCTCGCGCACGGTGAGCTCCGGGAACAGGATCGCGTTCTGGAAGGTGCGCCCGAGGCCGAGCGCGGCCCGGTGGTGTGCACGCTTGCGGTTGACCTGTTGGCCGAGGAGCGCAACGGTGCCGCGGCTCGGCACGTACCCCCCGATCGCGTTGAGCAGCGTCGACTTCCCCGCGCCGTTGTTGCCGATCAGCCCGATGACCTCGCCCGGGAACGCGCGTGGAACGTCACATCGTTGACGGCGGTGAGCCCGCCGAACTCGACCGTGAGGCCGTGCGTCGCGAGCGCGGTGCCGTCGGCGTTCAACGTGACCGGGTGCAACTGCGCGATGTGCGAGAGCGACACCGGTGGTGCGGTCACCGTCTTCTCGGTGGCGAGTGGTGGGAGGCGCTTCTCGACCCAGCGCAGCAACGAGTCGCGCGCGTAGTAGCCGATCTGCACGAAGCCGCCCGGGATGTACAGGAGGATCAACAGCAAGCCGATGCTCGACGTGAACAGCGGCACGAGGTTGTTGTTGGGCCAGAACGCGGGCAGGCCGATGACCCACAGCGCGCCGACGACCGCGCCGGTGAGGCTCCCGAGCCCGCCGATCACCGCGATCGACACGACGAGCAGCGAGTCCTCGACGAGGAAGTAACGCTCGCCGGGACCGAACGTGAGGTTCACCGCGCCGAGGAGCACGCCGCCGAGACCTGCGACGAAGCCGGCCAGCGCGAACGCCGTCAGCTTGGTGCGGGCGGCGGAGACGGTCATGGCGGCGGCCGCGAGCTCGTTCTCGCGCACGCCCACGATCATGCGCCCGACGCCGGTGCGGCGGAGATGGCCGACGAGCAGCAGCACGACGACGAGGACGAACAGCACGAAGTAGTAATACGCGCGGTTCTTGTGGGTGAGCTCGAGCGGCCCGATGTCGGCGCGCGGGATCTGCACGGTCGACCGCCCGGCCGTGAAGAAGGGACGGTCGAACAGGTACACCTGCGATGCGATCGCGAACGCGAGCGTGCTGATGGCGAGCAACAGGCCGCGCACCCGCAGCGCGCCGATCCCTACGAGCACCGCGACCAGGCTCGCGCCGACCGCACCGAGCAGCAGCGTCCACGGGAACGTGATCGCCGGCAGCGAGCCGTTGACGATGCGGGTGTCGTGCCAGCCGATGTTCGCGGACATGCCGCGTGACAGGGCGGCGGCGGTCAGCGCGCCGAGGCCCGCGAACGCCATCTGCCCCAGCGAGAGCTGACCACCCCAACCCGTCAGCACGACGACCGACACCGCGCACAACGCGAACGCGAGGATCACCGTCCAGGTCTGGTGGCGCGCCGACTGGTCCGACAGCAGCGGGACGACAACCGCCACGATCGAGCGCGAAGCCCGCGATGAATTGCGGCATGCGCCGCACCCACCAGATGCTCTTGAGCCGTTCGGGGACGGCCGCGATGCGTGGTGCGAACTGGAAGCTCTCACCCGCGGCCTGCCGCGTCGCGCTTGCTGACGCGCGCGACGAGCACGAGCACCACGATGAAGAGCAGGAACTGCACGAGACCGGTCTCGGTCGTGTAGTTGAAGAACAGCACGCGGTCGAAGATGCCGATGAGGATCGCCCCGAGCGCGGCACGCGGGAACGAGACCATGCCACCGATCAGCGCGGCGGCCATGCCCCGGAGCAGCGTGTCGGGTCCGATGTGGATGAGGTCGGTCGACCCTTGATCGCTCGCGGTGAGCAACACCGCGACCGTCGGCGAGGAAGCCGGCGATCGACCAGACCGCGGTGGACACCAGCTTCGGGCTGATCCCGGTCATGCGGGCGAGATCGACGTTTGTCGCCGACGCCCGCACCGCGTCGCCGAACGCGGTGTGACCGAGCAGCCACCAGAGCCAGACCGTGATGACCGGGACGACGATCAGCACGAGGAGCTGGCTCGCGGACACGGTGATGTCCAGGAACGGGATGCCATTCGCCGCTGAACGGCAACGGGAATTGCGTTTGCAACGAGCCGGTTCGGTACTCCGGTAAGGAGAGGGTGACGGCTTCGCACAGCTGCGCGACTCCGATCGTCGCGACCAGCACGATGACGCGTGGCGACCGGAACAGCCGCCGGATCACGGTGAGCTCGATGACGGTGCCGGTGAGCGTGCCGACGAGCAGTGCGCCGAACACGGCGGGCCAGTAGGGCCAACCGTGCTTGCCCGCCATGATCGCGAACAGTGCGGTCGCCGGAACGCCCATGTTGCCGACGGCGAAGTTGATGACGCGGCTCGAGCGGTACACGAGCACGATGCCCATCGCGACGATCGCGGTGATCATCCCGCCGATGACGCCTTTGAAGAGCAGGTTCCACGTGACGATCGTGCTGAGCGTCATCAACCGCCCTCGGTCCCGAAGAACACCGCGCGTGCCAAGTCGTCTCGTTCGAGGAGTTCCTGCGCGTCGCCTTCGAACCGCACTTCGCCCTTCTCGAGGAAGATCGCGCGGTCCGCGATCGCGAGCGCGACGTTCAGCGACTGCTCGACGATGATCATCGTCTGCCCGCCTGCCTTGAGCTGTTCGACGACTTCGAGCAGGCGCTGCACCACGACCGGCGCGAGCCCGAGCGAGAGCTCGTCGATCATCAGGAGCTCGGGATCGTGGATGAGCACGCGGGCGAGTGCGAGCATCTGTTGCTGGCCGCCCGACAAGCTCGTCGCCAGCTGCTTGCGTCGTTCCTCGAGCTCGGGGAAGAGCTCGTACATGCGGTCGATCCCGGCCTGCACGTCCTTGTGCGAGCTCGCGTTCAGGCGCGCGCTCACCGCCAGGTTCTGGTCGATCGTCAGGTTCGGGAACACGCCCTTGCCGCCCGGGAGCTGCATGATCCCGAGCGTGCGGGCGCGCGCCTCCGGCGACACGTACGTGATGTTGCGGCCACCGAGGCGCACGACGCCCCGCTCCGGCACCGCGAGCCCACTGATGACACGCAGCACCGTTGACTTGCCGGCACCGTTCGTGCCGAGCAGCGCGAGCGTCTCGCCCTTGTGCACCTCGAAGTTCACGCCGAACAGGACCTGCACCGGCCCGTAGGAGAAGTCGACGTTCGCGAGTTGCAGCACCGGGATCTCGGCGCCCTCGCGATTGCGCTTGTTGTACTCCTCCTGCTCTTCGAGGAGCTCCTCGACGACGAGCGAGAGGTCGTTGCGGATGAACCGCGCACCGTTGATGAGGAGCAGCCCGCCGATGATTGCCGATGGCACTCCGAGGATGAGCACGGTGCCGCGGACGCCGACCGCGTCGACGAGGAAGCCCGGAGATGACGCCGCCGCCGAAGCCGCCGATGAAGAAGATGTACATCGTCGCCATCGCCGTGCCCATGCCGCGCAACCGGTAGGGGCACACGGCCTGGAGCACCGGGCCGACCATCGCGAAGGCGCACGTGGTGGTGATCGCCTGCGGGATCTTCCAGATCACGAACATCGTTGCGCTGTGGGTGGAGAACTGCAGGGGCGTGAAGATCGCCGACGGCAAGATGAGCATGCCGACGAGCGTCAGCGCCTTGGCGGGGTTCTGCCGGTACGACGCGGTCGAAGTACCGGCCGACGAACGGCAGGAACGGGAGCGCGGCGATGCCCGACAGGCTCAGGATCACGCCCCGCTCGAGCAGGCTCGACGTCTTGATCGTGTCGTTCAGGTAGAAGGACTCGAGTCCGCCCTGGCTGAACAGGCCGAAGCCGAGCGCACAGAACGCCGCGAGCGAGGTCCGGATCGTCGCGATCTTCTTCAGCCGCGCGAACGCGGCTTCCATCGAGATGGGCGCGGGGTTCTCGTCCTCGATGACCTCGCCGAGCACGTCCTCCTTCTCGAACTGCCCGCGTGGCGGTTCCTTCATGAAGAAGGCGAACACCGCGACGATCACGACCGGGATGCCGAGGATGTACCAGGCCCAGCGCCAGCCTTCGGGTCCACCGGCCCACGTCGCGATCGCGGCGACGAGGATCGGACTGGTGATGCCGATGCCGTGCGCGCCCATGTTCATGACCGCCGACATCCGGGCGCGGATGCCGATCGGGTAGTTGTCGGCGAGCAGCGACTGATGCACCGGGATGCTGTTCGCCTTGGCGATGCCGGCCCCGAACCGCGTCCAGAAGAGCATGAACGCGTTGAGCGCGAGGCCCGACAAGAAGATGAAGAACGCCGAAGAACAACGACGCGATGCCGACGATCGGCACTCGCTTCACTCGATCGGCGAGCCAGCCCATCGGGACCGCGCCGAGCACGAAGAACGCGGCCGACGCGGTGCCGATGAACACCACCGTGCCCTTGCTGATGCCGAAGGTCGTGCGCGATCTCGGGCTCGAACACCTGGATCGCGGCGCCCTCGAGCTCGTCGAACGCCAGCAGCAGCCCGAGGACGACGAACATCATCACGCCACCGCGTGCGAATGCCTCCTTGAAGCTGACGGGCGCCGAGTTCACGCCCGGGAGCAGGTCGTCCGGGAAGATGATCTGCTCCGCGCGAACGCGCCTGGGCTTCCTCGCGCGCCTCTTCCTCGTCGATGACCGCGGCCGCGAGTGCCGCAGCACCCAATTCGTCAGTCACGCTGGTCCCCCCAAGGATGCAGGCGCGGCGGCAGCGTACCGTTCCCTGACACGCGTGTCAGCTGTGCGCCCGGCGCTAGCTTGCGCCCATGCCGAAGTCGTTCTTTCTCACCGAAGAGGCCCACGCGTACCTCGTCGCACACGGCACCCCGCCGGACGGCGTGCAACGAGCGCTCATCGAGGAGACCGGCAAGCTCGGCGGCATCGCCAACATGCAAGTCGCGCCGGAGCAGGGCACGTTCCTGACCATGTTCACGCGCATGATCGGCGCCAAGCGCGCCGTCGAGGTCGGGACGTTCACCGGCTACTCGTCGCTGTGCATCGCGCGCGGCCTCCCGGCCGACGGACACTTGCTCTGCTGCGACGTGTCCGAAGAGTGGACGTCCATCGCGCGCAAGTACTGGGAGAAGGCCGGCGTGGACGATCGCATCGAGCTCCGCATCGCGCCGGGTGTCGAGACGCTCGAGTCACTGCCCGCGGACGAGTCGATCGACTTCGCCTTCATCGACGCCGACAAGCCGAACTACCGCAACTACTACGAAGCACTGCTCCCTCGCTTGCGTCAGAACGGGGTCATCGGCGTCGACAACGTCCTCTGGAGCGGCGCGGTCCTCGACGACAAGGCCGACGACGACAACACCAAGGCCATCAAGGCCTTCAACGACTTCGTGGCGAGCGACGACCGCGTCGACGTCGTCATGCTCCCCTTGGCCGACGGCCTGACCCTCGCCCGCAAGCGCTGATCGCGCCCGCCGCGTCACGTCGCGGCGCCACCGTGAAAGGCCGCGCATGATCGTCGGGACGTTGATCGCGGAGAGTTTGCGCGTGGGGCGTGTGCTCGACGGCGTCGCGCTGGTGGTAACGAAGGTTACGCGCGCGGATGTCGGGGATGTCGACGCGGGACAGCCGCGCACTTGGACGTTCATCGAGTTCACCGCCGGAGACGACGAACGTGAGCGATTGGCCGACGCGCTGCAGCCGTGCGCTCGACAACAACGGTGGCTGGTACTGCGACTTCCGAACGGACGCCGACACCTACGTGGTGTTCGCGGGCCGCGTCTTCACATACGCGCGGGGACCGGGCAGGTCGGGCCGAAGCGGTCGCGCACGCACGCACCATCGGCGTCCCCGAGGCGCAGCTGGACTGGCCCGATTGACGCCACGGGCGGTGAACCGTGGACTGCGCTCGGGCGGACCTGCACGCGTGACTGTCGCGGTTCTACTGTCCGCGCGTCTCGCTTCCTTGGGGAGCGAGCGGGCGCTTGGGGGCCGGAATGAGAAAGCCACTGCTCGCACTGCTCTTGGCGGTCCTGTTGGCCGGGTGCACCTGGGCGCAGTTCCGCGGAGATGCGGCCCGCACCGGGTTCCAGCCGATCGAATCGAAGATCGGACCGTCGACAGTGGCGTCCCTGTCCGAGGCGTGGACCGCCAGAACCGGAGTCGTGACGTCGGCACCGGTGGTCGCGGACGGAAAGGTCTATGTCGGCACCGACAACAGCTCCATCACCCATGGGGGCGCCCTCCTCGTGTTCGACGCCGCGGGTCGGACGAACTGCTCCGGGACGCCGAAGGTCTGTCACCCCCTATGGTCCGCCGCGCCCGAGGGTGTCGAAGGCGGGCCGGTCGTCGTCAACGGCATCGTCTACGTGGTCGAAAAGATCGGAAGCCTCGAGGCGTATGACGCGGCAGGTCCGAGCAGCTGCACGATCGCGAGCTCGAGCAGCTGCCCGCTGCTGTGGGGCGCCGACGTCCTCGGCGGCGGCGGCTCGCCCGCGGTGACTGGCGGCGTTCTGTACATCGCGTCCGGCGGCGGGCTGGCGGCGTTCGACGCCGCGGGCATGACGAACTGCTCCGCGACACAGTTCGGTGCCCGGAGTTGCGCTCCGCTGTGGACGGGGACGAGCGACAGCCAGATCGGCGACGTTGCGGTCGCGGGGGGCGTGGCGTATGCCATCTCGGCGAGTGGCACTCTTCACGCGTTCGACGCCGCCGGCCAGATGAACTGCTCGGGCACGCCGAAGGTGTGCCAGCCGCTGTGGACTGCGGCGCCCTCCAGCAGCACCCCCTTGGGAAGCTCGGCACCGGTCGTCGGTGGAGGACGCGTCTACACGATGGACACGTCGGGCCTGCTCCGCGCGTTCGATGCCACCGGCATGACGAACTGTTCCGGGAGCCCGAAGACGTGCATGCCCCTCTGGACCGCGCAGGTCTCTCCGTCGACGAGCAACCCTACGGATACCCCCGCGCTGGCGTACGGCCACGTGTACGTGGGGACCGCGGTGTACGACGCGAGCGGCGTGACGAACTGCTCGGGGACGTCGACGGTCTGCGAACCGCTTTGGAACACCTCGGGTACTGGGCTCGAACCGATCGTGGCGAACGGGATCGAATTCTCGGGTGGCGCGGTGCCGATTCGTGG
Source organism: uncultured Actinomycetes bacterium (assembly GCA_963745645.1). Lineage (GTDB taxonomy): Bacteria > Actinomycetota > Acidimicrobiia > IMCC26256 > PALSA-610 > CAVUFH01. The sequence goes on from CAVUYD010000009.1 coordinate 49,119, forward strand.
GGGCCAGCCCCTCCCGCTGAATGCGTTCGACGCGAACGGCATCAGCCAGTGCTCGGGAACACCGAAGGTGTGCGCACCGCTCAAGAGCATTGATCCCGGTGGCTTCTTGGCGTCCTCGCCGGCAATCGCGAACGGTGTGCTCTACGTCGCGACCACGCTCAGCGCTGACAGCGTGATCCCCGGAACCCTGCACGCCTACACCCCGGGGTAACAGCACGACGAGGCTGCGCGCAGGGCATGTGACGACACGCCGCTACATGCCGCGGAGCATCTTGTAGATCGGGGCCATCTTCTCCTTGGTCGAGTCGGGGAGCGGGACGAGGGGGCCGAGCGACTTGGCGCCCCACACCATCTCCGCGGTGATCTCGACCAGGTTGGCGATCTTCAGCGCGTCCCTCGGTGACTTCCCGACGGTGAGCAGGCCGTGGTTGGCCATGAGCACCGCGGCGCGGTCGCCGACCCACTTCGACACCTCGTCGGCGAGCTCCTGTGAGCCGGTGAACTGGTAGTTCGCGACGGGGACGTCACCGCCGACGAACACGTCGACCTCTTCGATCACACACGGGATCGGCTGGTGCGTGATCGCGAACATCGTGCAGAACTTCGCGTGGCAGTGGATGACGGAGTGGATGTCGTCGTACTTCTTCAAGCACGCGAGGTGGAGCGCCTTCTCGGTGGTGGGACCCCGTTCTCCTTCGAGCACGTTGCCGTCGAGGTCGGTGACGACGAGGTCGTCGAGCGTCATCGTCTCGTAGGCGAGCGACGACGGCGTGAGCACGACGTTGCCGTCGGGAAGGCGCGCCGAGAAGTTGCCCGCGGTGCCGTGCACGAGGTTCGTGCGCAAGCTCTCCTGTGCGACCCACAGCAGGTCGGCCTTGATCTCGTCGGCTGTGCCCTTCGGGGTACTCATGCCAACACCTCGGGGTTCACGCAGTGGATGGGTCGTTCGCCGTTGAGGAGCCGGGCGACGTCGTCGGCGATCAGCTTCGAATGGTTCGCTTCGGTGTCGTACGTCGCGCCGCCGATGTGCGGCGTGAGCACGACGTTCGTTCATCGAGCAGAGCGGATCGTCGGGCGCGAGGTTCTCGCCCTTGAAATGGTCGAGACCCGCGCCCGCGAGGTGGCCCGACTGCAGCGCGGCAGTCAGCGCGTCGACATCGTGCAGGAGCGCCCGGGCGCTGTTCACGTAGATCGACCCTTCCTTCATCAGCGCGAACTGCTTCGCGCCCATCAGGTTCTGGGTCTCCGGTGTGACGACCGCGTGCATCGACACGACATCGCACTCGGGCAGCATGTCATCGAGCGACGTGTGCGTGGCATCCGGGTTGTAGGGGTCGTACGCGAGCACGCGCAGCCCGAGGCCTTGCAGCCGCCACTGCGTCGCCCGGCCGACGGCGCCGAGGCCGACGATGCCGGCCGTGCGGCCTGCGAGCTGCCACGCGCGGTAGCGCTGGTAGGGGATCTTGCCGCCCGCGTACACCTCGCCCGCGCGCACGTCCCGGTCGGCCGGAACCACGAAGCGATTGGCGGCGAACAACAGCGCGACCGTCATCTCCGCGACCGCGTCGGCATTCCGGCCGGGCGCGTTCGAGCACGGGGATCTTCGCGGCGGTGGCCGCGGCGATGTCGACGTTGTTGGGATCGCCCCGGCACGAACCGATCACGCGCAGGTCGCAGTCGAAGACGGGTGCGTGGACGAAGTCGGATTCGACGATGAGGATCTCGGCGCCGTGCTCACGGATGCGCGCCGCCAGCTTCTCGCCGTCCAGCAGGCGCAACGGCACCTGTTCGATCCACGGGTCGTAGACGACGTCGGCGAGTGCCTGCAGCGTGTCCATCCCCTCACCGCGGAACGGTGCGGTGACGAACGCGGTGGGACGCGAAGTCGGACGGGTGGTTGCCATCGCCGTCATCCTCGCGCGGAGGTGACGCCAACGTCAGGTTCGGAGCTAACGTCGCCGGCATGCCGATCCACTACGAGCCCGACGTCGATCACGTCGTGCTCATCACGATCGACCGCCCGGAGGCGCGCAACTCGTGCGACATGGAGCACTTCAAGCTGCTGCGCGAAGCGTGGGAACGGTTCGCCGCCGACGACGAGGCGTGGGTGGCGATCGTCACCGGTGTCGGCGAGGCGTTCTTCTCCGGCGCGGACCTGAAGCGGTACGTCCCCGAGATCACGAAGTTCCAGCAGCAGATCGCGGAGGAAGGCCTCACCGAGATCAACGGCTACCGGCTCGACGACGGCACGCGCGCCGTGCTGCGCAACTGGCCGCTGTACAAGCCGGTGATCGCGGCGGTGAACGGCTTCTGCACGGCGGGCGGCATGGAGATGCTCGGCGGCTGCGACATTCGCGTCGCGTGCCCGGAAGCGAAGTTCGCGGTGATGGAGCCCAAGCGCGGGCTGTTCGCCGGCGGCGGCACCACCGTGCGGCTGCCGCGCCAGATCCCGTGGCCGCAGGCGATGGAGTTCCTGCTGTGCGCGGACCTCATCCCGCGCCGAGCGCGCGCTACGAGATGGGCCTGCTCAACGCGGTCGTGCCCGCAGGACGAGCTGCTCGACACGGCGCGCGAGTACGCGCAGCGCATCATCGCGAACGCGCCGCTCGCGGTGCAGGCGACGAAGCAGAGCGCGTTGCAGGGTCTCTACTTCGACGAGGACCTGACGCGCGCAGCTGCGCGCCGCGGTGCGCGAGTTGCGCGACGCTCGTCGCCGACGGCGCCGATCCCGGCCGCGGCCGCCGAGATCCTCGAGCGGCTGCGGCAAGGAGCTGCGCACGCCGTTCGAGAAGGAGAGTCGACTCTCTCGACGCGATCTTCCGGACCGAGGACGCGAAGGAAGGTCCGAAGGCGTTCGCGGAGAAGCGCCCGCCGGTGTGGCAGTCGCGATGAGCGTCGGCGGATGACCGACCCGCGGACGCCGTGCATCATCGGCGTCGGCGCGGCACACGTGGCATCCCGACGACGTCGGTACCGAGGGCGCGCCCGAGCCGCTCGACATGTGGGAAGCAGGTCGCGCGCGCGGCCGCGGCCGACGCGGGCCGGCCGGCTCTGCTCGAGCAGCTCGACAGGCATCCAGGTCGTCTACTGCCAGACGTGGCAGTACGACGACGCGGTCGCGCGCCTCGCCGAACCGGCTCGGCGCCGACCCGACGCACCGCCACTACTCGGGCATCGGCGGCACGACGACGCAGCAGCTCGTGAACGCGACCGCCGAGCGGATGCTCGACGGGCGAGCTCGACCTCGCGCTGATCACGAGCGCGGAGGCGCTCGCGACGCAACGCGCGTACAAGAAGCGCGGCGAGCGTACCCGTACTCGTTCCAGCCGGCGGAGAAGCGGCCGTTCCCGTGGGAGTCGCCGCCCGACCCGATCGAGGTCGCGCACGAGGTGTTCCAGGCGTGGCTGACGTTCGCGGTGTTCGACAACGCGCGGCGCGGCCAGCGCGGCGTCGGGCTCGACGCGTACCGGCGCGGGATCGGGCGGATGCTCGCGCCGATGACCGAGGTCGCGGCCGCGAATCCCGCACGCCTGGTTCCCGATCGCCGCGGACGCGCGACGAGATCGTCGACCGTGCGGCCCGACAACCGCATGGTCGGCTACCCGTACACGAAGTACATGGTCGCGGTGATGGACGTCGACATGGCCGCGGCGCTCGTCGTCGCGACGCACGAACGCGCCGACGCGCTCGGCGTCCCGGCCGACCGCCGCGTCTACCTCCGCGGCTGGTGCGACGCGACCGATCCCGTGCTCGTCGCCGCGCACCCCGACCTGTGGCGGTCGCCGGCGATGGCGGCCGCGGCCGGCAGGCGCTCGCGGGCGCCGGGCGTCGGCATCGACGACGTCGCGCCACCTCGACCTCTACTCGTGCTTCCCGAGCTCGTTGCACTTCGCGTGCGACGCGCTCGGCATCGCGCCCGCCGATCCCCGCGGCCTCACCGTCACCGGCGGGCTGGCGTACCACGGCGGTCCCGGCGAGCGGATACCTCACGCACTCGATCGCGGCGATGGTCGAGCGGCTGCGCGCCGACCCCGGCGCGTTCGGCCTGGTCAGCGGCGTCGGCATGCACATGACCAAGCACGTCTTCGGCGTGTACTCCACGACGCCCGGCGCGCTCGCGCCGCCCGACACCGTCGCGATCCAGCGGGCCTCGACGCGAACGAGCCGGTGCCCGTGGTCGGCGGCACGACGGGCGACGCGACCGTCGCCGCCTACTCGGTCGTCCACGACCGCGACGGAGCGCCCGAGTCGGGCCCTGCTCGTCTGCGACCTCGCCCGGCGGCGCGCGCACGTACGCGACGCTCGACGGATCCCGACGCGTGCCGGGCGCGCCGAGGAGCACGGAGCTCGTCGGCGCGACGGTGCGGCTCACGCCGCAGCACGGTCGACGGGGCCGCTCGGCCCGGCGCGGGTCAACCGGCGCGCGTCGCACTGATGCACGACGCGTGATCTTGACAAGGCGACGAGCCATCCGTAGGTTCCACCGTTACACTCCGGCGATGTGACCTGGGTCACAGTTCGTCAGGGTACGCACGTCACTTAGGTCTTGGCAACATCGGTCTGATACGTCGGGGTCGGCCCCGGCTGGAATCGGGGGGAACCGTGGTACGGAGTCGCAGGTCGCGTTGGATCGACGGCCGTCGCCGCCGTCGCGGCGCTCGCGGTGATCGCGTCGCGCGTGTGGGAGCAGCAGCAAGAGCAGCAGCACCAACAGCGGCGGCTCCGGCCACCACCGCCGGCATCACGGACGGCGGCAACGACGGCACGCCGGTCGCGGCGGCTCGCTCACCTACGGCCTCGAGGCCGACACGAGCGGTGGCTTCTGCCTCTACAAGGCGCAGCTCGCGATCGGCGGCATCCAGGTCGCGCGCGCGATCTACGACACGCTGACCATGCCGGGCGCCGACGGCAAGATCCACCCGTACCTCGCCGAGTCGGTGACGGCGAACGCCGAACAACACGATCTGGACGATCAAGCTCCGTCCGAACATCAAGTTCCACGACGGCACCGCGCTCGACGCCGCCGTCGTCAAGGACAACCTCGACCACCTACCGCAAGGACAACCCGCTGCTGTTCACGTTCGTCTTCGCCGACGTCACAGTCGGTCGACGTCGTCGACCCGCTGACCGTGAAGGTCGACGACCAAGGTGCCGTGGACCGCGTTCCCGTGGTTCCTCTGGAGCAGCAGCCGGCTCGGGATCATGGCCAAGGCGCAGATGGAGTCGCCCGACTGCAACACCAAGCTCATCGGCACCGGTCCGTTCGAGTGCGTGTCGTGGAAGTTCGGCGACAAGTTCGTCGCCAAGAAGAACCCGAACTACTGGTACAAGGACCCGAAGACCGGCGCGCCAGCTCCCGTACCTCGACCAGATCACGTTCATCCCGCAAGAGGACGGCGCGAAGCGCACTCGGCTCGCTCGAGGCCGGCGACTTCCAGATGATCCACACCTCGGACCCGCTGCAGATCGGTGAAGATCCGCAAGGACGTCGCAGCAGGGCAAGCTGACCGACACCGAGTCCGACAAGTTCCCCGAGCTCGGCTACGTCGATGCTGAACGCGACGAAGGCGCCGTTCAACCACCTGTCGGCCCGCCAGGCGTTCGCGTACGCCGTCGACCGCGACGCAGTACAACAAGCTGCGCAACGACGGCATCCTGCAGCACGCGTCGGGCCCGTTCGGCCCGGGCGTCGACGGCTACCTCGCCGACACCGGCCTGCCCGACGTTCGACCCGACGAAGGCCAAGGCCGCCGCCGCGAAGTACAAGCAGGAGACCGGCAAGGACCTGACGTTCACGCTCGTCGCACACCGCCGACCCGTCGACCACGCAGGACGCGGTGCTCGTGCAGCAGATGGTGCAGCAGAACGCCGGCATCAAGGTGCAGCCTGCAACGCGGTGCCCGACCAGAGCACGCTGATCAACATCGCCATCGGCCGGCAGTTCGACGCCGTGCTCGTGGCGCAACCACCCCGGCGCCGACCCCGACACGCAGTACGTGTGGTGGCACTGCGGCAACTCGCCGGCGCGGGACGACCCGAACGGCGGCGGCGTGCGACAACCCCGTCAACTTCGGCGGCTTCAACGACCCGATCATCAACAACGCACCTCGACAAGGCCCGCTCGACGCCGACGCGGCGGCGCGCACGAAGATCTACGAGGACATCAACAAGCGGTTCGCCACGCAGCTCTGGAACCTCTGGTCGCAGTACACGCTGTGGACGGTCGGCCGTACAAGCCGAACGTCCACGACGTGCTCGGCCCGGACCTTCCCGACGGCAGCGGCTCCGTTCGAGGGTCTGCCCGACCGGACACCCGGTCGACGGCATCTGGTGCGACAAGCGGGCAAGTGCTGATCAGGATCGGTGACGCCGAGCGGCAGGAGCGAAGGAGAGGACGACGCGTGCAAGTGATCGTGCGACGGGTGATTCAGCTCATCGTCGTGCTGATCGTCGTCACGTTCTTCACGTCGCATCCTCACTGCGCTCCTGCCCGGCGACCCGGTCACGACGATCGCGCCGTTCTCGTCGGCCGCAGGACCGCGCGACAGCATCCGCGAGCAGCTCAACCTGAACGAGAACATCGTCGTGCGCTACGGCGACGTGGCTCGGCAACTTCGTGACCGGCGACATGGGCCGTGAGTACGCCGGCACCGGCATGCGCGGTCGACCCGGTGGCGATCGACGCGGATCAAGGACTCGCTGCCGCGTCGCTGCTGCTGATGCTCTACGTGCAGATCCTGACGCTTGTTGATCGCGGTGCCGCTCGGGGTCTACACGCGTATCGGGCGGGTCGCGGTTCGACGACTCGTCGAACGGCGTTCGCGTTCCGTTCCTCTGAGCATCCCGGTGTACGTCGCCGCGACGCTCATGCTGTTGTTCCTGAGCAGTGCGCCAGAACCATCCTGCCGAGCGAGGGCTGGGTCGCGTTCACGAGCAATCCGGTCGAACACTTCAAGCACCTCGCGATGCCCGTCGATCGCGATCACCGTCGGCCAGATCGCGATCTACACGCGCCTGCTGCGCAGCGACATGGTCGCGACGCTGCAGGAGGACTACATCCTCATGGCGAAGAGCAAGGGGATCAGCGACGGCCGGGTGCTCTGGCGCCACGCGCTCCGGCCGTCGAGCCTGACGCTGCTCACGGTCGCCGGCCTCAACGTCGGCACCCTGATCGGCGGCGCGCTCATCGTCGAGGTCATCTTCCACCTGAACGGTCTCGGCTTCGCGATCAGCGACGCGATCAACCGGCGCCAGTACATCGCGCTCCAGGACTACATCGCGGTCGTCGCGATCGTGTACGTGCTCGTCAACTTCGCGTGGACGGCCTCTACCGCGTGCTCGACCCGAGGATCCGCGGTGCTCGAATCGGCTGACACCGACGTCGGCACGGTCATCGCCGATGCCGCGCTCCCGCATGGATCCGCGCTCGCGACCGGAGGAGGCCTGCCGAGAAGCGCAAGATCGGTCTGGCTCGCGTGGCTCGGCGATCGGCTGGCTCGCGTTCATCGTGCTCATCGCGATCCTCGCGCCGGTGCTCCCGCTCCAAGACCCGATCAACGGCGACTACCTCCATCCGAAGGCGGGCCTGTTCTCGCCCGGTCACCTCCTCGGCACCGACGACTCCGGCCGCGACGTGTTCAGCCGCGGTGATCTGGGGCGCGCGCGCGTCGCTGCTCATCGCCGTCGGCTCGATCGTCGTTCGGCACGCTCATCGGCGGCTTCCTCGGCCTCCTCGCCGGCTTCAAGGGCCGCACGACCGACACGGTCCTGAGCGGCATCTTCAACATCCTTCTCGCGTTCCCGCAGCTCGTGCTCGCGCTCACGCTCGTCTCGGTGCTCGCGCCGAAGCACGTCCGGCGGCGCGCAGCCGGCGACGTGGTCGCACGACATCGGCGTCGTGATCCTGGCCGTCGGCATCGTCTCGATCCCGGTGCTCGGGCGCATCACGCGCGCCAGCGCGCTCTCGTGGACGCAACGCGAGTTCGTCATGGCCGCGCGCGCGCAGGGCGCCAAGCGACCGGCGCGTCATGTTCCGCGAGGTGCTGCCGAACGTGCTCCCCGCGATGTTGTCGATCGCGCTGCTCGGCGTCGCGGTCGTCATCGTGCTCGAGGGCGGCGCTCGCGGTCTTCGGCGTCAGCATCCAAGACCGCCGATCCGTCGTGGGGCAACATGATCTATTCGCAGTCTGAGCAACCTGCAGACCGCGCCCGCGGATCGTGGATCGTGCCGTCGATCTTGATCTTCGTCTCGGTGCTCGCGCTCAACTACCTCGGCGACGTCGTCCGCGCCCGCTTCGACGTGCGGGAGAGCGCGCTGTGAGCCCGCGGTCGCAAGCAGCGGCGCCGCGGCCGGGCACCGAACGGTTCGCGGACGCGCCGCTCGACGGCCCGCTGCTCGAGGTCGACGACGTCAAGACCAGTTCAAGACCGACCGCGGGCTGGTGCACGCCGTCGACGGCGTGTCGTTCACGCTCGAGCGGGGCAAGACGATCGGCATCGTCGGCGAGTCGGGCTGCGGCAAGTCGGTGCTGTCGCGCTCGATCATGGGCCTGCTGCCGAGCAACGTCGTACGCGGACCGGCAGCATCCGGTTCGAGGGCAACGAGATCGGCCGACGCGAGCCGCAACGAGATGCGCGAGCTCTGGGGCACGCAGATGGCGATGGTGTTCCAGGACCCGATGACCTCGCTCAACCCGGTGATGAAGATCGGCAAGCAGATCACGGAGTCGTTGCGCTACCACTTCGACGTGACGAAGGAGTACGCCGAGGAGACCGCGCTCGTCGCTGCTCCAGTCGGTCGGGATCCCCGAAGCCGAAGCGCCGCCTGCGCGAGTACCCGCACCAGCTGTCGGGCGGCATGCGCCAGCGCGTGATGATCGCGATCGCGCTCGCGTGCGGCCCGAAGCTGCTGTTCGCCGACGAACCGACGACCGCGCTCGACGTCACCGTGCAGGCGCAGATCCTCGACCTGCTGCAGACAGCAGCAGCGCGAGCGGTTCATGGCGATGGTCCTCGTCACCCACGACCTCGGCGTCGTCGCCGGCCGCACCGACGACATCGCGGTGATGTACGCGGGACGGATCGTCGAGAAGGCGCCGACCCGTACGCTGTTCAGCGAGATGCGCCACCCGTACACCGAGGCGCTGCTGAAGTCGATCCCGAAGCTCGCGCAGCCGAGCCACACGCAGCTCGACGCGATCAGCGGACGGCCGCCCGACCTCGTCAAGCCGCCGCCTGGGTGCAAGTTCGCGGCCCGCTGCCCGTACGCGCAGCCGCAGTGCATCACCGAAGAAGCCGCCGCTCGTCGACGCCGAGACGCCGGGTCACTTCTACCGCTGCTTCTTCCCGGTCGGAACCGCCGCGGGACGGGACGCGCTCGCGCGCAACCTGGCTGCGGGCGAGACCGCGACCGGCCCGCCCGTCGCGCGAGGAGGGCGCGGTCGTCACCAGCGGGCTCGTTCTGATGGCCGGCAGCGGCACCGCGCACCTGCGGCCCGATGCGAGATCCGCTGCTGCGGTCGAGCAGCTCGTCGTCGAGTTCCCGGTCGGACGCACGGGTCTGAAGGTGCACGCGGTCTCGAACGTCAGCCTCGACGTGCTCGAAGGCGAGACGCTCGGTCTCGTCGGCGAGTCCGGCTGCGGCAAGTCGACCACCGGCAAGGCGATCATGCAGCTGCCGCGTCCGAACTCGGGATCGGTGCACTTCGAAGGGACGGAGCTCACGCAGCTGTCGGGCGAGGAGCTGCGCAAGTCCGCACCCGGATGAAGATGATCTTCCAGGACCCGATCTCGTCGCTGAACCCGCGCCGCAAGGTCGAGGACATCATCGCCGAGGGCCTGCAGATCTGGAAGGTCGGCACCAAGGAAGAGCAGCAGAAGAAGGTCGACGAGGTGATGATCGACGTCGGCCTCGATCCCGTGCTGCAACGGGGCAAGCGTCCGCACCAGTTCTCCGGTGGGCAGTGCCAGCGCATCTCGATCGCGCGCGCGGTGGTCACCGATCCGAAGCTGATCATCTGCGACGAGCCGGTGTCCGCGCTCGACGTGTCGGTGCAGGCGCAGATCCTGAACCTGCTCGAGGACATGAAGCACGCGGTACGGGCTCACGCTGATCTTCATCGCGCACGACCTCGCGGTCGTGAAGAACGTGAGCGACCGCGTCGTCGTCATGTACCTCGGCAAGATCTGCGAGGTCGCGAATCCCGACACGCTCTACAAGCAGCCCGCGCACCCGTACACCGCCGCGCTGCTCGACGCGATCCCGATCCCCGATCCGAACCAGCGCGCCCGAGGACCGTTGGCCAAGGTCAGCGGCGAGATCCCGTCACCCGTCGCGCCCCCGAGCGGCTGCCGGTTCCGCACCCGGTGCCCGAAGGCGCAGGACCGTTGCGCGTCGACGAAGAGCCGCAGATCCGCGAGATCGCGCCGGAGCAGTTCGTCGCGTGCCACTTCCCGCTTGACGGCGGGGGAGAAGCTCCCCACCAGCAACGGACAGCACCCGCCCGCGTAACGTCCCGCCAGGGGCTCGACGGTCAGTCGCCGCGCGGCAGGCCGAGGATGCGCTGGGCGACGATGTTCTTGTTCACCTGCGTGGTGCCGCCCGCGATCGTGAGCGCACGGCTGTAGACGCGGTCGCGCGCCCACGGTCCCGCGAGCGCGTCGGGCCCGAGGACCGCTGACGCGACCTCGGTGATGTGCTGTTCGGCTTCGCTCCAGAGCAGTTTGGCGATGCTGCCCTCCGGGCCCATCGCCCGTCCGTGCAGCTCCGCCGACAAGCGCGCGCTCGGAGATGAGCTTGAGCAGCTCGCCTTCCAGGTAGACGCGCGCGAGCGGCTGTCGGAGCACGGGATCGTCGGTGGCGACGCGACCGTCGCCGAGGGGGATGGTGCGGGCGTCGTCGATGAGCCGCTGGATCTTCTGCGCGCGTGCCGAGGTGCAACTTGGCGACGGTGCCGCGCTCGTACGCGAGCGTCGTCATCGCGACGCGCCAGCCGTCGTCGACGGCGCCGAGCGTGCAGTCGACCGGAACGCGCACGTCGGTGAAGAAGATCTCGTTGAACTCCTTCTCGCCGGTGATGGTCGTGAGCGGGCGCACTTCGACGCCCGGCAGCGTCATGTCGACGAGCAGGCACGTGATGCCCCGGTGCTTCGGCACGTCGGGATCGGTCCGCACGAGGAGCTCGCACCAGTTCGCGAGGTGACCGAGCGTGTTCCACGTCTTCTGCCCGTTGACGATCCACACGTCGCCGTCGCGGACTGCGGAGGTGCGCAGCGACGCGAGGTCGGAGCCCGCGTTCGGTTCGGAGAAGCCCTGGCACCAGATGTCGTCGCCGCGCAGCATGCGGGGCAGCAGCGTGCGCTTCTGTTCGTCGGTGCCGTGCTCGATGATCGCGGGTGCGATGTTCGAGAGCCCGAGCGGGTTCAGCGTGCCCGGCGCATGCGCGCGGTGCATCTCTTCCGCGTAGACGACCTGTTCCATGATCCCGGCGCCCCGGCCGCCCCACTCGTCGGGCCACGCGATCGCGGCGTAGCGCGCGTCGGCGAGCGTGCGGTTCCACGTCCGCAGCCGGGCCAGGCGGTCGTCGTCGATCTCGAGCGAGCCGGCCAACCCCGTGCCGGCGAGATCGTCGGGGAGGTTGGCGTCGAGCCAGCTGCGGAATTCCTTCCGGAACGTCTCGGCTTCGGGGGGATACGTGAAATCCATCGTCTCCGCGTCAGTCCTTGAGGCCGCCGCGCGCGAGGGCGGCGTCCACTTCCTGTTGCTTGGCGACGTTCTCGGCGTGCAGCTCCTCGGTGGTGCGCACGCGGCCGTCGACCTTGAGCTCGCCCATGATGTGCACCTCGCCGAGCGTCTCTTGCATGTAGCCGGGTCCGTCGGCGGTGGGGATGAACCAGCCGGTGGGGCACATCGTGAGCACCTCGACGAACGAGAAGCCTTCCTCGCGCACCTGCGACTCGAACGCGCGGTGGAACATCTTCTTCGTGCGCGCCACGGCACCGGCGTTGTGCACGGAACCGCGCGCGACGTAGGCCGCACCCTGCAACGTAGCGATGAGGTCGCCGATGAGGATCGGGAACCCGTGGTACTCGGCGTCGCGGCCGTCGAGCGTGTTCTTGGTGCGCTGACCGATCACGCTGGTGGCGGTCATGTGGCCGCCGGTCTCACCGAAGACACCGTTGTTCAACAGGATGCACGTGACGTTCTCACCGCGGGCCGCGGTGTGCAGCGACCTCCTGCAGTCCTTCGTTCACCATGTCGCCGTCGCCTTGCAGCGTGAACACGAGCGCGTCGGGCAGCATCCGCTTGACGCCGGTGGCGACGGACGGCGCGCGGCCGTGCAGCGCCTGGACGAGGTCGACGTCCATGGTGCTCGCGAACGACGTGTAGCAACCGATGCCCGCCACGCCGATCGCGTGCTCGACCTGATCGAGCTCCTCGATGGTCTCGAGGAACTGCCGAACCGCGAGCGGTTCGCCGCAGCCCGGGCACATGTGGTGCTCCTGGGTGAGGAGCAGGTCCGGCTTGTTCGGCTCGATCAGCCGCGCGATCAGCGGGGGTGCCGACGTGTCGAGAACGGGACCGTTTGTCTGAGCGCTCCTGGTGAGGTTGCAACTCGTAGCTGAACTGCTCGTAGCCGGGGATCATCGAGAGCTCGGCGCCGGTGTGCAGCGCGAGGATCCGCTCGCGAATCGCTTCGACTTCGAGGAGCCGGCCCATGCCGAAGCCGGAGCCGTCGGTCGAGACGCCGCCGATGAACGTCACCGGCACCTGTCCGGCGACGCCGATGCGCACGTCGTCGATGATCTGGCCGGCGCGAGAGCTCGAACGAGCCGACGCGCTGCGCGCCCGCGCAACCTTCGGCGATCGTCTCGTACGGGAACGGCCACAACGTGATCGGACGGACGTAGCCGATGCGGTGACCTTCGGCGCGCAGCTGCTTGATCGCGTACTTCACGAACTTCGCAGGCGAACCGAACGCGACGATCACGGTCTCCGCGTCGTCGAGGTAGCCGGTTTCGACGCGCACTTCGCGCTCCATGAGCGGCGTCTTCGTCGCGATGTACTGCGCCTTGCCTTCCTGGCCGATCGCGGGTTGGCCGTGCTTGGCCACGCCGAGCGGCGTGACCGACTTCGAGCGGCCGGAACCCGATGCGGTGCCGTCGACCGCCCAGTCCTTCGGCGGCAGCTCGGGGAACGCCGCGGGCTCGATCGACAACGCCTCCTGCGTGTGCGCGAGGAGGTAGTCGCCGTAGATCAGCACGGGATTGCGCCACTTGTCGGCGAGGTGGAACGCGAGCTGGACGTGCTCCACGCCTTCGCGCACGTCCTGCGGTGCGAGCACGATGTGCCGGTAGTCGCCGTGGCCACCGCCGCGCGTCGCCTGGTAGTAGTCCTGCTGGCCGCGCGCCATGTTGAAGATGACGAGCGGCAGCTCGGCCAGCGTGATCTCGGAGAACGACTCCTGCATGAGCGAGAGTCCCTGGCCGGTCGAGCCGGTCGCGGCGCGCGCGCCGGTGGCGAGCGCACCCCACGCCATGCCGACGGCTTCGAGCTCCGACTCCGCATTGATGCAGACGCCGCCGGCGTCGGGAAGCAGTCGGGCGAAGTGCTCGAGCACCTCGGTGAACGGCGTCATCGGGTAGCCCGCGAAGAAGCGGCAGCCCGCGGCGATCGCGGCGCGCGCCAGGGCTTCGGAGCCTTCCATCAGCACGCGGTGGTTCCGGTCGGTCGCGGCCGTGTGACGGTCATGTCGCCACCGCCGCGATCGGGACTTCGGTGACTCGGGGCGTGTCGAAGCGGAACACCTCGAACACGAAGTCGGGGCACACGAGCAGGCACGCCGCGCACCCGGTGCAGCCGGGATGCAGCTCGGGGTAGCGGTAGCCCATGTGGTTCACCGCCGTCGACATCGCGAGCACCTCCGGCGGGCACGCGGGGATGCAGAGATCGCAGCCCTTGCAGTGCTCGACGTCGATGGTGACGGTGCCGCGGCTCTTGATGGCTGGTCTCGCGACTCAGACACGGGCGGTCTCCCAGGCCGGGAACGCGTCGGCGGGCAGGAGCTCCCACCCGGCGCGCAGCGCGCGTTCGTTCGCTTCGATGTGCTGCGTCCGGTACGACGGGATCGACGCGCGCATCGCCTCGACGAGCGCGTCCACGGAGACGATGCCGCGTGGTCGCGCAGAACGCGCCGAGCATCACCATCGATCCGGACAGCGGGTTGCCGAGCTCGGTGGCGACCGTCGGTGGCGGCGACGCGGTGCACGGTCACGTCGGCGCGGATCGTCGCTCGTGAACGTCGTGTCGTTGACGAGCACGAGGCCACCGGGCCGGAGCTTGGCTTCGACGCGGGCCAGTAGTCGTCGTGCATCGCGATCGCCGACCACGCGTGCGACACGACCGGCGGCGCCAGGATCGGCGCGTCGGCGACGACGACGGTGCTGTCGGTGTTGCCGCCGCGCATCATGCCGCCGTAGAGGCCGAGGTACATGACCTCGCGGCCTTCGAGCGTGGCGCCGCGCGCGAGCACCTGCGCCGCGAGCTGCACGCCCTGGCCGCCGATGCCGGTGATGAGCAGTTCACGTTCCATGGGTCGTCCGACTCCTGCGAGGCAGAACGCGACGAGCTGCTGTACCTCGTGTCGATCGGGGACGCGACGTTCGACGATGGCGTCGTTCATGCGGGCCAGCGCGAGCTCGCACACGAACACGACGTCCTCGTCGGTCGCCGCCGAGGGCGGTCACGCACGGGCGCAAGCGTGTCGAGCAGTTCGGTGCGGCTCGCCGCCGAGGTCGGCGGGGAAGCGGTCCGCGAGCCGGTCGCCGTTGATCGCGAACGGGCGGGTCGCCTCGGCCGCCTCGCGGGTCGCGGGCCTGTGCCATCACGCCGTCGATCAAGCGGCGCGACCTGTTCGTCGGGGTCGTCGGTCGCCGCGCACCCGGGCGCGGAGGTAGTCGACGAGCTGGCGCTGGCCGTCGGCGAGCACCGCGAGCAGCAGCGCGTCCTTCGACGCGAAGTGCCGGTAGAAGGCCTGGTTCGAGAGCCCGGCCGCCTTCACGATGTCGCGGACCTGCGGGTCGAT
Source organism: uncultured Actinomycetes bacterium (assembly GCA_963745645.1). Taxonomy (GTDB): domain Bacteria; phylum Actinomycetota; class Acidimicrobiia; order IMCC26256; family PALSA-610; genus CAVUFH01. Next base: position 64,202 of record CAVUYD010000009.1, read on the forward strand.
GTCGCCGGTCCGGCGCATCACCGCGAACGCGGCGTCGATCAGCCGCCGGACCTCGGCCGCGTACTGGCCGCGGCGCCCCGCCACCGCCCGTTCCGCGACTGCGTGCTCCAAGGCGGTCTTCGACTCCGGAACAACGTTCTGCACTTCCGGAACACTATTCCAGTGCCGGCCCGGCAATCGTCCCGACCACCCGCCCCAGCGCGGAGGATTCCGGACGTTGCTCCAACCGGGGTCGGCTCGGCTTGGAGGCGTTCGACGATGAGGGTGCGCTGGATCTGGCCGGTGGCGGCGGTGCGGGGGAGGGCGTCGACGACGGCGAGGCGGCGGGGGTGCTTGAACGGCGCGAGCCGGCCCTCGCAGAACGTCGCGGAGCGTGTCGAGGTCGGGCGGCGAGCGCGCCGGGCCGGCACGACGACCACCGCGGTGACGACCTCGCCCCACTGCGGGTCGGGGACGCCGACGACCGCGACCTCGGCCACCGCTGGATGCTCGGCGAGCGACCTGCTCGACCTCGGGCGGCGCGACCGTCTCGCCGCCGGTCCGGATGACGTCGCGCGCGCGGCCGACGATGGACAGGTAGCCGTCGTCGTCGAGCGCGCCGAGGTCGCCGGTGTGGTACCAGCCGTCGCGCAGCGCCTCGGCGGTCGCGTCGGGCGTCGTCGAAGTAGCCGTCCATCAGGAACGGGCTGCGCATCACGACCTCGCCGTCGTCGGTGAGCTTCACCTCGACGCCGGCTTGCGGCGACGTCCGACGCTGCCCGGCTTGCGGAAGAGGTCGGCGTCGCCGAGTTGCACGCCCGGGCCCGCTTCGGTCGAGCCGTAGAACACGCGCGTCCGCGTGTGGGGGAGCGCGTCCTTGATCGCGTGCAGCAGCTCGGGCGGCGTCGCCGACGTGCCGGTGTCGGCTTCGTCGAGACTCGACGAGGTCGTCGCCGCCGACGCCGTGTTCGAGGATGCGCGACCACACCGCCGGGATGCAGTACAGCCGCGACGCGCGGTGGCGCGCGGTGGTGCGCAACAGCGTCTCCGCGTCGGGGGTGCGCACGAAGTGCACGGGCCGGCGGCCCTGCCAGGCGCCGAGCGCGATCGTCCAGCCCGCCATGTGGAACAGCGGGAACATGCAGACGCGTCCCCGGCGCCGCCCGGGGTCGTGGTCGCGCCGACGTACGTGCGCAGCCAGTTCGCGCGGTGCGAGAGCACGACACCTTTCGGCCGCCCGGTGCTGCCGCTCGTGAAGAAGATGACGTGCGGGTCGCGCTCGTCGAGGTCGGCGATCGCAGGAGCGGTCGGCCGCGCCGGGCTCGGGACGCTCGGGATGCGAGACGCCGGTCGAGCTCGGCCAGCTCCGTCGCGCGGTCCGAGTGCGACGCACCGCACAAGCAGCAGGCGCGGCCGCGCGTACTCGGCGACCGGCGCGCAACTCGTCGACGCGACGCCCGCGCGTTCAGCGGCGCGAACACGGCACCGATCTTGGCGAGCGCCGCGAACACCGGGCACCGCTTCGAGCGACGTGTCGCTCCACCACAGCACGCGGTCGCCGCGCCCGACCCAGAGCTCGCGCAGCCCGTTCGCGATCCGGTTCGCCTCCGCGTCGATCTCGCCGAAGGTCAGGGCGTCGTCGTCGAGCGTCACCGCGACCGCGTCGGGCGCGACCCGGGCCGCGTTGGCGAGCATCTCCGCGATGTGGAGCACGGCCGCAATATCGCACGCGCCGGCGCCCGAGCTTGCTTGTCGACAATGCATTGTTGTTAGTGTGTCCTGTCATGAAGAGCGTCATGAAGAGCGTCTCGACCTCACCGATCTTCCGGGAGCAGGGCCTGCGCGTCACGCCGCAGCGGCAGGCGATCTTCCGCCTGCTCGAGGGCGACGACTCCCATCCGACGGTCGAGTCGCTGTTCGACCGGGCCCGCGCCGACATGCCGACGATCTCGCTGAAGACCGTGTACCAGACCGTGCACGATCTCGAGGCGCTCGGCGAGGTGCGCGTGCTCGACCTCGGCACCGGCAGCGTGCGCGTCGACCCGAACGTCGAGGACGACCACCACCATCTGCTGTGCACCGTGTGCGGCCGGGTGCGCGACCTCCCCGTCGACTTCGACCGGTCTGCAGGTTCCCGATCCGCTACCGCCGCGATTTCACCGTCGACGACGTCCAGGTGATCTTCCGCGGCCGCTGCGACGACTGTTCCTGATCGACCACCATCCGCCCAGTCCCGAAAACAAGGAGCCCATACCGATGCCCGATCTCAAGGGAAGCAAGACGCACGACAACCTGAAGGAGGCGTTCGCCGGCGAGAGCCAGGCGAACCGCCGCTACCTCTACTTCGCGCAGAAGGCCGACGTCGAGGGCTTCCCCGACGTCGCCGCGCTGTTCCGCTCGGTCGCCGAAGGTGAGACCGGCCACGCGTTCGGCCACTTCGACTTCCTCGCCGAGGTCGGCGACCCGGTGACGGGTGTTGCCGTCGGCGCCACCACCGACAACCTGCAGTCGGCGGTCACCGGTGAGACCTACGAGTACACCGAGATGTACCCGGGCTTCGCGCGCACCGCGCGCGACGAGGGCTTCGAAGAGATCGCGGAGTGGCTCGAGACGCTCGCCCGCGCCGAGAAGAGCCACGCCGGTCGCTTCCAGCAGGGCCTCGAGAACGTTTCCTGACCCGCCAGTCCTGACGACGCCGGCAATGACGTTGAACGAGCGCGGCCCTGGGGAGCGATCCCCGGGGCCGACCTCGTACGTTCTCCGGCTTCACTGATGCCCGACGAGTTCGCGGAGCTGACGATGGCAGAACATCTCTACGACCCGCTCGACCCGTCGTGGTTCGACGCCGGCAGACCGCGCGGGCCGAACGCGATCGCACGTTCCACATCTGCAGCGACTGCCGCGTGTGCGTGAAGCTCTGCCCGAGCTTCCGTTCGCTGTTCGAGATGATCGACGACCGCGGCGGCAGCGACCACGCCGGCGACCTCGCCGACGCCGCAGCACAAGCGCGTCGTCGACGAGTGCTACCAGTGCAAGCTCTGTTACGTCATCTGTCCGTACACGCCGGACCAGCAGCAGGAGTGGCGGATCGACTTCCCGCAGCTCATGCTGCGTTCGCTCACCGGTCCAGAGCGAAGGCAGGCGACGTCGTCGCAGTCGGCCCGGCTGCTCGCGCGCACCGACCAGCAGGGCAAGGTCGCGACGACGTTCGCGCCGATCGTGAACGCGTCCGCGCAAGTTCGGCCGGCGCGCGTGCGCGATGGAGAAGGTCACCGGCATCGCACGCGACCGGCTGCTGCCGACGTTCTCACCGGGTGCGGTTCTCGAAGTGGTTCCGCAGCCGCGACACCGAGCGACCCGCGCGCCGGCGCGACGGTCGATCGCGGCCCGGTCGCGCTGTTCCCGACGTGTCTCGTCGAGTACCAGGAGCCGGCGATCGGCAAGGCGCGCGGTCGCCGTGCTCGAGCACAACGGCTTCACGTGCGAGCTGCCCGAAGGGCCAGGTGTGCTGCGGCATGCCGTGGCTCGACGCGGGCGACACCGACAAGTTCCGCGAAGCACGCGCAGACGCAACGTCGACGCGCTGCTCCCCGCGGTCGAGGCCGGGCGGTCGATCGTCGTGCCGCAACCGACGTGCGCGTACACGCTGAAGGACGAGTACCCGGCGTTCCTCGGCACCGACGCGGCTCGCAAGGTCGCGGCGAGCGACCTTCGACGCGTCGGAGTTCCTGATGAACGCGCACAAGCACGGAGAAGCTCGACACGGACTTCGACGGGCAGACGTACGAGTCGATCGTCTGGCACGCCGCGTGCCACTACCGCGCCCAGCAGATCGGCCCGCGGAGCTCGCAGCTCATGCAGCTGACCGGCGCGAAGGTGCAGATGGTCGAGCGCTGCAGCGCGATCGACGGCACGTGGGGCCTGCGCGCCGAGAACGTCGAGATGGCGCAGCGCGTCGCCAAGCCGCTGATGGAGAAGGTCCGTGAGTCGGACGCCGAGCTCGTCGCCGGCGACTGCCAGCTCGCGAACGTCGCGATCGAAGAGGGCAGCGGCAAGCGGCCGGTCCACCCGCTGCAGGTGCTGGCGCGCGCGTACGGACGTCGGAGGACGAGGACGCAATGAGGAAGCTGCACCGTCGACGACATCGTCGACATGCGGGCGTACGAGACGCGAGCGCGACGAGCTCCGGCGCCACATCATCGAGCTGAAGAAGCGGCGCCGCATCGCGCTCGGCCCGATCATGACGATCGTGTTCGAGAACACGCGTCACGATGCGCTGGCAGGTGCAGGAGATGGCCCGCGTCGAGCGCATGCTGCGCGACGAGCAGATCGCGCACGAGGTCGAGACGTACAACCAGCTCATCCCCGACGCCGGGCGAGCTCTCGGCGACGCTGATGATCGAGCTGACCTCGGAGGCCGCGCTCCGGGAGTGGCTGCCCACGCTCGTCGGCATCCACGAACACATCGCGATCGTGCTGCCCGACGGCAGCGAGCGTGTCGGCGGCGTCGTCCGAGGACGACGAGCTGCGGCTCACCCGCGACGACATCACCGCCGGCCGTGCACTTCCTCAAGTTCCGTTCACGCCCGAGCAGACGTCGAGATGTTCGCGAGCGGCCCGGTGCACATCGTCGTCGACCACCCGGAGTACGACCAGGACGTGCTGCTCACGGCCGCAGCAGCGCGAGCGAGCTGCTCGACCGACCTGCGCGACCCGTCGTAGCCTCGCAGCGTCGCAGCATCCGCATCCGCCGCCTCGATCCCGAGCGTCCCGCTCCCGGCGCGGCAGCACGCGGGCGACGCGGGCTACGACCTCACCGCGCGCGACCGGCGCGCGGCTCGAGCCGGGCGGCGGACGGGCGCTCGTGCCGACCGGCATCGCGATCGCGATCCCCGACGGGCTACGCCGGTTTCGTGCAGCCCCGTTCCGGGCCTCGCGCTGCGCCACGGCGTCACGTGCCTGAACACGCCCGGGCTCATCGACGCCGGGTACCGCGACGAGATCAGCGTCCTGCTCGTGAACCTCGATCCGCGCGACGCGTTCGACGTGCGAGCGGGGCGATCGCATCGCGCAGCTCGTGATCCAGCGGGTGGAGGACGTCGAGTGGCGCGAGGTCGACGCGCTCGACGACTCGGACCGCGGCCCCGACGGCTGGGGCTCGACCGGGACTCGCACGCTGAGCGCGCGCCGCGTCAGGGTCGCGCCGGTGCACGACCGCAAGATTCCGCTTCGGCTCATCGCGTGCAGCAAGGGCCGCATCGCGCGAAGGAGTTCACCGAGCTCGCCCGCCAGGCCGAAGGCGCTCGGCTACTCGACGCTGTTCGTGCCCGACCACTTCGTCGACCACGACCTCGCGCCGACGGTCGCGCTCGCGCACGCCGCCGCGGTCACCGACACGTTGCGCGTCGGCACGTTCGTGCTCGGCAACGACTACAAGCATCCGGTCGTGCTCGCGCGCGAGATGGCGACGCTCGACCTGCTCTCCGACGGCCGGCTCGAGCTCGGCATCGGCGCGGGCTGGATGACCGCCGACTACGAGAAGGCCGGCATCCCGCTCGACCGCCCCGGTGTCCGCATCGCGCGGCTGGCCGAGTCGATCACGATCATCAAGGGGCTGTTCGGCCGCGGTCCGTTCACGTTCCACGGCGAGCACTACCAGGTGACCGAGCTCGACGGGCAGCCGAAGCCGGTGCAGCAGCCGCGTCGCCGTTCTTCGTCGGTGGCGGTGGCCCGAAGATCCTCGCCCTCGCGGCGCGCGAGGCCCAGATCGTCGGGATCAACGCGAACCTGCGCTCGGGCGACGGGAACTCGCCCGACGCCGCGCAGTCGATGACGCCGGCGGCGACCGACCAGAAGGTCGCAGGCGGTGCGCGACGGCGGCCGGCGACCGCTTCGACGATCTCGAGCTCCAGACGCTCGTCGGTTTCGTCCACGTCACCGACGAACGCGACCGGGATCATCGAGGCATGGCGCAGTCGCGTTCGGCGTGACCGCGACGACGCCCGCATCGCACCGGTCACGCTCGTCGGCAGCGAGGCCGAGATCGTCGACCTGCTCGAGCAGCGGCGAGCGCGTGGCAGATGTCGTACCACGTGATCGACGACGACGCGATCGACACGTTCGCACCGATCGTCGCCCGGCTCGCGGGCTACGCCGACAGACGCCGATCCAGGAGGCAGTCGATGCACGATCCGTTCCGGTTCGGCGTGCAGGTCTCGCAGGTCGGCTTCCGCGTCGCGAGTGGCGCGACAAGGCCCGCAAGATCGAAGACCTCGGGTACTCGACGCTTGTTCATGCCCGATCATTTCGGCGAGGAGCTCGCGCCGCTGCCCGCGATCGCGATGGCGGCCGCGCACACGACGACGCTGCGCGTCGGCTCGCTCGTGTTCGACAACGACTACAAGCACCCGGCGATCCTCGCCAAGGAGGCGGCGACGATCGACCTCCTGTGCGACGGTCGGCTTCGAGCTCGGCATCGGCGCGGGCTGGATGCGGACCGACTACGACCAGCTCGGGCTGCCGTACGACCCGCCCGCCGTGCGCGTCGACCGCTTCGAAGAGGCGCTGCACGTCGATCAAGCAGTGCTTCACCGGCGAGCCGTTCACGCATCCGGGCGAGCACTACCGCATCACCGACTACGCGTCGTGGCCGAAGCCGGTGCAGAAGCCGGGGCCGCCGATCCTGATCGGTGGCGGCGGCAAGCGCGTGCTGTCGATCGCCGGCGCGCGAGGCCGACATCGTCGGCATCAACCCGAACCTGCGCGCGGGTGAGATCGGGCTCGACGCCGCCACGGACTCGCTTGCGCGAGCAGACGGATCGCAAGGTCCAGTGGATCCGCGACGCGGCCGGCGCTCGCATCGACGACATCGAGATCCAGATGCGCTTCTTCGTCACGAGCGATCACCGACGGACCGCATGAAGCATGGCCGAGGCGCTCGCGCCGACGTTCGGCGTCGCGCCGGAGGAGGCGCTCGAAGTCGGGCTCCGCCCTCGTCGGCACCGACGACGAGATCATCGAACAGCTGCAGCGCCGGCGCGAGGAGTGGGGCCTCTCGTACGTCGTGCGTCGGCGACGACAACGTCGACGAGTTCGCGCCCGATCGTCGCCAAGCTCGCCGGCACGTAGCGCCGGTCGTTCACCGGTCGAACCGCTCCGGGATCCACGTCCAACAGCCGTTCGCGCACCTCGGCCGCGGCTTGCGTGAGCAGGTGCCCGGCGCCGGGGAGCAGCACGACCTCGCCGTGCCCGACGATCATCTGCACGACGGCGCTCGTCTCCGGCGGGAGGATCTCGTCGTCGGTGCCGTGCAGGAGCAGCAGCGGCGTGTCGCCGAGCTCGGTCGGCGTGCTCGCAGCCGGCGGACTGCGTCGCGAGCGTCACGACGCCCCGGCAGTGCGCGCCGAGGACGATGCCCGCCTGGATCGCGACCGCGCCGCCGAACGAGTGACCGACGGTCGACGAACCGGCGACGCGCCTGCGCGGCTCGCGAGGTCGGCCGCGGCGGCGACGTCGTGCACGCAGCGGCCGAGGTCGTTCGGCTTGCGGTAGCCGACGCGCATCGTGCCGATGCCTTGCGTCGGCGAGCGCGCACCCCGAGGTCGTGGTAGAGACCGTCGGCCGGCCCGAGCAGGCCCCCCATCCCGCCGCCGCACGTGACCACGACATTGCGTCGCGTCCCGCGGGCCGTGCCACAGCAGCGTGAGCAGCCCGCGCATCGTGTAGATCTCGAGGTGGCGCAGGTCGGGCGTGATCTCGACTTCCTCGACGGCGAGCGCTTCGAGGAGCTCGAGCGGCGAGCGCGGATCTTCAGCCATGATGATCCGCATGACTGAGCGCGAACGAGCCCCTCGGGCATTGGGTGGTGTCGGCAGCCGCGTCACGTTCGAGAACGACCGCGTGCGCGTGTGGGAGATGCAGCTCGCGCCGGGGGAGCGCTCGGACACGCACCGCCACGACCTCGACTACCTCCTGGTGTTCCTCGCCGGTGATCGCATCCGCGTCGAGCCCGAGCCGGACACCGCGGGCGCCTACCAGGAAGCGATGGAGTTCGACGTGCCGCTCGGCCGCGCGTTCTTCGTCGAGCGCGGCGGCGTCGAGACCGCCGTCAATCCCGGGCACGAGCACTACCGCGAGATCCTCATCGAGTTGAAGGACGACGCCCACGAGTTAGCGCGCGTCCTTGAGGAACGCGCGTGTGCGATCGCGCTCCTCACGCGTCCCGAAGATCGACGCGACGAACTCGGTGACACCTGCGTCGGCGAGCCGCGTCAGCTCCTTCTCCACCGTGGACTCGTCACCGACGAGCGCGACGTCGCCCGGCTTCTCCGCACCTTCGCGGTCGAGCATGGCGCGGTACGACGGGAGGAACCCGTACACCTGGAACTCCTGCGACGCGCGCTCGCGCGCGCCGTCGGGATCGTCGGTCACGCAGATCGGGAGCGACGCCCACGACCTCCGGCACCGGTCGCCCCGCCGTCGCGGCGGCCGCGGTGATCGTCGGCACGGTGTGCTGATGCCAGCGTCGCCGGTCCGGTCATCCACGTGACCGTGCCGTCGGCGACCGTGCCGGCGAGCTCGAGCATCTTCGGCCCGAACGCCGCGATCATCACCGGGGCGGCGGAACGTCAGCCGCAGGTACGCCGACGCTCGCGGACGTGCTCATCGTCGTCGCCGGTGAACGCGCACGTGCGCGTCGTGCAGCAGCGGCATCAGCACCGACAGGTACTCGCGCATGTGGCGCAACGGGTTGCTCGAACGACAGGCCGAACATGCCCTCGATCACCATCTGGTGCGAGAGCCCGATCCCGAGCGTGAACCGTCCGTCCGCTCGCGTCCTGCACCGTCAGCGCCTGTTGCGCCATCGTCAGCGGGTGGCGGGAGTACGTCGGCACGACACCGGTCGCGAGCCCGATGCGCGGGACCTCGCGCCCGACGACGCCGAGCACCCCCATCGCGTCGAGCGCGAAGATCTGAGGGAGCGAATAGCTCGAGAAGCCCATCCGCTTCGCGCCCGTCGCGCCTGTTCGACGACGTCGTCGATCGTGCGGCCGGCGGTGTCGCCACCGAAGATCCCGATGCGCATGCTGCCCCCTTGGCGGTAGCCCGGCGAGACCGAATTCGCCAGGCCGGACACTACGCCGACTCCGAGCCGCACCGGCTGGCGAGAAGGCCGGATTGGTATAGTCGCGGGCTCACGCGGACGTGGCTCAGCTGGTAGAGCATCACCTTGCCAAGGTGAGGGTCGCGGGTTCGAATCCCGTCGTCCGCTCCAAGGAATGTTGCAGGTCAGGGGCGCTCCGTGCGCCCCTGATTCGCGTTCGCGACACGCGCAATCGCGTCGTCAGTCCGCGAAAGTCCGCGAGACTCGCGACGGAGCCTCGGAACGTCGCCTCGAGGTCCAACCCGGCACCCGCGGCGACAACATCTTCCCGGTACGTGCGACCGGCAGCGCATCTCCGCTCTGCAGCTCCGGGCTGTTGCCAGCGCTTCGGGGGAGACGTACATTCCGGCGCGCGCTGGTGATTGCCGCCCTACGCAGGAGGCGCCAATGGCACCGAAGGAGCGGGCGAACGGCGTGCTGAGCGGCGTCATCGACATCGAGCTCACGAACCGCTGCAACGCCCATTGCGGATTCTGCCCGCGTGATCTGACGCCGCATCAAGGGCTGATGACACGGGACGTGTTGCGGCAGAGCCTGGCGCGCGTCGTCGAGATGCGAGACGGGGCGCAGTCGTGCTGGCCGGACTGCCGCGAGATCTCATTCTGCGGCCTCGGCGACCAGCTGCTGCATCCCGAGGTCGCGCCGTTCGTCCGCGCGACGCGCGATGCCGGATTCGAGGTTGCGGTCAATACGAACGGCGCGCTGCTGAACGCGCATCGCGCCGAGTTGCTGCTCGATGCCGGCGTCACGCGCCTGTTCGTCAACGCCGGTGAGATCGACGGCGCCTACGACGAGCTCTACGGACTGCCATTCGAACGTGTGTCCGAGAATGTTCGTCGTTTCGCCGAAATGGCAGAAGGGCGGTGCGAACTGTATGTCGTACTCGTCGACCATCGGCACGACCCGCGTCATGTCGACGAGATCGAGGCGTTCTGGCGCAGGCAGGGCGTGAGACGGTTCTACCGCCTCGACCTCCTGAACCGCGCTGGCGCGTTGCAGTTCGAAGACATGGATTACGAGCGGTATGCCCAATACGCCGAGGCGCGCGCTCTGCTCGCGACGCGAGGTGTAGCGCACGGCTGCCTGGCACCGTTGGTGTTTCCGTTCATTGGCTACGACGGCAACTACTACCTCTGCGGATCGGACTGGCAGAAGGAGGTGCCGGTCGGCAACGTCTTCGATCATGCGATCCTGGAGGTGGTGCCGCGGAAGATCGCGCACGTGCGCTCACATGACCCCATCTGCGCGGCGGTGCAACCATGATCCGGTCAACCGCCTGACCGCACTGCTCGTCGCCCGTGACGCGGGCATCGTCGGTGATGCCGAGGTCGACGAGCTGCTCGACACGCTCGATCACCATGCCGAGGAACTTGTCGCGGTCGACGCCCGCGTCCGCTGCGCACTTCCACGAGAACCCCATTTCGGCAGCACACCGCACGCGGATTCCTGTGCAGCCAATTTGACCGATCTTCAGCGTTCCCGACGACGCGACGGCTACGCCGGGCTCGAGGAGCGTCACGAAGATGCGCCGGACATCTGCTCGAAGCGGTGGGGACGCCGCGGCGAGGCGCGACCCTTGCAAACCCGGGCCCGCCGATGGAGCATGGGAGACGCAAGTATCGAAATTTGCGCCGCGGTAGTTGGCTCGGACCGGCCTGCTCACAATCCTGATCTCCGAGATCGACAAGGCAGCCACTTCGCGACGGGGCAGGAGCCGAACTTCTTCACGACCGGTGCGCGCTGCACGCAGGTCCCCGCGTTCATCGACCCAACAGCTACGGAGGTTGCCATGGCGGAGATCCGTCCGTTCACCATCGACGTTGCCGACGAGATGCTCGACGATCTGCGGCGGCGTATCGGCGAGATGCGCTGGCCCAGCAAGGAACTCGTGGCCGATCGGTCGCAGGGCGTGCAGTTGGCGACGCTGCAGGAGCTCGCCCGCTATTGGGAGAACGATTACGACTGGCGGCGGTGTGAGGAGCGACTCAACGCGCTGCCGCAGTTCAAGACGAAGATCGACGGGGTGGACGTTCACTTCATCCACGTGCAGTCGCGGCACGAGAACGCGTTGCCGCTGATCATGACGCACGGCTGGCCCGGCTCGGTCATCGAGCTGCTCGAGGTGGTCGGTCCGCTGACCGACCCGACTGCCCACGGCGGGCGCGCCGAAGACGCGTTCCACCTCGTGTTGCCATCCGTTCCCGGCTATGGGTTCTCGGGCGAGCCCGCGGAACTCGGTTGGAACCCCGTCCGCACTGCGCTCGCCTGGGCCGAGCTCATGCAGCGACTCGGGTACGCCCGCTACGTCGCGGAAGGCGGTGACGTGGGGGCCGCCATCACGGATGCGATGGGTCGCGTGGGACCGCAGGGTTTGGTCGCTATGCACACCAACTTGCTCGTGTCCGGGCTGGGCGGTCCGGACAACCCCACGAACACCGACGAGGAGAAAGCGGCGGCCGAGGCGCTCGCCAACTTCAGGGCAACCGGCTTCGGCTACTTCCTCGAGCAGGCCACGCGTCCGCAGACGATCGGCTACGCGCTCTTGGATTCACCGGTCGCGCTGGCCGCCTGGATGCTCGACCACGACACCGACAGCTACCAGAAGATTTCGCACGCGTTCGTCGACAAGGAGCCAACCGGCAATCTCACTCGCGACCACGTCCTCGACAACATCACGACGTACTGGCTTACCGGTACCGGTGCGTCGGCGGCACGGTCGTACTGGGAGAGTGGACAGCTTCAAGCGCAATCAGCAGGCCAAGCACCGCCGCCGGTCGCGATTCCGGTTGGCTTCTCCCAGTTCCCGGACGAAATCTTCCGGGCGCCGCGCAGCTGGGCCGAGTTGGCATACCCGACGCTCAGCTACTTCAACAAGGCGGCCCGGGGCGGCCACTTCGCCGCGTGGGAAGAGCCGCAGATCTTCTCCGAGGAGATGCGGGCCATGTTCGCCCCGTTGCGTTAGCGCACACGGGAGACGGCGCCGCGAGCGCGCCGTCTCCCTCGCGCGATGCATAACTGGCGCTCTGCGCTCGCGAGGCCGAAGTGGAGGGGGCAATGTGTACCTCGCCGTTTAGTTCCGGAGGTCGGGGTGGCGGAAATCATGAATCGGCTGCTGTCGGCGATGAACGCGCACGACCTTGACGCCTTCGTTGCTTGCTTCGCGGCGGACTACGCCAGCGAGCAGCCAGCACACCCGAGCCGGGCCTTCCGAGGGAGCAACCAGGTCCGGAAGAACTGGGAAGGCGTCTTCGCGGGAGTTCCGGATTTCACCGCGGAGCTTGTTCTCTCCGCAGTGACAGACGACGGCGTCGAGGTCGGCGAGTGGCGCTGGCACGGCACGCACACGGACGGCGCACCATTCGGCATGCACGGCGTCATCGTGACCGGTGTGCGGCACGACCAAATCGCGTGGGCACGCTTGTACATGGAGCCGATCGAGCAGGGCGGGGCGAACATCGACGAGATGGTGCAGGAGGCGTACCGTCCGCGCGAATGAGCGCGCACAGTCAACCACCGCGCTCCTCACTCTCGAATCGCGAGCCGGAAACGCGTTGACCGAAGTCAGCGCACCTCTTCGACGGCCGGTTGCGCACGCCCGTCCGTGTCGAGTCGGGGGTCAGGCGGAAGGGGAGGCGTCGGTGAGCTCGTGCGGGGCGGTCCAGGAATGCAGCATCTGCACGTAGTTCGCGCGCTCGAACGCCGACGGGTCGCCGGACGTCGCCTGGGTGGCGCTGCCGCGCAGCTGGGTGACCGACTCGTAGTCGTGGTCGCGCATCCAGGCGGTCAGCTCGGCCTCGACGGTGCGGAGGTGGTCGGGGCCGTGGCGGAGCACCGCCGAGGTGATCATGGCGACGTCCGCGCCGACCATGATCGCCTTGACGACGTCCGCGCCGGTGTGGACACCCGAGGTGGCCGCGATCGAGACGCCGGGGCCGAGTTGCGGGCGCAGGATGGCGATCCATCGCAGCGGCAGTCGCAGCTCGCCGGGCTGGCTCAGCTCGACGCGGTTGACGACCTCGAGCGTGTCGAGATCGAGGTCGGGTTGGTAGAAGCGATTGAAGAGCACGAGCCCGTCGGCACCCGCGTCGACGGCCTCGGCGCGAAGTTCGCCATCGCCGAGTAGTACGGACTGAGCTTGACGGCGAGCGGGATCGACAACGCGCTCGCCACGGACCGGATGACGTCGAGGTCGGCGGCCTCCATGGTCCGGCGTCGCGCTCCGGGTCGGCGGCCACGTGGTACAGGTTGAGCTCGAGCGCGTCGGCGCCGGCCTGCTTCGATGAGCGCCGCGTGCCCGACCCAACCGCCGGCGCTGGTGGCGTTGAGGCTCGCGATGACCGGCACCGACGACTGTGCCTTCAGCGCCTCGATCATGGCGAGGTAGCGGTCACTGACCGTCGCGAAGTCGTCGACGTCGGGGAAGTAGTCGAGCGCTTCGGCGAAGTGGCTCGGAGCCGGCCTCCAGCGCTCGGTTGAGCTCGATCTCTTCGTGGAGGATCTCCTCTTCGAAGAGCGACGGCATGACGATGGCCGACGCGCCCGCGTCCTCGACCAACCTGGCGGACGCGAGATCACCGTTGAGCGGCGACGCCGACGCGACGATCGGCGTGCGCAGATCGAGACCGAGGTACCGGGTCGAGAGGTCGATCATGCCAGTTCCTCGTTCTCGTAGCGGTAGCCCGCGTCGTTCTCGATCTCGGGCTCGACATCCTCGTCCGCATGGTCCGCGTGCGGGCACGGTGCGGTGCATCGTCGCGAGCTGCTCGTAGTAGCGCCACCGCTCGTCGATGTCGGACTGGAGCAGTCGCGACAGCTCCCGGGCACGCGCCGGGTCGGTGCGCTCCAGGATCGCGTAACGCGCCTCGGTTGCGACGAAGTCGCGGACGGGAATCGACGGCGCCTTGGAGTCGAGCTTGAACGGCTGGCCGTCCTCGACCTCGCTCGGCTGGAAGCGGTACAGCGGCCAGTAGCCGCTCTTCACCGCGTCCTTTTGATGGGTCATCGACTTCGACATGTCGATGCCGTGCGCGATGCAGGTGCTGTACGCGATCACCAGCGACGGTCCCGGCCAGGCGTCGGCCTCGAGGAGCGCCTTGGTGGTCTGCAGCTCGTTGCCGCCCATCGCGACCTGCGCGACGTAGACGTTGCCGTAGGCGCGCGGCGATCGCGCCGAGGTCCTTCTTCGCCGGTGCTCTTGCCCGGCCGCCGCGAACTTCGCGACCGCGCCGCGCTGGGTTGCCTTCGACGCCTGGCCGCCGGTGTTGGAGTACACCTCGGTGTCGAGCACGAGCACGTTCACGTTGCGGCCCGACGACAAGCACGTGGTCGAGGCCACCGAAGCCGATGTCGTAGGCCCAGCCGTCGCCGCCGATGAGCCACACGCCGTGGCGCACGAGGTTGCTCGCGACCGCCGCCAGTCGCGCGGCCTCGACGGTGTGCTCGCCGTCGAGCGCCGCGAGCCGCTCGCCGAGCTCGGCAACGAGCCGCCGCTGCTCGACGATCTGCGGTTCGGTGTCCTGTGGGTTCGTCGAGGATCGCGGCGGCGAGTTCCGTCGCCGACGCGGGCGCGAGCACGCTCGAGCAGGAAGCGGGCGTAGCGGTCCTGGGCGTCGATGCCGAGGCGCATGCCGAGCCCGAACTCGGCGTTGTCCTCGAACAGCGAGTTGTTCCACGCCGGTCCGCGGCCGCTCGGCATTGGTCGTCCACGGCGTGGTCGGCAGGTTGGCGCCGTAGATCGACGAGCAGCCGGTGGCGTTGGCGACGATCATGCGGTCGCCGAAGAGCTGGCTGACGAGCTTGATGTACGGCGTCTCGCCGCAGCCGGCGCAGGCGCCGGAGAACTCGAAGAGCGGCTCGAGCACCTGCGAGCCCTTCACCGAATCGTGCGGGCAACAGGTCGCGGTCGAGCTGCGGGATCGTGAGGAAGTGATCCCAGCGGCGCCGTTCGACGTCGCGATGGAGCCGCGACCGGTTCCATGTTGATCGCCTTGTGGCCGATCTCGGTCTTGCTCTTCGCCGGGCAGACGTCGACGCACACGCCGCAGCCCGTGCAGTCGTCCGGCGCGACCTGGATGGTGAGGTGGTGCCCGGCGAGATCCTTCGACCGGAACGGCTTGCTGACGAAGTCATCCGGTGCGGCCGCGGCCACGTCGGCGTCGAACACCTTCATGCGGATGGTGGCGTGCGGGCAGACGATGGCGCACATGCCGCAGTCGATGCAGACGTCGGGGTCCCAGATCGGGATCTCCTTGGCGATCGCACGCTTCTCGTAGGTCGCGGTGCCGGTCGGGAACGTGCCGTCGACGGGGAGCGCGCTCACCGGGAGCCGATCGCCGTCGCCGGCGAGCAACACCGCGGTGACCTGCTTCACGAAGCTCGGCGCGTCGTCGGGCACCGTCAGCTCGATCGAGCGGTCGCTGGTCGCACGCTCGGGCACTTCGACGCGGTGCAGGTTGGCGAGGGCGAGGTCGATGGCGGCGAAGTTGCGCTCGACGACGGCGCGACCCCGGCGCGCGTAGGTCGACTCGACCGCGGCCTTGATCTGCGCGATGGCCACGTCCGGCGGGAGGACGCCGGCGAGCTGGAAGAAGCACGGCTGCATCACGGTGTTGATGCGGTTGCCCATCTCCGCCTCGCGGGCGACCGCGGACGCGTCGATGACCCAGAGGGCGATGCTGCTCGTCGATGAGCTTGCGCTGCACCTCGACGGGAAGGTGGTCCCACACGTCGTCGGCGCCGAACGGCGAGTTGAGCAGGAACGTTGCACCCGGTCGGGCGTACGTCGAGGACCTTGAGCTTCTCGAGCAGGCCGAACTGGTGGCAGGCGACGAAGTCGGCGCCGTCGATCAGGTACGTGGAGCGAATCGGCTCCGGGCCGAAGCGGAGATGCGACACGGTCACCGAGCCGGACTTCTTCGAGTCGTAGACGAAGTAGCCCTGAGCGAACAGGTCGGTGTGCTCGCCGATGATCTTCACCGAGCTCTTGTTCGCGCCGACCGTGCCGTCGGATCCGAGGCCGAAGAACATGGCCTGGACCTCGCCGGGCGGGCGCGGGTGCGTGAAGTCGGTGTCGATCCGGAGGCTGAGGCGCGTGACGTCGTCGTAGATGCCGACGGTGAAATGGCGCTTCGGGCGTTCGGCCGAGCTCGTCGAACACCGGCTTCAGCATCGATGGCGTCACCTCCTTCGACGACAGGCCGTAGCGACCGCCGGTCACCCGCGGCATCCGCGCGAACGGCGGCTCGTCGGTGTCCATCGCCTCCGTCAGCGCCGCGAGCACCGACAGGTACAGCGGCTCGCCGACCGCGCCCGGCTCCTTGGTGCGGTCGAGCACCGCGATCGAGCGCACCGACGGCGGCAGCGCCGCGACCAGCGCGTCGACTCGGGAACGGCTGGAACAGCCGCACGCGCAGCATGCCGACCGCGTGCACCGGCCGCCACCATGTCGTCGACCGTCTCCTCCAACGCTCCGGCCGCCGAGCCCATGACGACGACGACGCGGTCGGCGTCGATCGCGCCGTGGTACTCGACGAGGCCGTACCGACGCCCGGTGCGCTCGGCCAGCTCCTCGAAGACCTCGGCCACGATTCCGGGGACCGCGTCGTGGAACGGGTTGGCCGCTTCGCGGGCCTGGAAGAAGACGTCGGGGTTCTGCGCCGTTCCCCGCACGACCGGCGCGTCGGGTGTCATGCCACGCGACCGGAACGCGATGACATCGTCTTCGCGGATCAGCGCGGCGATGTCGGCATCCGACAGCGTCGCGATCTTGTCGATCTCGTGCGAGGTGCGGAAGCCGTCGAAGAAGTGCAGGAACGGCACCCGCGACGCGCAGCGTGGCGGCGTGCGACACGAGCGCGAAGTCCTGCGCCTCCTGCACCGAGCCGGCCGAGAGCATCGCCCAGCCCGGTGCTGCGGGCGTGCATCACGTCGCTGTGGTCACCGAAGATCGACAGCGCGTGCGTCGCGATCGTGCGGGCCGCGACATGGATGACCGTCGGCGTCAGCTCGCCCGCGATCTTGAACATGTTCGGGATCATGAGGAGCAGGCCCTGCGACGCGGTGAACGTCGTCGCGAACGCTCCCTTCTGCAGCGCCCCGTGCAGCGCGCCGGCGGCGCCCGCCTCCGACTGCATCTCGACGACGTCGGGAACGACTCCCCACAGGTTCGGTCGGCCGGCCGCCGCCCAGTCGTCGCTGTGCTCGCCCATCGGCGAGGCGGGCGTGATCGGGTAGAGCGCGATCACCTCGCTGAGCGCGTACGCGACGCGTGCCGCGGCTTCGTTGCCGTCGACGCATCGCCACTGCTCGTTCATGGGACCACCTCAGCGTGGAGAGTGAGGAACTGAACCGACGCTACCCACCCGCGACGTAAGCACCCGCGTCGGCGCCCGCGGGCGCGCCCGATGTCGCGGCGCGCGCGCGCGGGGCCGGTACGGTCGCCCCCATGCCACCGCCGAGTCCCGCGACTCCTGATGATGCCCGCCGCGTCGGCGCCGAGGCGGTTCATCGGCTTCGGCGCTCGGTTGCCGAACGGATCGCCGACCTGCTCGCACACGATCCCGATCGTGTGGCCAAGGCTGTCGAGCTCGGTCTTCTACGTCGCGAGTGGCTCGAGGATCCGGGCGAAGAGCACTTCACGACCGCGGGTCCCATCGACGTGCTGGAACGGCTGCTGGAGCGAACGGTCGAGCAGCGGCCCTCGACGCTCGCCGCGCTTGGCCTCTCGACGATTCAGGTCCTCGCGGCCGGGGTCGACGACGCTTCCGGGGAAGGGAGGCTCGACGTCCTCACGGTGGCGTTCACCGATCTCGAGGGCTTCACTCGTTTCACGGCCCGGAATGGCGACGATGCGGCGAGTCGTCTGCTGGTGGAGCACCAACGGGTGGTCGGGCCCATCGTGCGCAGAGAGGACGGTCGGGTCGTCAAGTCCTTGGGCGACGGATTTCTGCTCACGTTCCCGAGCCCGCAAGCCGCTGTGTTGGCAGGTCTCGAACTCGCCGACGAACGACCCGAGCCGCTACGCCTGCGCATCGGCATGCATCACGGCGAGGTGCATGTACGGACGCGACCACGATGTCGTCGGGAAGGTTGTGAACACCGCGGCGCGAGTCACCGAGGTCGCACGTGGCGGCGAAGTCCTCGCCACGGCTGCGATTCGCGACGAGGTCGGCGAGCTACCCGGTGTGTCGTTCGGCCGCTTGCGGCATCGCAGGCTCAAGGGCATCGACGAGCGGGTGCGCGTCTGTCCGATCCGACGCACGTAACGACTCGCGAAATCACCGACGCGCGACTCTGCCCTGCCGTGGAACCCGGCCCATCGTCGCTTGCACCACTTCTTCGTCGGTGGTGCCCTGAGCGCCGAAGCTCCCATCGCCGCCCGTCGTTCCCGCGCGTGTCGGTCAAGCGGCGAACCGGGCCCAGTCGCCCGATTCGTGGACTGTCCGTCGTCGGCGACGAGGAGACCGGCCGCGTCGTGGGCCGCGAGCAGTGCCGCACCGTCGACCGGACCCGCGAGGAACGCGGCCTTGGCGAGCACCTCGGCCTGCCAGGCCCGCCCGGTGATGACGGTGACGCCCGCGAGCCCGCTCGCGGCCGGGAGTCCGGTCGCCGGATCGATCAGGTGGTGTCGCGGCGTCCCGTCCGGCGCGGTCCAGGCGCGCTTCGTGCGCCACGTCGAGGCCACGGCGCCGGCGTCGAGCGCGATGGTGCCGACAACCCGCTCGGCGTCGTTCGGGTCGGCGATCGCGACGACCCACCCGTCGCCTTCCGGAGCGACGCCCTCGACGCGCAGGTCACCACCGACGTTCACCAGCGCGCCGCGCGCACCCTCGGCGAGCATGAGCTCGACGACGAGATCCGCGGCGAGGCCCTTGCCGATCCCGCCCGGGTCGATCTCGACTCCGGACCCAGCCACACCGTGCCGGCGATGGGGTCGAGCGGGATCTGCTCGGCGCCCGAGCGGGTCGACAGGAGCGGGCCGGTGGCGCGGCCATCCGTGCGATGGCGCCCCGCCCGAACATTGCTCGACGGCAGCGAGCTCGAAGGACCGGTCGTAGCCGGCGGCACGCAGCTCGCGCAGCAGCGTCGGGTCGAAGCGGCCCGCCGTGAGGCGCCAGCCGTCGAGCGCGCGCTCGATGAGCTCGTAGGTGTCGGGCGAGACGAGCACCGGGACGCCCGGCCGCTCGTTGAGGCGACTGATCTCGCTGTCGGGCCGAAACCGGCTCCAGCGAGCCTCCAGCTCCTCGAGCCGCGCGACCGCGCGGTCGGCGAGTCCCGACGGGCCGTCGGTCACGATGACGTGCGCAGTGGTGCCCATCACTTCGACGATTCGCTCTTCGTGCTCATGCCACCATCCAACGCCAGAGCCCGTGAAGCCCGAGCGAGCGGTGAGATGAAGCTGCCGTGAAGGCTCAGGCGTCGACTCCGGGCTCGTCGGAGCGGGCCATCGGGAGCGTGAGGGTGAAGACGGAACCGGCGCCGACGCCGGGGGACGCGACCTCGATGTCGCCGTGGTGCGCGCGGGCGAGTCCCCGGGCGATCGTCAGCCCGATGCCGCTGCCGCCCGGACGGGCGCACGGGCTCGTGCACCCGGTAGAAGCGGTCGAAGACGAGCTCGAGGTCCTCGGGCGAGAGCCCGATGCCGGTGTCGCTGACGGCGACCGCGGCGCGGTCGTGGTCGCGGCTCGCCCGCACCTCGACGCGGCCCCCGGTCGGCGTGTAGGTGAGCGCGTTCCCGAGGAGGTTGGTGAGCACCTGGGCGATCCGGTCGGGATCGACCTCGACGGGCAGCGGTGGCCCGCTCTGCACCCCGAGGCGTCACGCCCTTCTCGTCGAACTGCGGCCGCAGGCGCTCGGCGGTGGTTGCGACGAGGTCCCCGAGGTCGACGACCCGCAGGTGGAGCACGATCGCGCCTTCCTCGGAGCGCGAGAGCTCGGCGAGGTCCGAGGCGAGCCGCTGCAGCCGGGATGCCTCCTCGCCGACGGCGACCAGCACCTCTTCGTTCGGCTCGAACACGCCGTCGAGCATGCCTTCGACGTAGCCCTCGATCGTCGTCAGCGGCGTGCGCATCTCGTGGGCGACCTCCGAGACCAGCCGGGCCCGGCGGCGCTCGGTCGTCTCGAGCTCGACGGCCAGCCGGTTGACATCGCGCGCCAGCTCGGCGAGCTCGAGCTCGCCCGGCTCGGTGACCCGCTCGTCGTAGTGCCCGTTCGCCAGCCGGCGGGTCGCGTCGCGCACCTCGCGCACCGGACGGACGATTCTGCGGGCGACGAGCGACGACACGATCGCCGCCGCGCCGAGGCTCGCGGCCAGCGCGATCCAGAGCGATGAGTCGAGCGAGTCGACGAGCACGTTGTGCGACTCGCGCTCGTCGCCCTCGCCCCCGGACCCGGCGATCGTCTTGATGTCGTCGTCGAAGCGAGCCGGCGCCACGACGCGGACGGTCACCGCGAGCGCCGCGAAGACGACGAGCGCGACCAGCGCGTACGAGGCGAACAGGCGAACGTCGAGCCGGCGCCAGAGCCTCATGTCGGTGATCCCGAGGAACTTGTAGCCCACGCCGCGCACGGTGCCGATCAGCTCCGGATCGTCGGCGCTGTCGCCGAGCTCCTTGCGGATGCTCCGGATGTGCACGTCGACGACCCGCTCGTCGCCGAAGAAGTCGAAGCCCCACACCTTCTCGAGCAGCTGGCGGCGGGTGAGCACGCGCCCGGGCGCGCGCGCGAGCGCGACGAGGAGGTCGAACTCGAGCGTGCTGAGCGTGACCGCTCGCACCGTTCCGTTCGACCTCACGAGCGCCGACGTCGATGACGAGTCCGTCGAAGATCATCCGGTCGGCGGTGTCGAGTGCCGGACCGCCGGCGGTCCGGCGCAGCACGGTCTTGATGCGAGCGACGAGCTCGCGGGGGCTGAACGGCTTCGTGACGTAGTCGTCGGCGCCCACGGAGAGCCCGACGAGCGTGTCGACCTCCTCGGAGCGAGCGGTGAGCAGGATGACCGGGACCTCCGATGTCGGTGCGCAGCCGGCGCAAGCACCTCGATCCCGTCGGTGCCCGGCATCATCACGTCGAGCACGACGAGATCGGGACGCCAGTCGCGTGCCGTCGTGCAGCGCGGCGTCGCCGTCGCGCGCTTCGGCGACGTCGAAGCCGTCGCTCTCGAGGTAGCTCCGAACGATCTCCCGGATCCGATCCTCGTCGTCGACGACGAGGATGCGCTTCGCCACGGCGGCCAGGGTACGCCGACACGCTCGGCGACCTCGTCACCTTCACGGACACTTCACGGAGATCTCGCTCGGACCTTCACGTCCTGCTGTTGTCTGAGGCAACGAAGTTCGGCAGGCGAGCCGTTCCGGCCTGAAGAACGCAGAGGAGCGAGCGATGCAGAGGAAGACCGCAGTCGCCGCCGCAAGTGCGATCTCGATGAGCCTCGTCGCCGCGACGATCGCCATCGGCGCGAACCTCGGCGCACTCGGGTTCGCGTCGTCATCGACCGCAGCACCGGTGCGACCGAACGCGGTGATCGTTTCGACCAATCCCGCGGCAACGAGCTCGACCCGCACAGGATCGACGCGAGAGCGGCGAGCGCGAGCACGAATCCGGTACGGCAACGACGCCGCGGAGCGTCCAAGGAGAAGGACACGGATCCGATGACTGACCACGTCAACGACTTCGACCAGGCCGAGCGGATCCGGAGACTCCAGGAGCGCCGTGCGGCTTCTCGTCGCTCGCCGGTGCCCGCCGCGGCGGAGAGCACCCCGCCGGGCGAGCGCGCGAGTCGGCCGCTCCTGCGGTGTCGCGAACCGCGTCCACGCGGTCGGCCGGACGGAGCCGGCGGCGTCACCCGGCGGCAGCCACCCGCTGGCTGCTCGGCGGGCTGAGCGTCGCTTCGTTCTTCGGCGATCGCCGGGACCGTGGCCGCCGCGAACGCGAACTCCGTCGCGGCGCCGGCCTCGACCAACGCGACCTCGACCGCGCCCACCGCGACGTCGCCGGCCGCAGCGACACCGGCGACGAGCGCGACGAGCGCGACGAGCGCGACGACACACGCGACCCGAGCGCCGCACACCACGACACGCGGCAGCTGAGCCGTCGTCCCAGTAGGCTCCGCGCGTGCGTTCACAGACATGGTGGTACACGGCGCGGGCCGGAGGGATCGTCGCCTGGGCGCTCGCCTCGCTCGCGGTCGTCGGTGGTCTGCAGCTCTCGACGCGGCTCGTTCGCAAGCCCGCGCCCAGCTGGGTGCTCGACGTACACCGATTCCTCGGCGGCCTCTCGGTGGCGTTCGTCGGCGTGCACCTGCTTGGTCTCGGTCTCGACCACTTCATCGGCTTCGGGCCGGCAGACTTCCTCGTGCCGTTCGTCTCGAGCTACAAGCCCGCGGCCGTCGCGCTCGGTGTGGTCGGGATGTACCTGCTCCTCGCAATCGAGATCACGTCGCTCGCGATGCGCAGGATGCCGCGTCGCACCTGGCACGCGGTGCACCTCACGAGCTTCGTCGTCTTCGTCGTCGCTACGATGCATGGCCTCACAGCCGGCACCGATCGGCGCAACGCTGTCTTCCAGTGGGCCTGCATTCTCACGGCGGGCCTTGTGCTCATGATGACGCTGGTACGGATCTGGTCGCCGCGTCGCGCCCCACGTGCGGCATCAAGCGCGAGCGACTCGTCATGACGTGCGCCGCGTGCACTACGAGGGCTTGGCCCACGCCCGCACGCCCGCGCGCAGTGAGGCCTCGGTGGCGGCCACGAAGCGCGCGTCGAGGCGACTGTTCCCGTCCTCGATCCACACGAGCACGGCTTCGATGAGGTACGCGGTCGTCGCGCGCGCCGCCCAGCGCGCGTGTTCGGGCTCGACGATGGGAGTGAGCGCCTCCTGGGTGATTCGATGCACCTGCGCTCGGGCCGCGGCGGCATACCGCGCGAACTCTGGTTCTCGTGCCGCATGCCGCCAAAGCACGCGAAACGCCGAGTCGTCGGCCCGCGCCGCCGCGAGCACCGTCGCCGGCGTTGGGCCGTAACGCCCCCTCGCGCCCTCCACCGACAGGGCTCGTGTGAGGACATCGATGGCGCGCTCGAGCACTGTCTCGTACAGGCACTCCTTCGATTCGAAATGGCGGTACACGATCAAATGGGAGACGCCGCACGCGCGTGCGATGTCCGCCATGGACGTTGCGTTGTAGCCTCCGCCGGCGAATGCGACAGTCGCGGCGTCGACGATCGCTGTCCGTCGCTCGGTTCGGCCGAGACGCTTGTGTGGCGCCGACACCATGATCAGGTGTGCCGCTCGGCGAACAGCCGCGCGTTGTTCCATGACAGGATGCGGCCGTCGGGAACGAGCTCGATCGTGCTCACCTCGACGTCGTAGCGCGCTCTCGTCGCGCCGGGCATGTCTGCGCGTGGCGTTCGAAATCGCGCGTACTTCTCGTGCAGCGCCGCCGCGACCTTCTCCGCCAGTGCTGCATCCTCGACAATCGTCGCGCGGCCGGTGATCTGTACGCCCACGAGCTCGATCCAGTAGTCGCCCGACTCGACCAGAAACGAGGCACGCGGGTCACGTCGTATGCGCGCGAACTTCCACGTGTGCGCCGGCCCGCTGACATAGATCCGTCGGTCGATCACGACGAACCACACCGGCAAAGAGATCGGCACGCCGTCGCGGCGCAGCGTCGTGAGCACGCCCGTGTGTGCGCGCGCGAGCACGTCCCAGGCTTCCTCGGCCGTCAAGCGCACGCTTCGTACCACGGTGCCTCTCTCGTCCGGGGCGCGATCCACGAGCGATGTTTGTTACATGGCGATGTTACTCTCGGGTCGTGAAGTTCGGCTTGTTCTACGAGCACCAAGTGCCCCGTCCATGGCAGGACGGCGACGAACGACGAGTGTTCGGGGAGGCGCTCGAGCAGATCGAGTTCGCGGACCGCCTCGGCTTCGAGACCGTCTGGCTCGTCGAGCACCACTTCCTCGAGGAGTACTCGCACTCGAGCGCTCCGGAGCTGTTTCTCGCGGCGGCCTCGCAGCGCACGCGCCGGATCCGCCTCGGGCACGGCATCGTGCACTCCCTACCGGCGATCAATCATCCGGCGCGCGTGGCCGAGCGCATCGCGACCCTGGACCTGCTCTCCGATGGACGCGTCGAGTTCGGCACCGGCGAGGGGTCCGCGGCTGCAGAGCTCGATGCGTTCGGCATCGATCCCACGGCCAAACGCGACATGTGGGAGGAAGGTGTGCGTGTCACGTTGCGGTGTCTCACCGAGACCCCGTTCACCGGTCATGTCGGACCGCACGTTCGGATGCCTCCCCGGAACGTCGTCCCCAAGCCGTTCCAGCGGCCGCATCCGCCCGTGTGGGTCGCGTGCAGTCGCCGCGAGACGATTCGCCTCGCGGCGCAGAAGGGCATCGGTGCGCTCGGGTTTGCGTTCTTCGATCCGGAGGAGGCGCGGACTTGGGTCGATGACTACTACTCGACGCTGGCGAACGAGGGCGTCCCGATCGGCGACGCGGTAAATGCCAATCTCGCGTGCGTGACATCGTTCTTCTGCCACCCGGATGAGGACGAGGCGATCCGACGTGGGGCGGAGGGTGTGAACTTCATCGGCTACTCCCTCGGGCACTACTACGTGTTCGGCAGACACCGGCCCGGGTTCGGAAGTCTCTGGGAGGATTACCAGCAACGTCGCGCCGAACACGGTTACGACCCGGACGCGGTCGCGCTCGCCGCGGGGAGGAGTGACCGGCTCGGTGCGAAGGCGGTTGCCGAGGGGACCAGTGGTTTGCGTGGCGCGATGGGCACACCCGACCAGGTGCGCGACTACCTGCGCCGTTACGAGGCCTGCGGGGTCGACCAAGTGATCCTCTCCTGCGCGGCGGGTCGCAATCGGCACGAACACATCATGGAGACGCTGGATCTGTTTGCGCGCGAGGTGATGCCGGAATTCGTCGAACGGGCCGAACAACACGAGCGCGACAAAGCTGCGCGTCTCGAACCGGTGATCGCCGCGGTGATGGCCCGCAAGCCGGCTCGCGATCACCCGGCGCTCGACTCCGACTACGAGATCCCCGCGTATCCCCGCCTCGATGCCGACCGTGACGAGAGCGGCAGATTCCACCGCTGGCTCGACGACTACGGCGCACGTATCGCCGCCGGTGAAGACGTCAGCAAGCGGCTCGCCTGAGAACGGAGCGGCGTGAGTCGTGACCACGGTGGGACCTTCGCCTCTAACTCCGTGTTGGCTGCGCGGGGCACAATTGCGGCGTCGCGAACGAGTGTCCCGTGGCAAATGGAGGACATCAATGACAGCAACCATTGACGCGCAGTCGATCGGACCGGTCGATGTAGCCGTGATCGCCTTCGTTGGTGATGCGTTCACCGGTGAGCTCGCACCGGCACTGCGAGAGTTGATTGACTCCGGCACGGTCCGGATCATCGACCTGGCGTTCGTCCGCAAGGCGCTCGACGGAACGACATCGTCGGTCGAAGTCATTGACACCGACATCGCAGCCGCGTTCGGCGGGCTGGAGGACGAGCAGCAGGATCTCCTGAACGACGATGACCTCGTCATGATCGCAGAGTCGCTGGAGCCCGCGAGCGCTGCACTCGTCATCGTCTGGGAGAACTGTTGGGCGGCGAAGTTCGCCCAAGCGGTGCGACGGGCGAACGGGATGCTCGTGAGCCAAGACCGGATACCGCACGAGACCGTCGTGCGCGCCATCGAAGCACTGCAGAGCGAGTAGGAGAGATCAATGCCTCGTCGAATGGGACGTCCCGGGCTCATGGGCACCATGGCCCGCACCGCGGTGATCGCGGGGACCGCGACCGCCGTGTCCGGCAGCATGCGGCGCAACCAACAGCAGAAGGCTGCTGCGCAACAGGCCTCAACGGCCGACCAACAGCAAGCGATGGTGGACCAGGCTGCAGCGCAGGCCGCGCAACAAGTCCAAGCACAGCAGGCCGCAGCAGCCGCGCCGGCTCCGAACGCCGCCGGCGATCCGGTCGCGAAGATCCGCGAGCTCGGCGAGCTGAAGCAGCAAGGCTTGCTCAGCGATGAAGAATTCACGGCCGCGAAGGCGCAAATCCTCGGGACGGCATGATCGGAGTCGAAGCATGACGTACGCGTACGGTGGTCGATCATGAGGTCGTCGTTCGAGCCCCAGCAGGTTGCAATTCACGGACACCAAATCGCGTACCGCGCGGGTGGCTCCGGACCCGTTCTCATCCTCGTGCACGGCATGGCCGGGAGTTCCGCGACGTGGCGCTTCGTGCTGCCCGCGCTCGCTGAGCGTTACACCGTCATCGCTCCCGACCTCGTCGGCCACGGTGACTCGGCCAAGCCACGCGGCGATTACTCGCTCGGCGGCTTCGCCAACAACTTGCGCGACCTGATGGTCGCGCTCGGTCACGATCGGGCGACGGTCGTCGGTCAGTCGCTCGGCGGTGGTATCGCGATGCGAATTCGCGTACCAATTCCCGGAACGCTGCGAACGACTTGCGCTCGTTTCGAGTGGCGGGCTCGGCCAAGATGTGAATCTGCTGCTGCGGGCGCTCACACTTCCCGGTGCCGAGTACGTGCTCCCGTTCGCGTGTACCAACTGGGTCCACGATCTCGGAACCTCTGTAGCCGGCTGGCTCCGTGACCTCGGACTGCGGCCGAGTCGACACCTCGTCGAGATATGGGAAAGCTACGGGTCGCTCGCAGACGCGGAAGCGCGCGTCGCGTTCTTGCACACGCTCCGATCCGTGATCGATCAAGCCGGGCAGCGCGTGTGAGCGCCACGGACCGTCTGTACCTCGCGGCCGGTGTCCCAACACTCATCGTGTGGGGAAGCAACGATCGGATCATCCCTGTACAGCAGGCGTACAGCGTGCACGACGCGATCCCGGGAGCCGCCTCGAGATCTTCGAGGGCGCCGGTCACTTCCCGCAATGCGAAGACCCGCAGCGCTTCGTCGAAGTCCTCGTCGACTTCATGACGTCGACGGCTCCGGCCACCCCGGCTTCGTCCGCCTGGCAAGACCGACTGCACGCCGCGAGCCAGTAACTCCGGACGAGGCAACCATGGACCGACTCAGTGGCCTCGATGCGGAGTTCCTTCACCTCGAAGACGGCATCGCGCACCTGCACATCGCCGGCGTGTCGGTGTTCGAAGGGCCGCCACCGCCCGCCGACCGTGTAGAACAGCTCCTCGGGGCGAAGCTCGACAGCATCCCGCGCTATCGCCAGCGCGTTCGTTTCGCGCCGTTCGAGCTCGGCCGGCCCGTGTGGGTCGACGATCCGCACTTCAACCTCTCGTACCACGTGCGGCGCACCGCGTTGCCGGCACCGGGCGGCGATGCCGAGCTCTGCGCGTTGATGGCCCGCCTCATGTCGCAACCGCTCGACCGAGCGCGGCCGCTCTGGGAGACGTGGGTCGTCGAGGGGCTCTCCGACGACCGATGGGCGCTCATCTGCAAGATCCACCACTGCATGGTCGACGGCATCTCGGGCGTCGATCTCCTCACCGTGCTCCTCGACGTCCAGCGCGAAACCGACATTCCCGAGTTCGAACCGTGGACGCCGGCGCCGACGCCGTCGGGGCTCGCGGTGGTGCTCGACGCTTGGGGCGGCCTCGCATTCGACCTCGCCGGCCTCGCGGTGGCGGTCCCCCTCCGCCGTCCGCAACTGGGCGAACACGTTGCGCGGTG
The DNA here is from genome assembly GCA_963745645.1 of uncultured Actinomycetes bacterium. Lineage (GTDB taxonomy): Bacteria > Actinomycetota > Acidimicrobiia > IMCC26256 > PALSA-610 > CAVUFH01. The sequence goes on from CAVUYD010000009.1 coordinate 92,018, forward strand.
GCGCGAGACACCGGCGCCGGACTCGTCGGCCTCGGCCGCCATCTGGCCGCGACGGCACCGCTTTCGATCGAGGGCACGATCGGGCCGCACCGCGTCTGGGCCCACGCATCGGCCGCGATCGACGACGTGCGCGCCATCCGAGCAGCGTTCGACGGAACCCTGAACGACGTGGTCCTCGCCGCAGTCGCGGGCGGGTACCGAGAGTTGTTGCTCAGCCGCGGCGAGGATGCTGATGACGCGGTCGTGCGCACGCTCGTTCCGGTCTCGCTCCGCGGCGCGGACGTGCGCGGCGTGCTCGACAACCGGGTTTCGGCGATGCTCCTCGAATTGCCCGTGCACATCGCCGACCCGGTCGAACGCCTGCGGTCGGTGAGTGAGCAGATGCGCGACCTCAAGCGATCGCACATGGCCGAGGCCGGTGGCGTCGTCACCGCGGCAGGAGACTTCCTACCACCCATGATCGTCGGGACTGTGACCCGGTTCGCGAGCCACGTGATCCACCGGTTGCCACAGCGCTCGGTCAACACCGTGACCACGAACGTGCCCGGGCCCCAGTTTCCGTTGTATTGCCTCGGCCGCGAGATGCTGGCGTACTACCCCTACGTGCCGATCGCGCACGGCGTGCGGATCGGTACCGCGATCCTCTCGTACAACGGTCAGCTCGCGTTCGGAGTCACCGGCGACTTCGACACCGCGCGTGACGTCGGCATGCTCGCCGACGCCATCGCCGACGGCATCCAGCAACTCCTTGATGCGTCGCTCCACGCCGACGTGCAACCGAGCTCGAACTGACCGATGGGATCAGTCGAACCGCCCGCCGTCTGCGTGCCACGCCGTACCGTCGAAGAACGAGAGCGTGCCGTCCTGGCCGTGCGCGTACGCGCCACCTCCGACTGAAGTCGGCGAGTCCGCGATTGCTCCACCGACGTTCGTGTACGTCCATCCCGTCGACGAGGCGGTGAACCTCCCCAGGGCACCGTCGCTCGTGCGCGCGTGGACGATCGCGAATCCCCCAGACACCGATGCGCTCGGGCTCCCGGCGAACCGGTCGGTCATGCGTGCCGGTCCGAGCCGATCCCACTTCCAGGGTCCGTCGTTCAAGGACGACGCGGCCCAGATCCGATCGTCCTGCGCCACTACGAAGACCTGCCGAGTCGTACCGGCGAAGACCGCGTGGCCAGCGCGGTGGGGAAGTCCGACGCGGTACCGCCGACGAAGTCCTCGGCAACGCCCGAGTCCGACCGGCGAATGTGATGGATCGCGCGGTCGAACCCCCTCACGAAGATGTCGATCCGGCCGGGGCCGGAGAGCAACGCGGGTTGGCCGAGCCCTCGCGTCGCGCTCACGTGCTCCGTGCTGACGCCGGTTCCGTTCCACCACCAATGGAACGGGGTGTAGTCGATGCCGAGTGCGACAACGTCGAAGCCTCCGGACGTCGTGCTCGCGGCCACTGGGTCGGTGATGATCACACCGCCCATCGATGTCGTCGTCCAGCCGCTCGTGCCGACGAACGCGCGCATCAAGCGGTTGCTCGTGTCCCGGTAGAACACGTTGAGGGGCTCGCTGCCACCTCCGACCGCGGCGGGCGTGCCGAGCATCGGTAGACCCGTGTCCTCCCACCCGGACGGGCTCGAGCGCCACAGGTTCCCGTTCATCCCCCGCACGAATGCCTCGGCCGGCGATCCCGCGGCGACCGTCCGCCGGTCTTCGTTGAGCCCGGCGAGGATGACGTTCGCGATGTTGCTCCACGAGATCATGTGCGCGGGTGCCGATTCGTCCACCTCGAGGCGGAACGAGCCGGACGGCAACGTCGCGATCGTGCTGCGGATGCGCCACTCGTCGCTGTGTGTCGCCCGGTCGAACGACATCCCCGTCAGGTCGGCCCGATGGAACTGCTCACCGAAGCAGCAGTCGTCTCGACGATTGAGCACCTGCACCTGCCGGCGACCCGCCCCGTACGAACCCATGACCTGCAGGTCCGGATACCCGGCGATCGAGTAGAAGGGCGTGAGGTTCTGCTCCGTGTCGCCCTCCGACGCCGGAAACCGCAAGTACAACGGCAGCGATCCGGCGACCGGGAAGCTGAGCTTGATCCGCGGGTCGATCGCGGCGTACACGACGGTTGTCCAGCCGCCACCCGACAGTCCGATCATGCTGTAGTCCCGGTACTGCGGGAACTGATCGGCTGTGGCCCGCGTCTGCAGGTAGTTGAGACCGACGGCGACGGGCTCCAGGAAGAACTTCATCACGCTGCCTTCGGTATGGAGCGTTTGGAACATCTCGTCGTGCGTCGGGTGACCACAGTCGTCCGGCAGCTGATCGTTGATGTGCTGCATGTAGACCGCGAGCACGGAGTAGCCGTCGGACAGAAGTGCATTGATCGTGCGCTGCATGCCGTAGCCGTCGTCGGTCAGCGCGGTGCTGTCGTTGAACGTGCACGCGTGACCTTGCTGGAGAACGACGAGACGGTTCGTCTTCCGGTCGTGAGGGATGAAGTGGTGCGCGATGCCGACCTGCCCGGCGTCCATCGCGATGTGGAGTGTGTCCACTCGCTCGAGGTTCGTCAGCCCTCCGACCGGACTCGTCACGTTCTGGTCGACGGACGCCGGAAGCTTCGCGGACGGGAAACCGGCCGCGCCCCAGATGAAATGGATCAGTTGGTCACGCCGGGCTGTGACGTCGGCGGCCGAGTGGATCGTGATCGCGCAGTCGTTGACGATCGCCTGCCCGTCGGCGAACGTCGACGTCGGTTGGTAGAGCGCGCTCGGGCACGGTTTCGGCGCGAATCGCACTTCGCAGCCCGTGAGCGCCGTTCCGGCGAGGCACACGACGACCGCGACCAGCACCGATCGCTTGGCGTACCCAGGAACGCGACGCGGCATCGAGAGTCCCTCCCGCACGAACGGGCGAATGCATCGAGTGTCGCCACTTCTCGGTCAGGCGGGAAGGGCCGAAAGTCCGTACGGCGACGAAGACCGGCGTGCCGTCAGGAGAGGTAGCCGAAGAAGTCGGTCCACGCGTCGTCGAGACGGAAGTCGTCGCGCGGAACGTCGGCCGGCCCCCGTCGGACGGACACCCAATCGCTGTCGACGCTGACGTCCGCGATGAGGTCCGGTCGCGTGGCGCAGATCATCGTCAACTCCACGGCGAGGTCGGCGAGCGGACGGCTGCGGCCGATCGCGACACCGTCGAGCGAACCCGCGTCGGCGGCACTGGCCGCTTCGACGATGCGCTCGAACAAGGTGCGCGGGATGTCGCCGCCGTGCTGGCCCACGGAAGCGGCAGACATCGTCGCGACGACGTCGGACGGGAGCTCGTGGTTCGGCGCGTTGAGGATGTGGAGCACCTGATTGACGACCGCGACCCGCTCCATCAAGTCGGCATCGGCCGGGAGCACACGCGCGAGATGTGCGGCGGCGATGCACTCCGAGCTCCAGTCCTCCAAGACGTAGAGGCCACCCGGACGCAGCCGCGGGAACAGCACCTCGAACGAGGTGCGGGTCGGACCGAGCACGTGCGAGGCATCGTCGATCACGAGGTCGATGCCCCCGCTCGGGAGTCGAGCGTCGACGAGCTCGGTCAAGGCCGTACGGTCGCCCTGGTCCAGACCGAACGTCGCGACGAGACGGTCACGCAGGTTCTCGGCGGCGATGAGCTCGGCGAGCAACGGCGGGATCTCACCCTCGAGGTCGATCGCCAAGAACAGTTCGGGATCGGCGACAAGCGCGATGAGCGCGGTCGAGCCACCGTCTTTGATGCCCAGCTCGACGATGCGGCGGGGTGACTCGTCTACGAGCAGCTGCAGATAGCGCCGCACCATCGCGGGTGTCTTGACGATCACGAACGTGTCGTCGACGCGGCCGAACGGCACCGCAGTCGCGACGAACCGATGGTCCCGGACAACAAGGTGCGTTTCGTCGACCCACGCGACCTGCATGCAACAACCCTCCAATGAATCGGTCGCTCAACCTATTCCGGAGCGCGCGCGGCGCGCCCACGAGGTTCGTCCGCTTCAGCGGGCCGCATCACCTGCGTCGTTGGTCGCGAGGGGATGAGCGGTCAGTGGTCGTGACGCTTCAGTCAGACGTGACCGTCCGCGGTGATGACCATGTCGCCCGGCCCGTCGGCACTCGGCGGGTCGGGCATGAACTCGAGCAGCCACCGACCGGTCTCCACCAGGTCGTGACGGAACAGCAGCTTCTGCACCTCGGCCATCTGCTCGCGGGTCCCGCCGTCGGGCGGCGGCTCGTGACCGTGCCGGGCCCGGCGCAGGCGATGGACGAGCGCTCGCCGGTTGACCAGGCCGAGGTACTTCGCTTCCTCGTCCACACAGACCTCCGAGCGGTCGGTGCGACCGCACCGGAAGCGTGGGCGCGCGAAGCGGGGGGCCGCTTCGGCTCAGTCAGCCCCCCGCCTCCTGGCATACGGACTGCCGCCCCCGAGTGGGTCACCGGCGGCATCCGTGCCGCTGACGTTCGTCTTACACCCGCCGCCTCGACCGGCGCCACCGGGACGCGCCGGAATCAGCGCGCGATGGCAACGAGCTGGAGCTGCTCGAGCGGTCCGGTGACGGAGGTCTCGACGACCTCGCCGATGCCGCGCACGTAGAACTTGTTGTCGATGACGCCCGGCTCGAGCGCGGTCGTCTCCTCGGTCTTCAAGGCGTGGCGGAACGATCCGTACGGCACGGTGACACGAGCCCGCGCGACAGCACGCGGAACTGGTCCTCGGCGTGCCCGGCGTACCACTCCTGCCGGAAGCGCCGGCCGATCTGCGGATGCGCTTGCATGTAGACGCCCGGCTGCGCGCCGTCGACGCCGGCGCGGAAGCTGCCTTCGGTGTCCGTGAGGTTGCCCCGGTCGTCGCGCGCGACCGTGTCCTCGCCGAAGTACCACACGTTGCCGGCGTCGTCCTCCGCGTAGTAGTCGTACGTGCGCTCGTCGAGCGTGCCGGCGAGGAAGAGCCGATCGAACACGACCCGCGTCCGCACTCCGTCGACGAGCATCGTCCGGTCGGTGATCGTGAACAGCTCGCGTGCGGCTTCACCGTCCTTGGTGCCGGTGTAGGTGTACGTGGTTCCGGGCTCGAGCGGGAACCACGGGTTGTCGACGTCCGGGCCGAAGTCCTTCGGATCGATCGCGGGGTGGTACTGCGCTCCCGGTCCGAAGCGCGGCAGCCCGGGCACGTGGCACGCGTCAGCTGCAGCCGACGACAGGGTCAACACCGCCGCCGCGACGACGGGAATGGTCAGCAGCTTGTGGACGCTCGCGTTCATGCGGTCCTCCGTGCGATCGACAGCGCGCTGAGTGTGTGCACCGTCGACCGAACGCCCGCTGAAGCGCGACGGGAGGCCTTCAGTCGTCGCGATCGCGACGGGAAGTGAAGCAAAGAGAGCCGAGGCTCGGGTGGGCTGAGGACAGGAACGCACACGGGCGGTGCACACGTTCCCTCGAGTTCTCGAACCCCGTTCGATCCTCGAACGTAGGCTCCCGGCTCCCTTTGCTTCTCCGTACCGCGACGCCGGAAGTGCGGGGCCACCGGCAACGCAGCAGGTCTCGCGGCCCTGGGTCTGGGGACCTGGCGCCCGGATCGGGCGTCCGATGCGTTCACCGTACGCGGACCGGCACGTGAGAGCAACGACCGTTCCGACGGCTCACTCCGCGTCGTTCGGCGCGACGGCAGCGGGTGGGTAAGGCTGCGGGGGAGCGCGCCGGAGTGCGCGCCCCGATCGACCCAGTGGAGCAGGTGTGACCGACTACGAGATCCCGAAGCCCGAGCCCAAGGAGATCGACGAGAAGAACTGGCTCGAGTTCAAGCACATGGCCGAGCGAGCGGTCCTGAAGGGTGAGCCCTACGGCGCCGAGAAGTGCGAGAACTGCCTCTACTACCTCAACCCGCTCGAGTCGCTCTCGTACTGCTGGCACCCGCAGCTCCGGATCCTCGTGGGCGCCGAGTGGTGGTGCCAGTGGTGGGAGAAGATCGAGGACGAGTGACCGGCGCGCCCGTGTCGTGACGGGGCGGGTTGCGTACGTCGGCGGCAGATCGCCCGATCCGAGGTGCCCTGAATGACCGACGACGACCCGACACCCGACGGTGACCTCCCGACGCCCGAGGACGCCGAGGCCGCGAAGGAAGACCGCTCCCGCTGACCGTCGGCGCGCGGCCCGATGAAGATTTTCGGGAACCGAACGCCGCACCCGCGACGTCCAACTCTTCGACCGGCGCACAAGTCGTTGTTGCCGGCTCGAGGGGGTTCCCATGTCACGGGGTTTGGTTCGACGCGCCCGCTTGTCGTTGGGTGTGATCGCGGCGGGGATCACGGGCGCGTTGCTCGCGGTCGGTCCGGCCGCCGCGTGCGGCGGGTTGGTCGGTGAGAACGGGACGATCTCGCTCGTGCGCACCACCACGCTCGCGGCGTATCACGACGGCGTGGAGCGGTACGTCACGTCGTTCGAGTTCAGTGGCGAGGGCAAGGAGGTCGGCTCCATCGTCCCGCTGCCGGACGTGCCGACGAAGGTCGAGCGCGGCGGCGACTGGACGTTGCAACGGCTCGAGCGCGAAGTCGCGCCGCCGGCGGCGGCACGCTTCGCGGAGGACTCTGCGCTGAGTGCTGCGGGCACCGCGCAAGTGATCCTCGAGACCAAGATCGACGCGCTCGACATCACGATCCTCAAGGGCGGCGGCGACGAGGTCGGCGCGTGGGCGTTGCAGCACGGGTTCTTCTTGTCGCCCGACGCGCCGGAGGTGCTCGACTTCTACAGCCGGCGCAGTCCGATCTTCATGGCCGCCCGGTTCGACGCGGCGCGCGCCAGCGCGCTCGGTCAGCAAGCAGGCGACGGCACGCCGATCATGCTCACCATCCCGACGGACGAGCCGTGGGTGCCGTTGCGGATCCTTGGCCTCGGTCTCGATCGCACCAAGGTCGTGGAAGCGGACGTGTTCCTGCTCACCGACGACCAGCCGAAGATGCTGGCTGGCGGGCCCGGCCTCAGCATCCAGCGCGACGAGCGTGCATCGGATTCGCTGCTGACCGACCTGCGTTCGGATGTCGGCATGGAGTGGGTGCCGAACTCGATGTGGTTCACCTACCTGCGGCTGAATGTCGACGCCGGCGACCTCGACTACGACCTCGCGCTCTCTGCGCACCCGGCGCAGCTGCCGACGCTCGAGGACGCGGGTGTCGACGCCAAGCAGGCGCAGGTCCTGTCGGCGGAGAGCGGCCGGGTCTGGTGGCCGGTCGTGGTCGGCGTGCTGGCGGCGAGCGCGACCGCGATCGCACTGGGTGTCGTCGCCGGGCGCAAGCGCGAGCGCCTGGGTGGCTTCCGATGAGCCGGATGCTCCGCGCCGTCATCGTGGGAGCGGTGCTCGTGACGACGACCGGACTCGGCTACGTGCTCGCCGCGAAGCCCGCGACCGCGGCGCCGGCGCTCGGCCCGGGCTTGGTGACGGTGGACGTCGACATCCAGTACAGCCGGTTCCACCTCGACGCGATGCGCGTGCAACAAGGCACGACGGTGCGGTTCGTCGTGCGCAACCACGACCCGATCAACCACGAGTTCGTCGTCGGTGACGACGCCGTGCACGCACGGCACGAGCACGGAACCGAAGCGCGGCATCCACCGGTGCCCGGTGAGGTGTCCGTCAACGCGCAGGACGTCGGTGTGACGTTCTACAAGTTCGACAAACCAGGGGAGTTCTTGTACGCGTGCCATCTCCCGGGACATCTCGCGTACGGCATGTTCGGCAATATCACTGTTGTGCCGCGCTCGCAGCCGGCTGGACGGTCGGCAGCCGCCGGCTGAAGAACGAGCGCGATGAGCGCGGCACCGAGGCCGACGAGCCGTGCGTCCGCGTTCTCGTCGACGATCGCGACGGACGACACCGTGACACTGCCGAGCTGCGACGCGATCACCGTCGTGCCGACATCCTTGGCGACGGTCGCGATCGACACGTTGATCACGGAGCAGTCGAGCGCCATCTCTCCCCACCGGGTCATCAGGCCAGGGGTGCGGTGGGCTGGTCGGCGATGATCCGCCCCGCGTCGATCCTCAGCTCGCGTGTCGTCGTGACCGCTTCGAGGAGGGCGCGGTCGTGCGTCACCAGCAGCACGGTGCCGGTGAACGACGACAGCGCTTGCTCCAACTGCTCGATCGCGGGCAGGTCGAGGTGGTTCGTCGGTTCGTCGAGCACGAGGCAGTTCACGCCCGAGGCAGTGAAGAGCGCGAGCACCGCGCGCGTGCGCTCGCCCGGCGAGAGCGTGCGCGCCGGCCGCAGCACGTGCTCCGCGCCGAGGCCGAACTTCGCGAGCGTCGACCGGCAGGTCGAGACATCGTCCCCGGTGGCGCGCTGGAACGCGCCGAGGAGGTCGTCGTCGCCGGTGAACCGGTCACGCGCCTGGTCGAGCCGGCCGATCACGACCGACGGGCCGACGCGCTGCGTTCCCGATTCGAGCGGGAGCTCACCGAGCAGGGCGTGCAACAAGGTCGTCTTGCCGCTCCCGTTCGCGCCGAGGATCGCGACGCGTTCGCCGTACGCGATCTCCAGGTCGACCGGACCGAGCACGAAGTCGCCGCGCTGCACCGTGGCGTGCTCGAGCCGGGCCACGATGTCGCCCCCACGCGGCGCGGACGCGACTTCCATGCGCAGATCCCAGCCGACCCAGGGCTTGTCGACGGCGTTGTCCTCGAGTCGTTCGAGCGCGCGGTCGGTCGCCGCGCGCCTTGCCCGCGAGCCGTTCGCTCGATGCGGTGCGGAAGTGGCGGATGAACTTGTCCTTCTCGCCGCTCTTCTTCACCTTGCTCACGCCTTGCACCGCCCACTCGCGCTGCTGCTGCGCACGGGACGCGAGGCTGCCGCGCTTGGCTTCGTATGCGTCGTACTCCTCTTGCGCGTGGCGACGTTCGACGTCACGTTCGTCGAGGTAAGCGCGCCAGCCGCCCGCGTAGTAGCGGCTCCGGTGCGTGTGCTCGTCGAGCTCGAGCACGCCGTCGATGGTGCGATCGAGGAACGCACGGTCGTGGGAGACGATCACGACCCCGCCCGGGAGCTCGGCGAGGAACGACTCGAGCAGGTCGAGGCCGGCGAAGTCGAGGTCGTTCGTCGGTTCGTCGAGCAGGAACACGTCGAAACGCGAGAGCAGGATCGCTGCGAGCGAGGCGCGCGCGGCCTGGCCGCCGGACATCGCGGGCATCGGCACGTCGAGCAGACGCTCCGGGAGTCCGACACGCTCGACGGTCGCGGCGGCGCGCACGTCGAAGTCGGGCGCGCCGAGCGCGAGGTATTGCTCGAGTGCGTGCGCGTATTCGTCGTCGGCGCCCGCGCGGCCTGCGCTCAACGCTTCGGTGGCAGCATCGAACGCCGCGACCGCGTCGGTCACGCCCGTGCGCCGGCCGAGAAAGGCGCGCAAGGTCTCGCCGGCGCGACGATCCGGCTCCTGCGGAAGGAAGCCGACGGTCGCCGCCGGTGGCAGCCGCGACACCGTGCCGCGATCCGGGACGTCGAGGCCGGCGAGCAACCGCAACAGCGTGCTCTTCCCGGTCCCGTTGGGCGCGACGATGCCGATGCGGCTGCCGGGCGGCACCGTGACCGAGACCGCGTCGAGCACGACGCGCGGCCCGAACGACTTCGAGACTTCACGAGCGACGAGGGTTGCGGAAGGAGATTGCGACACGGACGGACCTCGGGTGCGGCGCGCGCGGAACACGCGCGGGACGGCAGGAGGTGAGGCGTCGCTACATCACCGACGAGGATATCGCGCTCAGCCGGCCGGTTCGATCGTGCGGCGCATCTCGACCCGCGTCCCACGGTCCCGGGCGCTCGAGATCTTCAGGTCGTCGGTGACTTCGGTGATCAACCGCAGCCCCCGATTGCGTTCGGGGTTCTTCACGAGCGGACGCCACACGCCGTAGTCGCGCACCGTGAACACCACCTGCTCGCGGCTGCGGAACCCTTCGATGACGACCGAGTCACGCGCCGCACCCGTGTACGCGTGCTCGACCGCGTTGGAGCACGCTTCGCCGACCGCGAGCAGCATGTCGTCACGGATCGATTCGGGGAGCTCCTGCTCGGCCAACCAGTCCCGCAGCGCCCGGCGGACGTGCGCGAGCTCGGCCGCGGTGGCCGGGACGCGGCACGTGAACGACGGGGCGGCCGGGCTGAGCATACGGAGCGCGACCAGCGCGACGTCGTCGGAGTGGCCGGCGCCGACGAGCTCGTCGAGCAGCTCGTCGCACAACTGCTCGACCGGCAGCTCCGCCGCGATGCCGCGCTGCACGCGAGCCGGGCGAGACCGTCTTCGAGCCGTTCGTTGCGCCGCTCCACCAAGCCGTCGGTGTAGAGCAGGATCGTGCTGCCGGGCTCGAGCTCGGCGACAGCTTCGGGTCGCGGCCGGTCCGGGTCCGCGACCGCGAGCGGCCAACCTCGTCCGCCGTCGAGGAAGCGGGCGCTCCCGTTCGGCGAGACGATCAGCGCCGGCGGATGGCCGGCCGAGGTGTAGCGCAGCGTGCCCGCGACCGGATCGACGATGCCGTAGAGGAGCGTCGTCGCCTTGGCGCCCTCGATGCCGTGCGCGAAGCGATCGAGCCGGGCGACCGCTTCGACCGCGGAGTCCGTCGTGCGCGCGACGGCGCTCAGCGCGCTGCGCAGCTGGCCCATCACCGCGGCCGCGTTGATGCCGCGCCCGACGATGTCGCCGACCGCGATCGCGACGCGTTCCTCGTCGAGTGGCACCACGTCGTACCAGTCGCCGCCCACCGAGAGTTCCGCGACGGCAGGTACGTAGCGCGCCGCGACCACGATGTCGGCGTGGGCGAACGGTTGCGGGCTGAGCATGGCGCGCTGCAGCGTCGACGCCACCGACCGTTGGAACTCGAACAGGCCGGCGCGGTCGAGCGCCTGGGCCAGGATCGGGCCGATCGCGTGCAGGAGCGCGAGGTCGTCTGCGGTCAGCGGACGCGTGTCGTCGAAGGCGAGGAACAGGACCCCGAGCACTGCGCCACCCTTGACCAGCGGCAGGTTCACCGTTGTGTGCCAGCCGAGGTTGCGGACGTAGTTCGCGAGGCCGGGATAACGCGCCGCGAACTCGTCCTGCTCGACGATGATCAGCGTCTCGCCCGAATGGAAGACGTCGATCGCGGGCGCCGGAAGGTCGAGCGGCAGGCGCGACCACCGCTCCATCGTGCCGGGGCTGAGCCCGACGTCGGCGACGAGGCACAACGCGGCCTGCTCCTGGTCGAGCACGAAGAACCCGCCGTGCGGGCACTCGAGTTGGGGGAGCAGCTCGGCCAGCGCGGCGTGACCGATCTCCGAGAGCTCGTTCGCCGATGACAGCCGCTCGGTGACCCCGGCGATGACGCGCAAGCGAGCTTCGGCCGCGGCGTGCACCGTGATGTCCTTCACGGTGCCCACGAGCAAGTCAACGCGATCTCCGTCGCGTATCGCCGACATCGCGATCAAGACGCGGAAGAAGTGCCCGTCCTTGTGCCGGAAGGAGACCTCGAACTCGCCGCTGTCGACCTCACCGCGCGCGATCGCGGCCATTCCGTCGAACGCGACCTGTTGGCGCGGCAATGCCCCGGGGTCCGGCCACCACGCGTACGGCGGGAGCGTGCCGAGCACTTCGTCACGCGTGAACCCGAAGAGGCGCGGCCACGCATCGTTGACGTCGATGATGCGCCCGTCTCGCGCGGTGACGAACACGCCGTCCTGGAGCGACTGGAGCACGGCCGTGCGGAGCTGCGCGTCGGAGGCCGCGCGCAGCAGCGCTTCGGCGCGGTCGTGCACGTCCGTGATCGCACCGATCCACTCGCGCACTGCACCGTTCTCCATGATGGGAACGCCGCGCGCGTTGACGTACCGGTACTCCGCGGTCGCGGCGTTCCACAGCCGGCACGCCGCCTCGTGGAACTCTCCGGATGCGAACGCGCTCGTCCACTCGACACGGAACTGCTCCCGATCGTCCGGGTGGACTGCGGTCAGCCAGCCCATGTCCGCGTAGTCGGGCCACGATTGACCGGTGTAGGCCTCCCATGCGGGCAGCCGGCCGCGAAACCGGCCCTCCGCGTCGATCGTCGAGACGATGGCCGCGGTTGCCTCGACCAGCGAGCGGTAACGCTGCTCGGACCGGTCCCGGAGCCGCGCCTGCTCCGTCACCAGATCCTCCTCGCGGTGCTCTCGCACGGCGGTGAGCGCGACGATCGTCACGCTGGCTGCGACGAGAAAGAACAACCGGAACCAGAGCGCGGCCCCGTGGTACTGGTCGTCGGCGACCGCGTAGATCCCGCCCACGACGGTGGCGAGCATCGCGACGACGGTCGTGATCCGCCGCCCGAACACGATCGCGGCACCGAGCGGCGCCAGCAGGAAGGCGGTGACCGGATACTCACGCGGCGCGGTGACGATCGCGCCGATGGCCGCGACTGCGAGCATGACGACGACCGCGATGGTTGCCGCCCTGCTCGCCCGGCGCCGGAGCATCCGGCAACGGTACTGGCCTGGGGAATCGCACGCGGGCATCGACGCACCGCACGGGCGGTGGCGTCCGTTCGGGCACGGCCCGGATCGGGCCTCGACTAGCGTCGCGGCATGCGAGGTCGGCACCGGTGAACCCACTGGCATCCGTCGAGCCCGAGCATGTCGACGACGTCGCGATCGTCTCGGTGTCGGGCGAGATCGACGTCTCGAACGGCGACGACGTGCGTCGGGCCGTTCTCGACTCGGTCACACTCGAGACCCGGCGCCTCCTCCTCGACCTCTCGGCCGTCGAGTACTTCGACAGCGTCGGCGTGCGCCTCTCGTTCGAACTCGATCAGCGGCTCTCCGGCCAGCAGATCGACTTCGGCATCGTGCGCCCGCCGGCGTCGTACGTGCGGAAGGTCCTCGAGCTCTGCGGGGCCGAGCACCTGCTCGCCACCTTCGACGACCGCGCCGCCGCCCTCGAGAACTGCTGACGCGTCCGCGTCCCTGGCGCGGTTGCGCGGGGGAGACGAGCGCGCGCACCTGGTCGAGGAGGCCGTCGACGCCGGACCCGTGCAGGGTCATGCCGCCGTCGATCACGATGTTCTGACCCGTGATGAAGCGCGCCATGTCGGAGGCGAGGAACGTCACGACGTCCGCGATGTCGTCCGGCGTGCCGACGCGGTCGAGCGGTGTCTTGGCCGCCATCGCCGGAGCTGCGTGCAGCCCTTGTTCGGTGAGCAGCAGCTCGGTCATCGCGGTATGGATCATCCCGGGCGACACCGCGTTGACGCGGATCGTCGGCGCGTACTCGAGCGCGGCGGACGCCGTGAGCGCGGCGACTGCCGCCTTCCCCGCCGCGTACGGCGCTTCACCCGCGGCCGGACGCGTGCCGGAGATCGACGCCGTCGAGACGATCGCGCCGCCGCCACCGTCGAGCATGATCGGTGCGACCGCCTTCATGCCGTAGAACACCACGCTCAGGTTGAGCGTGACGATCTGGTGCCACTCATCGATCGGGTACTCGTGCAACGGCCGCAGGTTGCTGCCACCCGCGTTGTTGTAGAGGATCGAGATGCCGCCGAGCTTCACCCGCGCGTCCGCGACTGCCGCCGCCAGCGCGTCGTAGTCGGTGACGTCGACCGTGTAGGGCAAGGCATCCAACGGACCGGCGATCTTCTCGGCCCGGTCCCCGTCGATGTCGAACACCGCGACCCGGGCGCCCTCCTCGACGAACCGGCGGCACGTGGCCGCCCCGATGCCCGAACCGCCACCGGTGACCACGGCCGTCCGGCCGGCGAGCAGCGACATGGGAGGCAACCTAACGCCTCGCGCTATCGTGACCGGTCCGAAGTGGGGCGGTTAGCTCAGTTGGTTAGAGCGCTTGCTCGACACGCAAGAGGTCGTGGGTTCGAATCCCTCACCGCCCACCGAATCACCGCGCCCTTCGCCGGCGCGGTCAGCTCGTTGGCACGCCCGCGAAACTGGCAGATTCCCGATCGACCGTATCTTTTCACCCGACGGCGATGCACGCTCCGGGGGCGGACACGTGCCACGGGCGCGTCGACCCGAGTCCGGGGAACGCGAATCGTCGCGGTGCGCATCGCAGGGACGCTTCCGATATGGATGTCGTCGGTGCCGAACCGTCGCACGGTTACGTCCGCGGCCGACGGACCTGTTCGTATGACGATCGTCGAGACCGGCGGGGCAGTTCGCGACATCGTTCGGCTTCGTGCATGGCGCGCCACTCGAACGTATTACAGGTCGCATCCGACCGAGTCGCACGATCGCTGCGTCAGGAGACGGCGGGTCAGTGCCGGGGGCGATCCCGTAGAACCGGACCGCCTCTCGGTATTCACCGGCCGTGAGGCCGCCCAAGACGAGGTTGTACAGGTGCGAGTCAGGCACTGCGGCCGCGCCCTGATTCGCAACGATCATCTGCTGCTTTGTCACCAAAGCTATTTGGCTGTGGACCTTCGCCGCATCGAGCGTCGGTCCGTGATTGGCCAACGAAAGGAGCGCCGCAACCATCGCGAGTAGCAACGCCGCCGCCGGCGATCGCCATCGGAGCATCAGGCCGATCGGTGCTGGGGGAAGCGACGCGACGCAGAATGAAGAGCGATCCGGCAAGCTGATAGCGGAACGTCTCCGGGTTGAAGAAGACGACTCGGAAGTGGACGACACCGACCCACCAGATGATGACACGCGACCGACCAACCGATCGCGTTCGCCGACGCGGCCAGTCCTTGGCGTAATCGCCACGCCAGATGCACGAGGAAAGCGATCGCGAGCACGATGCCGAGGGACCGGTGTCCGAGTGCCAGCCCGTCGAACGACGCTCGGACGCCGTGGAAGACGCGTTCGATCCAGTCCGACGTGCTCAGCCGAATCCCTTTCGGCACACCGCTGGCCTCCCGTCCAGAGACCTGCCACCAGATCGCCCATCCCGCGGACGGCACGAGCACCGCGAGCCAACGATCACGGCCCACCGGCCGCGTCGTCGATGATCGCGAACTGGCGTCAACAGCCGACAACCCGAGCCCGGCGGAATCGACGACCGACTCGCCCTCGGCAGTCGAAACGACGTCGCTGGGGCTCGGACCGGCATCGACCTCCGTCGGCACATCCCCACCCAGCATTGCGCTTACGCTACTGAGGCCGGCTCCTGGCATGTGCAGCCCGCAGCGTGACGACGGCGCAGACCCACGTAAGCAATTGCGCCCTCAACAGTTCGGATATGGACCGTCGAGTCATGGACCGACCATTGCACGCGCACAGACCTGCCGTTCTGCGTCATAGGCGGGCGCGACACTGCGGCCGTGTACCCCTCACCGCCGCCGCACGGTTCGTGTCGCGGTTCCCTCATCCAGCCATCTGGACGGAACACCCGCGGGTTGTACGGCGATCGAGGATGGCGACGAATGCCCGGGACTCGAGCTGCGACACGAATCCGACCCGACGACGTGCGTCGCGGAGTGGGGCGGCTGCAATGTGTGCGGGGTTCACTGACGCGACGCGGCCAAGCCGAAGCACAAGCGGTAACAGCGGCGGCAGGCGTGGCGCCTACGGCGCGCGTTCTTGTACCCCACCTGCACCCCAAGAGACGGTCATAAGCGGCGAAGCGCGGTCAGCGACGGTCAACCGAAAAGTCCGCATGACCTGCGCAGACGCGCATTTGCCCACGTCGGCGCGTCATGGCGTACTTGCTCGACACGCAAGAGGTCGTGGGTTCGAATCCCTCACCGCCCACCGGTTCTGCTTCCGCAGGGAGTTCAGCGCGCGATCAGCTGCGCTCCGCCCCAGCCGCGGCGCGAGCCGTGGCAGTCGTCGGGAACTCCCGAGTTCGCGGTTCTCCGGACTTCAGTCCGGCCCGTGAGATTCCGGACGTTTGGCGTCGGAAGGCGTGCCGTTCCGGCGTATCCTTTGCCCTTCGGCACCGATCCGGGCGGGTACATGGCAGACGTGAGCGAGAACGGGGTGCGGAGTGTCTCCCCGTTCCAGCGCGGTCCGCGCGCGGCCGCGGCACTCGGGGCCGCCGCACTCGTCTTGCTCGCCGCGCCCGTGCACGCCGGCGCGCAGGTGGTGTACGTCCCGGTGGACGGCAGCCCCGACGCGGTGCTCGACCCGAGCTCGTACGACGTGCGCGGCAGCACGTTCACCCAGGACTGCTCGGCGTTCTCCTCCGTGCCCGCCGGAGCAGTGGGGTGGCAGGTCGTGTTGCCACAGGCCGACACGCAGAACCCCGAGAACGTGTTCGACAGCGTCACGCTCGAGTTCGCGACTGCCGGCCCCGTGACGATCACGCCGGGACCGTCCGCGTACGCGGTCACGGTGACCCCGACGGATGACGTGCTCTTGAACGGCGCGGCCGACGGGTCCGAGAGCGCGGGCGACGGTTTCCCGCAGTTCTTCACGCTCGCGGCCACGTGCTACACGCCGCCGCCCCCGCCGCCGCCTCCAACCACCACGACGACCACGACCACGGTCGCGCCACCACCGCCCACGGCACCGCCCTCGAACCCGACGACGCCGTCGAACCCGTCGAGCCCGAGCGCACCGCCGACCAAGAGCCAGGTGCTCTGGAGCGCGGCGGCGATCAAGCTGCCGTTCACCGGTTCGCTGTTCGCGCTCAAGCCCGCAGTGGCGACGACCACCACCACGACCCCCGATCCCGGGGCGACTCCGAACACCGACACCGGCGCGGCCGCGGCGGCGAAGAGCCCGAGCACCTCCACGCCAATCGACCGGGGCAAGCTCGCCGGGAACACCAAGAAGATCAACGGGGCGGCCGCATCGGTCGAGATCTCGAGCAGCGGCTCCTCGCCATGGGGCTCGCTGCTGCTGGGCGCCGTCGGCGCGGGCGTCGTCGTGTTCCTGATCATGGCCATGACCCGCCGCACCGACCATCGCGCTCGTGTGCGGCGCGACCCGCGCCTCGGCTGACGCGTCGGGGCCCGATTTCCCGGGCGGCGCCGAGCTCCCCCGGCTCGTGAAGAGGCACTTCGGCGCGCGCGCCCGGTCATAACCTGGAACCTGCAACTGCTGCCGCTGCGAGCCGATGGAGGACGCGTGTTCCTAGACGGGTCCATACACCAGTTGCCGGACACCGATCGGGCCGAGACCGAGGAGTGGCTCGACTCCCTCGACGCCGTCATCGACGCGCGCGGGAGTTCCCGCGCGCACTACATCCTCGCCCGGCTCATGGAGCGGGCGCGCGACAAGGGCGTCGGCGTTCCGGCGATGGTGCAGACCGACTACATCAACACGATCGCGCCGGAGCAAGAACCGTGGTTCCCCGGCGACGAGTACGTCGAGCGCCGCATCCGCGCGTTCATCCGGTGGAACGCAGTCGTGATGGTCGACCGCGCCAACCACCGCTTCGAAGGTCAGGGCGGTCACCTCTCCACCTACGCGTCCGCCGCGTCGTTGTACGAGGTCGGCTTCAACCACTTCTTCCGCGGCAAGGGCGACGGGCGCTACGGCGACCAGGTGTTCTTCCAGGGCCACGCCGCGCCCGGCGTCTACGCCCGTGCGTTCCTCGAAGGTCGGTTGACCGAGGCGCACCTCGAGCGGTTCCGGCGCGAGGTCGGAGGCGGCGGCCTGTCCTCCTACCCCCACCCGCGCCGCATGCCGGACTTCTGGGAATTCCCGACCGTGTCGATGGGGCTCGGTCCGCTGAACGCGGTCTACCAGGCCCGCTTCAACCGCTATCTCTTCCAGCGCGAGATCGCCGACACGTCAGACGCGAACGTGTGGTGCTTCGTCGGCGACGGCGAGCTCGACGAGCCCGAGTCGATGGCCGCGCTCTCACTCGGCGCGCGTGAACGACTCGACAACCTGATCTTCGTCGTGAACTGCAACCTGCAGCGACTCGATGGTCCGGTGCGCGGCAACGGCAAGGTCATCCAGGAGCTCGAGTCGATCTTCCGCGGCATGGGCTGGAACGTCATCAAGGTCGTCTGGGGCACGGCCTGGGACGAACTGCTCGCGCGCGACGTCGACGGCGTGCTCGTCAACAAGATGAACTCGACCGTCGACGGTGAGTTCCAGAAGTACGCGGTCGAGTCGGGCGAGTACATCCGCGAGCACTTCTTCGGTCCGGATCCGCGTCTGCGCGCGATGGTGCAGCATCTCAGCGACGACGACCTGCAGCGACTCCCGCGCGGCGGGCACGACTACCGGAAGCTCTACGCCGCGTACAAGGCCGCGTTGGAGCACGTCGGCTCGCCCACGGTCATCCTCGCCAAGACGGTGAAGGGCTGGACGCTCGGGCCCGACTTCGAAGCGCGCAACGCAACGCACCAGATAAAGAAGATGAAGGCCGCCGACTTCAAGGTCTTCCGCGATCGGCTGTTCCTCGACATCCCGGACTCGGACCTCGAGGGCGAGCTGCCGCCCTACTACCACCCGGGTACCGACTCACTCGAGTACGAGTACCTGATGGAGCGGCGCCGCGCGCTCGACGGGTACTTGCCCGAGCGCGTCGAGCGCTCGAAGCTCGTCGTGTTCCCGCGCGACGAGCTCATCGACCAGCTCACCGCGGGTACAGGCGAGAAGGTGCAGGCGTCGACGACAACCGCGTTCACGCGGCTGTTGCGCACGCTGATGAAAGAGCCCGAGTGGGGCAACCGCATCGTGCCGATCATCCCGGACGAAGCGCGCACGTTCGGCATGGACGCGCTGTTCCCCGAGTACAAGATCTACGCGCCCTTCGGCCAGCAGTACGAGCCGGTCGACGCGGGCCTCATGCTCTCGTACCGCGAAGCCGCGAAGGGACAGATCCTCGAGGAGGGCATCACCGAAGCGGGCTCGATGGCCGACTTCACTGCCGCGGCGACGGCGTACGCGACGTGGGGTCAACCGATGATCCCGTTCCTCGTCTTCTACTCGATGTTCGGGTTCCAGCGCGTCGGCGACCTCATCTGGTCGTTCGGCGACCAGCGCGGCCGCGGGTTCCTGATGGGCGCGACCGCAGGCCGCACGACGCTCACCGGCGAGGGGTTGCAGCACTGCGACGGCCAGTCGCAGATGTACGCGATGGCGTACCCGAACCTGCGCGCGTACGACCCGGCGTTCGCGTACGAGGTCGCGGTGATCGTCCGTGACGGCATCCGTCGCATGTACGGCCCCGAACCCGAGGACTGCTTCTACTACCTGACCCTCTACAACGAGAACTACGTGCAGCCGCCCCTGCCGGTAGGCGCCGAGGGTACGGCGGCGGGGATCGAAGAAGGCATCGTGCGCGGCATCTACCGATACCGGGCCGCCGACACGGAGCGCACGCACCGCGCCCAGATCCTCGCGAGCGGACCGATGGTGTTGCAGGCGCTCGAAGCACAGCGGCTGCTGGCCGAGCACCACGACGTCGCCGCGGACGTGTGGAGCGTCACCGGATGGAAGCAGCTGCGCGACGACGCGATCGACTGCGAGCGGTGGAACCGGCTGCATCCGACCGACGCGCCGCGCGCGCCGTACGTCACCGAACAGCTGGGCGACGCCGAAGGCCCGGTGATCGCGGTCAGTGATTGGGTGAAGGCGGTGCCCGATTCCATCGCCCGGTTCGTGCCGCAGCCGTACGTCGTGCTCGGCACCGACGGCTACGGCTACTCGGACACCCGCCCCGCTCTGCGCCGGCATTTCGAAGTCGACGCGGCCCACACCGTCATCGCGGTGCTCGACGGGCTCGCACAGACCGGGGACCTGAAGGGCGAGGCTGTCGCCGAGGCGCTCAGCCGTTACGAGATCGACACCGAATTGCCGTCACCGCGCCTGACCTGACGCCCGGCGGCGTCAGTTCACCTGGTGGTCGGGGTCCCAGTCCTCGTCTTCGTCCTCGTCGTCCCACTCGTCGTCGTCGTCGACATCCTCGTCGGTGTCCTCGGAGACGTCCGCCAGCGTTCCGGAGCCTTCACGGAACAACCCGTCGTCGTAGCCCTGCTTGAGCTTGCGCGCCTCACGGAAACGCCGAGCTCTTCCTTTTCTGGGCACGTCGTCACCTGCCTCGGAGTGGGAACGGGCGCAACGTCAGCCGACGCTGGCGGGGATGATGACCGGCCGGAGGCCTGCTGTCTTCGTCACCCCGCCTCCTTGCTTCGATGATCACCCGGGCGACCCGGGCGGGGCCCGTTGTGTCCTCTCATAATGCCACGTCGGGAATTACCGGCGGGCGTTGGCGCGGAACGGCTGGTGCCCGAATCGGTCGAGATGCACCAAGTTCTCGAGCGGAGGAACCGGCGGCGGCACCACGGGCCCCCGCAGCCGGCCGAGCGGCACGACGGCGACGGGGGTGACGTTGCGGGGGAGCGCGAGCGTGCGGCGCGCCTGCCAGCTCGACCAGAGCGCGAGGTTGGTGACGCCGGCGCCGAGGCCGAGCGCGGCGGCCGCGAGCAGCAGGTTCTGGACCGCGGGATAGGCGGCGCCGTAGAACGCGGCCGCGCTCGCGGCCGGGAAGCGGGGCCGGCGCCCCCGAACGCAGGGAACGATCAGCACGGGCACGTCCTCGAAGTGGTCGGCTTCCCACTGGCGGGCTTCGAGCTCGGCGTCGTCGCCGCTGCGCGTGCGCAGGAACCGCCGGTAGATCGACCAGCCCTGGCGGTAGATGCGGGCGAGTTGGTGGCGGACGTCGGGGTCGCGGACCACGACGAACTCGCAGCGCCACCGGTTGCCGGCGCCGGCCCGGCTCGCGAGCTCGAGCACCGCGAGCACGGTCGCGTCGTCGATGGGATCGGCCGCGAGCCGGCGGGCCGGGACCTGCTCGCGCATGACCGCCGCCAGCACGTCGAACGTCGACCCTCGGGAACCATTGGACGCCGGACGCGGGGACAGGGTTGGGCCGGACACGTGTTGGATTGTGCCCGACCGCGGCGCTCAGGCCGCGGACGCGTCCGGTTGCGGCGGGGCCGAGTGGGGCGCGCCCGACGGTGCCGAGCCGGACGCCAGGCGGCGCCACAGCGCGCTGTAGGTGGGGTACTCGAGCACATCGGTGACGTATCCGGCCCGCCGGAGCTCGGCGTGGAACTCGGGGAGCCGCTTCATCGGCACGCCGGAGTCGACGTGGTGGGCGAGGTGCCAGCCGATGTTGTGCGGCACGAGCACGAAGCGGGCCAGCCACGACTGCTTGACGGAATGCGTCGTCTCGCGCCGGTCCTTCGAGCGTTGCATGCCGCCGTGCTCCGCGACCGAGCGCAGCCGGTTGATGACGCGCCACACCGTGAGGTACGGCACGAACCAGAGCAGCCAGTACACCCACGGGTGCCCGACCGCGATCGACACCGCGATGAGCACCAGCTGCACGGCCACGATCCGGCGAGCCTGCGTGCCCGCCGACCCGGGGGCGCGCACGCCGCGCAGCAAGCCCTTGAACAGCTTCCAACCGGTCTGGCCGGTCGCGTCGCGCACGAGCTTGCGCCGGAACGACGCGCGCGAGATCGGGTAGCCGCGGTACAGCGGGATGTCGGGCTCATCGGGGCCGAACTCCTCGCGGTGGTGCGCCATGTGCCCGCGGCGGTAGAGGTCGGTGGGCGTGAACGACGGGTAGCCGAGCAGCCAGCGCCCGACCCAGTCGTTCCACGTGCGGTTGCGGAACAGCAACCGGTGGGCGGCCTCGTGCATCAGTGCCGCGAACTGGGCGTGGGCCCGGCCCATGAGGAGGAACACGACGACCCACACGACGAGGTTGTCCGCCCAGACGGCGAGCCACATGAGCCCGAGCGTCTGCACCCACACCGCCACGACCGACAGCGCATTCCGGAAGTTCGGGATGCGGCGCAGCTCCTCACGGAACGCCGGCGCGGGCCGGGCGTCGGGCTTCAGCCGGTCCGTGGGCCGGAATTCTTCGAGCAGGCGGTGCTCGGGAACCATCGTCGCGGTCACGCCCGCACATTACACTCTCGCGACAGGTGGCGACAGAACGTAATACGCACGCGGAATCATCGCTGCTCGAGCAGCCGCTCTCGGCGCGCTCGGTGATCGCGAGCCTGCTGCTCGGGATGCACCCGCCCCGGATGCCCGGCGCACGGCTGGTGCAGTGGTGCGGCGCGTTCGGAATCGCGGAGGGCACCGCGCGCGTCGCGCTGAGCCGCATGGTCGACCGCGGCGAGCTCGTCGCGTCGGCCGGCACCTATGAACTGGCGGGCTCGGTGCGCGCCCGCCAGCGCGCCCAGGACTGGAGCCTCACGCCGGCGCCGACCGACTGGGACGGACGGTGGCGCCTCGCCTCGGTTCGCCCCGCGGCGCGGGACGCGAGCGACCGCGCCGCGTTGCGCGACGCGTTCCGCCGCCTGCGGTACGCCGAGCACCGCGAGGGCTGTTGGGTGCGTCCCGACAACCTGCCGCGCGCGTCGGGTCCGGCGGAGGCGTGGCAGGTCGCCGAGGCGCAGTGCGACTGGTGGCGCGCGACGCCGGAGCAAGACGGGTTCACGCTGGCGGCGCACTTGTTCGACCCGGCCGCGTGGGCCACGCGCGCCGAGGTGCTCCGCGAGCATCTGGAAGCCGCGACCGCGTCGCTTGCCCGCGCCGACGCGGATGACCTCGCGCGCGCGTTCGAAGTCGGCGCCGCGGCCCTCGCCCACGTGCGCGCCGATCCACTGCTCCCGCCGGCGCTGTGCCCGAGTCCGTGGCCGGGACCGGCCGTGCGCGATGCGTACGCGCGGTACCAGCGCAGCTTCGGCAAGACCGTCCGAGAGTGGTTTCGCGCCGGGGCGTAATGTCCCGACATGCAACAACTTCTGGACGATGCCGAAGGCGTGCTGACCGACAGCGTCGACCTGCGGCGGCGCATCCATGCCGAGCCCGAGCTCGGCCTCGCGCTGCCGAAGACGCAGCGGCTCGTCCTGGAAGCGCTCGACGGTCTCGGTCTCGACGTGCGCACCGGAACTTCGGTCTCGTCGGTCGTCGCGGACCTTCGGGGCGCTGCACCGGGACCGACCATCCTGCTGCGCGCCGACATGGACGCGCTGCCGATGCCCGAGGACACCGGCCTCGAGTACGCCAGCACGATCGACAACACGATGCACGCGTGCGGCCACGACGCGCACGTGGCCATGCTCGTCGGCGCGGCGCGCGTGCTCGCCGCGAAGCGCGATCAGCTCGCAGGGACGATCCGCTTCATGTTCCAGCCCGGCGAGGAAGGCTTCGCGGGCGCGCAGTACATGATCGACGAAGGCGTGCTCGAGACGCCGACGGTCGACGCCGCGTTCGCGCTGCACGTCGCGCCCAACCTCCCGTCGGGAACGGTGTGGACGCGCGGCGGTGCGCTCATGGCATCCGCCGACGTCATCGACATCCTCGTGACCGGCAAGGGCGGGCACGCGTCGACGCCGTATCTCGCGCGTGATCCGATCACCGTCGCGGCCGAGATCATCCAGAGCCTACAAACCTTCGTCACGCGTCGCATCGACACGTTCGACCCGGTGGTGATCACCATCACCTACGTGCGCGCGGGCACGACGACGAATGTCATCCCCGAGACCGCGCACCTGCGCGGCACCGTACGCGCGGTGTCGCCGTCCGGTCGGCGACGCGCGCTCGAAGGAGTCGAGCAGATCGCCGGCGGTCTCGCAGCTGCGTACGACATGCACGCGATCGTGACCGTCGAGCCCGGGTACCCACCGACGATCAACGACAGCGACTTCGCGAACTTCGCGCTCGAGGTGTCGGGTGGTCTCCTCGGTTCGGCCAAGGCCGGCCGCATGCCCGCGCCGGTCATGGGCGCGGAGGACTTCTCCTACGTGCTCGAGCGACGGCCGGGCGCGCTCGCGTTCCTCGGCGTGTGCCCGCCGGGGACGCGTCCCGCGGACGCGCACGCGTGCCACTCGAACCGCATGACGATCGACGAGGACGCGATGCGTACCGGCATCGCCGTGCACTGCGCCGTTGCCGAACGCTTCCTCGTGACACCGAACTGGCGTCAGCCCTGACGAGGCCGGTGCGGTACAGTCATCGACCCTACGGGGGCGGTTAGCTCAGTCGGCTAGAGCGCGTCCTTCACACGGACGAGGTCGGAGGTTCGAGTCCTCTACCGCCCACGACCCTCATAGATCCTAGGAATCCGACGCGTCACCCGACGCGCTCGTCCGCGAAGTGTGCTCGTTGGGCGGCGACCGCGGTTGGCTCGTCGGCAACTGGTTGTGGGTACTGCGAGGCTGGTTGGATTGCAGCGTAGGCGGTGTCGGCATGCGGCGCGGACGTCGTCATCCGACCGACCTGCGGGTAGGTGATGTCGTCGACTTCTGGCGAGTCGAGGCAATCGAAGCCGGCGCGACTGCTGCGACTCCGCGCCGAGATGCGCCTCCCCGGCGACGCGTGGCTCGAGTGGTCGATCGCGCCCGAGCCCGATCGGAAGGGAACGTTGTTCGTGCAACGCGCCCTGTTCCGCCCTCGCGGTCTGTTGGGTCACGCGTACTGGTATTCGGTCTCGCCTTTCTACCGGTTCATCCTCGGGTCACTCGCCGGTCGGATCATGAACGCGCGGTACGCGCGGGCCTTCAGGCTCGGCCCGTCGCGCGCGTCTCGTAGCGCTGCAGCTACACGGGCTCGCATCGCGGGCTCGCGGTCGCCGGCGCCGAGTTGAACGCAGAAACCGCGCGGCAGGTCGACAGGCGGGAAGCGCGACCGTTGGAGAGACGGTCCCTGACCGCGCGAGCTACCTGCCCGGTGTCGTGCTCGCGGTTCGTTGCGGTCAGCGGGTGAGGGCCACGGCGAGGTAGGCGAGGCTGGCCGCGAGGGCGACCAGTGCGGGCGTCGCTTCTTGGAGACGATCTGCCGGACCGCCGGTGGGTAGCCAGCGCGCCGACAAGCAGCACGCACATTCCTGACGCTGCTGCGACCCCGATTGGAGCCCATATCAGTCCGGCGATGACACCGGCGGCGGCGACGAGTTCGGCGACGCCGATCAGCCGGTAGCGCGACCACGGGATACCGAAGTGGCCGGCCGAAGCGAGCATCTTCGGGTGGGCTCCCAGCTTCGCGATGGCGGGCACGAGGCAGGCGGCTGCGAGCAGAACGAGACAGGGCGATGAACACGGATGACTCCTTCCGTTGTGGGCTTCGGCGCCGGCCCTTGACACGCCGGCTCATGCACATCATAATCAGAGTTGTGATGAATCATCAAGACTGTATGTGATCATCATCACTGGTGTTCAACACGGGAGTCGGCTCTTGCGGCCGTCCTCTCCACACGAAAGGCAACGTCATGCTCAAGTCACTCAGCACCTCCCTCATCTGGCGAGGCCTGCTCGCTCTCGGGGTCGGCATCGTCGCTCTCGCGTGGCCGGGGGTTACGGTCCTCGCCCTCGTCGTCCTGTTCGCCGTGTACGCCTTCATGTGGGCCGGGTTCGAAGCGGTGAGCGCGTTCAGGAGCCGCACCGCCGGCCCGGTCTTCGGGCACTTGGTCCTCGGACTCGTCGACATCGCCGCGGGCGTGGTCGCGCTCGCCTGGCCCGGGCCGACGGCTCTCGTCCTGGTGCTGCTCGTCGCCGGCTGGGCGATTGTCACCGGTGTTGTCGAGGTCTTCGCCGCCTTCGGTGCCGGCGAGGAGGCGGGCACCCGCGCCATGTTCATCATCGGTGGCCTCGTGTCCGTGGCGTTCGGCGTCGTGCTGTTCGCCCGCCCCGACATGGGCGCCATCTCGCTGGCCCTGCTGTTCGGACTGTTCAACCTGATCGCCGGCAGCTGGATGCTCGTGCGTGGCATCGAGCTGCGCCGGACCGACGCGAAGGTGCACTCGCTGGCGGCGCCGACCGAGCAGAAGGTCGCGGCCTGAGCAGATCAGCCGTCCTCACCGCGGAAACCGGCGGGCGCCAACCGGGCGCCCGCCGCCGCAACCAAGCACGCAATCGCGGTTCTGTAACATGAAATCAGTAGTGATTGATCCGCTCCATAAGGAGAGCACAGTGAACACGGCGACAACGAACGGGGCGGTCCCCGCCAACCGGCTCGATCGCCGGAAGGCCCGCACCCGCCAGGCGCTCGTCGACGCCGCCGTCCGGCTCATCGCCGAAGGCCGCGGAGAACGGGCCAGCATCCAAGAGATCACCGAAGCCGCCGACATCGGCTTCGGGTCCTTCTACAACCACTTCGCCAGCAAGGAAGAACTCTTCCAGACCGCGTCGGAGGAGGTACTCGAGCGCTGGGCGCAAATGATCGACGCCGCATGCGCCGGTCTCGACGACCCAGCCGAGGTGTTCGCCATCTCGCTGCGCATCTCCGGCCGCCTCGCCTGGACCCACCCCGAAATCGCCGCCTTCATCACCGGCGTCGGCCTCGACCTCCTCGACGCCCCCCGCGGACTCGCACCCCGCGCCCTGCGTGACATCCGCGCCGGCCAGGCCGCCGGCCGCTTCACCATCCCGGACGCCGAGATCGCGCTCAGCGCCGTCGCCGGCGGACTCCTCGGCCTCCTTCGACTCCACGCGCGCAACCCCGAACGGGTCACCGAAACCTCCGTCGACGAACTCACCGAGGCGTGCCTGCGCTTCCTCGGCCTCCCCGCCGCCCAGGCCCGGCGCCTCGCCCGACTCCGCCTCCCTGACGCACGCTGGTAGTGCGGGCCACGCTGAGGGCGATGAGGAGGAGTGAGCGATGCCGGGATTGCCTGCCGCTTTGATGCGCCATCGCGCGCGACTCGACGAGATCGCCGGAGTGTTCGCGAAGTACGGCTTCGCGGCGTGGGTGCAGCGTGGAAGCGGACTGGTCAGCACACGCGTCATGCAGGGGCTCGTCGACCGCCACGTCGACCCGCAGATCGTTGCGATGTCCGACGGCGAGCGGTTGCGGCGGGCGTTGACCGAGTTGGGCACGACGTGGGTCAAGTTCGGTCAGATGTTGAGCCTGCGACCGGATGTTGTCGGTGACGACGTCGCCGAGGAGCTGGCGAAGCTGCAGGCGACGGTCGCGGCGGATCCTCCGGGTGTCGCGCAGGCGCTGGTTGAACGCGAGCTGGGCGCCGCGGTGTCCGACTTCTTCGGCTCGTTCGACCCGGAGCCGATGGCGTCGGGGTCGGTCGCGCAGGTGCACCGGGCGACATTGCCCGACGGGACGGCGGTGGCGGTGAAGGTGCTCCACGATGGCGTGGAGCACCGCGTGCTCGAGGATCTCGAGCTCATGGAAGCGATCGCGGCGTATCTCGAAAACGAGGACCCCGGGATCGCGCAGCTGCGACCCACGGTGATCGTCTCCGAGTTCTCGCAGATGCTCCACGACGCAATCGATTTGTCGCAGGAGCTGCAGAATCTCCAGCGCTTCACCGTGAACTTCGCCGACGAGCCCGACATCGTCATCCCGAGGCCGTATCCGGAACTGTCGCGGCGGCGCGTGCTCACGATGAGCCTGATCTCGGGCGCACCCTTTGCCGATCGTGCGAGCGTCGAGGCGACGGGGTGGGACGTCGACACGCTCGTACGACGCGCCGCCGAGATGTACCTCGAGATGATCTTCCGGGATTCGCTCTATCACGCCGACCCCCAACCGGGGAACCTCCTGCTTCCCGATGGGACGCACATCGCGATCCTCGATTTCGGGGACGTCGGCCGCATCTCTTCGATGCGCAGACGCCAGCTCGAGGATCTGGTGATCGCCGCGGGAACCCACGACATCGATGGCTTCATCGACGTCGTCGTCGAGATCACCACGCCGCCGCCGACCGTCGACATGAACAGGCTGCGATCGCAGATCGACGTGTGGCTGAACCGCTACCTCCTCATCGGTGTCGGTCATCTCGACATGGCTGCGATCATCAACACGGGCATGGAGCTGCTGCACGACAACGGCCTCGTGTTGCCGGCCGACTTGTCACTGCTGTTCCGGGTCATGCTGCAGCTCCAGGGACTCGGTCGCGAGCTCAACACCGAAGTCCGAGTCACGGAGTTGCTCCAGCCGTACATGAAGAAGTTGCTGGCCGAGCGGTTCGACCCGCGGCGTCTCGCCCGACATGCGGGCCGAACGATTCGAGGCTGGGACCGTCTGGCTGCATCCCTGCCCGGCGACATCGAGGAGATCGTCCAGCAGATCCGCGCCGGTCGACTCGCAGTCGACTTCCGCGTCCACGATGCCGATGGCGCGGTCGATCATCTCGTCGACGGCCTCGTCGCGGCCGCGTCGGTGCTCGCGTCCGCGCAGCTGTTCTCGCGTCGCACCGGCCCGACCGTCGGGCCGATCTCGATGCCGGGGCTGGTCGCAGCCGGCGTCGGCGTGCTCACCTGGCAACGACTCGTCCGGCGCCGACGCGAGCACAAGACGTGGGTCAGCCGCGCCCGCGAGCTCGCGGAATTGCGACGACACGCCGGCGACGCCTCCTGAGGCATCATCGCGTGGCATCGGACTCGCCGCCTGTCCGCGCGCGGGTCGTGGCGACGGTGGCGTTGATCGGCTACCTCGCGTTGGCGGTCGAGTTGCTTGTCTCGGTCGTCGACAATCCGGTGCTCGGGCTGGTCGCGTTGGTGGCGGTGGGCGTCGGCGTCCCCTTGACCTGGATCGGCGCGACCCGCCCACGCTGGCGGGGCCGGATTGCCGCGCTCGCCGCCCTCGGGGTGGTGGGCGGCGTCGTGGCGCTGGTGGCGTCCGGACGGAGCGCGAGCGAGTTGGTGGTCGTCGTGGCGACGATCGCAATCACGAGTGCCGCGGGCATGTGGGCGTTGGCGTGGGAGATCCGATCCGCCGTCGCCCGCCGGTGGAGTCCGGCGACGCGCGCGCGGCACGGTGTGCTGCTGATGAACGCGAAGTCGGGGGGCGGCAAGGTCGAGAGGTTCGACCTCCAGGGTGAGTGTGCACGTCGGGGCATCGAGCCGGTCGTGCTCGCTCCCGGGGATGATCTGCGCGCGCTTGCCGAGGATGCGGTTGCTCGCGGCGCGGATGTGATCGGGATGGCCGGCGGGGACGGCTCGCAAGCCGTCGTCGCCGCGGTCGCGGCTGCGCACGACCTCCCGTTCGTGTGCGTGCCCGCGGGCACGCGCAATCACTTCGCGCTCGATCTCGGCGTCGACCGCGACGACGTCGTCGGATCACTCGACGCCTACGGCGATGCGCGCCAGGCTCGCATCGACCTGGCCGACGTCAACGGGCGGGTGTTCGTCAACAACGTGTCGCTCGGGGTCTACGCGCAGATCGTGGCGTCGGACGAGTATCGCGACGCCAAGCTGCGAACGGCCGCCAAGATGCTGCCGACGTTGCTCGGACCCGACGCCCCGCCGTCGGGGCTGCACGCGCGCATGCCGGGCGGCGCGGTCGTCGAGAACCCCCAAATCGTGATCGTCTCGAACAACCCGTACCGCCTGAAGAGCCTCGCCGGATTCGGGACGCGTCCACGCCTCGATCGCGGTGTGCTCGGCGCGGCCGTGCTGCTCCTCATGAGCCCGAACGACGTGACGCGCTTCGTCGCTGCCGAAGCGGCGGGTCAGCTCGACCAGTTCCCCGGCTGGCAGACCACGCAGCTACCGGAGTTCGAGGTGGCCGCTGACGACATGGTGGCGGCGGGCGTGGACGGCGAAGCAGTCGAACTGACCCCGCCGCTGCGCTTCGTGTCGCGTCCGCGCGCCTTGACGGTGCGCATTCCCGCCCATCACCTCGGCCTCTCACCCGCCGCGCTGCGGCCGGGCTGGGGACGGTCGACGTTCCTCGGGTTGGCCCGGATTGTCAGCGGACGGCCGAGCGGGTCTCAGGGATGAGACTCGGAACGCCCGTCCTCCACGCGACCAAGGGCGACGCCGGTGCCGAGCCATTCACACTGCACCGTTTCGGGCTCCAATGGCCATCCGCCGCCGCGACGTGGAGGTGCACTCCGGCGGTCGTTCCCTTTTTCATGCGCTCCATTCTCAGAGCGTGATCGCGCGGCCGCAACATCACGAATCCTCGGCGGATGGGGACTCAGTGGAGCCCAAAACTCAGACGCGCCGGAGCTGCCGGATTTGGGCGCCCCTCCAAGATCGTGGCGTCTGATCTTCACCTCATCCTTTGCGTACTACGGTGCGCGGTTCTCCTGGGCTTTCGCAGGTGAGTACATCGGTGAGGGCCGGATACTTCGCACGGACGAGGTCGGAGGTTCGAGTCCTCTACCGCCCACGCCACGAAAGTGCCCGGTCGTGCCACTACATGCCGCCGACGCGTTGTCTTGCGTCACGAGTCGATTGAACTCGTAGCGTCGAAGTCGGCACCGAGACACTTGCGAGGCAGGGTTCTTTGGGTGTTGATGGCGCTCTCGGACAGCGTCATGGTTGCGCCATGACGGTGTGTCAGGCTGCGGGGGTTGTGGTTGTGTGTCCCGCCGGCTCGAACCCCGCGGTTAGGTGTGCTCGTCGGGGAGGTTGTCCCCGAGGATGCTGGCGGGTGTTGCCCAGCCGAGCGCGCCGTGGGGTCGGTGGTGATTGTAGAAGTGGGTGAAGTGCTCGTAGGCGAGCGCGCGTTGGCGTTCTGAGGTCCAGGGCCGGATGTAGGCCCATTCCTCGAGCAGGATGCGGTGGTAGCGCTCGATTTTGCCGTTGGTTTGTGGCCGGCGCGGTCGCGTCTTCTTCACAGTGGTGCCGGTGGACGCGCACGCGCGATGCCAGAGGCCGGACTTGTAGCACGCGCCGTTGTCGGTGAGGACGCGTTCGCAGGTGATGCCGCGGGCGGCGAACCATGCTGCGGCGCGACACCAGAACGCGGCGGCCGTGGCGGCTTGTTCGTCGTTGAGGATCTCGGAGTACACGAGCCGGCTGCGATCATCGAGCGCGCTGTGCAGATAGCGGTAGCCGTGGTGTTGCGCCCGGACGAAGTGGCCGTCGTAGCCGGCGCCGCGGACGCGCCAGCCGCCGCCATCGGGGATCGCGGCGAGCTTCTTCACATCGACATGGATGAGCTCGCCGGGCTGTTCACGCTGATAACGCCACACCGAATGATCGGTGGCACGGTCACCGCGATCGAGTCGGGCACAGCCCTCGTCCCGCAAGATGCGTTGCACCGTCGAGGACGCAATCCCGACCGCGAACGCGATCCGATCCGCGCCCCACCGACGCTTACGCCGTAAGCGCAACACCTGGCGGTGCACCGTGCGCCGCGTGCGATTCGGGGAACGATGCGGACGACTCGAACGATCGAACAAACCGGCGTCGCCTTCGCCAAGGAACCGATCTCGCCACTTCCGGACCGTCTTGGCATCGACCTGGAACCGCTCCGCGGCCTGCTCGATCGTCCATCCGTCGTCGAGGACGCACTTGACCATCCGACGTCGACCCTCAGGCGTGAGCGGCGCGTTGGGATGCTGGGTTCTAGCGTGGGACACGAGCCCTCCTGACAGCTGTGAGTTGTCGAAGACCCACAGCCTCGTCGGAGGGCTCAATTCATCCGCGGATCACCCAACACCATCCCGCCAGGGACAACCTCCCCGGTCGTCACAGTTAGGCGATGGGGCTGAGCCCGAGTGCGACGCGCCCGGTGAACTGCGTCTGCTTGGCCCGCGGGAGCGGGTGGAACAGGCAGCCGTGGATGTCGCGGTAGAGGCGCTCGATGTCGGAGTTGCGCGTGTAACCGAACCCGCCGGTGACTTCGAGCGCGAGACGTACGGTCTCGATCAGGCGTCCGTCGCGACCGTCTTGCGGCTGAGCGTGCGGCTGGCGATGCTCGTCGGTGTTGTCGAAGTGCAGGTCGTCGGCGTCGACGAACATCGATGCTGATGACGTCGGCCGCGGTGGTGTGCGCGTTGAGCATCTCGCCCAGGAGCTGGAGCGACGTGCGGTTCGGTGCGGCCCGCGACTGCGGCGCGGGCGGCGTCGACCGCGGCGTCGGCGATGCCGAGGTAGGCGGCCATGATGAGCGGCAGGGCGGCGCCGATGACGGTGTTCCACACCGGGTGCCATGCGTCGGCCGGCCGGGTGAGCGACGATCGCGGCGTCGGGCACGAAGACGTCGTCGAGCACGACGGTGTGCGAGCCGGTGGCGCGCATACCGAGCGTGTCCCACGTCTGTTCGATGGTGACGCCGTCGGCGTGCATCGGGATCGAGCAGTGGATCACCTGCGGGCCGTCCGGCGCGTCGTCCAGCGGATGCTGGTGACGAGCACGTCGCCGACCTCGCAGCCGCTGGCCGGACCCTTGCGCGCGCTGACGCGGAACCCGCCGTCGACCCGCCGTGCGGTGCCGTCGGCGCCGACCCAATCAGAAGCGCCGGTGCTGACGAGCACGGCGTGGTCGTCGACCACCTTGCGGAAGACGGCCGTGGCATCGATGCCGTGGCGGTGGCGCCACACCTGCGCGGCGAGCAGGTGCGAGTGCATCGACAGCGTGACCGCGGTCGCCGGGTCGTCGCGGCCCAGCTCGCGCAGGACGTGCCCCATCTCGGCGTGGGTGGCGCCGCCGCCCCCGAACTCGCGCGGCACGAGAGCGCTCGTGATGCCGCTGGCCCGCAGGGTCTCGAACGCATCGACGGAGATCTCTCCGCTGCGGTCGCGGGCGGCCGCCTCGGCGTGCAGTTCAATGCCGATGTCGCGTGCGACCTCGGCCCAGGCGATGACGATGTCGGTTGCGGTGGTGATTCGGGCGGGGTGAATGGCTGTCCGTGTCATGGGATCGACGGTACGGACGCGCGTGCGGGTCCAATAGTCCAAGAAATGGACTTCCCCGGTGCAGAAAATGGACCTGCATAATCCAGGGCATGAGCGACGCGAATGCGATCGGGCGGGAGAGCGGCTACGGGCAGTACTGCCCGATCGCGCGGGCGCTCGACGTGCTCGGAGAACGATGGTCGCTGTTGATCCTGCGCGACATGCTCGTCGGCACGACGCGGTTCAACGACCTGTGCCGCGGGCTGCCCGGACTCTCTCGGAGTCTGCTGACGAAGCGCCTACGGCAGTTCGAGCGCGCCGGGCTCGTCGAACGGCTGGGCAATGAGTACCTGCTCACGGACGCCGGGCGTCAGCTCGAGCCGATCGTTTTCGGTATCGGCGAGTGGGGCGCGCAGTGGACGTTCGGCGATCCCGACCCTGAGGAACTGGACCCGGACGTTCTCGTCTGGTGGATGCACAAACGCCTCGACACGTCCCTGTTTGCCGGTCGGCGCCACGTGCTGCACATCCGCTTCACCGACGATCCGAGGTTGTACTGGATCGTGATCGAACAGGGCGTGCCGTCTGTGTGCTTGACCGAACCCGGCTTCGAAGTCGATGTGACCATCACATCGGATCTCGCCACCCTGCATCAGGTATGGCTCGGGCGATTGCCCGTGAAGGACGCGCTGAAGACAGATCGACTGGAGTTCGAAGGAGCGACCTCGCTCACGCGCCGCATGCCCAGCGCGTTGCGTCTGAGTCCGGTTGCCGAGCTTCGTACGTGCGGCGACGGGCTGACAACAGCGCTCGCGCATTGTCGATGCCGCCGACCACGTCGCGGTTGGAGCGATGTTGCCGCGTCCTCCGCCCGGTCGCTGCTCGGCACCCCCGCCCCCTCGCCGGTCTCGCCGCGCGATTGACGGACCCAATCGCGTACCGACTCCACATGCACGCCGAGTTGCTGCACAACTTCCCGGATCGCAGCGTCGCGTCGATTGAAGCGCCCCGGGTTTAGTAGAGGCTGGGTTCTCCCGGGAGTCGTTGCTGCTGGGTATTCATTGTCCGGTAATGGTCAGTTTCGAACTCGATCGGTGTGACGTGTCCGAGTTCGCCATCGCCGCTCGTGGTCACGCAGGAGAAGGTGTCTGTTGGTGGTAGATGAGTTGCCATCTGTCGCTCCGCTTGGCATACACACTGGTGACGAGCGCGATGTACTCCGGTTCGCTTTCACGATGGGCCGTCACCTTGTACAAGACCGCCGCGCACTCGGATGCGAAAGACACCACTCGTGCATCGTCGATGCGGTGACTTGCCCACGGACGCTCCTGCGGGACCGCAGCCAAGAACGTTGCGCGGTCGATCACCATGCCCGGCACGACGAGCAAGGCACCGTCGTCGAGCCACTGCTCACAAAAGCCCACGTCGCGGGACGAGAGGGCTTGCCAACCCCGTTCTTCGAGCTCGATCAACGCGTCAGACACGAGCACCTTCCTCTCTCGGGCGCCGACTGTCACTGCTGTCTCGGAGGATTGCTACCAACGAAACCGCCAGAGCTCTTCCTTTGACCCGGAGTCCGCTGCCTCGAACGGGTTGTTCGGGGACATCGCGCGTTCTGGAGCACCTCTGTTCATAGTCGTGGCGTGCTCAATACACATCCGGGACGAAAGTTTGGTTCTCGAGAGGTGGGCGTACGTAGTCGTCGGGCTGGCGTCGTGGGAGTTTCAACGGTTTCGAGGTGACGTCCTGATAGGGCACCACGCTCAGGAGGTGACGGATGCAGTTCAACCGGGCGCGTCGCTTGTCGTTCGCGTCGACGACCAGCCAAGGCGCCCACTTCGTGTCCGTGTACTGGAACATGGTGTCTTTGGCCCGCGAGTAGTCAGCCCACCGGGCGCGGGACTCGAGATCCATCGCGCTCAGTTTCCAACGCTTCTCGGGATCCTTGATCCGCGCCTGGAACCGTCGCTCTTGTTCGGCGTCACTCACCGAGAACCAGTACTTCACCAACACGAGATCCGAACGGATCAACATGCGCTCGAACTCCGGGCACGAACGCAAGAACTCCTCGTACTCGTCTTGGGTGCAGAACCCCATGACGTGCTCCACCCCGGCCCGGTTGTACCAACTCCGATCGAACAACACGATCTCTCCACCGGTGGGAAGGTGCTCGACGTAACGCTGGAAATACCACTGCTTGCGTTCCCGCTCGGTTGGCTTGTCGAGCGCAGCCACGCGCACCACCCGCGGGTTTGTTCGTTCGACGATCCGCTTGATCGTGCCGCCTTTGCCGGCGGCGTCGCGGCCCTCGAACAGCACGCACAACTTGATGCCCTCGTGGCGCACCCATTCCTGCAGCTTCACGAGCTCACGCTGCAGCGAAACCAGCTCCCGCCGATACACCCCCGCCGGCAGGACCGGAGACTCGGCATCCGATGTCGTCATTCAGCGAACCTTCCCGCCGCGACAACTGCTCCGCCTCAACCAGCGCACACGCACTCCCGAGCCCAACAACGACCGTCGCGCCTGGGCCGGACCGGCACGCTCGCCAATACACGAACCCTCACTAAGTCTGCCCCAGGTACGACCGGACAACTCCCGACCCGGTGACCAGGAAGCGCCCATCGGCCACGATCCCCGCCGAGGCAGCGTCTCGGCGTCGCTTCGGGATGGCTGCTCGCTTGGTCGGTTCGGCCTACTCCCTTCGGTCAGATGATGGAAGGGCCAGACCGACAGCGGGCGCATTCGGCGGTCTCACGTTCGGCCGAGCGGAGCACCCGCGTGATGCAGACTCCGCGGAGCATCTCGGATTCGCCCCATGAGACGCAGGTTGGGGGGAAGCCGGAGAGGCGTCGGCGAAGGACGAGCTGCGCGGTCCTGAGGCCCTTGGCCTCTATCGAGCCTGGGTCGGGTCGGATGGACTGTGGGAGACGCGAGCGCCTCGCGTCGATCCGCTCGCAGAGGGAGGTTCCGTGCGCACGTTGGCTTACCTGCGTCGAGGCGCTGCGCGCGGCCTCGGCCGCAACCGCCGCGCCGCGGCCATCGTGCGGGAGCGTTCGCTGTGAGCTCGATGGTGACACGCCGACGCGGCAGCCTCGAGTCGTTGCTGCTGATCGTGTCGATCAGCCATGTTGGCGGTCGGAGGCGTCCTCTACTTGGCGGGGTTCGATGCGGCCGCGAACGGTGTGTGGGCGGCGGACACCGTCGTCGGTGTGGTGCCCGCCGCGTGGTGGGTGATCGACGCGGCCCGGCACCGTCGCCTCGGCGTCGACGCGCTCGCCGTCCTCGCGCTCGTCGGCACGCTCGTCGTCGGCGAGTACCTCGCCGGCGCGGTGATCACGGTGATGCTGGCGAGCGGCCGCACCCTCGAAGCGCGTGCCGCGGCCCGCGCCCGCCGTGAGCTCCACGCCCTGCTCGAACGGGCGCCGCGCATCGTGCACCGCTACACGGACGGCGAGCTCACCTCGCCGGCGCTCGACGACGTCGTCCGCGGCGACCTGCTGCTCGTGCAGCCCGGCGAGGTCGTTCCGGTCGACGGGCTCGTCGAGTCGTCAGTCGCCGTCCTCGACGAGAGCGCACTGACCGGCGAGCCGTTGCCGGTCGAGCATGATGTCGGCGACGCGGTCCGCAGCGGTGTCGTGAACGCCGGCGGCCCGTTCGACCTGCGGGCGACGACGACGGCGGCCGAGAGCACCTACGCCGGCATCGTGCGGCTCGTGTCGGACGCCGAGGCGTCGAGCGCACCGTTCGTGCGGCTCGCCGACCGGTACGCGGCAGTGTTCCTGGTCGTCGCGCTCGCGCTCGCCGGCGCGGCGTGGGCGATCTCGGGTGATCTCGTCCGCGCGGTCGCTGTGCTCGTCGTCGCGACGCCGTGCCCGCTCATCCTCGCCGCGCCGGTCGCGATCGTGTCCGGCCTGTCGCGCGCGGCTCGCCGCGGCGTCGTCGTGAAGGGCGGCGCCGCGCTCGAGCAGCTCGCCGCGGGCGAGATCCTGCTGTTCGACAAGACCGGCACGATCACCGCCGGCCGACCACGCGTCGCCGACATCGTCACCGCCGGCGGCCTTGGCGCGCCGACGACGTCCTGCGGTTCGCCGCGACGCTCGACCAGGTGTCGCCGCACGTCCTCGCCGCCGCGGTCGTGCGGGCCGCCCGCGCCCGCGGCCTCACGCTGTCGTTGCCCGACGACGTCGAGGAGGTGCCCGGGCACGGCGTGCGCGGGCTCGTCGACGGCCACGCGTCGCGGTCGGCAAGGCGAGCTGGACCTCGGCGCAGCCGGGCTCGCGCTGGGTGCGCAACGTGCGTCGCCGCGCCGCGCTCGACGGCGCGCTCACCATCTTCGTCGAGGTCGACGGCGCGCCCGTCGGCGCGCTGCTGCTCGACGACCCGATCCGACCCGACGCGGCCCGCACGATCCGCCAGCTGCGGCGCGACGGCATCCGCCGCATCGTCATGGTGACCGGCGACCGCGAGGACAACGCGCAGACCGTCGGCGCGGTCATCGGCGTCGACGACGTGCTCGCCGAACGCACACCGGCCGAGAAGGTCGACGCGGTCCGGCTCGAAGACCGGGCCGGCAACACGATCATGGTCGGCGACGGCATCAACGACGCGCCCGCGCTCGCGCTCGCCGACGTCGGCGTCGCCATCGGCGCCCGCGGCGCGACCGCGTCGTCGGAGGCGGCCGACGTCGTGCTCACCGTCGATCGCCTCGACCGGCTCGGCGAAGCGGTCGTCATCGCCCGCCGCAGCCGCCGCATCGCCCTCGAGAGCGTCGTCGTCGGCATCGGCCTGTCGCTCGCCGCGATGGTCGTCGCCGCGTTCGGCTACCTGCCGCCGGTCTGGGGTGCGCTCCTCCAGGAGCTCATCGACGTCGCCGTGATCCTGAACGCGCTGCGCGCCTTGCGCGACACCACCTCCGCGAACCGGCTCACCGCGGAGGAAGCCGCGCTCGCGCGCCGCTTCAGCGCCGAACACCCGACCCTGCGCCCGGACCTCGCGCGCATCCGCGACGTCGCCGACCATCTCGACGCGTCGCGTCCGACCGAGTCGCTCGCGATGGTGCGCGAGGTCCACCGCTTCCTGGTCGACGAGCTCGACCCGCACGAACAAGCCGAGGACCACGACCTGTACCCGGTCCTCGCGCGCGTCCTCGGCGGCAACGACCCGACCGCGACCATGAGCCGCGCCCACGTCGAGATCGCGCACCTCATCCGCCGCCTCGGCCGCGTCCTCGACGACCTCGACCCCGCCGGTCCCGACGACGACGACATCATCGAGCTGCGCCGCCTGCTCTACGGCCTCCACGCGATCCTGCAGCTGCACTTCGCCCAGGAAGACGAGGGCTACCTCTCGCTCGCCGACGACGAGTACACGCCCGAGCCGGTCCGATGACCCAAGGGTCCGAGTGCCGGGAACGGGACGGAGTTGTCGCGACGGGGACATCGACTTACGACAACTACACGGACGTGATCAGTGGACAATCGCGACGGCAGTTGTGATGCTGCTCCCTTCCTTCCCCGCTCAGACGACAGGAGCCGTCGCCCGAGGAGGCCGGCCATGATGTACGCGCACGTGCGCAGCCTCACGATCGCGCTCGCCGTGTGTGTTTTCGCCGCCTGCTCCGCAGATGACGGCAACAGCGCGCCGTCTTCGACGACGGCGTCGTCGTCTTCATCGGCTTCGTCGGCGGTCGTGACGGACACGACCGGCGCCGGCCAGATCACGGTGCAGGTCTTCTTCGTCGACCAGGATGCGTTCAACCAAGCGCGACCGCCGTACGCCACGCCGGTGGAGCGTGTCGTCAGCGCGCAAGACTCGCCCCGTGCCGCCCTGGACGCCATCTTCGCCGGACCGACCAAGAAGGAACGAGCGGACGGACTTCGGCTCGTCGCCTCCGGCGCTTCGGGCGTCGGGGACCTCCGCATCGAGAACGGGACGGCGCACGTCGCGCTCGCCGGAGGATGTTCGAGCGGCGGATCCACGCTCACGATCGCCGAGCAGATCTTCCCCACGCTTCTCCAATTCGAAGGCGTGCAGTCGGTCAAGATCTACGACCCGGAAGGTCGAACCGAATCGCCGAGCGAGCCCGGCGACTCGATTCCCGAGTGCCTCGAACCGTGACGAGGCGGGCGCGAAGCCGCGCCGTGCTCTTGGCCTGCATCGTCCTGACCGGCGCGTGCCACGGAGGTGACGATCACGAATCACGGGAGACCTCGGCGTCCACCGACCGCGCGACGACAAGCACGACGTCGGCCTCGGGACCTTCGACGTCGGCGGCACCCCTCCCCCCGCGCCGCGAGCCGGCGTGGCGGGGTGACTTCCCTGATCCCTTCGTCCTCGTCGACGGTGACCGCTACTACGCGTACGCGACGGAAAGCGGCCTCATCCGTATCCAGCACCTCGCCGGCGATGCCTCGGGGCACTGGACCGATCTCGGCGACGCGCTGCAGGCAACTCCCCCGTGGGCCACGCCGTACTCGACGTGGGCACCCGCCGTACTGCGGCGAGGAAACCGATATGTCCTCTTCTACAGCGCGCTCGTGGCCGGCACCGGTCGCCACTGCATCGGGCGGGCGATCGCGTCGGACCCGGTCGGACCCTTCGTGGACGAGACATCCGAACCGTTCCTCTGCCCGATGGATCTCGGTGGCGCGATCGACCCCAGCCCGTTCGTCGACGAGGACGGTTCTGTCTACCTGCTCTGGAAGAACGACGGCATCACGCTGCGGCGCGACGCGGCGCTGTGGGCGCTGCCGCTGCGCGACGACGCCGGGGCCGCGGCCGGCGCAAGTGTTCGCCTCGTCGGGACGGACCAACGTTGGGAATACCCGCACGTGGAGGGCCCGAGCATGGTGCATGTCGGCTCCGACTACTGGCTCGCATACTCGGGCAACTGGTGGAACCAGGCCGCCTACGGGATTGGGCTCGCCCGATGCAAGAGCCCGGTCGGGCCGTGCACCAAGCCCTTCGACGCGCCGGTGCTCAGCTCGCGTCCGGGCGCCTACGGTCCGGGCGGACTCGAGTTCTTCCGCGGGCCGAAGGGACAGTTGCTGGCGGCCTGGCATGCCTGGCTCGACAAACCCGGATATCCCGGCCAGCGCGGCGATGTGGATCTCTGCGGTCGACACCTCCGGTCCGGCGCCGGTGATCTCCTACGGGCGCTGACCGCCCAGACCGAGGCGCCGGCATCCGTGAAGTGAGTTCGGAGCGCGAGCCACACCCGGAGCACGAGACCGACGCGGGTCGAGCGTCAGGACGGAAACCGGGGGAGCATCAGTCGTCGGGCTCGATGTCGACCAGGCGCATACCGTGCATTCTCCCGCGCCGCGCGACCTGATCCGCTCACGTCGGGAGGGGTGCTTCGAGGTCGACGACGATCCGGTCTACTTGCACCAACAACGCGGCGTATCCGAGCCACTCGCCTTCGTGCTGGTCGTTGACCGGTGCCTCGTCGTGCTCGAGCGCCAACTGGGCGCGGCGGTACGCGCCCTGCGTGCAGCGCTCCCGCCTCACCCGGACCTCGTCGAGCGCGCGCGACAAGTCAGTGTCGCCGGGCTCGCCGAGCACGTCTCGCATCAACGTGCGAACGGCCTCCGCCAAGGCGACGAGGAGTGCACCCATCTCGGGCATGGCCGGGTGCGTCGTGCCGGAGAGGTGTGCGTGATCATCGAGCCCTCGCGAGAGGACCGAGACGCCGATGGCAGTCCGCTCGAGGCGCGGGAGCACGTCCTCATAGCGACCGAGCGTTGCGATGTGACGCCGATCGCGTACGTTCCAGCGTGCCGCCTCCCGGCCGTTTCCGACCGACTCGGCGGCCTGCCGGTACAGGCGATCACGCGCCGTGCGCGCGCGCCGGCGCCATTCCGCCGTCTGGTCGATCGACCATGGCTCATCCAGACCCGCGCCCATCGCGTCGAGCACGTCGCCGAGGCTCGCCGCCAACCGGTCGAGCGTCTGCCGGGCATCGACAAGCCGCGAAGCCGGCAGGACCAGTGAAACAACGACGCCGACTGCGGCACCGATGAGGGTGTCGAAGGCTCGGTTCCATCCCTCCTTGACGGGATTCGAGGCCACGGCCGTGAGGACGACGAGGACGCTGATGGGAATCTGCCTCGCCGCGGCGGCAGGGAGCCTCAGCACCAACTCCGCGACGCCGAGCGAGAGCGCGACGAGCACGCCCACCGTGAGGCCGTTCAACCCGAGCACGTCGCCGAGCGCGAGCGCGAGCAGCACCCCGAGCACCACCGCGGCGCTGCGCTGCAGCGCAGTGCGGACCGACGCTCGCACCGACACCTGCACCACGACGAGCGCGGTGAGCGGAGCGAGCACCGGGTCCGACACACCCGTCACGGCCCGCGCGACGGACCACGAGAGTCCGGCCGCCAACCCCGACTTCGCCACCGTGCCGATCTCGGTCGACGTCGGTCGTGTCCAGGAAACGGCGTCGGCCACGCGATGCCATGGCCGCCGGAGGCGAGTGCCCACGCGCCAGTCGGGTCGCTTCGCCACGATCAGCGCGAGTGCCGGCGTCGGCTCAGTTGTCTTCGTACTTGAAGGACACCGACAACTTCGTCCGGTACGTCAACGACCCGTCATCGCCGACGTCGAGGTCCTGCTTCACGACCTCGGCGACCCGCAGGTCGCGCAGGCTCCCGCGAGCCGTGGTCACCGCGGAGCGGGCCGCCTCTTCCCAAGACTCAGTGCTCGTACCGATAACCTCGATGACCTTGTAGACGCTCATCGCTGCCGACCTCCTGAGCAGAGAACTCTGCCTCGCGGCGACCCTACGCCGTCGACGGAACTCGGTCACCCGCGAACTGATCACGCGAACGGACGTGCGCGCGCTCCGAACGACGCGCGAGATCTCCTACGGCAGCCCGAACGCGTACAGCCCGTTCTGGCTGCCGATGTAGAGCATTCCGTTGGCGACCGCCGGGGACGCCGTGATGGCGCCGAGCGTCGTCGCACTCCAGAGCGGCGCGCACCGCTTGGGGGTACCCGAGCACCCGCTCGTCCCGGACGCGTCGAACGCATAGACGAAGCCGTGTTGGAAGACGTCGCCAGTGGACGGATCGGTGACGTCGACGTAGACGACGCCGTTCGCCACCGATGGCGACGTCCGCACCGCCCCGCCGGTGATCGCGGTCCAGAGTGGTGCACACGTCTTGGGGATGCCAGTACATCCGGTCTGTCCAAGTGCATCGAAGGCACGGAGCTCATTGGTAGGTCCGCCGCCGATGAACAGTACGCCGTTCGCCACCGCGGGCGAGGAGCCGTAGCCGGCACTGCCGTTACCGAACCACCAGAGCGGTGCACAAGTCTTCGGCGTTCCCGAACAGCCCGTCATGCCCTTTGCGTCGAAGGCCGCCCCGTCGTAATAGACGAACCCATTCGCGACCGTGGGCGAACCCTGCCCGAAATCGCCCCCGGTTGCATGCCCGCTCCACAGCGGGTTGCACGTCTTGGGCGTTCCCGAGCAGCCGGTCACACCGTTCGCGTCGTAGGCAGAAAGCCTGCCGTCTTTGCCGCCGACGTAGACAATGCCGTTCGCGACCGTGGGCGACCCGTTCCAGGTGCCCCCGTCGACACCGATCCACAGCGGATTGCAGACCTTCGGCGTTCCCGAACATCCCGTCACCCCGTTCGCATCGAACGCGAACAGGTCACCAAATCCGTTCCCGAAGTCGGAGATGTAGACGATGCCGTTGGCGACGGTCGGCGCCATGACCCCCGTCATCGAGAACAGGCCGCGGTACGACCACAGCGGGCTACAGACCTTCGGCGTTCCCGAACAGCCCGTCACGCCGTTCGCGTCGTATGCGAACAGGCCCCAGGCGTACTTGCCCGAGACGCTGAAATAGACGACGCCGTTCGCGACCGCCGGCGTCGCGTTGTTGAGGAAGGGTTCGTCCGGATACGCGCTCCAGAGCGGGGCACACGTCTTCGGCGTTCCCGAACATCCCGCGGTCCCGTTCGCCGAGAACGCGGACAAGCCGTTGGTACCGAACGGGCTTCCGATGGCGCCGACATATGCCATGCCGTTCGCGACTGTCGCCGAGCCGTCCGCTTCCATGCCGCCGGCTGGAGCGACGAAACGGGTCCGCAGGTTGGCGACGTTCCCGACGCCGATCGTCGTCTCGGTGCTGTTGTCACCCGTGTGTGCGGGTCCGTACCGGAACATCGACCAGTCACACCCCGCCAGCAGCACCGCCGACACGATCACCAGCGCCGGCCAACACCTGAACCTGCAACGGTGCCTCGTCATCATGGCGCCTCCCCGCGACGCACACTGCACACTCCACCGGTGACGCGACTCCGTCAACGGAGAAATACCCAGCGCTCGACGCTCCCGACTGTTCGCGCGCGCGATGCCCCTGTGGGGCACGCTGCGGTTCAAACAGTCGTGCGGAGGCCGAGCACTGCAGACGGACCGCGGACCTGGAGACCGAGGGCGTGCGCAGCGTGTGCAGTCGAGGCGGAGGTCGCGTGGCACGCCGGGTGGCGCGGGCACTTCGCGCACTGCCTCGCTGTCCCGGGACGTCGAAGTGATCGAGCAGCATGCGGCCGAACTCCGATCTGCGCATGACGTCGGCGCCGGTCAGGTTCAGTGGTCCGCGGACGGTTGCGAGCTGCGGGTCGGTCGCGAGGCGGACGAGCGCAGCCGCGAGATCGGTCGCGACGGTCGGCTGCCGGTACTGATCGGACCAGAGCGTGACGGCGCGCGGCGCGGCGAGGGCGATCGCCATCTCCTCGACCCAGCGGTCGGCTTCGGCCGGGTCCCAGAGCAACGACGTCCGCACCGCGACTGCGGTGGGGTCGGTTGCCAGCACCGCGGCTTCGCCTTCGGCCTTCGAGCGCGCGTAGTCACCGAACGGGTGAGGGCGCGCGTCATCCGTGTACGGCGCGGCGGTTCCGTCGTGGACGACGTCGGTCGACACGTGCACCATTCGCGCGCGCCTCGCCGCGGCCGCGGCGGCGACTGCGTGCGTGAGATCGACGTTCGCGACGCGCATCGCGGTGGCATCGCCGAGGCCGGGGTTCACGGCGGCGAGGTGGATGACAGCGTCCGGTTC
Organism: uncultured Actinomycetes bacterium; assembly: GCA_963745645.1. Classification (GTDB taxonomy): domain Bacteria; phylum Actinomycetota; class Acidimicrobiia; order IMCC26256; family PALSA-610; genus CAVUFH01. The sequence continues at coordinate 135,551 of CAVUYD010000009.1, forward strand.
GAGCGTACGGATGGTCGCGATCGCGTCGTCGTCGATCGAGACACCCACGACGTCGTCGTTGCGGGCGTTGCAACACGCAAGGACACGTCGACCGAGGAAACCCGATGCACCCGTGACGACGATCGTCATCGCGCATTCATCACGACGCACCGCCCATGCCGGCAACCTAGCCGTGCATGCGCGCTCGTGCGATGGGTGTCTGTACCAGAGCGGTTCACCCAATGCGAAGAACGCGCGACACGTTACCCTCGCTTGCAGTTCAACCGGCCGAGCACGGAGGCATCATGGCGGCGACGGCTTCCCCGACTCGGACGAGTCGCGTGCATTCCGTCGGACTGCTCGGCCTCCGCGAGCAGTTGCAATTGGTGCGATTCTTCGGCGCGTTGGCGTTGAAGGAGCACATGCTGCCGCGACTGAAGGTTCGTCCACTCGTGGCGGAATTGTTCCTCACCGAGAACTGCAACCTGCGTTGCACGAGTTGCGCGTGTTGGCGGACGCACACGTCGGACGAGCTCTCGACGGCCGAGTGGAAGGACGTCATCGACCAGCTCGTCGCCCTGCGCATCGTCAAGCTGAACTTCACCGGCGGCGAGCCGCTGATCCGCCGGGACGCGATCGAGCTGATGGCGTACGCCCACGACCGGGGCGCACGGGCGATCCACCTCAACACGAACGGCATCCTCCTCGACGATCGCCGGCGCGCCGCGGTTCTGGCGGCCGGCGTCCGCAGCTTCAACCTCTCGGTCGACGGGCCCTCGCCCGCGATCCACGACGCGATCCGGGGCGCGACGGTGCGTTCGCCACGACCGTCGAGCACCTGCGCGCGCTTCTCGCGGCGCGCGACGAGTACAAGCTCAAGATCCGTCTCTCGTTCACCGTGCTGCGCGACAACGTCGCGGCGTTGCCGGAGATCGCCCGACTGGCCCAGGAGCTCCGCGTCCGACTCTTCCTCAACCTCGGGACGGACACGACGTTCCTGTTCCGGGACACCGAGGTGACCGAGGTCGCGCGGGTACTCCCGGAGGCGCTGCAGGAGAGCCTGGCGCAGCTCGAGGACATCAAACGCGCCGACGAACGATGGCTGCCGCGCTACAGCGATCTGCGCTACATGCGGGGACACTTCAGCGAGCTGGTGCAGCGAGATCTGCCGTGCGCCGAGAGCCAGCTGAAGTTGATGATCCACTCACACGGCGAGGTCGGCGGCTGCTGGGGTCACGATCCTTCCGCGAACGCACGCGAGCGGCCGCGTCCGCGACATCATCGACAGCGACGCGTACCACGCAGAACACGACAAATACTTCCGCAAGGAGTGCGTCGGCTGTGGGAGCAACTACAGCCTCAACCTCCGTCGCAAGCCGTTGACGTATCTCGAAGATCTGCGCTGGCGGCGCGGTCGGCGCACCCTCGTCGAACCCTGACGCAGGGGATACGCTGCGCGAATTCACGGATTGAGCAGGGGCGGGGTGGGATCGATGGGTGCGGCACGCACCGGCAGTGAGCGCAGCGCGGTTCGTCTCGGCGACACGCCTTCGCCCACGGCACCGGTTGCGCTCGTGGGCTGGTCGCACGCGGCCGCGGCGGCACGGGCCCGTGTGCTCGGCCGCGAGGGCCGTGACGTCCTGGTCGTCGACGACGTCCTCGAAGCCGGCTTCGACGCACTCACCGAGTCGATCGCGGGGCGCGATCTCGTGGTCGGGCTCATGAGCGCGGCCGATTCGCCGTGGCCGTGGGTCGCGGCGCTCGACGCGATCGCGGTGGTCCGCCTGGCGCTCGCCCAGACCGGCGGGCGCGTAACGCTCGTGACGGAGACCGAGGTCCTTCCGGCCGAGGCCGATGACGACGATGCCGCCGCGCTCGACGTGTGGGTCGACGACGCCCGGCGGCGCGCGGTGCTGCCGTGCCCGCCGTGGCGCGTCGCGGATCTCTGCCGAGCGCTCGTTCCCGAAGGGACCAGCGTCGATGCGGCGCGCGCCCTGGCAGTTGCTGCCTCCGTGCGCGCGCTGGGCCGGCTCGTCCCGGCCGAGCAGTTCGAATCACTCGTCGAACCGATCGCGCCGGAGCTCGCGCGGGCGCCGATGGATCCACCCCTTCGGGTCGCGCCACCCCCGCGCCCGTTCCGCCCTGACGTGGTCGCGGATCGCCAGCAGCAAGCGTTGTGGGACGGCTGTCTCAAGTACGGGAACCAGTGGTCGCAACGGCTGGAACAGATGCTCGACGACGTCCTGCAGCTCGGGCCCGACCGGCGGGTCGTGGTGACGGCGTCCGGCACCGACGCGCTGCGGCTGGCGGTCGCGGCTGTGGCACCCGTACCCGCGCCCGGCGCGACCGCGATCCTTCCGTCGTTCACGTTCCCCGCCACGGCCGAAGTGCTCGTACAGCTCGGCTACGCACTCCGGTTCGTCGACGTCGACCCGTCCGGATGGACGCTCGATCCCGTCGCGCTCGAACGCGCGCTCGATCGCGCGCGCGCCGATGTCGTCGTGGTGGTCGACACGATGGGGAACCCGGCTCGTTACGACGAACTCGTCGCGGTGTGCGCGGCGCACGGTGTCCCGCTGGTCGCCGACTCCGCCGCCGCGCTCGGAAGCCTTTACCGCGGCCACCCGGTCGGCACGCAGGCCGGCGCGCACGCGTTCTCGATGAGCTTCGCCAAGGCGGTGAGCGCGGGCGGCGCCGGCGGTGCGGTCGTCGTGCCGGCCGGCGCGGACCTTCCCGTGCGGTCGGGCTGGCCGCGCAACGCGATGTCGGAGCTGCATGCCATCGCGGGCGTGGACCAGCTCGAGATCCTGCCCGCGCTCATGCGGCAACGCGGCGCGGTGCGCGACGTGTACGAGGCGCTCGTGCAACGCCACGACGGTTTGGCGTCGCAGGCCGTGGTCGAGGGCGACCGCCACGCCTGGGGGTTCTGGGTCATGCGCGTCGGCGCGGGGTTGCGCGCCGGGTTGCAGACATACCTCGCAGCTGCCGGCATCGAGACGAAGGTGTACTACCCGGCGTTGCATCTCTCGGGCTGGGACGGCACCGACGAAGGGCTCACCGTCAGCGCCGCGCTCGACGCGGAAGCTCTCGCGCTGCCGATGTCGTCCGAGCTCACCGTGGCCCGCGCGGCACGCGTCGCGGCGGCAGTCGATCGCTTCATGACCGAGGCGCAGGCGCCCGCGCCGTGAGGAGCACGTGCTTCCCTGCGTCGGCCGCGACGGGCTGCGCCGACAGGAAGCGTTCTCGCGCCAGGGTCCCCTCCGGGTCCACGGAGTACTGCTCGTTCCACCGATCCCGGCCCAGCGCGGTCATACCCACGAGCAGCCCGGAGGTGCGGACGTCCGCGAACCCGGCGGCGCGGAACAGCGCGGCGAGTGAGGACGCGTCGAGCAGTGCGTACTCGACTGCGGCACCGTCGAGCAGCCAGCGCGATCTTCGGCTGCGTGCCCGTTCGCGTGCTTCGTCGACGCGTCCGCGTGCGACGAGCTCCAGCACGAGCCCCAGGAACGAATCGACGAGCACGCACGCGAACGAGCCGGGCTTCGCCCACGCGGCCATGCGGCCCGCGAGCGCAGCCGGATCGCGCGAGTACTGCAGCGATCCCATCGCGATCACGAGATCGGCGCACCCGTGCGGGAGATCGACGTCGTCCATCGACGCCTCGATGATGTCCGCGCGCGGGTGCTCGGCACGCGCCGCCGCGACCATCTGCGGCGCGTCGTCGACACCGACATAGGTCCAGCCCGCGTTCTCGAAGCGCGGCGCCCAGCGCGCGGTGCCGCAACCGAGGTCGAGCACCACCCCGGGCGCGCCGAGCGGGAGCTGCGCGATGTGCTCCCACGCGAGGTCGTCGTACACGCGCCGGTGGGGCACCGCGTAGAACTCGGCGAACGAGGGCGCGAGCCGGTCGTAGAACTCGGGGCTCGGGCGCGGCGGGTCGTCAGCCACGCCCGCCCCGGCCCCGCAGGAGGTGTACGCAGGCGGCGTCGAGCCGGTCGGCGAGCGCCACCGGGTCGGCGCGCTGGCACGGCCGGCCGTTCCGCCAGGATCGCGGCCGCCAACGTCGCGTGCGCGTCGACGACGGCCGGGATCTCGGCCACGTCCCACACCGCGAGCACCCGGCCGCGAGTCTCCTCCGCGCGCAGGAACGCGACCTGGTGGTCGTTGCGCATCTCGCCGTGCGCAGCCGTGCGGGCGATCGCCACGGGAACGCGGCCGAGCGACTGGACCAGGCGCACGGTGTTCCCTGCGTGCGTCACCACGACGTCCGCGCCTTCGAGGTGCGCCTGGAGCTCGTCGAACGGCAGCTGCCGGACCCATGCACACGGAGGCGTGACCGTGGACATGCCGATCTGGGCATACACCTCGTGGTGCGCGCACACGGGCGTGATCGCGCGCACGAGCCGGTCGAACGGGAACGAGCTCATGCCGACAGTCACGAGGACTCGGGCCATCAGTAGAGCGCGCCCACGTACAACGCCGAGGGCCGCGCCGCGAGCAGCTCGGGCTGCTGCACGAGCACCAGCGACGCGAGGCGCGCACAGATCCGGCTCGAGATGCCCGAAGGCTCGACCGTGTTCCACGTCTCGATCCAGATCGCGGGCACGCGCAGGAGCCGCGCGCCGACGAAGTACGCGATCGCGACGCCCGCGCCCGCCGACACCACGACGTCGGGCCGGGCCGCCCGCAGGGCGCGGAAGGCGCGTTCCAGCGCGGCCGGCATCGACCACCAACGGGCCGCGCGCACTTCGGGCACCCACTGCACATCGCGGCCGGCCAGCACCGAGCGCGTGTCCGGCGCCGCGACCGCGTGCCACGTCGTGTCGTGGCGCGACCACCACGGTTCCAGGGCGAGCAGGTCGAGCAGGACGCCCCCGCTGTCCGACACGACCAGGAGCCGCACGGTTCAGGTGCGCTCGGACGGCCACAGGTCGATGGGCCCACCGATGTAGCCGCCCGTCGCGCGCGCATCGCCGTGCCCCACGGCTCGAGGATGCCGAACAGCTCGTCGGCGTCGTCGCCGAGGCGTTCGATCGCGGCACGCAGCGCGCGGTCGGTGGCCCGCTCGACCGCTTCGCGCTCCGTTCGGCCGATGTCGGTCATCGCGTCGTCGGCCATCCAGCCGGCGCGTGACGAGCCGGTCCATGGCCGCGCCGAGCTCGGCGTCGTTCCATGCGCGCGTCCGGACGTAGGTGCGCAACGGCAAGCCGATGTAGGCCTCGGTGAGGAGGCCGATCTCCGTCGCGTCGAGCTCCGCGCTCGTCCAGGCGGCGACGTGCGCGTCGCCGCGGTACTCGCGGAACATGTCGCCGAGGTGGAAGAAGCGCGTCCAGGGATCGGTGGGCGCGTCCCACTGGCTGCGGAGACCGGCGAACAGCGGCCGCCCTTCGGGACGCAGCGGTTCGACCGCCTGCTCGAGCAGGTCCGCGGCGCGCGTCGTCGCGTCGCCGGCGGGACCGAGAATGCGTTCGAGCTGCGCCACCGCGCCCGCGCGCCGGATCGCGAAGATGGTCGTGGCGTCGGTGAGCGACCACCCGCGGCGCACGCCGTCCACCACGACTTCGGGCTTGAACACGCCGAACGCAGCCGCGACGACCTCGGGTTCCACCTGGCCGAGCAACGAGCCCCGGCTCGTGAAGTACGCCGGGCCGTCGGGCATCGCGACGCCGCCGAATTCGCCCGGGCTCGGCCCGAAGCCGAGGTCGACGTAACCGGCGTGCGCCTCGGGCGAGAAGTACACCTGCCCGACGAGCGGTTCGAGGCGAGCGGCGAGGGTGCGAGCGCGATTCCGGAGCAGGGCGTCGTCGATCGGCATCCGCGCAACGTATCCCCGACAGCGGATCCGGGGTGTCCGACCACGAGCAGCAAGCGCCGGGACCCGTGCCGGGCCCCAAATCCCGCCGCCGGCCGTCGACCTCGACGGAATCGTGATCGACTGATTGTCTGCCGACACCACGCGGACCAGGGCGAACGGCCGAAATGGCCCGGCGATCGCGAGGTCGCCGAACCCGCCGACTTTCGCACAAGGGTGTGACTTCGGCCACAATGTATTGGCGATGAACGTCGAGTCCCGTGATTCCGTCTCGCTGAAGCCGGCCGAGCTCGATGAGTTCGGTCAACTCCTCCTCGCGACCGGACTTCCGATCTCCGACGAGGAGCTCGATCGCCAGGTCGAATCCTTCCCGCTCGTCGTCCTCGCGACACCGAGGGCGACCTCCAGGGCGTGCATGCTCGGCTCGCTCGAGCGCATCGGCGGCACGCCGTCGATCCTCTGGGGGATGGGCGTCGCCGCGGAAGGGCAAGGCCGCGGCCGACGACGCTGCAGGTCGATGACGGGCGAGCTGACCCGCCGGGCCGCGATCTCGTTCCCCGACGAGGACGTGCTCGTCGCCGCCCGCCTCGCCCAGCCGAGCTGTTACGTGCTGCTGCAGAGCTACGCGAACGTGGTGCCCCGGCCGGGTTACACGCCGAACGGCGAGGACCGCGCCTGGGGTCGCCGGCTGGCCAAGCGCTACGGCATCGACGGCCACTTCGACGACCGCGAGTTCAAGGTCGCGGTGAAGGGCCGCAAGCCCCCGTGCGTGCCGGTGCTCGACACCAGCCCGGTGAAGGCCACGGGCGGCGCCAAGATCGCGTCGCTCGTCGGCAAGCTCGACGCGCACCAGGGCCAGGCGATGATCGCGTTCGGTTGGGCCGTCGCCGAAGAGCTCGCCGCCGGCTCCTACCTCGCCGCCCGCTGACGCTCCTTCAGGGCGCCGTCGATCTGCGCGCGCGGAGTTCGTCGGGGCCGTCACCGGCTGCTGGCACGCGTAGTGCTCGCACACGTACGCGGTCGGCGCACCGTCGACGAGCGTGCGTGCCGCGAGCAGCGGGCTCTCGGGCAGGCGGTCAGGTTCGCCGAAGAGCATCACCGAGCGGGATGAAGCCGGTGCGTCACCTCGCGGCGTGAGCGCGGCGGTGCGCGGATCGAGCGCGGTCGCCGACGATCGCGATCTCGAGCGGGCTGCGTCACGTAGCGCTCGATCGCGGCCGAGCAGGTGCGCGAACGACGTCGGGTGCGCGCTGACGACGCGGCCGAGCATGCTGAGGACGCGCACCGCGGGCTCCTCGTACTTCGTGTCGCCCGTCAGCGCGGCGAGGCGCAAGCAGGCCGTTCGCGGCGAGCGAGTTCGCCGACGGCGTCGCGTCGTCGAAGACGTCCTTCAGCCGCACGACGAGCTGCTCCGCGTCGTGCCCGTCGTGAAGAAGCCGCCCCGCTCGTCGTCGTGGAAGAGGCGGAGGAGCTCGTCGGCGACGGGGCGGGCGAAGTCGAGCCACGACGCGTCGTCGAGCTCGGCGAGCGTGCACAGCGCCTCGAGCAGCGCGGCGTAGTCCTCGGCGTACGCGAGGTAGGGCGCACGCCACGAGCGCAGGAGGCGCCCGTCCTCGCGCCGGAGCCCGGTGAGCAGGAACCGCGCGTTGGCCCGGGCGACGGCTCCATCCAGTCGTCCCGGTCGAGCGCGGCGGCGGCCTCGGTCAGCGCCCCGAGCATCATCGCGTTCCAGCCGAGCAGCACCTTGTCGTCGAGGCCGGGCCGGACCCGGGTCGAGCGCCGGGTCAGCAGGCGTCACGGCCGCGCTCGACCTCGACCGATGGCTCGCGATGCCGGTCGAGACGTGCAGGATGTTGCCCGGAGACTCCGTGTGCGGGTCGACGAAGTTCCCGCCGCGGTGACGCCGTAGTACTCGATGACCTCGTCGGCGTCGTCGCCGCAGACCTCGCGGATCTCGTCGATCGACCAGCAGGTAGAACTTGCCCTCGATCCCCTCGGAGTCGGCGTCCTCGGCGGAGAAGAAGCCGCCCTCGGGCGTGGCGCAGGTCGCGCAGCACGTACTCGACGTCTCCTCGACGATGCGGCGGTACCGCGGCTCGCCGGTGACGCAGGAACGCGTGCAGGTACGCGCGCGTCAGCAGCGCGTTGTCGTACAGCATCTTCTCGAAGTGCGGGACGAGCCAGTAGTCGTCGGTGGAGTAACGCGCGAAGCCGCCACCGAGTCTGGTCGTAGATGCCGCCCGCGGCCATCGCGTCGAGCGTGGTGGTGATCATCGTCGAGCGTGTGCTCGGACTCGTTGCGCAGGTACGCGCGGCACAGGAAGTCGAGCGTCATCGCCTGCGGGAACTTCGGCGCGGTGCCGAAGCCGCCGTACTGCGGCTCGAACTGGGCGCGCGATGTTGTCGTACGCCTCGCGGCAGGAGTTGCGCGCGACAGCTCGACCGCGTCGTCTCGGGGCGCATCACCTGCTCGTCGATCGCCTCGGTGAGGCGACTCGCGTGCTCGAGCACTTCCTCGCGGCGTTCGTTCCAGGCTTCCGCGACGGCTTCGCAGCACGCGCTCGAACGACGGCATGCCGTGCCGTTCCTCGTTCGGGTAGTACGTGCCGCCGTAGAACGGGCGGCCGTCCGGGGGTGCACCACACGCTCATGGGCCAGCCGCCGCGGCCGGTGAGCGCCTGCACCGCTTGCATGTACACCGCGTCGACGTCCGGGCGTTCTTCGCGGTCGACCTTCACGTTCACGAACAGCTCGTTCATGAGCGCCGCGGTCTCGGCGTCCTCGAACGATTCGTGCGCCATGACGTGGCACCAGTGGCACGACGAGTAGCCGACCGACAGGAACACCGGCTTGTCGAGCGCCCGCGCGCAGCGCGAACGCGTCGTCGCCCCACGGGTACCAGTCGACGGGGTTGTCCCCGTGCTGGCGCAGGTACGGACTGGTTTCGTCGGCTAGGCGGTTCGACACATCGGCTCCTCGCCCTGACCGTAGTGGCCCGAGTGGTTCACGGCGTGAACGTTCGGCCGATGATCACGCGGACAGGTGATCGGTGGCCGCCGCGCGCGCCCAGCGGTAGTCGGGCTTGCCCGACGGTGACCGCATGATCGCGGTCACGGTGACGAGCTCGCGCGGCACCTTGTAGCCGGCGAGGTGCGTGCGGGCGTGCGCCTGGAGCGCGGCGAGGGTGGGTGCTTCGCCGGGGCGGGGCTGGACGACCGCGACGACGCGTTCGCCCCAGCGGGCGTCGGGGACGCCCACCACGACCGCGTCGAACACGGCGGCATGGCCCTTCAGGACGGATTCGACCTCTTCCGGGTAGACCTTCTCGCCGCCGGTGTTGATCGAGACCGACCCGCGGCCCAGCAGCGTGATCGCACCATCGGCTTCGACCACCGCGTGGTCACCGGGGACGGACCACCGAACGCCGTCGACGACCGGGAACGTGGCCGCGGTCTTCTCGGGATCCTTGTAGTAGCCGAGCGGGATGTGGCCCCGCCGGGCCAGGCGGCCGACCACGCCGGCGGGCAGCGGGCGCAGGTCGTCGTCGAGCACCGCGGTCTGGTCGTTGACGTGGAAGCGGGGCGCGCTCGGGATCTCGCCCCCGGCAACGGTCACCGACTGACCCTGGCCGCCGGTCTCCGAAGCGCCGTAGCCATCGACGACGAGGACACCCGGAAGGCGCTCGACGAGCGCGCGCTTCACCGCGGGCGAGAGGATCGCCCCGCCCGAGAGCAGGACCCGCAGCGAGGACAGATCCAGGTGCGCGCCGGCCGGCGTGTCCAGCACCTCGACGAGCGGGCGCGCGAACGCGTCGCCGACGAGCACGAGGAAGTTCGCCTGCTCGGCCGCGATGAGCTCCCACAACTCGACTGGGTCCAGGTGGCGCTCCGTGGGGATCACGACCGAGCCCCCCGTGAACAGCGCGCTGAACGCCATCCAGTGCGCGGTGCCGTGCATGAACGGACAGGCGGGCACGCACCGGGTGCGGGGCTGCAGGCAACGCTCGGCGATCTCTTCCGGCGTTTCGATCGGGGCGCCACCGCCCCCGGCGCCACCCATCGCGCCGAAGAACACGTCCTCGTGGCGCCACATGACGCCCTTCGGCATGCCCGTGGTGCCGCCTGTGTACAGGACGTACAGCGCGTCGGCGGAGCGCGTCGCGAAGTCGCGTGCCGCGCTCGCGCCTGCGAGGGCGGCTTCGTAGGCGATCGCCCCGGCCGGTGCGCCGGCACCGCCGTCGCGTGCGTCGTCGTCGCCGACCGCGATGAACGTCTGCAGTGCCGGGAGGTCGGCGGCGATGGCCGCGAGCTTGGGTCCGAACTCGGCGTGGAACACGACGGCGCGCGCGTCGGCGTCGTCGAGGAGGTACCGGAGTTCCTCCTCGACGTATCGGTAGTTGACGTTGATCGGCACCGCACCGAGCTTGAACGCGGCGAGCATGCCCTCGAGGTACTCGACGCCGTTGTACAGGTACAGGGCGACGTGGTCGCCGGCGCCGATGCCGCGGTCCTGGAGCACGTGCGCGAGCTGATTGGCGCGAGCGTCCGCGTCCGCGAACGTCAGTCGCCGTTCACCGCAGACGAAGGCCTCGTGGGCGGGCACGGTGTCGGCGACGCGCTCCCACAGGTCGGCCAGGTTGAACTGCATCCGCCCCCCGAGCGCCGCGAGCGGGGCACCGTAACGCGGTGGCGGTTACTTGAACCAGATGCGCTGGGAGTCGCGGCTCCAACCGTCCGCGCCTCCGGGCTATTTGAACCAGATGCGCTGGGAGTCGCGGCTCCAACCGTCCGCGCCTCCGGGCTATTTGAACCAGATGCGCTGGTAGTCGCGGCTCATCGGATGCACCAGCAGGAGCACGAGCGCGACGTCGAAGACGAACGAGATCAGCAGACCGACGTCGGTGATGATGCTCGAGCGGTAGATGAGCAGGTACATGAGCACGTGCAGGGACGCCGCGGTGACGGCGAGCACGTAGCCCCAGCGCTTCTCGTTGGCGATGCCGTAGCCGCCGGCGGCGAGGCCGATGATGATGAACAGCGCGAGGATCGCGGAGCTGGCGACCACGCCGAAGATCAAACCGAACACCGCGCTCAGGTAGCAGAGCAGGACGCCCGTCTGGAGCGTCTGTGGTTGCGAGGGGTTGAAGAAGCGGTGCTCGTTCACTGGTCCATTGTGGCCGATGCCGCGGCCGGGTTCGGCTCGGCCGGGCCGGCACCGGGCGAACGCCGACTGTCGGGCTTGCCGCCGAGGTCGGCCGGCTGCGCCGCCGTCGGGTTCGCCGCAACCCCTCGGCTCCGCAGCTGACCACACGCAGCGTCGATGTCGACGCCGCGATTGCGCCGGATCGACGCCTGGACGCCGCGCTCGCGCAGCCGCGCCGCGAAGCGCGCGATGCGGTCGGACTCGGCCGCGTGGCCGCCGAACCCGCTGGTCGGGTTCAGGGGGATCAGGTTGACGTGGGCGCCACCCCGGAACCCGCGCAGGTGGTCGGCCAGGGCGTCGGCCTGGTGCGGGTGGTCGTTGGTGCCCGAGATGCACGCGTACTCGAACGTGACGCGCCGGCCCTTGGCCTCCGCGTAGGCGCGCGCGGCGTCGAGCACCTCGGCGATCGGGTAGCGGCGGTCGAGCGGGACGAGCTGCTCGCGCAGTGCGTCGTCGGGCGCGTGCAGCGAGACCGCGAGCGTGACCGGCAGCGGGAACTCCCGCAGGCGGTTGATGCCCGGCACCACGCCCACGGTCGACACTGTGAGGTGGCGGGCCGAGAAGCCGGCGTCGGCGTGGAGGCGCGTCAGCGACTCGAGCACCGGCTCCACGTTGGCGAGCGGCTCGCCCATGCCCATGTAGACGACGTTCCCGATGCGTTGCGGTGAGGCGTGCTGCGCCCGCAGCACCTGCTCGCAGATCTCGCCGGCGTCCAGGTGCCGCTCGAACCCGGCCTGGCCGGTCGCGCAGAAGGTGCAACCCATCGCGCAACCGGCCTGCGACGAGATGCACACGGTGGCCCGGTCCTTGTAGCGCATGAGGACCGTCTCGATCTGGGCGCCACCGGTCGCGGCCCAGAGCCACTTGGTGGTGAGGCCGCCGTCGCCCTGCTGCTCCACGACGGGAGCCAGCGCTTCGGGGAACGCGGCCGCGAGATCGTCGCGGAGTCCCTTCCCGACGTTCGTCAGCGCATCGAGGGGACGGCGTTGCGCCCAGAGCCCGTCGTAGACCTGATCGGCCCGGTACTTCGGCTCGCCGCGCGCGGCGAGCGTGGCGCGGTACTCGTCACGCGTCGCTCGGTAGCGCGTGGTCACGCGGCCTCGACGTCACGGGCGTAGGACCGATCGGTGCGGTGCACCACGAACCCGAGCCCTTTGTACAGCTTGAGCGCGCGCTCGTTGTCGGCGTTGGTGAACAACGAGCCGGTGCCGGCCCCACGGGCGTGCATCCGCGCCAGGCCCTCGATCGCGAGCGGGCGCCCGAGGCCCGTGCCGGCCATCCGCGGGTCCACGCCGATCACCCAGATCTCTCCGAGCACCGGCTCGGAGTCCGAAGCCGCGTGCAACTTGCACCAATTGAATCCGGCCAGACCGTCGGCATCGAGCGCGAGGACGAAGAGCGACGCGTCGAACCAATCCTCGGCCAGCCGGCGGCGCAGGGTCGACTCGATCCACGCGCCTTGCTCCGGGTGGTTCTCGAACGCGCGGTTGTTCACGTGCAGCCACGCGGCGTTGTCGCGTCCGGGTTCGAAGTCGCGCACCTCGACGCCGGCGGGCCACACCGGAATCTCCGCGAGCGGGAGCGGCACGCGCATCTCGTAGAGATCACGAGCGGGCAGGAAGCCGGCCGCGCCGAGCAGCTCGTCGTCGACTGGTTGCGCGTCGAACACCCAGCACACCATCCGGCCGCCGCCGTGCGCGGCCACGTGACGCGCGGCTGCGTCGAGCAGCGCGCGCACGATCTCGACCGTGCGCGCGGGCGGCGCGAGTGCGAGGCCGATCGCCCAGTGCCGGGGCGAGAAGTTGTCGCTCGCGCGCGACGTGCGCATACGCGAGGTCGTCGCACAGGAGCCCGAACGAGTCCGCGTCGGGCTGGGCGATATCTCGCCATACCGCGCCTCCGAGGGCGTCATGGCCGGTGTCCGCGCGGACCGCGTCGTCGAGGGCGCGCACGCGATCCGCGACGCTCGGGAACTCGGCGGGTGTCACCTCGGTGACGATCGGAGCGGGCACGCGTCGAGGGTACTCTCGGCCGATGCCCCGCCCCCGCGGCGCGCGGACGCGCGCCGAAGAAGTCGTGACGCGGCTCCGGGACGAGTATCCGGACGTCCGCTGCGCGCTCAACCACGACGACGCGTACCAGCTCCTCGTGGCGACGATCCTTTCGGCGCAGACCACCGACGAGCGCGTGAACATTGTGACGCCCGAGCTGTTCGCCAAGTACCCGACCCCGGCCGATCTCGCCCACGCCGCTCCGGCGGACGTCGAGCGCCTCATCCAGTCGACCGGGTTCTTCCGTTCGAAGACCAAGAACATCATCGGGATGGCGCAGGCGCTCGAGGAGCGCTACGGCGGGGAGGTTCCGACCGAGCTCGACGACTTCGTCACGCTGCCGGGAGTCGGGCGCAAGACGGGGAACGTCGTGCGCTCGGTGTGGTTCGACCTCCCCGGACTACCGGTCGACACGCACGTGACCCGGCTCTCCTCGCGGCTGAAGCTCACGAACGAGACCGACCCGGTGAAGATCGAGCTCGACCTGAACGGCATCGTCGCGCCGGAGGAGCGGGGCAAGTTCTCGCTCCGGCTCATCGAGCACGGCCGCAAGGTCTGTGACGCCAAGCGCCCCCGCTGCGACGTCTGCGTGTGCAACGACATCTGTCCGTCGGCGTTCCGTGTCGGACCGCTTGCGACGAAGGCGAAGGTGAAAGCGAAGCGCGCGTGAGCCTCAGCCGCGTGCGGTCATCTGTTCCATGTAGCCCGAGGCGCGTTCGAGCGCGCGCCGAGCGCCGAGCAAGGCCCGTTCGGCGGCGTACAGCTCCGTCGTGACCGACGAGTCCGGCGTCTCGCCGTACCCGTCGGCCATCTCGGTGACCCGCTCGGCCAGGTCGTCGATCTGCGCGCCGATGCTCGAGAGCGCGGCGAGGTCGGTTCGAGGATCCACGGCCCCGTGTGTAGCAAATCGGCGGGGCCCCGAAGGCCCGCCGGTACGATGCAGCCGTTCACATGGCCACTCACGTCCTCACTCGCACCGACGTCCGGGGCCTCACCGGAGACCTCCGGGCGCAGCTCGTCCGGCCCGACCCGGCCGGCGCCGGCGTCGCGGCCGCCGCGCTGGAGATCGTCGCGGCGGTCCGCACCCGAGGCGACGCTGCGGTACGCGAGTTCACGGAGCGGTTCGACGGCTGTCGCCTGGACGACTTCGCGGTCGGCGCAGCCGAACGTGACGCGGCGCTGGCGCGCCTGGATCCTGATCTGCGCGCCGCGCTCGAATTCGCGCGCGACCAGATCGTCGCGTGGCACGAGGCGCAGCGCGAGAAGAAGCGCACCACGAACGCTCCGGCATCCGCGTGCGCGAGCTCGTCGTGCCCGTCGACCGAGCCGGCTGCTACGTGCCGGGCGGGCGCGCGCCGCTGGCGTCGACGGTGCTCATGACGGCGATCCCCGCTCGCGTCGCGGGCGTGCCCGAAGTGGTCGTGTGCTCACCCCCACGAGCCGACGGCACCGTCGACGACACCGTGCTCGCGGCGGCTGCCCTCGCCGGGGTCGACGAGATGTACCGCATCGGCGGCGCGCAGGCGGTCGCCGTGCTCGCGTACGGCACGGAGTCGATCCGCGCGGTCGACGTGATCGTCGGACCCGGCAACGCCTACGTGGCGGAAGCGAAGCGCAGCCGTCGCGCCGATCGTCGGGATCGACGGCTTCGCGGGCCCTTCGGAAGTCGCGATCGTCGCCGACGACGACCGTCGATCCCGCGTGGGTCGCCGCCGACCTCCTCGCGCAGGCCGAGCACGGGCCGGGTGGCGCGGTCGCCGTGATCACATGGGATCCAGCCGTCGCCGACAACGTGGAGGGCGCGCTCGAAGCGTTGCTCGCGGCGACGCGCCGGCACGACGACGCGGCCGCGACGCTCGCTTCGGGCGGCCGGATCGTGCTCGTCGACGGACCCGACCAGGCGATGGATGCCGCCAACGCGATCGCGCCCGAGCACCTCGAGCTCATGTGTGAGGATGCCGCGCTGCTCGTCCCGCTCGTCCGCCACGCCGGCGCGGTGTTCGTCGGCGCCGACGCGCCCGCGGTGATCGGCGACTACGTCGCCGGTGTCAACCACGTACTTCCCACCGCCGGTACCGCCCGCTTCGCGAGCGCGTTGCGGGTCGCCGACTTCCAGAAGCACGTGCACGTCGTCACCCTGGACGACGGCGCGCTCGAGCGGGTCGCGCCGTTCGTGCGAACGCTGGCCGCGAGCGAAGGGCTGGACGCGCACGCCGACGCGGTCCGGTTGCGCCAGGCTCAGAACGCGGATCAGCCGTGAGTGATCTCATCCTGCCGCGGGACGACCTGCGTGCACTCGAGGGCTACCACTCCGCACAAGTCGATGTGCCGGTACGGCTCAACACCAACGAGAGTCCGTATCCGCCACCGGACGTGTTCCTTGCGCGCT
The DNA here is from genome assembly GCA_963745645.1 of uncultured Actinomycetes bacterium. Lineage (GTDB taxonomy): Bacteria > Actinomycetota > Acidimicrobiia > IMCC26256 > PALSA-610 > CAVUFH01. The sequence goes on from CAVUYD010000009.1 coordinate 150,984, forward strand.
GGCTCGACGCGCTCGCCACGGTCGACTACCACCGCTACCCGGACCGCGCCGCCGGTGCGCTGCGCGCTCGCCTCGGTGCGTTTCTCGGCCAACCGGTCGAGCGGATCTTCTGCGCCAACGGGTCCAATGAGGTGTTGCAGACGCTGTTGCTCACGTACGGAGGACCGGGCCGGCGTGCCGCGCTGTTCGAACCGACCTACGCGCTGCACGCCCACATCGCGCGGATCACGGGCACCGACGTCGTCACGGGAGAGCGGCGGGCCGATTTCGGCATCGATGTGCCGGCCGCGGAAGCGCTCATCGCGGCGAGCCGCCCGAGCATCGTGTTCGTGTGCAGCCCGAACAACCCGACGGGAACGGTCGAGGCGCGCGACGTGATCGAGCGGCTCGCCGACGTCGCCGCGGCCGCGAGCGCGCTGCTGGTGGTCGACGAGGCCTATGGCGAGTTCGCGCCGTGGAGCGCCGTGGAGCTCGTCGACGACATCCGCCCGCTCGTCGTGGTGCGGACGTATTCGAAGGTGTGGTCGCTGGCCGCCATTCGGCTCGGGTTCGCCGTCGGCCCGGCATGGGTGCTCGAGGAGCTCGAGAAAGTCGCGCTGCCGTACGCGCTCTCGGTACCCACGCAGGTCGCGGGCGAGGTCGCGCTCGAATTCCGCGCCGAGATGGACACGCGGGTCGCGGCGCTCGTGGAGGAGCGCGGCCGCCTCTTCGCCGCGCTGCAGGAGTTCCGCGCGCTGCACCCGTATCCGTCGGGCGCGAACTTCCTGCTCGTGCGCGTCGATGGTGACGCCCACGACCTGTGGGAGCGGCTGCTCGAGCGGGGCGTGCTCCTCCGCGACTTCTCGCGCTGGCCGCGGGTCGAAGGATGCTTGCGGGTGACGGTCGGCACGCCCGCCGAGAACGACGCGCTGCTCGCAGCGCTCGAGGAGGTCTGCGGATGAGGGTTTGGGCATGAGCGGTCCGAGCGCCAGTCGGTCGGCCGAGCTGGAACGCACGACCAAGGAGACGAACGTCGCAGTCACGCTCGTCATCGACGGCACCGGAACGACACAGATCGCCACCGGGATCCCGTTCTTCGACCACATGCTGGAGCAGCTCGGGAAGCACGCGGGCTTCGACCTCACCGTCGCCGCGCAGGGCGACCTGGACGTCGACCTGCACCACACGGTCGAGGACACCGGCATCGTGATCGGCAACGCGCTGCAGCAGGCGCTGGGCGACAAGGCCGGCGTGCGCCGCTTCGCGAACGCGCTCGTGCCACTCGACGAAGCGCTCGTACAAGTCGCGGTCGACCTGTCGGGCCGCCCTTACCTCGTCTACGACGTCGATCCGGTCGCCGAATGGATCGGCACGTTCGACCCGCAGCTGGCCGAGGAGTTCTGGAAGGGCTTCGTCGACGGCGCGCGCCTCACGCTGCACGTCCGCAGCGTGTCGGGCAAGAACGGCCACCACGTCATCGAAGCGTCGTTCAAGGGTGTCGCACGCACGCTGCGCGACGCGGTACGCGTCGAGGGCACCGGGGTGCCCTCCACCAAGGGAACCTTGTCCACTTGATAGCCGTGCGG